>NZ_QBKQ01000001.1 GCF_003054225.1 Christiangramia gaetbulicola
CATCGCTTACTCTCAAAGCGGGTGCAAATATAAAACGACTTTTCTTCTCCAACCAAATAAAAATGAACTTTTTTTTATCCGGTTTTTAAAGGAGCCTCTTCTGCCTATCCCTTATACCACGTACCCTTAATGAACGATCGCTTCGTTTTTAAAGCGGGTGCAAATATAGAACGACTTTTCTTCTCCAACCAAATAAAAAACAATCTTTTTTTATTTAATTTTTGAAGGCCGATCTCATCGCTATCCCCCATCATCAGTACTTTCAGTGAACGTACGCCTTGCTCTCAAAGCGGCTGCAAATATACACCAACTTCTTTCTTCTAACCAAACATTATTTTAAGTTTTTTTAAGAAAAAACAACAGTTAACCTCTAACCCACTGCCCATCAATTATTTCAAGTAGAATAAAAGTAAAAACCCTATTCAGTAAGCCACATGGCTTCAAAAAATGAACTACTATATAATAAGGTATACCTTATATAATAATAAAGTCACCTATATACATATATGTATTGTGCAACCAAATCCAACACCTTATCTTTGTGGCTTCGCAAAAAATGAATATAATGATCAAGATTACTCTGCCAGACGGAAGTATTAAAGAGTTTGAAAAAGGCACCACTCCAATGGAGGTAGCCAAAAGTATTAGTGAAGGCTTAGCCAGAAACGTCATTTCAGCTAAATTTAATGATGAAACGGTGGAAGTTTCCACACCATTAAATACCGATGGCAATCTTGTTTTATTCACCTGGAGCAACGAAGAAGGGAAGAAAGCTTTCTGGCATTCTACTTCTCACGTTATGGCCCAGGCGATCCAGGATCTTTATCCCGGTGCTAAACTTACTATAGGACCAGCCATCGAAAGAGGCTTTTATTATGATATAGATTTCGGTGATCAAAAGATCTCTGAAAACGACTTCAAAAAGATCGAAGAAAGAATGCTGGAGATCGCTCGTGGGAAACATGATTTCCAGATGAGAGAAGTTAGCAAGCAGGAAGCTCTTGATTTTTATAAAAATGAGAACAATCAGTTCAAGGTGGAACTTATTGAAAACCTTGAAGACGGAGATATCACTTTCTGTGATCACGATACCTTTACCGACCTATGTCGTGGAGGCCATATTCCTAATACCGGGATCATTAAGGCAGTTAAATTAATGAGCGTTGCCGGAGCATACTGGAGAGGTGACGAGAAGAATCCGCAGCTAACAAGAGTCTATGGAATTTCTTTTCCGAAGCAAAAAGAATTAAAAGAATATTTAGAGCTTCTAGAAGAAGCAAAAAAACGCGACCATAGAAAACTGGGAAAAGAGCTTGAATTATTCACCTTTTCACAAAAAGTTGGTCAGGGATTACCTTTATGGCTACCTAAAGGAGCTGCTTTAAGAGAAAGACTGGAGAACTTCCTGAAGAAGGCACAGAAGAAAGCCGGATACGAAATGGTGGTGAGCCCACATATTGGTAGTAAAGAACTATATGTGACTTCTGGCCATTATGCAAAATATGGTGAAGACAGTTTTCAGCCTATTACCACTCCTAACGAAGGAGAGGAATTTATGCTGAAACCGATGAACTGCCCGCACCATTGCGAAATGTACAATGCATCTTCATGGAGTTACCGTGATCTTCCGAAGAGATTTGCAGAATTCGGCACTGTTTATAGATATGAGCAAAGTGGAGAATTACACGGATTAACAAGGGTGAGAGGTTTTACCCAGGATGATGCGCATATCTTCTGTATGCCGGAACAACTGGATGAGGAGTTCAAAAAAGTAATTGACCTTACCTTATACGTATTCTCTTCTTTAGGATTTGAAGATTTTACTGCACAGGTATCTTTGAGAGATCCTGAAAACAAGGAAAAATATATTGGCTCTGATGATGTTTGGGAAAAAGCAGAAAGCGCCATTATTAATGCCGCTAAAGAAAAAGGACTTAACTACGTAGTTGAAACCGGGGAGGCAGCTTTCTACGGACCAAAATTAGACTTTATGGTCAAAGATGCCTTGGGTAGAAGCTGGCAACTTGGAACCATACAGGTAGATTATAATTTACCGGAGCGCTTTGACCTGACATATAAAGGAAGTGACAATGAGTCACACCGCCCTGTTATGATCCACAGAGCTCCTTTTGGAAGTATGGAACGCTTTATTGCCATCTTACTTGAGCATACTGGTGGAAACTTCCCGCTTTGGTTAATGCCGGAACAGGCTATTATTCTCTCGCTCAGTGAGAAATATGAAAAATACTCACAAAAAGTTTTAACTTTGCTTGAAAATAACGAAATTCGCGCCCTTGTTGACAACAGAAGCGAGACAATAGGTAAGAAAATCAGGGAAGCAGAAGTTAACAAATTCCCTTATATGCTTATTGTTGGGGAGCAGGAAGCCAATGATGGTACGATTTCTGTACGTAAACATAGCGAAGGTGATTTGGGCACGATGAAGATTGAAGACTTTGCAAATTTGATTAATTCAGAAATCAATAGTACCTTAAAGCCTTTTAAAACTGAAGTTTAATTAAAATTACAAGCCATAGCTATACGTAGAAAAAAACCGAACAGATTCGGAAGACAAAAAGAAGAACAACACCGAATCAACGAGAAAATTAAAGCAGACGAGGTACGCCTTGTTGGTGATAATGTGGAAATGGATGTATATCCAATCAGGAAAGCCCTTGCTATTGCACAAGAACAGGAGCTTGACCTGGTAGAAATTTCTCCAAATGCCAAACCACCTGTGGTTAAGGTCATGGACTATAAAAAGTTTCTTTACGAACAAAAGAAACGTGAAAAAGCCATGAAAGCCAAAGCCAGTAAAGTGGTTGTTAAAGAAATTCGATTTGGTCCTAATACAGACGATCATGATTACGAATTCAAAAAACGAAATGCTGAAAAGTTTTTGAAAGACGGTGCAAAGCTTAAGGCTTTTGTATTCTTTAAAGGTCGTTCTATAGTTTTTAAAGATAAAGGAGAGATCCTTCTTTTAAGACTTGCACAGGATCTTGAAGAATACGGTAAAGTTGAACAAATGCCGAAGTTGGAAGGAAAACGTATGACCATGTTTTTATCTCCAACTAAGAAATCGAAATAAATAGAATAAGAGAGTTAATTATAAAAAAGGACAGCAATGCCTAAAATGAAAACTAAATCCAGTGCCAAGAAGCGTTTCAAGCTAACAGGTACAGGTAAGATTAAAAGAAAGCACGCGTTTAAGAGTCACATCTTAACAAAGAAGTCTAAGAAACGTAAGCTAGCCTTAACTCACAGTACTTTGGTGCATGATGCAGATAAGGACAATGTCAAACTTCAATTACGTTTAAAGTAATTTGAAGCTCTTGAGGTTTAATTAATTTATTTAACCATGGAGTTGGGCAAAATTTAAAAATTTTAAAAGTGTCGATTTTCGACCGCCTGCTACAAAAAAATGTAAAATATGCCAAGATCAGTAAACTCAGTTGCCAAAAGGGCACGTAGAAAAAAAGTTTTAAAGCAAGCAAAAGGTTATTTCGGACGTCGTAAAAACGTTTGGACTGTTGCTAAAAATGCGGTTGACAAAGCTATGCTTTATGCATACAGAGACCGTAAAGCTAAGAAACGTAACTTCCGTTCTTTATGGATTATGCGTATTAACGCTGCTGCCAGACAAGAAGGATTATCTTATTCTCAATTTATGGGGAAACTTAAAGCCAGTGAAATTGGATTGAACCGTAAGGTTCTTGCCGATTTGGCGATGAACAACCCAGAGGCTTTTAAAGCAATTGTAGAAAAAGTAAAATAAAACGATTACACTCTCTTATAAAAAAATCCCGCTTTTTGCGGGATTTTTTATTTTCCGGTCTTCCTGAACAAGCCTGATATTTGCCGGAATAAATCATCAAGCTTTTCAACTGGGCCAATAACCGACGCATCCATAAGATTACTGCTGCTTTTCTCCAGGGAACTATCGTTATAGATATAAGCAAGAATAAAACTCTTCGTATTCAAAGTCTCTATAAGCTGTTCTTTAATATTCCGCGGAAAAAAGTCCCGGGAAGAAACTTTCTTACTTCTGAAAACCATAACTACATTATCATCCTCTTTCGATGTTTCCAGAGTTTTCAGAATATCATTTTGACTCCCCGCAGGGAAAAACTCAGATTCGAGAGTATAATCCTTTCGAACTTTTTCCAAAATCTCCAGACATCTCTCTGTACCATAAATATTAATCTTTGCTCCGGAATTTCTCCCTAACTGCCAGATCTTATTCAATAAAGTAGGGAAACCAGTATCATTCTCTACTCCTTCCGGTAGAAATACCAGATGTCTTTTAATTGTATTTATAGGGAAGTAGGATTTATATATAAAGGTGTTGGCCTGAATATTAGCAAGCACTTCTTCAGTTAAGTCCCCAAGAAAGGAATCAGACAATTTTTCCTTGACATGCAGGCCCAGTAAAATATCTGTGATTCTATTTTCACGTACGGCACTAAGAATACCATTCTTGAAATTTGAATCATATCTTAGAACAGGAAACAAATAATCATTGCTTGCGATCGCAATTTCAGAAGCCCTGCTTAAAAGTTGCTGGGCCATCTTTTCGTCCTGAAGGTCATTTTTCTTATTATCCAGAACATTTAAAGCAAATAATTCGGTGTTAGAGCCAGACTTCAAGAGGATCGCCAGATTGATCAATTCTTCCACATTATTAATGTTCTTTACCGAAATCAATATTCGCTCGGCCATGGCCGGTTCGTCTGACCTATCCTTCCCCGCTTCAGAAATTAAAATTCCCTTACCTCCTTTTGCAGCAGATATAGTAGCCAAGGTACAAGTAAAGAGGATCATTAAAATAGTTCCGTTTAATACACTTTCATTAAGCAGTCTAATGGGCTCACCATTTTCCTGCTGACCCAATATTACATTGTAACCTATTAAAACGGCCGCCAAAGTAGCAGCGGCCTGGGCATTACTTAATCCAAAGATCACCAGCCTTTCATTGTTAGAAAATTTAAATGTTCTCTGGGTAAAGTATGCCGCCAGATATTTCGAAGAAGTCGCAATAAGGATCATTACCCCGCCCACAATCAGGGTATCCTCATCTTCAAAAAACAACTTATAGTTTATAAGCATCCCTATTCCTATCAGGAAGAATGGGATAAAAATGGCGTTCCCTACAAATTCTACCCGGTTCATAAGGGCCGAATTTCTAGGAATAAGTCTGTTCAGAGATAACCCGGCTAAGAAAGCACCAATAATTCCTTCAACCCCGGCCAACTCTGCCAGGAATGCCGCAAGGAAAACCATGACCAGGACAAAAATATACTGAGCTACGTTGTCTTCAATTTTTCTAAAGAACCACCTTCCAACAATAGGAAATACAAAAAGTACGGTGAATCCAAATACCAGAACAGAAAAGGTCAATTTGAGCCAGAATAAGGAACCAACTTCACCTTTGGTCATTCCTACAATGACAGCCAATACTAAAAGTGCCAGGGTATCTGTTATGATAGTACCACCCACGGTGATATTTACTGCAATGTTGCGGGCAATTCCAAGTTTTCTGATGATAGGATAGGCAATGAGAGTGTGAGAGGCGAACATACTAGCAAGAAGTACGGAGCTTAGAATCGAAAAATTCAGAATATAATATCCACCAAGTATTCCGAAGAGCATAGGAATACTGAAAGTGTAGAGTCCGAATACGATACTTTTTCCCTTATTTTTCTTGAAGTCACCCATATCAACCTCAAGCCCGGCCAGGAACATGATATAGAGCAATCCTGCAGTACCGGAAAGAATGATACCACTATCCCTTTCGATAAGATTTAAGCCAAAAGGACCAATAACAGCTCCCGCCAGGATCAAACCAAGTATAGATGGCGCTCTTAATCTATTAAAGAGTACGGGAATTACGAGTATTATAAGAAGAATGATAAGGAACTTTAATACCGGGTTGGTAAGAGGCAGTGAAAAATCTATACTATAAAACACTCCCATCATTCTTGATAATTAAGATAATTTTTCAGGCAAACTCCTCGCCCATCGCGGTAAGCACCAGTTTCCTTGAGCCTCCATTATTTCTATGTTCACAAAGGTAAATTCCCTGCCATGTCCCCAGGTTAAGTTTGCCATTAGATATCGGAATCTGTAGAGAGACACCGGTTAAAGCGCTTTTAATATGAGCGGGCATGTCATCAGATCCCTCCAGGGTATGTCTATAATATGGTTGATCCTCGGGCACCATTTTATTGAAATGACTTTCAAAATCTTCTCGTACCGTCGCATCTGCATTTTCATTAATCGCCAGACCCGCCGAGGTATGTTTTATAAATACATTCAGGATCCCAAATTCTATTTCTTCAATTTCGGAAAAGTGATCCACTATTTCATCAGTGATCAAATGAAAACCGCGGCTACGCGGTTTCAATCTCAATTCTGTCTGATAAATTTCCATAAAATTAAATTTAGGTCTTTTGCTCCTTCTTCTTGGCTGCCGGGAACAGAACATTGTTTAGTATCAATCTGTAGCCCGGGGAATTTGGATGAAGCTCCAGTTCTGTCTTTGGATCTCCTACCCGATGCTGATAATCTTCAGGGTCATGACCACCATAAAAGGTAAAGAAGCCTTTTCCTTTTACTCCATGGATATACCTTGCTTCGCCATTAAGCTTACTTTCGCCCATGATCAAAACACCAGGTTTTACGGTATCTGGATCATAACTCGTGGTTTGTCCCATAAAACCCTTGACCAGCCTGGTATGATTTTGAGTAAGCATTGTAGGAACAACGTCCCATTTTGCTGAATAATCCATCAGGCTAAAATAATCTGTCTCTTTCTGGATCTGCCTTTTAGCGGTCATATCTATACTGGAGAATTCATAAACCATAGGATTTCTCTCCAGTTCGAAATTGGTAAAAGCGAAGGTATTATTGAAATCTATTTTGGCCTGGTAACCGGGTTCACTTGGATCACCATCAAACATCGCTTCCACAATATCAACCCCTTCTGCAGCTAGAGCTATATCAAAACTATCTGTTGCGCTGCACATGGCGAACATAAAACCACCGCCAATCACATAGTCCCTTATCTTTAAAGCGACAGCAAGTTTTTCATCAGAAACCTTAGAATATCCTAGCTCTGATGCTAATTCTTCTGCCTCTTTCTTCTCCTGAATGTACCAGGGAGCTGTCCTGAAAGCTCGGTAAAACTTACCGTATTGCCCGGTAAAATCTTCGTGATGGAGATGCAACCAGTCATATAAGAGCAAAGCATCGTTTAAAACTTCCTTGTCATATATAGTTTTATACGGGATCTCCGCATAAGTAAGCGCCATGGTTACAGCATCATCCCAAGGCTTGTTACCCGTTGGACTGTAAACTGCGATCTTGGGCGCCTTTTCTAAAGCCACAGATTCCATATTTTTAGTAGGGCTGCTGATCTCTTCAAGGATAGACACCGCCATATTATCACTGATCAGTTCAAAATCTACTCCGCGAATCTGGCATTCTTTCCTTAATTTTTCTGAATCGGCTATAAGAAAAGAACCACCCCGGTAATTCAAAAGCCAATTGACGCTCAGCTGATTTTCCAGTGAATAATATACAATTCCATAAGCCTTAAGGTGGTTACTCTGGGTATCTGCGTCCATAGGAATAAGAATTTTAGAGGCAGACATTTGAAAACTAAAGAGTATAAAAAAAGAAAGCAGCAAAGTAACTTTCGATACTTTACTGCTTAATATTTTAATCATAGAAGTTCCTTTAGCTGAACTCAGCTTATTCTTTTTAGAACGGAACGTCATTATCATCATCATCAAAATTGCTGTTCATTGAACTTCCAAAGGCCTCATCGGCACTTGGGTTTGGTAAATTGAAGTTTCCAAAATCACTATCTCCATCGCCACTGTTCATGCTCGAAGGAATTTCAGATGGAAAACTAAAGTCTTCTAAATTATCAAATTTACCGAGTTCTCCAATGAATTTCAGCCTAATATTTTCCAAACCACCGTTACGGTGCTTCGCTACAATAAATTCCCCCTGTCCCGCAGTTGGAGTTCTTTCCTCATCATCCCACTCCTCTATCTTATAATATTCCGGTCTGTAAATAAAAGATACAATATCGGCATCCTGCTCGATCGCTCCAGATTCCCTAAGGTCAGAAAGAAGCGGTCTTTTACTTCCTCCACGAGTTTCTACCGCACGCGATAACTGTGAAAGAGCGATTACTGGTACATTCAATTCTTTTGCAAGAGCTTTCAGGTTTCTGGAAATCGTAGAAATTTCCTGTTCCCTGTTTCCTCCACCTTTTTGGCTTCCTCCCGCGGTCATTAACTGAAGGTAATCTATAACGATCATTCGTATCCCATGTTGTGAGGCCAGTCGACGGGCTTTCGCACGAAGGTCGAAAATTGAAAGTGATGGCGTATCATCAATAAACAATGGCGCTTTTTCAAGGTCTTTCACCTTTACGTTCAATTGCTCCCATTCATGTTGCTCCAGTTTACCTGTTCTCAATTTTTCAGAAGACAGGCCTGTTTCAGAAGAGATCAAACGAGTGATCAACTGCACCGAGGACATCTCCAGTGAGAAAAAGGCAACCGGTATACCCTGGTCTACTGCTATATTTCGAGCCATAGAAAGGGTAAGGGCGGTTTTACCCATACCTGGACGTGCAGCCACAATAATTAAATCTGAAGGCTGCCAACCTGAAGTAAGTTCATCCAGCTTGTCAAATCCTGAAGGCACCCCGCTTAAACCTTCTTTATTAGAAATTTCCTGGATCTTCTTCTTTGCCTGGATAACCAAACTCTGGGCAGTTTCAGTAGAACGTTTAATGTTCCCCTGGGTTACCTCATAGAGTTTTGCTTCCGCATTATCCAATAGATCAAAAACATCGGCTCCTTCGTCGAACGCTTCTTCAATGATCTCATTTGAAATTTTGATCAGACTTCGTTGAATATATTTTTGAAGAATGATACGAGCATGAAATTCAATGTGCGCCGAACTCGAAACCTTCTGTGTAAGTTGAATCAAGTAATAATCCCCGCCTGCTTTATCAAAAACACCGTCCTTTTTTAATTGATTTGAAACGGTTAATAAGTCAATTGCCTCTGAGCTATCGAAAAGCTTTTTAATTGCTCCGTATATTAACTTATGCGAATTTTTATAAAAAGCCTCTGGATGTAAAATATCGATAATTTCATCTACACCTTTTTTATCGATCATCATAGCTCCAAGCACTACCTCTTCTAAATCAACGGCTTGCGGCGGAACTTTTCCTTTTTCCAGACTAACAACATTAGTTTTTTTATATGTAATATTTTGGGGGGAGGTGGTTTTTTCCATAGAACTAAAGTAATTAATTTGTTAAGACAATCTTAAAGAAATTGCCCCTAGTTACTTAACAGGTAATGAACAATTTGCATGTTGAAAAGTAAATTTTTCTGTTAATAAGATAAAAAAATCCGGAAGCAATTCCCCGGATTTTTTAATGATGTTATATAAACAAAGAACTTATCCTTTAAACACTCCCATGTCTAAATATTTATCCATCCTCTTTTCTACCAGATCTTCTGGTGATAAGTTTTTGAACTCAGAATAAGCTTGGGTAATTGAAGTTTTTACCGTATTAAAAATCTCCTCCCTATTGCTATGAGCTCCTCCTAAAGGTTCTTTGACAATCTCATCTATGAGTTTCTGCTTTTTCATATCTATAGAAGTAAGTTTTAAAGCTTCCGCAGCAATTTCCTTATACTCCCAGCTTCTCCAAAGGATCGATGAACACGACTCTGGAGAGATCACAGAATACCAGGTATTTTCCAGCATCAATACTTTATCTCCCACTCCTATTCCTAAAGCTCCACCACTGGCTCCTTCTCCAATGATCACTACGATGATTGGCACTTTGAGCCTGGTCATTTCAAGAATATTCCGGGCAATCGCCTCACCCTGTCCTCTTTCCTCTGCTTCAAGACCTGGATATGCTCCCGGAGTATCAACAAAACAAACTACCGGTACACCAAACTTTTCCGCAGACTTCATAAGTCTCAAGGCTTTTCTATAGCCTTCAGGATTTGCCATCCCGAAATTTCGGTACTGCCTGGTCTTGGTATTATATCCCTTTTGCTGACCCACAAACATAAAACTCTGATCGTCGATCTTTCCAAGTCCACCAATCATCGCCTTATCATCCTTTACATTGCGATCTCCATGAAGCTCCAGAAAGGTATCTCCACAAATGGCATTAATGTAATCTAAAGTATAAGGTCTGTTAGGATGTCTTGATAATTGAACGCGCTGCCATGGCGTTAAATTCTTATAGATCTCTTTCTTCTTCTCTACAAGTTTTTTCTCAATCTGCTTACAGGTAGCGGTAACATCAACTTCACTTTCTGCTCCAATATTGCAAGCTTTTGCATATTGCTCTTCAAGTTCTTTGATGGGTTGTTCGAATTCTAAATATTCCATATTGGTTATGGTAATTATTTTTTATAACATACAAATATAACAACTTTGAAAGGATAGAAATCCCCGTTGAAGCTTAAATTTTGAATAGAATTTCTTAGCTAGCGTTTGGCGCGGAATAGCAAAATAACCGCCAGTACTCCAAAAACGATATTAGGAAACCAAACAGCAATTAGAGGTGAAAAAGTAGATTGTTCTGCCATGGTCCCGAAAACCTTATCAAAGAAAATAAAGATAAAAGCTAGAGAAATACCTACAGCCAGATTCACTCCCATCCCTCCTCTTCTTTTAAAAGAAGCTACGGCTACTGCGATAATGGTTAAAATAAATGCGGAGATCGGGATACTCCACCTTTTATAGGCCACCACCAGGTATCTGTTGATATTTCCAGATCCTCTCCGGCTTTCCTTTTCTATAAAATCATTAAGCTCGGTATAGTTCAGAGTTTCGGCTATATAAGATTCAGGAGTAAGCTCATCGAATTCAAAGGGAAGAATGGTGTCAAGGGTTCTCATATACATAATACTGTCTTCTTCTTTCCCAATGATCCTTTTATCAACACGGGTCAATTTATAAAGACTGTCTTCCTCACTATATCTTAAATTTGAAGCGCTTAATTTAAACTTTAGCTCATTTCCTTCAAAATGCTCCAAAGTAAAATTCCTGGCAGACCTTGTTTTTGGTTGAAAGTGACTTGCGTAGATATACTCATTATCGTTGATCTGTCTGTAAACATCACTGGTTTCCTGGGTTTGTTCGCCTCTTTTGAGATACTGATATTTAAATTCATTGAAGCCCTTGCTCGCCTTTGGAGCCAAATACATAGCCAGGATCAGTGCACCAATACATACTATGGTTGCACCAATCAGATATGGCCTTAAAAATCTATAAAATGAAACTCCACTACTTAAAATAGCAACGATCTCTGTATTCATCGCCAGCTTAGACGTAAACCAGATCACTGATAAAAAAAGGAAAATGGGGAAAAGAAGGTTTGCAAAATAGATTGTAAAATCCAGATAATAATTAGCTACTTCAATGAAGGGAACTTCATTATCCAGGATCTTATCGATCTTTTCAGCAAGGTTCACGGTAATACCAATCGGTATAAAGAGAACCAGCATCATTGTAAAGGTTCCTAAATACCTTTTAAGTATGTACCAGTCGAGGATTTTCAAATTACAGGATTAAAGGCGTTTATCCATTTGTTTTACCATTTTGTCTTTCCATTGCGGGAAATCTCCGGCTAAGATATGTTTTCTTGCTTCTCTTACCAACCAAAGATAAAAGCTCAGGTTATGAATACTAGCAATTTGCCTGCCAAGCATTTCATTTACCGAGAATAAATGTCGCACATAAGCCTTTGAATACATAGAGTCAACAAAACTTACACCTTCCGGATCTATAGGCGAAAAGTCTGCTTCCCACTTTTTATTCTTGATATTAATCGTTCCATGGGAGGTAAATAGCATTCCATTTCTACCATTCCTGGTGGGCATTACACAATCGAACATATCCACTCCTAAAGCGATATTCTCCAATATATTTATAGGAGTACCAACGCCCATTAAATACCTTGGCTTGTCTTCCGGAAGGATTTCCGTAACCACTTCGGTCATAGCATACATTTCTTCTGCAGGCTCTCCTACAGAAAGTCCACCAATGGCATTTCCTTCAGCCCCGGCATTAGCGATATATTCTGCAGATTGTCTACGTAAGTCCTTATAGGTACTTCCCTGTACGATTGGAAAAAGAGTTTGTTTATAATCATAGATCTCTGGTGTCTTTTCAAGGTGATTTATACACCTGTCCAGCCAGCGATGCGTCATGTGCATCGATCTTTTCGCATAATTATAATCGCAGGGATATGGGGTACATTCATCGAAAGCCATGATGATATCTGCGCCAATAGCTCTCTGAATTTCCATAACATTTTCCGGAGTAAATGTATGGTAAGAACCATCTATATGTGATTTGAATTTTACTCCTTCTTCCTTGATCTTTCTTCTGGCAGAAAGTGAATACACCTGGTAACCTCCACTATCGGTAAGGATATTCCTATCCCAGTTCATGAATTTATGCAGCCCCCCCGCTTTTTTCAAAATTTCGGTTTGAGGTCTTAAATAAAGGTGGTAGGTATTACCTAAAATAATATCAGGATTTATATCTTCTTTAAGTTCACTTTGATGTACTCCCTTAACAGATGCTACCGTACCAACCGGCATAAAAATCGGGGTTTCAATTACCCCGTGATCTGTAGTTATTTTTCCCGCACGTGCTTTACTACCAGCATCGGTAGTTAAAAGTTCAAATTTCATCTGGTATTCAATATATGTTGTTTAACGGTCAGATGTAATTCGCCAAAAACAACTTGAGTTGAATTGGAGTTTTTGATTTGGCTCATTTCATAGTTCCGTTTAATCGGTGCAAAGATACTCAACTAAATATCAAATGGAATAGCGAATCGCCGGCAGCTTGTTAGTATTTTCAAGAAAAAGTTAATAACTGGGCATTAGTTGCTTTGCCAAAGCTTTATAAAAAGTTATTTTTGCCGCATTAAAACAACACAATTTAAAATGCCAGACATCAACGAATTACAAGATTTTGCTACCCAGGTACGCAGAGATATTTTAAGGCAGGTTCATAAGGTTAATTCCGGTCACCCGGGAGGTTCCTTAGGCTGTACTGAATTTTTCACTGCGCTATACCAGGAGGTTATGGACTACAGCACCGATTTTAATATGGACGGAAAAGGTGAAGATCTTTTCTTTCTTTCTAACGGCCATATTTCTCCGGTTTACTATAGTGTACTTGCTCGTAGCGGATTTTTTCCGGTAGATGAACTAAACACTTTCAGACTAATTGATTCCCGTCTTCAGGGACACCCTACTACTCACGAAGGGCTTCCAGGAGTAAGAATAGCTTCTGGATCATTAGGACAGGGAATGAGCGTTGCTCTTGGAGCCGCTCAAACCAAAAAGCTTAATAATGATAACCACCTAATCTATTCTCTTCACGGTGATGGTGAATTACAGGAAGGTCAGAACTGGGAAGCAATTATGTATGCTGCAGGTAATAATGTAGACAACCTCATCGCAACTATAGATCTTAACGGTCAGCAGATCGATGGTAGTACAGAAACCGTATTACCAATGGGTAATCTAAAGGCTAAATTCGAAGCTTTTGGCTGGGACGTTATGGAGATCGAAGATGGAAATGACCTGCAACAGGTTATAGATGGTCTTAAGGAAGCAAAGACCAGAACCGGAAAAGGCAAACCGGTTTGCGTATTAATGAATACAGTAATGGGTAACGGAGTAGACTTTATGATGCACACACACGCGTGGCACGGTAAAGCTCCAAACGATGAGCAACTTGAGGAAGGACTTTCTCAAAACCCTGAAACCCTGGGAGATTACTAATCGCCCCACAAATTCATTAATATCAAAATTTTAAAGACCATGAAAGAATATAAAAATACAGGAAGTAAAGATACGCGTTCAGGCTTTGGAGCAGGTTTAACCGAACTTGGTAAGACCAACGAAAATGTGGTTGCCCTTTGTGCAGACCTTACCGGCTCTCTAAAAATGGACGAATTCAAGGCGAATCACCCGGAGCGTTTTTTCCAGGTGGGAATTGCTGAAGCAAACATGATAGGAATGGCTGCCGGAATGACCATTGGAGGAAAAATTCCTTTCACCGGAACTTTCGCTAACTTTTCTACCGGAAGGGTTTACGACCAGATACGCCAGAGCGTAGCTTATTCTGGAAAGAATGTGAAGATTTGTGCTTCTCACGCTGGGGTTACCCTGGGAGAGGACGGAGCTACTCACCAGATCCTCGAAGATCTTGGTTTGATGAAAATGCTACCGGGAATGACGGTTATCAACACTTGTGATTATAACCAAACAAAGGCGGCAACTCTTGCCATCGCAGAGCATGACGGACCGGTTTACCTTAGATTCGGAAGACCAAAAGTTGCTAATTTCACTCCAGAAGACCAGAAATTCGAGATCGGAAAAGCGGTAAAACTATATGAAGGTACAGATGTTACTATCATTGCAACCGGTCATTTGGTTTGGGAAGCTATACAGGCAGCTGTAGAATTGAATGAAAAAGGGATCAGTGCTGAAGTGATCAATATTCATACGATCAAGCCACTTGATGAAGAAGCTATCATCAATTCAGTAAAAAAGACAGGTTGTGTGGTAACTGCTGAAGAACACAACTTCCTTGGAGGATTGGGAGAAAGCGTTGCTAGAACTTTGGCAGAGCATCATCCTGCACCTCAGGAATTTGTCGCTACCAAAGATACCTTTGGAGAAAGCGGTACTCCTGCTCAACTTATGGATAAATACGGTTTAAATGCAGCGGCGATAATTAAAGCTTCTGAAAAAGTTTTAAAACGTAAATAATATTCTAAATATCAGTAATATAAAGGCCTTTCAGAGATTATTCTGAAAGGCTTTTTTAATTCTATAGAAATAAACATTCGTTAAACAGCGTTATATTAGCTGAACATAAATAGGAAATAAATGAAAAAGTTAATGTTGCTGGCCTTTATTTTTGCAGGTTTAAACCTATCTGCCCAAAATGCCAGTTTTGGAATTAAAGGTGGTTTGAATTATGGAGCTACGGGAGAATATGAATCTGTTGGCGACGCCTCAGGAGATTTTATGGCTTCATTCGAGGATGGTGAATCTAAGACGGGTTTCCATGCAGGTCTTTTTGCACAATTTGAGCTATTGGGAATTTTTATTCAGCCTGAATTATTATATACTCAATTAAACACTGAATATTCGACCTTCGATTATAAATTGAGTAAGATCGATGCCCCTGTATTAGTAGGATTGAATATCCTGGGACCGCTTAATATTAAGGCTGGACCTTCTTTCCAATATATCCTGGATAATAAAGCCGAAGGTGGCGGTATTCAGATCGAGGATGTTGAAAATGATATTACGGTGGGTTATCAGCTTGGAGCAGGACTAAATCTAGGAAGACTTGGTTTTGACCTACGATATGAAGGTGCTTTTTCTGAAAACACAGCATTTGGATTAAACGAAACTGCTGCTGAAGAATTCACCCTGGATTCGCGACCATCACAATGGATACTTAGCGTTTCTTACGCTCTTTAAAAGAAGATATAAATAGAAAAACCCGGAATTTCCGGGTTTTTTTATGTCTTAATTTGCGACCTGACTTATAAACTTTATCCTGTATAATCGAAGTTCTTCATCGTCATAATCTCCATCAAACTCCTCCATCGCTTCATCTATCTTATCAGATTCAGCTTCCAGAAAATATTCGTGGATCTCTTCCTGCTGATCTTCATCCAGGATATCATCCAGCCAGTAATCTATATTCAGTTTTGTTCCGCTATAAACAATAGCTTCCATTTCTTTAATGAATTCGGGCATCGCCATACCTTTTGCCGATGCAATATCTGTTAATGGTAACTTCCGGTCTACGCTCTGAATGATATATAATTTGAGAGAACTATTAGCACCCGTAGATTTCACTACAAAATCATCTGGCCTTACTATATCGTTATCTTCAACATATCTGGCAATAAGCTCCACGAACTCCTTCCCGTACTTCTTGGCCTTCCCTTCGCCTACCCCATGAATATTGCTTAATTCCTCTATGTTTATAGGATATTTAAGCGCCATATCTTCCAGAGATGGATCCTGAAATATTACAAACGGTGGAAGGTCTTTTTTCTTGGCGACTTTCTTCCGAAGTTCTTTCAGTATTTTCACCAGTTGTTCATCAACTGCCGCTCCACCTTTATCAGCTTTGATCACATCCTCGGTAGCATCATTGAAAATATGATCTTCGGTCATCATGAAAGAAACAGGATTCTTGAGATACTCCCTACCTTTTTCGGTGATCTTAACCACGCCGTAGGTTTCTATATCTTTTTTAAGATAACCGCCAACCAGGGCCTGCCTGGTAAGAGCCATCCAGTAATTACTATCCTGGTGCTTCCCTTTTCCGAATAAAGGATGTTCATCGGTTTTATGAGAAAGTATAAGAGCGTTAGACTTTCCTATCAGGGTTTTTACAACCTCTTTAGACTTATATAGTTCGTTGGTTTCCTTAACTGTTCTCAGCAGTAATTCAAGGTCTTCTTTCGCTTCATGCTGTTTCTTTGGATTGCGAACATTATCGTCCATACTTGCACCTTCTCCGGTTTCAGAATCAAATTCTTCTCCGAAATAATGCAGGATGAATTTTCTCCTGGAAACAGAAGTCTCGGCATAAGCAACCACTTCCTGTAAAAGCGCATGACCAATTTCCTGTTCTGCAACAGGCTTACCGCTCATGAATTTTTCTAGTTTCTCTATATCCTTGTATGAATAAAAAGCGAGACAATGCCCCTCACCACCATCACGACCGGCACGACCGGTTTCCTGGTAGTAACTCTCAATACTTTTCGGGATATCATGGTGGATCACAAAACGAACGTCGGGTTTATCTATACCCATACCAAAAGCGATGGTCGCCACTACCACATCTATATCCTCCATAAGGAACATATCCTGGTGTTTAGACCTGGTCTTGGCATCCAGTCCCGCATGATAGGGAACCGCTTTAATTCCGTTTACCTGAAGCGTCTGGGCCAACTCCTCAACCTTTTTACGGCTAAGGCAATAAATAATACCAGATTTACCATCGTTCTGTTTTACGAACCTGGTAATATCAGCTTCAATATTCTTCGTTTTCGGTCTTACCTCGTAGTAAAGATTAGGCCTGTTAAAACTGGCCTTAAAGGTCTTTGCCCCGGTAATTCCAAGATTCTTCAGGATATCTTCCTGAACCTTTGGAGTCGCCGTCGCCGTTAACCCGATAACGGGAATATTATCGCCTATCCTTTTCAGAATATGACGAAGGTTTCGGTATTCCGGTCTAAAGTCGTGTCCCCATTCACTAATACAGTGAGCTTCATCTACGGCAAGAAAAGAAATAGTCTGATTTTTAAGAAAATCTACATAATCTTCTTTGGTAAGCGATTCCGGCGCCACATAAAGTAATTTACAGATACCATTTCTAATATCGTCCTTTACTCTAGCAACTTCGGTTTTATTTAAAGAGGAGTTGAGAACATGGGCTACGCCATGCTCAGAGGAGATGCTACGAATTGCATCTACCTGATTCTTCATTAATGCTATAAGGGGCGATACCACTATTGCAGTACCGTCTGATATAAGTGCCGGGAGTTGGTAACATAGTGATTTCCCTCCGCCAGTTGGCATAACTACGAAAGTATCATTTCCTTTAACTATGCTGGTAATTACTTCTTCCTGAAGCCCCTTAAACTGACTAAATCCAAAGTACCTCTTAAGTTCTTTGTGTAAATCAATTTCGGTCAAAGCCATTCAATTGTGTTACAATTTTACATACATTTGCATTACTAAATATACATATTTCTTTAGTACCTGCAATTCTTAATTTAATCTAATTTGAAACTTAGCGATCAAATCATTTCTACTGCAAAAGAAACCATTTCCAATGAAGCAGAAGCAATTGCGAACCTCATAAATTTTATAGACGAAGAATTTACCCAGGCGGTGGAAATCATCTATCGTTCTGAAGGTCGTGTTGTGGTTACGGGAATTGGTAAAAGCGCGATCATAGCTAATAAGATCGTGGCGACTTTAAACTCTACAGGAACTCCGTCTATTTTCATGCATGCCGCAGATGCTATTCACGGTGATCTTGGTATTGTTCAGGATAACGATGTGGTTATCTGTATTTCTAAAAGTGGTAATAGTCCGGAAATTAAAGTTTTGGTTCCGCTAATAAAAAATTTCAATAATACCTTAATAGGCCTTACCGCCAACAAGGAATCTTTCTTGGGAAAGGAAGCAGATTTTGTTCTGAATTGTTACGTGGAAAAGGAAGCCTGTCCTAATAACCTGGCTCCTACTACCAGTACTACCGCGCAAATGGTGATTGGTGATGCTCTGGCCGTTTGTCTTTTAAATTTAAAAGGCTTCAGTAGTAAGGATTTTGCCAAATATCATCCTGGAGGTTCTCTCGGAAAGAAGCTTTATTTGAGAGTAAGTGATATTACCTCTCAGAATATGGTTCCGCAGGTATCCCCGGAAACCGATGTCGCGAATACCCTGATCGAGATCTCTGAAAAAATGCTGGGAGTAACCGCAGTTTTGGAAAATGACAAGATCATTGGTATTATTACCGATGGAGATATTCGTAGGATGCTGAAAGATCATTCAGATATCAAGGGGTTGAAGGCTAGAGACATCATGAGCAAAAATCCAAAAACCATAGACCAGGATACTTTAGCGGTGGAAGCTTTAGAAGTTTTGGAAAAGAATAAAATATCTCAATTACTTGCTACTGAAAATGGCAAATATGCAGGAGTTGTACATCTGCATAACTTAATAAGAGAAGGAATTTTATAATGGAAAGAATTGCCCCCCAGGAAGATCCTGAAAATGAAATGTCTTTTTTAGACCATCTTGAGGAATTAAGGTGGCATTTAATAAGAGCAGTACTGGCAGTGGTCATCGCTGGGTCGATAGCTTTTGTTCTTAAAAGTTTCATTTTTGATGTTCTATTATTCGGGCCGGCAAAAGGCGACTTCTTTTCCTATAGGGTCTTATGTAAATTATCTGGAATATTTGGAATAGATGGAGGCTTTTGCGACCAGGAAATGCCCTTCAGGATACAGAGTAGAACTATGGGTGGCCAGTTCTCTGCCCACGTCTGGACCTCTATTACGGCTGGTTTTATCATCGCTTTCCCTTATGTGATCTACGAATTCTGGAAATTCGTGGCACCCGCAATGCACAGCAATGAAAGGAAATACGCCAAAGGATTTATCTTCCTTAGCTCGGTATTATTCTTTTTAGGAGTATTGTTTGGATATTATGTAGTGACTCCGTTATCAATTAATTTCCTCGGAAAATACCAGGTAAGTGATACCGTATTCAATGATTTTGATCTGAGTAGTTATATAAGCCTTGTACGAGCTTCGGTTCTGGCCAGTGGATTGGTATTCGAATTACCCATTGTTATATACTTTTTAACTAAGGTTGGCCTTGTAACTCCAGACTTTTTAAAGACTTACAGAAAATATGCCCTGGTAATCGTTTTAATACTGTCAGCAATAATTACTCCGCCCGACATAGTGAGTCAGATTATCGTTGCTATACCTATATTGATCTTATATGAAGTAAGTATTATTATTTCCAAGATCATGTATAAAAAAGAAGAAGAAAAATTAAAAAAATAAAGCTATGATCGATAAGGTAGACGAATTCAATTCGTACCGCGCAAAAATGAACGACAAGATATTGTCTGAAAATAATAAGGTTCTTAAAAGGATCTTCAACCTGGATACTAACGCTTTTACCGAAGGCGCTTTGGACAAAAAGACCAAGGAACTTTTAGGCCTGGTAGCATCTACGGTTTTAAGATGTGACGATTGTGTAAAGTATCATTTGGAATCCAGCCATAAAGAAGGAATTACCCGTGAGGAGATCATGGAAACATTAAGTATAGGTACACTTATAGGTGGAACTATTGTAATCCCTCATTTAAGAAGAGCCTTCGAATATTGGGAAGCTCTGGAAGAAAATAAATAAATTGCGGTATAATTTCTGCAATTTCAGATATATAAAAAGAGGATATGAAATTACGTGCTGATAAACTTGTAAAGACCTATAAGGGAAGAGATGTGGTAAAAGGCATTTCTGTAGAAGTGAACCAGGGAGAGATCGTTGGTTTATTAGGTCCCAACGGTGCGGGAAAAACAACCTCTTTTTATATGATCGTGGGTTTAATTAAGCCCAATAGCGGAAATATTATCCTGGATAAGACCAATATCACCAAATATCCCATGTATAAAAGAGCTCAGCACGGGATTGGTTACCTGGCCCAGGAAGCTTCGGTTTTCAGGAAACTGAGCATTGAAGATAATATCATGAGTGTTCTGGAACTCACCAGTCTTTCTAAGAAAGAAAGGCTCATGAAAATGGAATCGCTTATTGAGGAATTCGGTTTAAACCATATCAGAAAGAACCGTGGAGACCTTTTGAGTGGTGGTGAGCGACGAAGAACCGAGATCGCCAGAGCTTTGGCTACTGATCCAAGTTTTATTCTCCTGGATGAACCTTTTGCAGGCGTAGACCCGGTTGCGGTGGAAGACATTCAGCGTATCGTTGCTCAATTGAAGGATAAGAATATTGGTATCCTTATCACCGACCACAACGTGCAGGAAACCCTGGCTATTACAGACAGGACTTACCTAATGTTCGAGGGTAGTATTCTTAAGCATGGAATCCCTGAAGAACTTGCCGAAGATGAAATGGTTCGTAAAGTTTACCTAGGACAGAACTTTGAATTGAGAAAGAAGAAGCTTTTTAATTAAACTACAGATTCTTTTTGATTAGAAATGATCGATAAGATCACATAAAGCAAAAGGATCACTGGAATAGCGATAAACTTAAGAAAGATTATCAGCACTATACAGCTTAAGATAAAAAAGTACCTCAACTTATTTTCCTTAAAGCTCCAGTCTGAAAATTTTAACGCGAACAGCGGCAATTCCGCATTTAGCAGGTAGCAACTTACCAGGGTAAGCCCAACCAGAAACCACTCATTCAGCAATAGGTCTGAAATAAAAGGTCCTGGCTGATACGTCAGGATCAAAGGCAGACTTAAAATAAGCAAGGCATTAGCCGGTGTAGGCAATCCTATGAAAGAATCTGTTTGGCGTTCATCTACGTTAAATTTTGCAAGTCTGTATGCTGAAGCCAGGATTATGAGCAAACCTATGATTGCGAAAGGTTTTATCTGAATATCAAAAACCGATGAATTCCAGTCTGCTCCTAAGCCGCCTTTAGCTGGTAAAGCTTTGGTCATAAGCTGGTACATCACAATACCAGGCACTACTCCACTGGTAACAACATCTGCCAGTGAATCCAGTTGTAAACCCACTTCACTTTTTACATTAAGAGCTCTTGCAGCCAATCCATCGAAAAAGTCAAAAAATATTCCTGCTGCTACGAAAATAGCTGCCAGAACCAGATTGCCTTTTACGGCAAATATCACCGCCAGACTTCCGCTTAAAAGATTCAAAAGAGTTATAATATTGGGGATGTGCCTTTTAATTCCCATGTATAGATTTTAGTTAGAATTTACTAATCTACTATTTTGAATTGAAAAAGCTCCAAAAATAATGTTATTGTCAGTTCGATTAGGAGCTGATTCCTTTTTCTTGACAGAGTTCACAAAGAAGTTTCCTATTTTTGGGCAGACCAGATTTCTATGAAGAATATTTTATTAGCTATCCTAAGCGGAATCCTGTTTGCTATTTCATGGCCTACTTACGGTTTTCCACTATTTATTTTTTTCGCATTCGTACCACTTCTTTTCAGTGAATTCCAAATAAGAAATAGTTCGGCGAAATGGATCAAGTTGAAAGTTTTCGGCCACGCTTACTTAAGCTTTTTTATCTGGAATTTGATCACCACTTATTGGATCTACTTCTCTACTCCATTCGGAGGTATTTTTGCGATCCTGGCGAATTCGCTTTTGATGTCGACAGTATTCCTATTATATCACATCGTCGCTAAAAGAACTGGATTTAGTGCTGCTTCGGCATTTTTTATAAGTATTTGGATGGTATTTGAAAAGATCCATCTCAACTGGGATTTTTCCTGGCCCTGGCTCAATTTAGGCAATGTGTTTTCTGAATATATAAGCTGGGTGCAATGGTATGAGTATACCGGAACTTTTGGGGGAACACTTTGGATCCTCCTAGTTAATATCGCGATTTTCAAAACAGTTCTACTTTTCAGAGAATTTAAGGATAAGGGAATTATTTACAGAGGCATCTTAAAAGCGGGGCTATTCATCCTTATTCCTATCTCTATTTCCCTACTGCTATATTACAGTTACGAAGAGCCAAGGGATAGCATTGATGTGGTAATACTTCAGCCAAATATTAATCCATATACTGAAAAGTATAATACGACCGATAAACGGATTGGAGAACTCCTTCTTGAGCTTAGCCAGAACTCAGTAACCGACTCTACCGATCTGGTACTAGCTCCTGAAACCGTCTTTGCTGATGGTACACAACTACCAAATTTTGAAAGGTCTGAGGCAGTTTTCTATGGTCAACAAATAAGCAGTATGAAACCTGATCTTAGTTTTCTTGGTGGGGTAAGTATGTTCGAAAGGTTTCAGAACCCAGATAAAGTTAGGAAACAGAGCAACCAAATAAGACCCAATGTAAATGACTGGTATGATGATTATAATTCTGCCTTTCTGGTTAGAAATACCTTAGATAGCACGCAGCTATACCATAAATCCAAACTCGTTGTGGGAGTGGAGAATTTCCCTTACCAAAGTCTGCTCAAACCTATTTTAGGGGATATCATGATAGATCTGGGTGGTACGGTAGCTATGAAAACAACCCAGGAAAACCGTGAAGTTTTACGATTGAATGATAGTCTGGGTACAGCACCAATTATTTGTTATGAATCGGTTTACGGGGAGTACGTTACAGGTTATGTAAATAACGGGGCTAATTTTCTCAGCATTATAACCAATGACGCCTGGTGGGGCAACACTCAGGGACACAAACAACATTTAAGCTATGCAAGGTTAAGAGCGGTGGAAACCAGGAGATATGTCGCCAGAAGTGCTAATACGGGCATCTCGGCAATCATTAACTCCAGAGGAGATATTATAAAAAGTTTAGGCTACGAAAAACAAGGGACTATAAAAGGCAAGGTTGGTTTGAGCGATGAAAAAACTTTCTATGTTAAATATGGCAATTACATTCCGCGTATCGCCCAGTTTCTTGCTTTGTTCATATTCCTGTTTTCGGTAGTGAAATTCAAAAGAAAAAGACCGGCTTAGGTAATTGAGAATTGAGAATTGAGAATTTTAAACTATATTTTTTACTATAACCTCAGAAAATTAATTCTGAAGTCTAAGTTATTTCTAAAAAAGTATAACTCTCAACTGATTCCTGTTAACTGGCTGCTGAAAACTGAATCATTGTCCTCTGAAGAATAAAACAGTACTCAGGGTTTTTAAAAGAATACTTAGATCGAGAAAAATTCCGCGGTGTTTAATATAATAGAGATCATATTGTAGTTTTTCCAGACTGTCGTCATGACAATCACCGTAATTGGCCATTACCTGCGCCCAGCCTGTTAGTCCAGGTTTTATGATATGCCTGGTCTCATAAAAGGGTATAAGTTTAGAAAGCTCCTTTACAAAAACAGGTCTTTCTGGCCTTGGGCCAATCATACTCATATCTCCCTTTAATACATTATAAAATTGTGGAATCTCGTCCAGTCTTGATCTTCTTAAGAATCGCCCGAATTTCGTGATACGATAATCGTTCTTCTGAGCATATTGTGGACCTGATGCCTCCGCATCTTTCGTCATAGTTCTCAATTTTACGATTTTGAAAACCTCCCCGTTTTTCCCCACTCTTTCCTGCGTGTAAAATAATTTACCCCGGTTTCCTAAAAGATTTCCGATAAGAATGAATGGTGAAATTAATATTCCGAAAAGAATACCAATAATGGAGACTAGTATATCAAAAACACGAAAAACCAACATATAGAATTTATTCTGATTACTCCGGCTGAATGGAAAATATCTGTAAAAATCCTTATCTACATTCTGAACCGGAATTCTTCGGGTAACTTCTTCATAAACATGAGTATAATCCCGAATAGGGAAACCTTTCTTCAGAAGTTCACTCAACTGGTTATACAGAGTCAGCATCAAGCCTTTTTGATAAGCACTGGCAACGACAACCTCATTGATATGGTGTTCTTTAATCGCTTCCTGAAGTTCCTCTACTTCAAATCGAAGAAGATCAGCTCTTTCGAATTCGGTTCGAATCTTTTGATCTGTATTGATATAACCTACTACAAAATAATTGGGATCTGATTTCTGAAGGGATTCAGCGATCAACTTAATATCGAAGGAATCTCCAACTACAAGCACCCTCTTATAGAACCTGGGTGATGAGATCAAACTGATGTATAATGATCTCCAAACCAAAAGCGCTCCGGCTACCGAAAGAAAAAAGAAAAGGATCTGCAATCTGTTCTCAGGAAGACTTGGAGTAAAAAACGGGGTTAACATATAGAACAGTACCGTAAGACTCGTGGTAAGCAGTACATTCTTGACCACACTATCAAATCGATCTGCTTTTTGAAGATCATAAAGTTCGAAGATATTTCCAAAAAGGTTGAGATAGATTAGAAACACCAGGGTCCAACTCCAGTTATTAGTATCTATCCTGAAATAATCAAATTCGAATATGATCCCGACTATTGAAAGGGTAAGTAAAACCGTCACCATATCGAAAAGTCGCAGCAGTACTTTACGCTCTGAAATTTCAAAATGGAACAGGGGTTTTTGAGACATTACTGGTTAAGTTTCCTCTCGGGTAAATATATAATTTTTAAGCAAGCAAATCTAGCCAAAGTGACTTAACCCTTTCCCAATCGAAGGATTCCACCTTCTCTCTTCCCTTACGGCTTAATTTATTCGCCAATTCCGGATCTTCTATCAGAGATTCAATGGCTTTGGCCATAGATTCAGGATCATTCGATCCAACCAGAAGTCCGTTCTCTCCGTCTTCGATCAGGTAAGGAATTCCCCCAACATTGGTAGAAACTACGGGTAATCCTAAGGCCATTGCTTCAATGACGCTAACTGGAGTATTGTCTATAGTGGTAGTATTAATAAAAACATCATACTCTCGAGATAAACGTATCCACTCCTCTTTAGAAAGCTTACCCGGCAATTTTACCGGTAACTTTTTTTCTTCTACTATTTTTTTGATCTTCTTCCGGCTACCATCCTTTTCAGGTCCTACCATGCATAATTCCGTCTTAGGATAATTCTCTAATAAATGCTCTAAAACTTTAATAGCAAGCAAAGGATTATAAACTTCATCTAATGCTCGCACCCATAAAATTTTAGGAGCTAAATCTTTCCTTGTCTTAAAATCGTAAAACGAAAGATCTATGGAATTTGGAATAAACCTGAGGTTCTTAAAAGAGTATTCTGAAAGTTGATCCATAAGAAAACTAGATGGAACCACGCAATGGTCAGCTTTGCGGAAAACATTTAATATAGAATTAGATGATTCGTCGAATCTTTTTTTCAGGTTGCCGCCATGAAGAATAAAAATATAGGGAACATTTAATTGAAGACAGACTTTTCCACACAACACAGCATACCAGAAATTTGTGGTACTATAAGTGTCTATAAGTACAAGTTCCTTCATATTAAGGTTCTTAAGAACACTCCAAAGCATATGGATTAATCTTAAAGGCTTATTCCTGAAGGAAGAAACAGTTTTAAAATTTAACCCTTCTTTTTCCAGTAAATCAGGAAGGGTATCAACGCTAGTTGGAGCTGCTCCATGTTTTTCAAGTTTATTACCTATATAGAGAATTCGCTTCATTAATTAAGAACTCTATTCCATTGTTCTTTGACCAGATCCCAATCGAATTGATCCACCTTATCTCTGGCATTCAAACATATTTTTTCTCCTTTTTCAGGATCCTCAATAATTTTAATGATCTCATTGGCCATGATTTTCTCATCATCTTCAGGAACTAGAATGCCGTCATGGCCATTCTCGATTAACATTGGCATACCACCAACATCGGTACTAACAATAGCAAGGCCAAGACTCATCGCTTCGATCACGCTTATCGGGGTGTTATCTACCGAGGTTGTATTAATGAAGAAATCATAATTACGGGATAATTCCGCCCAGTGTTTTTTTCTCAATTTCCCGGTAAAGCGAACCTCCAAATCATATTTTTCAGCTAATTTTTTACAGCTTGCCATGGTGCCATCTTTTTCCGGCCCAACCATACATAAACTGGCATCAGGATAGGATTGCTTTAAAATTCGTAAAACCTTTAAAGCCATGAAGGGATTATATCTTTTCTGAAAACGTCTAACCCACAAAAGTTTCGGTCTGAAAGATGAACGCTTTT
This sequence comes from Christiangramia gaetbulicola, assembly GCF_003054225.1. GTDB lineage: Bacteria > Bacteroidota > Bacteroidia > Flavobacteriales > Flavobacteriaceae > Christiangramia > Christiangramia gaetbulicola. Next base: position 26,472 of record NZ_QBKQ01000001.1, read on the forward strand.
TAAAAGGGTAGTTATCAGATTTTATTGCATTTGGAATGATCTCAGTATTATTGAATCCGTGTTTTTGAAAAATATCATGTAAGAAATGTGATGGTGCTATATTGACTTTTGCATTCCCGAATAGACTTTTACTTAATTTTCGCGAATTTTCAAGTCTTTCCGGAAGATTTCCTCCATGAAGGATCGGAATATATTCAAGATCGAACAATTTACAGGTCTTCCCAACCAGGTAGGCATAATAAAAATTCATAGCTCCGTAGGTATCTATAAGAACAACGTCAGTAGAATCTTTAAATCTGGCTATAAGACCAATCATCTCGGCAAGACGTAGAGCCTTGTTATTTCGGGTGGAGGCTGTTTTGACTTTATAGCCCTCTTTCCGCAACATTTTACTGAAGAAAGAAATATAGGTAACCGTAAAACTATTGACCTGCAAGTCGTTTCCTATGTATAGGATTCTTTTTTTCATCAACTATATATAATAATGCAAGTCCGTATACAAATGCTGGTAGAGCTATCCTCATCGCTGAGTGATTAATCGTCAAAAACCAAAAAGCTACGAAGGCGAGGAAATAATAATTATTCTGAAATTTAAACCAAAATATAACGGGTACGAATATAAGAATACATAAAGCAAAAATACCTAAAACTCCATGTTCCGCTAAAAGCCTACTAATTTCATTATGGCTAGCTATTCTTATACCTAGGTTTTCTTCCCGATACTCTATACCTTTTCCTACGCCTATTCCCAATAAAGGGTGCTTGTAGAATGCGGTTAATTCGGTTTCAATAAGTTCCGCCCTTCCTGTTGTAATATCTTCTTTTAATTGACCTGCTGCATTTTTATTAGTATATCGATTCACTATTAATCCGCCAGTTTCGATTGATGAAATAAACCAAACTGTTACTGCCGCCAGTGAGACTAGAAAAATGCGTAGGTTAGTGCCTTCTTGTTTATTTGCATCTTGTTTATAATAGAAAAATATCAAAAAACAAATGATACAAATCAAAGCAGTAAATATCCCACCCCTTGAAAAAGTAATTATCGCTCTATAGCCAACAAAGAGTAATAAAATTAGATCAATAACATTAATAAATTTATTTCTGATAGTAAATAATCTAGTTGCTAGTAAAAAACACCCCATTCCAAATACAGTTGATATCTGATTGGGACCATATCCTCCTGTGGCAGCATAATTTCCAGATAAACCTATTCTCACTTGATCCATACTTGGTGTATAAAAATATAAATATACTGCTTGAGCTATTAGTGGCATTAGAAGCATTAACAATACTCTTTGGAAATCCTCTTTTTTAATTTTTTTGTAATAACAATAAAGCGCTGAAATACCTAAGCACACTGGACCAGCAAGATTAAAAGCTATTAATTTCCTTACTTCTGCGTCGTAACCGAAATTCATTGATGCAATTAGCACCCCAGGAAATAGAATTAAAAGGTAAAGCCAATATGGTACAGTTTTAGAACTAGCACCTTTAAAAAACATACCTATAACCAAAAAAATAATCACTGCATACTTACCTGTTTCGTAAAAAACCAATGCACCTGTTTGTCTAAAAAAAACCTCAGCCCCAGCAATATATGCGGCTGCCATTAATGCCTCATTACCTCTATTCTTACGATCTATAATTACAAAGATAAAAGACCCTATAATCAAAATCGATATTAACTTTGATAGAAAAGGTAACAAATAGATTACCAATCCATAAATTAAATGAAGTAATAAGAGTCTTATATAAAACTTATGATTAATGTAATTGAAATCTTTCAAACCTTTTTCAGAAAACTTAAATATTCATCAACTATAGTTTTTTCGGAATATAATTCTTTAATCCTTAGATGTAATTTCTTTGCTTCAGTTTTTCTTAATCCATCATCATTAAGATATTCTTCAATACTATCAGCTAAAAGTGAAGGTTGATTAGGTGAAACTAACTTTGCATAATCTCCTACGATTTCTTTACAATGTCCAACATCTGTGCAAACTACTGCTAATTTCTCTGATGCATATTCTAATAAAGCCAGGGGTAGACCTTCAGAGTTGGAGAAAAGAATTCCTATATCGGCTGAACGTAAAAATCGTGAAATATTATTAACTTGACCATAATAATAAACACCTTCCATCGCTTCTATTTCCTTAATTATTGCATTAGAATAATCATCCTGAAAATTCACTCCAAATAAATGTAAAGCAACAGAAAATTTACTATTTAACATACTAAATGCCTTCAGAAGTAGCAAATGATTTTTTTGTGGTCTAAAATTGGAGGTGCAGACTAAATTAAATTCGAAGTCCCCTTTTAATTTTTCAATTGGACCACTACCTGTAATAATGAAATTAGGAAGAAATATAATCCTTTTATTAAATTCTAATTTCTGTACAGACCACTTTTCTAGATTTCTATTAACCGTAATGATTCCATCAAAATGTCGGGAAAAAAATTTAAGAGGCTGCTTATTTCTTTTATTTACAAACTCACTATTACCATAATGATCATGCCAGATTAACTTAAATTTACATCCGCTTAACTTACATAATACAGCAAAGAACCAAGAACTGCCATGTGCATGTACGACATCTACTCTTTCCTTTTTTATTATATTTCTCAAGGAGTTTAAGGCTTTGAAATCAAACCTGCTTCTTTTATTTAAAAAATGAAAATCCGAATCATCCTCTAACTGTTCTGAAAGAATACCTTTTTTTCTGGTTACGACCAAAAATGAAGTAATTTTATAATTTTTAAGACTTAAAAAATAATTCAATGCCATTCTTTCCGCTCCGCCCGGATTTAAAGTATCGATAAGTTGAAGTATTTTCATAGAAACTTTTTTATTTCAGCTTCAAATTTATCTATAGTATACTTATGCGACCAGGTTTGAGCTTCCCTACTTATTTTTTCGTATTTGGTTTTATTTTCAACTAGTGCTGTAATTTTATCTAAATTATTTTTAATTGGTTCATCTAAAATAATGCCCCGTGTTCCCATTCCTAACATCCAAGGAATACAAGAAACCGGAGATACAATAGGTATACAACCATAAAACATAGCCTCGGCAACGACCTTTGGCCAACCCTCTGATTTTGAAAGCAAAACTAAAAAATGCGCCTTCTTGAATTCTACTACTAATTCTTTTAAGGGAATAAAGCTATTCACACTTATAAAATCTGATAATTCACTAACTTTTTTATATTCTATAATTTCCTTAAAACAATCTCCTTCTCCAAACATTCTTAAATTCAGGGCCAAACCATTTTTATTTAACATTTCACAAATTTTAATGGCCTCTATTGGCTGTTTACCCTTCGAAAATGTTCCTACGAATAAAAATCGTATAGGTTCTTCAATTGATTTCTGAATTGATTGAATCTCCTTTTTATTAAAACTAGCCGTAAAAAAAGGAATTATATTTTTAGACTGGCCTGGCCAATTTCCATAAACCAGAACTTTAATATTTTTAGTCAGTAATGTATTACTTAGAATCTTCTTTTGAAGGTTGTAGGTCCAAGGCTGCTTTGACTTAGGATCCCAGTTCCCGGCGTATTTAACAGTTTTACTTTTATCCGGAAAAAATAATTGAATAAATACTGCAATTAAACCAATATTTCCGGGACACCGGATATGGATATGATCTGCTTTCCTCATCGTTAAGAAGATTTTCCAAATAATTAATGGTAAATAAATTATACTTCTAAGTATTGAAGAAATTGTATTAAATTTTATGGAAGGAATATTGTTTAATCGGACATTTGAAGTATCATATGCAATATTACTGGATTTGTTTTGTGCTGCCAATGGAGCAACAATACTAACCCTCTTGGTATATTTTATCCACAAGTTCATTTCCCTTACATAAGGTTCATAAGCAAAATATTTGTTGTTATGGCAATAATGTTCAACATGGGTAAAAATGGCAAAGTTATTAGTCATTTTTTTTCAATTCTATTAATGAAGAAAGATTTTGATATACTTTATTTAAACAAAAACCAAAAATACTTAGGCTTTATAATAAACCTATGATTATCAAATCTTTTGCATAAATAAAGTTAAATGCATACAATCAAACATTTTTTTGTCCTCTACTTTAGATCTTTGCCAATCTAAAATATGCCATTTTTTAAGAATATTACTTCGCCTTTTAGCCGATAAAGGAAGTAGATTTAAAAAAAAGAAATACTTAGTTCTTCCTAACATCGCTCTTCTATCAAGAATCTGAAATTCTCTTTCATAGATACGATATGTTTTTTTTGAAAATGGCCACTCCCAATCCTTATCAGTCTGGAATGGCCTGTAAAGGTACCGGGCCAATTTCACAGGAAAGCTAGTCTTTAAAGGATCATAAGATATAATTTCACCGTTTTGATTTAGTTTTTGTTTTAACCGGTTGATAAGTAATTCAGTATCTTGAAAATGGTGCAGAACCCCAAAAGCATAAATAAGATCAAATCCGTCCTCTTTAAAATCATCAGAAAAGAAATCCATTACATAAGCCCTCGCATTCGGAATATCATCCAATTTTTTACTTAATTTAGAAATACCCAATTCGCTAAGATCTATAGCTATATATTCCTTTGAGTTCATTGCTAAATGAACAGAAAGGGAATTTCCAGCGTAGCACCCCAAATCAAGGACTTTTTTATTTGATAAATCTCCAAACCATGTAATATGCAATTCTTTAATTTGCTTTTCTAAGCTAAGTCTCTTTTTGGCATCCTGTAAAATTCCGTTTCGAAGACCATACCATAGTTTGGTGACTCGATTTTTCTTCTTGGAATTATAGAATTCCTTTTGCCTTTCATTAATCTTTATTAAGTCCTGAGCGTCTTTCACGTTAAATTTTGAAAATTAATTCTTAAGATATTAGTCCTTTCTGGATTACTATATCCAATAAACACAAATTAATCTAATTAATATTTGAAAATTTCAAACTAATTGGGAAAACGATATTTTTCTATTGTTTCAATTTCCAAATTTAAACTTGCGTTTGCTATAATTTCTGTATTACCAAAAGGCCACTGAACCAATTCTTTCCTTTGCATTGTTCTTTCTTTTATATGTTCAAACTGCCCTTTTCCAAGATGATTTGGATGAAAATAGGAATTTAAATAATTTTCCAGCTCAGGATGTTGATAAATTAAAGGCCAGTTCAAAGATTTGAATAATCGATACCTCTTATTTAGATCTTTACTTCTAACCAGCCGCTTAATTAGATAATGGTCAATCTTTGAACGAATACCCCAGACCGGCATTTTTAAAAGTCGCGGAAAGTTTTGAGGTATAATTGGCGCCTGACTGGTTGGAATAGTATTTAGATTTTTCAGGCCCTTTAACTTAAATAATTTATTTAAAAATCTATTCCCTAACCTGAGATTTGGATGAATGTTACTTGTTCGTCTAAGGAGCTGTATAGACATTGGAGGACAATAGGAAAAGAAATCTGAATTACATAATAAAATTTGTTTTCCCATGGGGATTCTAGAATGTGTATACCACATAAAAAGCTCATCATATAATTCTGTATAAGGAAGGTTATGAGACTCTATCCTTGAAAAAATTTCATTTAGATCATGATGAATCCCATTAATAAATTGTTCTTTTTTAAGACTTAACTGAAATTTACCTGTTCTTTTATCAGTATACCATCTGTCATAATGGGCTGTAGTTCTTCTTTTCCAATCCTGGAAATTAACCTTATTGGCATTTTCAAATAAATAATCACTTCCAAAAAAATGATATTTAAAAAAATTCTTCTGTCTGAAATTTCTTCCAGAGTAGGCTTTAATATTTCTTCCAGAAAGTGCTTCGGTCATATCGCCTAAAAGAATAGGTTTCCTCGTTTTTATTTGGATGTTTTCAAGTATTTCCAACCAAGAACAGACTAGAACAGCCTCTGTTTTTAGATGATAATTTTTCAATATTTCTGGAGGAGGAAAATAAAGATCTATTTGTGAGTGATTTTCAAAGCTAGATTTTGCTTTCCCTGCTAATTTCTTAGCCACTTTTGTTTCATAATAGTCGTCTTCACCGTAGGTAAGGCATTTAGTCTTTTTAAAGTTTGGAATAGCACCTAGTAGCAGTCGGCTATCCAATCCTCCACTTAAGGCTATATTCACTTCATCAAAATCAATTAATGCATATTCCACTTCCTTCTGATATTGTATCCAATAATCATGATGCAAGTCTTGAGATTTATTTGATGTTGAAATATTCTGGTAAAGTGAATTATCGAATTTCCTGGCAACAATCTTTTTGTCTTTAATCTTTATATATTCACCCGGTAACAGCCTTTTGCAGCCCTTTAATATGGTTCTAGAACCAAAATTAGAATATTCAGGACCAATACCTCTTTGGATAATTCCCACATCATCAAAATCACAATTGGAAATTATCGCCATTAAGATCAGGCTGTTAGAAATATAAACTTCATCATCTATAAACAAATAATAAACAGGATAGACACCAATTAAGTCATTGCAAATAATAACTTCATTTTTTTCACTTTGACCAATTATAGCCGAAAAAGATCCAGTTATACAATTTGGTAATGGCCAGTCTTTTATTATTTGATTTGCACAGCTAAAAATATGTTTAGAAATGTTTTCTGGAGGCAAATTGAAATCCCGCATATATCCTTCAGTAAAGCAAAAAAAATCGTCATGATTTATTATTTCTGAAGAATTCTCAATTAAACATTGAAATTTACCAAAAGTTTTATTTTCTAAATCAAATGGTAAATTTGCCAAATGAGATCGATATAGTTTTTTAGTGGTCATCAAAAATTTCATGATGGTAAAGTAACTTCAGATTTTCGTTTTTGATAGAAATAATCTGGTTTTTTGAAAGGTAACTTTATCCAGGCAAAGAAACGTCCAAAAGCATCCCTTAAAGCCCCTTTTTCTCGGTTAATTATGCCATTTTTAATCCTGATTAAGCTTAATAGTATAACAATAGCATTCCATTTTAAAATAGATTTTATATCCGGATTAGGATATTTTAATTTCCAAACGATCCAGCCGTTCTCTACAACCATCTTTCCGTATTTAAAATAATCTGGTCTACCTGCTTTATCATGTAGGTGAAAACATTGTGCCCCCGTATTCAATAACAATTTACCAATCCGAGATGCGCGAAGACAGAACTCCATATCTTCATATAAACCATAACCATCAAAATATTCAGAGAAACTTATCTTTTCAAAAAGACTTCTTTTATAACCTGAAACACCACCCATAAAATACTCTACTTGATGAGTTTTCCCATTTGGCGGATAAAAACCAATTGAAAAACCATTTGAATATTTAGGCATAATCCCTGGAGGTTTACAACTCAACAAACCAAATATTTTTCTTAAAACATTTCTGGCTCCAAGATCTCTATAATAACCGTCCCGGTAATAATATTTAAAATCTTTGCTTTTATTTTCATCCAGTTCTTTCCAAACAGCCTCATTTATAATTGCTCCTCCTACTCCAATTGCATCTGGAAACTGATTAAATGTTGAAATTATTTGTTTAAAATAATTTGGCTTCAAAACAATATCATCATCCAAAAAACAAATAATTTCATTTTGTTTATTAACTAATTCTACACCAATATTTCGTTGTTTAGTTAGACCTCGCTGTTCATTTTCAACTTTATAATACTTTAGATTTAAAATTTTTCTCGCTTTTAATAAGTTTTCAGTATTGTTATCTATTGAACCGTCTATTACCAAAATTTCATTTGGATAAACATCTTGGGATTTCACAGAATTTAAAAGTCTAAGTATAGACCCAGGTCTCATATAGGTGCAAATAATCAAACTAAATTTCATCGAATAAACTTGTTTGTGAATCAATCTGTCTAGACCAGATCTCGCTTATCTGCCACCTTTTCTTCATAACATGAATATATACAAAAGGGTTTTTAATTGTTTGTCTGCGGTAATATTTTATAAAAAGCGCAATTTTATATCCTTTCTTCATAAATTCACTAAAATGAGAATTCACTAATAGCATCATAGTGGGAGATGGTTTAGGTAAAATATTCCCAACCTCCCATGGCTTTTTAATTGGCTCTCGAAATCCGCCACGTGGAGCTTTTAAATGCGTTATATAGACCTTGGGATGATAAATAATATCTAGACCATTATTTCTTAATTGCAAACCATAATCAGTATCCTCTCCAAATCCAAATTCAAACTCAGTACGAAAAACACATTTTTTCGCATACTCCGCAGCGACTATAGAACTACCAGAAGCAAATGCCCCCCATTGCTTGATCTTAGGAAAAACGGTAGAGCATCCTTCTTCAAGGCAATTCACATTAAGTGATTTTATCGCCAATCTATGGATTTCGCACATAGCAAATTTTAGAAAGTTTTCAGAAAGTCGAATATCGTCATCAGCAAAAAAAATCCATTTAGCACTAACAAGTTCTAATGCCATATTTCTTGCTCTACATGCTCCTACCTTATGGATAAACCTATGCTCTATTAGAAAAGGCCATTTTTGCTGAGTAACCTTTAATAATTGAGAAACACCATAAGGGTCTGGATCTTGCTCAATCACTATCACTTTTTTAGGCAAAAAACTTTGGGACGCGAGATCTTTTAGCGTTTGTTCTATATAATCAGGTCGTTTTAATGTAGGTATGATGACATCCAATGAAGCCTCTTGATCCAGCTCACTTATTTTATTATTTAATAAATCACTTAAATCTACTCCCTCAGTTTTCTCAAAATACTTTGTATTAAAAAACGCCTTCAAAAAAGAAATTAAAGGAAACCTTCTTTCGTATTTCATATAACAAAATAAAAGGACAAACAGCCATTCTGTTTTGTAAAATTGAAAAACGAACTTAAAAAAGTCAGAAATCGAGGCATCAAAAGTTCGAAAATTCAAACTTGCCCTTTTATGTAAAAGATTTGGTTGAGAATAACAAAATATAGAATTCTGTTGACCAATTTTAGCAATTGAATTAAGAAGATAACCAAAATCATTGATTCTTTTAAAAATTGGAAAAAATTTTTGGGCTGTTTCACCTTTAATTCCACCAACATCAGTACTCATTCGCCAGCTAGGATATTTAATATTGTAATTTGGGTTAACAAATGGCATTTGATCTATGTAACCAATAGAGTCTGGTAAAAATTGACTCTCAATTGCGTATGATAGCATGAGATTATTTTGAGAAAAAATACTACCTAAATCCTTTATATTAAGGTAATTCTCATATTTTTTTTCAACCCATATAATGGTATGAAGCGCGTATTTTTTTGTCAAATACCAGAATTGATCCACCAAATTGGCAGATTCAACATCTATCCTTTGACCATCTAAAAGAATTTTTTCAACCGTCCTCCCCTTTTCATGAATCAAGATCAACATAATCTTAGCAGTTTATAGAATTTTCTATCAAAGCAAAAATATGTTTCATTTTTTTGCCCGGTTGGAGATATTGATGGTAATATTTAAAATTATTATTCTGAATATTTTTCCTAAAATTATCGTCTTTATGAAGATGCTTTACAATCTCGATACATTGTTCTACACTACTATAACTCAAATAGTTTTGATTTTCCCTAAAATCACCATGTAACTGAAATTTATGAATAGGTGAGGTAATCACTGCGAGACCATTCGCCAGGTATTCTCCAAGCTTAGCTCCAATACTATCCTCTAAACCCTGATTAACAATTCCAATCGAAGATTTTTTCAATGCTTTGATGTAAGATTTACGATGATATTCTATTTGCGGGAGAATCAGATCAGGACAATTTTCTTCAGAAAATTTATCTTTCAAAATTCCTCCTATAAAATCGGAATTAAATTCGGTTTTTAAAATTCTATTGACCTCTATTCGCTCACTATTCAAAACCATTCTCTCCCTTTTCTTCCATTCTTCATTATTATTTTCAGGATTCCATAACCTGGCCCTAAAAATTATTGTTCTTGAATCTGAAGGTTTAGATTCTAATTCCGAAATCTCATTGACGGCTATGCTGTCTTTAATATTAAGAATTTCAGACATTAATTTCCAATATTTAACTGAGTATCTGGCAAATTTTTTATTTTTTAAAAAGAGCCATTTTAAGTAGGAATTATGATAATAAACAGGATAATAAAATCCATATGGAATAAGCTTCCTCCTTTCCTGATAATCAGATTTTAGCAACATTCTTTTTATATAAAAATCAGATTCGTTATACAGAGACTCATAAATCCTACTATTATCGGCCATGTCCACAAATACCCTAAGACCATTATATTCAATTCTAAATATATCAAATGGATAACAGCCTAAATCTAAAAAGTACTCCAGATCAATTTCTTTGATTTGACTCAAATATTCCAGACCAGCAATTAATTGACTAAAATGGTGCAGTGTTGAATTAAAATACACCTTAATTCGTGGATTTCTCGGCATATTTATTTTGGCTCTAGATCAGATTCGTTCAAAAACCCCCATTTTTCAATATCTCTTTTCAATTTTTTCCCAATAACTTTTTCAAACTTCGAAGCATCTATCCCGTAACCTTTAGGTTTCTTTGCTTCCAAATCTTCAAAATAAAGCTGATCTCCTTTTTTAAGATCTTTATTTACTGAAAGAGATTTCTCGAAGATATTCTTGAGTTCTTTAAATTTTGCTATGTCATTCTTATTAACCGGATTTTTTAAGGCAAGTTCAATATTTTTTGAGGCAACTACTAATTGCTCTACTTCTGAGATTTCCAAAGAGGAACTGGCATCTGGTCCTTTGGAATTTCTATCGAAGACAACATGAAATTCCAATATTTCAGCACCCAGACTAGCAGCAGCGATGCAGGTTTCTATTTTTGCAGAATGGTCTGAAAATCCAACCTTTACATCATATCTTCTTTTCAGTTCCTGAATAACATTTAATCCATAATTTACGGGTTGAGTTGGATAAGCCGTCGTACACTGTAAAATAGAAAAATTAGCATTGTGCTTTTTTAAATATTTTACAGTCTTATCAAGTTCTTCAAAACTGCTCATACCAGATGATAGAATTATTGGTTTTTGGGTTTCCATTATTCTTTTCAGCATTAAAAAATTACTGACCTCTCCAGAACCAATCTTATATCTTTTAACTCCAATTTTTTCTAGCAGATCGACTGCAGCATTACTAAAGGGTGAGGCCATAAATTCCAGGTTCAATTCATCACAATGTTGCTTTAATCCTCTCCATTCGTCGATGGAAAATTCCATTCTCTTCCAATAGTCATATCGTGTTTTATCATCAGTATCCACACTAATCCTAAAAGGCTCATGAATACTACTTTCTGCTTCTGCCAAATGTACTTGAAACTTTACTGCGTCTACGCCAGTCTTACTCAACGCTTCGATATAATCATGAGCTACTTTAATTTTTCCATCATGAGCCTGAGCTATTTCAGAGATTATAAACATTTTTTCCCTTACGATTTATTCATTAGTTTAATGGCTACTTCAATACAATTTGTTTTTTTTTTAATTTTATAATTGTAGGGGTTTTCCCTGTAAAAAGAAATTAGGTGAAGTAACAATTTATCATTAACCTCTTTTAAAGTATAAAATTCTGCTTTTAGCCCTCCCCTTTTTAGAACTTGTTTTAATTTAATCCCAGAAAAAACCTTTTGCCGTTGTTCAATTACTTGAAATTTGAGAATTTTGTCAAGTGCTACTGGTAATATTCCATATAATAAATGATCAACATCCTCTTTTTTTGTGGTTAATTTTAAGTCCACTTCAGATTTCTCCAGTTGCTCGAATTCTTCTTCGGTGATACACTTCCCCCAATTCTTTCCGTTCACCTTGGTCTTTTTCTCCCTTTTTGCGTACCGATAATGCATCAAGTTGATCCTTACAATACCTGAAATTTGTAAAAGATTGTCCAGATGACATACATTTTGAGATCTGTAACTCTCATGCCATTGATGTAACATCAAAATTTCCTGATCATAAAATTCCACCTCATATCCTGCATTTCTAATCCTTACATGCATATCACTATCTTCGGCTCCCCAAAAATGATAGAACTCATCAAATCCATTCAATTCTTTCAAAACCGAAACAGGAAACATAGATAGACCGGTTGCCTCCTGTGTACTTTTTCGATATTTCTTAAAGTCTTGAAAATTAAAACCATCAAAAGATTGTTTAGGATTTAGAAATCCTACCTGAAAATAAACGGTTTTGTTTAAGTATTGCAGTTTTTTTGCAGATTCAATAAATCTAGGGTGAAAGATCATATCAATATCTGCTACGAAACAAAATTCTGAATTTAAGTCCTTTACTACTGAATTAATCGCTCTGCTTTTATTCCACGGTTGTAAAAAGCAGGGATGGTATTTATAGGTTAGGAACTTATAGCTTTTACTAAAGTCTTTTACCTTTTCTGCAATTTCCCTTTCAGAACCATAATCAATAAGATAAGCTTCAAAATCTGAATCAGTTTGAATACAGAGGGAGTCTAAAGATCTTTTTAATCTTTCTAAATCTCTGTTTCTGTATGTAAAAATAAGTGTAAGCAATTAGGTCACTTTGATTTAAGCATTTTTTTCAGGCCTTTTTTGTATTTATCAATTTTTTCGTCTAGCAACGCAATCCTAAACAAGGGCGACCAATATTTAGAATTTTTCAATAAAATTGCTAATTCTCTTGAGAAAACATTGTCCTTTTCATTTAAGATCTTACCAATAAATCTAACTTTTTCCGATTTATAAACATCCAGGTCGAACACCTCCTTATATAAGTTTAACTTCCCTAAAATTTCAAGAGTTAAAGCTGTCCGCATACATTTATCACATTTCGAACAATTAATGAATTTACCGGAATTTCTCGAATTAGTACAGATATCAAGATTTTTATAGGTTGCTGGATAATTCGAAATAAATTCGGTACGCTCAATCCTATTCAGATGAACTGCTGAAGAGAAAAAAGTAATGGATTGTGTGGAGAGATATTGAGTATTCAGCAGATCATAATCTCCTGAATCCTTAGAACTAATGTCAAACTGATCGAAACGATGAGGTGAGGCATAGTAATAATTTCTGAAAAGTTTTTGAAGGTTAAGAATGCATGATAAGTTTCTGAAGGTATGCGTACGCTGAAAATTCATACGTAGGATTTCACTGATATTTGAATCTATCGGGATGAGCTCAATTTTTTGACTATTTGCAAATTTACTTACCTGCTTAAATTTCTGCTTGAATAATTTACGGGTATTTTCTCCTCCATAGTCTCCTAAGGAGCCTGCGTTTACGAATGTAAAATATTCGATCTTAAATGGTGGATTATCCTTTATATGATCATAATAGGTTGCAAACGAATCTACCCCACAGGAAAGTCCCATTCCAGCTGAATTCCCAGTATTCACATTCTCATCATAAAGTTTATCCGGATTTATATTAATGGTTTTGAATTTAGAGTCTGCAAATTTTAAGGCTGGCATTAGGTAATGATTGATAGTATAGTAAAGTCTGGAAGAAATTTTAGATTTTATACTTATATCATACCCCATTTCCATGGCTTTAGGCAATATACCAACTAAAAAAGAGTCACAATTTTCTAAAGAAATATATTTTTCAAACTCCCTGGGAAGTTGAAACCAGAGATTCTCGGTTTGATTAGCAATTTCAATTTCCGAGGAAAGCTTTATGGTTTCGCCTTCATAACTCAAGACAGGCTGATTTATGATGATCATATCAATTCTCTAAATTATCCTGAATAAATTTATATTTATTTACTACCTGGTTTACTACTAGATTTCTATTAAGAGTAGGTCGTATAAACTTATCATTGTAAGCTATGGCTTGCTGTCTAAGTTCGGGTAATTCAATCGCTCTTTTAATCAAACGTGCAATTCTATTGGAATCTTCTGGATCGTCTATCAAGAAACCATTTTGTTCAGGATTAATAATCTCTCTGGTAGCATCTCCTGGATTAGACTGGATGGGGAAAGCCCCCATAACGATTGCCTCTAGCAAAGTATTGGGCATCCCGTCTGAAATACTATTACCAATATATATTAAGGAGCGCCCCATATATTTCAAAACTTCAATATTTGGAATCTTACCAAAAAAATTAAAATTCTCCCAATTATCCAATTGTTTCTGTTTAATGAACTCTTCTACTCGTTTATTCCCACCAAATACAATTAGTTCATAATTTTGAAGCTCCTTCTTCAAATAACAAACTGCTTCCAAAATTTTATTGCATCTACCCAAATGGCTCTCATAGCCTTTAATCAAAATAATATTTCTATTTTTAAAAGGAACTCTAAATTGAGCGTAATATTCCAGATCATAGCCACCGCCGCCCGGAAAAACGCCTAGTTCTTTTCCCTTAAATCCTAAACTGCGAGCTACAAGCATATCTCTTTTACAATCAGTAAATAAAAAATCTATTTCAGGAAGTGTTTGTTTAATATTTAAAATATCGTCAATCCCTGTTTGCTGCCTGTAGTACAAATCATTTCCCCAGGCTGAAAGAATCCATTTAATCTTCGGATATTTTTTCATCACATCTAAGATGGGGTATGCAGCCGGTTGCAAGGCAAAACTCTGAACTACATCCGGGGCTATCCTTTTTAATTCCTTTTCGAAAATGTGGGATAATTTTCTTTCATTGAAAATTTTCACACCTTTATGCAGACGTGGTAATTTGCTTTTTAAAAAATGTCTTCCAGGATAATCGTACTTATACCTCCAACCGGTGATCTGATGTACAAAATCCAGTTTTTCAACTTTTGTATTTGAGTCATATACATCAAGCCAGTAGATTTCATGATCTGTATCCTTCAACTGTTCGGTCCAGTTAAAAAAATGATTGGAAAACATGGAAAGCATTAAAATTTTCACGTGCTTATCTTAAATTATCTTCAACTTTTTGATATTTTTCCAAAACTTTAACTTTTAGATATTGCCTATCTAATTTTGGCTTTATGTGTTTAGAATTATATGTAATACCGGTTTTTACCATTTCCGGTTTCTCTAGTGCCTGCCTAAGGTGATTGGCTATTTCAGATACATCCATAGGATCTTTGATTAAAAAACCATTCTTCCCATTTTGTATGGTTTCTGCAGTTGCACCACCTGGATCGCTCTGTATAGGAAAGCATTCCATAATAATCGCTTCAAGTAAGGTATTAGGTGTTCCATCAGAAATGCTATTACCTACATAGATTAAGGATTTACCCATTAACTTCAGAACTTCATCCCTACCTATCTTGCCATGAATTTTAAGATTCATCATATTTTTGAACTTCGGCTTTTTAAGAAAGTCCCGTAGTTTATCTGTGGCGGCAAAAACCACAATTTCATAATTACCAAGAAGTTCCTGAATTTCAAATATAGCCTGCATAATGTTCTCTGCTCTTCCAAATTTATGCTCATAGCCTTTTACGAGAATTATCTTACGTTCATTGAAATTTTGCAAAAATTTATCTGAATATTCTAGGTCATAACCGCCTCCACCGGGAAATGTACCTAAATACTCTGCATTAAAGCCATATTTTTCAGCAAGAAGAAGATCACGGGTACAATCAGCAAACATATAATCCAATCTCGCATATACTTTACGAATATCTTCTATTTTTTTTGGATCCTTCTGATAATAAAAAACGTCATTCCCCCATGCAGAATAGATCCAACTGATTTTTGGATGCTTTTTCATGATTTCCACAACTGGAACGCAGGCAGAATGCATTTCAAAACTTTGAACTACATCAGGCTTAAAATCCTTCAGTTTCTTTTCGAATATTTTCAGGAAATTTCTGGAGTTATATTTTTCTATAATCTTATCAGTTTCAGGAAAGTGATTTTTGATCCAATAACGCCCGGGATATTCCACTCGTCTCTTCCACTTAACCGTTTGCCCCACAAAATCAATTCGATTTACGTAGGTATTTGCATCATTTACATCGATCCAATGCAATTGATGATGGGAACCTTTTAACTGTAAGATCCAGTTAAACATATGGTTAGAGAAAACAGATACTACCAAAATTTTCATTTATCACTTAAAATTTGATTCATGGTATTTTCCAAATAACTTAAGGATAAGTATTCATGTAAGTCTGGACGAGAAAGTTGCAATCCTTTTGAGCTATTTTTCCATTGATGATATAGACTTACAATAGAATCCAAGATTTTATCTTCCTGGTCAATCTCTGCCCAATATGGATAACTTTGCCCCACCAACCTTCTACATTCACTATAATATGGTCCAAGCAACAATATTGGTTTATTTGCTTTTACGCAATGAGGAAATTTTCCAGGCAAAAAAGGACTTATCTCCGATTTTGCTTCCAGAATAACGTTTACAGAAGTTAATTGCTGGAGTTTTTGAGTTTGACTAAACGACAAGGAATTTTTACTTACATAAATTTCAGAATTCTTATCACATATATCTTTTAAATATTCAGAATAATGATTTTCAGGACCAATGAATAATAATTTACTTTCCCTTTTGGCATTAGGATAGAGATTTAAAAATTTACAAAAAGCGTTTATTAAGCCTTTAGGATCTCTACCCCAAAGCAAATTTCCAGCATGTAAAATATTGAAATGGTTCTTATCTATGAATGTTGGCAATTCATTTTCAGGCTCAACAGCTGATTCAATGATCTGGTGTGGTATAACTCTACCTTTTAATTGAAATTCTTCAAAATAACTTCCCATCCATTCCATTAAAAGTTTACTTGGAAAAATTGAAACAGCTGCAGCACTGGACATATTTTTCATAAACTTCCATTTCTTATAATATCCTGGCTCTACCCATGCATATGGCCTGGGATATAAATGCATAGGATATGGATCATGAATATAAGCAGCCCATTTATTGTGAAATTCAGGCATATTCAGCAAAGCGTGATGCGGTCTGAAACTTCCCCCTTTGCTCAGAGTTAAAACTAAATCCGGTTCAAACCCTTTAATACTCTTAAGTGCAGAAATTATACTGTTTCGATCATTAAAGAGGGTAAAGGAAAAGCCAAAGATCTTTTCGAGCGACTTATTTAAGTAGATTTTGAAGAACTTTCTGAAGTATCTTTCGATACGGCTAAATAAAAATAAAGCGCTTCTCCTCTTTTCTTTAATGGAAAAACACTCTACCCCTTTAATTTGAATTTCTTTCCGGGTATAATGGTAAACCTTTATATTGTAACCAATCTTAGCAAGGTTTTTGATAAGAGCGACCCTACCTTTGGTACCACTGCTATCTTCAATATCAATCGATTCTGCTACAATTAAAATTTTTTTTGAATTTGGAAAACTCAAATTAAGATGGATTTGGGTAGTGTTGATACTTGCTGACTAAAATACTAATTAAAACAGAACCATTACTTTTCTTATTTTAAATTTCAATTAGTTTTACATAAAAACCATTTATGAAAATAGATTTAATTGCCGGTGCCAGACCCAATTTTGTTAAAATAGCAGCAATCCTACATGCAATTAAAAACTCTGATAAAAAATTTGATTATCGATTAATACATACCGGTCAACATTATGATCACAATATGAGTGGGAGTTTTTTTTCAGATCTCAACATTCCATTACCAGATATCACTCTAGAAAGCGGTAGTGGTACCCAGGCGCGGCAAACCGCTTCTATCATGACGGGATATGAAGACCTGGTATCTAAAAAAAGACCCGATTTATGTTTGGTTGTTGGAGATGTCAATTCCAGTATGGCTTGCGCAATTACCGCTAAAAAATCAAATATTAAGGTTGCTCATGTAGAAGCTGGTATACGCTCTGGAGATTTATCAATGCCAGAAGAAATCAATCGAATATTAATAGACAGCATTAGCGACTATTTCTTTACAACTTCCAGAAAAGCAACCGATTTTTTATTAAATACAGGTAAAAGTAAAGAACAGGTTTTTTTTGTTGGTAATACTATGATTGATACACTTCGCAGGTTTGAAGCAGATTTCAAAAAACCTGAAGTTTGGGACACATTGAACTTGAAAAATACGCAATATTTAGTTCTTACCCTTCACAGGCCAAATAATGTGGATGAAGTTTCAAATTTAGTCAAGATCTTACATATTATAGGAGATAATTCAAGAGGCTTACCAATTATTTTTCCCGTTCATCCTCGAACCGCTAAAATTCTAAATTCTCAAAAGTTATCTCTCAAAAACGTCTTTTTCACTGCGCCACTTAGCTACCTGGAATTTAACTATCTGGTTAAGAATTCAAAAATGGTGATTACAGATTCTGGCGGTATCACCGAGGAAACAACGGTTCTCGGTATACCCTGTATAACCTTACGTAATAGTACAGAAAGACCTGAAACTGTTTCTATTGGCACTAATGAGTTAATTGGTACAGATTCAGAAAACATCCCGGAATATTTAGATAAATTATTTGAGGCTAGATGGAAGACGGGAGGAATTCCTGAACTTTGGGATGGAAAGTCTGGTATACGTATTTTGGAAGAGTTAAGTCGACTTTAATCTACCTTTAATTTTTAATAAAGGACGTAACAATGGATAAAACTGAAATCCCATTTTGTATTTAGCGTTTTCAATTAAACCCGTATTTGTTAATTTTAATATTTCCTCCAAAACACAGGCTGATCGCAAATCGAAGGCCATTCTAATAAAAAATTTTCTTAGTTGGTTGTTGATTTTTTGGCCTTTTTCAAGATGATTCATAACTAAAATTGTCGCTTCTATTTTTGAGGCAATCCTAATAATATTTTTTTTCTGAAATTCCCCTGTATTTGAATTGGAATGTTTGCGCCCATAATACAGCACTTTATCAAGATTAATTCCGTGATAACTCTTCAGGAGTATCCTGCTATAGCATTCCCATTCTTCAGCAAATAAGAGTTTTTCATTAAATCTTATTTCGTCAAAACAAGATTTTTTCCATAATACCTGACAGGAATTAAATGGAATCTTACCTGTCACCATTAATTCAGGTAAATTTTCCGGGAAATTTTTTATTTCATATTTGTTAGAATGATCAAAGTCGGGTTGAAATATCCCTGAAAATACTTTGCGACCATACCTACAAAAGTCAGCTCCTGATTCTTCTAGATTTTTAATCGTAAGCTCTAATAACCTTGGATGTGGAATATCGTCATCATCGAAAAAAACAACATAATTACCCTTGGCCAGGTTTAAACCGAAATTTCGACAGCCAGGTAAGCCTTTGTTATGAGCTGCAGTCCGCACAAAGTACTGAAATCTCTTATCTTCGGAAAGATATTTTAAGAGTATTTCCTGTGTATTATCGGTACTACCATCATCAATAATAAGACATTCCCAATTTGAAAATGTCTGCTGTTGAATTGCTTCTAAAGTTTCAGTAATCAAATGGCTTCTGTTATAAGTCGCCATAACGATAGAAACAAGTACATTCTTTCTTTTATTCATAACTAATATCTACCATTCTTATTCTTTAATTTTATAGATAGTATATCCTCCTACTCTATGATACAAATCAATTTTATTCTCTGCCAGTAATTTGTAAATAATAGGCTCAGGACGCGAAAGCTTTTCTGTATGACCATATTTTTCACTTTGAACAGCGATTAATAGATTTTCAGATGTGTTGGTAATAAGATCAAATGTACCAGAATTAAGTAATTTGGCAGAATCTTCCTGCTCATAACAGGTAAATTCCAGCCACTTTGAAGTACGCTGTCTAGCTTTGGCAGTGAGCAATACGGCGTGCTCTGTTGAATTAACAAACCTTAAGAGTGTAGCAACATCGTTTGCTTTTCCCGGCAGATAATTAAAATAAAGAAGGATAGTACAAAGAAGTAATAAAAAAATACTGTAAAATGCCATTTTCATTTGTTTTTTTTTCCTGAAAATCTTCAGAGACTCTTGAATTCCATATCCAAGTATTAAATAAATGCCTGGAGCCAGATACAGAAAAAGACGGTCAGAAAAAGGATACATTTTCAACGCACTTAATAAAATGTGAACCAGAGAAGTGAAAATATAGATCATTATTATTTTTAACAATGGACTCATAAAAACTTTATGCCTGTTTTTATAAAGAGAAAATACACCCAGAAGAAAAAGCATAAGTAAAGGTACTCCTACCATCCAGTATGTTGAGAAGAAAAAAATGGTAATTACTTTAGCCTGAATTGCCCACCATTTGAATATTGAAATATCAATGGGCATAAAAGCACCAGACCAATATCCTACCATATAATTTTTCATGGTTTCTGCTCCTGGTTGCTGTATGAACCAAATAAAAAATAACAGGTAAGGTAACGGGGCAAATAAAACCGGAAGAATTCTCTTTATTCCATTCCATGAGAATTTTTTTTTGTCCTCATGAAAAAATTGGAGTAAAAAGAATATGGACATAGCGGCACAAAAGAAAAGACCAATATTACTAAGTAAACAAAAAATGCTAAAAAACAAGAAAGTTTTATAGCTACTCCTGTGCTCGACAAAGTAATTAACGGTAACAAGACCTAATGTAAGGTCAAGAGAGTATTGTTTGAGAGTTAGGGAATTTGAAATTATAAAGGGGCTGAAACAAAATACTGCCAGCAGCAAAATTTGAAGAAAAGGAGGAAAGGTTTTTAATAATCGTTTAAACAAAAAGAGAGACGCACAGGATGCTATAAAGTTTAAGATTTTAAGTGAAATAAAAGGTTTTGCGATTACTGAAATAGCTTTTTGCAACAGTAAAAATAATGGAGGAGCACTTTGCCTGCTTTGGAACGGATACAAAATATCCTTAAAGTTTTTGTTGAGAATATCCAAACCTAAATTTACTTCATCACCATTAAATGACCACATTATAAATTGAGTGTGGAATCTAATATATAATCCAAATAAGATAATAAAATTAATGAGTACAGGGACTTCCTCTTTAGGATCAGACCAAAGATTTCCTATAGATTTCCTAAAGATTTTTCTCACCTACAATTATTGTTGATAAACCTATTTTATTTCCTAAAATCTTGTCTATAACCTTAAAAAATGGCACAAGTTTATTATACAAGGACATTTGTCCTTCTGGGATAATTTTCCTTTTCAAAATATTTCCATTGATATACCATCCCAGGGTTCCAACCAAATTGAAATATTGAGTATGTAATATTTCCAATTCATTAACGTTAAAAACTTTTGCCAATTTCGAAATATTATACCTCCTAAAATGCCCTAACTCTATATCAAAACTATTAAACAACTGCTTATATGAAGGCACCAAGATTATCAAAACACCTCCTGCCTTCAATAATTTTCGACAATTAGCGATCGCTAGTATATCATCTTCTATATGCTCGATAACATTCAACGCAAAAACAGTATCAAAGCTTCCCAATAGTTCACCATGTTTTGCCTTAAAATGGGGATCTACAAGATCAATTCTTGTGACCCCCCTAAAACCTAGATAACCTGAAAATTTTTTTTCCAAATCTTCGCAATAGTCGGTTCTTAAATCAGAAGTCATGAGAGAATAACCATTTTGTAAAAATTGTTGAGAGATATTGCCAATCCCACTGCCAATCTCAAGCACTTCTCCCTTTATAAAAGGTTTTATAATCTGAAACATCCATTTATTAAATTGGTCGGCAGAACTTATGACTTCAAGAGTTTCTTTTCCTATTTTTTCTGTCATTGTGGTTAGGTTAATTAGGAAAGAGGTTATAGCGAAATATACAATAGATAGCCTTAATACCATCTTTCCAATTGATCTTTTTTCCTTCAAGATAAGTTCTTCCATAATAGGAAATCCCTACTTCATAGATTCTGACCGAAGTAATTCTACTTATTTTGGCAGTTACCTCGGGTTCAAAACCAAACCTTTTTTCCTTGAGAACCAGGGACTTTATCATATCGCTTCTAAACAACTTATACCCTGTTTCCATATCGCTAAGATTAAGGTTAGTAAACATGTTAGAAAGAATGGTAAGGAAGTTGTTACCAAGCGTATGCCAAAAAAAGAGAATTCGGTGAGCATTTCCACTTTTAAACCGGGAGCCATAAACCACATCTGCATGGCCATCAAGTACAGGTTTTAAAAGAATTTTATATTCTTGAGGATCATATTCAAGATCGGCATCCTGAATAATTAAAAATTCCCCCCTTGCTTCAGCAATCCCAGTATGCAAGGCAGCACCCTTACCCAAATTCTTGGAATGTCTATAATATTTTATATCTAACGCAGGATGGTTGGAAATATAGGTTTCAACTGCCAACCGGGTATTATCTGTAGAACAATCATCCACAATAATAACTTCTTTTGAAATACCGGCCGGAAGCAATACCTGACTTATTTTCTGTAGTACTAAATGAATTGTCGCACTTTCATTATATGCTGGTATGATAATGGAAAATGTTTTAATTACCATGAATTGAAGTTTAGGCTTAATAGGTATTAGTGAATATGATTTTTGAAGTTATCTTCTAGCTTTATTTCAGTTTTCCTTTAGATTGCAATTTCCAGTAAGAACTCAGCAAATCTTCAATATATCCCTCCATTTTTTAGCTTTGTAAAGATATTCAAAAGATTTAGGTCGGTCTGACTAGCTTTAAATGTTTTAATTCTTTTTTCCTCAATTCCCGATTTATCAAAGATATCGAGGCCATAAATTTTTCCCTTTTTAAAATATTGCTTCCACATTTTAAGAGAAGCTCCGCCTAAAGAAGGATCATTGTAGCCACCAACTCCAATTTCCAGTAAGTTTACTTTCTCATTTTTGAATTGCTGAAAGTGCTTTTGATAATGTGGTGTATAGTAATGCGTTCCCCATTTATCACATGAGTATATGTAGGCAAGTTTGTCCAGATCATTATGGCTTAATTCTGCCCAGTATTTCTTTTTACTCTTCTGAAGAAAATTTACTACAAATGAGGGGAAATATTGTTTTACATATTTTTTCACTTCAATCTTTTTAAACAAATATGGTTTTTGTAATTAAATACTTTTATTCCAGGATACCGAGTAACCTAAATGGTTTTAAAATAAATCTGCCAATTTTATATTCTGAACTTTTGGAAATTTGATGCTTATATTTTTCTTTTTTCCTTTGTTCGCTTAGACAATTTTTAACAAACTGGGGAAAATTCTCCTTGTATAGATCGGCATGCTTTAAATAGATATAATCCAGAATATCATATTTTCGCAGATTGGCTTTATCATTTCGTGAGTCCGGAGTATTCCGGTAATTAAAGAGAACTTCTGGAATTACACTAACGTGCCCCCCATCTTTAAGTAACCTGATATAGAATTCCCAGTCTTCAAAACCCAAAATCATATTCTCATCATAACCATTTACCTTTTCCCAGGATTTCTTTTTGAACAAAGCTGACCCCATAGCAACATTATGAAAAAGCGCATCATATAAATCTCCCCCACGCGGTTTAAATATTTTTTCGTTTTTTAAATGAGATGCAAACCACCTGCTGTAGCAGGTAACTATTTCTGTTTTTTTGTTATCAATTTTTTTTAAGGCTTTGGAAATAAAATCTCTTTCAAAATAATCATCACAATCCCAAACTAAAATATAAGTTCCGCTAGCTTTTTCGATACCCCTATTTCTTGCCGCACTAACTCCTAAATTTTCCTGAGTGATCAAAATATCGATCTTTGATATGTGTTTCTCTATTAGTTTTTTTGTTATAGTGTTCGAACCATCGTCTACCAGAATAATTTCCTTTTCATCCCAATTCTGTGCATTGGCATTATCTAATGCAGTTGTAAGATATTTATGGTCGTTATAACAAGTTATAACTATAGATACTTTATTTGATGACATCCTGAATTAAATAAATAATACAATTAGGTTTCCTTGAGTTTGCTTTCATGAATGTTTATCATATAACTTTAAAGCCTTAAATTCTTTGAAGTCTATTAAATTCAAACTATTTATACGTGTTTCATCAAAAATTTGAAATTCAAAAAAAGGATTTGAGTTTTTAGTGCAATTACCAATTGGTTGATTTTTGGATAGAATACCTACGCCCCAATCAGAATCAATACAGCATGAATTGACTCCAGGTTCACAACGCCATTTGTAAAAGGCCTTCCAGGTAGTACCATTCCAATAATGTTTTGCCGGAGTATGCCAATATTTATGTATTTCTCGAGCATGCCATTCCGACGGAGGATTGCAATCATGAAGTACTATAAAGCCATTGTCTTTTATGTGATTTAGGGAGTTTTTTATATCACGGTCAACCTGGTCCGCCAGATGTAATCCATCAATAAAAATCACATCAAATTTTATATCTGGAGCTAAGATCTTTCCCGAAGAAAGCTTTTTGAAAAAATAATCGCTGGTCATTTTAAAATCTACCGGGTTGGATTTAAATTCCAATCCTGGATCCACACTATACTTTTTGTCTGCTTTGATAAGATTGAAGTTATGATCTGGATTTCTAACCCCGATCTCAAGGTAATTTGTTTGATTGTGGAATAAAGATAAAAGATGATTAATAATACCAGTCCTAAATGGTCTTTTTCGATTTTCTAAAAAAGATTTATGGTTTACTTCCAAATAGTGATCATCATGTAGAAATTTTCTTCCTTTCAGATAATAACCTTTTTCAATATTTAATTTTGAAGTAATTTTAGTAAAGATTCGTTTCATTCTTAAATATAATATTAAGAGTTCCTTTTCGTAATAGATTTTTCGAGATTTTTTGAATTAAAAAAACCTTCTGTAATCTTACGAATATAGCGAGCGTAATGAACAAAGAGATTATGATCATATTCATTACCAAAACTACCACTAACCCCCTGAATTCTTAGTGGTACTTTGATTGCTTTAAATTTATGCTGATCTTTTTCAATATAATTAGAAATAGCATCCCATAAGGTCAACTCAAAATTGTGATGCACATTAATATTTACCCCTGCATCCTTCAGGAATGTCCAAAAATCCAGGGTGAAAACAAAACATCTGGCATCCATATTTCCAAAAGCAAAAGGATCTGCATAGACTAAATTTTTACTTTTAGACCTCAATCTTAAAAACTGAATGATGATCTGGTTAATGTTTAAAACCTTTAACCTTCCAGTAATTTTAATAATCGCGTCTGCATTTTTTATGAATTCAGAATTATTTAAGGCATACTCGATGATTTGGAGTTCCTTAAATCCTTTTCCTCTCTCAATCTTTTCGGGAGGGGACTTAAATGACAGGTATTCAATTCTATCCGTTATTTTTGGAAATACATTAAAATCAGTACCTGAATTCTCAACAAAAACAATTCTACTCTTAGTTTTTTCAATATAGAATTGTAAAGCTTCCATGTATTGAGTAAGCCTTATTTTAGGATCCTTAACACTTAGCGTAGTTTTTGAGTTGGGAGTGATTGTTCCGGTAAGTAAAATAACTAAGGAATCATAATATGTGCTAGATCTTTTCAATAAATATATTTCTAAGTATTATAAAACCAAAATTAAGAGCAGAACCTCTAGCTAAAACTTTTTTTAAAACCAAATTCTATCCTTTTTCAACTTAAAATTTAAAATTCTCACCAGTATTTCCTCCAGTCGATTTCCTTCTTCACTATCCTGGCGGGATTCCCGATAACAATATTTTTTTCAGTATCGATAGAATTCACTAATACACTTCCCAGCCCAATAAGGTTTATACTGTGGATTTTGACGCCTGGAGCAATAAGACAAGATGATGCTATGTAAACATCATCACCAATGCTAACTGAAAGGTCTTTTAAATTTGATTTAGTGTGGATAGAACCATGAGTCCAGATCTCCGTTCTTTTTCCTGCCAGCCATGTATTTCTACCTATTATAACTTCATTCCAAACATCAATATAATGATCATTAATTAACCTGCTATTTCGACCAATGGTAAAGGAAGATTTCCCGATAATAGTATTACCACTATGAATAGCAGTTCCATCGCCAATTTTTAAATTCTTACAGTTAAACAGACATTTATTTCTGATGATAACTCTATTTCCTATTTCAACATTTTCAGAATTGATAATACTTTTTCCAATATAAACATCCTTGCCAATAGAATATTTAAAAAAATGGCGATAGATGTACAGCCGCATATTATTGAAAGGACAATATTTAATTATCTTAAATAGGAATTTCCTGGAAAATCTTTTAATCATTAAATCAAATAGATTTTGAATTAGCTAATTCAAGAATTGCTCTTTCAAATTAAACTAATAATGTCTTATTTGTTATGCTCAATTCACCCTTATATTGAATTCCCATATCTTTTCTTTTTTGAATTTTATTCCCAAAATTATATATAAAGGATCTGTCTTTATTTAAGATCGCGGCTCTCTTAAGACAAATCATATTTGAATAACTACTCCGAGATAATCCTATGAATTTATTTGCCCTGGAACAAATTTCAAAGTTTATGGCTGCATTTACTTCATATTCCCATTTCGAATTATAAAAATAATTCGTTTCCAAACCTGAATCTTCAAACTGCTTTTTAATTTCTTCCTGGTTTTCACCTGAAGTAAAGAAAATACTTCCATCTGTTTCAAAATTTCTTACCATTTCTATAATATCTTCGACTGGCACATAGATCCTTTCATTATTTAAGCCGTTAAAGTCTTTAGTATACTTTTTCCAGTCAGATTCGGTTCTAACCTGTACTGCAGAATAAGTGCTGCCATTAGTATAAGAATCAACCATCTTAGCAAGGTAATCATTTAACCTCAAAGCTCTTAATACCTTCAATTTCATGTGATCTCTTTCAATCAAACATAACTGTCTTTGCCTATTTAATTCCTTCTCAGAATGTTCCCAAAGCGGAACCACATTTTCAATAGATTTCTTTTTCAAATTGGCACTATCATAGTCGACCCTGGAAATGATCATGTCTTTAACACCAGTCGAATCATGCATTTGAGAATTAAAATATTCAAGATCATATATGTCTGAAAATAGAATTTTCTCATTCCAACCAAAATAAGGTTCGATCAACCTGCAATTTTCCTGGACTGCAATATCGCAGGCACTCATTAATCCATGCAATTTGTTGCATAGACCTCCCTGTAGATGAATTCCAAGATATTTATCTTTGTATAAATCAAAATGTTTATAAAGGATCTTTTTTATACCAATCTTAACTTCTTTTACAAATGAATCTCGCCTCATCTAATTTAATAAGTGATAACCGTAATTTTTAACTCCTATCCGTAAACCTTATTCCATCTAGCGATCACAGATTTCTCAGAAAAATTTTTCTCGACGAATTCTCGTCCATTTTCTCCCATCGTCTTTCTTAATTCTTTATCTAAAATCAGGGTTTCTATTTTTGAAACGAAACAGGTAATATCTTTTTCCTCACATAAGAAACCTGATCGATCTTCCTCCAATGTATGGGGAACACCACCAGATCTAAAGGCCACAACCGGCAAGCCACATGCCTGCGCTTCTGCAGTGACTAAACCCTGACTTTCCACTTCTCCTCTAGAATTTCTTACTGAGGTCATTAAAAAAATATCTGAATATTTTAATAATTTAACTACTTCCGATGGATTTACCATTCCTTTAAAAACTATATGTTTTTCGAGTTTAAGTTCAATGACTTTTTGTCTGAGATTAGATATATTATTTCCCGATCCAGCAATAATATACCTAACATCATACCCTTTTTTGACTAAATCATAAACAGCATGGATACCATACTTTTGACCTTTTAATTCATCTAACCGTCCTATAGTGATCAGTTTAATTTCCTCTCCAGGTCCTTTTAATTTTTTATTGCAGAATAAATCTAAGTCTATTGCTACAGGAATTATTTTAATTTTACTTTCCGGTGCACCCAGCTCCAGTAATTTTTGTTTTAAAAACGGAGTATTCGCAATCAGATAACTGGAGCAAGCGAAAAGATCATTATAATAGCCATTATTAGGTATACGGTTATTAATAGGAAAAAATAAATCATGTCCATGAAAACTTACCACGATATTACTCTTTAAAAATCCGCACTTTTTTAGTAAATCCACCGGATTCTTATTATTCCCAAACTGAATATGAAAAATATCTATATTCCTGAATTTTCGATAAAAATCGAACTGGTAAATTAGCTGAATATTTTTTTTCTTGGTAAATCTAAAAGCCTTATAAATGCCAGGCCAGTATACAATATTTTTAAATAGAAGAAAAGCACCTTTTATCCATCTCCAAATTCTATTTTTTGGAATATCATAATCTTCTAATATAATACTATCAGCAATTTTAAATTGTTTAAAAATATCCAGGTTAGCATTTTCTTTAATTTCAAGGACTTCTTCTACCAGCACCTTTACCTGATATCCCAGCTTTTTTGCAAGTACGATTTGATTAACGACAAAGGTTTCAGAAAGCTTTGGAAATTTCCACACTTTGAAAATTATAGTTTTGCTCATGCCATCACTTTAAAACTTTAGTCTTTAACCATTTAAAAATCGAAGGTAATTTACTTTTACCCTTCCGCTTATCACTGAAAAATTCTCTTTCGCGCAATAAAAATTCGGAGAATTTCTGTTTTAAATATTCATAAAGATAATATTTCGCGTTTTGAACATAAATTTTATTACAATTACTATTTTTTAAATGATTCTCTATCTTTTTCCAGCTTAGGATTGTACTTTCAACCTTTTCGATTGAATCTATAGAACTTAAATTTCCTGGTACATCATATCGATAGTAAGCGACCGATTGCGGAACGAATTTTATTTTATCTGCCTCTAGAATAACTCGTGTAAAAAACTCGGCATCATCATTGTTAGTAAGTTCCTCATCCCATTTCCCGGCTTTATTTATAAGTTCTCTAGGTGTAAGGTAAACATGAAGAGGAAAGAACTCCTGGTTTCGACCAAATGAATTCAACAAAGCTTTTCCGCTTTTGAAATTTTTGTAGGAGTGGTATTTATATTTAAAGCGGGATTTTAAATCTTTTGCACTCGTAAAACCTCCCCATTTTGCGGTAAGTATGGTATCATTCCCTGGGTAAGATTTAACCTGCTTATTCAACTTCTCTTTGTGCAGCAGATCATCTGAATCAAGGAACTGAATAAGATTCCCATTGGAGATACTAATCCCAAAATTTCTGCAGGAACCCGCTCCTTTTTTAAGATCCCCCGGTCTCCTGAAAAATTTAAAACGTTCATCTGTGCTAACAAATTCTTGAACTTGCTCTACACTAGAATCTGTTGAGCCATCATCTATGACAATACATTCCCAATTAGTAAAGGTTTGAGCCTTTAACGACTCGAGAGTTTTAATAATATAATTTTCTCGATTATATACCGGGATGATGATAGATACGAAATCTTGCATCAGTTATACTTTATCTTCTGAAGTATAAAATTACCTCTATTAAAGGTACGATAAGAAACTATAGACAATATAGCCGCACATTTAGAAGAAATATTCATGTTTCTTTCTAAAAGAATAAATTTTTTGAATGCCTTGAAGGCATTAACATTTCTATCTAAAATCAACTTTTTAAAAGAATTAAGAAGGTAATTGCGTAAAAACTGATATTCCTTATTTTTGAGTTCCAATTCCTTATTTTGAAAAATCTTTAATCTAGCAAAATAATATCCCCATCTTCGGTCGCTTTCATTATCACTATAAGTAATTCCCTCTTCATGCTTTCTTAAGTAGACAAGAACTTCCTTGGTAATACTATATTCTTCGATCTGTTTTAACATTCTTAGATGAAACTCCCATTCCTGGGCTGCAGCCAATTCTTCATCGAATAGTTTTTCCTGTTCCGCTAAAAATTCTCTCTTCCATAGTGGAGTCTGGGTAAGCCAACCAATTTTCATTGTTAAATAGTCGTAAAAAAAATCTTCTGACCAGATATTTTTAAATCTTAATCGTATTACCTCATTTTGATTTTTTTCAAAAACCATGGATTGACAGATACAGAATTTAGTTTCGGAATTCTGAAGAATCCTTAGCTGATTCTCTAACTTTTGGGGATGCATTAAGTCATCACTATCAAACCAGTTAATATATTCTCCCTTGCACAATTCAAACCCAAAATTACGACAGGCGTTTGCTCCTTTTGAATAATTTTGGGGTCTACGATAAAAGAAAAAGCGAGGATCCTTTTCAGTATAAAATTCTAATAATTTATCGGTATGATCCTCAGAACCATCATCTATGACAAGACATTCCCAATTTAAAAAAGTCTGAGCTAAAATGGAATCCAAAGTTTCTCCAAGAAAAGCTACCCTATTGAAGGTAGGAATAATTATGGAAACTGTTGGAATAGTGCTTTTCATTTAGATTGATTGTTAAAACCTTATTTTAGATAAATGCCTGAAATATAATCTATAAGCTTTGATCTCCTGATATTTTCGATTTACTAGTCTGTCAAAATAAAAAAAGATGATCTCTTTTGTATTCATTAACCAGGGGCGATCTTTAATAGCAAAATGAAGGACGGAAATAGTTTTTTCTTCGGGATCGTCAAGATTTAGATTATATCCATTTTCCTTAATTATTTTATCCAGTAGAAATACAAATGCATTAAAAATAGCCGGAACTCTCCAATCCAGTTGATTTTTAAATTCCTGCTTGAAATAATAGTGTATAAGATCCTGATCAGAAAAATCTGTTTTTTTTGATTGTACTACTTGCCAGTTTTCGAAAATTTTTTCCGGAGTTCCAGCCTTCGGTTCTATGACCATCATCCCGGTATTGGGCATATCCCAGTCTTCGAAACCACTTACTTGTTCTGAAGCAGCAGCAAAAGTAAGGTGGGGCTTATTAAAGAGTTCATCAACATTTTTTATGACCAGCATATCACTATCCAGGAATACTATCTTCTTAAATTCCGTAAGACCAAAAACCTGTAATTTATCAAAAGTATGCACCCATCTTCTAGAATGCATATATCTGCTATTTTTATCGGGTATGACAAAACTCTTTTTCAGAACTTTGAATTCAACATGGTATTTCTTCAGCGTTTCAATAATCTTCTTGTTCTTTTTTATAAAGTCGGAAGTCATTAAAACTATTAGTGGGTATTTGCTTTCAACAATTTTGAGAGAATTGGCTAACACCAGTACTCCTTTTAAATAATCAGGACTGGATAATAATGTAACAAAAGTCTTATTCTTATCCATCAGATCCTTTTCCCTTTTAATGCGCGTATTCTTTTCAGGTTTTTGCTATTCTTACGTATAGCTATATAATCTGATCCCAACTGATAAATCATAAAGCTATGTTTTTTTAGAAAAGTAACAGAAGCTGTTTTATCTGGATGGTTTAGATGTTTATGTTCATAAAGAATTATTTCTGGGGAAAATTTATCCAGTTCCAACTGAGACAGAACAGCCCAGTCGTATCCCTCGACATCAATATGTAAAAGATCTATAAAATTTACCCTGTTTCTCTTTAAAAGTTCGGTAAGGGTAATTCCCAAAACCTTTTTTTCCTTGATATAAGGCGCTAACACACCATTTAAATGATCTGTTATATTACTTTTCTTAAAGGATCCTAATTGCTCTATCCAGGCAGGAAGATCAGGCCTCTCTTTTTTTGCATTTTCACTTACAAAATAAAAAGTTTGCCATGAACCATTATTGATCGCAACATTTTCAAAATTAAACCTGTTTTCATTCCCGTAATTTTCCTTAAGTTGCTTAAAAAGATATGGGACCGGTTCTACGAAAAGTATTTTCCACCTTAAATTTTTCAAAATGAGGTTATAAAGCGGATCTCCACTTTTCCCGTCATTCGAGCCGATCTGAACAATACTAGCGTTAGGCTTAGTCAAAATTTTTTCAATCCATTTTGAAGGATTATCAAATTTTTCTTCTTTTAGACTTTTTTTCGTAGGTCGAAAATTTGCAATTAATTTTTCCTTTCTTCTTCTTATACCCTCCTTAAATAATCTTAAATTATAGCCAGGTTTAAAATTTACTTTCTTTGTTCGAAATTTTTTTAAACGGCTTGAATACACTGGTACTCCCTGGAATGTATTCAACATATTTTTATCATGGACTACCTGCAGCCAGGCATCCTCTTCCTTAAGCTCCATAACCTGATGATCATTCCAATCATCATGCGCCCTGGATAGAACTGTTTTGACCTTAGAATTCGAGAGAACCTTTTCATATAAACTTAGAAACTGATTGTATGGGTATTTGAATGCAGCCAACCTGCAATTATTCCCATATTCCAGAAAAAGTCCCTGGGGGAAGTATAAAAGAGTATCCTTTTTTAAGTTGATCACTGCATTCTGAACATTTTCAATAAACCTGTAACTTAAGGCATCATCATTATCCAGCCTTGTAGTAAGCATATATTTTGTTTCAGATTTAATTCTTTTCTTGATAATAGCTGATAAATTAACCTGAAAATCTTCAAAACTGTTTACAAATACTGGTTCAATAATTGGAATCTGCTGAAGATCTTCTACAAGGTTCTTAATTTCCCTACTTGGATTAGACTGAAAAAATATGATCCATTGAAATTTTTTAACAGACTGTCCAATTATAGAAGGCAGGCAGAATTTTTTAAACAACCTGATCCTGTCTTTTTCCCAGGTTTCACCTAAAACTTCCATGTGATTCTTATCCTGCTTCCAATCACGTTTTTTTAAGTTGAACCTGGTGATAATAATATGTTGAAAATCTAATCCCGGCATCTCAACTTAATGCTTTTGAAATAGCAGAATTTAATATCGCGATATGTTTATCCATAGTATAATCTCTCAATACTATTTCCCTTGCATTTTCCCCCATTTTTTTAGCAAGATCGGCATCGCTTGCCAGGAGTATAATATTAGCTGCCATTTCATCAATATTATGCTCCTCACTTAGCAAACCTGTTTGGTTATGTCTAATAACATCTGCAATTCCTGCATGGGCGGTCGCGATAACAGGTAAACCGGCTGCTCCTGCCTCGGTGATCACCACCGGAGTGCCTTCAGAATTTCCCTCGGGGGTAGTTAAAGAATGTTGAATAAATGCTCTGGAGCTTGCCATAATTTTTCTAAGTTCATCTGGAGAGATCGATCCAACCAGTTTGATATTTTTTTCAAGCCTTAAATATCTTATTAAATTATTACAAGTATTAAAAAGTTCACCTTCACCTGCCATGATCAATTTCGCATGAGGTAGCTTCTTTAAAACCCTGGCAAATGCGAGGATAACATAGTAAGGAGCTTTTTTATCTGTAAATCTTCCTGCTGAAAGAAAATTTGGCTTGGAAAAATCTGGTGTGATGTCAAAAAATTCTTTTCGTGGCCCGCAAACGGTATAAACTATTTTTTCCACAGGACAACCCAGGTTGATCAAATCGGTTTTCATTTTTTTAGAAACCACTATCACATAGCTGGCATACCTAAATAATTTTTTATAGGACTGGTAAGCGATTAATTGATTTTGATGATGCGCATCGAAACCATGAAAATGCACGATCAACGGAATCTTTAAATGTTCGCAAAGTTCAGCAACAGTTTCCCCAGTACTACCATATTCTGCAAATACAAGATCTATTTTATTCACCTGGAAAGATTCAAGCAATGCTTCCTGTTCTAAAGTAAAATCATTGAGACGATAATACCCCTTGAGGATATGTTTAATTCTTTTCTGTCTTCCATAAATAATAGGCTTTCCCTGCAACATTGTGGGTAATTCGCCATTATGATAAAAAAAGATTTTCCCCTTCAAAAACTCTTTGTGGGCATTTATGAAAGTTTCTGAATATTGGTCTAAAGATGGGGAAATAAGGGCAATATTCATAAGTTCAATTTAATATCCAAAATCATTCCTTCTCTTTTTTATGGCTTTTTCAATGTGATGCTTATCTTCTTTCTCCTTAAAAATTTTCCTGAATTGCTTGAGAATTTTCACTCCACGCTTACACATTTCCTTTGCCGATAATTGATTCCATCTACCTCCCTGGTGCACACGATAAACTGCCATATCATCCTCTAAAAAAAATCCATCTGACTTTTTTAAAGCCCATAGTTGTATCCCCCAATCAATCGCATCGCCTAATTGAAGAATTTTTGGCATATTCGATATACAATCTTTTCTAAAGATTAAGGTGCAAGTATTGATATAATTGGAATAAATATGATTATTAAAAGTAATTGTATGGGACTTTAAGGGATTAGCAATAAGTTCACCATCCTTTAAACGTTTGGAGTTATGGGCACAATAGCTGTATTTGGTGTATTTTTCCAAGAAATCAACCTGCTTTTGCAACTTTAAAGGATCGGTCCAGTAATCATCACCCTCACAAATAGCAATATATTTTCCTCTTGCAGCATTTAGATTATATAAAAAATTGAAGCGTCCTGTTGTACTACCATTAATTTTAATATTATTCTTTCTATTGTGTAAAAAAAGCCTAATCTTTTCAGGATATTTTTCAGCATACCAGATACAAATATCTCTCGTCCCATCTGAACTATGATCCTCTCCTAAAAGAATTTCGTAAAGGAAATTTGTTTTTTGATTTAATATTCCATTCAGACATTTCTCTATAAATTTTTTATGTTGATAGGTTACAACGCTTACAGAAACTATGGGGTCTCCATCCATAATTTGATTGTACACAATTACTTCTTCTTTTTTATATTTTGAGAAAAATTTAGTGTAACTCATTTATCCTTAACCATAGTTTTTGCAGGTATACCAACATATACTTTGCCCTTTTCACAGTTTTTGTTTACAAAAGCCAAGGATCCTATTGTTACATTATCTTCTATAATTACTCCATGTTGAATTACTGCATTAGTGCCTATGAAAACATTACTTCCAATAGTGGCACCTCCAATCGCATTCCCTCCATCATCTAAATTGTTTGTCATCACTCTCGGACTCAAATAGCAATTGTCGCCTATGCTTAATCCTCTCGCTAAAATACTTTCGTATCTCATTGTAACATTATTACCAATTTTACAACTTCCAGAACTAGACACTTTTGAGTCTAGATAACAATTTTCACCAATTATGGTATTTTCTCGTAATTCTACATAACTTTTGACAACTGAATTTTTACCTATTCGAACTCCATTTTTCAAAATACAATAATGTTCGATAATTACTTCATCACCTATTATAACATCATCTTCGATAAAACAATATTTACCAATTTTGACATTTTTTCCTATTTGTGCTTTTTTAGATATAAAACTCATATTTCATAATATTAAAATACTATTCAGAGAACTTTGGAATACCTTTTAAGTTGCCATTAAACTCTCGTTCTTCAGCTGGAAGTCCAATTAATAGCTGTTTGGACCTTTTTGTGTTTTTTACAATAACCGCACCTGCCGCCACTACCGTAAATTGATGAATTTTAACCTTTGGTCTAAATGTCACAGAGGACCCAATAAAGCAAAAGTCTGCAATTTTGGTATTTCCACCGGTTACTACATTATTTGCAAAATGTACATTCTGACCAATTTTTGTACCGTGGCCTATCCTTGCTCCTGGAGCAATAACCGTATTAATACCTACTCTCGTATCTTCATTCAAAGAACCTCTTACAATAACAGAGTTTGCCCCAATAAAACAATTATCTTCAATAAAAACCCCTCCTAATTGGGGTTGCCTAATTTTTTCGTTGTTATTTTTCCAGACCCAAGCAGTTCCAGTGGCACCTATCGTACAATTAGGCTCAATAATGACATTCTTCCCAATTGAAGAATTATCGTTAATAATACAATGAGATTTTATAATTGTATTATCTCCAATTCTCGATTTTCCTATAACGACGAATGGATCTATCTGAACATTCTTTCCTAAGTTTGCCTTCTTATGAATAATTGCTGATTTACTTATATGACCATTTGATTTTTCCTGAAACATTGAATTTAAAAGTTGATAATAAATTAATTGTGGGTTTTCTTCCACATGAAGAAAACCATTTTCAGAACGAATATCTAAATTGACTGAAGTAATTATAAGAGATCTTTCTAGATTATAGGTCCAATTATCACCCACAAAAAAATAAAATCCATTAGATTCAGGTTCAAACAATGAGCAAATCTTATAGGATGTATGCTTAGTACCTGAAAAAGAATACTTAATCTTATTAATTTTCAAATAATCAATTATTTCCTCAAATGATAACTCCACATTCAAATATTATAAATGGTAACATTTTTTTTAATTGTATCACAAATCTGATCTAAAACATTTTCATGAAGCCCTTCGAATAAGGGCAAGCAAAGAATATTTTTAGAAATCTTATCTGCTACCTCCATTTCACATTCTTCCAAATAATTTAATGAATTTAGACATGGGTAAAAATATCTTCTTGGAAAAACACCAAGGTTTTCCAAATTAAATTTAATATCAAGAAGCATTTTTTCTGTTTTAAAAATAACCGGATAATAACTGTAATTCCAATTAGATCCTTCCCTTATTTTTAATTTCTTGATCTCGAAGCAATCTAAATTCTGATTATAAAAATTTACTTGCTTCTTCCTATTTTCTATAATTTGATCAATATAAGGCAATACGGATAGCCCCATTGCAGCCTGCAATTCACTCATTTTTGCATTGATCCCTAGTCCATGAAAATCTTCCTGCCCTTTATGCCCAAAATTATGATGGTAAAATAATTTTTGAAATACCGTATCATCACTTGCAAATAGAGCTCCTCCCTCCCCGGTATGAAAAATCTTGGTTGCATGAAAACTACAGGTACTCACATCGCCATATTCAAAAATAGACTTTCCTTTATATTTTGCACCAAAACAATGTGCCGCGTCATAGATCACTTTTAAATTATAATTTTTCGCCAACTTCTCAATAGCTTCCACGTTACAGGGATTACCAAAAACATGGGTTGCCAGGATTGCAGATGTCTCTTCAGTTATCGCCGCTTCGATTTTGGTTTCATCTATGGTTAGATATTCCGGATGAATATCTACGAAAACGGGCTTGCACCCCTCCCAAACAATACTAGAAGTCGTGGCGACGTAAGAAAAGGGAGTAGTAATGATCTCTCCTTTCAATCCGAGAGCTTTTATAGCTATTTGCAAAGGCAATGTTCCATTTGTGGTTGCGAGGATATTAGGGACTTGCAGGTAGGAGCTTAGCTTTTCCTCAAGTTCCTTAACCAGCACCCCCCTATTAGTGATCCAGCCTGCTTCCCAAGCCCGGGACAGAACAGCCTGGTATTCTTCCTGAGGCGGTAAAAATGTTTTTGTAACCGGAATCATCATTATCCTTTATTTAAAGGGTTGTTATATGAACATACCTCATAGGTCGATTTTAGTAAAAATGGTTCCCAAGTTTCATTTTCATGAATTACCTGAAAATTAATAATGGAATTTTTTCTATAAATTGGTTCCTTATTTACTGAAGACCTCACTGCAATATTAATAGAGTAAATACCTTTTGACAACTGCAGTTCATTATGGGATACGGCAAACATAATATGACCATCTTTTTCAATAATAACTCCGCTTAAATTTTTTTCTAGTAAAGCAACCGGCCTCTGTTCCTTATCAACAATAATGGTAAAAAATTCAGGAACCGGAATATCCTTTAAAAGTTTAAAATGATAGTAAACCTTTAGATTATCGTTCCAATTAATCTGCCCTTTTGGGGATTCGATTTTAGCATCAATCAATTCAATTGAGTTATCTGTAAATACCACGTTGCTCTCATTTTCAATAAATCTCGCATAGTATTTATCTATTCCTTTCCCAACATTAGATCCATTATACATAGATTTTCCGTGTTCCATAACTATGATTTGATTACATACTCTTGAAACTGTTGGCATACTATGGGAAACAAACACAATGGCCGTTTTGGGCAAAATTTTGTCAATAGTCTTAAAGCACTTTAAAACAAAACCAAGATCTCCAACGGCTAAAACTTCATCAATGATGAGAACATCCGGTTCCATTTGTGCAGCCACGGCAAAACCTAACCTTACCTTCATCCCGCTACTGTAATTTTGCACAGGCATATCTATAAACTCCCTCAATTCAGCAAAATCAATGATTTCATTTAATTTTTCTTCGATCTCCTTCCTACTAAAACCAAGTACCGCTCCATTGTTATAGATGTTTTCCCGGCCGCTAAGGATTGGATTAAATCCAGCACCTAGTTCTATTAATGCTCCCACTTTACCTTTGATGGTTACCTTACCTTCATCTGGCTTGATAAGTCCGTTTAAAATTTTTAACAAGGTAGATTTGCCCGCCCCATTATGCCCAATAAGACCAAG
This sequence comes from Christiangramia gaetbulicola, assembly GCF_003054225.1. Classification (GTDB taxonomy): domain Bacteria; phylum Bacteroidota; class Bacteroidia; order Flavobacteriales; family Flavobacteriaceae; genus Christiangramia; species Christiangramia gaetbulicola. Next base: position 64,618 of record NZ_QBKQ01000001.1, read on the forward strand.
GCATTCACCACGGCGTAATTCAAAATTTATATTCCTTACCGCCCAGAATTCTTTATCTCGTAAATTTCTTTTGTGATCGTCCCTGGAAAGATTAGAAATTAAATCCTTTACCCCATACCATAAACTGGTCTTTAAATCCTTGCAAAATTTTTTGGATAGACCTTCAGCTTTTACTAGTATTTCTTTTTCTTGCATTTGGGGTCTGCTTATTCTGATTTTTGATAAATTTAAGGAATTTAAATTCCTTACGTTTAAAATAGAAGAGGGGTTTCAGCCCTTTCTATTTAGTAAACTAATCCTTTTTATTAATTTGATCTTTCTACAATAATAGGAATAGATATCCTGTAAAAAACCATTCCAATAAAAAGCAAAGGAATACAAATTAATAACGCTATTGAAAAATAGCCGATAAATTCGGGGTTAGTCCCAATAAGCAAATCCCTCGTAGTCACGATCAACGGGGTAAAAGGATTTGCTAGCATAAGTGTGCGCATTATTCCACTATCTGGTATAGAATAAACAACCGGTGTTATGTACATTAAAAATCCCAGTCCCATGGAAATTATCCTGGAAACATCAGAGTATAGCATACTTAAAGGTGTAATAAAAAGTCCGATGGTTGTCCCCATTAACAGGGCAGCCAGTATAGCTAAGGGAAGAAAGACCAAACTCCAATGAAATCCAACACCGAACAAAAATACAAAAGCAATAAGCATAACTATTTTCAAAAAAGAATTAAATAATAGTTTATATATGCCGGAAACCACCAGAGCCTCTTTTGGAAAGTTGATCTTACTAATAAGACCTCTGGCTCCCTTGGTACTGGTTGCAGGTGTATTAATCGATTCGGTTAGAATAGACCAAATTAAAGTACCAGAAAATGCATAAACCGGATAAGGTATACCAGTTTCAGAAACCTGAATCGTTCCGGAAAGGTTTAGAAAGATCCAAATAGCTCCCGTCATTAGTGGTGCCACGAATGCCCATACAATCCCAAGATAAGATTGCCGGTATTGCGCTTTGATGTCTCTTTCAGCAAGTTGCCTTGATAAAAATCTAGATTTCCAGATATCACTAAGGCTTTCCTTGATCAAATGGTAAATATTGTGGTTATTTTCCCGTTGATAGACTCTGGTTTCCAATTGTTTCATAACAAATAGTAAAAGTATTTATACTGTAAAAGGGCAGCTGTGCATTAGCCCATCCTGAAGACTTTTGATCAATTCAGGGTAGGGTAAATTTGGCTTTTCCTGAATCATACTTTCAATTTCTGAATCACTGATTTTTTCATTTATCATTTTACCGGAGTAAAAAGGAAGTTGGACAGATTCCATATAATCCTGGTATTTGATATTGTTTCCAAAAATTTTTTTCGAAAATCTCACCCAAACTGAGGGGATATTATACGCATGCGAAACTATGATGCCATGCAAAGATGATGAAATGGTTTGTTTACAGGCAATAATTTTCCTCGTAACCTCTTCAACATCCAGGGTCATTAGATCTATAACTATTATCTCTTCACTATCCTTGTACCATGAATTTACAAGATCGTAATCATGGTAATGTGGTATTATTCCAATCTTGTAGGATTTTTCTATATCTGGAAAGTAGAATTTAGGAAGCAAGAGAGCTGGATCTCCGTATACCTCAGGACACGAATAACCTTTTTGATGCAAAAAACCCATTGTTTGGGGACCTCTTACCGCTAAGAATTTCGCTTCCTGAATTTCCTGTTTATTATCTATTATACCGCTACCCCAAACAATACTATGCTTAGTCGCATGATGAATGATACTTCCTGCTCCCAGATAAACAACCTTATTTAACCTATACCATGGTTGCTTTTTAGGATGGATCCATTCAGTGTTTTTACCTGATATTTTCTCAATTAAATATTTTGAAACTAAATCTCCGTAATTCTCTTTTTTCTTGGATAAAAATTTTATCTCGCTCCAGTAAAAAACAGGTAATTTTCTAAAAGGCATATATAGGTAACAATAAGTATTTAACTGTTTGGGGAAATTAAATAAAAAACTAGAAAAAAATCGAATGTCAATAGGTTTTTAAAGCGTAATAGTAATCTGCCGAAGAGATTTTATATCTTTCGGGCATTAAACTTATAATTCATTTTTTTTTGGCTTCAAAAAAAATTTTCATCCTTCTCCCAGATGGCGTTAGTTTAAGGAATTTTGCTTTCACTTCTTTTGTTCAGATAGGAGAAAAAAATGGATGGGAAGTGATTTTCTGGAATCAAACTCCATTCGACCTAACGACTTTAGGTATCAAAGAAATTAAATTACGATCCAAACCCAGAGCTTTTACTGACCTTCTTAAGCGCGCGAAGGTAAAGGTTGAACTTGATGAATTCCAGGCAAGGTGGAATGACCCAGTTTATGATACCTACAAATTTCCATCTAAACCTAAAAATATAAAAGGTATTATTAAAAAAGGTGCAGTTTTCTTACTCACCAAAGCTTACAAAGGTGAAAAAGGATTAAATCATCTACGTAAAAGGCTCCAAAAATCTGAGCGTAAAAATAAATTTTACACCGAATGTTTGGCTGTTTTAAAAAGAGAAAAACCAGATTTTCTATTCTGCACCAGCCAACGTCCTCTTAGCGCTATAGCTCCCCTTACAGCAGCTCAAGATCTAAATATTCCAACATCATCCTTTATCTTTTCATGGGATAACCTTCCAAAGGGAACAATGGTTGTGGAAACTGATTATTATTTTGTTTGGAGTGAATACATGAAAAATGAAGTAAGGAAATATTATCCTTTTATTTCCAATGAGACAGTTTTGGTTACTGGAACTCCTCAGTTTGAACCACATAGTGACCATAGCAAAATTCAAACCCGAAAATATTTTTTTCAGCAACACAATTTAAATCAAGATCAAAAATACATTCTGTTTAGTGGTGATGACAAAACTACCAGTCCTGATGATCCGCAATATTTAGCTGATCTAGCAGAGGCGGTTGGAGAAATGAATAAAAAAGAAGGAAATATTGGGATTATTTTTCGCAGATGCCCTGTGGACTTTTCTGATAGGTATGATTGGGTTATTGAAAAATTTCCAGATTTGATTAAAGCTATAAATCCGCTATGGATAAAAAAAGGAGAGATTTGGAATATGATACTTCCCACCAAAGAAGATATTCAAATACAAATGAATTGTATTTTTCATAGTGAAGTAATTTATAACCTGGGCTCGTCCATGGTTTTTGATGGAGCTCAGTTTAATAAGCCCTGCATTTATATTAACTATGATGTTGAGGATAAAAAGAATAAAAGATGGAGTACGGAAAAAATATATAAATTCATTCATTTTAGAAGTATGCCTTCAAAACATTGTGTAATTTGGTTAAATTCTAAATCTGAAATTTCCAAAAAGATTGATTTAGCCTTTTCGAATCCTGATCTGCATATTAGGAAGTCACTAGAATGGTTTAATAAAATAAATCTGTCTCCAAGTAAGGATGCTTCTGAGAGAATTTGGAAAAAAATAGATAAAATTTTATAAAGTGCATCTGGCATTTCTAACTTCTGAATATCCGCACCAAAGAACTACCCTATCGGCAGGAATTGGAACGAGCATTAAAAATATTGCAGCCGAACTCTTAAAAAAGGGATGGACAATTTCAATTTTTGTTTATAATCAAAGAGAAGATGACATTTTTAAAGATTCAGAAATTGAAATCCATCTGATCAAGCAGCGGAAATATAAAATTGCTGGTTGGTATTATCATAGAAAATATCTTCAGAACTACTTAAATAAATTTATTAAGGCTAATGATATCGATGTATTAGAAGTTCCGGATTGGACAGGAATTTCAGCTTTTATGAAACTAAAGTGTCCAATAGTTTTAAGATTACATGGCTCAGACACCTATTTTTGTTCTTTGGAAAATAGGAAACAGAAAAGAAAGAACTACCTGTTTGAGTATATGGCAGTAAAAAATGCAAATACCATTCTCTCGGTAAGTCACTTTACTGCAAATAAAACTAAAGAACTTTTCAATATTAAAAAGCCTATAAATGTAATTCCCAATTCTTTAAATTTAGATAATTTCAAATTATCTAAATCAAGTTTGGATCACAATAGATTATTATACTTTGGAAGCATTATCAGAAAAAAGGGTGTTATAGAACTAGCCCATATTTTTAACATAATTAATCAAAACAACCCAGATTGTATACTGGTTATTGCGGGAAAAGATTCAAAAGATATTTTAACTGGGAGATCTACAAAAGATTTGATGCGAGAAATCCTGAGTGAAGGTGCTAATGAAAAAACAAAATGGCTTGGACAGTTGCCCTATGAAAATGTTAAGACAGAAATTTCCAAGGCTACTGTGATCAGTCTACCTAGTTTTGCCGAAGCATTTCCCATGACCTGGATTGAATCCATGGCAATGGAAAAAGCCATAGTAACATCAAATATAGGGTGGGCAAAAGAAATTATTGATGATGGCATTACTGGTTTTACTGTAAACCCTAAAAATCATAAAGATTTTTCGGAAAAAATTGAGTTACTTTTCAAGAATGATAAACTAAGGTATCAAATGGGGAAAATGGCTAGGAGAAAAGTAATTGAGCATTTTTCCTCCAAGATAATAGCAAATAAATATGATAATTTTTTATCTCAAATAATCCACGAGCATAAGTAGCCTTAAATTATTATGATATATTAATATAATTGGATAGACCTCATTTTCTTATGAAAAAACGTAAAATATGTGTCGTAATTACTGCCCGCCCTTCCTACAGTAGAATAAAAACGGCTTTAAAAGCCATAAATGAACATCCGGAATTGGAATTACAACTTGTTATAGCTGGTTCGGCATTGTTAGACAGATATGGAAATGCGGTAGAATTTATTAAAAAAGATGGCTTCGAAATTGCAGCAAAGGTATTTATGGTCCTTGAAGGTGAAAACCCCACTACCATGGCTAAAACTACAGGAATTGGAGTCATGGAGCTTACCAATGTATTTTACAATCTAAATCCGGATGCGGTGGTAACAATAGCCGATAGGTTTGAAACAATTGCTACCTCGATTGCTGCAGCATACCAAAATATTCCACTAATACATGTCCAGGGTGGTGAAGTAACTGGAAGTATAGACGAAAAAGTAAGGCATGCTAATACCAAACTGGCCGACCTGCATTTGGTAAGCAGCGAAGAAGCAAGAGATAGGGTGATTAGACTTGGAGAATATCCTGAAAAAGTTATGAATACCGGTTGTCCGTCAATCGATTTGGCACATGAAATTCTTAAAGATCCTGAATTAGACTTTGACCCCATTAAAAAATATGGCGGAGTTGGGATGGAAATCGATTGGCAAAATGGCTATATAGTGGTCATGCAGCATCCTGTTACCACTGAATATCAAATGGCAAAAGATCATATTACGGAAACCCTTAAAGCGATCAATTCACTGGGGTATCCTACGTTTTGGTTTTGGCCGAATGTTGATGCAGGTTCTGATGGAACTTCTAATGGGATTCGAAGTTTTCGAGAATTGCAGAAGCCGGAAAATATACACTTCTTCAAAAATATGGAACCTTTAGATTTTTTAAAACTTTTAAAGAACTCACGAACTCTTGTTGGAAATTCCAGCGTTGGAATCAGGGAATGTAGTTATATGGGAGTTCCGGTTGTTAACATAGGTAACCGCCAGAATAGAAGGTCCCGGGCTCAGAACGTTTTGGATGTATCCTATTCAGAAAAAGAAATTTTAAAAGCCATCCAGCAGTCAATTGATTCAGAGCACTTTCCTTCTTCTAATATGTATGGAAATGGAGATGCAGGTGAAAAAATCGCCGATATACTCGCCACTACACAATTATCCTTTGATAAAACAATTACCTATTAATCTATTCTGAAAAAGCTGAAAAAATGAAAATTCTTGGTATTATACCCGCTCGCGGAGGCAGCAAAGGCATCCCTGGAAAGAATATTAAAATCCTGGGCAAAAAACCCTTGCTCCAATATACCTATGAATCGGCCAAAAGATCGTCTTTATTATCGAAGGTGATATTGAGCTCTGATGACCAGGAAATTATTTCTATTGCCAGAAAGATAGATCTGGATGTGCCCTTTACACGCCCAGATTACCTGGCACAGGATAAAACTTCAAGTTTAGAAGTTATCTATCATGCCCTGAATTATTTTCAAGAGAGAAACATCAGATTTGATGCTATATGCTTATTGCAGCCTACTACCCCATTCCGCCCGGAAAACCTAATAGACCGAGCCATAAAAAAATTTATTCAGGGTAATTATGATTCATTGATTACGGTAAAGAAGGTCCCTGCAGAATTTAACCCACACTGGGTTTTTGAAGACGAAAGCGGAAAACTTAAACTTGCTACTGGTAAAAAAGAAATAATTTCAAGGAGGCAGGATCTACCTACAGCTTATTTTAGAGATGGTGCTATTTACCTAAGCAAAACAGATGTGATCTTAAATCAAAAATCACTTTACGGCCAGAATATTGGATTTTTAGAGAACCTTGATCCTCGCTATGTTAATCTAGATACTCTGGAAGATTGGAATAAGGCCGAAAAAATATTAAAAGAGAGCAACTAATGTGCGGAATAGCTGGAATTATTTCTCCTTATAATCGAAAACAGGATCTTAAAAAGCTGCTCCAGACGCAAAAACATAGGGGTCCAGATAATACCGGCTCTTGTTTTGACGAAGGTTATGCTGCTCTCGGCCATAACCGACTTTCTATCTTAGATCTAAGTCAGGCAGCAAACCAGCCTTTTAAAGATTCTTCAGGACGATATGCCCTTGTATTTAATGGTGAGATTTATAACTATCGGGAAATCCGGGAAGAGTTAAGTTCAATTTATGATTTTAGAACACAATCTGACACAGAGGTTTTATTAGCTGCTTATATAAAGTTTGGAAAAACATGTCTTGAAAAGTTAAATGGGATGTTTTCTTTTGCTATCTGGGATAGTAAAGAGAAAATATTATTTGCTGCCCGTGATAGATTTGGTGTTAAACCTTTCTATTACACGCAAAATCCCAAGGAATTTATATTTGCAAGTGAAATAAAATCTCTAAAAAAAGTTTCCGCTAAAAATGACCCTTCTTTAAAGGTCTGGGCCAGCTATTTTGCCTATGGATCCTATGGAGAACCCTATGAAACTTTTTATAAGGACCATATGCAATTACCAGCGGGTCACTATCTGGTTTACAAAAACGAGAAATTAAGTATAAACAAATGGTATGATTTTATTGGGAATGTTAATCGAATTGAAATATCGAATGATGCTGAATATGTAAAATCAAGGTATTTTGAAATTTTAAAAGAGAGTATATCTCTTAGATTCAGATCTGATGTTGAAGTAGGTTTTAATATAAGTGGGGGCGTAGATAGTTCCCTATTACTAGCACTCGTAAACCTCTACAAAGCGAATGATAAAATTAAAGCCTATACTTTTTATACTGGTAATCCAGATTATGATGAGTTAGCCTGGGTCGAAAAAATGGTAGAAAAAACCAGAAATCCATTAACAAAGGTTCTTCTTACGGCTTCAGAAGTAAAGAGTTTCTCAAAGGAAATTAGTGCATATCAGGATGAACCCTATGGAGGAATACCTACCATGGCCTATTCAAAAATTTTTAAGCAGGCTAGAAAAGATAACGTAATAGTGCTTTTAGATGGGCAGGGTATGGACGAACAATGGGCTGGGTACGACTATTATTCAGGTAGGTCCACTTCTGTAATCCAGGGACAGAAAAAAGGTAGCTCTCCCTTTAAATCACATTGTTTATCAGATGAGTTTCAAAAAATTGCGAAAAGGACTGAGTATCCTGAACCATTTGAAAACAAGCTTCAGAATCTGCAATATCGTGACCTATTTTATACCAAAATCCCACGTGCTTTAAGATTCAATGACCGAATATCAATGATGGCTGGTACTGAACTTAGAGAACCTTTTCTGGATCACCGGCTGGTAGAATATGCTTTTGCCCAACCAGAGAAATTTAAGATTCAAGGAAATATTCAAAAGTACCTCCTGCGTGAATTAATAAAAGACCTTGTTCCTCCAGATATTTCGAGTGCTCCAAAACGAGCCCTCCAAACACCACAGAGAGAATGGTTGGGAAAGGAGCTTCAAGAATTTGTTAGGGAAAATTTAAAAACTCTAAAAAAATCTTCCTGGACCAAATGGTTTAATCATACTGAGATTGAAAAAGAATGGCAGAATTATCTACGAGGTGATCAGGATTCTAGTTTTCATATCTGGCAATGGATTAATGCAGCACAAATACTATCTGAATAGAAAATCATTTACTCAAAATTTCTCATAAATTTTCTCCAGGAATCTTTTATTTGAGCAATTTTCGAAGGGGCAGCTCCATAATAACCCTTGGCATAACGATTATATCCATAGCCGTAACCATAGCCATAACCATAGCCGTAACCATAACCATATTTAGCACTATGTACAAAGTGGTTCAATACAAAGCTGATATTTTTAATCTCCTCTTTGGCATATTTCTGATTGATAGTTTCCAGCATACCTCTTTTAGTATAATCCTGTCTCACCAGGTATAACGTAGCATCAGCATGCTTTACCAAATTTAAGGCATCAGCTACCATACCAATTGGTGGAGTATCCAGGATAATATAATCATATTCTTTCTTCAGTTCATTGATAAGGGTATCCATCTTTTCACTCAATAATAATTCTGAAGGATTTGGAGGTACCGGACCAGAAGTAATTACATCCAAATATGGGATTTTACTCTTCTGGATGATCTCTCTATCTGTAGACTGATCAATCAGGTAATTAACTATTCCGAGATCGTTATTCAATTCAAAATCATCGAAAATTTTTGGTTTCCTTAAATCGACACCAACTAGTACTGTTTTCTTTTCACTAAGAGCAAAAACCGTAGCCAGGTTCATGGCACAAAAGGTCTTACCTTCCCCGGAAACAGAAGAAGTAATCATAACCGTTTTAGAACCTTTTACCCCTTGCCTTTTATACATGAACTGTAAACTGGAGCGTAGCCCTCTAAAACTTTCAGCAATGGAAGATTTTGGAGAGGTGAATACAGCCAGGTTTGAATCCATTTTATTTCTTCCAATTAATCCCAGAATCGGAATAGGAGAAAGCCTGCTAATTTCCTGGGCATTATGTATGTTGGTATTTAAAAATACTAATAGAAAAACAAAGGTTAATGGTATTAGCCCTCCAACCAATACCGCCATGACATAATTAAGTTGGGTATCCGGCCCTATTCTGCCTCCACCAGTATCCTTAGCCTTATCAATGACCAAAACATCACTCACATTGGCGGCTTTAATTAGACCAGCCTCACTTCGCTTTTCCAGAAACATATTATAGGTGCGCTCGTTAATGGCATATTTTCGCTGTATCTTTAAAAGGTCTTGTTCATCCTGTGGTAATTTTTGCACTTCATTTTCCAGCTTTGCTATTTTAGAATTAATTTCACTTAATTCATTTCTTATTAAACCTTTAGAGGAATTAATGTTTTCAAGTAGAATAGATTTCACTGAGTTAATTTGCCGGTCAATGTCATCAAATACGGGAGAATTTTCTTTTAAAGTATATTGATAATTTTGTCGCTCCTCTGCCAACTGAATTATTTTTGAGACACCAGCGGAGATACTACCTTCACTTATACCGGCAACAGAAGGTGCAGGAACATTTGAATAATCATTCCTGGTTTGCAGATAAGTTTCGAGATTATCATAATATGATAATTGCCTTCTAATATTTTCTTTTTTTATATCGAGATCTGCGAGTTTTCCGGATATTTTACCGCTTTCAGCAGAAATATCTAATATTGAATTCTCATCCCGAAACTGATTTAGCTCGTTTTGAACCAATTTTAATTGTTCCGCCTGCACTGAGAGACTACTGTCTATAAAGCGTATGGTTTTAGTGGCAAATAGATTTTTTCTCTCCAACATGTTGGCACTTAAAACAGCTACCGAACCATTTAGATAATCTACAATTCTTGATTTATTAAGTCCTACCTGGCTTAAATTTAGTACAGAGGATCCATTGGCGTCTGGAGAAACAGCAACTCCTCTATACCTACCTACCGAACCATCAAAATTCGCAAAGCTTACATAAAACTTTTTCCCAATTTGCGAAGGCTCCTCAGTTCTTTGAATAATCCCTGAAAAAAATGGAAGACTTAAACGTTCCCCGATCTTAAAGTTGCGATCAAACTCCCTTGCCTCTATTATGCGATTATCAGTTTCTTTTGTTTTGTAGTTTGTTCTAGCAAGATTTTCAGGTAGGTTAGCTTTAATATTAAATGAATTCTCATCTAACATTTGAATTATCATCTGAATATTATTTGCCTGAAAAGCTGACGTATCGGCTTCTATTTTAAATGGAGTCTTTCCATAAGCATCAACTCTTTGGTATTCCCCATCCTCAAGATAATTAATATAGAACTGCAGTTTCTCTACAACCTCCTCATTATGAGACCGGGACCTTAAAATTGTAATTGCAGTATTAACCTTATCTGAGGTACCTCCCCAATTAAAGGTTAAACTGGTATTGGAGGTGAAAAATGGATTTTGATCGTCTTTTATGGAAATGGTGTTGCCTAACCTATAAACGGGTAATTTTCTAACATTGTTATAATATGCTACCGCCAAACTGATACCTACCGAAAGTAAAATAAGCTTCCAATAACTTATTACTTTTAAGACAAAGCCTTTAAAGTCAAATGTAGATCCTACGTCTGATATGTGATCATCTTCATGTGCCATTATAATCGAGTTATTGCTACCACAGATGTTACGATCGCCAATAAACTTGCAACCGTTCTAAAAACCTCAAGTCCGGTAGTACCTAATCCAATGGCTTTTCTAGGCAAAGGATTAACAACTATCATATCATTCGGTTGTATATAATAATAAGGACTGCTTAAGGCATCAATATTTGTTACGTCTATTTGATGAACCTCTTCTCCCTGGGGATATTGTCTTATGATCTGTACGTTTTCCCTATCTCCATAATCCGTTATACCGCCTGCTTTAGCAATTGCTTCCATAATAGTTACCTGATCTTTATAAATTACCTGGCTACCCTGTCCTATTTCTCCTAAAGTTGTATATCGTATACCGGCAAGTTTAACGGTCACAAAAATATTTGCTTCTTCCTTGAAATATTCTTCAAGCAATTTCTTTTCAATTTTCTCCCGAACTTCCTTTTCTGTATATCCTAACACATTAATTTCACCCATAGTTGGAACCCTGATATTACCGTGATCATCTACAGTAAAACCATCGAAATAAACAGCCTCTTCTGTAGTGGCATTTGGATTTTCATTTCCTATTGGATTAAACATTCCCACAATATCCTGATCCAATGCCTTAACCCTTATACTTAAAAGATCTCCGGTCTGGATTCTATATGGCTTACGTAAACGCTGAACCTGGATAATGCTATCTACCTCCTGGTCATATTCCTGAAGATAAGACATCTGCTTAGTTGATACGCATGATGATAAGGCTAGTAGGGAAGCGAATAAAAACAAAAAAGATTTGAATCGCATAGGGGGACTTCACATTGTTTTAACAAATATAGTTTTTACGGGCAAATATCAAAACTTTAGGATGGAATTATGTTTGGAGTTTGGGGTTTGTGGTTCAGGGTGGAGAGTGGAAAGTTTATGGTTGTGGGTTGTTTGTTGTCTGTAGTTCGTAGTTTGGTGTTTGGAGTATGGTGTGAGGTTGCCAGTTGTTTGTAGTTTATTGTTCATTGAACAGATTTCTCCCAACGTTCGAATTGACCAATAATCCTGATTGTCATTTCGAAGGAGTATAGCACTGAGAAATCTGATTTTTAAATCCAATAAGGTTCATTGCTGTTTTAAAGATTTATAAACCAATGAGAATTTTTTTCCGACCAATCGGGATCTGAATGACAAAATCGAATTTTGAACATTAAGACCCTGAAATAAATTCAGGGTGACGTTCATAGTTAAGCGTCATGCTGTCCCGAGGGATCGCAGGTTTCAGCATCTCTTCCAAATACAGAACGCAAAACCTACAACAGATAACTGATAACTGTTTATTGATAATTGTTCATCGTTACTTCGTACTTTTGCCGTCATACTACAGACAAGCGTCTAAAGTCTAAAGACTAAATAAAACATGAATTATCTTTCAGTAGAAAATATAGCCAAATCATACGGCGAACGCAGACTTTTTGAAAATATTAGTTTCGGAATAAACAAAGATCAAAAGGTTGGTTTCGTTGCCAAGAATGGTACCGGAAAAACCAGTTTATTAAATATTCTGGCGGGAACCGATTCTCCTGATGAAGGGCAGGTTATCTACCGAAATGATATCCGGGTAGCTTTCCTTTCCCAGGAACCTGATCTGGCTCCTGAACTTACAATTGAACAGAGCATTTTTACCAGCGAAAATCCAACGCTTAAGGTGGTGGCGCAATATGAGAAAGCCATGCAAAATCCTGAAGATGCAGACGCCCTTCAAAAAGCCATGGATGCCATGGAGGCAAATAACGCCTGGGATTTTGAAACTGAATTTAAACAAATTCTTTTCAAGCTAAACCTGCAGGACCTGCAGGCAGTAGTAAAAAATCTTTCCGGAGGTCAGAAAAAGCGCCTTGCTTTAGCAAGGATGCTCCTGAAAAAACCTGACTTTATTATCCTGGATGAGCCTACCAACCACCTTGATTTGGATATGATAGAATGGCTGGAGGAATATTTCAAAAAGGAAGATTTTACCATTTTCATGGTTACTCACGACCGTTATTTCCTGGAGAGAGTTTGCAATGAAATCATTGAACTCGAAGATGGAAAACTATATACCTACAAAGGAAATTACTCCTATTATCTCGATAAAAGAGAAGAAAGACATCAGCTGGAAGCTACGAATACGGGTAAAGCCCAGCAGTTATATAAAAAGGAACTGGAATGGATGCGACGCCAGCCTAAGGCCCGTACTACCAAATCTAAATCCCGCATCGAAGATTTCCACGATATAAAACACAGAGCGAGTCAGCGCAGGCTTGACCATAAAGTTCAGCTTGAACTCAATATGGAGCGAATGGGAAGCAAGATCGTGGAGCTTCATAATATCTCAAAAGAACTGGGAGGAAAGAACCTTATCAGTAATTTTGATTACAACTTCAAAAAGGGTGAACGTGTCGGGATCATCGGAAAAAATGGGACTGGAAAATCCACCTTTCTGAATATGCTTACCGGGAATATGGAACCTGATACCGGAAAGATCATTATTGGTGAAACGGTGAAATTTGGTTATTACACTCAAAAAGGCATCAAGATCAAACCTGGGCAGAAGGTGATAGAAGTTATTAAGGAATTTGGAGATTATATCCCTTTAAAAAAAGGCAGACAGATCTCAGCAGAACAGCTTCTTGAAAGATTTCTTTTTGATAGAAAAAAGCAATATGACTTTGTTGAAAAATTAAGTGGTGGAGAAAAGAAACGCCTATATCTGTGTACTGTTCTTATCCAGAATCCTAATTTTCTAATTCTGGATGAGCCTACGAACGACCTGGATGTTTTAACCCTGAACGTTCTAGAGAATTTCCTTCTCGATTTCCCTGGTTGCATCATCGTGGTTTCTCACGACAGGTATTTTATGGATAAGATCACCGATCACCTTTTTGTATTCAAAGGCGAGGGCGAAGTGGTAGACTTCCCAGGAAATTATACCGATTACCGGGAATATGAAGCTTCCAAACCTAAAGAAGAAAAAACATCTTCTGAAGATACCCAGACCAAAAAAGAAAAAAAGGAATTTAAATCTAACAGTTCCGGCCCTTCTTTAAGCTATACTGAGAAGAAGGAATACGGCAAACTAGAAAAAGAGATCGCTAAACTGGAAAAAAAGAAAGAAGAGATTCAACAGAGATTCCTGAAAGAATTAGATGCTGACGAGATCGCAGAAAATTCAGTAAAGCTCAAGGAAATTGAAAATGATATTGAGTCAAAAACAGAAAGATGGTTTGAGTTGCTTGAGAAGTTGGAGTCTTAAATTTATAGGTTGTGAGTTGTGAGTTGTGAGTTGTGAGTGAAATAAATAGAGTGGAAAGTTGATAGAGGAAAGAGGAAAAAATAGAAATTAGAGAAGGTTTTATTTTAATTGATATGGAGGAGGTCAAATTTAATTTTGAAGATTTAAAGGTTTACCAGAAAGCATTGGATTTCGTAGATATGGCTTACGATCTTACCTCGCGATTTCCTGAGAAAGAAAAATACGGGTTAAGCTCCCAATTAACCAGATCTGCTGTATCAATAGCTCTGAATACAGCTGAAGGATCAGGAGATTCAGACTCTCAATTTCATCGCTACCTTCAAATTGCAGAAGGTTCAGTTAGAGAATGCGTTACTTGTACTACAATCGCAGTGCGCAGAGTTTATATTACTCCTGAAGAAAACTTGAACGCACGTACAATTCTACTTGAACTTCTTAAAATGATTAGAAGTCTGCAACATTATTTGAAAAATAAAAAAGCTAAATAAAATTTCACTTTCAACTCTCCTCTCTTCACTTTTTTCAGAAAACTGATCAATTAAAAATGCTCTTTCAGCTAAAATCCTACCTAAACTTCCTCTTGAAAAGCCAAAACCAACACGGGCTCCACTCCCCTTTTGTCTATGATCTGGTGACAAAATGTTTCTATGACAAAAGTGAGCATAAAACATATAAGCTCATTAAAGATTACCGAAATGATCTTTTAGGCAACAAGGACAGAATTACCGTTACCGACTTTGGTGCGGGTAGCCGGATTTTTAGATCGAATGAAAGACCGGTGTTCTCTATTGCGAAAAATGCCGGGATTACTTTGCATCGGGCAAAATTACTATACCGCTTAACCAATTATCTTAAGATCGATAAAGCATTAGAACTTGGTACTTCCCTGGGAATAGCTTCTTCTGCCATCGCTGTTAATAAAAGTACTGATCTTATTACCATTGAAGGCTGTCCCGAAACCGCAAATATCGCCAAACAACAATTCGAGAAATACCAGCTGAATAATATAACGCTCAGAGTAAATGAATTTGAAGCGGAATTGAATCGTCTGATTCGGGAGCACCATAAGTTCGATCTAATTTATTTCGACGGAAATCATCAAAAGCAAGCCACTCTAGATTATTTCGAAAAGTTACTTCCTACTGCACACAATGATTCGGTGTTCATTTTTGATGATATTCACTGGTCTGCAGGTATGGAAGAAGCCTGGGAAGAAATTAAAAGACATCCTAAGGTCAAAGTGACCATAGATACTTTTCAATGGGGTTTTGTATTTTTCAGACAGGAACAGGTAAAACAGCATTTTTGTATAAGATTGTAACAAATAATCTAAATTCACGTCATACAGTTGAAAATTCAGTCTTAATGAGCAAAGTAATAGAGATTCGCGATATCACCAGAGATTTCCCTCTGGGACAGGAAGTAGTAAAAGTTTTAAAAGGTATAAACCTGGATATAGATCGCGGAGAATATGTTGCTTTTATGGGACCATCAGGTTCTGGAAAATCCACTTTAATGAACCTGCTAGGATGCCTGGATACTCCTACTTCCGGATCCTATGTTTTGAATGGTAAAGACGTTAGCAAGATGAGCGACGATGAACTTGCCGAGATCAGGAATAAAGAGATCGGTTTTGTTTTTCAGACCTTTAACCTTCTACCCAGAACCACGGCATTAGACAATGTGGCTTTACCAATGATCTATGCAGGGGCATCTAAATCTGAAAGGATTGAAAGAGCTGAAGACGTTTTAAGAAGCGTAGGACTTGGAGACCGAATGGATCACAAACCGAATCAGCTTTCTGGAGGACAAAGACAACGTGTAGCTGTTGGCCGTGCCCTGGTTAATAAACCTTCTATTATCCTTGCCGATGAACCAACGGGAAACCTGGATTCCAAAACCTCTGTAGAGATCATGAACCTTTTTGATGAAATTCATGCTTCAGGGAACACGGTAATCCTCGTAACTCACGAAGAAGATATCGCCAAGCATGCGCACAGAATCATCAGGCTCAAAGATGGTATGGTAGAAAGTGACGAAAGGAAATCTGTCGTTAGTCAGCATTAATCTGCAATAATTTTAAAAAAAAAATTTTATCCTCTATTCTCAGCCCCAGAAATTTAAATTTTGATTCCTGAATCGAGAATTTCAGTTTTTGAACTTTTAAGAATCTTTATTATCTTGTATTTACTAAGTCATTTAAAATGATAGAACTGGACCAGGAAACCTGGATTTATCTTACCATCATTGCTGTATTCCTAGCCTATTTTCTTTGGAGCTCCAGAAGGGCAAAAAACATTAAGAAGCAACGGAAGAACAGAAATTTCAGAAAAAGGTATATGGAAAGAAAAAAGGAGAATGAATCTGATTCTCTGGTAAAATAATTCTTTTCTATACTTTCTAATCGGTCAGAATTCTTTCCTGGCCTCTCTATTCTTTGTAACTTTAGGCTCCTAAAAAATAAGCATGAAGATTTACACTAAAACTGGAGACAAAGGCACTACTGCGTTATTTGGAGGTACCCGCGTTCCCAAACATCATATAAGAATAGAAAGCTACGGAACGGTGGATGAACTAAATTCACATATTGGCTTACTAAGAGATCAGGATACAGATCAGCCAACCAAAGATTTTCTTACTGAAATCCAGGATCGGCTATTTACCATTGGCGCTATTCTGGCCACAGATCCTGAAAAGGAGAAATTAAAGAACGGGAAAGACAGGCTTAATATTCCTAAAATATCTGATGTCGATATAGAGAAACTGGAAAACGCCATGGATAAAATGAATGAAGATCTTCCACCAATGACACATTTCGTGTTACCCGGCGGACACCAAAGCGTGTCATTCTGTCACATAGCCCGCTGTGTCTGCCGTCGCGCCGAAAGACTTTCCAGTGCTTTATATGACATAGAGGCCTTTGACGATAAGGTTCTTATGTACCTTAACCGACTTTCAGACTATCTGTTTGTGCTGGCACGGAAGTTGTCTAAACAATTACAGGCTGAAGAAATTCAATGGATTCCAAAAAAATCCTGAATTCTTCTACCTTCAGAAAAATTTCTTGCGAATACCGCAAAAATTTGGAGAATTAATTATGTTCTTTATATTATTGTAGAAAAAATAGATTTTTTTCTTGGCTATAAGCGCAAAAAAATTATTTTTGCCAAAATTTAAAACCCGATTAATCAATGTATTGGACTTTAGAATTAGCATCCTATTTGAGTGATGCCCCCTGGCCGGCAACAAAAGACGAGTTAATAGACTACGCAATCAGAACCGGAGCACCGCTTGAGGTTGTAGAAAATCTTCAGGCCATTGAGGATGAGGGCGATTCTTATGATTCTATTGAGGAGATCTGGCCGGATTATCCAACCGATGAAGATTACCTCTGGAACGAGGACGAATATTAAATTGACAACACGCAAAAAATAGGGAAAAGTCTCATTCATGAGGCTTTTTTTTTGCTTAAATTTGAACCCCTTTAAATAAAAAAACCAATATGAGTTTTTTAAATTCTGTATTAAAAGCTTTCGTAGGCGATAAGTCGAAGAAAGACGTAAAAGAAATACAACCCATAGTAAACAAAATTAAGGCTTTGGAGTCTGAATTTGAGGCGCTAAGCCTTGATGAGCTCAGAGCCAAGACTTCTGAATTCAAAGCGAAGATCGCTGAGGCGACCAAAGAAGTCAAAGACAAGATCACTGCCTTAAATAAAGAAGCTGATGAAATTGATGATATCACCCGTAAGGAAGATATCTATGCCGAAGTAGATGCTCTTAAGGATAAGTCTTATGAAATTTCTGAAAATATCCTGAACGAGATACTACCTGAAGCTTTTGCGACCGTAAAAGAAACAGCAAAACGTTTTGTTCATAATACCGAACTCAAGGTAAAAGCAACTGCTTTTGACCGTGAGATCTCTGCAGAAAAAGAATATGTTACCCTGGAAGACGATTATGCTATTTGGAGTAACTCCTGGGATGCAGCCGGTAAACCGGTAACCTGGGACATGATACATTATGATGTTCAGCTTATTGGTGGTGTGGCCATGCACCAGGGAAAGATCGCCGAGATGCAAACTGGTGAAGGTAAGACCCTTGTGGCGACCCTACCAATGTATCTTAATGCGCTTACCGGAAACGGAGTTCATCTGGTAACGGTTAACGACTACCTGGCAAAACGTGATAGCGCCTGGATGGCTCCTATCTTTCAGTTCCATGGTTTAAGTGTGGACTGTATAGATTATCATCGTCCTAATTCTGCTGCACGTAGAAAGGCTTATAATGCTGATATCACCTACGGAACTAACAACGAATTCGGTTTTGATTACCTGAGAGATAATATGTCTCATGCACCTGATGATCTTGTACAGAGACCGCATAACTATGCTATCGTGGATGAGGTCGATTCAGTTTTGATCGATGATGCCCGTACTCCGCTTATCATTTCCGGACCGGTACCAAAAGGTGACACCCATGAGTTCATGGAGCTGAAACCGGCAATTGCAAATATCGTTGAAGCTCAGCGTAAATATCTGGTAAAGGTACTTGCTGAAGCTAAAAGGCTAATCAAAGAAGGTGATACCAAAGAAGGTGGATTCCAGTTACTGAGAGTTTATCGTGGATTACCGAAGAATAAAGCTTTGATCAAATTCCTGAGTGAGGAAGGGGTTAAGCAATTACTTCAGAAGACCGAAAATTATTACATGCAGGACAACAACCGCGAAATGCCAAAGGTTGATGCCGAATTGTATTTTACGATCGAAGAAAAGAACAACCAGATAGATCTTACTGATAAAGGGATCGAGTTCCTTTCTGGTAAAGATGATCCTGATTTCTTCGTTATGCCTGAAATTGGAATGGAAATTTCCAAGATCGAAAAAGAAGGTCTTCCGCCGGAAGAAGAAGCAGAAAAGAAAGAAGAACTTTTTAGAGAATATAGTGTAAAGAGTGAGCGTATTCACACATTAAGACAGCTATTGAAGTCTTACACTCTTTTCGAAAAGGATACCGAGTACGTGGTGATCGACAATAAAGTAAAAATTGTAGATGAGCAAACCGGTCGTATTATGGAAGGTCGTCGTTATAGTGATGGATTACACCAGGCGATCGAGGCGAAAGAGAATGTGAAGATCGAAGATGCCACCCAAACCTTTGCTACGGTAACCCTTCAGAACTATTTCAGAATGTACCGTAAACTATCGGGTATGACTGGTACTGCGGTAACCGAGGCGGGTGAATTCTGGGAGATTTATGAATTGGATGTGGTAGAAATTCCTACTAACAGGCCAATCGCTAGAAACGATAAAGATGATTTGGTCTATAAGACCAAAAGAGAAAAATATAACGCGGTTATAGATCACGTGACCGATCTTTCCAATGCTGGAAGACCGGTGCTAATTGGTACAACTTCAGTAGAGATCTCAGAATTACTGAGTCGTATGCTGAAATTGAGAAACGTACCACATAACGTTCTTAACGCGAAACTTCACAAGAAAGAGGCTGATATCGTTGCTGAAGCCGGTAAATCTGGAATCGTGACCATCGCCACCAACATGGCAGGTCGTGGTACCGATATTAAGCTTAGTAAAGAAGTAAAAGAAGCGGGCGGTCTGGCCATCGTAGGTACAGAACGTCATGACTCCAGACGTGTAGACCGACAGTTAAGAGGTCGTGCTGGTCGTCAGGGTGATCCGGGAAGCTCACAGTTCTATGTGTCTTTAGAGGACAACCTGATGCGTCTATTTGGTTCTGAAAGGATCGCAAAACTTATGGACCGTATGGGTCTGGAAGAAGGTGAAGTAATTCAGCACTCCATGATCTCCAAGTCTATTGAAAGAGCACAAAAGAAAGTTGAAGAAAATAACTTCGGGGTACGTAAGAGATTGCTGGAGTATGATGATGTAATGAACGCCCAGCGTGAGGTGATCTACAAGCGTCGTTACCATGCCTTATTTGGTGAAAGACTGCGTGTCGATCTTGCGAATATGATCTTTGATATTTCTGAATCTATTGCAGAAACCAATAAAGCTGCAGAAGACTTCAAGAATTTCGAATTCGAACTGATCAGGAATTTCTCTATGAGCTCTCCTGTTACCGAAGAAGAATTCAAGAAAATGAATGCGCAGAAGCTTGCCGGTGAGGTTTACAAAGCGGCATATAAGCATTATGACGAGAAAATGGCTCATAATGCTGAACGTGCCTTCCCTGTGATCAAGCAGGTTCATGAAGACGAAAGAAATAACTTCGAGAGAATCTCTGTTCCTTTTACCGATGGTAGCAAGACTTTGCAGGTTGTAACCAACCTTCAAAAGGCTTATGAAACTGAAGGTAAACAGCTGATCAAGGATTTCGAGAAAAATATTACTCTGGCAATTATTGACGACGCCTGGAAAACTCACCTGCGTAAAATGGATGAGTTAAAGCAGAGTGTTCAGTTAGCCGTGCACGAGCAAAAAGATCCATTATTGATCTATAAGTTCGAGGCTTTTGAACTTTTTAAAGCTATGCTTGAAAATGTGAACCGTGATGTGATGTCCTTCCTTTTCAAAGGGGAAATACCATCTACCGGGGCACCGAACATTCACGAAGCACGTCAAACGAAGCAGAAGGAAAAGATTGAGACCAAGAAAGAGGATATTCCTAATCTTGACGAAAGAGCTGCGCAAAGTAGAGCAGCAGGAAACACCCAGCGTCAACAGCCTGAAGTAACCGAAACCATCGTGAGGGACCGACCAAAAATTGGTAGAAACGATAAGGTTACCATCAAAAATGTGATGAGTGGAGAAACTAAAAATATGAAATTCAAGCAGGCGATTCCGTTACTGGATAAGGGTGACTGGGTGCTTGTCGATGAATAGAAGACGTTAGACGTTAGACGTTAGACGTTAGACGTTAGACGTTAGACGTTAGACGTTAGACCAAATTAAAAATCCTGAAGTAGATCACTTCAGGATTTTTTTTGATTTAGAAATTTCACTTCGACAAGCTCAGTGTGACATATTTTTCAATGCTAACTATAAATTCACTGTTGGACTGAGCCTGTCGAAGTCCGATTTAATATCTCAATCAGGTTTACCAAATTGGGAATAATTCTTAGAAAGCTTAACTAATTTATCCCAATCCTTTTTTATAAGAGCTTCCTTCTTTTTCCTGCTCCAATCTTTGATCTGCTTTTCTAAATCTGCAGCTAAATTTGGATCCGTAAACTGCTCTATCCATTTCAATTTCACAGGCCTTCTACTGTAAGTATATGCTTCACGAAACTTACCCGAATTATGTTGATTGAGTCTATTTTCTAAATGAGAGGTCATTCTTACATAAAAAGAATCATCACTGCACTGAAGGATATAAACGAAATATAGTTTCATAATCTTAAATAAAAAGGCACTTCGACAAGCTCAGTGCAACAAAAATTTTAATTAAAATCCTGAGTCTGTCGAAAGGTGAGCTTAACAGAAGCTCATATTAAAGTTGATACTCCCTATCTAAAAACCTTTTAAGAAATGGCACCTCTAATAAAAACAAGGCTACAAAGGCAATCCCCAGTTGCATCGTTCTGGAAAGGTTGATGCTTGGAATTTTAAGGGCGTTTAATAGATCAAAGTTAAGATCATACTTGAAGGATAAATCTGTATTAATAAAATACAAAGCTAGTACTGAAGCGACAAGCGTACCTCCCAAAACTATCCACACAGGCCTGGAAATAAGGGGTTCGTAAGGTTTTATTTCAGCATTTCGAGCTTCGATTTTCATCATGATCCTGCTCTTAAAATCTGCCGATGGTTTTTCAGTTCCTGCTTCATTCAGCAACTTCTTCATCAACCTGTCTTCTCTGTTAAATTGCTTTTCCATTCCTATCTGATATTTCCGGTTTAATATAGCCTTCCAGTAATGCAAACAGCTTCTTCCGGCTACGGTACAATTTAATTTTAATATTGTCTTCTGTAAGATCGGTAACTTTGGCGATCTCCTTTACAGATTGTTCTTCAAAATAATATAAACTTATGATCGCCGCTTCATCTTCCGGCAAACGATCTATACACTTTTTAATGGTGACACTTCTTTCTTCACTTAGCATAAATTCAAGGCCATTTTCAATATGATCCAGGCTATCTTCTGTGATCTCCTCAATAATTGCGTAGGTCCTGTGCCTCTTATTCATTTTCAACCTGTCAAGGCTTTTATGATATACGATCCTGTATAACCAGGTTGAAAATTTAGAATCTCCGCGAAAGCTATTCAGCGATTCAAAAGCTTTAATAAAACTATCCTGAGCTACCTCCTCTGCCTCTTCCCTAACCTTTAAAATTCTTACCGCAATGGTAAATACAAAATTTTGATAACGATCTACCAGCTCCCCATAGGCAGTTGTATCTCCCTCAAGAGTTCTTTCAACTAAATATTGGTCAGTGTTTTTAGTCATTATTACCTATGACGACCAGATCAAATGATCGGTTACAAAATGTTTCTATAATAAATTTACATTTTTTTGTAACCGGTTTAGATTTCGTGGCGTCATAATAGCAAACGAACATTATTTTCACATTAAAAACTAAGAAATCATGGGATCAGAAGTAATTATTATGCCAATCATTTTCGGGGTTATTTTCGGGATGTTTTATTTATACATTTCGGCAAGGAACCGCGAACGCCTTGCTCTTATCGACAAGGGAGCCGATGCAAGTATATTCTACAGCAAAAAGAAACACGTCACTCCAGTATGGAAGGTTATCGTCATCAACCTTGCCTTGCTTTTGGTAGGTATTGGAGTAGGTATTTTCTTTGCCAATATTTTGACTTACAATATGGGGGTTGATGAGGACGTCGCTTATCCAGGTACGATCTTTTTATTAGCAGGGCTGGGATTATTCTCGGGCTTCTTCGCCACCAAAAGACTGAATAAAGACGCTTAGGAATAATTCAAAAATTTCATCACATCCCGAATGCTTCATTCGGGATTTTTTTATTTGTAGTGGTTGATAGAAGATTTTTACTAATTTTAAATGCTACAACCAATCAAACAGACTAATGAAAAAGTTCGCAATTGAAATAAAGTGGGGTATTATCTTCAGCATAATCTCACTAGCATGGATGTTCCTTGAAAAAGGACTCGGCTGGCATGATGAAAATATTGCGCAACATGCGATCTACACGAATTTCTTCGCAATCATTGCCATCGTCCTTTACATACTGGCTCTACTGGATAAAAGAAAGAGCTTTTATAACGCCTCCATGACCTGGAGTCAGGGATTTATATCTGGAATTGTAATTAGTGTCGTAGTAGCCATACTATCACCTATTGCTCAATATATAACCCATCAATTCATTACGCCAGATTATTTTAATAATATCATTGAATACTCTGTGGAAAGTGGCGCCATGACGAGGGAAGCTGCAGAAGGGTATTTTAACCTTACTTCTTATATCATTCAGTCTTTCTTTTTTGCTCTTGTTGTGGGAGTGGTTACCTCTGCGATAGTTGCTTATTTTGTGAAGACTAAAAAGGGGTAGCTAGAAATAATAAAAGAGGTTAAATTCAATAATCGTCCTTCGTGATATTTTGATATTTCGAAATATTCAACATCTCCAGTTTTTAGACCCTGAAATAAATTCAGGGTGACGATAAAATTATGATCAGGAAAGCTTAGATCTTCAACAACAAATTAGGATCGGGGCAGTTCTTTAAAAAAAGATCCAGGTCCTCTTTTTTTACCACACCTGGATAATCCCCGGTATAATCATGCATTTCTTCCATTATCTGGAAATGTAAATGCGGTGCGTAGTCTCCATTCTCATCAAAATCACCTAATTCAGCTATTTTTTCACCGGCCCTCACCTTATCTCCTATTCTTAAAGTCTCAAGTGATTTCCTGGAAAGATGCCCGTAAAGTGTATAGAATTTCCTGCCATTTGAAGAATGCTGCAAGATGATCGTTGGGCCGTAATCTCCAAAATTGTCGTTATCCTTAAAACTATGGATCTCTCCGTCTAAAGGACTTATGATATCTGAAAAAGCCGGCACCCAGACATCCAGCCCTATATGTATGTTCCGGTTTGCTGCAACATTATTAAAAAGTTCACTGCGGTTATACAAGGTCCTCAATTCGTTATAACCCCCATAAGCAGCTTTAGCCTTTCTGTTCCGTAGATATTCATCTATAAAAATGGAAAATGCTTCCGAAGAAGCAACTTCAAGTTTCAAAAGGTCAGGGTTATTAGCCGAAAGATCGATATACGCATAGTCCTTTTGCCTATAATCTCCTCCAATAACCGGAGTAAAACCGATCGTCAACCCATCTATAAATTCAGAAAAACCTTGCAT
Source organism: Christiangramia gaetbulicola (assembly GCF_003054225.1). GTDB lineage: Bacteria > Bacteroidota > Bacteroidia > Flavobacteriales > Flavobacteriaceae > Christiangramia > Christiangramia gaetbulicola. The sequence goes on from NZ_QBKQ01000001.1 coordinate 88,994, forward strand.
AACATTCGACTTAAAATAGCCAAATGTAATGGCTAAGTTTTAATTTATCAATACATCACTGAAATTTGCCTTTATCGTGATATTAGAATTTCCTTCCCTGGATTTATTATACCCATTAAGGATCTCGTTATCGTAAGACTTGGTGGATTTCAGTTTTAAACCTGAAGGGTGTTTGATTGAACTTTGCATCCCGTTAAAGGTAAAGTTAAAGGCAGTGTCTGGCACATTCAATTCAAGATCGCTGTTCTCCAGGCTGATATTTAAAGTCTCGAAACCTGCACCCAGGTCATTGATATCCAGTTTCCCGAAAGAGCCGGTTAAGACACCTGTTTTCTGAAGTTCATTGATCACCACGTCACTGGAATTGGAATCCAGCTTAATGCTCACCACTTTATCTAATCTACAATTCTTTACGAATTCTGTAGAAAGCACTCCGTAATCCCAGTAAGCAACCTTCACCGGAGTATAAGCAGCCTTTATATTGGTTCCTTTCCCCGAGATTCGGTTAGCTGAAAGCCGACTGTGTGACAGATCGGCCTTCAGGTTTTTTATGTTACTTCCAAGTTTAAGTTCGCCATGGCGAACATTAAGTTCTAATTTAGCGTCTTTCGGAACTTTAAGTTTGATGGTCTTTTTGGACTTTACTCCTTTTCCATCTTCCAGAATAAAGACCTTGCTTCCGCCATTTTCCATTTGAGCCTCAAACTGTTTCCCGAATTCTTCTCCCCAGGCTTCCATTTTCTTTCCGAATTCTTCTCCCCAGGCTTCCATATCTTTTTCAAAATCCTTACCCCAGGCTTCCATTTTTACTTCATATTCTTTCTCGAATTTTTCAGAATTCTTCTCTACATTTTTAGCCCATTTTTCCATTTTCACTTCATACTCCTTACCAAATTTCTTTTCAAAATCGGCTTCCCACTTTTCAAGGTATTTATCTCCGTCTTTTTTATAAGCCTCATAGTCGAATTTCATACCCTTCATATCTTCTGCAAATCCAGGTGGAAGCGGGTTTTCAGCAATATTGTTCAAAATAGGGCCTACGAGATCTGTCATAAGTGGTTCCAGCAAGGCCGGCAATTCTGACAGTGATCCTTCTAATGCGGCCATATCTATGTCAAGATCCATTTTCATACTACTTGATCCCCCAGATTCAATTTCCACCCTGCCATTCGTTGCAGATGTTTCAAGTTTCCAGGAATCCAGTAATTTTTTGGTCATTTCCTTATCACCGGTATCTCCTTCAAGATAAGCCTCGATTTGTACCTCGTTCCTGTCCCAGTTTTCGATGATGATATTGGTGTGACGGGAATCGAGTTCTACATTCACATCTGGAGAGGTTTTATAGGTCTTGCTCAGTTTTTTGGTTTGAGCAAAACTCCCCGCAGTGATAAAAAGCAGTGATAAGATCACGTATTTAAGCTTGATAGTTCTCATATCTGTTGTCTTTTGATTGTTCAATTTCGTTTAACTTTGTTTTCAATTTTTTGAGGAGATCCAGTCTCAGCTGTAAGTTCGCGATCATAGCTTCAACAGTTTCCTCGTTTAAACCGGTTTCCTGAATTTCAGCATTTAGTGCTATATATTCTTCATTCAGGGTTTCCAGTTTCTTCATAAATGCATCTATAAGTTCTTTGTTATCTGGGGTCATTTCCAGTTTAGCAAGCTGAATGTTCACGCTTGCCATATAATAATCTTCTATCTTTTTAAATTCTGGCGAGACATCGCTCAACCTGTACTCTGTAGTAGGAACCTCTTTCTCCTCTTTCTGCTCTTCAACCGGAGTATCTACTACCTGATTATTATTCTGAACAGGATTCTGAGTGTCATTGAAAAAGAAGAAGGCTCCAATTCCCAAAGCAACTACCATTACCGCAGCGATCTGAAGAAAGCTACTGAAGTTGCTCTTCTTTTTCTGAACCGGCAGTGCTTCATCAAGCCTGGCTTCAAACCTGCTCTGATGCCCCTTGCTCAGCTTTTCTTTTCCTACATGCTCCTCGTTTCGAAACATTTCTCTAATATCCTGTCCCATTACTTAATGTTTTAAGTTCTTCCTGTAATTTCTTCTTTCCTCTATGCACCAGGGTGCGTGAAGCAACCTGGGTAATATTCAAAATTTCACTTATCTCTTCATGATCATACCCCTCTACGAGATACAGCATTAAAGGATATTTATACTTTTCAGGCAGATTTTCCATTTTCTGTTTTACTTCTTCAATTCCAATTCCATCCTCAACCTGCCAGTTGTTCTCCTCCTCTACGGTTCCGAGCGTCTGTTCATTGATCGCAACCAGTTCCAGTTTTTTAGCTTTAAGCTTGTCTAAACATTTATTGATGACGATTCTTTTTAACCAGGCCCCAAAGGTGACCTCTCCGTTAAACTGATGTAATTTTGAAAAGGCTTTTATAAAAGCTTCCTGCATGGCGTCCTCTGCTTCCATCGAATCTTTCATGAATCTCAAGGCCACATAATACATCCCGTCATAATATTTGTTGTACAGCTTGAGTTGAGCCCTCCGACTGTTCTGCTTACAAGCCTCTATTAGCTTATGCTGTATCAATTTAATTTGTTTTTGATGGGTTAGTTCACTTTAAAGACGAGACAAAAAATCCCGCGTTGCAAAAATTCCGAAAAAAATTTCAAATTTGTATCATCTTCCCGTAATTAGAGACAATATTCGGATATTGAAATCGTTATGGCCGAATTTTTGAAAAGCTATTTTAAAAGAATGCTATGAACAGCACTACAAAGCAAATACTGAAGATTGGCGGGATTATCCTGGGACTAGGGCTTATTCTCGTAGTTATCCTAAGATATACCACCAAAGCACATAGCCCTGAAGATACCATTACCTATAAGCAAGATGGGTTGGAGCTGAATGTATTTTATAACCGTCCCTATAAAAAGGACAGGGAAATATTCGGGAATCTTGTTCCCTACAACGAGGTTTGGAGAACCGGCGCAAACGAAGCGACTACTTTTGAAACAAACCAGGATATCCTGGTAGATGGAAGTTTATTGAAGGCTGGCAAATATACGCTCTGGACCATTCCCATGGAAAATAGCTGGAAGGTCATGTTCAATTCAAAAATGTATCCCTGGGGTATTAACCTGGATGAGGAAGCTTATAGAGATCCCAGGTTTGACTCGCTGGTACTGGAAAGACCAGTAGAAAAGACTGATAATAACCTGGAACAATTCACTATATCTTTTGAAAGATCTGGCGAATTTGTAAATATGATATTGGCCTGGGATGATACCAGTGTGAATGTGCCTATAAAACAAGAAGAGCCGCTAATTAGCGACTCTTCAGATAAATCTTGAAATTAAGAGCTATTCGTCCAGAAGTAAATTCAATGTTACATCGATATTATCTCTTGTAGCTCTGGAATAAGGACAGATTTCGTGGGCTTCATTTACCAGTTTTTCACCTGTTTCCACATCTACATCAGGAATATAAGAATCAAGAGTTACAGAAAGCTGTAAGTTCCCAGATTCGGTTTGACCCAACTTAACTACAGCAGTTACACTATAATCGCCCAGATCTACTTTATGTTTTTTAGCAACAACTTCTAAAGCGCTACCATAACAAGAAGAGTATCCTGCTGCAAAAAGTTGTTCGGGATTGGAATAGTCTCCACCTTCACCGCCCATACTCTTAGGCATTTTAAGTTCCATATCCAGAATACCATCTTCGCTACGGGTATGACCATTACGCCCACCATACGTAGTTACTTTAGTTTTATACAAATTCTTCATTGCGTGAAATAATTTAAGTAATTTAGTTTTCTTCAATATAACAAGCATTTAATGATGCCTGAAACACGAATTCATAAATTTGTCATAAATATTCCGCCTTATTTTGAGTGAAGAACAGCAAAAATCGGCTTTAAGCGAGTCTCAAAGCAAACCTGCCTCCGGAAATATCAGTGCAGAATCGGCTAAAAAGATCAGGGATTTCAGGAAAAATAAATTCTCTGAAAAAGAGCTATTGAAGGATCTGCTGAAAGGAAATAAAACTGCCCTGGGAAGGGCAATTACCCTGATCGAAAGCAATCAGAAAACCCATCAAAAACAGGCTGAATTTATTATTGAAGGAGCCTTACCTCATGCCCATAAATCTATAAGAATCGGCATCACGGGAGTTCCCGGGGTTGGTAAAAGCACTTTTATAGAAAGTTTTGGTTCTCACCTGATAGACCTGGGAAAGAAAGTAGCCGTTCTGGCAGTAGACCCCAGCAGCTCAGTATCACATGGAAGTATTCTCGGAGATAAGACCCGTATGGAAAACCTGGTTACCAAACCAAATGCATTCATAAGGCCTTCTCCTAGCGGTGAATCTCTAGGTGGCGTAGCCAGAAAAACCAGGGAAAGCATATTATTATGTGAAGCAGCAGGCTTTGATGTTATCCTGATCGAAACTGTTGGTGTGGGACAAAGCGAAACCACTGTGCACAGCATGACAGATTTCTTCCTCTTATTAAAACTTGCTGGGGCCGGGGACGAATTACAGGGTATAAAGCGCGGAATCGTGGAAATGGCAGATGCTATCGTGATCAATAAGGCTGATGGAGAAAATCAAAAGGCCGCCCGGGATGCAAAACTGGAGTTTAAAAGGGCTCTGCACCTATACCCTCCTAAAGAAAGTGAATGGAAAGCAGATGTGAAATTATGCAGCGCGTTGTATAACGAAGGTGTTTCAGATATCTGGGAGATGATCACAGAATTCAAGTCTAAGGTTGATGAAAACGGTTATTTCCAGCATAACAGGCTAGAACAAAATAAATTCTGGCTATTTCAGACTGTAAACGATTATCTAAAGAGCAGGTTCTATGAAGATCCAAAGATCAAAACCGCGCTTAAAGAACAGCTGGAACTAATAGAAAATAATAAAACAACCGCTTTTGCTGCCGCAAAACATTTGCTAAGCCTAGCTTAGATCTTTTTTCAGAATTTTCGCAGTGAGTAATTTTCTAAGCTGATGGAATAGATATCCAAAAACAGCTCCAATGAACATCCCGGTAATCACATCTCCTGGATAATGCACTCCCAGGTATATCCTACTATAAGAAACCACGACAGCCCAAATAAGAAGAAATACGAATAATTTGGGATAATGCTTTTTGAACAGCAGGCTTAAAAAAACTGCAACCCCGGTAGAATTGGCTGAGTGTGCCGAAAAATATCCAAACCTACCACATCTTTCCGCGACAAAACGAGTGTATTCCATAACCCCTTCCTGCCTACAGGGACGAGGTCTTTCAAATCCATGTTTAAAAAGATTGGCCAATTGATCTGTAGCTGTGATCAACAAGGTTACCACAACCATTGTAATAAGAGTAGCTTGCCAGCCAAATTTTCTAAAGATGAGATACAGGAGAAGGGCGTAAAGAGGAATTGCCATCCATTTATCACTAATGGCGATCCACATCCAGTCCCATTGCTCTGAACCAAGATTATTCAGATACAAAAAAAGCTCTCTGTCTAATTCGGCTAATCTCTCCATTTAGTCTTCTTCGTATCTGTTCACTTCACGATCGTAGAATTCATTCGCCTGGGTGATCAAACCTTCAGCTTCGCTGGAAAGTTCCTTTTCGTCATCCTTATCGAAATCTTCCAGCCATTCCACTTCATCATCCTTAAGATCGATAATGAAACGAGGAAATTCTGTATGGATCACGTAAATAGATTCGGGAAAATCGGTATTATCACCTAGTATAAATTTTGGAAGTTCCATATATTTTGAATTATGCTATTAAAGTTTCTTTTGTTCGAATTAATTTTCTGCTTAAATAATTAAAGCGGAAATATAGTAATAATGCAGAGGATGTCAATCCCGCAAGCAATCCAAGCCAGATTCCCATACTGCCTAACTGCTCTTCCTGCCCGAAATAAAAACTGACCGGAAAGCCTATCACCCAATAGGAAATAAAACAGATGACCGTTGGAATTTTCACATCCTGAAGTCCCCTCAAAGCACCAAGTATGACTACCTGTACACCATCACTCAACTGGAATAATGCCGCAATTATAAGTAATTGTGCGGCCAGGGTAATAACCTCAACATTATCTATATAAAATACGGGAAGTATATCCTTTAGCAGTATAAATAAAAGCGCAAATACCGCTTCTATAAGAAAGACCAGCAGGAATATGGAATATCCAATTCGTCTTAATTCCCGGTATTGTTTTAGTCCAACCTGGTTACCTACTCTAATAGTGGCTGTAACTCCAAGTCCCACCGCGATCATAAAGGTCATGGAAGCGAGATTCAGAGCGATCTGGTTCGCCGCCTGCGGATTGGTACCGAGGTTACCCGCAAGAAAAATGGTTCCTGTAAATATCGCCACTTCAAACAGCATTTGTAAGGCCGTTGGAAAACCAAGGGAAAGTATTTTCTTGAAAATAGACCAATTGATCATTTCCTTTTTGGACCACTTGAAATATTCAATAAATTTTGATTTTCTCCTAAGGATCTCCCAAACGAACCAAAGCATAAAGAACCTGGAAATAAGAGTTCCCCAGGCCGCTCCTTCTAGTTCAAGTCTTGGAAATATCCAGATACCGTAGATCAATAAATAATTGAAAACCACGTTCACGATATTTGCCAGAAGTGTAGCATACATCGCATACCTGGTTTGGGATAAGCCATCTGCAAATTGTTTGAATGCCTGGAAAGCCATTAACGGCAACATAGAGAGAGCTACTATATTGAGGTAAGGAATAGCCAGTTCCACTACTTCTGCCGGCTGATCCAAATAATAGAGAACCGGTTTGGCGACCAATAACAATAGGAATAATAGCAACCCATTGATGGTACTCAGGATAAGACCATGATGAAAATAGCTTCTACCACCTTCAAGATCATCGGCCCCATCAGCTTCAGCAATTAAAGGAGTGATAGCGAAGGAAAAACCGATACCCATAGACATCGCGATAAACACGAGAGCATTTCCTAAAGAAACGGCTGCCAGCGGCGCTGCCCCCAATCTCCCGATCATTAGATTATCTACCAGGCCTACCATGACATGGCCCAACTGACCGAGCATCACAGGGTATGCTATCTTAAGATTTTTTCCGAATTCTTTGGTATAGGCCGAAAGCTGCAAAACTAATTTTTAAGTCTGCAAAGGTAGCCTCTTTGTAATTCTTTGAAAGATAATAAAGAGAAATTCTTTAAGCAGAGCTTTTCTTAATCTGTCCCGTTAAGACTATCCTTAGCGGTAGATTCCAAACCGTATTTATCTACCAGGTAAACCAGTGAAGTCATGGTTGCTGCCCCTAGTTCCAGTTCCCTTTTATTCACATGCTCAAAGGTATCGTTGGCCGCATGATGATGATCAAAATAGCGCTGAGAATCTGGTCTTAATCCAGCGAGCACCGTATTGCCTCCTTTAAGCGGACTAATATCTGCTCCGCCACCACCTCTATGGAAATAGTGAATTAGATAGGGCTCGAACAAACTCTTCCAGGATAAGATCTTTTCGTATTGTTCATCATTAGAAGTAAATCCAAAACCTCTCGGTGTAAATCCGCCGGCATCGCTTTCCAGGGCGAAAACGTGGTTTTCAGATTTCGATTTTGCCACCTCGGCATATTTATTTCCACCGCGCAAACCATTCTCTTCATTCATAAAAAGAACTACACGTAATGTTTTCTTTGGCTTATATCCTATTTCTTTAAACAACCTGAGAACTTCCATAGACTGCACTACTCCGGCGCCATCGTCGTGTGAACCATCACCAAGGTCCCAGGAATCCAAATGACCTCCTACAACCATGATCTCTTCTGGAGTTTCAGTACCGGTTATTTCTCCAATAACATTATAGGATTGTACATCTTCATGCTGCTCGCAGTTCATCTTAAAATATAGCTCCAGGTCTTTCTGGATCTTCAGAATTCCGCTTAGATATTCAGCATCATTGGTAGAAATTGCCGCTGCGGGGATCCTGTCTTTAACCGGCATATCACCATAGCTCATAGAACCTGTATGAGGGAGATCATCCAATCTCAAATTCATGGATCTCACGATCACCCCAACTGCACCATATTTGGCAGCTTCTTTGGCACCGGAATATCTCTGATCAACACATCCGCTATATGCCTCAAAAGTTTGAATAAGATCTGCGCGCATAGGGCGATTATAAAAAACGATCTTTCCTTCAATATTTTCTTTCCCGTATTCTTTTAACTGCTCTATTCCCTGAACCTCTATCACTTCAGCTTTAGTCCCTCCAGCCGGTGTAGCCACAGAACCGCCTAATGCAGTAATATTCACATTTCTTGTCTGGCCGGGGCCTGTTTGCACATAAGCAAATTCCCTTCCTCCACGGGTCCATTTGGGAACCATTACCGGTTGCAGCCATACCTTATCCAGCCCCAGCTTTTCCAGTTCGGCTTTGGTATATTCCACCGCCTGTTCGGCACCATAAGATCCCGAAAGTCTTCCCCCGATTTCATTAGACAAATGATCCAGCCAAGTATAGCTTTTGCCGTTAAGCAAAGACATATCATAGATCTTTCTAATATTAAGTGAATCTTCGGTAGAGTTGGTTTGGGCTGAAGTTCCTAAACCTATAAACAACAGAATAAGAACAGTATAGAATGATTTCATTAAATTTTATTTTGGCTGCTAAATAACAGTTTTTTATTCATTTTTTCGAACAGTAGCTTTAATTCTTTTCCCGGGTTAGCTCTTCCCGATATTCGGCTAGATTCTTCTTGATGTCTGGATCCAGTTCCGGTTCTTTTACCTCCTTATATTGAGTTAGTTCCTCATAAAGGATCTTTGCTACCAATAAACGGGCAGTATCTTTATCATCCGCAGGGATCACGTACCAGGGAGCATTTTCCCTGGAAGTCTTATTAATAGCCTCCTGGTAATACTTCTGGTATTCTCCCCATAGCTCACGCTCTTTAAGATCTCCCGGAGAAAATTTCCAGTTCTTACTGGGTTTATTAAGCCTTCGGAGTAAACGCTGGCGTTGTTCCTCTTTAGAAAGGTGAAGAAAGAATTTAAAGATGATGGTTCCGTTATCTGCAATATGATCTTCAAACTGACGGATATTCTCATAGCGTTGTTCCCAGAAATCTGCATCTATATCTGAAACACTATCTATTCCCGGCAAATTTTCATTCAGAATATATTCCGGATGAACTTTTGTTACCAGTACATTTTCATAATGCGTACGGTTGAACACACCAAATTTTCCCCTTTCGGGTAAAGCGATATAATGCCTCCATAAAAAGTCATGTTTTAATTCTTTATCTGAAGGGGTTTTGAAACTATGCACCACCACTCCCCTGCTATTAAAATCTTTGAAGACTTCGCGGATCAAACTGTCCTTACCAGCGGTATCCATTCCCTGAAGACAGATCAAAACCGAATATTTCCCATAGGCGTACAAAGTATCCTGCCAGTCTCCGAGATCTTTACGGATCTCTTTCATTTCATCTTTGATATCATCTTCAGATTCGTTTAGCTCGAACCGGGTACTAAGCCTGGAAAGTTCAATTTTGGAAGTTACCTTAAACTGGGAGTGATCTATATGCTTCATAAGTTGAATATCTACCAATAAATATACAATCTTTATAAGAGTTAATTTTTTTATCTTCGCGACAAATACAATAGGCTTGGACAAACTAGAAAGAGAAGATATCATCCAGAAGGTAACCACCTTGTTAAAGGAGATCCCTTCATCTATGGATATAGTAAAAAAAGGTGGTAATAGAGACAAAAGGTTCAGATACCTGGCGACTCATATGGTAGATAAAGCCATAGAAAAAGATGCGCTTATAGTTTCTGAAAATAAGCAGGGTATTGCCATACTTTTTAAGACAAGCAAGAAAGATAATAATATCTGGAAAGACCTTTGGTCGCAACTTAAACTGGTTGCCAATGTAACCGGGGTCAAGAATGCACTGAACATCATTAAAACCCAGGATTATATCAAGAAGCAGAGACCGCAGGAAGGTGAATATCTTTATTGCTGGTTCTGGGGAATTTTGAAAGAATATCGTGGTGCAGACACCCAGGTAGGAAAAGAAATGAAGGATGTTTTCTTCAGGACCGCTCATGATACAGGGCTTCCCCTATATGCAGAAACCCGCGGCAGAACGAATGCTATCGTTTACCAACGGGTTGGTTTTGATCTTTTTCATGAATGGGATCACCCTAGTGGTGACACTATGTATTTTCTAAAATACGATCCGAAAAATCCAAGGAACTACAGGCCTTAAAATCGGCTTCCAAAGAGTTTTACGTCTTCATCGGTAATCTCTTTTCCTCCAAGGATGAAAAGGCGTTCTACCACGTTTCGTAATTCACGTACATTTCCGCGCCATTCGCTCTCTTTTAGAACTTCAATGGCTTCTTTGGTGAATTCTTTTTTATTGGTCCCCTGTTCACTAGCGATCTTTTCACTGAAATAATCAACCAGAAGAGGAATATCTTCCTTTCTATCTTTTAAGGCAGGGACTTCGATCAAGATCACCGCCAGTCTGTGATAAAGGTCTTCCCTGAAGTTATTTTCTTCGATTTCCTTTTTCAGGTCTTTATTGGTCGCGGCAACTACTCTAACATCTACCTTGATATCCTTATCGCTACCCACACGGGAAATCTTATTTTCCTGAAGTGCTCTTAGAACTTTCGCCTGGGCAGATAAACTCATATCTCCTATCTCATCCAGGAAAATAGTTCCTTTATTGGCTGCTTCAAATTTACCGGCACGATCTTTATTGGCAGAAGTAAAGGCTCCCTTTACGTGACCAAAAAGTTCACTTTCTATAAGTTCTGAAGGTATCGCGGCACAATTCACCTCGATCATAGGTCCTTTAGACCTGTCACTCTTTTGATGTAACCAATGTGCTACCAGCTCTTTTCCGGTTCCGTTAGGCCCGGTAATCAGTACTCTCGCATCGGTATGAGCTACCTTTTCTATCATATCCTTGATATTCTGGATAGCTTCAGACTCCCCTATCATCTGGTAGTTCTTACTTACCTTCTTTTTTAACCTGGTATTCTCCACGACCAGTTCCTTGCGATCCAATGCATTTCTAACCGTATTCAATAACCTGTTTAGGTCTGGCGGTTTCGAAATATAATCGAAAGCTCCCATTTTCATGGTATTTACAGCTGTATCCAGATCGCCATGACCGGAGATCATCACTACCGGAATTTCAGGTTTTAACTTTTTTACAGCCTCGAGCACCTCGACACCGTCCATTTTAGGCATTTTTATGTCGCAAAGAATAAGATCGAAATCTTCATTTTTCACCAGTTCCATTCCTGCGAGACCGTCTTCAGCATCGGTGACTTCATAGTCCTTGCTTTCTTCAGTCAGTATCTTATTAAGTACTCGCCTAATAGACGCTTCGTCTTCTATTAATAATATTTTTGCCATTAGAATATTGTAAATTTTATTCCACTTCTACCATAAAAGGTATTGGTTTCGTTAATCGTATAAACATCATCCTGGTTACTATCCCGCAACCTGATGTCATTTCTTAGCGTGTGCCCCCCGTAAATATAAAATTTAAGATGATCGGTGAAGCTAAATTCATAACCCAAACCACTTAACACGATGGTCATCGAAATATTTTCAGCAATATTATCATTCCCGGTATTCGACGGAGTTGCATCAAAATTTTCCTGAATGTTCGCAAAGAATCCATCCAGGGTTACAAAGGCCTGTATCTCATGCCTCGAGTTAAAATAATACTTTAAATTGGATTTTGGAGTTCCTATCGCGTAAGACCACTTCTCATTCCAGCGTTTGTAATAATTCACAATGGGTAACGGAAAGGGAAATCCTGCTGTTGTAGAATACCTTAATCCTAATATTAGCCTGGAAGCATCGTCATTAACCGGATCCTCCTTGGTTTTCACAAATAGTACGGTTCCGGTATAGATAAGATCATCACTTATAATATGTCCTTGAGAGAAATTGGAAGCGATCTTTACTCCCGTCTCAGCACCAAACCTCCAGTCATTCTTCATTTTAAAGGTATATCCAAGGGTCGCGGTGAAAGACTGGAACCTATCCAGGTCGCTAGTATCGAAAACCTCGGGATCTTTATACTTAAAATGCACGTTCCTGTATTCCAGGCTCGGCACCAGGTAAGAACCTTCTTTCTTTAACCTGATAGGAAACGCACCAATAGCCCTGGATCTTCGAAATGAATTATCTGAATTCTTCTGCGGAAAATAGGTATACTCGATCCTTACCAGATCTGTTTGTTGCGAAAAAGCAGCATAACCGAAGGGGAAGATCAGGAAAATGAATAGGATCTTATACGTCTTCATTGTCATCATATTCCTCCAACGTTTGCCGTTTTTCAGGGTAGAACATATGTACATCTCTTTGCGGGAAAGGAATGGTAATATTGTTCAATCTGAATTTATTGTTCACCTTAAACCTAAGTTCACTTTTTACTTTTGGATCAACGAAACTATCCGACACATAGAAATGCAGACCGAATAATAAAGCTGAATCCCCAAAATCTTCAAAAAGCACAAATGGTTCAGGTTTCTTTAAAATACCCTTTTGTTCCCTGGCGCATTCCAGCAAAACTTCACGAACCTTTTCCACATCACTGCCATAGGAAACACCAACCTTTACGACCTCCCGGGTTGTTTTATGATTTTGAGTATAATTATAAACGGTATCACTAATGAATTTATGATTCGGGATGATCATTACTTTATCATCCCTGGTAAGTGCACGGGTAGTTCTAAGTTTTATCTCAAAAACGCGGGCCACACGGCCATCCATTTCGATCACATCTCCAACCAGCAGGGATTTATCGAGAATGATAAAAATTCCGCCTATAACATCCTGAAATAGCTCCTGCAAGGCAAGACCCAGACCAACGAACAAGGCTGCGGAAGCAGTAAGAAGAATCGTAACATCTATCCCGGCCGAACTCAGCGTGATCAAAATAACCGCGAGATAAACGAAATATTTTATGAATTTAAAGACACTGATGAATTTCATCTTGTCTTCATCCTGTAACTTTGAAGTGATAAAAGATCTAATGATCCTTAACAGCAAACTGGCGATAAGAAAAGCAAGAATTACCAGAACCACCATCCCCACAGATATGGTTACCGGTTCTCCCCCAATGGGAAAAGTATAGCCAAACTCCCAGATATCCTTAATGGTTCCCCAGATATCCTGTTCGATCACTTCTGTAACTTTCTCTTTAGCTGTTTGATCCTGCTGCATACTTAATATTTAAGCCATTTATACAGTTCCTTGTAAGTTGGTTTCTTTCCGTACATAAGGATTCCCACCCGGTATATTTTAGCCGATAACCATAAGACGCCAAAATTCGTCGCGATAAGAACAGTTATGGAAATCGCTATTTCCCACCATGGAACTCCAAAAGGGATCCTCATTAACATCACAATTGGTGAGGTTAACGGAATTATTGAAAATATAGTTGAAACAGTTCCATGCGGATTTTCCACCACCGAAAAGAATCCTACGTAGATCCCCAGGATTAGCGGAAGGATAATAGGAAACATGAACTGCTGGGTGTCGGTCTCGCTATCTACGGCAGCACCTATGGCTGCGTAAATGGCACTATACAAAAAATAGCCTCCAATGAAATAAATGACGAAAAAGCTCAGCAAACTGGCATAAGGTAACTTTAGAATATCGACCACCAGCTGGTTTATTTCGGGTTTCATGGCATTATCTATGGCTGCTGAAGCAGGACTACGCGCCGCCATAGGATCTATGCCCAAAAAAGAAGAAATACCAAAGAGAAGTACCGTCCCCAGGATGATCCAAACCGAGAACTGGGTTAGCCCGGCAAGCGAGGTTCCCAGTACTTTTCCTAACAATAACTGGAATGGTTTTACCGATGAAACGATGATCTCGATAATACGATTGGTCTTTTCCTCGATCACGCTGCGCATTACCATATTCCCATAGATAATTATGAACATCATTAACAGGTAACCAGCCGCTCCTCCAAAGAACATCTTAATATAATTAGACATCTTGGAGCTTTGTTCACCGGCAAAATTCTGTATCTGCACGCTCACATCGGCCCTGGCCTTATCTATTTCAGAAACATCTATTCCCTTGGCGATAAGCTGTTCCCGGGTAAGTTTATCTGAAATGGTTTTTTCAATATTCTCAATAGTTCCGAATCCGGGAGTGTCCTTTCCGAAAAATTCCACCTCGGGTTTTCCGTAGGTTGGGCTTACTTCAGAAATATGAATAAGTCCAAAATATTCGTTTTCCAGGACTTCCTGCCTGGCTGAGACCAGGTCTTTATCTGAATAATCTAAATATTGTACCTGCTCTCCATCCTTGAATTCACCAGCGAACAAGCCGCTTTCGTCATGAATCCCAATTATCTTCTGCTCGGTACTGTTCAGCATACTTAAATAGGCAATGAGCATGATCATCCCGACAAAAATGAGGGGACTCAAAAATGTCATGACAATAAATGTCTTATTTCTAACCCTTGCCAGATACTCCCTGTTGATTATTAGCCGTAGGTTACGCATGTTGAGTTACGGTTTTAATGAAAATATCGTTTACAGAAGGGATCACTTCTACAAAATGATTGATCCTCGCTCTGGATAGTAAAAACTGAATTAGATCATTAGAATTCTCATGATCTTTAAGCTTGATACTTAATTTAAGGTCTTCCTGTATACTTTTAAATCTTGCCGGTCCCGTTTGAAAGCGGTCTTTAAGCTCCTTCAACAATGTTACCTCATCGGCCGCATTGATGCCTACTTCGAAAGTATTGGATTTGTATTCTTTCTTAATTTCTGAAACCTTACCGTCCAGTAATTTATTCGATTTATGGATGAGGGCGATATAATCGCAAAGTTCTTCCACGCTTTCCATTCTATGAGTAGAAAAAAGGATCGTGGCTCCTTCATCTTTTAGTTGAAGAATTTCATCCTTGATCAAATTGGCATTTACGGGATCAAAACCACTGAAAGGTTCATCAAAAATGAGCAATTTAGGCCGGTGCAGAACGGTTATGACAAATTGTACCTTTTGTGCCATTCCTTTGGAAAGTTCCTGTATCTTTTTATCCCACCAGGCTTCGATATCCAGTCGTTTGAACCAGTATTCCAGTCTTTCTTTAGCTTCGGCTTTGCTTAAACCTTTTAAGCGCGCCAGGTAAAGTGCCTGCTCACCAACTTTCATGGATTTATAAAGACCACGTTCTTCAGGAAGATATCCAATATGCGCGATATCATCTGGATGCAAGGGTTTACCGTCCAGATAGACCTTGCCTTCATCGGGCATCGTGATCTGGTTTATAATGCGCAGCAACGTAGTTTTGCCGGCCCCATTAGGACCTAAAAGTCCAAAAATACTCTCTTTGGGGATATTGATTGAAACGTTGTTGAGTGCAGTAAAATTTCCGAAGCGCTTGTAGATATTCTCTGCAACCAAAAGATTTTCCATATAGTCATTTGAGAAGTGTTAAAGATATAGAAATAGACAGAGAGTTGAAGTCGATTAAGAAGATTTTATAATTAATGAACCCCTATAAAAACAAAACCCACCCTTAATTAGATTAAGGATGGGAAAAAAATTGCTATGAAAAAGAAAAATTATCACTAAAAGACTTAGTGATTCTCAAATATATAAATTTTTTCTTAAAACGGGCTTTCTAAGAAAACATATCTTTAACTTTTTCAAAGAAGGATTTATCGCTTTTTTCTGGATTTGGCTGGAAATTCTCATCTTCTGCCATCCTTTCAAAGAAATCCTTTTGTTCTCTGGACAGGGTTTTAGGAGTCCATACGTTCACGTGAACTAACAAGTCTCCCTTACCATAGCCATTAATACTACTAATACCTTTACCTCTTAGTCTTAAGATCTTACCAGACTGCACTCCTTCTTCGATCTTGATACGAACCTTTCCGGTTACGGTATCTATCTCTCTCGAAGTTCCCAGCGCAGCTTCAGAATAGCTGATATAAAGATCATAATGTAAGTTATCTCCTTCTCTTTGCAGGCTTGGATGCTCTTTTTCCTCGATGGCCACAAGAAGATCTCCTGGAATTCCATTACCCGGAGCGTCATTTCCTTTTCCGGAAACCTTTAATTGCATTCCGTCTTCAACACCTGCAGGTATTTTGATAGATACAGTTTCTTCCTGCATCACCAGACCCTGAGCATCTGAACCTTCCGGCTTCTTATCTATCATCTGTCCGCTTCCACCACAAGTGGTACATGGAGATGCTGTTTGCATTCTACCAAGAATAGTATTGGTTACACGGGTTACCTGGCCGGTACCATTACAGGTAGAACAGGTTTTATAGGTAGTTCCAGAAGCCTGTACTTTACGTTTAACCTTGATCTTTTTCTCACATCCATTGGCAATCTCCTCAAGATTAAGGCTCACTCTAATTCTCAGGTTACTACCTTTCGCACGACGCTGGCCGCCACCAAAACCTCCGCCGAAGCCGGAGAATCCGCCACCAAAACCACCGCCAAAAATATCGCCGAACTGGCTGAAGATGTCATCCATGTTCATACCTCCGCCGCCGCCGAAGCCACCACCTTCAAAGGCCTGGTGACCAAAACGATCATATTTGGCTCTCTTCTCCTGGTTTCCTAATACTTCATAAGCCTCTGCCGATTTTTTAAACATATCTTCAGCTTTAGCATCACCAGGATTTTTATCTGGGTGATACTTTAAAGCTTTCTTTCTATATGCTTTTTTAATTTCAGCTACAGAGGCGTCCTTACTAACACCTAATATTTCGTAATAATCTTCTTTCATGTTGGGTTTTTACAAAATTTGTAAAAGCGATTCTTATTTTCCGGTTACTACCTTAGGATATCTTATGATTCTCTCTCCAAGTTTGTAACCTGGCTCTACTACATCAACAATCTTGCCCTTAAGATCATCTGAAGGTGCAGGTACCTGAGTAATAGCCTCATGGATTTCTGAATCGAAGTCGCTTCCCTGCTCTACTTCCATTCTTTCCAGCCCTTTTGCCTTCAGGGTTTCCTTAAGTTTGTTGTGGATTAATGAAATTCCTGTGAGCAGGTTTTCGTCACCAGATTTTTTTAATTCATTCAGAGCCCTGTCAAAATCGTCCATAATAGGCAGCATAGCTGTCATTACTTCCTGATTGGCAGTTTTAAATAATTCTAATCTTTCTTTAGAAGTACGTCTTTTGTAATTTTCGAACTCAGCAAAAAGTCTTAGAAATTTATCTTTTTCTTTTTGAAGGTCTTCCTTTAAAAGCTCTTCCTCTGTAAGCTCCTGATCTTTGGTATCTGCTTGCTCCTCTGCATTTTCATCATTTCCCTCTACCTCATCGATAGCATCATCGATCTTATCTTCAACCTGATCTTTAATGTTTTTTTTATCGTCTTTAACTTTATCTTCTTTTCGACTCATTACTTTTAAATTTACTTACACGCACAACTGGTCAAAATCATTGCCAATTAATTTAAAATGTCAAAATGTCATCAGGAAGATTTAGTAAATATTTATGAATTGACGAACGCATTTCCGCTTACTTTTGCGCTTTAACTTTTTAAAAATAATTTAATAATGAAAAGAATTTTTCTAAACGCATTTGTGATCGCAGGTCTTGGATTGGCAGTTACTGGATGTAAGAATAACAATAACGAGGCAGAAATGACTGAAGAGAAAGAAGTAGCAACGGCTCAGGCTGAAGCGACTGAATTCACAGTTGTTCCTACTGAATCTGTAATTGAGTGGCAGGGAGAAAAACCTACCGGTACTCATACTGGGGTAATTAAAGTAGCCAATGGTTCTTTTAAAGCAACTGACAGTATTATTGAAAGCGGAACTTTCGTGATCGATATGCAGTCTATTGAAGTAACAGATCTTGAAGGTGACCAGAAAGCTGATCTTGAAGCACACCTAAAAGGAACTGTTGAAGGTCAGGAAGGTGACTTCTTTAACGTAACTAAATTTCCAGAAGCTACTTTCGAAGTAACTGGAATTACTGAAGAAGAAGGTCAATCTATGCTACAGGGTAACCTTACTATCAAAGAGGAAACGAAAAACATCGCTTTCCCGGTAAGTATTTCTAAGGATGGTGAAAACCTAATGATCACTAGTGAAGAATTTACAATAGACCGTACAAAATGGAATGTGAACTATGGTTCTAAATCTGTATTTGAAGGTCTTGGTGACAAATTCATCAACGATGATGTTGCCTTGAAAATAAATCTGAAAGCTAAAAAAGCTTAAGTTTTAATTTGAATTTGAAAAAGACTGCCCAACGGCAGTCTTTTTTTTTGCCCTTAAGTTAGATCCCCAAGCGCCCGGGATAAATTGGTATATTCAAAATTATAACCAACCTCCTCTATTTTTTTACTGCTAACCAACTGGCTGGAAAGAACGATCTGCGACATCTCGCCTAACAAAGTCTTTAAAGCAAACTTGGGAACATTCGGTAGCCAGACAGATTTACCCATTTTTTGAGCTAACTCCTTAGTCATTTCCTTATTGGTTACTGGGTTTGGGGCGACGGCATTGTAAACCCCGGTTAATTCATTCTCAATGGCAAAAAGAAAAATACCGGCAAGGTCCTTAATGTGTATCCAGGATTGCCATTGTTTACCACTACCCAGGGCAGCACCCATGTTCAGAGATATTGGCTTTTTTATTTTCTCGAGCATACCACCATTTTCGGCAAGTACCAGCCCTACTCTAATTTTGGCCACATCGATACCAAGTTCTTCAAATTGATCTGCGGCAGCCTCCCATTTGCGTACCACTTCGCCAACAAAATTATCTGCCACCTGTTGGTCATCTTCAAAATATAGTTTTTCCAGCGAACTCGGATAAACTCCAATTGCACTGGCCGAAATGAAATTCTCTACCTGGTTGGATGTTTTTTCTAAAGTCTTGTAAAGTAGCTTCGCGGTTTCTGTGCGGCTTTTAATGATCTTGCGTTTATAGGAATCAGACCAGGGTTCAGCGATACTGGCACCGGCAAGATGCACTATAGTTTGAACGCCTTCGAGGCATCCTGATTCTATCTCCTGACTATTGGGATCCCAAAAGAATCCTTGATAATCATCTTTCTTTTCAATTTTGGATTTACTGGTAGTGAGATAATTTACCTTAATTCCTTTTTCACGGCATAATCTACTCAACTCTGTTCCAATAAGTCCTGTAGCACCTGTGATTAAAACCCGCATATATTTTTCTTGTTAAGATACATAAGACATAAGGGCTAGGCTTTATTTTATAAGAGGTTTAACGAGCTGAGGCCTATTTTTTAACAGCCCTTAACATTTCTCTTTTTCCTGGTGGACCTGGAAGTTTCTCCACTTGAAATCCGGTAGCAAGCATGGCTCTTCTTACGCTTCCTTTAGCCGCATAAGTTACCAGGACTCCATTATTCTTTAAGGCTTTGAACATGATAGAAAAGATCTCCTCTGTCCATAATTCTGGCTGAACCCGGGCGCCAAAGGCATCGAAATAAATAATATCGAAAAGAGCTTTATCTTCTATTTCATCAAATTTCTTCTGTTGCTTTTCCAGGCTGAAATTTTTCGAGATTTCAGATCTCTCTTCCCATGGGATCGTATGCATTTCCTTGAATTTCACTTCCCATTCTTCAGCTTGAGATGCTTCCGGATAATTGAGTTGTAAAACTTCTTCAGCCGAAACCGGATAGGCTTCTACCCCGGTATAGTTTATTTTAAGATCGATTCTTTCAGCTTCAACCAAAGTAAGGAAAGCATTGAGTCCTGTCC
Source organism: Christiangramia gaetbulicola (assembly GCF_003054225.1). Classification (GTDB taxonomy): domain Bacteria; phylum Bacteroidota; class Bacteroidia; order Flavobacteriales; family Flavobacteriaceae; genus Christiangramia; species Christiangramia gaetbulicola. The sequence continues at coordinate 108,734 of NZ_QBKQ01000001.1, forward strand.
CGAAACCAATCTCTAAAATCGATATCTCTTCAGGATCAAAATTCTCTATATAATGGTAAAGACCCATCTTCAGAAAAACGTGTCTCGCTTCCTGAACCGCACCATGTTTAGAGTGATATTGTTCATTCCATTCAGGTAAATGAATGGTTACAGAACCGTCTTCGGTCTTGATAATTTTTCTTTCCAAACTATTGTTTTATTAAAACTCCATGTGCCAGGAAGCCCGGAGATCTTGAAGGTTCAGAGATCGCTTCGATCTCTTCCTTAGTCTTACCTGCATCTTCAGCAAAATGCTTTTGATCTTCAACAGAAGTTTCTTCAATAAAGGCAATTCCTTCCACGATCACTTCCTTACCCTCTATATCCTTCGGAACAAAAAATCCATAATCCTTGAACTTCACCATAGGATCTTCATCTGTACCCGGCAGATCCAGGGTCATCCAGCATCCCTTCATTTTACAGACACTATTAATCGTAGCAGAAAATTTGGCAGGAATGGTATCTCCCGCCTGCAAAGATACGTACTTAGCTGTCATTTCTTTGGCAGACAAACTATTTGCCGGGGTGATCTCCTGCCCGAAACTTTTATAATCCTGTTGTGTAAAATCAGCCAGAGCCAATTCAGGTTTCTTTTCATTCTCATTCTGTTTGCAGGCAACAAAACCTAGTGCACAAACAGCGATTATAAAATATCTTTTCATGAATATCAGGTATTATAAGGGTTGAGCATCAAATTTACCAAAACTTTAGATTTTGATTCTGCATTTAATTGGGTAAATTTGTAGCTAATCCAATTATTATGAAAAATCTCACATCAATGATAGATATACAAAGATCTCCCAGTTCTAAAATAAAAGATACCAATTTTGATAATCTCGTATTCGGGCAGGTTTTTACAGATCATATGATGGAGTGTGATTATAAAGATGGAGAATGGCAAACCCCGGTCATTAAACCTTATGGACCGCTTTCTTTAGAGCCATCTGCCAGAGTTTTTCATTATGGCCAGGCCGTATTCGAAGGCATGAAAGCCTATAAGGATAAGGATGATAAGATCTGGCTATTTAGACCAGACCAGAACTTCGAAAGAATCAATAAGTCGAGTAAGCGTCTTGCTATTCCTGAATTTCCTAAAGAATATTTTTTCAACGCGCTGGAAGAGCTTTTAAAGCTTGATAAAGACTGGATCAAAAAGGGATTCGGAAATAGCTTGTATATAAGACCGTTTGTAATAGCTACTGAAGCCGGAGTTTCAGCTTCAGCCGCTAAAGAATATAAATTCATGATCATTTGCTCTCCTGCCCAGGCTTACTATAGCGGAGAGGTAAGAGTAAAATTTTCAGAAAAATATAGCCGCGCCGCAGATGGCGGAGTTGGATTTGCTAAAGCCGCCGGAAATTATGGAGCACAGTTCTACCCTACCAATCTGGCCAAAGAAGAAGGTTTCCAGCAAATCATCTGGACAGATGCCAATTCTCATGATTATCTTGAGGAAGCAGGAACCATGAATATTTTCTTCAGAATTGGAGATAAATTAGTAACCGCTCCTACCAACGACAGGATCCTTGATGGAGTTACCAGGAAAAGTGTTATAACTTTAGCTGAAGAGTTCAATATTGATACTGAGGTTCGCCGGGTTAGCGTTCAGGAGATCATTGAAGCCGCTGAAAAAGGAGAATTAAAAGAAATGTTCGGATCTGGTACCGCTACGGTAATTAATCCAATCGTAGGATTCGGTCATAAGGACAAGAAATTCGAACTACCAAAGATCGAAGATTCCTATGCTAAATTCTTCAAGGATAAATTAATGAAGATACAGTATAACGAGGTTGAAGATAAATTTGGCTGGAGATATGAAGTTAAATAGACTCTCGATATCGATATAAAAAAATCCCGGTCATCACCGGGATTTTTTTATTCATAGAATCGATCATTTATCGAGTATACTTTCAATATCTGGTTTAAAATAATTAGGTCCTTTAAGCACCTTACCATCTTCCCGGTATATAGGTTTGCCATCTGCACCGAGTTTACTCATATTACTTGACTGGATTTCATCAAAAACCTCTTCGATCTTGTGTTGCATGCCGTGTTCGATAATAGTGCCACAGAGAATATAAAGCATATCCCCCAGGGCATCGGCCACCTCGGTTAGATCATTATTATTTGCCGCTTCCAGGTATTCTTCATTTTCCTCTTTCATAAGATTGAACCTTAACAGGTTCTTTGCTTCTCCTAAATCAGCGATAGGCTTTTCGTTAATTCCCAGACCAAAGGCCGAATGAAACTCTTTTACGGCAGCAATTCTTTTCTTCATATTATATCAAGCTTTAAAAAGTTAACTTTGCATAAAAATAAACAAAATGTTTTCTACCGGACAGCTGATCTTTGCAGGTCTTTTTGTAATCGCTTTCATCATTATCATGATCTTTAGTTATCGAAAGGATATACGCCTTCATAAGAAATATTATAAGGGAAGTATTTTCGTATTGCTGGGATTCATAGTCTTTATTCTTATCCTTTTTTTCATCAAAAGCAGGCTGAATCACTAGTTACATAGGAATAAACCTACGTCCAATTTCCTATTTTAATTATATTAGCATCACCTAATCTTAACCAGACATGAAAATTTTTAAATATCTTTTTTTCCTATTACTCATTTTTATCATCGGCGCATCTATATATATAGCTACTAAAGATGGTAAGTTCCAGGTAGAACAAAAAGAAATGATGATGGTGCCGCAGGAAGTGGTTTTTAATGAGGTGAATGAATTCACTTCATGGAAAAAATGGGAACCATGGTCGCAGGAAGCAGAAGATATGATCATAAACTATGGTGAAAAGACCAGTGGTGAAGGAGCTTCATATTCCTGGAGCAGCGAAGAAATGGGCGAAGGTGAAATTACTACAACAAAGTCGAATCCACATACTAGCATAGACCAGAAGATCACTTTTAAAACTCCTTTTGGCGAATCAACCAGCGATGTATACTGGGAATTCGAAAAACAGGGAGATAGCACCATGGTTACCTGGGGCATGAAAGGCGATCAAAGTTTTATGGAGAAAGCAGCTTTTATATTTCAGGATGAAAGCATAACTGAAATGATGCAGCCTATGTTCAAAAAAGGGCTGGATAACCTGGAAGAGGTACTCATAGAAAAAATGGAAACTTATTCCGTTAATATAGATGGCGTTACCCAGCATGGTGGAGGTTATTATATGTATGTTACCACTGCCAGTAAAACCAGCCAGGTTACAGAGAGAATGCCGAAAATGATCACGGAAGTAAGGAATTATATGACGGCGAATAATATTGAGCAGTTAGGAAATCCTTTTATTCTATATAATCAATGGAACGAGGAAGCCGGAACTGCCATTTATTCTGCAGCTATTTTTACTCCAAGCGAAGTGATCACCCCGGCAGAAAGCAATGTACTCACAGGTTTCATGCCTAATCAAAGAACATTAAAAACAACTCTCAAAGGAGACTATAAAAATCTTAAGGAAGCCTGGGATGCTGCTTACGCGTATATCCAGACAAATGGTTTAACTGCGAATGAAGATGCACAGCCATTTGAAGTATATGTTACAGGACCTAATGAAAATGCCAATCCTGCTAAATGGATAACGAACATTTATATTCCACTTAAGCAAACGGAAATATTGAACTAAATGATTAAAAACCTGATCCTGGTATTTATTGGCGGTGGCCTGGGCAGTAGCCTCAGGTACCTTATTAGTAAATACCTTAATGCAGGTCAGCTTCTACCCTATGGGACTTTCCTGGTAAATATCGTGGGTAGCTTATTACTAGGAATCATTCTTGGTTGGGCACTTAAGACAAACAGTCTCAATACTCCGCTTAATCTAATGCTAGGCATAGGTTTTTGTGGCGGTTTTACAACTTTCTCTACGTTTTCCTTTGAGAACTACTCCCTTATTAAATCTGGAGATTATCTCGCTTTTTCAGTTTATTTCTTCGGAAGTCTGATCTTAGGAATTCTAGCAGTTCTTCTCGGAATTCTTATTTCCAAATTCGTATAACCCGATCCCTGGGATATCAAATCCTGAAAAATATCAGTTTAAAATAAATACCCCTGAATTTTTAGGGGTGTTTATTTATTATTCAATAAAAATTTCCAGTATACCGTATTTTTTTAAGGGGCTCCTCTTCCATTTTTATAAATTTGGCCAATTATCAATACTTAATTATGAAAAAAATCGAAGCAATCATTCGAAAGTCAGAGTTCGATGAAACCAAGGAGGCCCTACATGAAATAGGGGTAACCTTCTTTAGTTACTGGGATGTTACCGGAATAGGCAACGAAAAAGTAGGTCATGTTTATCGCGGTGTTAGTTACAGCACGGCAGATATTCAAAGAAGATACCTTTCTATTGTAGTAACAGACTCTTTCCTGGATAAAACCATTGAAACCTTACTGAAAGCTGCTCATACAGGTAAGGTAGGTGACGGGAAGATCTTTGTTTCCACAATAGATGAAGCCTACAGGATCAGAACCCGGGAAAAAGGAGCTGAATCCCTGAAATAAATCACGAATCACAACTAACGAAAGAAATAATGGACGCGTTACTTACAGTAAATAATGTATGGATGATGATCTGTACGGCACTGGTCTTCTTTATGCATCTTGGATTTGCATTTCTGGAGATTGGCCTTACCAGGCAGAAAAATACGATTAACATACTTTTCAAAAACCTATTTATAATCACCGCAGGCCTGCTATTGTATTGTCTTCTGGGCTTTAATCTCATGTATCCCGGAGAATTCAACGGCTTTTTTGGTTTCGCCGGTTTTGGTTTATCTAGCCCGCTAGCAGATGGCACCCTGGACCTCGGCTATAATCAAGGCTATACCTACTGGACAGATTTCCTATTCCAGGGAATGTTCGCTGCTACCGCGGCAACTATCGTTTCAGGAGCAGTAGCCGAGCGTATAAAGCTTAATAGCTTTATGATCTTCGTGATCCTATACGTAGGTATTGTATATCCTATCGCAGGTTCCTGGAAATGGGGAGGCGGATTTCTTGACGAAATGGGATTCTATGACTTTGCCGGTTCTACCCTGGTACACTCAGTGGGTGGATGGGCTGCTTTAGTCGCTATTTATTTATTAGGCGCCAGAATTGGTAAATTCAAGGACGGTAAGATAGGAGCTTTTCCAGGGCATAATATGCCTTTCGCCACGGCCGGTGTACTTATTCTCTGGTTAGGCTGGTTTGGATTTAATGGCGGTTCTGTTCTTTCTGCAAACCCTGAGCTTACTTCGCTAACTTTAGTTACCACCTGTCTGGCCGCTGCAGCGGGGGGAGTCTCGTCTTTTATTGTTTCCTCCATAAGATATAAGAATTACGATATTACTATGTTTCTGAACGGGATACTTGGCGGCCTAGTTGGTATCACTGCCGGGGCAGATCAAATGTCACCCACAGATGCTATTCTGATTGGAGCTATCGCCGGAGCTATCATTGTATTCGGTGTAGCCCTGATCGATAAGATTAGACTTGATGACCCGGTTGGAGCCATAGCCGTTCACCTGATCTGTGGTATCTGGGGAACCCTGGCCGTAGGAATCTTTGGCAACATGGCTGGTTTAGACCAGTTCTTTACTCAACTCATTGGCGTTGCTTGCTATGCAGTGATCTCTATCATAGGATCCTTTCTTATCTTTTATATAATGAAAGTTACTATTGGGATAAGAGTTTCTTCCAAAGAAGAAATTGAAGGTCTTGATATTCACGAACACGGCATGGATGCCTATCCAGATTTCGGATTAAAGGAATATTAGAAATAAACCTAAAAATAATAACGGAGCGTTTCTAGAAATGCTCCGTTTTCTTTTACACTTAATATTCGATATAAGCTAGTCACCCAAAATCTCAAAACTAATTCGGCAGACTAGATTTCTAAGCATATTTAATGATCTTCTTTAGGCTGAAGAGATCGCTTTGATGCTCTCTGTATCAATTAATGTTTATCAAAAGCCTTTACGCCGGCAGTAATTTCCACGGGCAGATCATTTTCCTTGGGTGGAATGGGGCAGGAATAATTACCACTATAAGCGCAATAAGGATTATATGCTTTATTAAAATCCAGGGTTACAATATTAGATTCAGGAATTCTGAAGTCGATGTATCTCCCGCCGCCATAAGTCGACTTACCATTGGTGGGATCTGTAAAAGGCAAAAATAAATAATCAAAATATTCCGGATCATTTACCAGATCCTGACTCTGGTATAAATTCAACTTTAAGTCCTGCCCTTTTAAAGTAAAGTATAACTCCCCATACTTTACATAGGTCTTCATTTTTTCTGAACTGGTTGGCATAGCAAAAGGAGATTCTGAAGGAGTCCTAACAAATTCTGCCTGAACGATATATTCAGGATCGATCTCAAAGAATTCAAGTCCTTTAAAAACTTCACGGTCTTTCTCATCTAAGGGAGAAAGATCTGGATCTGCGTACTCTCTGTCCAGCTCCTCCTGAAATTCTTTTGCGCTTTCCAAAAGCTCTGCATCCTGCCCCATAGAAGAAACGGGGCTCAGGATCATTACTAACAAACTGAAAAAATAAATATAAGCACTCATTGATTTTCTTTTGGTGGCACTCAAAATTAATAATTAAAACACCCAAAAATTAATTTAATTTTGAGCATTCATCACCAACCATGAAAAATCTATTTCGATTTTATTTCGAATCCTTTAAGGGACTCCGCAAGGAAATATGGCTATTATCATTGATCACCCTTATCAACAGGGCTGGAACAATGGTGATCCCATTCTTATCCCTATACCTAACTAAAAGCAGGGGATTTACTCTGGAAGAAGTAGGTTGGATCCTAACATTCTTTGGTCTTGGATCGGTTACCGGTTCATGGCTGGGCGGAAAGCTGACAGATAAGATAGGTCATTATAAAACAATGTCCATCAGCCTTATTGTATCATCGGTTCTATTTGTGCTACTTCAGTTCCCGGAATCCTTCTGGCCTATTTGTATAGGCATCTACCTGGTCATGACGGTGGCAGATATATTCAGACCGGCCGTTTTTGTGGCTATAAGCGCTTATAGTAAACCTGAGAACAGAACCCGTTCTGTAACCCTGATAAGACTGGCTATAAATCTGGGATTCTCAGCAGGACCAGCTATTGGCGGTTTTATAATTGCAACCGGCGGTTACAACTGGTTATTCTGGGTAGACGGACTCACCTGTCTGGCGGCAGGATTACTTCTTCTGAAACTTCTGCATCCCAAACGTTCTATCCCTGAACCCGAAGATATTATCTCCCAGGCAAAATCGGCATTCAGCGACAAACTTTACCTCATTTTTATTTTCGCGATGGTGATCTTTGGCTTTGTGTTCATTCAGTATTTTTCAACGATGCCACTATATTATGCTGAAGCCCATAAGTTAAATGAATTTGAGATTGGACTCTTACTGGGCCTTAACGGACTATTCATTTTCCTGTTTGAAATGCCGTTGATAAAATTCATGGAGAACCAAAGACATACGGCGATGGGATATGTGATCCTTGGTACGGTACTTACGGGTATCAGCTTTCTGGCTATAAACCTTACGGGATGGACTGGAATTCTTATAGTAGGTATGCTGCTGGTTACCATTGGTGAAATGATCAGCTTCCCGTTTTCAAATAGTTTTGCCCTGCATAGATCAGACGGCAAAAAGCGAGGCTCTTATATGGCACTTTACAGCATTGCCTTTTCGGTAAGCCATATCTTTGGACATAACTCGGGAATGCAGCTCATAGATAATTTTGGATTTGAATTTACCTGGTATACTATGTTTGGTCTTTCTATTTTCGCCTGTATACTTTTATTTATTCTGAAAAAGCTTTTAAGTCGCGAAAAGGTCTAATTCACTTTTTCATTGAAGAATTTTGATTCGCCAAGATACTTTTTGACGATTGCATTATATTCTGGGGTAAACTGAAGCTCTAAGGCACCTTCAATATTATAGAGCGATTCCATATCTGAATAGCCCGTTTTTAGAAGATCCTCGAGGTATAACAAGGCGGTTTCCTGGTCTCCATCTAGAGTAGCCAGGGAAATGATCTTAAAATAAGCTTCGGGATCATCCTTGGCTATCGCAGTGCGCAACACACTGATGAATATCTTAATATCTACAGGTGCACTTGATTTCATGATTTCGTCAAATTCCCGTTTAGTAACAAAATCCAGATAACCCAGTAAACGATAAGCCATATTTGATTTCGCCTCAGCTTCACCTTTCTTAAGCTTTTCAAGTTCATCTACCTGATAGGCCCACCAACCAATATTCTCAAAATTAGCCGATAGAATATCAGATCCCAAAAGGTATTCATATTCCCTTTGTTGCTCCCTTTCGAAAGCTACAGCCTGCCGGAAATCATTTTTCTGCGACCTGTAATTACTCGTTTTCTTGATCTCCTTTTTCTTATCCTCTATAGATTCTTCAAATCCAAAATCTTCATACTTCTCCTGCATTCTATCCAGTTTCTGGTATGCTGCATAATACTCACGGGTTCGTCTAAGAGTTTCGGCATATTCCATTTCATTTTCAAATAATCTCTGAATAAATTCTTCATCTCTAGGTCTTTTCCCTTTTTTGATCGCTTCCAGGGTAAAACCGGTCAAGGCATTGGAAATAACAGGACCATTAGGCCATTCGTCCTCCTTTCCATCAAAATAATATATATCTGTAGGGAAATCCAGATCGTCATAGAACCTCAGGTAATCTTCCATTTCATAGACCATATAATCCTTATTTCCGGCAACGCCAATGAACATATAAGGATGATTCTTATCCAGGTAATTTGGATTCACGAACGAATTACCTACGGCTAATACTCCAGCCATATTCTTATATATCAATGGCAAGGCAGATCCAACCTGTGCTCCTTCTCCCATCCCCGCAGTATAAACCAGTTCAAGATCTACCGGAAATGTTTGCAGCACTTCATTCATCATAGAAGTTGCGGTGTTGATAATAGTATCTATAGGCTTTTCTTTAAGTTTTATGTTAGAAGAGGCGATAATGTATTGCTGGTCCTCTGCCGCCCATCTAAAAAGGTTAGCGGTATTAGCTCCACGTCCTTGCGGATCAAAAACAAAAACTATGGGCCATTCTTTCTCTGGCGTATAATCCCTGGGAACATATAAGGCATAAGATTCGCCGGGAACGGCAGAGACTGGTAAAGAATCGGTCACCCCACCTTTTACAATTCTGAATTCCTGGGCGTTCAGGTTTACAAGGATAAAAACAGCAAAAACCGTTAATAGTAGCTTTTTCATAAATAAAGAATAGACTTAAATATATGAATTGCATCATTAATTATTCCATAAAAAAACCCACAAGTGCAATACTCGTGGGTTTCCATATATTTTAATGATTAATTTTTCTCCTTTATTTACGTACGCGCTGCAGTTTCATTTTCGGTTTATCAGGGAAAAATAATTTCGCCATAAGTGAAACGATCAACAGATCTGCAAAAATCAGAAACATCACTCTTACAACTTCAATTCCCGAAAACGATAAACCTGTAAATCCAACCAATCCTGTGATCACTGCAAGCACTAGAAATAATAACGCCTTCTTTTTCATAACTCGATTTTTACTTTTTTACTTTCTATTTAAAGCAAATTTAATGACAGATTGGACGCTGCAATCATAAAGAAATTACAATTAATCTGGATTTAACAATAAAAAAACCAGCTGATAATCAGATGTTAATATTGGCAATAATATATACCGGTTTTTAACATTTAATTGAAAGAAAAGCATTCGATTCAGGAAGGAAGCAAGGCATTAAAAACTTAAGATCAATCAATTTTTGAAACAATCGGTCCGTCTTTAATAACATTAGATAAAACGATATGAGTTCTGGTCTCACCATAGGTGATCAACTTGTCTATGAGTTTTTCCAGATGAACCTGGTCTTTTAAGATCACCTCCATGATTATATTTTCGTTTCCAGTGATCCTGTAACAATTCACCACCTCTTTAAATTCTTTTACGGTTTCCAGGAAGGCTTTTAACCTACCCGTAAATGCCCTTAAAGTTATTATGGCTCTGAGTTGATAACCGGTTTTCTGATGAGACAGGTTCACCTTGTATGAATCAATAATGCCGCTATCTTCCATCTTCCTCACTCTTTCGGCTACTGCAGGAGAAGTTAGACCTATTTTCCGGCCCACTTCAGAGAAGGAAATCCTGGCGTTTTTTTGCAATTCGTCGAGAATTGCCCAGTTCAATGTATCCACAATAATTTAAAGTTTAAGGTCTTATTTTATTTAATTTTTAAATTTAATCATTTTATACTCTTTAAAAACTAAAGACAAGTAATTAATTTGCTTAGTAAATTAGTGTAAAAATTGCAGGTGAAATATTTCTCAGGAAATTCGGATAAAAGAAACTCGGCTTTATACTTTAAGGCCCAGGAGATCATGCAGATCTCACGCCGTATTTCAGATTATATTATTCCCGATCTGGCGGTTCTAAATGAAAATGGAACTGAAGACAATCGTATCTATTTTACTGGCGATATCATTAGAAATTCTCATTCGCTTATTCTTAATATTAGCAAAGCAGAGACGGAGTATTTCCAGGATTCCCGGATGAAGTATGTGGCTAGTGTAAGCCGGTTAACTGAAAGGCTTTATAAAAGCTGTGAGCGTCTAGAATATGCCAGTAGTAATGGAAGAGATTTTCTTATCATCCTAAGAAAGGAAATTCAGAAATTTAGAAAGCTTCAGCGCGTCTGGAGATTATCTCTATAAAATCAATATTATATTAAATAAGAAAACCCGGATGAATGTCCGGGTTTTTATTTTTGATAATAATCTGTATTAATGTTTAGATAGAAGCTAACGACATTGCTTTGCTCATCGGGATAAGCGATTCTCAAAAACTTTTCAAGTAGATAGAACCTCTCCTAAGATCCCGATATCGCTTTACTCATCGGGATAAGCGATTAGCACAGCTTTCCGGCAAAGCCGAAAAGCTGGCTCTCTGCTTACATATTTCTTCTATACTGCCCTCCTACTTCGAACAAGGCGTGAGTGATCTGCCCTAAAGAGCAAACCTTGGTAGCCTCCATAAGTTCTTCAAAAAGGTTTTCATTGTTTACTGCCGCCTTTTTGATTTTCTCCAGGGTAGCTTCAGCTTTAGATTCTTTTGCCTTGTGCAAGGTCTCCAGAGTAGTGATCTGATGCTCTTTCTCCTCCTCGGTAGCCCTGATAACTTCACCCGGGGTTACCGTAGGCGAGCCTGTAGAACTTAAGAAGGTGTTTACACCAATAATAGGATAATCTCCATTGTGTTTTAAAGTCTCATAATAAAGGCTTTCTTCCTGGATCTTACCACGTTGATACATGGTTTCCATAGCTCCTAGAACTCCTCCTCTTTCTGTAATTCTATCGAATTCAGTTAGCACAGCTTCTTCAACCAGGTCGGTTAATTCTTCAATTATAAAAGATCCCTGAATAGGATTTTCATTTTTTGCCAGACCTAATTCCTTATTGATGATCAGCTGTATCGCCATCGCTCTTCTTACCGAAGCTTCTGTTGGCGTAGTGATCGCTTCATCATAAGCATTAGTATGCAGGGAATTACAGTTATCATAGATCGCATAAAGCGCCTGAAGCGTAGTTCTAATATCGTTAAAATCGATCTCCTGGGCATGCAGGGATCTACCAGAGGTTTGAATGTGATACTTCAGCATTTGAGCACGGGAATTCGCTCCGTATTTATTTTTCAAAGCCTTAGACCATATCCTTCTCGCTACACGACCAATAACTGCGTATTCAGGATCTACCCCATTCGAGAAGAAGAAAGAAAGGTTTGGACCAAATTTATTGATATCCATTCCACGGCTTAGATAGTATTCTACATAAGTAAAACCATTCGCCAGTGTAAACGCAAGCTGGGTAATAGGATTCGCTCCTGCCTCAGCAATATGATATCCTGAAATGGACACCGAATAGAAATTTCTAACTTTCTCTTCGATGAAATATTCCTGAACATCACCCATTAGTCTCAAGGCAAATTCAGTAGAAAAGATACAGGTATTCTGCGCCTGGTCTTCTTTTAGAATATCTGCCTGCACAGTTCCACGAACCACGCTGATGGTTTCAGCCTTGATCTTTTCGTAAACATCCTTAGGCAATACCTGATCTCCCGTTAAACCCAGAAGCATCAAACCTAAACCGTTATTACCTTCAGGTAATTCTCCACGGTAAACCGGTCTGGCGATATCGTTATCATCATAAAGTTCTTTCAGCTTAGCTTCAACTTTATCTTCCAGTCCGTTTTCTTTGATATATTTTTCACAATTCTGATCGATAGCAGCATTCATGAAGAATCCAAGCAGCATTGGAGCCGGACCGTTGATAGTCATGGAAACTGAAGTCATGGCATCTGCCAGATCGAAACCTGAGTAAAGTTTTTTTGCATCATCAAGACAGCAGATAGAAACTCCGGAGTTACCAATCTTACCATAAATATCAGGACGATGATCTGGATCATTCCCGTAAAGCGTCACAGAATCGAAAGCTGTAGACAAACGCTTGGCAGGTAATCCCTTACTCACGTAATGGAAACGCCTATTGGTCCTTTCCGGTCCTCCTTCACCAGCAAACATCCTGGTAGGATCTTCTCCGGTTCGTTTGAATGGATAAAGTCCCGCAGTATATGGGAACTCGCCCGGAACATTCTCCTGAAGACACCATCCAAGAATGTCTCCCCATGCTTTATATTTTGGCAGCGCCACTTTCGGGATCTGAGTATGTGAAAGTGATTCTGTATGCGTATCTATTTTTATTTCCTTATCACGAACTTTGAAACTGTAAACTGGCTCCCTGTATTTGGTCACCTTTTCATTCCAGCCCAGGATCATCTCCCAGTTGTAAGGATCAAGATCCATTTTCGTTTTATCGAATTCAGCAAAAAGCAATTTCAGGAAATCGGCTTGAGAATCTTCTGCAATTTCATAGATCTCGTCCTGGTCTATTCCATTCTTGCTTAAATATTTCTGCTGATCATTTCCAAATTCGGTCTTAATTCCGGCAACCGTTTCAATGGTCTTGTAAATTCCATAAAGCCTTTGTGCCACTTCTACCTGTGATTTGGCCTTATCATCATAGGCTCGGTTATTTTCAGCAATTTCCGAAAGATAACGGGTACGTTTTGGCGGAATCACAAAGATCTTCTCGCTCATTTCTTTCGAGATCTCGAAAGTGGAGGTTAGGCCAGATTCGGTTTTTTCTTCAACCTTATCCATGATGCTTTTATAAAGCGTATTCATTCCCGGATCGTTGAATTGAGAAGCAATTGTTCCAAATACCGGTAAGCTCTCTGCATCTGCATGCCATAACTGGTGATTGCGCTGATATTGCTTTTTCACATCTCTTAAGGCATCCTGAGCTCCACGTTTATCGAACTTATTGATGGCAACCAGATCAGCAAAATCAAGCATATCTATCTTTTCTAGCTGGGTAGCCGCACCAAATTCCGGAGTCATTACGTAAAGCGAAACATCTGAATGATCAAGGATCTCGGTATCACTCTGCCCGATCCCGGAAGTTTCCAGGATTATAAGATCATAATTCGCCGCTTTTAAAACATCTACAGCTTCTGCAACATATTTAGAAAGGGCTAAGTTCGCCTGTCTCGTTGCCAAAGAGCGCATATAAACACGCTCATGGTTGATAGAATTCATACGGATCCTGTCACCCAATAAAGCACCACCGGTCTTTTTCTTGGAAGGATCTACTGAAACTATCCCGATATGTTTATCTGGAAAGTCCATTAAAAATCTACGTACCAGCTCATCTACCAGACTCGATTTTCCTGAACCACCGGTACCGGTAATTCCTAAAACCGGAGTATTTCCGGTTTCAATCGCGTCTTTATCGAAATATTTATTGAATTCCTCATGCCTGTTCTCCGCAAGAGAGATCAGCCTGGAAATAGTATTAACGTTCTTGTTTTTCAGGTTTTCTTTAACCTTATCAGATTCCTTAAGACAGGGAACTTCATTATCCACTCTTTTGATCATGTCATTGATCATCCCCTGCAGTCCCATTTCCCTTCCGTCATCTGGGGAATAGATACGATCTATTCCATAATCCATCAATTCCTTGATCTCTTCTGGCAGGATGACTCCACCTCCACCACCAAAGATCTTGATGTGCCCGGCTCCTTTTTCATTCAACAGGTCATACATATATTTAAAATACTCTGTATGTCCTCCCTGGTAAGAAGTCATGGCGATAGCCTGGGCGTCTTCCTGGATCGCGCAATTCACTACTTCTTCCACACTGCGGTCGTGACCAAGATGGATCACCTCAACACCCGTAGCCTGAATGATACGGCGCATAATATTTATGGCTGCATCATGCCCGTCGAAAAGGGAAGCTGCGGTTACAATTCTTATTTTATTTTTAGGTTTATAGGGACTTTGTTGCTCCATTTTTAATTCTGTCTAAAATTTGGACCTGCAATTTACGAAAATCGCAATGAAAAAGAGATTTTTAAACTGCATAGGAAAGAAAAATTCTGGAGACCAGAATTCTGCATTTTTCAAGCATAATTTTCCCAGGTATAGATTTCAAAAAGTAATCCTGATCTGCTCAATTAAATACAAATTCGCCTCTTTTAGTATTAATATAACTTTTTACACCTCGGTTAGAATGACAGAGAAGTTATATTTGAAAAAATTACTTTAAATCGCCCTAATTTCAGGCATCTAATCTAAAAACCGCTAATCTCTACAACTTAAGTGCAGATCATTAAAAATCGGTTTTAAAAATATCAAAATGAAAAAAATAATTGCTTTTGCCTCTATCCTGATACTTTCTTCCTGTGCCGAACTACAACAAATTGCTTCTCAGTTACCTCAAGAATATGGAGTTAGTAATGCCGAAATCAGTTCTGGTCTAAAACAGGCCCTGGAATTTGGAATAGACAAAGAGGTCACAAAACTCGCCAATGAAGATGGATTCTTTTCTAACGAACTGGTAAGAATAGGTCTTCCACCAGAACTTCAAAAAGTAGATAAGACTTTAAGAGATGTTGGTTTAGACGCTTTGGCTGATGAAGGTTTAAAGGTTTTAAACCGCGCTGCTGAAGACGCCGTGAGTGAAGCAATCCCGGTTTTTGCAGATGCCGTAAGAGGAATAACCTTCACCGATGCCAGAGATATTTTACTGGGAGCAGATAATGCCGCGACGGTATATCTTTCAGACAGAACAGAAGAAGAGCTTTACAGCAAATTCAATCCTATAATCAGTAATTCCCTGGATAAGGTTGGAGCTACCCAGGTATGGAGAAATATTATTCAGAAATATAACTCGCTTCCCATTACCACCAATGTGAATCCAGATCTACCAGATTATGTTACTCATGAGGCTCTGGACGGTGTATACGTGATGATCGCCCAGGAAGAAAAAGACATAAGAAACACTCTTTCTGCAAGATCCACAGATCTTCTGCGTAGGGTATTTGCTTTGCAGGATCGATAGGTTTTTTCTTACATAATTTAATATTTTAACAGTTTCAATCCTATTTCAGCACTATTTTAAAACAACCTTAACTTCACGTTATTATACTATATAGGTACTACTCCTTAGCTTTGTTTTGTGTAGAAATGATTAATGACGATAGATAAGATTAAAATTACCATGTTTAGAATTTTTGAAAATAAATCTAGAGAGGAACGCCTTTGTGAAAAATATTCGAGGTTAATGCAACGTTCGTACAAGATCGCTCTGATAGATAAAGAGAAAAGTGATCGTTTGAATTACCGGGCAAGAAAGATCCTGGCTGAATTAAAAAGAATGAAATGCGATCTGGTAGAAACTAGGAGTGAAACTGCTTGAAGTAGTCCATCGCCTCTAAAAGTCGGCTACCATACCAGCTGAAATACTCTCCATCTACAATTTTAATTTCCCTGGCGACATACTTGAAAAGCGCTTTATGTTCTTCACTAAAGGGAAATGGCTCAGAAGATAAAAGACATATATCGATATTTTTATCCTTAAGTTCTTCTATACTAGTTTCCGGATATCTCTCCTCTGAAAATACGTTTTGAAATCCGTTCAATTTCAATATTTCATCAATGAATGTTCCCTTCCCGGCAACCATTAATGGATTATTCCATATAAAATAGGCAACTCTTTTTTCAGAAGAATTAGTCACCAGCTTTCCTAAACTTTCAGATTTCTTTCTTATTGAACTCACCATGGTACTGGCAAGCTGAGAGCAATTAAGGATCCTGCCATAATCCAGCATTAAATTAAACGCATCCTCGAGAGTAGCAACATCTGATACATGCACCGGAGCAATTTTTTCAAGCTCTTCCACCATCTCCCGGGTATTCTCCTCCTTATTACAAAGAATAATATCGGGTTCAAGCTCCCTGACCTTTCTGAAATTTACTTTTTTTGTTCCTCCAACGCTGGTCTTGATTTCCTTCAAAACAGCGGGATGAACACAATAATGAGTGATCCCAACAATTGAGTCCTGCAGACCGAGGTCTACCAGAAGTTCTGTCTGGCTGGGCACCAATGAAATTATCTTTTTAGGAGTTTTTTTCAGTCCAATTTTTCGGCCTAACTGATCCTGAATTTCCATGACGTAGAATTATAATTTTTCCAGTTCCTGGGCCATCTGGTTCTGTATGGCTTCAGCTTTTGCAGCAGCGATTTCAGCAAAATTAGAGGAGTCTGAAGCGTAAATGATCTTCCTGGAAGAATTCACGAGTAGCCCGACATTCTTAGTGATGCCATATTTGCAAACCTCTTCAAGACTTCCTCCCTGGGCACCTACACCTGGTACCAGAAGAAAGTTCTCTGGAATTATCTTCCTGATATCTGCCAGGTACTCTGCCTTGGTCGCTCCAACAACATACATTAGATTTTCAGAATTCTGCCAGTCTTTAGAGGTCTTGATCACCTTTTTATAAAGATCATCATCCCCAGTTTTCAAGGTCTGAAAATCGAATGCACCTTCATTGGAAGTAAGAGCCAGTAAAATAGTATGCTTATTAGTGAACTCCAGGAAAGGTTCTACAGAATCCTTACCCATATAAGGCGCTACGGTCACAGAATCGAATCCAAGGTCTTCAAAAAAAGCCTTGGCATACATACGGGAGGTATTCCCGATATCTCCACGTTTGGCATCTGCGATGGTATAGAGATCTGGATATTCTGAATGCAGATAATTGATCGTTTTCTTCAAAGACTTCCAGCCATCAACACCCAAAGCTTCGTAAAAAGCAATGTTTGGTTTATAGGCCACACAATATTCGTGAGTGGCATCGATGATCGCTTTATTAAAGCTGAAAACAGGATCTTTTTCAGAAAGTAAATAGGTTGGGATCCTTTCGAGATCTGTGTCCAGGCCTACACATAAAAAAGATTTTTTCTTGAAGATCTGTTCAGTCAGCTCCTGTGATGTCATAATATCAATTATCTGTTAGCGAATGTTGGTTAGCGTTTGTCAAAATAAAAATGCCATTCTTCGACTGAGCTCAGAATGGCATTTTGTATTCTTTAAAGTATATCTGAATTCTCTTTTAACTTTTCGGTATTTTCTGCAAGCTGCAATTCATCAATGATCTTTTGTATGTCACCATTAATGATATTAGACAGGTCATAAAGAGTTAGGTTGATCCTGTGATCTGTCACCCGGCTTTGAGCGTAATTATAGGTCCTGATCTTCGCACTACGGTCACCACTGGAAACCATCGAGTTTCTCTTGGCTGCATCTGCTTCCATTTTCTTGGCAAGCTCCATCTCATATAATCTTGAACGAAGTACACGGAAAGCTTTTTCCTTGTTCTTATGCTGAGATTTCTGATCCTGGCACTGAGCAACTAATCCTGTTGGCTCGTGGGTTAATCTTACTGCGGAATAAGTCGTGTTCACCGACTGACCTCCCGGACCTGAAGAACAGAAGTAATCTATTCTTACATCCTTTGGATCTATCTCTACATCGAATTCTTCGGCTTCTGGCAACACCATTACGGTTGCAGCTGAAGTATGCACCCTTCCCTGGGTTTCAGTTTGAGGAACACGCTGTACACGGTGAACCCCTGCTTCGAATTTCATGGTTCCGTAAACATCTTCTCCAGAAACTTCAAAGATCATCTCTTTGAAACCACCACTGGTACCTTCACTATAATCAACGATATTATGACTCCAGCCCCTGCTTTCTACATATTTGGTATACATACGGTAAAGGTCACCGGCAAAAATACTGGCTTCGTCACCACCGGTTCCTGCACGAATCTCCATCACCACGTTCTTACCATCTTCCGGATCTTTAGGAATAAGCATCATTCTTATTTTATCCTCAAGTTCAGGAAGCTGTCCTTTAGCTTCTTCCAGCTGAAGTTTTGCCATTTCGGTCATTTCAGGGTCACTACCGTCTGAAATTATCTCTTCGGCTTCTTTAATATTATCGGTAAGGCTAATATATTTCTCGCGCTCATCCATCAAAGCCCGAAGGTCTTTGTACTCTTTATTTAATTCAATATATCGCTTCTGGTCTGATATTACATCCGGCTGAATAATCAAATCGTTCACCTCATCGAACCGTTGTTTTACGATATTAAGTCTCTCAATCATATAATACTACTGAATTTAGGATAGCAAATTTACGATAATTTGCCTGAAATTTTAGAGAAAGCTTTAAAGGCTTTCTAATTCGGCAACAGCCGCGTGGCTTCGGGCGAAAGTAGTAAATTTCACGAGGCCCGCGATTCCCAGAATATAAAAAATCCTGTCTGGAAAATAAAATTCATAGAATTCCAGGTAGTAGGCAATGAAAGAAGTAATATCAGAAAAAACCAGGCATAAAGTGGCCGCGGTGTAAAAGAAGGAAGTTTTATTAGAGTACCTATTGGAGTAAGAAATTGCGGCGATCACCAGCGTGATCATAGAAATCCCATAGGCGTAGAATAAAACATTTAGAAAAGGATATCCAAATTTTGCCGGCACCATGTCTACCAGCATGAATAACATGCCCAGATTCAGAATGAATACCCCAAAGAACACCAGTTTCTGAAAAGGACTCGATTTAAGATTTTTCAGTTCCGGGACTACCGTAAAGACCAACATCAAATAAGCGGAGATCCGCATTAAAAAAGTACCGGTATTCGCCAGCGCATTTTCATAATAAAAGAGAAGCAGATCTGAAATGAGCAAAAAACAAAAGGCTACTAATATTTTAAGGTTGCAAGTTCGTTGCCAAATGAGTAAGAGAAGGAAAATAGCTGTTGAAATAAGACGGGCCCAACGACTGGCATCCTGATCGAATTCATAAATAATAAAGCAATTCACCAGTAGCAACGCCAGGGTGATCACCGAGAGATAGGTTTTTGGTAACATTTTAATTTTGGATTGGTTGTAACATACTTACGCAAAAAATATATTCCCGGTTTTAGCTGGTAGAAAATTTTCTTGAAGAGCGAACAACCCACTTATTGTTACTATAATCGATTAGTGCGAAATTTCCTATTTTGCAGGGTCTTATGAAAAAAGTCCGGAAATTTCTTTTCAAACTAAAGTTGTGTTTTTCTTTTTATAGAAAATTGTTATTCATTTCTATTGGACTTACTATTCTTTTATTGTTCCTCAATAATCCATTAGAAGCAACGCTATTTATTAAAATCTGCCTGCTGGGATTACTCTTTCTAAATTATCATTTCCTGGAGGCAAAGGATAAACTATTGTTCTATAAGAATTTCTCGATCACTCCTTTATTTCTATTTGCCATCTGTATTTTTTATGATTTTCTACTGAGCCTGGTGCTTTATAAAACCGCAATGCTGTTATGAAGTTCGAATTAGACAATGTAGAGCTTAGCTTTCAGGGAAAAAGGATCTTATATGGAGTTTACTTAAAAGCTGAAAAAGGAAGGATCACCGGCATTCTGGGACCTAATGGTTGCGGAAAGACAAGCTTGCTAAGGATATTCTTCGGAAACCTGGCCTGTAATAATAGGCTGGTGAAAATTGACAACAAAGGAACTCTTAAGCCGCTTTATTCAGTTGAAAACATTAAAATAGTCCCGCAATCAGATCTACTCCCATCCGGTCTATCGCTTTCAAAACTATTCCGGATCTATAAAGTTTCCTGGGATGCTTTTATAAAGAACTTTCCCAGTTTCAGAAATTATAGCTCACATAAACCAAATCAACTTTCTGGTGGTGAAAGACGGCTTCTGGCGATCTGGCTCAATATAAAATGTGATTCTGAACTCCTTCTTCTTGATGAACCTTTCACGCATCTAACTCCTATATATATTGAAAAAATCAAAAAGGAAATAGAACTAGAAAAGAAGAATAAGGCGATCGTATTAACCGATCATTTTTACCGGGACCTCATAGAGATTACCGATGACCTTTATTTTTTAACTAAAGGATGCACACGATTAATAGACGATCCCGCTCAACTGGGTGAACTGGGTTATATTAATTCTCATTAATATTCGAAAGTACCGTGCTCGCTCTTTATTGTCAGCTTTTTGGTTTCTGAAGCTTCAGCTCTACCTACGATCTTCGCATCCACATTAAAAGATTTCGAAATTTCGATGATATCCGCAGCTATACTTTCATCTACATATAGTTCCATTCTATGTCCCATGTTGAATACCTGGTACATCTCTTTCCAGTCGGTTTTACTTTCCTGCTGGATCAGTTTGAAAAGTGGCGGAGTATCGAACATATTGTCTTTTACAATATGAAGGTCATCTATAAAATGCAGGATCTTAGTCTGGGCACCACCGCTGCAATGAACCATTCCGTTAATCTTATCTGCACCAATATCGTTAAGTATCTTTTTGATGATAGGCGCATAGGTCCTGGTTGGAGATAATACCAACTTCCCGGCATCTATTGGACTATCCGCTACCTCATCGGTAAGTTTTTTGGTTCCAGAATAGATTAGATCTTCAGGAATTGAAGCATCGAAAGATTCCGGATATTTTTCAGCAAGGATCTTCGAGAAAACGTCGTGACGGGCAGAAGTAAGACCGTTACTACCCATACCGCCATTATATTCCTTTTCATAAGATGCCTGCCCGAAAGAAGACAGACCAACGATTACATTACCAGGCTTGATATTGGCATTATCGATCACATCTTTTTTGGCCATTCTTGCAGTTACGGTAGAATCTACAATGATGGTTCTTACAAGATCCCCAACATCGGCGGTCTCCCCTCCGGTAGAATGAATTTCAACGCCAAAATCCTTAAGTTCTGAGATCAGTTCTTCAGTCCCATTAATAATAGCCGAGATCACTTCACCCGGAATCAGGTTTTTATTCCGCCCGATGGTAGATGAAAGTAGAATATTATCTGTCGCACCCACACAAAGCAGGTCGTCTATATTCATGATCAAAGCATCCTGAGCGATTCCCTTCCAAACCGAAAGATCACCAGTTTCTTTCCAGTACATATAAGCAAGCGAAGATTTTGTTCCAGCTCCATCGGCATGCATGATCAAACAATGATCGTCACTTCCGGTTAAATGGTCTGGCACAATTTTACAGAAAGCTTTAGGGAACAGGCCTTTATCTACATTCTTAATAGCATTATGCACATCTTCCTTTCCTGCGGAAACACCTCTTCCTGAATATCGTTTACTTATTTCTTTGCTCATGACTTTTTCTTAGAGTTTTCAAAGATAATTAGTTTAAACAGTTCTGGTAAATAATCGGCAATTTTTAAAGCAAAAAGCCACGCTTTTGGGCGTGGCTTTTTCAATATTCAGTTTAACAGTAAAATTATCTAGTGAATAATAACTCTCTGTACTTGGTCAATGGCCAAAGCTCATCGTCTACCAATAATTCAAGTTTATCACAGTGATATCTAATTTCCTCAAAGAAAGGTTTTACATCATCACAGTAAGCAAAAGCTCTTTTCTCTGCATCTTCGATCTTATTAGCAACTTTTCTTGCTTCGATCATCGCATTCACATTAGAGTTAATGCTGGCGATATGAGCAGAAATACTTTCGATGATCTCTAATTGCTCTTTTGCATGTCTGGTGTATTCCTCACCGTATATAGACTTAAGACCAGTAACGTTCTTGATCAAAATATTCTGGTAACGAATAGCCGTTGGGATCACATGATTTCTGGCGATATCTCCAAGGATACGTCCTTCGATCTGGATTCTCATCGCATACTCTTCAAGTTCGATCTCATGACGAGCTTCGATCTCTACTTCATTCATTACCCCAAGTTCTTTATATAGAGCAATGGTCTTCTTGCTTACCTGAGCTTTTAAGGCTTGCGGAGTAGTTCTATTGTTACTTAGACCTCTTTTCTTAGCTTCTTTCTCCCATGCATCTCCATAACCGTCACCTTCGAAACGGATCTTTTTAGACTTCTTGATGTAATCCCTAAGTACATTAAAGATCGCATCATCCTTTTTCATCTTCTTATCCTTGATCAACTTATCTACTTCAACTTTAAAGTCTTTAAGTTGCTTGGCCACGATACTGTTCAGTACGGTCATTGCTCCGGCACAGTTGGCAAGAGAACCTACCGCACGGAATTCAAATTTATTACCGGTAAAAGCAAAAGAAGAAGTCCTGTTTCTATCTGTGTTATCTAGAAGAATTTCAGGGATTTTACCAACTACGTTTAATTTAAGCTCTGTTTTCTCTTGTGGAGAAAGCTTACCGTTGGTCACTTTTTCAAGTTCATCAAGAACCTTGGTTAACTGAGAACCTATAAAAACAGAAATAATTGCAGGTGGTGCCTCATTCGCCCCTAAACGGTGATCGTTAGATGCACTTGCAATCGCAGCTCTTAATAATTCCTCATTATCGTATACCGCTTTAATAGTATTCACAAAGAAAGTAAGGAACTGTAGGTTCTTCATTGGAGTTGAACCTGGAGAAAGTAAATTCACTCCGGTATCTGTAGCCAATGACCAGTTATTATGTTTACCACTACCGTTAATTCCGGCAAATGGTTTTTCGTGCATTAATACACTAAGGTTATGTCTTTCTCCAACTTTCTTCATCACATCCATGATCAAGGAGTTGTGGTCTACGGCAAGGTTAGCCTCTTCAAAGATCGGTGCAAGCTCGAACTGGTTAGGTGCTACCTCGTTGTGACGGGTTTTTACCGGTATACCAAGTTTCATACATTCGATCTCAAGATCCATCATAAAAGCGATCGCTCTGGAAGGAATAGATCCAAAATAGTGATCGTCTAATTGCTGACCTTTTGCAGGGGAATGCCCAAGAAGGGTTCTACCTGTAAGCTGTATATCAGGTCTTGAAGCTACAAGAGCTGAATCTATCAAGAAATATTCCTGCTCCCATCCAAGGGTAGCATTTACTTTCTTTACATTTTTATCGAAATACTTAGCAACATCTGTTGCAGCCTGGTCGGCAGCCTGCAATGCTCTAAGTAGAGGTGTTTTATTATCCAGTGCCTCTCCTGTATAAGAAACAAAAATGGTTGGGATACATAGCGTAGTTCCCCAGATAAATGCCGGAGATGTAGGATCCCATGCTGTATAACCTCGAGCTTCAAAAGTGTTTCTAATACCACCGTTAGGGAAACTTGATGCATCAGGTTCCTGTTGCACTAATTGTCCTCCACCAAATTTTTCGATGGCAAGGCCTTCTCCTAATGGCTCAAAGAAAGCATCGTGCTTTTCAGCAGTTGCTCCTGTAAGCGGCTGGAACCAGTGGGTATAATGCGTAACTCCTTTAGAGATCGCCCATTCCTTCATTCCGGTAGAAATATGATCTGCTACATTACGGTCAATTTTCTTTCCCGTACGCATAGCCTCGATCACATTCTCATAGGCTTCTTTAGTTAAAAACTGCCTCATGATAGTTTCATTGAACACATTACTAGAAAAGATCTCAGATCTCCTAGCCGGCTCTTCTATCTTAATAGGCTTTCGGTTTAAAGTTTCTTTTAAAGCTTGAAATCGTAAAGTTGACATATAAAATATTTAAGTTGTGTTTTTCAGATCATAATTGACCTTTTTACCCTTTAAAAAAGTCACCTATAACAAAAAATCTTGTTTCAAGCTGCGAATATAGGATATATGTGTTGATAATTTAAAAAAATCATCCTTAAAAAATGCTAATTTTTGAATTCAACCCCTCAAAAAATAGGGTTCAAATAAAATTTAACATGTTTTAAGTTTTTGAAGCCCCTTTTCTAACGGGGTTTAAGAATAAATTAATATTATTAGAAATTCAACCTGTAATTTTATCACTTCGATAATAAACAATAGGCTTAACTGAAGTTTTAATAATGCAAGGTTATGATATGGTTCAAAAGATGCGAAATGATAAATAAGGGAAAAACTGATTTTAGCGCAAACCGGCAGAAATGGAGATCTATCCTTAACTGAGGATACCTATTAATTTTGAAAGAATTAACCGGAAGGAGATTAGCAGATAATCTAAATCTCTGGTCTCAACCATAGAATCATTAAGAAGAATCTTCAACTTTCACTATGATTGCATAATCATTAATATAATAAGGAGAAGAAACCATCTCAAGTGATGGTTTTCATTTATATAAATGTTAGAATTATAAAAACGGAATACCCTGTTAGTAACACGAAACCTTCCTTACGGCCCATTTCTGAAAACTTAGGAATAAGAAGCATAGGTAAAAGTACAAAAGCGATACCCAGCATCCAGAACATATCATTGCTAAGGATCTGCGAAGACTGCACTACAACGGGCTGAATTAATGCTGTTAGACCTAATACCGAGGCTATATTAAAGATATTGGAACCGATAAGATTCCCTAGTGAAATAGCTTTTTCTTTTTTAATGGCTGCTATCAATGATGCAGCCAGCTCTGGAACACTGGTCCCAATCGCGATCACGGTGACCGAAACAACTCTTTCGCTTACCCCAAGCTGAGTAGCCAGATCTACAGCTCCCATCACCAAAAGCTCAGATCCACCCCATAGAGCGAAAATTCCAATTAGAAGCCAAAGACTCATTTTAAATCCTCTTACATCCCGGAGGGATTCATCTACTTCTTCCACGATAACCTTATCTTTTCGTCGAGATCTTTTGATCAATATGAAAAGGTAAACTACAAGACCTAATAATAAAGCTCCACCTTCTATCCTGCTCAAAGTGTTTTCGCTTAAAAGGAAGAAATACAGAATTATGGAAAACACCATCATCACAGGCCAATTGATCCTGTAAAAATCCCGGTCTACCATCAAAGGAGAGACCATCGCAGTTAAACCAAGCACCAGACCTATATTGGCTATATTAGAACCAATGACATTCCCCAGGGAAATATCTGAAAAACCATCTATGGCAGCCTGGAGACTTACCAGTAATTCTGGCGCAGACGTAGCGAATGATACTACCGTAAGCCCTATTACCATTCTGGAAATATTCAGTTTAAGGGATAAAGCTACCGAAGCTCTCACCAGAAACTCTCCGCCTATTACCAGCAAAACAAAGCCAACGAGTAGATATACAACGCTCATAAATCAATTTTTGACGAAGATAGAAGAAATGCCTTAAATACCAGCCAGAATAAAAAACAACTACTTTTATAGTTTATCAACTATTTTTTTCGTTATATTTGAAAATCAAATCTCACAAAGTATTGTTTCATGGAAAAACTAACTAATAAAGAAGAAGAGATCATGCGAGTTCTCTGGGACCTGGAAAAAGCTTTTGTCAAGGAAGTATTGCCAGAATTAAAAGACCAGAAACTGCATTATAATACCGTTTCTACTATTATTAGAAATCTGGAGGAGAAGGGATATGTTTCACATAAAGCTTTTGGCAAGACCCATCAATATTTTCCGGTGGTTTCCAAGGAAAGTTACCGCAAGCAATTTATGAACATGGCCACGAAACGCTTTTTTGACAATTCATTCAAGAATGTAGTTTCTTATTTCGCGAAAGAGGAAAAAATAAGCGCTGAAGAACTTAGAGAGATCCTGGATATTATCGAAAATGAGAAAAAGTAATGGAAAGTTTTCTGATCTACATTTTTAAAGCTTCTGCCCTGCTGGGTATTTTTTACCTCAGCTATCTCTTACTTCTTAAAAGGGAAACTTCATTTGAGCTGAACCGAAAGTTTTTACTTTCAGGTTTATTTACCTCCTTGATTCTACCCCTGATAAGTTTGAAGAAAAAAGTATATATCGAAGCCGCTCCTGAAACCTTCAATTACATACCGACCTCGACCAATATCACTGAGATTCCTGTGGAAAACACGCTGGATTGGTGGTACATTTCAGGAATCATTTATCTCATCATCACCGGATTTTTTCTCACCAGGTTTTGTATTCAAGTAAGTGCTGTCATAAAAATAATCCTCATTAATAAAGTTCAGAAAAGATCAGCTTTCAAATATCTTGAAGTAACAGATGATCAGCTGCCATTTTCATTTTTCAATTATATCGTATTCAATCCATATAAACATTCCGAAAAAGATCTTAGACTCATCCTCGAACATGAAAAAGTTCATGCCCGCCAATTACATTCTGCAGATATCATCCTGGTGAACCTGATCAATTGCGTTTTCTGGTTTAACCCTTTTTCATGGTTCTATAAAAAAGCGGTAGAACAGAATCTTGAATTCATCGCAGACAGGGAAACCGTGAGCAGAACAGAAGAAATTAAAGAGTATCAGCATGCGCTGGTAAAAGTTTCAATCGCCGATCTAAGACCGGCACTTACTAATCATTTTTATCAATCATTTATCAAAAAACGAATTCTTATGTTAAACAAAAAATCATCATCCCAAAGTCCAGCATGGAAGTTAAGCCTGATAATGCCAATAATTCTTGCTTTCATGCTACTTTTTAATGTCAAGACCGAAGCACAGGTCGTTGAAAAAGACATTTATCGAAATACTGATAAGCAAGAAGCTCCGCAACCTCAGCACGAAACTGAAGTCGTAGAAGATATTGAAATCACCGAAGCTCCCGGAGAGATCGAAATTGAGACTGAAGACGCTCCTGAAATTACATGGACTGCCAAAACCATTACCAGCACACGAAAAAGTAAAAAAGACCTGGGTAGAGATCCTTTATATGTGCTAAACGGAAAAAGATACAAGGCTTCAAAACTCAAAACTAAATACATAAGCCTTGGATCTGAATTTGAGATCTTAACCGGTAAAGACGCGACAAATACTTTTGGCGAAGACGCTGAAGGTGGAGCGATCATAATTCCGGATGCAGAGATCATTAAGAACTTTGATAAGGTCATGGAAGAAATTGGTGGAAACAACCAGTTTTCCGGTAGATATATTATGGTAGATGAAAGTGGAAAACCAAACTATGTAAGACTGAATGCTTCCACTTCAGCTCCAAACCATCAAAAAGTAATCTTTGGTAAGGGTTATTCCACAGTTCGTATCTCTCCTAAAATGAGTGACTACGAAATAATGCATGGTGGCATTGCTAAGGGAATAAACAGAAGAGGTGCATATGGATTCAGAACTAAAAATAGAAATGTATCAGGAAATAATGTAAGTATCCGAAAGATCAATAAGGATTCTAATAAGGTATATGTCCAGACCCAGAATGCTGAGCCAATCTATGTGGTTGATGAAGAAATAAGAACCAAGGATTTTATTCAGTTAATCCAACCTGAAGATATTGCCTCAATCAATGTACTAAAGGGTGAAAAAGCTACGGCAAAGTATGGTAAAAAAGGAACAGAGGGAGTAATCGAAATTTACACCAAGAAAGACTCAGGGGAGCTGAGTGATTCTGTATTCTTAATTTCCAAATCATTTACTAATGCTGAAATTGAGAATCTAAAGAAGGAAGTACTTAAAAAAACTGGATACACCTTAGAAGTTAAAGATATCGAACGCAATGGGAAGGGGCAGATCGCAAATATCGCCGTAAAATTCTTTAATTCGAATAGTATGGTTCAATCCAGCTATAGTAATGAAAATGGGATTCCGAATATTCATGTTGGTCTAAAAAAAGGTGGTGGATTGATTATTTCTGCCTCAGAGTAAATTATTAATTTGAATGCCTCCAAAACCTGTCAACGTACTCATTGACAGGTTTTTTTATACTTTGCTTATCTTTGGAGTAAACCGACCGAAAATGAAAAAGCAAATTTTTAAAGCTTTAGCAAAACTGAATAAAAAGGTATTCCCCAGTTATTCTAAAAAAGGCCTCGACCTTCAAAAAGCCAGTAAAGTGCAAATGGCTATTATTGGCTGGAAACTCTGGGTGACCAAAAACTCTTTGAGTTAAGAATATTTGATCAAAGAAGAGACACCATAATTCTTGATCTTTTCAGCGCCATGTAAAAATTCCAGTTCAACCAGAAAGCTACATTGCACGATCTCCCCTCCACACTTTTCTATCAGCTTACAGGTTGCCGCAGCGGTTCCTCCAGTTGCGAGAACATCATCATGCAACAATACTTTTTCTCCCTTTTTAATAGCGTCTTCATGGATCTCTAAAGTATCGCTGCCATATTCCAGATCATAATTTTCAGTATGGGTTCTATGGGGTAGCTTACCAGGCTTTCTTACCGGAATAAAACCGGCATTCAATTTTTCAGCCAGAAGCGTGGCAAAGAAGAATCCGCGTGATTCTATACCTACTACCTTATCTATATTGGTATGAGGTAAATTCTGCATGAACAGTTTCACCGCGAGACGCATGGCATCTGGATCCAGCAATAGCGGAGTGATATCTTTATAACTCACCCCTTTTTTTGGGAAATCTGGGATATTTCTAACGTAAGATTCTAATTTCATCATGTAGTATTAAACGGTGACGGCATGGTTCAGATATTTCCTGAACGGTAGCATCTCCTTATATATATCTATTAATTTATCCTGAAAATCATCCTGCATGATCTCCTTCTGGGTAAGACTATGCATTACCGCGAAGCTCTTATTTCTAAGAAGCTCTATATGCTCATGGTCCTGTGAATAGCCCTTTGGTGAGGTCTTTAATTTTTCCTCTTCCATGAGTCCGCCAAATGTATCCTTAAACGATTTCTTATTGAGGATCTTTTTAAATTCATCTCCATTATAATCTATGGCCGCCCTTATACTATCCAGCTTTTTCTTCTCTGGCTTATAAAAACCTCCAGCGACAAAACTTTCATTGATACCTATATGAATATAAAAATCGCCTTTCCCCTTTTCCTTATCCAGCCCTGCTCCAAAATGATCTTTATAAACAGGTTTGTTTGGATGAAAAAGCAAATTATTATTGATCCTGTTAATGGCCTGCTTGCCTGTAGTTGGTGAATATTCCGGATCTATCTGTGCAAGTTTTATATCCATTTGGTTGAGCCATTCAATATAAAAATCGCGTACCTCATGGTATTGCTTGCGATGATTATCCATCCACTCTTTATTATTGTTCCGGTTAAGGTCTCTCAGGAATTCGAATAATTTATAGAAGCTCATTTTTGTTTTAAAGATATTAAACTGAAACCGAACCTTAAAAAAGGAAGTCTCTAATTAATTTCTGAAGTCCGGATAAATTGAAGCAGGCAATAAAATAAACCTGATATTCAATGGATTGAATCCATTTTCCTCTAGATAGAGTTAATATAAAAGAAGAAATTATATTAATTTTAAAGTACCTAATCAATAAATCAACCAGTATGGACTACCAAAAACTGGGGGAGGATATCTATATCCCCAAACGAAATGTTTCAGCGCTTAAAGACTCTGGAGAGATTAAATTTCATTATTTCCTGGATAGCCGTATTAATGGTCACTGGGTAGATCTTGATGTCACCAGTAAACTTTTCGACAACGATAAACTGTATGTAAGAAAATCCTGTTACAGGGTAAAACTGGGACAGATAGAGAATTGCGTAAAGGCGAATATCATAGACCATATGAAGAGCCTTGGCCTCCCAACCAAAAACATTCCGAAAGCACTATATAACCGATCTACAACTAATCAATCTTTAAGACACAAGACGAGTAAAGTCTATAGTGATTAGTTGATCTGATCCTTCAGAGTAAAAACCCTGCCAGAAACGGCGGGGTTTTTATTTTGGTAAAAATCAAGCTGAATTCAATAAACAGCAAAAACCACAAATCCCTGATATTATTGCTTTTAAGCAGAAAAAATAAAAATGAAATAACTGAAAAAATTAATATTGAAAACAATTTGGAAACACTACTTTTGCAAAAATTTTAGAATAATTTAACACAACACAATTACCCATGAAAAGACTACTACTGCTATGCCTCATAGCATTATTTTCGAATCTTTCAGTAATGGCACAGGTTACCACGGCTGAGATTAGCGGAGAGGTATTTTACGAAGAAAATACACCTCTTCCCGGAGCTAATGTTACCGCAGTGCACACCCCTACCGGAACCACTTATGGTGCCGTAACTAATTTTGATGGTGGTTTTAATCTCCTTAACCTTAGAGTTGGAGGTCCCTACAAGATCTCTGTAAGTTATGTTGGATTCAAGACTTCAGTTCTTGAAGGAATTAATCTTAATCTTGGACAGACTTACAATGTAGAGATCGAAATGGTTTCTGATGCTACCCAGCTTGACGCCGTGGTCATCAATGCTACAAGAAACCAGGTGATCAACAGCGATCGTACGGGAGCTGAAACTAACATTGGAAGCAGAGAACTAAAATCTTTGCCAACAATTTCAAGATCTGCTTCAGATTTTTACCGATTAGAACCTACTGCTTCCAGCAATGGTTCATTTGGAGGTAGAAACGACCAGTTCAACAACTTCAGCCTTGACGGATCTATCTTCAACAACCCATTTGGGCTTGATGCAGCGACTCCAGGAGGACAAACCAATGCACAACCTATTTCTCTTGATGCGATTGATCAAATCCAGGTTTCTACCGCTCCTTATGATGTAACCCAGGCTGGTTTTACCGGTGCGTCTGTAAACGCTGTTACTAAAAGTGGTACTAACGAATTGAAAGGAACCGTTTATGGATTCTATCGTAACGAAGACATGACCGGAGATAAAGTAGGTGGCGACGATATAATCGTACCAGACCTTAAACAGGCTCAGTATGGATTTAGTATCGGTGCCCCGATCATAAAAGACAAACTTTTTATTTTCGCAAACTTCGAAAAAGACGATCGTGAAGACCTTGGTTCAAACTTCCTTGCAAGCAGACCAGGTTTAACAGGATCTAATATTTCAAGAGTTACTGCTGAGGATCTTGAATATGTTTCCAGCTCACTTGCTTCTCTAGGATATGAAACCGGAGCTTATGAAAATTATACTCATGAGACTGCTTCTACTAAAGGTATTTTGAAACTTGACTGGAACATTAACCAGAAGCACCGTCTTGCTTTTATCTACAACTTCCTTGATGCTTCAAGAGATCTTCCGGCTAACCCGGAAGCGATAGGAAGAAGAGGACCAGACCTTACTACCCTTCAGTTCAGAAATTCTGGATACGAGATCAACAATAAGATCGATTCATGGTTGGTTGAACTAAACTCGAATTTCGGAAATAACATTTCAAATAAATTCCAGGCGGGTTATACCTTCTTCGACGACAGTCGTGATCCTTTCTCTGCTCCTGCTCCGGCAATAAGCATCCAGAAAGATGGAGTGCGTTATATCGTGGCTGGTCATGAGCCTTTTTCTGTGAACAACAGACTGGAACAAAATGTTTACCAGATCACCAACAACCTTAATGTGGTTTCTGGAAACCATACTTTCACTTTTGGTGGAAGCTTTGAAAGATTCGATTTCGATAACTCTTTCAACCTTGGTGCCTATACTTACTTTAATGAAAATGGCGGAGTTGGAGTTTTTGCTCCAGATTTTGCAAGCGTAAGAACAAATCCTGATAATCCAGGAACTAGCTTCCAGGAAGCAATTGAGAACGGATTGATTGGAGCGGCTTTAGATAATGCTCAAAACGTTTTTGATTCAAACAATGCTAACGATAGCTGGGCTTTAGCTGAAACTAATGTTGGTCAGCTTGCTTTTTATGCTCAGGACAGATGGAAGATCACAGATGATTTTACCTTCACTTACGGTCTTAGAGTAGACAAGCCATTATATTTCGACACTAAAGACAAGATCCAGGAAAACATAGAGCGTCTTGCCGGTGGAACTTTCCCTGACGGAGATTATCAGCCAGAGATCACTTATTTTGATGAAAATGGAGATCCGGTAAAACTTAACAGTTTAGAACTTCCTTCAAACGATCTACTTTGGTCTCCAAGACTTGGATTCAACTGGGACGTGATGGGAGATAACCAGCTACAGCTTCGTGGTGGAACTGGTATCTTTACAGGTAGACTTCCATTTGTATGGATAGGAAACCAGGTTGCGAATCCTGCTTTCTATTTCTACCAGACCACAGCGCCAGATTTCCAGTTCCCACAGGTTTGGAGAAACAGTTTAGGTGCAGATTACAGGTTTGAAAATGGTCTTGTTGCTACTACAGATATCATCTACACTAAGGACCTTAATGCTCAAATGGTAAGAAACTATGGTCTTTCAAGACCTTCAGGAACTTTGAACGGAGTAGATAACCGTCCTATTTATCTGAACAGCGATAAAGCTGTGAACGAATTTGGCGGTCCTAACAACGCTTACGTATTCACAAATACAGATGTTGGATATTCCTTCAACTGGTCTGTAAAACTGGCTAAAAGCTTCGAGAAGGACTTTTATGCAAGTATCGCTTATAACTATTTGAAGTCTGAAGACGCTAGTTCCCTGGATGCAGAGATCTCTAGTGATGCTTACGACAGGAACCCTGCTTTAGGAAATGTGAACGCAGCAGTTGAAAGCGCTTCAAGATATGGAGACAAACACAGAATAGTAGGACAGCTTAACAAAGAGTTCAATTACGGTAAAAATGACCAGTGGAGAACCTCTATTGGTGCTTTCTATGAGTATGCCCAGGGAGGTAGATTCTCTTACACATATTCAGGAGATATCAATAATGACGGTTCTGTATTGAACGATCTTATTTATATCCCTACTAATTCTGAACTACAGCAATATACCTTTACGGGTACTATCGAAGAGCAAGAAGCTCAGAGACAGGCTTTCGAGCAGTTTATCCAGCAGGATGATTACCTAAGCGAGAACCGTGGGGAATATGCTGAAAAATATGGTATTCTTAGCCCATGGAGAGGTCGTTGGGATGTGAAATTCCTTCAGGATTATAACTTCAAAGTTGGTAAGAAAACCAATACTATCCAGTTAAGCCTTGATATCCTTAACTTCGGAAACCTATTGAATTCAGATTGGGGTGTGATCCAGATCCCGGTGAACGATCAGCCGCTTGGAGTTAGTGTTGGTGAAGACAACACTCCGGTATATACTTTCGGAAATCAAACCAGAACTTTTGCCAATGACTTTAGCCTTCAATCAAGATGGCAGGCACAGGTAGGTTTACGTTATATCTTCTAGAGTAACTAAAACCTGATAAATTAAAAAGCAGTCTTAGAAATAAGGCTGCTTTTTTTATTTGAAATATCTGAAAACCCGGAACAGATTTATTATATGATCTTTTTTATCTTTATTAAGTATCTAAATTTAAGCATATGAACAGATGGTCTGGACAGATCGATAAAGTAACCGAGGATTTCCTGAATTCCTTTACTAATCTTACCGAAGAGGAATTAAACTGGAAGCCCGATGCCGGAACCTGGAGCATCGCTGAAAATATAGATCACCTTATCCAGGTAAACAAAAGCTACTTTCCAATCCTGGAGAAATTAATAAAAGGCAATTATAGATTACCCTTTATCGCAAGGTTTGGCTTCGTTGTTCGCTTTTTCGGGAATATGATCCTGAAATCTGTTCAACCAGATCGCACGAAAAAAGTAAAAACCTTTCCTCTTTGGGAGCCTAAAAAGAGTCATTTTAGCCGGGATATTCTAAACAGTTTCGAAGAACACCAGAAACAGCTCAAGGCAGAAATTCTGAAGGTAGACGATAAAGTAAGAGAGAATGCTGTGATTTCTTCCCCAATCAATAAGAATATAGTTTACAAATTAGAAACCGCTTTCGATATTATCGTAAGTCATGAGAAAAGACATTACGAGCAGGCTGAAGAGGTTTACCAATTACTGAAAGTTCAAAAAAATAAATCATCATGAAAAAATTACTGTTTTCTATTTGTATTGCCCTGCTATGTTTTTCAGCCACAGCACAACAAAGTCCTGAAGAAAGACTCAAAGAACTCAATATAGAACTTGGTGAGGTTACTGCACCGGTCGCTAATTATGTGAAATGGCGCCGGGTTGGCAATCTGCTTTTCCTTGCGGGCGATGGTAGCGATATCAAAGGAAAACTAGGCCAGGACCTTACCATAGAAGAAGGTTATGCCGCGGCGAGAAAAACCGGTATAGAAATTCTTACAACACTAAAAGCGGCTTGTGGCGACCTGAGCAATATCAAACAGTTCGTGAAGGTACATGGCATGGTGAATTCCACTCCCGATTTTTACGACCAGCCAAAGGTCATCAACGGTTTTTCAGATCTTATGGTCGAGGTATTTGGTGAAAAAGGTAAACATGCCAGGGCTGCAGTGGGCCACTGCTCTCTACCTTCGAATATAGCCGTCGAGATAGAGGTTATCGTGGAGTTGGAATAACTACCTACTTTCCCTTATTTTCAGTTTAGTAATAAGTCTTAAGGAACTCATAAACTTATACTAAACTCTTGGGTTTTGTTTAAGTCTAGGCATACATTGCACCTGATTTTTCTGGCGATAGAAATATACATAATATTTTTGTGATCGCCTATAATCACTAATAATTCAAAAGCCCCCTATTCACTATTACCTTGAATTAATTGATTATGCTAACCGCTTCAGACTTTAAACAAAATTTAAATCTTCAAGGCCTTCCATTTAATATTGAAAACGCCCTGGAAGACCTTCCAATCCCAGTTCTTATTTGCGATAACAAAGGTGATATCATATATTTTAATACGGCCTTCAATGATGTAACCGCGAAAAAGATCAATCATGGAGATTCGATTTTCGATGAAGAAATAATACAGTTTTTAGATACTTCGGGTAACCCGATACCTGCTAATGCCTCACCAATAGCACAGATCATCCTGAAAAAAGAATCTGCCAGTGCGCTAAAGGTATTCCTTAAAAAGAAAGGTGATCTGCCGCACACCATGGTTACCAAGATTCATACAGATGCATCTAAGGAGATCCTGGCCTTCCAATTTAGCTTTTCACCGCAGGCATATTCAGAAAAGAGAAATCTAAAAAGAAACACTCTTTCAGCGATTGTTGAATCGTCTAATGACGCCATAATCAGTAAAGATCTAAATGGCACTATCACCAGCTGGAATAAAGGCGCTGAAAAGATCTTTGGATATACAGAAAAGGAAATATTAGGCAAAAAAGTAAATATTCTTATCCCCAAAGACCGAATAAGTGAAGAAAAACTGATCCTTAAAACGATTAAAAGCGGGAAGTCCCTGGATCATTTAGAGACCAGGAGATTAAACAAAACAGGAAAAGAGATAAGTATCTCCCTAACTGTCTCACCAATAAAAGACATTTTCGGGAACATCATTGGAGCATCTAAAGTTGCCCGGGATATTTCTGAAAGACTTAAAGGAGATGAAAGGCAGGCGCGTTTATCGGCAATCGTAGAATCATCTGATGACGCCATTGTGAGTAAGGACCTAAATGGTACTATTACCAGTTGGAATCGGGGCGCGAAGAGGATATTTGGATATTCAGAGGCTGAAGTCCTGGGAAAATCCATTACTATTCTTATTCCGAAGGAAAGACTGGATGAAGAAAAACATATCCTGAAAAATATAGCTTCCGGAAAAAGGATAAATCATTTTGAAACGATCAGGCTCACTAAAGATGGCAGGAGTATCCATGTTTCCCTTAGTGTTTCTCCCTTAAAGGACCGAAAAGGCAAGATCGTTGGTGCTTCAAAAATTGCCAGAAATATTGAGGACCAGGTGAGATCTAAAAAGAAGATCGAGAGTTATGTTGAAAAACTGAGGATCCTGAATTCGGTTGGAAAAGATATCTCTTCAAAACTTGATCTGGAAAACGTATTGCAAAAAGTTACCGATGCCACCACTACCCTATCTGGTGCAAAATTCGGAGCTTTCTTTTATAATACTGAAGTGGCGTCTGGAGAATCCATGATGCTATACACTCTTTCTGGCGCTCCCAAAAGTGCTTTTGAAAAATTGGGAATGCCGAGACACACAGCTGTATTTCAGCCAACATTCTCTGGTCAGGGCGTGATAAGGGTAGATGATATTAAAAAAGATGAACGTTACGGCAAGAATGAACCTATTTACGGAATGCCAAACGGGCACCTGGAGGTTACTAGTTATATGGCCGTTCCGGTGGTATCTAACTCAGGTAAAGTTATAGGCGGCCTTATTTTTGGTCATCCTGAAGAGGGTGTTTTTAAGAAAGACCATGAGGTCATGGTGAGAAACATCGCGGCACAGGCGGCAATCGCACTGGATAACTCGCAGTTATTCGAAAGGGTAAAAACCTTAAGTGAGAAAAAGGATGAATTCATCGCATTAGCAAGTCATGAACTAAAAACCCCGCTTACCACGATCAAGGGATACTTGCAGATCCTGGAGAAAAAGATCAGCGAACCTAAATCGAGGTTATTCCTGAATAAAACTTTAGACCAGGCAAACAGGTTAAACACGCTAATTGACGACCTGTTGAACATGTCGCGCATAGAAGCAGGTAAACTGGAATTCAATTACGAAGATTTCGATATCAGGGAATTACTTCTGGACGTGAGCGAAACCTTCAATTATAGTGAGAACAAGCATGAACTTATCACCGATTTCGGCGATCTGCCGGTTTTGATACATGCAGACAAACAAAGGATCGAACAGGTAATAAATAATCTTTTGAGCAATGCTGTTAAATATTCTCCTTTAGCAGATAAAGTTTATCTAAATCTAAAGCTTGATCAAGGCAAAGCGAAGGTCACTGTAAAAGACCAGGGCTTAGGCCTCACCCAGGAACAGCAGCAGAAGGTATTTACCCGCTTTTACCGGGCTGAATCTACCAAAGGCATTAATGGACTGGGATTAGGATTATATCTCACCAAACAGATCATGGACGCACATGACGGAATGCTGGATGTGAAAAGCGAAGAAGGAATAGGATCTGAATTTTATTTCACGCTTCCCCTGGCCAAATAAATTTTATCATTTCCCTTCGGAGTTTTTAACAAAACCTTTTTAAGAAGGAATTCACTGGCAATATATATTTGCCACAAGAAGCAGAAAATGAAAACAATATTTTTAGTTGAAGATGACCATAGCTTGAGAGATCTTATAAATTTTCTTTTAAGCGATAAGGAATATAATGTAGAGGCTTTTGCAAATGCGAATACTTTTGAGAATAGAATAAAAAACGGGGAACCCGATCTTATTTTAATGGATATCATGCTTCCAGACGGGAACGGAGTTGAGCTTTGCAAGGCTCTTAAACTTAATAGCACTAAAGGTAACATCCCGGTTATCCTGATGTCTGCTCATGCAGATCCTTCTATTGCCGATGATTCTGGTGCCTGTCACTTTATCAAAAAACCATTCGATATCGACGAATTATATACCGAGATCCAGAAGTATATAGGTTAGGTTTTCAAACTTTAGAATAAATATTTTCTGATTTTCAAGCTAAACCGTTTTAAAGAATACCCAATACCAACCCTAACCACTAAAACTAAAAAAAGTCCTCAGAAATCTGAGGACTTTTTTTTATGTCTACCAGGATTGGAGTTTCTGAAAAAGCTAAAGTAAGCTGGGATATGAGAATGATCTAAAGCAGTATCGAGCAAGTATTTCTCTCTATACTCCTACTCCAACTAACTCAAGCATTACGCTAGTCAAAACTGCACTGACAGGGCTTTCGATGATATACAAAGAAGGGTATAACTATAAAAAAGCGGGCATTATCGCATTAAAACTTACTCCAGCCAAAGAGAAGCAGTTCAAGTTATTTTTAGAAGAAAATCCCGAACATGAACAGTTAATGAAGGTGGTAGATCAGTTAAACTTCCGAGAGAATGGTAAAGTTAAATTTGGTGGTCAGGATCTTGGGCGAACCTGGAGGATTAAACAAGAGAAGCTTTCAAATAGATTTAGTACACGACTGAATGAAATTATCCAAGTTAAAAATGCTAATATTTAATCCATATTATTTTAGCCTAAAGCTTTACAAAAACCCATGTCTTTTAGCGTATTCTATTAATATTAAATCCCCTCCAGAAATATCAAATACTTCCTTCATGATCCTTTTTCTTTTTTCAATACCTGCAAGAGAGAGTGGAATATTTTGAGGCAAATCTTTAGTTTTTATACCTTTTGATAGATAATACAAAATGGCTCTATCAATTTTATCTAGCACAAAATCGGATGTAACAGTAGAGCGCAGTAAAGTATTGACAGTATTACTATAATAAATCTCACCATTAATACACTTTCTAATCGCTAACTTGAACTCAGTAGGATCTATATCACCTTTAATTAGAAATCCTTCAGGTTCCAAATTTTTTAAAATATTGTATAATCTAAAATTGTCTGAGTACATGGTTAGGACAATGAGTTTCGTGTCAGAAAACCATTTTCTTACAATTAAACCTAAATCCTCTCCTGAGTATAAACCTTTCTTTTCATAACCTGGAAGATTCATATCTAAACATATCATATCATATCCAACTCCAACACTCTTTGCCTTAGCCATTAAATCATAGGCTTCCTTGCAATCGTTTGCAGCTGTAATATCAACATCCAATTTAGCGTCATTATTAATCACCTGTTTGTATCCTTCAACTATTAAAGGATGATCATCAACTATAAGCAATTTTATTCTACTCATTGTTATAATTTAATAATACTCTTATTTCGGTTTTACCTTTTTCAGAAAAAATATTCCAAACTCCATCCATTTCATTAATTCTGTTTCCAATATTCTTTAGTCCAATTCCTCTTTTAATCTCATTTGGATCAAAGCCTTTACCGTTATCGATTATCCTTAAAATCATTTTTTCCGAAGACGTTTTTATAAATACTTTACATTCTGATCCATTGGAGTGTTTAATTACATTGTAAATAGCTTCTTGAATTATTCTATATATATTCACCTTGAATGTAATTGGAAGATTATTGAGAAAGGAATATTTATCCTTTAAAATCAATTTAAAGTTTAACTTAGACTGATCCTGCTCTCTTTGAATTAATTTCTCTATTATTGATTTAAAATCTTCCTTAAATAAATCGGTGGATTTTGATAAGTTATGCGAAATAGATCGTATTTCTTCTTCAATTTCTTTCAATTCACCAAGATATTTTTTCTTGGCCTTTCTTTCCTGGGGGATATCTGGATCTGTTAAATTTGATAATAAAAATCTGATCCCAAAAAGCTTACCTAAAACTCCGTCATGCAATTCCCTGGAAATTCTCTCTTTTTCGATTCTACGTCCTTCTTCTAACTTACCATGTTGAGAAAGTAACAATTCATAAATCTCTTGATTATTCCTAGTCTGATTCTGCTCCAGTTGTAATTTTTTATTACGAATTCTTTGAGAAATAAGGAATGAGAGTAAACTTATAATCAAAATTGAGCCTAAACTTATTCCTATTATTAGTTCTCGTTGAGTTATAAGTTTCTGATTAACCTTTTCTATTTTATCAATTTGATATTTAGTTCTTGCAAATTTATTTCTAACCCTTCGCTCCCTCCTCGTTAAACTATCAGAAATTCTAATATATTCTTGCAAATAGTCCTTTGACCTTGAATCATCTATTTCCCCTAAATTTTGCAAAGTGTACAACATATCACTTGCACTTTCTATTTCCCTGGCGAATTGATAGGCATCCAAAAATTGTTTTTTAGCCAAATTGGTATCTTCTTTTTTGAGATAAAATTCAGCTAAATGAATATTACTAATAGAAACACCTGCTTGATCCTGAAGACTTTCCCTCATATTTTTAGACTTAATAAGGTCCTTATATATTGGATCAAGGTCGTATTTTGAAGAAATAAGTTTAGTATAAGCTAAGTTATCTATTAATCTAGCATATAATTTTGGGTTTAACCTTTTAATACTATCAAGCTCTAAACCTTTATTAAAATTTTCAACGGCCTTTAAATAATTTTCAAGATTTTTCTGAACTACTCCTATGTTATTCCTGCTAATTGCTATTAATTCTTGTTGACCTAAATTTTCTGCTATTGCTAAAGCTTGTTCATGAAATGATAATGCTACATCATATTGCTCATAATTGTTGTAAATAACAGCAAGGTTATTATAACCATAATAGATTCCTTTTTCGTCATCGACCCTTTCAAATAATTTTATTGCATCTATTGTTGTATTCTCGCTACCTTGATAGTCTCTTAAATCTTTCTGAACAATCCCCATACTATACAACATTTTTGCAGCATGCGGTATGTCTTCAATGATACTATAATCATTGTAGGATTTTGAATAATAGTAATAGGCACTATCGTATATTCCTGTGTTATAATAAAAAGAACCTAAATCCCAATAAGATTCAGCTATTTTAGAGGTGTCTTGAAGTTTTTCGGATAATTCTAAAGTTTTATTATTCCAAAATAAAAATTCAGATCTATTTCGTTTTCTCAAATAATGGTAGCTAAAGTCAAAAAGATTCTTCAATTTTTGTGAATCTATAGGAATAGATTTTATATGCTTGAGTAAAGAATCTCTAGAAACTTTATCTGTAATTTCTAATTCTTGACTATTAATCTTAAGCGATTTGTTCCGGGAATTATCTCCGGAACAACCGCCAAGAATATATAGTATTAGAATTAGGAGTCTTTTGTTCACTAAATCTTTTGTAATAAATTAATCATTGCCTCTTTCTTTTTCAGCTGGCGGAGCCTCTTCCTCTCCTTCAGTTGCGAACACATCATTAACTTCTATTTCCCCGGCAGGTTGATCCGAATAGTTAGTTCCATCCACAATTGCATCATCAGGATCACAAGAAAAGCAAAAAATTGTAATAAAAACCAAAGTTAAACTTCTTAAATTTTTCATTTTGTTTCGATTTTAAATGTTAATAAAATCAAAACTATTCTCTAACTACACCTTATCCTATGGTTTCAGTAGGATTATAGTGAATGACCCTAGTTTATTAGTGGATAAAGACATATAAAGGGTATTTGACTAATTTAGTAAAGTGGATAAGCGATTTTCAAGAATTTTTTTGTTAAAACTCATTAAGTCATCACGATATTTCTTGGATAATGGAATATTAATCAAATTTTCAAAACCAGCTAAACTTATCTTATTTTTCCCAAAATTAACTCTATTAATTAATCTAGAATTAACTATATAGCTATTATGAGTTCTAATAAAAGCTTCAGGTAATTTGTTTTCGAATTTTTTTAACGTCTCGAAAGCAGCTATTTTAGATCCATTGGATAAAAATATATCTGTTGAATTATTATCTGCTTGTAAATAAAGTATGTCGTCGAGTTTAATATAATGGTAATCTGAATTCGATTTTAGACATAGCCGCATCTTACTAATTCCTCTATTGTCTTTTTCAAATCGCATGACGGATTTTCTTAGTTCAAATTCATTTAAGGGGTAAAGAATATAATCATAGAAATTATTCTTTAGGCATAAATACGCCAAATCGGTTCCCCGTGAAATTCCTATAAATTTTGGTAGGGTTTCTTTGTAGAAAAGGAATTCTTTTACAAATTCAAAACAGCTCTTATCCTTTAAAGTCATATCTAAATCTATAAATGTGATATCAGGATTCAACTTGAGTATCGAATTTGCTCCCTTTTCGTAATTATTTGAAATATCGAGGCATGTTGATTTTGTGATTGCTTGCATCTTAAAATCAATTTCTTCTATAAGATTTTGATTTTGACTAATAATACAAAATTTGAGCATTAGCTTTTTAAGCCACAATCTAGGCTTTGGAGACCCGCTATCTATAAAGAATAACCTTACTAATAATACGGTTCGATTCAATAAGCTCTTATATCCTCGCAAAGCTACAACTATGTCTAATCTGGTGGGATGCCTTACCAATAGTAAGGTTTAATCTTCCGCTTTTCTTCTTATAAGCCAATAGATTAGCCGAAACGAAAATCCCTACTAAATTAATTTATCAACCTTTTAATTATTTAAAGATGAAATTTAAATTTTTACCATTGTTTATGAGTGTCTTTGTTCTCTGGTCCTGTAGCCAAGATGACACTCAGATTGAGCCCGAAGAAAGTCTGACTGTCTATCGAGACAAGGAAATTGTCGATGACAAATTATATTTTTCTAGTAGGGAATCTCTTGACGATTTTATAAATGAAAAATCAGAGTCAGAATTTCAAAAAGCAGCTAATTCGTTCCGAAAAAAAGGTTTTAAACCTCTAGCTCCAATGTTTACTGAAGATGAAGCTCAGAAAAAAACAGAATTTCTTCAGAAAAAAAAGGAGCGACTTCTAAAAAAGAGTGATCTATATACATCTAAAAATCATGAAAATGCAGAAGTAGATGTAGATGACGAATTAATTATGGATCCTAGATTTGCTGCTTTGTTAAATGAAGGCAGAGAAATAATAGTAGGTGACACAATTTATGTTTACACTCAAAAAGGACTATTCTATAGTGATCTTAGTCATGAATCCAATCTAAGAGATTATTTGGCAAAGAAAAATAAAGCATCTTTAGAGAAACGCGAAGAAATCATCGATGTTTGTGGGACTGGTGAAGTTGAACCTTATGTTTTTCAGCATTCTGACTGCGATGGCGGCGGCGGAGGCGGAGGCGGAGGCACCCCACCCGCTCCAAGTTATGACGATTTCCCATTAGATATAAAAAGAAGCTTAGGAGTTTGTGTTGTGGATGATACCAGTCTATGGCAACAAGTTTTTGGACAGGCAGAAACTTGCCATGACTATTTTGCAGACGATAGAAGAGCGAAAGTGAAATTCTGGAATCAGAATTATTTCATTTTCTCATCTATTGGAGCCCAGGTAAAACATCAAAAAAAGAACTTCTTCATTTGGGACTCGTCTGATGCTACAGATTATATCGAGATGGGATTAACTAATGTATCCTTCAAATATAATTTCCCAACAGCGGTATATGGTGAAATCTTCCGAAATATATCATCTGGCGTAATAATTACTTGGAAGGGTAAAACCTATACAGCTGATGGTCGAGTAATTAATGGTTACCCTCTTCAAGCATCCAACCTACCTTTTGATGTTCAGGATAATGATGCTATTTCAGTCTACCTCTTTAATGAAGATATTAATATAATTGACGAACAGCAAGCCAATAATATTATTAGGGATGCTGCTAGGAACTTTATTTCCACTTATGGTAGTAGTCTAGAAACTCCAATTTCTAATACTT
Source organism: Christiangramia gaetbulicola (assembly GCF_003054225.1). GTDB lineage: Bacteria > Bacteroidota > Bacteroidia > Flavobacteriales > Flavobacteriaceae > Christiangramia > Christiangramia gaetbulicola. The sequence continues at coordinate 152,114 of NZ_QBKQ01000001.1, forward strand.
CAGACGACCTTGGTATTCATGGAGTTATTATTGATCCTCTTAGTAACGGAGCAACATTTACTATAGTTGGCCAAATCATACGTCAGCAGAATGCCAGTTCCATAACTAAAATTTTTGATTTTAATGTATTAGTTGGGTTCAATTTGAAATTGTCTGGAGGAAGTTACTCTGTTGGACCCAAAGGTGATGCTATGGTTTACAATTCGGGTGCTAGCGTCGAGTATGAGTCTGTTATGGCAACCTCCTATACAGACGTTACACTTGACATGTATGGAGTTGTAAGACGAAATGGAGATGAATACCGAGGAAGAAGAGTAATTTCAGAGAATTTAGAGTAATTACGATAATGAAGAATTATATCTATTTAATAATCATCTTTACCAATCTTGCGTTTGGTCAAAATCAAGGTGAAAGAACCTCAAACCTACTTTCTATCAATGTACTTACACCTTCGATTGAATGGGAAGTACCTCTTGGTGAGAAATCAACATTTGATTTGAAGATTGGAACTGCAATCGGATTTACCAGATCCGGAAATAATACGGAAGTAGGCTTTTTTCCTGAGTTTGAAACCCAATATCGATATTATTACAATTTTCAAAAAAGACTTGCAAAGGATAAAAGGATTAAAGATAATAGTGGAAATTATTTACTTTTCCTTGGTAGTTTGAGGAGTGGTAATTCGATCATTGGTGAAATGGAAATTGACGACAACTTCGCAGGTTTCGTTGGTCCCGGTTGGGGCTTCCAGAGAGTTTACAAAAGCGGATTTAAGCTGAATTTCAATACTGGAATTGGCTATGGAGCGAATGATAGAGGCGATTTCTATTTCGCCCCATTTATAGGAGTTCAACTTGGTTGGGTGATAGCTAGATAGTTATTAAGGTATATATTGAACCGGTCATTATTTAAATAATAATGACCGGTTTTTTTATTTCTATCAATATCACCTCTGTTATCTTCGTTATAAATCTAAGAAAATAATTCTCTATTTATTACTGAAACTTATTCGTCTCAGATTAGTAAAACAATTATTCTAAATTGCGATCTAAAATTTCAACGATCTATCAGTAATGCCCCGTAATATCAATTCGTTTTGTATAGAGGTCGTATACCATAAGGAGAGAAATAATAACAACTGCTCTATAACAGAATAAAACTAAAATAAACATATACAAAAAAGCACTCAAAATTTAATTTGAGTGCTTTAATAATGGCTCTTTCAAATTTAGCTATCGAATAAGGTTACTTAGATATTCTAATTATCTTAAACGGCTGCATTTCTACCTGTTGATTTCCGGTGCCTTCGATAGTAAAATCGACATATATCTGAGTGTCTTTACGTTTGTACACATTTTCGATACTAATCGATTTACAGCACAATTCTTCAAACTTTGCCGTAATAAATACTATTGAATTAGCCTCAAAATCGAAATTTAAACTTTCTATCTGTTCAAATTCTTCAATTTGACGCCTCTTCAAATTTGTAAGGAAAGAATTCCACTCATCCAAAGTATGAAATACTAAATATTGTTCGGGAATAGCTTCTTCACGAGAATAACTTAAATTACCTGTTTCTATCTCTTCGAAGCCAATTGCCCTCTCCTCAAGAGGTACTTGATCATCTTTGGTTTCACAACCTGTTATCATTAGTACAAACACACAACGGAAAAGAATTTTTTTTAATTTCATAATAGACATAATTTATTTGGGATATTTAAATTATTCACTTTATAAAATTGAATAATTTAATCTAAGACAATTAACTAATATTAAAAAGTTTTAAGTAATCATAAAATCGATCATACTTCATGTGTCTTAATTTTTCCGAAAAATGGCTTAAAATTACTTTTTTTAATATCTGCTAAAATATTACTACAATCACAGTCAAAAATGTATTAAACCGTAAAATAAGTAAGGTTCAATATCTTTTAAGGTAATTCGGCTTGATAATTAAACTATCTCAAAACAGTTTTTATATTTCTTTTATTACGTATGACCTGAATATGGATTTGAGGATAGTATGAAAAACTATATTTCAAGAAAATAATACTAAATAATTAAATCGTTTTAAAAGATTCCAGTACAGATAGTAAGGGTATTTATTTAAAAACCATATGGTTACAAATTATCTTTGAAATATTAATAACCCTAAACTATCAAATCATGATTAAAAGAATTTTATGTTTGTCCTTACTAGCTGTTTCCATAGGTTTTACCTCTTGCGAGAAGGAGCAGGTTTCTGAGCAACCTGTGAGTGAAGTAGCTAAAGAAGGCCCTGATGTGCCTAACCATATCCGAAAAAAAGTAGCAGATCTTAATTTTAACTCAAAGCATATAGTAAAGAATGATATGCTTTTACCTGACGGAAGTTTTTTAGAAAATTACTTAATTGAAGGTGATATCGCAATGTCAGAAGAACAGATGAGCACCATGTCATCTAAGCCTATTACAGATAAGCAGTATAGGACTTATAATTTAGTAAATACTCCCAGAACAGTAAATGTTATTGGTTATACAGGCGGTTCTCAAGCCCTCACTACCAAACAGCGAACAGCACTTCAATGGTCTATAGATAATTACAATGCCCTAAATTTAGGTATTACTTTTACGCTTACATTTGGTACTAACTACGCACCTTATGACATTGTGGTTTATCAAAATAAAAATGGCCAAGCTGGTGGTGTGGCAGGATTCCCAAGTAGTGGAAATCCTTATAAATATGTACAGATCTTCTCAGGTATGGAAGCTTATAGTACTAATACTAATGAACATGTGATTACCCATGAAATTGGTCACTCTGTTGGTTTACGACACACGGACTGGTTTAGCCGCCAGAGTTGCGGACAGTCAGGGGAAAGTGCTAATCCAGATGGAGCTGTACATATTCCTGGCACCCCAACAGGTTATGATTCAACATCCGTAATGCTAGCTTGTTTTGGAGCGAATGAAGACGGAGAGTTCGGGCCAAATGATGAAGTCGCATTAAATTATCTCTACTAATTTCTTTACTAGAAATTTTCAGAAAAGCCAAACAAAAAAGGATGTCATAAATGACATCCTTTTTTCTATTACAAAATACTCATTTAAAAGAATCAATTATAATTTCAAAAGATCGATTATCCGACTCACTATAGATTTAAAAAATAAATCCGTTTTCAAAAATCCTATAAATTTCTTTAGAAGTGTAACTAGATGAGTTTTTAAAATAAAAACCAGGCGGTACATTTGGCGGTACAAAAAAACAACAAAAAACCCTAACAATCTTGTTCATAGATTATTAGGGTTTTTAATCGTGACCTCGCCAGAACTTAAACAATTCTACTTCCGAAATTTATAAGAGATTGCTAATCTTAATTCAACCCTTGTATTTAGTACTCTTTCCATAGATTATGGTTTATTATCCAGTCTAATTTGATTGAATCAAATCTAAAATAATTGAAGATTGGTGGACTAAATGTGGACTAAGATGTTTAGCGAATTGTTTTTTGGATTACATTTAGCAGGTTTATCCTAACAATAAAGACTATGGCAATTTCATTCTACATTCAATCCAAGAATAACCCTGCTCCAATTTATGTTAGAGTTAGAGAAGGACGTTCAGTTGATGCAAAATCAAAGACCGGATTAGTAATAGATCCTCAGCACTTTCAAAAGAATAAGATTAAAATTATTAGGATGATTGCAGGCGCTGATGCTGAAACGAAGAAAAACATTCAGGTTCAGAACGATGAACTGAATAAACTTCAATCTAAACTGGATGAAATACGTACTTCAATCAGTACTGCCTTAAATAATCGACAAGATTATGAAACCATCAATTCTGACTGGTTAAAGGATATTATTAATCCCAAGCAGGATTTAGAGATACCGAACCAACTAACTGAATTCTTTGATTTCTATTTACAAGCGCGCAGAGGAGAAATTGCTGGGAGTACGTATAAGAAACTGAATACAACCAAAAATAGATTCTCAAAATTCCAAAATGATTATAAGGTATTACATATTCAGGAAGTCAATAAATCGGTAATTCAATCTTTTAAGAAATGGTGTACAGATAAATATGATTACAATACTATGCTCGGTTCTATAAAGAATCTACTAACGGTGTTAAATTATGCAAAGGAAAACGGACTGCCTGTTCATCCTGAGTATGAGTATATAACCAAAGGTATGAAGTATAAGAAGCATGAAAGAATCTATTTATCCTTAGAAGAAATTGAACAGATTAATAGCACCAAAATATTGAACAAAGACCTTGACGCAGCGAAAGACTGGTTGGTTATTAGTTGCTACACTGCTCAAAGGGTATCAGATTTCCTGAACTTCAAGAAGAAAGATGTTACCCTACATTTGAAAGATGGAGTTGAAATCCCCTGCCTTACTATCACACAAAAGAAAACTGGAAAACCTGTCGGACTCCCCTTAGCTCCTCCGGTAATGAAAATACTCAATAAACGTAATGGTAATTTCCCGCCAACATTTTCTACCGATCCAAATAGCAATGCAACCTTATATAATAGATTGATCAAAGATGTTTGTAGGCTTGCAGGATTAAAGCAGAAGGTTGAGGTTATGCGCAAGACTGGAAAAAACAAATTATATGAAAAGAAAACGGTCGCAAAGTATAAAGCAGTTACCAGCCATATTGGAAGGAGATCATTTGCAACCAATTATTATGGTAAAATAGCTACCCCTTTGCTACTGGATGCTACCGGTCATTCAAGCGAAAGACAGTTTCAAGCCTACGTTGGAAAGCCACCACATCACAATATCAACATTTTGTATGATGGGATCGTTAGGATATACAAGGAAACGAAGAAGAAGATTAAGAAAACAGCATAGTGAAAAAGCTATTCTTCTCTGATTACCGGAACGTTTATTCTGATTCAGATGTTTTCCTTATGATTCAACACCTAATCAAAAAGGAATGCGATATTGATATACCTTTAAAACGTATGGCAATTGCTGAATTGATCAAACATATCAATTCTTCAACATTACTAAGCAAAACCCTTGATTTAGTTATCGACTTTGATTTGTTTGATGGATTCACCTTCTTAAATAATGAACTAATATCTAATGTGGATTTTGATTCTTACAGCGATTCAGATCGTATTAAGATCAAAGCTATAAGCTTTTCAGAAGCTATCTTATTCAATCTTTACCTCGGCAGGTTAGGATTTAAACAAGATCCCAATTTAGTTCTCCAACTAAACTATGGGAAGGATTATGTTGAATCCAACTATGACGAGATCTATTCTTATACCAAACGTAAAGTATATTCTGGTCTACTTACCCATTTTGGTAATCAACCTGAGGAAATAAAACAGGATTTCTACAAAAAAGCCTTATCATCCATAGCTCAATTAGACTATGAAAATGCTACAAATACTTTTTCAGAGGAAAAGCAGCTATTTAGAGATCTAATCAATCCAATTGCCATGGTAGTCAGACAAGATAATTTTCCTGAAATCCCAATTTCGACCAATTCATATCCGAAGATATTTTTAGGAACGGATGATAAAGGTTATCAGCTTTTCAGGGAGTTTGTAAATCTGACACAAATTAAGGAACATAAAGATTGGAGCTTTTTTTTTCAGTTTCTATTAAAGGACGAAATAATTTGGCCTATAAAGCATAGTACCTTTGTTGATTGGCTTTACTCGGAAGGATATGTAAATCAGGATTTCTGTGATGAATTTGAACAAAAAAGGAACTTTACTTCGCTTAAAAAGGTCAAAGGAAACGCCTTACTTAATACCTACAAACAGCTTAGAAAGAAGCACTTCGGGAATTACTAATATGATGTTAATAATTTACTGATCATTTTCCTATATTTGGGCAACGCCCTACCGTTACCAAATTAAAACCAATCAATGTCCGAAGATCAGAAGAAAGCGCTGGAAACCCAGCTATGGAATATTGCCAACGAATTACGTGGTAAGATGGATGCCGATGAATTTAGAGACTATATTCTCGGCTTTATTTTTTACAAATACCTATCAGAAAAGCAGCACCTATACGCTAACAAGCTGCTTGAAACCGAAACAGTTAAAGAATACATCAAGATCAAGGAAGAAGAAATCCTTGATGTGATCAAAGAAGAATCTGTTTTAAAGCTTGGTTACTTCCTAAGGCCAGAGGAACTGTTCACCGCTATGGCTGAAAAAGGTAATGCCGATGAGGAAGTAGAGGATAACTTTATTCTGGAAGACCTTCAAAGCGTTCTGAACAATATTGAGCAAAGTACAATGGGTACTGAAAGCGAGGAAGACTTCAACAAACTGTTTGAAGACCTCGACCTCAACAGTACCAAGTTAGGGAGAAGCCCTAAAGCGAGGAACGAATTAATCGCAAAGGTACTTGGCCATCTGGATCAGATAGACTTTAAATTGGATGATGCTGATAGCGATATACTTGGAGATGCCTATGAATATCTGATAGGACAATTCGCCAGTGGTGCGGGAAAGAAAGCAGGAGAATTCTATACACCTCAGCAGGTTTCCAAGATTCTTGCTAAGATTGTTACCAGTGGAAAGAACAGATTGAAAAGTGTTTATGATCCTACCTGTGGATCTGGATCTTTGTTGCTTCGGGTAGCGAAGGAAGTGAAGGTTGATGATTTTTATGGGCAGGAATTAAATCGTACCACCTACAATCTTGCCCGGATGAATATGATTCTTCACGATGTACATTACAGGCACTTCGATCTGCAACAGGAAGACACCCTGAAAGAACCTCAGCATTTGGAAGAACGATTTGAAGCTGTTGTTGCAAATCCACCTTTTTCTGCAAAGTGGGCAGGAAAGAAAAACCCACTGTTTGAAAATGATGAACGCTTTAGCCAGTATGGAAAGTTAGCGCCAAGCAGCAAGGCCGACTTTGCTTTCGTACAGCATATGATCTACCAGCTTGCTGAAAATGGAACAATGGCATGTGTGTTACCACATGGGGTGCTATTTCGGGGATCTGCGGAAGGCACGATTAGAAAATATCTGATCGAGAAACTAAATTATCTGGATGCCGTGATCGGCTTACCCTCTAATATTTTCTACGGAACAGGAATTCCAACCTGTATTCTGGTAATAAGTAAATGCCGGGTGAATGATGATAATATTTTGTTCATAGATGCTTCCGAAGGATATGAAAAGGATGGCAACAAGAACAAATTAACCGAAGCCCATATTGAAAGAATCATAGACACTTATCGCAACCGAGAAACTATTGAGAAATATAGTTATGTAGCCGGTTTGGAGGAGGTGAAGGAGAACGATTATAACCTGAACATTCCAAGATATGTAGATACCTTTGAGGAAGAAGAACCAGTGGATCTTGATTCTGTTTCATTAGAACTAAAACGGATTGGAATGGCCTTGAATGAGAATGATGAGAAAGTAGTTGGATTTTGTAAAGCATTAGGAATCGCAACTCCCTTTTAACCATGGAAACAATAATTAATAGTAAATTAAAAATACCACAATTGAGGTTTCCAGAATTTGAAGACGAATGGAATGTTCATAAAATTGAAGATACCTTTTCAATTTTCAATGGTTACGCCTTTTCAAGTTCTGATGCTGTCAAAGAAAACGGTATAATATGGGTGAAAATAGCTGATGTGGGAATAAATAGAATGAAGAGGGATAACATATCCTATTTACCACCAGAATTTCTTAAGAAATATGAAAAATTCGTATTAAAAGAGAATGACTATGTCATTGCCCTAACTCGTCCAATACTCAGTGGAAAATTGAAGATTGCTCGAATTAATAGTTTTTTTAATAATTCACTTTTAAATCAAAGAGTAGGAAAAATAGTTACCCATCACAACTCTCGCTTTATTTTCAATCTTTTACAAAATTCAAAACTTATTAGCAAAATTGAAAATAATATAGCAGGAAGTGATCCACCCAACCTTTCCGCTAAAGAAATTAAAAATATCAAAGTTTTTTTGCCAAATGCTTTCGAACAACAAAAGATTGCGTCTTTCCTTGCGACCGTTGATAAACGAATCAATTTACTGGAACAGAAAAAAGCTAAACTGGAAGAATACAAGAAAGGCGTAATGCAGCGGATCTTTAGCCGAGAAATTAGGTTCAAGGATGAGAATGGGAAGGAGTTTCCAGAATGGAATAAAACAAAATTAAAGGAGGTTCTTACGGAACATAAAAAGAATAATGAAGAAGATAAATATGATGAAGTTTTTTCTGTATCAAAATCAAAAGGCGTTATCAATCAAATAGATCATCTTGGTAGATCCTATGCTGCTAAATCGATAAGTCATTACAAATTGGTTTTTCCATTTGATATTGTTTACACTAAAAGCCCTACATCTGAATTCCCTTTTGGAATTATTAAACAAAACCTTACTGGTAGAACAGGGGTAGTTTCCACCCTATATGCAGTTCTAAAGCCTAAGAATCAACACTTAGGTTATATAATACATTCCTATTTCAATTCGTGGGTTAAAACATATAATTACCTAAATCCTTTAGTTCAGAAGGGAGCTAAGAATACCATGAATATCAATAATAAAACCTTTTTAGATGGCAAACCTATTTCCTTACCAACTTCTGAGAAAGAACAGGAATTAATATCAAGGTTTCTTGAAGCACTTGATAGAAAAATTTTAGTTCTGAATAATCAAATAGAAACTTCTAACAAATTTAAAAAAGGCCTATTACAGCAGATGTTTGTATGAGTGAAACGAATGCAACTATAATTAGCGAAAATCAATTAACCGATCAGATCGATACCCGCTATGTTTTTTCTTACGGAAACATACCATATATCGAGGACGCCATTATTGATTATGAATTTAAGTTACCGATATATCAAAAGGTCTTGATTGAAGACCTGACAGGAACTAAATCAACCCACGATCTCTATTTCATGGATTGTAATTTTGAAAAGAAAGTAAGAGTGGAAGATTATGAAGGTTTACTATATTTTGATCGCTGCACATTCAATTCCTTTGTTGATCTTGCGAACACAAATTTTCATAGCAAAATAAGGTTTAGACAATGTATCTTCCATGGGGAAGTTTACTTCAACAATACTACCTTTCATGATCTTGCCGATTTTTGGCGATGTAAGTTTGAAAAAAGAACGAGTTTTTTTAAAACAGATTTTTTAGCCACGACCGTATTTTCAGGATCCATATTCAAAGAGAATGCTCTTTTCACTTATTCCCAAATTGAAAAGTTATTGATATTACGAAGAACAACTTTCATACAAGGGTTAGACCTATCTCTTGCAAATATTAACGGAGATTTAAAATTGTTTGACATTCAATTAGATGATTTTAAAAGTGTTGATAATATGCCCGAAACCATTGAATATGAAGAAGGTTTAGAAGAAAAAGGCGAAATTTATACAGCCAACAAACGGGAAACCTTTAGATTGATAAAACACATTTTCCAAAGCAATAATGATTCGGTCACTTCTCAGAAATTCTCGCTGTTAGAAAGTATAACACACAGGAAAGAAATATGGTTTCGCTTGAATCATGATTTTAGGTCGAAAGATCTCTGGGATTATATTTTATTAACCCTTAACCGGTTTTCGAATAATCATAAAACCTCCTACATCCGGGGTTTTGCATTTACTATTTTTTTAGGATTATTTACTTTCATTTTCGTAGCCTGGTCTTCCAAAACTTATGAACCAGCGACAAATTTTGACCAATTTGATTTTGGCTTGGCTGTTTCACATTTTGTTCAATTTCTAACACCAACCCACAAATTTGACTATATCGATGAAAACCCATCAGGCCAATTTTATCTTCTCGACTTTTTGGGAAGAATAATTATTGCCTACGGAATTTATCAAACAATTCAGGCATTCAGAAAATTTAGATAGTTATGTATCGGATTAATAAAGATAAAAATAATATCGCCAAGCTTGAAGAACGGCTTTTCAGTGATCTTAAAATCAGGGAAAGAGAAAACCTGCAAGAATGGATAGCCAAGAATCCAGATATGTTAGGAGAAGACCTGCTAATCATTCAAAAGGAATTTGATGGCTTTAATGACACCCACGAACGCTTGGATCTCTTAGCAATCGATAAGGAAGGTGGTTTGGTTATTATTGAGAATAAACTTGATGATACGGGGAGAGATGTGGTCTGGCAAGCTTTGAAATACACCTCCTATTGCTCTACTCTAACCAATCAGCAGATAATCAAGATATATCAATCATATTTAAATTCTTACGAAGGTGGTGGAAACGCCAAAGAGAATCTACTTGAATTTTTAGAAAGAGACGAGGAAGATCTATTACTGAACAAGAATGATCAAAGGATAATTTTTGTTGCTAATAAATACAGGAAAGAAGTTACCTCAACTGTTCTTTGGTTATTAGCTCACGACATCCAGATTCAGTGTTTTAGGGCAATTCCTTACACTATGGCTGATGAAGCTTTCCTACAAATTGAGCAGATCATACCTCTTCCTGAAACCAGAGAATTTATGATTGATGCAATGGAAAAGGAAAAGGAAGAACGGAGTAAATCAATGGCAGTTGCAGAAACAGAAGCAAGAATGTTGGATCTATGGACTAAATTAAAACAGCGCCTGAGTGATCAAAACATTAACTACTTAGACAGAGTTAGCGCTAAACATTATTTCGATTTAGGATTTAGCAAAGGTTCAGGGCGTTTTGCCTTTTGTGTTGGACGAGATTCAGTTAGAGTAGAATTATATTTCTCCAATGATCCTGAAAAATTGTTAATAGATGAAATGTCTAAACACAAAGAAAAGATTGAACAGCAATTTGGCAATGAATTAGTATTTGAAAGACTGGATGGAAAGAAAGCTTCCAGAATAAGATACGATAGACCAATAAGCCCTAATGAGAATTATTCAGTAAGCGAAAATAGGGATGAATACATTGACTGGTTCATACCTACCATGAAACAATTTTATGAAGCCACTTATCCCATCTTAGAAAAGGTTCAAAATAATTAAGTCCTTATTTAATGCCCCAACCAGAACATATTTTAGAACAAAACCTGATCAAACAACTTCAAGACCTTAAATATGAAAAGGTCTTGATCAGAGATGAAGATGATCTACTTTCTAACCTGAAAAAGCAGCTTGAAAAGCATAACAAGACCGAGCTATCAGAACTTGAATTTAAGCAGGTATTAAACAAGCTTACGAAGGGAAACATTTTTGAACGTGCAAAGATCCTACGTGATAAGGTAGACTATGCTAAAGACAATGGAGATACCGGCTATCTGGAATTGATCAATCAGGTACATTGGTGCAAGAATGAATACCAGGTTACCAACCAGATCAAAATGGAAGGTAAATACAAGAATCGCTATGATGTTACCATCCTGATCAACGGTCTTCCACTCTGCCAGATCGAACTAAAAAGGCGTGGTTTGGAAATGAAGGAAGCTTTTAACCAGACTAACCGTTATCAAAGACACAGCTTTCAGGCCGGAAAGGGTTTGTTCCAGTATATCCAGTTGTTTGTAATCAGTAATGGGGTAAATACGAAGTATTATGCCAATAATCCAATCAAGGCAAGAACCTTCAAACAGACTTTCTTTTGGGCAGATAAAGAGAATAAAAAGATCACGCAACTAAGCGACTTCGCTGAGGTTTTTCTTGAACCCTGCCATCTTTCAAAGATGATCACGAAGTATATTGTTTTGAATGAAAGTCAGAAGATCCTTATGGTACTTCGCCCCTATCAATATTACGCTGTTGAAGCAATTGTGGAAAGGGTTAAAAATAGCAGGAAGTTTGGTTATATATGGCACACAACCGGATCAGGTAAAACCCTAACCTCGTTCAAAACAAGCCAAATCCTTACCAATTTGCCAGAAGTAAAGAAAGTGGTCTTTGTAGTTGATCGTAAAGATCTGGACTACCAGACCATTAAGGAATTCAACCACTTTAGTGATGGCAGTATAGATGGAACAAACGACACCAAGTCTTTGGTTAAGCAATTCAACGATGATACCAAGATCATAGTCACCACTATCCAGAAATTGAATACAGCCATTCACAAAGATCGTTACCGGAATAAAATGGAACGGTTCAGGAACGAAAGAATGGTTTTCATTTTCGATGAATGCCATCGAAGTCAGTTCGGAGATACCCACCAAAGGATCAAAGACTACTTCCAAGATGTTCAGATGTTTGGTTTTACCGGAACACCAATATTTGCTGATAATGCAGTCAGGAACGAGTTAGGTAAACGAACAACCAAGGAACTATTTGATAAATGCTTACACAAATATGTAATTACAGATGCGATCCGGGATGGCAATGTTTTAAAATTTGCAATCGAATATATCAGAACTTTTAAAAAGAAAGAGGAAGTCGTTGATATAGATGTGGAGTCTATTGATAAGGCTGAGGTTATGGAAGCACCGCAACGGCTCGAAGGAATCGTTGATTACATTATCGCAAATCATACCCGTAAAACGCATAATAAGCGATTTACTGCAATATTTTGCGTTCCGAATGTGAACACCTTAATCGAGTATTACAAGCTGTTTAAAGCGAAAAAATTGAACGGAGATCATGATCTCAAAATAGGAACGATATTTTCCTATCAGGCCAATGAAGAGGATGCCGATGCCACCGGAATCGTAGAAACAGATCCGGGTGATATGCAGATGGCTGCCGAAGATCAGGAAACCTATGAAACCAAACATAGCCGGGAACATCTGGAAGATTTTATTAAGGATTACAATGAAATGTTTCAAAGAAACTACTCTACCAACGATTTTTATGGCTATTACAAAGACATAGGAAAGCAGGTTAAAAATCAGCAATTGGATATTCTACTGGTTGTTAATATGTTTCTTACAGGATTTGACAGTAAAACCCTGAATACGATATACGTAGATAAGAACCTTCGCTATCATGGATTGATTCAGGCCTATTCCAGAACAAATAGGATCCTGAACGAACTGAAATCTCAAGGGAATGTTGTTGCTTTTAGAAACCTGAAAAAACGGACAGATGAAGCGATCACCTTATTCTCAAATAAGGATGCAATTGAAGATATTATTCTACAACCCTATGAGAATTACGTTGCTAAATTTGATGCTGCTATCAAACGATTACTGGAAATTACCCCAACCGTTGATAGTGTAAATGATCTACCTTCTGAAAATGAAGAATTTGAATTTGTAACGGCATTCAGGGAACTACTTAGGATCAAGAACGTACTTAGTACTTTTACCGAATTCACCTTCTGTGATCTGGACATAAACGAACAGACCTTTGAAGATTATAAAAGCAAGTACTTAGATATCCGGGATAAGGTTAGAAACGATAATAGTAAAGAACAGGTTTCTATACTGGACGATATAGATTTTGAGGTAGAGTTAATTCATAGAGATGAAATCAACGTGGTTTATATACTTACTCTACTTGCTGAACTCAAAGATTCAAAACCAAGCGAACAGGCAAAGAAAAGGAAACAGATCTCAGATTTGATGGCTTCTGAAACTCAATTGAGAAGCAAGAAAGAATTGATAGAACGCTTCATATCCGAAAACCTTCCTTTAATAACCGATAGGGAAAACATACCGGAAGAATTTGAAAACTTCTGGACTGTGGAGAAAATGAAAGCTCTCGAAGATCTAAGTATCAATGAAAATCTTGATCAGGAGAAATTAAACAAGCTAATCGCCAATTATCTATTCACAGAGAAGCAGCCACTTAGAGATGAGGTGATTGATACAATGAAGGAAAAGCCAGGTCTAAGAGAGCGAAAGAAATCTTCTGAGAGAGTAATTGACAAGATCAAAGGTTTTATTGAAACCTTTATTAATGGAATGGGTTAATCGAATTAAATTTTGATTTAATTTTGACTGTTGAAATTCTATATGTGTTTAAGGGAATTTCAAATCTGTTTTTAAGTTGCCTTTATTCTGTTTTGAAGGCATTTTAATTTCTGTTTAAACCTTGTCAGCCAACTGACAGGGTTTTTTATTTCTATTGATTTCTTCTGCTTTCCGAGAATCGGAATAGACCGCTATTAATAGGAATCGAATATGGCAAACATTTGCCGGTATAAACTTAAAATATACCGCTATGTTACAATCAACAATTCTTCACAACACAAGTCCAGAAGACTTAATTAATCAATTGGTTACCATCTTAAAAAAAGAAATCCAAGACCTCAAACAAAACTTTCAACCAAAACAGCCAGAGGAATACCTAACCCGGCAGCAAGTAGCAGAATTACTTAAAATAGATAAAAGTACTGTTCACAATCACGTAAAAAAAGGTGTTTTAAAACAATATGGGATAGGAGGAAAAGTCTATTACAAGAGAAGCGAAATTGAAGCCGGAATGATTCCTTTATCGCCTTTATCTAATTAGTATTCGAAAGGTATTAATTTTTTGAACTTATGAAATTAGATACTGTTCAATTAACCACCTCTGTTGATTATTTAAGGGAATTTGATAAAAACAAATTCTATGAAAACGATATAACCAGAAGGAATAACAATATTAAATGTCATTCTCTTGATAACAAACCTTGGGGATTAGAAACGTTATCAATCAATGAAACCTCTGGAAGCATTATTATGAAGGTGAATAGTAAAATTTTAGGTAAGGATTATTCCAAATCGATTCAACTGAACACATTAGATCAGGTTTTAAACAGTTTGAATCAGACCGGGATTAAATTAGATCCAAGCTTTCTGGATGATGCAGCAGTTAGGGAAATTCATGCAACTGATGATATAAGGGTTTTTGATCCTGTTGCAAGCATTTTAGCTTTTCAACATCTACTTGCCCCTAAATTTATTAAAACAGCCTATGACCACGAAGGAATTGTTTTTAAGGAAAGAATTCTTCAAGGCCTATATACTACTGTATATAACAAGTTTTATCAAATGAGTAAGGATCGTAAATTTTTCAAACAAAATCCTTTTCTTGCCAAACAGTTTGAGAATATGCTAAGGATTGAATCTAAGCTTACAAGAGCCAATTTAATCAACAAATACACTGGCGGTGGATCCTTGCCTGAAATTTTATCAAGAGATAGTCCAAATGGTGTAATACTCAACAAGATTATTGCAGGGCAAACTTTATATAAACCGGATCTATTACACAATCTAAGCTGGAAAGATCAGAAGGATATTGGAATTGCTAAACTTTTATTCGAGCATTACAATGGTAATTTTGAATTAATTAAAGAACATCTACGAAATCAAGTGGGGAAGAATACTAAACCCAATTACTTATTTAATCAATACAAAGCAGCCTGTTTTAAACTATTAAATATTGAGAATCCTAATATGTTTGATTCTGTTCTGGAAGTATTAGCTGCATTAAATAATAATAACATTGAAGCAGCGGCATAAAAGCTAAAACATTTTAAGAGAACGGGATTTTTGGTCTACCCATAGGCTGAGAATTCCGTTTTTCCATTCTGAATTTTCATAATCAATAATAGCATTCAGCCTTTCCCTTGACCGGAAGTACCTTTTTTAAATTTTTAATCTGGGGAAGTTTTATTGAGTTAAGAATACTTGAATTAATTAGATTTGATGTTTGAAAGAAAGTATTAATTATGGATACACAAAACTTTGACATCTTTATCGATGAAAGTTGCCATTTAGAGAATGACCATAAAAGTGTTATGGGGATAGGATACTGTAAAGTTCCACAAGTAGATTATGATACTTTGAAAACTCAAATACACCAAATCCTTATCAAACATAATCAATATGCTGAATTAAAATGGAATAAGTTTTCCACTTCCCGCTTAGATCTTTATAAAGAGTTGGTGGATTTTTTCTTTCAAAGTTCAATGGAGTTTCGTGCCATTCTTGTTAAATATAAGGATAGACTTAATCATGAAGATTTCAATCAAGGGTCGCACGATAACTTTTATTATAAAATGGTTTATTTCTTATTAAGACCAAATGGAGAAGATGCTAATAAACAATTTAGAGTTTTCATTGACCTAAAGGACACAAGAGGCAGGGAAAAACTGAATAAGATTAGGGAAGTTTTCGATAATGCCCACAAAGGGGAGTCTCCATTTATCTACTTTCAACACATACAATCTCATGATAATATATTCCTCCAAATAGCAGATTTCTTTATAGGAGCTGTAACCTATAAGAGTCGGATGGCATCAGATGAATTTATACCAACTGAATCAAAACTTGAATTCATAAATTATCTGGAAGATGTTTCTGGTTTTAGCTTAAACGAAGGAACAGCCCCTTGGGAAAAGAAATTCAACATATTTGATCACCAGCCAAAAAAAAGAAATTAATGGATTTATTCGATCTGGATGATCTAATACCTTCGCTTGGCATAGATCCTACTGATGAACACCTCGAGGAATTATACGAAACGTTTAAACAGGATTTTGTAATTACTAATTATTCTATCGATGGATTTGATGTTAAAATTGATTTAGCAGATTCTAAGGAAGATGGTTTTGAGAATTACCCACATACATTTGTGAAATTAATTACTCGAGGAAAAAAAGGAAAAAGAGTTTTTGATAGAAAAAGAGCCAATAAGATTCATTGGATTAAAGTTATACTTGAGAATAGACACACAGAGGATATTCTTTGTTTCCAATACAAGGAAGGGAACGGATCTATACGAGATTATTTCTGGTTTAAAGAAGGTGATTATTTGGTAATTATGGAGAAAATTACTCCTAACTATATAATTATCTCAGGTTTCCATATAGATGATGAAAGAAACCGTAAATACTACCAGAAAAGATTAGATAATTGTGTAAAAAAATAAAGCCACAAATTACGGTATTGTGGCCAACCAGGTCCTTTTCCCTCTGGGAAATGACAAGACAAATATAAGCATATACTTACCTAAACATAAAATACATTAACATTTTTTTCTGATCAAGGTTAAAATTGTATCTATTGTTCTATAATTAATAATCTTAATTTCACACCACTCTATTTTGATTTTTCCCAACAATACACCTTGAATCCATCAGTCTTCTAAGTACTTTCCAATTA
Organism: Christiangramia gaetbulicola; assembly: GCF_003054225.1. GTDB lineage: Bacteria > Bacteroidota > Bacteroidia > Flavobacteriales > Flavobacteriaceae > Christiangramia > Christiangramia gaetbulicola. The sequence continues at coordinate 169,107 of NZ_QBKQ01000001.1, forward strand.
TTTGCAATTCTAAAATTGCTATATTTTGTTTACGTGCGAGAATTTTTGCCAATAATACTGTCCAGAAATCAATTGCGGACTACCGGTGGACTAAATTTGGAAAGTTTATTAGAATAAAAAAGCGCAACCTCTTCATATATAGATGATTGCGCTTAATATTAAAATTCAAATTGTGACCTCGCCAGGATTCAAACCTGGAACCTTCTGAGCCGTAATCAGATGCGCTATTCAGTTGCGCCACGAGGCCTTTATAATGCCGCTCTACTGTTTTGCAAAGCGGGTGCAAATATATTGTTTATTTTAAAATCTGAAAAGATTAAAAGGATTTTTTGTTCTAAATTATTTCAGCGCTTAATCCGGCATCAAGTAATTTTGAACAACGGGGCTTTAATTCTTCATAAATACCCGTCTTTACAGTACACTTTCCTTTGTAATGCACAAGTATAGAACATTGTTCTGCCTGCTCTGGAGTATGGTCACAGGCATAAATTAAAGTTTCTATGACATGATCGAAGGTATTATAATCATCATTGTATAATACGATCTCGTTTTCTTTCTTCTCTTTGGTCTTTACATCAACCTCTTCTAATAATTCTTCTTTCGTGCTCATCTTCAAAAATTTCTCTTCTACATGGTTCAAAGATACAAAATATGATAAAATACTTAGCGTGAAAACTTTACAGCTACCCAGTCGTTCCTTTCAAAGTTCTCTACATAATAGAGCCCTAACTTTTTACAGGCCTTCTTTATTTGTGGCAGATCATCCTCATAAAAACCACTTAAAAATATACTTCCATTCGGATTAAGACATTTTTCATAGATAGGAAGATCCCGTTTTAAAATATTGAGATTTATATTGGCCAGGATCATATCATATTTCCTACCTTCAAGCAGTTCTGCCCCTCCCTCTTCTACATTAATATGTTCACAATCGTTCCTGGATATATTTTCAAGGGTATTGAGATAACACCAATTATCTATATCTATGGCATCAATGGTCTTGGCCCCTTTCATCGCGGCAAGAATAGCCAGAACACCTGTACCAGAGCCCATATCTAAAACCGATTTACCTTCCCAGTCATTTTTCAGGATATGCTGGATCATCATATGCGTAGTCGCATGATGACCTGTCCCAAAAGACATTTTCGGCTCGATGACTATATCAAATTCTGTATCTGGTTTTTCGTGAAACGGTGCTCTCACACTGCAGATCTCATCTACCAGAATGGGCGTAAAATTCTTTTCCCATTCTTCATTCCAATTCACTCTTTCGATCTCTTTTTGATCGTAAGTGATCTTAAAATCTTCAGATTGGAGAATATGCACCCCGGCCAGAAGGTCATCTTCATATTCCTCTTCCGGAATATAGGCCGTGATACCATCATCATTTTCCACAAAACTTTCAAAACCTAAATAACCAAGTTCGGCTATAAGGATCTCTGAAGCCGGCTGAACCGGGTCTATGGTAAAATGAAATTCAAAATAATTCCCGGCCATTTTTAAAATGAGTTTACGATAGCCATAAAGTCTACCGCGTTAAGACTGGCACCACCAATTAAGCCGCCATCTACATCTTCCTTTGCAAAGATCTCTTTTGCATTATTTGGCTTAACACTTCCACCATATAAGATAGAGGTGTTTTCAGCTACTTCTTTACCAACATTCTTATTCAGAAGGTTTCTTATATGCTTGTGCATTTCCTGAGCCTGCTCTGGACTTGCAGTTTCTCCTGTTCCTATGGCCCAAACTGGTTCATAGGCAAGAATGATATTCTTCCATGAGCTTTGGGGAAGATTAAATAATGCCTCTTTCAATTGCTGCTCTACCAGGTCAAAATGTTTATCGTTCTTTCTGTCTTCAAGTTCTTCACCAAAACAAAAAATAACGGTCATTCCATTATCGATAGCGGTTTTTACTTTTTTAGCAAGTAATTCACCGGTTTCATGAAAATATGCCCGACGTTCACTATGCCCGAGGATAACGGTATTTACTCCTACGCTTTTAAGCATTGAAGCAGATATCTCTCCCGTAAAAGCACCATTTTCACTCTCATGCATATTTTGAGCAGCCACGATCACCGAAGTACCTTTTAAAGCCTGGAAGGTTGGATATAGATTTGTAAAAGAAGGAGCCACCATTACGGTTGCTTCAGGTTCCTTTACCATTTGCATTTTTAACTTCCCGAGTAATTCCTCGGTCTCTGCAAGGTCATTATTCATTTTCCAGTTTCCGGCAACTATTTTATCTCTCATGATATTATATTTTGGTTCGCTAGTTTATTTTAAGCAGACCTAAGAATGATCTGTGTGAATCACAAATATAAGTAAAGGAGGTTTGAATGTTTCTTAAACCCAAGCTAAACCTTGAAGTTTTAGGGAGTATTCAAAAGATTTCGGGATGTATTTATAATTCGATATCAGATGCGTCGAACCAATGCTTTTTCTGAGTGATTGTTCCGTTGTTCAGGGTTAGAAAACCTGGATTGGAGCGAACAATTGTTTTAAGAGCGGTCTCATCTGTCTGGTAAAAATCGAAATTTAGATCGAATTCTTTCTTCAGTTCAGATTGAAATTCCGGCCCTGATGCGGTAAGTCCAATGACCTTATATCCTTTTTTCATAGCTTCCTCACTGAGAGATTTTACGGCCTTATAACCATCTTTTTCGGTAGCCCTTAAATTATAAGTTACGATCAGCAATACTTTATCTGCCGTAAGAACTTCATTGGTTATATCACCTTCTTCTCCTTCAATAACGAAGTCATGAATTGGAGCGATCGCGTTCTCCCCGGTCTGGGTAGTTTCCACTCCGATAAATTCACCATCTACCTGTGGATAGGCACCATTGTTTTTAATGATCTTTTCCTCCCCTTTCACTTTGAATTTCCAGCTATAAACTACCTCAGCCTGTTCTGCACCTTCAGGGATCTTCATTTTTTCAGGAATGTTATTTCCTATTTTATAAGGTCTGAAATCAAAAACAGGCAAATGCATCAATACATGATAACAAAAAGCAAAACAAGCCATAAAGGAAACAAACACCACCCATTTATGATATTTCAATGGAAAAATTGGATTGATGTATTTCTGATTAAAAAAGATAATCAGAATCAAAAGCAGCAGAACTATATCCTTATAAAAAGACTCCCACGGAGTAAGCGGAATCGCATCTCCAAAACAACCACAATCGGTCACTTTATTGAAATAGGCTGAGTAAAAGGTTAGAAATGTGAAAAAGATGATCATCACCAGCAAACTCCAACTGGTAAATTTAGGAGCGTAACCAATAAGCAACATGATCCCCACTACCAACTCAAAAATGACCAACAGAATGGCAATAATGAGTGCAAACGGAATTAAAAATGGAATATCCAGAACGGGTTCACTAAAATATTCCTGCAATTTGTAAGAGAAGCCCACGGGATCGTTCAACTTGATAAATCCTGAAAAAATAAAAAGGACTCCCACCAGGATCCTGGAGATACTTACAATTGCTTTCATAGTATTATTTTTTATCTGCCGTTTTTTCTTCAGCTTCGCTAAAATGGATCATAGCGAATACCGAGTAATTGATCATATCCTGGTAATTAGCATCTATACCTTCGCTTACCAGTGTTTTGCCTTTGTTATCTTCAATCTGCTTAACACGTAATAACTTTTGAATAATAAGATCTGTTAGAGAGCTTATACGCATATCACGCCAGGCTTCACCATAGTCATGGTTTTTATTCATCATCAACTCCTTGGTCTCCTGTATCTTTTCGTCATATAATTTGATGGCATCCTCCGGAGAGAGATCTGGCTGAACCGCAATTCCCTTTTCCAGTTGAATTAGCGCCATTACAGAATAATTAATGATCCCTATAAATTCAGATTTTTCATCCTCATCTACTTTTCTCACTTCGCTTTCCTGTAACTGGCGAATCCTCTGGGCTTTGATAAATATCTGGTCGGTGAGTGACGGCAACCTTAAAATTCTCCAGGCACAGCCATAATCTTTCATTTTATTTAGAAACAAACTGCGGCAACTCGCGATCACCGCGTCGTATTGTTTTGAGGTATCCTGCATGAAGTAGATGTAATTTGCGTAAATTTCGGGCAAATATTTCAGATAGTCAAAGTTAATTTCCCGGCTATCAAAAAACCTAAATTACAATATGTTTATCAACTGCAAAGGAAATCTTATTGATCTCGCTCAGCCAAAAGTCATGGGCATTATTAATATCACCCCAGATTCCTTTTACAGCGGAAGCCGTTCTAATACCGAAAAGGAGATCCTTACCAATGCTGAAAAATTGCTTCAGGAAGGAGCCACTTTTCTCGATCTTGGAGCCTATAGTTCCAGACCGGGAGCAGATGATATTTCGATTGAAGAGGAGCTCGGAAGAATGATGCCCGCCATCGAGATGATCCTGAAGGAATTTCCGGAAGCTGTTCTTTCGATCGATACTTTCAGATCTGAAGTTGCCGAAAAAAGCATTCAGGCTGGCGCTGCAATTATCAATGATATTTCCGCAGGGAAACTGGATGAAAAAATGATGCCGGTAATTGCCAGATACCAGGTTCCTTATATTATGATGCACATGAAGGGAACTCCGCAGACCATGAAAGAACTTAATCAATATGATGATCTTACCGCTGATGTTCTTTTTTATTTTTCAGAAAGAATCAGGGCGGCAAGGAAGCTTGGCATCAATGACCTTATTGTGGATCCGGGTTTCGGTTTTGCGAAAAACATAGCTCAGAATTTTGATCTGTTATCTAAACTGGAACTCTTTAAAAACCTTGAACTTCCTTTACTGGTTGGAGTTTCCAGGAAAAGCATGATCTGGAAATCACTAGACATTACTGCCAGTGAAGCCCTGAATGGCACCACTGTTCTTAACACTGCTGCCCTGCTGAAAGGTGCAGACATATTGCGAGTTCATGATGTTAAGGAAGCCATGGAATGCATCAAATTAACCCGTGAATTGATAAACTAATTTTAGTTTTTCTATTTTTACATAAAACCCCCGCAATTTGGACATCATAGATCTTCGAATTCTCGATATCCTGGATATTGTTTTTGTAGCCCTGCTACTTTACTATGTTTATAAACTTGTTCGCGGTACCGCGGCAGTGAATATTTTCATCGGTATTGTGGTCATCTACCTCGCCTGGCTGCTTACCCAGTTATTGCAAATGGAATTACTAAGCAGTGTGCTTGGTGAGTTTATCGGGGTTGGAGTTTTCGCGCTCATCGTAGTTTTCCAACAGGAGATCAGGAAATTCCTATTGATGATAGGATCTACTAATTTCACTCAAAAGGGAAGATTTTTCAGAAGTTTTAAATTCAGCAGGGATGATTTTGAAACCAAGATAGATATAGATGCGATCATCAATGCTTGCGAAGCTATGGGCAAGACCTATACGGGAGCCTTAATGGTTATACAAAAGAACAATAAACTGGATTTTGTAAAGAATACCGGGGATAAAATGAAAATTGAGCTAAACCAGCCCATAATAGAGTCTATCTTCTTTAAGAACAGTCCGCTTCACGATGGGGCGATGATCATTGAAGAAAATAAGATCACCGCAACTAGGGTAATTTTACCGGTTTCCAATGATCGCTCCATCCCTTTAAGATTCGGATTAAGACATAGAGCAGCAGTAGGTATTACTGAAAAAACTGATGCCCTGGCACTAATCGTAAGTGAGGAGACCGGGCAGACATCTTATGTTAGGGATGGCCAGTTCGTAATGTTCGAAACTCTTGACGAGTTAAAAGAAAAATTAAAAGAAGATCTTAGCTAAGTTCCTTTATAAAGCCTCTTCAGCCTTAAACTGCACTTCATATAGCTTTCTGTAATAACCATCGGTCTTTTTGAGGAGTTCCTTATGGTTACCAATCTCAACGATCTGCCCCTGATCCATCACAATAATCTTATCGGCCTTTTTGATGGTAGCAAGTCTGTGCGCGATCACAATAGAAGTACGCCCCTCGGTGATCTTATCTGTAGCATCCTGTATCAACTGCTCGCTGTACGAGTCTACCGAAGAAGTAGCCTCATCCAGAACAAGAATACTCGGGTTGCTTACAAAAGCTCTCAGGAATGAGATCAATTGTCGCTGGCCAGAGGATAACATCGCGCCCCTTTCTTTCACATTATAATAATAACCATTAGGCAATGTACTTATGAATTCATGTATCCCGATACGTTTTGCTGCCGCGATCACGTCTTCATCGGTAATATCTGGATTATCCAGTGTAATATTATTCATGATGGTATCGGCAAAAAGAAAGACATTCTGCAACACCACCGCTATCTGAGCCCGTAGAGATCTAAGTTTTATATCCTTAATATCGGTTCCATCAACCAGAATAGAGCCGATGTCTATCTCATAAAACCTACTTAGAAGATTGATGATCGTGGATTTACCGGCACCGGTAGCCCCAACGATCGCGACGGTTTCCCCTTCCTGAACTTTAAAGGAAATTCCTTTTAAAACCTCTTCATCATCTACGTAACTAAAGCGAACGTCTTTAAATTCGATCTCACCTTTTAGATTGTCGATTTCAATGGTTCCTTTATCTTCTATACTGGCTTCGGTATCAAGAATTCCAAATACCCTGTTTGCAGCAACCATACCCATTTGCAGAGTGTTGAATTTATCTGCGATCTGCCTCAATGGCCTGAAAAGCATTTGAGAAAGCTCAATAAAAGCTACAATAATACCAAGAGACATCTCGTCACCGGCAACCACTCTAAGACCACCAAACCAAACGATAAGACCAATAGTTATGGAAGTAGACATTTCAGCGATCGGGAAAAATATAGAGTTATACCAAACCGTTTTCACCCATGCTTTACGGTGCTTATCGTTAATATCCTTAAAATTGGCATATTCGGTCTTCTCCCTGGTAAAAAGCTGAACGATCTTCATCCCGGTAATTCTCTCCTGCACGAAAGTGTTCAGATTTGCCACCTGTGTTCTCACCTCTTCAAAGGCAAGCTTCATTTTCTTCTGAAAAACACGCGTAGCATAGAGAATGAATGGAAGTACGGTTAAGACCAGCAGGGTCAATTCCCAGCTTTTATAGAACATTACCCCTAATACCACCAGCATCTTAAGCAGGTCGCTAATGATCATGAACAAGCCCTGACTAAAAATACTTGATATAGTTTCGATATCACTTACCGCCCGGGTTACCAATCTTCCCACAGCAGACTTGTCATAATACTTCATTTTGAAGCCAAGCATATGCTCGAACAGTTTTACCCGTATATCGCGCACAACGCCTAAACCAAGCCAGTTTGCATAATAAATAAAGCAGAACTGAAAAACCACTTCTAGAACGAGCACCCCAAGCATGAGGCTTACGTAATAAATAAGGCTTTCAAAATCTGAATTCATTAGAGCCTTGTCTATGGTTTCCTGCAACAGGATAGGCCTAAGTACAGCAAACAGTGAGACAAGTATAGCCGCAATACCAACGAAATAAAAGATTCGCTTATAAGGATTGGTATATTTAAGCAATCGCTTAAACAGATCCATATCGAACGCATTTCCCGTCTTTGTTGCCATTTAATCTATTCTGATGTTATCAGGATATTCTATCCTGGTTAAATATAATCCGTGAGCCGGCACCGAAGTTCCCGCCATTCCCCTATCCTTACTTTCTATAACTTCATGAATATGGGATACAGGATATTTATTCTGTCCTATTTCTACAAGTGTTCCAACTACCGCCCGAACCATATTCCTTAGAAATCTGTCGGCAGTAATATGAAAAACCAACTTATTATCTTCTACTTTCCAAACGGCATGATCTATTCTACAATTGTATGTTTTCACATCTGTCCTGCTCTTGGAGAAACTTTTAAAGTTGGTATATTTTTTTAAAATAGCGGCCGCTTCGTTCATTTTTTCAACATCCAGTTCATACTTTAGAAACCAGGCAAAATCCCTGCTAAAGGCATCTTTCTCCTGAACTATATGATATTCATAACTCCTGGAGGTCGCATCAAACCTGGCATGCGAATCTTCCCTAACTAGAAATATCTCTGAGATCGCCACATCTTTTGGAAGCATAGAATTAAGTTTATACTTCAATAATGCCGTATCCACTTCTGAATTATCAAAATGCGCGAACATTTGTTTGGCATGCACCCCGGCATCTGTTCGCCCGGCACCAACGATATCGATCTTAGAACGAAGAACCTTACTAAGGTTTTCTTCCAGAACCTCCTGTACACTTATAGAATCAGGTTGATTTTGCCAACCATGATAAGCTTTTCCAAAATATGAGAGTTCTATAAAATACCTCAAGCTCCGCTTTATTTTTATATTAGCGAAATGCAAAGATAAGGCAATTATAACAAGGAGAAAGGCTTTGCGAAGCCATCCTTTGTTAAACGAATTTTAAATCTGAATCCAATTTTGAAAAAGATACTTCTCCTTAGTGACACTCATGGACATATGGATGACCGCATCCTGCATTATGCAAAAGAAGCAGATGAATTATGGCATGCCGGGGACATTGGCAGCCTTGAGGTTACCGATAAACTTGAAGCTGTAAAACCTTTGAAGGCAGTTTATGGAAATATAGATAATGCTGAAATAAGAAAAGAATTTCCGCTGAACAATAGATTTATGTGCGAAGAAATCGATGTCTGGATCACTCATATTGGTGGATACCCGGGAAGATATTCTCCGGCAGTAAAGGAAGAAATAAGGAAGAATCCACCAAAAATTTTCATCTCTGGGCATTCCCATATTCTAAAGGTGATGAACGATAAAAACCTGAACCTTTTGCACATGAATCCGGGCGCTGCCGGCAAACAGGGTTTTCATAAGAAAAGGACCATGCTAAGATTCAAAATAGATGGCAAGAACATAAGTGATCTTGAGGTAATTGAACTGGAATAGTTCTTTTGATTAAGCTTAACCGATAGTTTTTATAATTTAAAGCTAATCTTCAACATTTGCTTTATTTGAAGAATTAAAAAACCCGAAGCTTTCACTTCGGGTTTTTCACGCACTAATACTACTAAGATGATAGGCTTATCGTAATCGGTCAACAGATTTTACGAGATCTTCGTCCTTTTTGATGGCTTTATTCGCCAAAACAATAAAAACGATAGAAATAATAGGAAGAAACATCCCAATACCCTTCTCTGAAATATCCATCTCTCCAGGTAAAGTTAGAGACCAATAAACAAACACTCCTAGTAAAAAAAGGTTCAATATTATATTTAGACGCCCCAGTACGAACTGGAGTTTTCTATTTTTAAACATAAAGATACTCACCAGTGAAATTGCCGCCGATGCTATGTACATTCCAAAAGCGATCAATACATCAATAGCATATACAGACTCACCGGCATTATTTTCCCAAAGTGGAAATACAAATATAAGGCCTGCAGCGATAATCGCAGCTATAAGTAGGTAAACAGTTTGTATTCTTTGAAGCATATTTCTTACTGTTGCGGCACAAAAATAAAAGATTCTTTTTAGAATTACAGTCTAAAAGTTTAAAATAAAGTTGTATTATTGCAATAACATTTCGTAACCCATTCAACGTTGGTTACTTAAGTCTCCAAACTTTTTGTTCTTCCTCGAGAAGTTTTTTAAATCAATCCAAACAAAAATTATTTTAACGCATACATGTTTGAAATTTCAGAATTAAAAGCTAAAAAGCTTCCTGAACTTAAGGAAATCGCTGAAACGCTGAATGTTCCTAAGTACAAGACTTTAAAAAAACTAGATTTGGTGTATCAGATTCTGGACTACCAGGCATCGAATCCTAACAAAGTGAAAGAAGTTCTCACAGAGGACAACAACCAGGAACAGGCGAAACCAAAGCCAGCCAAAAAAGTAGGTAGCGAAAAAAGACCTCCAAGATCTTCTGCTTCCGAAAAAACCCCTCAATCTAAGCCTTCAGGAAAAGACTCCAGTCATTCTTCAAAAAAAGATGACTCCAGGAAATCTCCTGCACCTAAAGGAAATAGCAAGGATAGAAACCAGGGCAACAAAAAAGATACTCGCAGTCGCAACGATAACAGAAATGATAATCGTAACGACAATAGAAATGATAATCGCAACGACAACAGGAACGACAATCGCAACGATAACAGAAATGATAATCGTAACGATAACCGTAATGACAATCGTAACGACAACAAAAAGAATAATGGAAACCGCGATAACAGGAATCGTTACCGCGAGCCAGATTACGAATTCGACGCGATCATAGAAAGTGAAGGAGTTCTTGACATCATGCAGGATAACTATGGTTTCCTGAGATCATCAGACTACAACTACCTTACTTCTCCAGATGATATTTATGTATCCCAGTCACAAATAAGACTTTTTGGACTTAAGACCGGAGATACTGTACAGGGACAAATTAGACCTCCTAAAGAAGGAGAGAAATATTTCCCACTTATTAAGATCAATAAGATCAATGGTCTGGACCCACAAGTGGTAAGAGACCGTGTTTCTTTTGAACACCTAACTCCATTGTTCCCTAAAGATAAATTCACTCTAGCCGAAAAGCAGAGCTCTATCTCTACAAGGGTAATGGATCTATTCGCACCTATTGGTAAAGGACAACGTGGAATGATCGTTTCCCAGCCAAAGACAGGTAAGACCATGCTGCTTAAGGATATCGCCAATGCAATTGCGGCGAACCATCCTGAGGTTTATCAGATCGTGCTACTTATCGATGAAAGACCTGAAGAGGTTACCGATATGCAGCGTAATGTAAAAGGTGAAGTTGTTGCTTCAACCTTCGACAAAGAAGCACACGAGCACGTAAGAGTTGCGAATATAGTATTAGAAAAAGCTAAACGTTTGGTAGAATGCGGTCACGATGTAGTAATACTTCTTGACTCTATCACCAGGCTTGCGAGAGCCTACAACACTGTTCAACCTGCCAGCGGTAAGGTATTGAGTGGTGGTGTGGATGCTAACGCTTTACATAAACCAAAAAGATTCTTTGGTGCTGCCCGTAATATCGAAAACGGAGGTTCGTTATCTATTATAGCGACTGCGCTTACTGAAACCGGTTCTAAAATGGATGAAGTGATCTTCGAAGAATTTAAAGGTACCGGTAACATGGAGCTTCAATTAGACAGAAGAATCTCTAATAGAAGAATATTCCCTGCGATAGACCTTGTTTCTTCAAGCACACGTAGAGATGACCTTCTTTTAGATGATACAACGATACAGCGTATGTGGGTACTAAGAAAGTATCTTGCAGACATGAATCCTGTAGAAGCTATGGAATTCATTAACGAAAAAATCAAAAGCACCAGGAATAACGAAGAGTTTTTAATCTCTATGAACGGTTAAAATATTTAGATCCCTACTTATAAAAAGCCGGTTGCAATTTGCTACGGGCTTTTTTATTGAATCATTTTAAATTCCTCAAAATTAAAAACCTAAAAAAAGCTCCATCATTCGATGAAGCTTTTAGAGCGGGAGACCGGGCACCCTTCGACTTCGCTCAGGACAGGCTTCTCACCCTCTATTCTTCTCCACTAAACTTCAGACATAAAAAAAAGCTCCATCTTTCGATGAAGCTTTTAGAGCGGGAGACCGGGTTCCCTTCGACTTCGCTCAGGACAGGCTTCTCACCCTCTATTCTTCTCAACACTAAACTTCAGACATAAAAAAAAGCTCCATCTTTCGATGAAGCTTTTAGAGCGGGAGACCGGGTTCGAACCGGCGACATTCAGCTTGGAAGGCTGACGCTCTACCAACTGAGCTACTCCCGCCTTTCGCTGCAAATATAATCTGAAACGATTTCAAAATCCAAAAAAAATCACAGCTTTTTTAAAAAATGATATCCTCGAATTACGTATCCCAGGTTCATATAAAATTTATGAGAAGCGAAATTTTCAACATAAGAATTCAATTCCATTGTCTCACAGTCTTTTGACCTCGCATATTCATGTATGAACTCCATTAATGACTTTCCAATTCCCTTCCCCTGGAATTCATCTTCAATATAAATATGATCGGCTTCACAAGACCTGCCTGCATAATGACGGGTCATAAACCAGAGACCAAAAACTCCAATGAGCTTATTTTGATGATAAATACCGAAACATTCGTAATTCTGATCGAACATTTCCAGCAGGCGCTGCCTCAATAATTCCTCTGATGGTGGCTGCTTATGTAGTTTCTTGAGATAGGGTAAAACTTTGGCAGAATCTTCTTTTAAAATCTTGTTAAATGCCACTTCCATCGTTCTGTTTTCTGCTAAAATAGTCATATTTTTAGCTTCGACTTACAAACCGAAAATACTCTTAAACATATTTCATGAAAAATAAAACCGGAAAGATCCAGGACTTAATAGATATAAAATTATTAGAAGAAAGAAAGATCTACATGTGGGGAGAAGTGAGTGACAAATCTGCCAAATATGTGATCGACAGGCTGGAATACCTTGACCTTGAAGGTGAAGGTGAAATTCAGTTATTCATCAATAGCCCAGGTGGATATGTAACCGATGGATTTGCGATTTATGATACTATAATGAGCTTAACTTCACCAGTTTCTACTATCTGTACTGGTCTGGCGGCTTCTATGGGATCTATTTTACTATCAGCAGGTAAAAAAGGAAGAAGATTTATTCAACCTCATGCAAAAGTAATGATCCACCAGCCTAGTGGTGGTGCCAGAGGTCAGGCTTCGAATATCGAGATCGCAGCCAACGAGATCCTAAAAACAAAACATCTTAGTGCCGAGATCCTTGCTGAGAACTGCGGCCAGACCGTGGAAAAAGTTCTTAAGGACTTTAACCGCGATTACTGGATGGACGCAAAAGAATCTATGGATTATGGTATCGTAGACGGTATCTATAAGAGATAAGCATGGAAATCAAACATAAGGAGAATAACAGCCGCGGAATGTTCTATATCGAAAACGAAAAAGGACTTATCGGTGAGCTGACCTATCATAAAAGCGGAGATAACATTCTCACTATAGACCATACCGAGGTTAAACGTGAGATGGAAAACCAAGGTATAGGCTCTAAACTTATTGCCAAAAGTGTGGAATACGCGAGGGAAAACAATTTAAAGATCGATCCCCTCTGCCCTTTCGCCGAAGTGAAATTCGACCAGAATGAGTCTTACTCAGATGTGAGAGTTTCTTAGTATTACTTCACCACAAGAACTAAATTTAAACATGCGCTGCCCCTCTTTATTATTTACACTATGTTTTCTGCTATTGTTTAGCAGTTGTAAGAATGATAAAGAGGAGCCGGGCATTGAAGAGCGCAATGAGGTTGAAGAAATTGCGCAACTTACCGATGCAGATGAAATTGAAGATTTCTTTGACGACATCCAGGAAGAACCTGCAGTCATTTATCATCCCAAAGAGATCCTGGAATTCTACCAGGAAAATGATTTTGAACCCGTTTGGACCAACCGTGAATTAAGAGAAGACCTTTTCAGAAATATTGAAAGTATTGAAGATGAAGGCCTGTTCTTTGAAGATTATCATGGAGAAAAGATCCAAGAGCTACTTTCTTCCCTTAATAGCAATTCTGAAGAAGAAAACAACCTACTAGAAATTCTGCTTACCGATGCTTTTTTCCAGTTGTCTAATCACCTTGCTACCGGTAAACTTAACCCCAAGGAGATCTATGAGATCTGGGGCACTCCTTTAAATGAAATAAATCTAAAAGAGTCTTTAAGATCTGCCATTGCTAATGAAGATATAAGTGAAGCTCTGGAAGCTTTAAAGCCTAAGCATATTGTTTATCAGGGTTTAAAAAATGCCTTGAGAGAGTTTAAAAAAACAGACTGGAGAAATGCTCCGGCAACCAGAATAAGCACCGGGAAGTTGATAAAACCAGGAGAATCTGATGACCGCATGTTCTCCATCACAAAAAGACTGTCTGAACTTGGCCACTATCAAGGCCAAATTGATTCCACGAACACGAAGTACAATGAGAGTATTCAGAATGCCTTAAAGGAATTCCAGAAGGAACATGACTTGCAGATCGATGGATTACTTGGAAATACAACTATCAAAAACTTAAATTATACCAAGGAAGACAGGTTACACCAGATCCTTATAAATCTTGAAAGATGGCGCTGGTATCCAAGAGATCTTGGAGAACATTATATCATTGTAAATATTCCAAATTACGAACTTACCGTAGTTAAGGATGGAGATACCATCAGAACCCACAAGACCATGGTGGGAACTGAAGTTAGAAAAACACCAGTATTTTCTGATGAAATAGGCTACATCATTTACAATCCAACCTGGACCATTCCACCAACCATTAAAAAGAATGATGTGATCCCGGGAGCATCCAGGGATATTAATTATTTAAAAAAGAAAAACATCAAGATCTATGATGGTTCGGGAAAAGTTGTAGATCCTTCAGAGGTAGACTGGAATTCATCCAAGGTAAAATCTTATACCTATCGTCAGCCGGCAGGTCCAACAAATCCGCTAGGGGTTGTTAAGATCATCTATCCTAACGAATATATGATCTATTTACATGATACTCCTTCAAAAAAATTATTTGAAAATAATGCGAGGGCTCAAAGTTCGGGATGTGTGAGGGTTGAAGATGCTCTTGGCCTGGCCGGGTATTTATTGAGCGATCAGGACAAGTATGATCAAGATAAGATCGATGAAATATTAAAGTCTGGTAAAACCACAGAAATCAAGGTCACCCAGAACGTGAAAGTTCATCATTTTTACTGGACCGCATTCCAAAAAAAAGATACCATCAAATATATTGATGATATCTATGATCTTGATCAAAAGCTCTGGAATCTTCTAAAACCGGAAGCTTAATTTATACGCTTAAATAATCTGAATTCTCAAGGTAGTTCTTGTCATTCTTGTGAATGTAGACTACAGACTTTCCTTTAATCTTATGAATAAGTTCCTTGGCGATCTTATTTGGAACCGCAGGACAACCATAACTTCTTCCAAGCCTACCTACTCTTTTAATAAAATCTGGTTCAGCATAATCTGCTCCATGAATCACTACATAGCGCTCTCGGGCATTGGAATTGAAACCTTTTTCCATACCATCTATAAAAAGTGACAACCCATTTTTCCCGTAATAAGTTTCACCGGTAACATAAAAACCTAAAGAACTTTTATGGGAATTCTGTTTATTAGAAAAATTTTCAGCAAACTCTCCACCGGTATTCTGACCATGTGCCACATAGGTATTAAAGATCACTTCCTGGGTTTCCATATTCAGGATCCACATTCTTTTTTTGGTTGAGGAAAGATTAAAATCGATTACTGTTAGCAGGGGATTTGAAATTCTTCCGGCATCATCGAGCTTCATATAACCACTAATGGCCTTTTCAAAAACAGGCAATTGGGGCATTGTGGAATTTTTCAGGGAAAATGTTTCATATAATTCTACAACTTTCGCCTCAAAGGATTTCTCAACTTCAAGTTCAGAAGAAAGCTCTTCATTTATTCCGGAACCTTTAGAGTTGTTGATCTCAGCGGTGCTACTAAAAGCAAATGAGAAAATTAAAACTCCAACAACAGTAAGGATTCTATACTTCATATAAATTATGTTTTTTAAGTTCTGTTAATAAAAACCAAAAGCCCTGCCAACATACAAAATTTCAAAACTAATCTGCAAAAAAGCCAAAATTTAACATTCATGAGCCTTATTATACTCAAAATGAGCTCTATAATAAAGTTTTCAGGCGTGATATGTAAACGCAGAAAAGCAGATATTATTCTTTGATTTTAAAATTTATATGTTAAAAATTTAAGTCATCAGTGATTTCGATTACAGAATGTAATGTTAAAACCCCTGAAAGAGTGAAGAGTAGTGTATTTCAACGCTATACAAAAAATCTGGATCTGGAAGTAGACCAGCATCGATTTCGTAAAATACTTTCACAATAATCAAACATTATAAGTGTGTATTAAATGGATCGCATTCAAGAAAAATCATTCTAGAGAGAATGATTGTTATAGATCAATATGAATAGATTTAATAAAACATTATACCGTGTTGCTCTGGCATTACATTCAATTGTTTTTATCTTTAACACCAAATTATTTTAACAGATGAACAAGAAAGTCCTTTTAATGATATTGGATGGTTGGGGAATCACTCAAAATGAAGAAGTTTCGGCAATTGCAAAGGCCAAAACACCCTTTATGGACTCCCTGCCAAAGAAGTTTCCTCATGCTACTTTGAGAACCGACGGTATGAATGTTGGTCTTCCTGAAGGGCAGATGGGAAATTCTGAAGTTGGACATATGAATCTTGGCGCTGGCCGTATAGTTTATCAGGACCTGGTGAAGATCAATATGGCGGTGGAAAAAGACACCCTTATTGACGAGCCGGTGCTGGAAGAAGCATTCAGCTATGCTGTAAAAAATAATAAGCCAGTCCATTTCATGGGACTATTAAGTGATGGTGGCGTTCATTCCCATATTAAACATTTGAAAGGCTTGCTTTCTGCAGCCGAAAAATTAGGCGTAAAACAAAAATATGTACACGCCTTTACCGATGGTCGTGATGTAGATCCACATTCTGGAAAGGGATTTATTGAAGACCTTTTACCGCATCTTGAGAAAACAAATTCTAAACTTGCTTCGGTAATTGGAAGGTATTATGCCATGGACCGTGACAAACGCTGGGAAAGAGTAAAACTGGCCTATGACCTTATCGTAAAAGGTAAGGGAAAAGAAACTACAGATGCCCTGGCTTCTATCCAGGAGAGCTATGATAAAAATGTAAGTGACGAATTCATCAAACCAATTGTATTAACCGGTGATGATGGTAAACCTGTGGCTACATTGAATGAAAAAGATGTGGTCATTTATTTCAATTTCAGAACAGACAGAGGGAGACAACTTACCCAGGCTTTATCCCAGGATGATTTCCCTGAGTATGACATGAAGAAATTAGCGCTGTACTATGTAACAATGACCAAGTATGACGACAGGTTCGAAAATATAAATGTGATATTCAAAAAATCTAATATCAAAGCCACCCTTGGCGAGGTATTGGAATATGAAGGAAAAAAACAAATCAGGATCGCTGAGACCGAAAAGTATCCTCATGTTACCTTTTTCTTTTCAGGAGGCCGTGAAGAACCTTTTGATGGAGAGAAAAGGATCATGTGCAATTCCCCTAAAGTTGCCACTTATGACCTTCAGCCCGAAATGAGTGCTTTTGAAATAAAGGATAAGATCGTTCATGAAATCGATAAGGAATCTGCAGATTTCATCTGTTTGAATTTCGCAAATCCAGACATGGTTGGTCATACCGGAGATTTTGATGCGGCGGTTAAGGCATGCGAGACCGTAGACACCTGCGCCAAAGCAGTAGCTGAAAAAGCTTATGACCATGGATACTCCGTCATAATTATTGCCGACCATGGTAATAGTGAAGTCATGAAAAATCCTGATGGCAGCCCGAATACAGCACATACAACCAATCCGGTACCATTGATCCTTATGGATAAGGATGTAAAAAGTATTAAAGATGGTAAGTTAGGAAACATTGCTCCGACAGTTTTAAAACTTATGGGTATTACCCAACCAGATTTAATGACCGAAGACCCATTAATCTAAATGCTATGAATAAATTTTTGATCGTACTGGCAGCTTTAACCATAAGCTGCGGAAATACTGTAAGAAAAACGAACATCGAAAAATCTTCAACAGACCAGATTGAAGAAGCAGATCTTCAAAAAGATATACTCTTAGGGAATTTTGAAAAGAAAGATCTACAGCAGAAACCATTTTCACAATGGTTTGAACCGAGATATGACAAATTTTCTCCACAAACTGCAGAGATGGAAACCATCAAAGAGAACATTGGGGATTATGAAATAAAAGTTCTTATGGGTACCTGGTGTGGAGATAGCAAAAGAGAAGTACCAAAATTGATCAAAATACTGGACCAGGCAGATTATAATTACAACAATGTAGAGATGGTTGCGGTAGACTATGATAAAAAGACTCCTTCTAAGATCGAAGAAGAATTGAATGTCCACAGGGTGCCAACCATTATTTTCTATAAAGATGGTAAGGAAGTGAACAGATTTGTAGAGTATTCTCAAGGGGAGAGTATAGAAGAGGATATCGCTAAAATAGTTAGTGGGAAAAAGTACAAAGATTCCTACACAGACTAACTTATAGCCGAGCTTAATACATAAATTAGAAAATATTAACTAATTTCGCATATGCCCAATTCTCTAACCTTAGCAGTTGATTTTGACGGGACTATAGTAGAGAACAGATTTCCTGAAATAGGAAAACCTATACTTTTTGCTTTTGAGTCCCTTAAAAAATTACAGGATGAAGGTCACCGAATTATTTTATGGACCTATCGTCATGGTGAACGACTTGAAGAAGCTATAAAATTCTGTGAAAAGAACGG
Organism: Christiangramia gaetbulicola; assembly: GCF_003054225.1. Taxonomy (GTDB): domain Bacteria; phylum Bacteroidota; class Bacteroidia; order Flavobacteriales; family Flavobacteriaceae; genus Christiangramia; species Christiangramia gaetbulicola. The sequence continues at coordinate 187,498 of NZ_QBKQ01000001.1, forward strand.
ATTACATTTTTACGCTGTAAATAAAAGCTACCCAGAAGAAGAGTTCGATGGGACAATTAGTAGAAAGATTCTCGCAGATATTTTTATTGATGACCGTAATCTTGGAGGAATGAAAGGCTGGGGAGAAATTTTCCAGAGCCTGAGCAACGAGAGACCAGGCAGAGAAAAAAAGAAAAAAAGATCCGGTTTATTCGGAAGATTGAAATAAAATATGATAATACCTAAATCCAGAGAAGAGATAGAATTAATGCGTGAAAGCGCACTGATAGTTTCAAAAACTTTAGGCATGCTTGCTCCTGAGATCAAACCGGGAGTAACCACTTTGCAACTGGATAAATTAGCCGAAGAGTTTATTAGAGATCACGACGCTGTACCAGGATTCCTGGGACTGTATGATTTCCCTAATTCTCTTTGTATGAGCCCAAATGCCCAGGTAGTTCATGGAATACCTAATGACACCCCTTTAAAGGAAGGTGATATTATTTCTATAGACTGCGGGGCCATAAAAAATGGTTTCTATGGTGACCACGCGTACACCTTTGAGGTTGGAGAGGTCGCGCCAGAAGTTAAAAAGCTTCTGGATGTTACTAAAGAATCACTTTATGTGGGTATCAGAGAATTTAAGGCAGGTAACCGTGTGGGTGATGTTGGCTATGCCATACAGAAATACACCGAAGATCATGGTTATGGTGTGGTAAGAGAGCTTGTAGGCCATGGCCTTGGCAGAACCATGCATGAAGATCCTGAAATGCCTAATTATGGTAAAAGAGGTCGGGGAAAGAAATTTGTTGAAGGGATGGTCGTTGCTATAGAACCCATGATCAATATGGGAACTAAAAGAATCAAGCAATTACCTGACGGATGGACAATACTTACTGCCGATAATAAGCCAAGTGCACATTTTGAACATAATGTAGCCCTTGTTGACGGCAAACCCGAATTACTATCTACGTTTAAATACATTTATGAATCCTTAAATATTAAATCCAAAGAAGAAGACGAATTTAGAGCAAAAGTTTATGATTAAAAGTTACAGACAGGAAACATGGAAAACCCTACACTATGATTCCTGGGAAGACCGCTTTGTCTACAAGGTCTCAAATTTCGGAAGAATGATCAGTTATCTGAAAAATCCCGAAGGAGACTTAATGAAAGGCGGAAAAGTAGGTGGATATTTAAACTTCGCGGTAAAATTGAAGAATGGAAAACATAAGACGTATTACATTCATCGCATTATTGCTGAAATGTTTTTAGAGAAAAAAGAAGGCGATCAGTACGTGATCCACAAAAACTTTGTGAAGAACGACAACCGCGTTTCTAATTTGGCATGGGCCACCAAAGACGAATGGGTCCAACATCAATACGACAGTCCTAAGGTAAAGGAGAACAAAAAGAAGAGGAAGCTTAGAAAAGTCACTTCTTACTCCAAGTTAACTTACGCACAGGCTGTTATTCTTAAGAAAAAACTTTTAGATCCTGAAAGAAAAACCCGTATCAGGGTACTTGCAAAGCAGTTCGGAGTTTCCGAAATGCAATTGTACCGTATCAAATCGGGTGAGAACTGGGGAGATATCGAAGTATAGAGAATGAGTAATCTTTTTAAACTGGCCTTAAATTCAATTCCCAGGCCTGTTCTTATTAGAATGAGTTACCTGGTAAGGCCGTTTTTAAAGATTTATCTTAAAGGCTCAAGATATACCGATCCTATTGATGGGAGCGGTTTCAGGAAGTTTTTACCTTATGGTTACGAAAATCAGCGGGAAAATGTTCTTTCCCCCTCTACCCTTTCGTTAGAAAGGCATAGACTTCTATGGCTTTATCTGAAAAATGAAACCGAATTCTTCAATAAGAAATTAAAGGTTCTACACTTTGCCCCGGAACAGGCTTTCTATAAGCGTTTCAGGAAACTTTCAAATCTTGATTATACAACTACAGATCTCAATTCTCCCTTAGCAGATGTTAAGGCTGATATTTGTGATCTGCCCTTTGAAAGTGAAAGTTTCGATTTTATTTTATGCAATCACGTGCTGGAACATATTCCTGATGACAAAAAGGCCATGCAGGAATTATACAGGATCTTAAAGCCGGGTGGGACGGCTATCCTGCAAATACCACAGGAATTAGACAGAGCCGAGACTTTCCAGGACGATTCTATTACAGATCCTAAAGAGCGGGCTAAGATTTTTGGGCAGTATGATCACGTGCGGGTTTACGGAAGGGACTACTTCGATAAATTACGCACTATAGGGTTTGAAGTTGAAGAAGTAGATTACACTTCAAATTTACCCCAGACCGAAATTGATAAATACAGGCTCGCTAAGGGAGAGATCATCCCGGTTTGCCATAAGTAGTTATTCGAGGATATTCTTTTTAAAACCTGTTGACTGGAAAACTTCCATTTCACCATCTTCAGAAGAATACATGATATAAACCTCTACGCCCTTAAGTTCGTTAAGAACCTCCTGAGTTCTTTCCAGACCTAAGGCCATAAATGCAGTGGCATAACCATCAGCCAGCATACAATTCTCTGCTATAACCGAGGCGCTTAACAAATTACTTCTTTCAGCCTTTCCTGTTTTAGGGTTAATGGTATGAACGTATTTCTGTCCCGTAATGGAATCTACCCGGAATTTCCTATAATTCCCAGAAGTGGCCATCGCGGCATTGGACAATTTCACCTTAGCCTGAAGTTTCCTATTTCCCTCCTGCTGGTTTGGATCGTCGATACCTACCACCCATTCAGCATCATTTTCCAGATTTTTACCCCTGGCTCTTAATTCACCACCAAGTTCTATGAGGTAATTTTCAATATTATTGGATTCCAGATATTCACCAATTACGTCTATAGTATAACCCTTGGCAATGGCATTAAAATCAAGATAAACTGCAGGATCTTCTTTCCTTATCTTATTATCATCGGTTAATCTTACTTTATCGAAACCCACCAGGTTTCTTAAAGAATCAAGTGTTTCCGGCTCAAGCTTATTAAGCGGTTTTCCAGGACCAAATCCATAAGCATTCACAAGAACACCCACGGTAGGATCGAAAAAGCCATCGGTCTCCTTATAGATCTTGTTAGAGGCATTGAACACCGCCTCAAAGTTCTCATCAACCTTTACCGTAGTATCCCCGCGGTTTATTCGTGAAATATCAGACTTGGTGATATAAGTACTCATGGAAGAATTGATCTCATCCATGATGCTATCCAATGATTTTTCAAACTGGAGTTCGTTATTAGAAAAGTAACGAACCATGTATGTTGTACCTAAGGCTTCCCCGGTATATTCATGACTGCTCACCTCTGTAGATTGGGTGCATGAAATTAAAGTAAGGGTAAATAAAAGTAATAGGGAGATCTTTTTCATTATCTAAAATTCTTTCCAACCAGAGTAATTCACAATATAATCTTCATCACTCGTGATAGGTTTTTCATAATCGCTTGAATTGGCAAGGCCAACCCCGGCATAAAAGGTTCTGGCGTTGAACTTTTGAGCATGCTCTTTTATTTCCTTCATAAAGGCCGGATCAAAGGCAGCGGGATCATCTGGATACTCAATTGCCCGCACGATCACGAAATGAAGCTTAGACTCCTTTAAAGCGACGAATTGTGGGTTTCTTTTGAGTTTACTATTAACTCCTAGAAACTCATAACCATTATCCTCAAGGTCCTTCCCCACGATATTCATGGCGAGATTATGCAATTCCTGTTTATTTAATTTCGGCATGAGATAAAGATAAAAATAAGATGTCTAAAATAGATTATCGTTAGGCTGAATCTGTTTCAGCCATTCAAATTAAAACGATTGAGATCCTGAAATACTCCCGAATCCTCGGGCCAGGATGCCTTATTTTATATTTTAAGATTAAAGCAAAAAAAATCCCGCCGAAGCGGGATTGTTATTATTATCCTCCAAAGTCATCAAATCTGATATTCTCTGGCGGAATTCCGAAGTCCTCGCCCATTTTCTGAACGGCTTTGTTCATCAATGGAGGTCCACAGAAGTATAATTCAATTTCTTCCGGTTCTTCGTGATGTGATAAATAGTTATCTATTACCACCTGGTGAATGAATCCTACGAATCCATCCCCTTCATCATCAAGACTGGATTTCACTTTCCAGTTATCTTCTTCCATCGGCTCAGAAAGTGCCAGATAGAATTTGAAGTTAGGGAAATCTCTTTCTAATGCTCTAAAGTGTTCTGTATAGAAAAGCTCACGCTTAGATCTACCACCATACCAGTAAGTTACTTTTCTACCGGTTTTTAATGTTCTGAACAGATGATATAGGTGAGATCTCATTGGTGCCATTCCGGCTCCACCTCCAACGTAAAGCATTTCTGCATCACTTTCGTTGATAAAGAATTCACCATAAGGTCCTGAAATCACTACTTTATCTCCTTTTTTCAGACTGAAGATGTAAGAAGAAGCAACCCCTGGGTTTACGTCCATCCATCCGTCTTTAGCTCTATCCCATGGCGGAGTAGCGATACGTACGTTCAGCATGATCTCTCGCCCTTCTGCAGGGTAAGAAGCCATAGAGTAAGCTCTTTCTACAGTCTCCGGGTTTTTCATAACCAAAGGCCATAATTTGAACTTATCCCACTCTGCCTGGAACTTATCTGGAGTTTCATGTTCTTCCGGGTGAGCAGTGATATCCATATCTTCGAATTTCACCTCACACTTAGGAACTTCAATCTGAATATAACCTCCAGCTTTATAGTCCATATCTTCAGGAATCTCAACTACGAATTCCTTAATAAAAGAAGCTACGTTGTAATTTCTAACAACCGTGGCATCCCATTTTTTAATTCCGAAGACTTCTTCAGGAATGGTGATCTTCATATCCTGCTTAACCTTCACCTGGCAACCAAGTCTCCATCCGTCTGCGATCTCTTTTCTGGTAAAGTGAGGCTCTTCTGTTGGAAGAATCGCTCCACCACCTTCCTGGACGATACACTTACACTGGATACAGGTTCCACCTCCACCACAGGCAGAAGGAAGGAAAAGTTTATTGTCTCCTAGAGTTGAAAGTAAAGTTCCACCAGAACCTACTTCGATATCTTTTTCATTATTAACATTAATAGTCACTGGTCCTGATGGGGACAATTTCGCCTTGGCTCCTAAAAGGATAGAAACCAATAACAAAATAAGAACTAAGAATACTACTACACTCGCTATTATAACTGTCATAATCTTTTTTTTCGATTATAATTTAATTCCCATGAAACTCATAAATCCTAGTGCCATTAAGCCGGTAATGATAAAGGTAATACCAAGACCTTTTAATGGAGCCGGAACGTTTGAGTATGCAATTTTTTCTCTAATGGCCGCAATTGCAAGAATTGCAAGGAACCATCCTACTCCACTTCCTAAACCGTAGGTAATAGCTTCAGTTATTCCACCAAAATCCTTTTGCTGCATAAACAGTGAACCACCAAGGATGGCACAGTTTACCGCGATAAGAGGAAGGAAGATACCCAAAGCACCATAAAGTGCAGGAGCGAATTTCTCAACGATCATTTCAACAAGCTGAACCATAGAAGCAATAACAGCGATGAACATGATAAAACTTAGGAAACTAAGGTCTATCTCTGCATACTCTGCTCCTAACCAACTAAGAGCTCCCGGTTTCAACAGGTAATTATCAAGTAAAAAGTTAATTGGTACAGTGATCGCCAATACAAAGATCACGGCAGCACCTAAACCAACAGCTGTTTTTACAGTTTTTGATACCGCCAGGTAGGAACACATTCCCAAAAAGTAGGCGAATATCATATTTTCAATGAAAATACTTCTTACAAATAGATTAACTAATTCCATTTTTTATACTTTTTTGCTGTTCAGCTATTAGTTTTCTTCGATTAGTTTACGATTTCTTGCGCGTTGTACCCAGATAATAACTCCTACCACGATAAGAGCCATAGGGGATAACAACATAAGACCGTTGTTTTCATAACCAAACGCATATAGTCCGGTTGATTCTGCAAGCGTAGCACCTTTATGACCAAGAACTTCAAATCCGAATAATTTACCCGAACCTAAAAGCTCTCTAAAGAAAGCAACGATGATAAGGATCAAACCATATCCTGCCGCGTTCCCGATACCATCAAGGAAAGATTTGTAAACTCCGTTACCTAAGGCAAAAGCTTCCAGACGTCCCATCACGATACAGTTGGTAATAATAAGACCAACGAATACCGATAATTGTTTACTAACATCAAAAGCATAAGCTTTTAGAACCTCACTTACCAGAATTACAAGTGAAGCTACTACCACTAACTGCACGATAATACGAATACGGCTAGGGATAAGGTTACGCAACATAGAAATGATCATGTTACTAAAAGCCATTACCACCATTACCGCGATCGCCATTACGATTGCCGGTTCTAGCTGAACTGTAATCGCCAATGCAGAACAGATACCTAGTACCTGTACCGTAATCGGGTTGTTATCATCTAAAGGATCTGATAATAATTTTCTATTCCCTTTGGAAAGAAAATGCTCTTTTTCTTCAGAATCTGAAAGAAAAAGGATCATTTCCTGTTTCTTCTCTTCCTCTTTTGCAGAGTTGAATTTTTTCTCTTTAGCCATAATTATTTTATTGCTACTTTAAAATCTTTTTGCTGCTCGAAATAAGGCAGGTAACGCTTCAGTCTTTCTGAGATCATATCTGAAACACCGTCACCGGTGATCGTCGCTCCCGAAATCGCATCCACTTTATTATCATCCTTATCTGACACGTCTATGTTTCCTTTTACAACTGAAACACCTACAAGGTTCCCGTTCTCATCGAAGATCTTTTCATCTTCAAACTTCTTTCTGAACCATTCTTTAGTGATCTCTGCTCCAAGACCAGGAGTTTCACCAAGGTGGTCAAAAGTTGCACCTTTAATAGTATTCACGTCGTCTTTAAGGGAAATATATCCGAAGATCGCATTCCAAAGTCCGTTACCTCTTAAAGGAACGATATAATATTTAGAACCTTCAACTTCTGCAACGTAAAGTGGAAATACCTGCTCTTCTACAGGCTTCTTTAACTCTTTAGCAAGGTCTACCTTAAATGCATCTACAGATTCATCTATAGTACCATCTTCTCTAATAGCAACCTCTTCAACGATATATTGATCGTAAAGCTCTTTTGCGCCATCTCTATCGGTAGTAATACCAACCGTAGAAAGGATATTTTGCATTTTCTCCTTACGGATGTTCTCTTGCTGAGTTGGTTGAAGCGAAGTAGCAGCAAATGCCAGCACCGCAGCAACTACAACTACCATGATCACGGCAAACATAAATGTATAACCGTTGCTATTTGTTTTATTTACTGATTTCTCTTCCATATCTATGCTGTTTCTACCTGAGGATTAGCATTCTTAAGTCTTTTCTTTCTTCTATTGATGTTAGATTGAACCACATAATGATCAATAGTTGGAGCAAAAACGTTCATCAATAGAATTCCTAGCATCACACCTTCTGGATATGCCGGGTTGAATACACGGATCATTACTGACAGGAATCCAACAAGGAATCCATAGATCCACTTACCTTTCATGGTTTGAGCCGCAGATACCGGATCTGTTGCCATAAACACAATACCAAAGGCAAGTCCACCAACGATCAAGTGTAAGTACCATGGGAAGTTCGTTAGATCATTCCCTTCCAGCCCCATTGAAGGAAGCGCGTTAAAGATCATTCCCATAACGGCGGCACCAATAAATGCACTCAGGATAATTCTCCAGCTACCTACTTTGGTTAGTACTAGTATCAAGGCTCCGGCAAGGATACAGATCGCAGAAGTTTCTGCAATAGATCCCGGGATCATCCCGCTAAACATATTCATTGCTGAATAGCCTACTTCATTTCCTGAAGCCAGGGTTCCAAGAATTGTTTCTCCTGAAACTGCATCCACTTCAGCTGCGTTACTTACCCATACTGTATTACCAGACATGTAAGTAGGATACGCGAAGAAAGCAAATGCACGAGCCGTTAGTGCAGGATTCAGAATATTCATTCCTGTACCACCAAAAGCTTCTTTCCCGATAAGAACCGCAAATACTACAGATAATGCCACCATCCATAAAGGAATATCTATTGGCATGATCATAGGAATAAGCAATCCTGTAACCAGGTAACCTTCGTTCACTTCGTGACCTCTAAAGATCGCGAAAGCAAATTCGATCCCAAGACCTACTGCATAAGATACAGCGATCATTGGCACTATCTTAAGAGCACCATGAATAAAGGCATCCAGAAACGGCACACCGTTCGCATATTCGGGCAACTGGTGAAGATACTGGTACCCACCATTCCACATTCCAAAGATAAGCGCTGGTACAAGTGCAAGAACCACGGTGATCATGGTTCTTTTAAGGTCCACCGCATCACGAATGTGAGCTCCTTTTTGAGTTGTATGATTAGGAGTAAAAAGGAAAGTATCCAAGGCATTGATCGCCGGAGCATACTTTTCTAATTTTTGACCCTTATTAAAAGGCTCCCTTATTTTATCTAATCTTTGTCTAATCCATTCCATAGTTCTTCAGCTTTTTAACCTACTTCAGTGATCATTAAATCCAGACCTAATCTAATTACTTCCTGAATCTCTATTTTAGAAGTATTCACGTATTCTACCAGGGCAAAATCTTCAGGTGCTACTTCATAGATCCCAAGATTTTCCATTTTTTCGATATCACCGGCCATACATGCTTTTATAAGCTGCATAGGGTAAATATCCATTGGCAGAACCTCTTCCATTTCTCCGGTAACAACTAAAGCACGCTCTTCACCATTTAAATTGGTAGTTGGCTTATACTTTCTATTAGGGAATAACCAGGATAAAGAAGTATGTGAATTTGAATGAATGTTATTGTAGGTAAAAGGCAACCAACCAAACATTCTGTAATTATTACCTTCAGGAATAAGGGTCACTTCATTTTCGAAGAAACCTACATATTGATTATTAGAAAGTTTAGTACCAGTAAGAACGTCACCAGAGATAATTCTAACGTCATCTGAAGCCAGACCAATTAAGTCCGCCACATTTAAACCAATAGTTCCCTGATAGTACTTTCTATCTTTAGCTTCACTACCAGCTACTGCGATGGTGCGATCTGCATGATACTCTCCGGTTAAGAACACATTCCCAATAATGGCAACATCTTCCACTCCAACGGTCCAAACTTTCTCTCCTCTGTTAATAGGATCGATCTTATGAATTTGAACTCCAACATTACCTGCCGGGTGAGCTCCATTTACGTGATGCAATTCAACTCCTTTAATATTCTTTAAATATTGAGCTGAACTATCATCTACAGAAAGGTGAACTTTTCCAGGAGTTAATTTCTTAAGGGCGTTGATCCCTTCCTGAAACGCTTCAACCTTATCCTTTATAATGAAACCTTTATCGGCTGCAAGAGGCGCAGTAGTAACCGCTGAAATAAAGATAGCTTTTGGAGTGTCTTTAGGATCTGCAACAATATCATAAGGTCGCTGATAAATAAAAGCACCACAACCGCTTTCAAGAATTCTTTCCTTCACATCTTTAGCGTCTGCTTTAGATGCATCCATTTTACCGAATTCACGGTAAGCATCTTGAGAGTCTGCCTCAATGATCACTTCAAGGATTCTTCTTTTATCCCCTCTTTTAATTTCTTTAAGAACACCGCTTACAGGTGTAGTAAAGCGAATTTCGTCTGTATATTTTGAATAGAAAATCTCATCACCGGCAAGAAGCTTCGCTCCTTCTTTTACAACCATTTTAGGTACAACAGTGTGAAAATCTGGCGGTTTGATCGCGTAAGTCTTGGATCTCGGAGCCTTTACAAGCTCTTTTTCCGCCTCCCCTTCTAATCGCAGAGATAATCCTCTTTTAATTCGAATGTCTTTTGACATAGGATGGAGTGTATGTTAAAATTTTTAGTTTAAAGTCGTGCAAATTTATGAATTTTCAGTCCATTTATCCCAACAATTATTAGAATTTTACTTTGGTCAACTGTTAAAATAAATTCCCGCAAAATGCTTATTTCTATTAACTTTGTCTATTATAATTTATATGAGAGCCTTTCTATTTTTTCTAATTCTTGGAGGAATTACTTTCTCAGCCTATTCTCAGCAACAGGAAGAAACCTCCCCACCATCGTTCATAAGAACCATTATTTTCCAGGGCGGAACTCAGGAAAATGAAGGCAATCCCGCCATAAGATTAGGCAGTAGTCTCAGGCTAAGTTTCGACGATATCATTGGAGATGAAGCAGATTATTACTATACCATAGAACATTTTAATTTCGACTGGACTCCAAGCCAGCTTAGCAAAAATGAATACCTGGAGGGCTTTGATAACGTGAGGATCATGAATTTCACTAATGCCCTGAACACCTTACAGCCATATACCCATTACGAGCTTAGTATTCCAAATAATAATGTAAAGCAATTAAAGGTTTCCGGTAATTATATTTTAAGCATTTATAATAGTAACCGTGAACTTGTATTTTCCAGAAAGTTCATGGTTTATGAACCACTAGCGCAGGTTAGCGCTGAGATCAAAAGATCCCGGGACCTTAATTTCATAGACGAGAAGCAGGTGGTCAATTTCAGTATCAATTCACCAGACCTGCTGCTTAAAAATCCGGAACAGAATGTAATGGTAACTGTTGTTCAAAACAACAATTTAAAACTGGCTATTAAAGATCTTAAACCCCAGTATACCATAGCCAACGAGCTAATTTACAGGTATGATTCTGAATCTTCTTTCTGGGGAGGTAACGAATTTCTTCAGTTCGATAATAAGGAATTAAGGGTAACCACTTCAGATATTTCTAGTGTTGAACTTGAGGATCTTTACCATCATTATTTATTCCTGGATTTCACCAGGAAGAATGAACCTTACACCTATAACCCCGATATCAATGGTGGTTTTGTGATAAGAAATATGCAGGCACAGAATTCTGATATCGAAGCCGAATATGTCTGGGTGCATTTTCGATTGAAGAATTATGATTTCGTAGAAAATTCTGAGATCCATCTGTATGGTGGATTCAATAATTTTGAACTGGACAAAAGTACTTTGCTCAACTATAATGAAGTTACGGGCTATTATGAAGGAGCCCGTTTATTTAAGCAGGGTTATTATAATTACAAATATGTTTTGCTCACAGATGACGGTGCTATCGACGACGGATTCATAAGTGGAAATTTTGATGAGACAGAGAATCTATATAGCATTTTTGTCTATTATCGTACGCCCGGAGCCAGGTATGATAGAATGATTGGTGTTGGATATGCAAATTCTCAAAATATTCGAAACTAATACCTTTTCCCAATGCTGGAAAAATACAACAAAAACGATGTCATTTATAAATATCGCGGTGAGCATTGCCTTAACTGTAACCTTCCTTTAGATAAGACCGATCGCTACTGCCCTAATTGTGGACAGCAAAATTCTACCCGGAAGTTAAATTTTAGCGACCTCATCACCGAGTTCTTCTCTGGAATGTTTTCTTACGATTCAAGGTTTCAAAGGACTTTAAGGGTAATGCTTTTTAAACCCGGAAAGATCTCTAAAGATTATATAAACGGAAAAAGAGTAAGGTATGCCAACCCTTTCCGATTTTATTTAAGCGCATCGATCATCTTCTTTCTTATTGCAGGAATTTCAGACCGGTTTGAAGGTGTTAACCTGGCTGAAAGAGATGAAGGTTTCCGGGAAGAAATGGCCGAGATCCAGAAAGATAGCCTGGTAAAGGCCGAATTAGAAGAGATCCCGATCCTAAAAGAAAGGAATATTGAAGTAGATTCTATAATTGGAAAAATATCGGGAGAGAAAAAAGCTGAAACATACAAAGACTTCTATGTCCCTGAAAAGGAAATGGACACGATGGACTTCTTTTCCAAGAACGCACGCAAGCTGGAAATCTTCTATAAATACTATAAAGAAAAAAAGGTCGCCAATTCAGAAGAAGCATTGCAGGAACTGGAATACGAAAATACAGGATGGAACACCTGGCTTTACCATAAGGCCATGAGGTTTGATCTTTTCTACAATAACCCCAAGTTATTTGCAGATTACTTTATTAATAAGCTGCCCTTTATCATCTTTTTCTACCTGCCGGTATTTGCCCTTTTCATCTGGCTTATCTACCTGAGGCGCCCGTTCAACTATATGGAGCATCTAATTTTTGCGTTTCATGTACAAACCACTTTGTTCGTGCTTTACATTATAGGCTATTCTATAGATTATATTATAAAGTCTGACTGGGGGTTCACTTTAGCGAATACCATCTTTGTTTTTTACCTGTATAAATCCATGCGTAATTTTTATGGTCAGGGCCGTGTTAAAACGATTTTAAAGTTTATCATACTGAACATAATATTTTTTATTTTAGCTGCAATCGCGACAATTATCGCTGTAATTGTTTCGTTCTCAATTTTTTAAAATGACCCAGCAGATAACAAAAGGCATCAAAATTTCTGTCGAAACCCATTTCGAAGGAATGTTTTATAAGAACTATAAGATGCATTATGCTTTTGGGTACCAGATAACCATAGAGAACCAAAGCAATGATTCTGTTCAGTTGAAATCACGATTCTGGGAGATCAAAGATGCGCTTAACGATACCGAAATAGTAAAAGGTAAAGGTGTAATTGGCCAGCAACCCGTTCTAAAACCTGGCGAAAGCCATACTTATCAAAGTGGCTGTCTTTTAACCGGTCCCTTTGGAGCCATGACAGGCTATTATAACATGATCAATTTTTCCAATTCCAGAAGCTTTAAGGTAAGAATACCATCGTTTAAACTTAGTGCTCCTTACGCGCTAAACTGAAAATACTCTTCGGTAAGATCCCTGGTTCTAAGATTTTCATAAGTAAACTTTAATTCATTCGAGTTATTGAAAACCTGGCTTATACTTTGAGTTCTCAAAAATCCACGATCAATGATCAAATCATATTCTTTGCTTCCTTCTCCTGCATTATGATGAAAATCTAAAAGTGCTTCAGATGAAAGTCCTTTGGTTTCTTTCAATTCATTGAACCATTTTTTCCTCATTCCCTTCATAGATTCAGTATACAAAGGAGAAGATGACCAGATATGCTCTTGCATCGGCAATTTTTTTATCCTTCGCTCTTCTCCATCCCATAACAATTCATAGAAAATGAGCCCGTTGTGCCAGTCGACTATGATCATAGTGAACGGCTCTATTCCATCCAGCTTATAATCTTTCAAAACCTTTTTCAGCTTTTTTCGGCTTAGGAAATCTTTTACGACCACTCCCCTGCTTTTTCTGTATTCCGGTTTTCTTACGTGCGGTTTATCGGCGCCATTCATCAGGCAGATACAGCGAAGATGTTCACTTACCCCCAGCCAAGTACCACCGGCCTCTTTATCTTTGGGAAAATAGAGCTTTGTCTCCTTATAAACTTCCGTCTGTGGAGCGAGTGTATCCCTGCTTACAGCTTCATCTCGGTTTGAGGTAAGAATAAAACCATTCATCGAATCTGGATGCGGAACTAAAGTGACGGTACACATAAGTGAATTTCAAAATTTTAAGGAAAATTACAAAAAAAGTTAAGCTTTCGTGAACGGTGCTTACTTGTTCTTCTAAACCGCTTTATTTTTTTACCTTTAGCCGAATTAAAATTACAATCGAAAAAAGCAAAATAATATTATGGGAAAAGGATTTTTTCACGTTCCTGTGGCTGTAAATGAGCCAGTTAAGAGCTACGCACCAGGAACTCCCGAAAGAGAGGAAGTTTTACTTACTTACAAGGATCTATGGAACGCTAATACCGAGGTTCCGCTTTATATAGGATCTGAAGAAATAAAAACAGGTGATACTAAAACCATAAACCCTCCACACGACCACAAACACGTAGTTGGAACCTATCATCTGGCTAAGAAAAAACATGTAGAAAAAGCGATCGCTGAATCTTTGGAAGCCAGAAAAAAATGGTCTAAACTAGAGTGGGAACAACGTGCTGCTATTTTCCTTAAAGCTGCAGATCTTATTTCTGGTCCTTACAGACAGAGAATAAATGCTGCTACAATGATAGGACAGTCAAAAAATATCTACCAGGCTGAAATAGATTCTGCCGCAGAGATCTGTGACTTCCTTAGATTTAATGTAGAGTTCATGGCTGAACTTTATAATGAGCAACCAATTTCTTCTGACGGAAACTGGAACCGTGTAGAGTACAGACCTCTTGAAGGATTTGTTTACGCGATCACTCCATTTAATTTTACGGCAATTGCAGGTAACCTTCCGTCAAGTGCAGCCCTTATGGGTAATGTTGCTGTATGGAAGCCAAGTGATAGCCAGATGCTATCTGCTCAGGTGCTTATGGAAGTATTCAAAGAAGCCGGAGTTCCAGATGGTGTGATCAATATGATCAACGGTGATCCAGAAATGATCACCGATACAGTACTTGCAAGTCCAGATTTTGCCGGAATCCACTTTACCGGAAGTACAGATGTATTTAAGGGAATCTGGGAGAAAATTGGTAAGAACATCCGTAAATACAAATCATACCCAAGAATCGTTGGGGAAACTGGAGGAAAAGATTTTATTCTTGCACATCCTACGGCAAAAGCAAAACAGGTTGCCACCGCAATCTCAAGAGGAGCTTTTGAATACCAGGGTCAGAAATGTAGTGCTGCTTCCAGAGTTTACCTTCCAAAAAGCCTTTGGCCAGAGATCAAGGATTTTGTTGTAGAAGATGTGAAATCTTTTAAAATGGGATCTCCGGAAGATATGACCAACTTTATCAATGCCGTAATTCACGAAGCTTCCTTCGATAAACTGGCAAGCTATATTGATAAAGCCAAGAAAGATAAAAATGCAGAGATCGTAGTTGGTGGTAATTATGATAAATCTAAAGGTTACTTTATTGAACCAACCGTTATCCTAACCACCGATCCTCATTATACTACTATGGAAACCGAATTATTTGGTCCGGTTGTTACCATTTACCTGTATGATGATAAAAACTTCAATGAGAAGAAATGGGCAGATATCTGCGAAGTTGTAGACAACACCAGTATTTATGCCTTAACAGGAGCTATTTTATCTGGAGACCGTTATGCGGCTGCTCAAGCGACAGATCTGCTACAGAATGCGGCTGGTAATTTCTATATCAATGACAAGCCAACAGGAGCTGTCGTAGGTCAGCAGCCATTTGGTGGTGCTAGATCCAGTGGTACTAACGACAAGGCAGGTTCCAAGATGAACCTGATGAGATGGATCTCGGTGAGATTGATCAAGGAAACATTTGTACCAGCTACAGATTACAGATATCCATTTATGGGAGAATAATTCCTGGGAACATATCAATTATATTTAAAGGCCGCTTCTTAGAGCGGCCTTTTTTATTTGTAATTGACTATCAGTTACTTATAATTTTATTCAGAAAAAATTACTAATTTCATCGACAATCAACGTTTTTTAGCGAAAATTTATGATTATTTAATAAATTTCGTTTACATTTATCTGCTATTTCACTTGCCCTCAACAAATTATGTGATGTAGCGAACTAATGCTGCCCCGCATTATTTTACCCCATTTTATTATACCCTACGTAACTGATTATTGTAATAAAACCTTGTACTTATGGGTAAAAAATTACACGGGAATTTCTTATTATTCTTACTTTTCCTCCCAATTCTAACCTGGGGGCAATGTCCTTCATCTGTAACTATTTCGGCAGATCCAAGCAATACTATTTGTGAGGGGACTACCGTGGAGTTTACGGCGAATCATTCTGACGGAGAAAATCTTCAGTACCAATGGCAGGTAAACGGAGTAAATGTTTCAGGAAAAACAGATAAAACCTCTCCATTAAGTAATTTAAAAAATGGCGACCAGATAAGAGTTGTTATTAAAAGCAGTTCCGATACTGATTGCACTTTCACCAGTGATTTCTATACTATCAATGTAAACGCCTTATCTACGGTAGATGCTGGAGGAGCAATCACAGCTATTTGCCAGGGTGCGACAACTGTTGCACTTGGCGGCAGTTTTGGCGGAGGTGCTACAGCAGCTGTTTGGTCAGATGGCGGTGCAGGTGGAACTTTTATAAATAATTCAGGAAGCAATCCAGGCAATACAACTTACACTGCTTCAGCTGCTGCAAATGGAAATATTACGCTAACACTCACAACTTCTGGTGGATCATGTGGAAGTGTTACCGCTTCGAAAACTTTGACCGTAAATCCAAATCCTACGGTTAATGCAGGTGGAGCCCTTACAGCCATTTGCCAGGGGGCGACAACCATAGCACTTGGAGGATCTTTTGGAGGAGGAGCAACAGGAGCTGTTTGGTCTGATGGCGGTGCAGGTGGTACCTTTACAAACAATTCAGGAAATAATCCTGGCAGTACAACTTATACAGCTGCCGCAAATGCACCCGCGACGGTAACTCTAACTCTTACGACCTCGGGAGGATCTTGTGGAACTTTAAGCGCTTCTAAAACTTTAACTGTAAATCCAAATCCAACTGTTAATGCAGGTGGTGCCGTACCAGCCATATGCCAGGGTGGAACAACCGCAGCCCTTGGTGGATCTTTTGGCGGAGGAGCAACCTCTGCAATTTGGACTGATGGTGGTGCCGGTGGTACATTTAGTAATCCCAATAACCCAAATTCAACATATACAGCAGCTGCTAACGCACCTTCAACTGTAACTTTAACACTTACAACTTCTGGTGGATCATGTGGAAGTGTTAGCGCTTCGAAAACTTTGACCGTAAATCCTAATCCTACGGTTAATGCAGGTGGAGCCCTTACAGCCATTTGCCAGGGGGGGACAACCGCCTCTCTTGGTGGATCTTTTGGAGGAGGAGCAACTTCAGCAATTTGGTCTGATGGTGGTGCAGGTGGAACATTTACTAATAATTCCGGAAACAACCCTGGAAATACAACCTATACGGCTGCGGCCAACGCACCCGCAACGGTTACCCTTACCCTTACCACTTCGGGAGGATCCTGTGGAAATGTAAGCGCTTCTAAAACTTTAACTGTAAATCAAAATCCAACTGTTAATGCAGGTGGTTCCGTACCAGCCATTTGCCAGGGTGGAACTACCATTGCACTTGGAGGAAGTTTTGGCGGAGGTGCTACTTCCGCAACCTGGTCTGATGGCAGTGCAGGTGGTACTTTTAGTAATCCCAATAACCCAAATTCAACATATACAGCAGCTGCTAACGCACCCGCAACGATTACCCTTACCCTTACCACTTCAGGAGGATTTTGTGGAACTTTAAGCGCTTCTAAAACTATAAATGTCACCCCTACAGTAATTCCTTCTGTATCCATAAGCGCATCTAACGATAATATCTGTTCCAGTAATGGCCAGCCGGTTACCTTTACTGCTACGCCTGTAAATGGAGGATCCAATCCAACCTATCAATGGTTTAGAAACAGTACACCTATATCCGGTGCTACGGGATCAACCTATACTGCTACTTCGGCTCAGACGGGCAATACTATTAGTGTAAGAATGACTTCGAATGCCCCTTGCGCAGCTCCGAATCCAGTTAATAGTAATGGAATTCAATTAAAAGTTTTTCCACAGGCCCCTGAGAACTGGACCGGGAATAATGGAAAAATTACTCTCCCAGCGTCTGTTTGTCCGCCAGCTAACGAAATAGATATTTCGATACCCGCTGTAGCCAATGCTGAATATTATCAATGGACCTTACCCCCGGGCTTTAGTATTGTTCCGGGCTATGAAGGTAAAAATGTTATTAAAGTTAAAGTTGATGCAACGGCTAACGTTGGAAAAAACCAGACGGTCACGGTACAGGCATTTAATCCTTGCGGGAGCAATGGAAGCAAATCTGCTAGTCTAAATATTGACAATTTCACAGGTGTTACGGTTCCTTCTCCTACTGCAACAGTATGTGCCGGTAACTCTATCACGGTGGTTGGAACCCTAAGAGGGAATGCAGCCTTCGGAACCTGGACTGCATCTACGGGAAATTTCACTAATGTGGTGACCTCCGGAACTAATCCTACAACCGTAACAGCTACATACACCCCATCAATCACCGAGGGAACTGTTGATCTTACTATCACCACGAATGCGCCTACCGGGAATGGCTGCTCTAATAGTCCAGGTACTGCAAAGATTACCTTAACGGTTAATGCACCACCAAGCATAACTACCCAACCAATAGCCTCACAAACTCTATGTTCAGGTAACACAGCTACTTTTAATGTTGCCGCCACCGGTACAGGGCTAACCTATCAATGGCAGAAAAATGGGACTAATATTTCAGGAGCAAACGGAGCCAGTTTTAACTTAAACAATATCACAACGGCAGATGCCGGAAACTATCAGGTGGTTATTACAGGAAAAAACCCTTGCACTTCAGTAACTTCGAATGTTTCTGAATTAATAGTCAATGAGGCCGTGGCTATAACAAATCAACCTGTTGAGCAAACTATCTGTTCTGGGAATACTGCAGAATTCAGTGTATCTGCCACAGGCACGGGATTAACCTATCAGTGGCAAAAGGATGGCATTGATATTACGAATGCAACGAATGCCACTTTCTCAATACCCAATGCAACCCCGGGTAACAACGGAAAATATAAGGTGATCGTTTCGGGTGCTAATCCTTGCCAAGCGGTTACTT
The DNA here is from genome assembly GCF_003054225.1 of Christiangramia gaetbulicola. GTDB lineage: Bacteria > Bacteroidota > Bacteroidia > Flavobacteriales > Flavobacteriaceae > Christiangramia > Christiangramia gaetbulicola. The sequence continues at coordinate 206,122 of NZ_QBKQ01000001.1, forward strand.
CCAACGAGGTAGATTTGGTTGTCAATGAAATTGTCGCAATTACCACACAGCCCGTTCCATCTCAGACTTTATGCTCAGGAAGTACAGCGGAATTCAGTGTGGAAGCCACCGGAACCGGATTGGCCTATCAATGGCAATTAGATGGAGAGGATATTGAGAATGCTACAGGTGCTTCACTTTCAATTTCAGAAATAGCAGCAAATGATGCGGGCACCTATACTGTGATCATATCAGGAACTGACCCGTGCGAAACCCTTACATCAGAAGAATCAGTCCTAACAGTTAATGAAATTGTAGAAATTAATACTCAACCTGCCTCACAGGTTTTATGTTCAGGAAGTACAGCGGAATTCAGTGTGGAGGCTACCGGAACCGGATTGGCCTATCAATGGCAATTAGACGGGGAGGATATTGAGAATGCTACAGAGTCAACTCTTTCAATCGCTAATATCACTGATGCTAATGCAGGAGATTATACGGTGATCGTTTCAGGAACAGACCCCTGTGAAGCGGTTACTTCAGAAACGGCAAATCTTACTGTTAATGATATAGTTGTAATTGACACCCAACCAGTATCTCAGGAAATATGCTCTGGAAGCGATGTAATATTCGGCATGGAAGCTAGCGGAACCGGATTAACTTATCAATGGCAAAAGAACGGCAACGACATTAGTGGAGCTCAAGACGCTTCCCTTTCAATTACTGGCGCAACACCTGCTGATGCGGGTGAATACACCGTAGTGGTGACAGGCACAGATCCCTGTGAACCAGTAACCTCGGAAATAGCAAATCTCATTGTTAACGAGCCAGTTTTGATTACTTCTGAACCTGAACCCAGCCAGAGCGTATGTGCAGGTTTCCCGGTAAGTCTTAGCGTAGAAGCTACCGGCACGGGGTTAACTTATGAATGGTTGAAAGATGGAACTTCTACCGGTATTACAACTTCAACTCTCACCATCGATCAGGCATCCATTGAAGACAATGGGATTTATACAGTTAAAGTCTACGGAACTGATCCATGTTCTTCTCAGACCTCTACTTCGGCCGAAATCATAGTAAACCAGGATATCATTATTGACAGCCAGCCACAGCCAGAAGTGATCACTTGCGAAGGAGAAAGCTCTATTGTCCTAAGTGTTTCTGTAACAGGAGATATATCCAACTATTTGTGGAGAAAAGATGGAATTCCAATTTCAGATCCTGCAAAATATGCAGGTGAGGAAACCGCTCAATTAACAATCTCTAATATAAGTACCGAAGATGCGGGAAATTATGATGTGGTGATTAGCAGTCCGGATGGATCATGTTCGCAGATCATTTCAAATCCAGGTGTATTAATCGTAAGCGAACTACCTGAAATAGAAGCTATAGGAGCTTATTACGAGGCATGTTTCGACGGTTCTACTCCTATAAATATAACTACAGGAGCCCTAGTGGATGAAAGCAAGGCCATCATAGAATGGTCTGTTCCTTCAGGCACTGGAACAATCTCAAACCCTAATTCTCTTACCGGAGCCACCTTTACACCAGATGAAAACTTTGATGAATCTAACCCGGTAATTATTACTCTCAAAGCATTCGGCATCAATGGATGTTCTGCTGAAGAAGTTTCAGCAACCAAAGAGCTTACTTTTTCCAGACAACCAGTACTCAATAGCTTTAGTTATACAGCTTCAGAATTTTGTGCATCCATTAATAGTGGTCAGAACCCAAACCTTACTGGGGAGAATAATTTCCAGGGAGGAACTTTTTCGGCGGTATATAATGATGGAGGATCAGGAACATTAAATATTGACAGTAATACAGGAGTTATTACACCTGCAGGTAGTACGGTGGGATCGTACACGGTCACTTATACAACTCCTGATGACGGAATATGTAACCCCGTTTCATCAAGTTTTGATGTTACAATTGGTCCATTACCAATTGCTGACTTTTCCTATCCAGATTCCCCTTTTTGTAGTAACTCAGAAAATCCTTTACCAACTATGGCAACTGGAGCTGAAAAAGGTGTTTTCAGCTCTACAACAGGTTTAGCCTTTGTAGATACAAGCACAGGTGAAATCGATCTGGCATCCAGTGAACCGGGCACATACACCATAACTAATACCATTGCTCCAGCAGGTGGGTGTGAAGAAGTGACCGCTACCACAGATATAACGATCACCAAACTTCCTGTTGCCATTTTTTCCTACCAGGATACTCCTTATTGCTCGAATGATCCTAACCCAATAGTAACATTAGGCAGCGATGCCCAACATGGTGAATATACTTCCACCGAAGGTCTCGTTTTTGCTAATAGTAATACAGGGGAGATAGATATGGCTGCAAGCACGCCGGGCGCCTATACTGTAACCAATACTATCGTTGCAGCGAATGGCTGTGAAGAGGTGACTGCTACAGCAAACATTACGATAACCAAATTACCAGTAGCGGATTTCAGTTACGCCAATCTTAATGAGGAAAATGCAGTTTGTATTTCTGAAATGGTTTTAAGTATAGGTGAAGAGCCTGATCCAAATGGAACTTATTCAAGTACTACTCTGGATTCATTTTTAGATGTAAACACAGGAGAAATTAATTGGGGGGTAATTTCACAAATTCCTGTGGGAGAGCATACCATAACTTATACAATACCAGAGTCAGAGGGATGCCCCGAAGTAAGTCATTCTGAAACTATTAGGGTGGACGCTTTACCCGAGGGAGGCGCTCTGGCATGGGATAATGATGAGAGAATCTTCTTAACCTGTGAAGTTCAAACCAACACCTTAAATGAAGTTCTATCCCTTTCAGGCCAATCAGGACAGATTATGGAATGGCAGTACCGAACAGTATCTAGTGGGGTGTGGCAAACCTACGACTCTCAGAATCCAAGCATAAACAGAGATGATTTTGAATCCATTCTGGGAAATTCAGTTGAAAGTACAGTTTTTAGAGTCCGGATTGCTAATGGGGCTTGTGATGATCCTGATAATCCAGTTTATAGTCAAACAGCCATATTAAGCGTTATTCCAGATGACATAAAACCATCACCAGTAGAATCTGATCCGGATGTACTCTGCTATAATGAACTGGTTACACTTAGTTCTGAAACTGGGTACGGAAGCGAAGCCGGTAAGTTTGAAGGAGGTGCATTCGATCAGGCTGGTTTAGACAATAATGGTTCTGGTTGGAATTTCACGAATCCAGATGGCTCTCCTTTTAATTTTGAAGGTAGTGTAAATAACGGAAGATCGAGCACATGGGGAAGAATGAATCCACATGGAAGCGATCCGGCGAATGAAAAAGTTTATAATGCAAACATTCCAAACCCCGAGTTAGAGGGAACCATGGTAAATTATAGAACTTACAGTGGGAATGCAGGAAATAAAGGTTTTGCCCTGGTTACAGGAGATAATGATTCTCATATGGAAACGCCTGTATTTTCGCTCACCGGACTAGATGAAGCTATTTTAACCTGGGACCAAGCATATAATCTTACTGAAAATGCAGTCATAATGGTAGAAATTTCTAGAAACGGTGGTAATAGTTATCCTTTAGGATATCCGATTCCAGAACTAGAAGACATCAATTTCAGTCATCAGGATATTATTTATTTTAAGGTAGGAGATGGAACTATAAGCACCGGTAGCAGTGGAAATTTCGATCATTTTGGGGAGGGAGATCCTGGTATAAACCAGATGTCCATTGATCTTGGTGATTATTTAGGGGAAACAAATTTAAGAGTTAGATTTACTTTTATTGGAACTATAGATGGAGATGTTTGGGCGGTTGACAACATTAAAGTTCCAGATGGCCCTCAAAAAGTTCAGCTTATCTGGTATTATGACCATAGCCCTGAAACTGGTTCTTTTGATCCTAATGATCCAGACCTGGAACAAATAGGAGAGGTAAATCAAACCACTGTTAGTTATCCACAAAACGGCAATGACTGGCCTACTTTGGGTTGGAATGACTTTGAGGTAAGAACAGCCTTAATTCTTGACAGTAATGGTGATCCTTGTGAAAGCATCAACAATTTTGAAACCATTCAGGTTTTTGTATTTGACAAATATACTTCTACCGTAACTGCGGAAGCTGGAGAATGTGGAAATACTCGTGTACAACTTAGTGCAACGGTAACCGGAGATTTCCAGGGAGATGTTACATCAGAATTGATTCCTTTGTCTGAAAATGAAGATCCGCCAACTACCGTAGATGGATATAAAGGAGTTTGGGTAATAACAGGAGAAGGAGAATATACCTTGATAAATCCTGATGGGACTACCACTCCAGATCCTATCAATAATCCAAATGCAATTCTGGAAGCAGAGGGACTTGGGGACTTTTCTTTTTCCTATGAATTAATCCCAACTGCAGTTTATCCGGACAATTATAAGGATGAAACTTTGAGAGGCCAACTTGTAGAGAATTTAGGTTGTCCTCCAGAATCCAATATAGTAGAAGTTCAAATACCAGAATGTACCACGCTCGATTTTGACGGGGTAGATGATTACGTATCCATTGAAGACATATTTGCAGATGCCAGAACCTTCGAAATGTGGATATATCCTGAAGCTTCAACTGGTACCATCATCTCGGGTCCTGGTATAGAAATTCAAATGTCTGACCTGCCAGCTGCTGTAACTCCTAATTCACGCTGGTATCACATATCTTTAATTGGAAGCAAATTATATATAGACGGAATAGATTCTGGCGTAACAATTACTGGGGGAACGGGTACTGGTAACAAGACCTACATTGGAGCCAAATGGAATACTTCTGAAAAGAAAATGGATGAGTTTTTCTCTGGATGGATCGAAGAAGTACGTATCTGGAAAACTCTTTTGGATATAAAGGAAATCAGATTCATGATGAATCAAAGATTAGATCTATCTAGCAAAGGAGAAGGTGAAATTGTCCAAGGAGAAGTTGTTCCGAATCTTTCAATTAATGGAAGCTATTTAACTCAAAATATTAACGGTGAAAATCAAAACCTCCATTTTGATGGCTCAAAAACCGAACCGTTTTATAACGTGAATTGGGATGACTTAATTTCTTATTACAGATTGATATCGGCAGAGCCAGATCCAGATTTAGGTATTATACCAGATACCTATAAGCCTGTGGCTGGGTTCTCACCAAACCTTGCTTTAACCGGAGTAAATGCGAGGTTACATAATATGACCACCCACCAACAGAACACCTCGCCTACTCCTTATTTCTCATTTAGGGATAATCAAACTTGGGAAACAGATAACACCTGGGCGAGACCTAACGTCTGGGATACACCTAATAGCAATGGTATTAAAAACACTCCAATTGAATGGAATATCGCACGTATAAATCATAATATTTTCTCGGGAAATAAGAATATTACAATGCTGGGGCTACTTTCAGAAACTCCAGGAAAAGAATTGAGCGTAGAATCAATTCCAAATGATCATTTCATTAGAATCTCACACTACCTGTTACTTGACGGGAATATGGATTTGGAAGGTGAATCGCAATTATTACAGGATCACGGAAGTATTTTAGACAATAAAAGTTCCGGATGGCTAGAAGCTAATCAGGAAGGAAGAATGAGTTCATTTAACTATAACTACTGGACCAGCCCTGTTAGTAACCAGGGGACTGCTAATAATTCCGGTTTTTCTTTAGATACAGTTCTACTTAATGGGGATAAAGAAAATGATCCAGATGACATTAAATTTTTAGATGGTTATTTTTCTGCAGATGGTCCAAAATCAAATCCTATGATCATAAGTAATGAATGGATTTGGGATTTTAGAGGTGGAGATGCAGATGTCTATGGTAAATGGTTACATCTGGGATCTGATTATTTAGAAATTGTTGGAGCAGGCTACTCTATGAAAGGAACAACGGGATCGGCGGGCCTTAATGACAAACAAAAGTACACTTTTAGAGGTAAACCTAATAATGGTAATATTCCATATGATTCTTTAAAATTAGGAAATAATCAGAACTATCTAGTAGGAAATCCATATCCATCTGCTATCGATGCTCATGAGTTCCTAAAAGATAATCTTAATGATCTACCAGGAAACGATGGAACAAATGCAAAAAACGAAAACGTATTTAACGGAACACTTTATTACTGGGATCATTTTGATGGTTATACTCACATTTTAGAAGAGTATATTGGAGGATATGCTGTTTACAGCTTGGCTGGGAATATTGAAGCTGCTTCTTCAATTGATTCTAGAATAAATGATAACCAGCAAGATAGTCCTAATGGAAAACCTCAGAGGTATATTCCTGTAGCTCAAGGATTTTTTCTAAACAGTACTTCATTGACCGTATTTGGTCAAACGTATAATTTCTCAGGCAATATAATTTTCAAGAATACTCAAAGAGTTTTCGAAACTATTTCAGGAGGAAACACAACTTTCAAAAACCAAGAAGGTCAAAATATCAAAGGCCAGCGAAATAAAACTAATGAAGACAATAGAACGAAGATTAGAGTGAAATTTGAATCACCTAAAGGTTTTCATCGTCAAATTCTAGTAACCAAGGATGAAAAAACTTCAAATGGTTTTGATATTGGTTACGACGCGCCACTCATTGAAAATAATATCGAGGATATGTACTGGTGGTTGGGGGGACATGGTTTTGTAATACAAGGAGTTCCAGATTTTGAGAAAGAACAGATATTACCTTTGGCTATAAAAACCAAGGAAGGTGGTGAATTTAAAATAAAGATCGATGCTACCGAAAACTGGCCTGAAGGAAAAGAACTTTATTTGAAAGATAAAACGATAGATACTATCCATGACATCCTAAAAGAAGATTATATTGGAAAAATTGAAGATGCCGGAGAGATCACAGACCGTTTCGAACTTATTTTCTTTAAAGAGAAGGCCTTGGATCCAGACGATATTATAAATCCCGATCTTCCAATTTTAGACGGTATCGTGGGTATAAGTTATAGCCGTTTCGACAAACAGGTTAAGATTAGTAATTTCGATCTTCTAGAAGTAGATAAAGTCATGATATTTGATCTGGGTGGAAAATTGATCCAACAATTCGATGAATTGCCTACTGAAAAAGAGATCCGTTTAGGTATGAGGCCCGTTAGATCTGGAGTTTATATAGTGAAAGTATACTGTGAAAATGGTATTTGCAACAAAAAGATCATTATAGAATAAATAATCATTTAGTAAATAGTTCATAAGAAAGGATCTATTTAATTGATTCAAAGCGGCTTATTATAATATTTTTTTAACAAAAATATGCCGTTTATCCAATTTATATGTATTTTTACCGATGAAAATCTAGATCGGTAGCCTATGTATAAAACTACTTTTGGACCCCGAATCCAATATGTACTGACCTTTGCGCTCGTTTTTCTTACACTTTCCTCTTGGACAAGTGGGAATTTATTTGCGCAGGAAATTTCTATTACCGCAAATACAGTTTTTCCAAGTTGCTCTAATAATTCTGATGGCTCGATAGATATTAGCGTATCTGGAGGGACCACCCCATACTCCTATTCCTGGAGTGGACCGGGAGTAAATAGTTCAACAAGCCAGGACCTGAATAATTTAGGCGAAGGTGATTATACAGTAACTGTAACCGATGCTAATTCTAACTCCTCCAATAAAACCATTATCCTTAATTTTGTAGATAATATTGATCCACAGGTCGTAACAAAAAATATTACAGTTCAGTTAGATGCCACAGGTAATGCAACAATCGCTGAAGACGCTGTAAACAATGGATCATCAGACGCCTGCGGCGGACTTACCTACGATACAGACATCACAAGTTTTGATTGTTCTGACGTAGGAGCCAATTCCGTGCAATTAACCGTAACAGATGGGAATGGAAACTCAGCAACTGCAAGTGCCACGGTAACTGTAGAGGATAAGGTTGCTCCAGAAGTAATTACAAAAAATATAACGGTTCAGTTAGACGCCTCCGGAAATGCAACAATTGCTGAGGATGCTGTAAATAACGGCTCTTCAGATGCCTGTAATGGTTTAACCTACGATACAGACATCACAAGTTTTGATTGTTCTGACGTAGGAGCCAATTCCGTGCAATTAACCGTTACAGATGGGAATGGAAATTCAACAACTGCAAGTGCTACGGTTACTGTAGAGGATAAGGTTGCTCCAGAAGTAATTACAAAAAATATAACGGTTCAGTTAGATGCCACCGGAAATGTAACAATTGCTGAGGATGCTGTAAATAATGGCTCTTCAGATGCCTGTAACGGACTAACCTACGATACAGACAAGACAAGTTTTGACTGTTCCGATGTGGGAGCTAATACCGTACAGTTAACCGTAACAGATGGGAATGGAAATTCAGCAACTGTAAGTGCCACGGTTACAGTTGAAGATAAGTTTGCACCTGAAGTAATCACAAGAAATATAACGGTTCAGTTAGATGCAACCGGTAATGCAAGCATTGCTGAAGATGCTGTGAACGATGGTTCTTCAGATGCCTGCGACGGACTTACTTTCGATACAGACATCACAAGTTTTGACTGTTCCAATGTGGGAGCTAATACCGTGCAGTTGACCGTAACAGATGGGAATGGAAATTCAGCAACTGCAAGTGCTACGGTTACTGTAGAGGATAAGGTTGCTCCAGAAGTAATTACAAAAAATATAACGGTTCAGTTAGATGCCACCGGAAATGTAACAATTGCTGAGAATGCTGTAAATAATGGCTCTTCAGATGCCTGTAACGGACTAACCTACGATACAGACAAGACAAGTTTTGACTGTTCCGATGTGGGAGCTAATACCGTACAGTTAACCGTAACAGATGGGAATGGAAATTCAGCAACTGCAAGTGCTACGGTTACTGTGGAGGATAATTTAATTCCAGTTTTAACCGCAGGCGATAATATTAACACGACCAACGACACTGGAATTTGTGAGGCAGGTTTAAGTATAGCCCCGGCAACAGCAACAGATAATTGTAATGTAGGCTCTCCAATTGGAACAAGAGATGATGGTCTTGGCCTGGATGAACCATATCCGGTTGGTGTTACCACAATATCGTGGTCAGTTACAGATGCTAACGGTAACGCGGCAGATGAGGTTATTCAAACAGTAACTGTCCAAGATAATGAGGCTCCGGCACCTCCGGTTATTGAAGATATAACATGGGGTTGTGAATATACGGTTGAAGCCCCGGTTGCGATCGATAATTGCTCTGGTCAAATTACAGGAACTACTTCAGATCCAACTACCTACTCTACGGCAGGAACCTACTCCATAACCTGGACATTCACTGATGGTGCAGGGAACTCTTCTATAGCCTCTCAAGAAATTACCATTGATCCGGTAATTGTTAATACAACAAAAGTTGATGTTCTATGTAATGGTTTTGCTACAGGAGAAGTTGAAGCTACCGCTACCGGAGGTATCGCTCCACTTACTTATGACTGGGGGTCGCTGGGTACTGGCGCTAAAAAAACCGACCTGCCGGCTGGAACCTATACGGTTACCGTAACCGATTCCAATGGATGCGAATCTGATCCTGTTTCTGTTACCGTGGAAGAGCCGGATACCTTCATTGAAATTACAAATGTTCAAACTACTTCGGGTTGCTTTGGTGAGAATAATGGAACTGCCACTATAACTGCAGAGGGAGGAACTGGAGCATATACTTATCTTTGGGATAATGGTCAAACCACACAAACCGCTACCGGTCTTGCTCCCGGCAATCATTTGGTAATAATAACTGATGAAAACGGATGTTCTAAAGAAAGAACAGTAACCGTTTCTCAACCAACTGAATTAAAGATAACTGGTTTCTTAACAACAGAAACTACCTCCTTCGGCTCTGCAACCGGTACCGCTACCGCTCAGGTTTCCGGTGGAACTCCAAGTTATTCTTTTGCCTGGACAGGAGGCCCTACCAGCATTAACAAAACTGGTCAAACAGCCAGGGACCTTCCAGCAGGAACTTATACTGTTACAGTTACAGATTCCAATGGGTGTACCGCAACAGAACAGGTAGTAATTGTCGATGCACTTTCCGCGAATATTGTACCTATTTCTCTCTGCAAGGAAGGTGATTTAATAAGAACTTCAACTTTTTCAGTAGAAAATGGAACTGCTATTGGAGGTACCGCTCCATATACCTATTCATGGGATTTTGGGGAAAGGGCTAATCCAGCCACTGGTTCTGGTGTAGGACCAACAGATGTCACTTATGACAATATTGGAGATAAATTGATCATTTTAACCGTAACAGATTCTGAAGGAAGAGAATTTGAACAGCGAATTATCCAATATGTTGGCGGCTGTTTTGCCGATGATTGTGGTTCTAATGATTTAGGATTAGATAACTATTTCATTGGTGATAGCTCCAAAAATGAGATCACTTCAGCTAATTGTGATACGGTCGATGAAAAGTTTATATATATCAATTTTCCTACTGAAGCTACTAGATATTCGCTACAGATAGAGTTAATATATTCTGTAGAAGATATTGAAACTGGGGAAATCAATAATTATAAAGTGACTGATTGTTTCTTCAACAAACAGGACATACCTAAGGTAGCTCAAACTTTTTCTATAGATTATGACTGTGGCGATATCGTAAAAGTTGAAGGTATTTATTTAACTTTTCAGAATAATGATAATAGAGCTTGTGGTACAACACAAGGGAACGGAAATAACCCAAAATGTTTTTCTACGAACAATGAGGCGACAGTTAGCTCTCCTCTATTTGCTGTGGCATTTGCTAACGAACTACTTTGTAACGGAGCTTCCAACGGGACGGTGACTTATAGAGCATCAGGTGGTTCTGGAAATTATTCTTTTGACCTAATCGATTCTTCAGGAAATAGTGTAGAGGCAACTGCTTTAGATGGTGTTTTTACCGAAGTATCTGCAGGAAAATACAGGGTGAAAGTAACAGATTCAGATACTGGTGAAGTCTACACTACTAAAGAGGTGGAAATAACAGAACCAAGCAATCCCTTAGAAGTTTTGTCTTCTTCACAATCAGATGTGACTTGCTTTGGAGGTTCTGATGGTAGTGCAACTGTTGAAGCTACCGGTGGTACTCCAGACTATATCTATGTATGGGAGGACGGTCAAACTGGTCAAACTGCGACTAATTTAGCAGCTGGAACATACGAAGTCAGGATTATTGATGCTAATGGATGTGAAATAGCAACCAGCTTTACAATAGAACAGCCAGAAGAATTAATAGCCAATGCCGGTCCAGATCAAGTTCTCGGCTGTGGTTTTAGTTCAACCCCTTTAAATGCATCAGAAAACCTGGATGAAAACGGAGATGCAATATCTGGACAATGGGCCATAGTAAATGGACCTTCCGGTGGAAGTTTTGCCGATGACACCGATCCAAAAACTACATTCACTGGCGGTCAAGGTACATACACCCTAAGGTGGAGTGTGGATTGTGGAAAATCTGACGATGTTAAAGTAAGCTTTACCAGCTGTAGCACTCTTGATTTTGACGGAGTGGATGACCACGTGAATTTTGCAGACAATTATGGTTTCGATAGCGGTTCTTTTACTTTCGAAGCCTGGATAAAACCAAAATCTACTGATGGCATAAGAACCATTTTATCCAAAAGAGATTATTCAAATCCTGGTACTGGATATGAATTGATCCTTGAAAATGGAGTTCCTAAAATTAATGGTATTGGAGCAACTTCTTTCACAGACAAAAATGTGAGCACCAACAGATGGTATCATGTCGCTATTTCATTTGATGGCACCACAGCCAATCTTTATGTTGATGGAATCTTACTTGGAACAAAATCTGGTGCAAGCAGCCCTCAATTAACTACTGCTCCGTTTTTATTAGGTGCAGTTTACGATTCCAGTTCTCCAAATAATCCTAAAAATCTATTTCACGGCTGGATGGAAGAAGTCCGTTTATGGGGTAAATCCCTTGAAAAGGAACAAATAAGACTTCTAATGAATCAGAGGATTACTGAGAATGCTGGAAAAGTGCGAGGAGAAATTATTCCAATAGATGCTACAGGTATTACCTGGACAGATCTTAAGGGATATTACAGATTACAACCTGGAGAAATTACCGGAGGTTATACCGCAGACAGAGCGACAAACAAGGTAAATGGTAGAATGATAAATATTACCACTACCCAGGAAACTACGGCCCCGTTACCATACATATCAGCGAAGAATGGATTATGGTTTGATAAGACAAGTTGGAAAAGACCACAGGTTTGGGATGCTCCAAATTCAGTCGGAATTAATGATGAAAAAATAAACTGGAATATCGCAGTAACCTCTCACACCTTAAAATCAGATTATAAGGATATCACTCTCTTAGGTTTGCTTTCAGAGTCAAATTCAGCGAGTAAATTAGATATGCAGGGATCGGTGAACAATGAAACGGGAAATTCACTATTCATTAGTCATTACTTGAAATTGAATGGCGTAATCGACCTGAATGGGGAATCTCAGTTGGTACAACCTGAAAACAGCACTCTAGAGGAATCCAGTTCAGGATACCTAGATCGCGATCAACAAGGAACTGCCAATAGTTTTAATTATAATTACTGGACCTCTCCTGTATCTCTTAAGGGAACTTCAAATAATTCTGGTTTCAAAATTAAAGAAGTCCTATTGGACGGGACAGATCCAACGACCCCTAAAGAAATTATTTTTAATTACTTTTTTCGTTGGGCCGATGGTTTTTATTCCGGCGCTAAAAGAATTAGTACCTATTGGCTATATACCTTCGGTACACCTGAAGATGGTTTTAATGGTACTGCCGATGATTATTCTGAATGGCATCAATTTGGAGAAACTGATTTACTTCCACCGGGTATAGGATATTCCATGAAGGGAACGCAAGGCTATTTGCCATTATATTATCGCCAAAATTACACTTTTAGAGGCAAACCGAACAATGGAAACATTACAGTAAATGTGGGAGCTGGACAGAATCTGTTGATAGGTAATCCTTATCCTTCTGCAATAGACAGTCATCTGCTAATTCAGGATAACCTGAATGATTTCAATGGCAGTATATACTATTGGGATCATTTTGGTGAAGAAAACACTCATTTTCTTTCAGAATACATAGGAGGCTATGCGGTATACAATTTATCAGGAGGAGTTGCTTCAGCCTCTTCAGTAGATTCACGAATCAACTCCAATGGAGATAAAAGTGATCAATATCCACCTGGAAAATATATCCCTGTAGGACAGGCTTTCTTTATTAGTACTATTGGAGTTTCCAATCCGAGCTCTATAACTTTTAAAAACAAGCACAGAGCATTTGTTCTAGAGTCAACTTCAGATTCACATTTCCATGCGCAGGAAGATTTAAAATCGAAAAAAGAACAGGAGCAAAATACTTATAAAAAAGACAGCAGATATAAGATAAGACTCAAGTTTGAATCCCCTAAAGGTTATCACAGGCAAATACTGGCTACTGCAGATGCCAACACGACAGATGGATTTGATCTTGGATATGACGCTCCACTTATTGAGAATAATGTAGAAGATATGTACTGGATCGTTGATGAAACCGAATTTGTGATACAAGCAGTTCCAGATTTCAATCTCGATCAGGTTTTAAAATTAGGGATCAAAATAGCAGAGCCCGGAGAGTACACCATAAAAATAGATGAACTAGAAAACATCTATCCAGGTTTCAATATTTATCTGAAAGATCTTTCTACTGAAGAATACTACAATTTATCCAAAGAGGATTTTACTACAAATGCTGAAGAATCCGGATATTTTGATGATCTTTATGAAATAGTTTTCAGAAAACCCCACGCTGAAGAACCAGAAAAAGAAACACCTGGAATTGATCTGGAGGATTCTTTACTTGACTTGCAATACCTGAAAAAAACAGATGAAATTTCGCTACTTAACCCAGAACTGATGCAGGTAGATTTTGTAGAACTTTACAGCCTGTCAGGTCAAAAGATCAAAACCTATGGGGAAATACCTACCGAACAACTAGTTTTATTAAGCATAGACCAGAACCTAAGTTCTGCTGTATACATATTTAAAGTATATTCTGACGAGAGAATCTATTCAAAAAAGGTGATTATTACAAAATAGATCAACCTTTGTATTTCATTGGAAGGTAAACCACCTTCTTGGTATCGAAAAAATCTTCTTCAAAGAAATTAGAAAGCTCAAAGATTTCCGCAGTCCGGTAATCTTTGAGTTCTTCAGATAGGTCTCCTCCTTTTAAATACAGAATTCCATTCCTTCTGTCATGCTGGCTATCCTTCGCTATCTTACCCTTTACCCATCTTACGAATGTTGGCATTATCGCTACTGCTCTGCTAACAATAAAATCATAGTTCCCTGATAGTTCTTCGACTCTCTGATTAAAGGTTTTTATATTTTCCAATCCTAAACCTTCGCTTACTTCTTCAACCACCTTAATCTTTTTTCCAATAGAATCTACCAGATGAAAAGTAGTTTCAGGAAACAAAATAGCCAACGGAATACCAGGAAAACCTCCACCGGTACCAACATCCAAAATCTTCGAACCTGGTTTGAATTCCTGAACCTTAGCAATCCCCAGGGAATGAAGGACGTGTCTCAAATAAATCTCATCGATATCTTTTCTAGAGACTACATTAATTTTCAGGTTCCAATCTTTATAAAGTTCCTCCAGTTTCTCAAATTTCGAAATTTGATCATCAGATAAATCGGGAAAGTATTTTCTAATTAATTCCAAAGCCTAATATTTTGTGCAAAAGTAGTTATTTTTTATTGCTAATTTTCCACCAATTCTGAACAGCACAAATTATAAAATTTTAACTTTGAAGCTGTCTCCTTTGAAATTTAAGGACACGCGAAAAAAATCAGTAGCCTAAGACATTAAAAAAATCATATTATGCAGGAAAAATTATCGAATCGCATTAACTCAATGGCAACTTCTCAAACGCTCGCTATGGCAGCGAAGGCGCGTGAATTAAAGGCTGAAGGAAAAGACATTATTGGCCTTAGTTTGGGAGAGCCCGATTTTAATACTCCAGACTTCATTAAGGAAGCAGCGATTACGGCGATCAATGAAAATTATAATTCTTACACTCCTGTAGACGGCTACGTAGAATTGAAGGATGCTATCATCAACAAATTCAAAAGAGACAACAATCTTACCTATGATAGATCTCAGATAGTGGTTTCTACCGGTGCCAAGCAATCTTTGGCCAACGTTGCTATGGTTATACTTAATCCGGGAGATGAAGTACTTCTACCCTGCCCTTACTGGGTTAGTTATGCTGAAATTGTAAAGCTAGCTGAAGGTGTTCCTGTAGAAGTCCCTACCTCTGTAGAAACAGATTTCAAGATCACACCAGAACAACTGGAAGCTGCAATTACTCCTAAGACCAAAATGATCTGGTACAGCTCTCCGTGTAACCCTAGCGGAATGGTCTACAGCAAAAAGGAGCTTAGGGCACTAGCAGATGTTCTAAAAAAATATCCTGATATTATTATTGTAAGTGACGAGATATACGAACATATAAATTTTGTAGGTGATCATGCCTCCATGGCCGAATTTGAAGACATGTATGATCGTACCGTAACTGTAAATGGCGTCTCTAAAGCTTTTGCCATGACCGGTTGGAGAATTGGATATATTGGCGCTCCTACTTATATCGCCAGGGCCTGTAATAAAATGCAGGGACAAATTACCAGTGGTGCTAATTGTATAGCCCAGAGAGCGGTTATAACTGCCCTGGAAGCACCAGTTAGTAAGATCAGTCATATGATCGACACCTTCAAGAATAGAAGAAAGTTGATCATTGATCTTATGAATGAAATAGATGGTTTTGTGACTACAGAGCCTGAAGGTGCATTCTATGTGTTCCCTAATGTTTCTTCCTTCTTCGGAAAAACTATCAAAGGGCATAAAATACTGAATGCAACAGATTTTAGTTTATTCTTATTGGAAGAAGCAAATGTGGCTACCGTTACAGGAGATGCATTCGGAAACCCAGAATGTATAAGAATTTCTTACGCTGCTAGCGAAGACCAGATCACAGAAGCGATGAAGAGAATTAAGAAAGCTCTATCCTAAGTTATATTTTCAAAAAGATTGAAATAAAAAAACCGGCTCATCGCCGGTTTTTTTATTTATCTGTTTCTCCAGAAGAAAGGAGTTAATATTATTAATACCGTAAATAGTTCAAGTCTCCCTATTAGCATTAAGAATGTTGTCCACCATTTCCCGAAATCTGGAAGCATATCAAAGTTATTTACCGGGCTCAAGCCACCAAAAGCAGGACCTATATTCCCTAAAGATGAAGCAGCGCCACCAATGGCAGTTTCAAAATCAAGTCCAAGAGACGCTAATACCACGGCTCCAATTATAAAAGAAAGCATGTATAGTATGAAGAAGCCTAGAATATTAAAAACGATCTCTTTACTAATAGATTTTCCATTGAATCTAACCGGTAGGATCGCATTTGGATGAAGGGTTCTTTTAAATTCTATAATACCATTCTTGATCATAATAATATGACGCATTACCTTAACACCACCCGCAGTTGAGCCTGCAGAACCACCAAGGAAAAAGAGTCCAAAATACAAAATGGTTAGGAATGGAGTCCACATCGTATAGTCAGCAGAAACGAATCCTGTAGTCGTTATCACGGTTAGCACCTGGAATAAGGAATGCCTGAAAGCGCTCTCTCCTTCTCCCCAAACCATAGGATGGTCTATGGAAGAGATACTTACATCTGCCTGCAAATAAACTATTAGGGAGGAGATCGCCGTGAATCCAGCGATAAAAATGATATACCATTTGAATTCATCATCATGAAGAATCTTACTGATCTTACCTTTAAAGGCGAAATAACTTAATACGAAGTTACTTCCCGCCAATAACATAAAGATGATGACGATATATTGGATTATGGGATTATCATTCCAGTAGGCCAGACTGGCATTTTTAGTCGAAAATCCGCCAGTTGACAAGGTACTGAAAGCATGATTTATAGCATCAAAAAAAGTCATTCCGGCTACCCAAAGCAAAATTGTTTCGGCAAGAGTATATGATACATAAATAAGCCAAAGCCTCTTGGCTGTATCCCTGATTCTGGGCTTCAACTTGTCTGCACTCGGCCCTGGTGATTCCGCCGAAAACAACTGCATCCCCCCAATTCCCAATAATGGCAGAATGGCTATGGCAAGTACGATAATCCCCATTCCCCCTATCCAGTGGGTAAGGCTCCTCCAGAATAAAATCCCTTTTGGAATTGATTCAATATCATTTAAAATGGAAGCACCAGTCGTGGTATACCCAGACATGGTTTCAAAAAAAGCATTTGTAAAACCGGGAATAGACTCACTTATCACATAAGGCAGGGACCCACTCAAGGCCATAAATATCCATCCAAAAGTCACAATGATATAACCTTCCCGTACTTTTACTTCTTTACTATGTCCCCTAGTTGTGAACATGAAAAGGGTACCAATAAATAAGGTAATTAGTGCCGCAGTTGATATTTCTAGGGTTACACCATCCTGATAAAACCAGCTTACCAAGGTTGCAAGTAACATAAAGCCTCCGTTGCAAAGCAACAGCAAGCCCATTACATGTAGAATTATTTGATAATTCAGTTTGGGCATTACAAGAAAAGTTTTTCTACTTTATTGATAGATCGAGGCAAACAACAAACAACTATCCTGTCTCCCGGCTTAATGAGAAAATCCCCGAGAGCGATTAAACCTTTGCCATTTCTTATAATCCCACCAATGATCGCTGATCTTGGAAAATCGAGGTCTTTGATCTTTTTATTGCTTACCTGTGATTTGGGTTTTACAATAAATTCTAGTAATTCGGCATTCATATTATTCAGCTTGGTCATTGCTACAACCTCGCCTTTTCTCACATACCGGAAAATATTATTAGCGGCAAGTAATTTTTTGTTGATAAGTGTATCAATTCCTATGGAATGGCTTAACTGAAAATAATCCATATTTTCCACCAGGGAAATAGTCTTCTTTACGCTTTTAGATTTAGCAACCAGACAGGACATGATATTTGTTTCCGAGTTTCCTGTCACCGCAATGAAAGCATCCATATCGTGGATATTTTCTTCCTCGAGCAGTTCAACATTGCGTCCATCTCCATTTATGATAAGGGTTTCGGGCAATTCATCGGCTAACTCATAAGCCTTTTCACGATCTTTTTCGACTAGCTTTACATTAAAGTTATTTCTACAAAGGTCCTGCGCCGTTTTTCTTCCAATCTTACTTCCGCCCAGGATCATTACATTCTTGATATCCTGTTTGATCTTTCCGGTAAGCTTATATAGTTCCTCTACACCATTTTTCAAGGTCACAAAATAAACCTGGTCTCCATCTTTAAATTGAGTATCTCCTCTCGGAATCAAAGTATATTGGGTTCCAAAACGCTGAATTGCAATTGGAACAAAATTGAGCTCCGGGAATATTTTCGCCGCTTCCTTAACTGTTTTGCCAACAAAAGTCGCCGTTCTGGAAAGACTAACTCCTATCATTGTAAGAGCTCCTTCTTCGAATTCATAACTATCGTTGAACGCTGACTGATTTAGCAACAATTCGATCTCCCTGGACGCCAAAGCCTCAGGTGAGATCAGCTCATCTATACCGAAACGAGTAAAGCCAAGTTCTCCCTGATTCTCAAGAAATTCTGTATTGGAAATCCTGGCAATGGTCCTTTTGGCCCCCAATTGCTTAGCTAAAACACAAACGGTAATATTTGTAGCCTCGCTTGAGGTTACACTAATAACCATATCGGTATATTTTACCTGAGCTTCTTTAAGAATTTTTATAGAACTTGCATCACCCTTAATAGTTCTTATGTCCAAGTGAGTATCTGCATATGCAAGATTATCTCTATTGGGGTCAATTAGCGTGATATCCTGAGATTCGAAGGAAAGTAATTTAGCTAAATGAAATCCTACTTCACCTGCACCGGCGATAATTATTTTCATATATAAGCTTCAAATTGAGAGAGCAAAGTTAAGTTATTTTACAGAAACGAAAAATCACTGCCACAAAGATAAATATTTATTGAATGTCAATGATTTTTAAGCATATCGGTTATCTTTGACCCAAATTTTCACTATGAGTAAGAAGGTAAACCCTTATAAGGATTCCAAACTCACTAAAAAGGAACAAGTTGAGCAAATGTTTGATAATATTTCAGGCAATTACGACGGCTTGAACCGTGTGATCTCTTTGGGTACTGATGTAAAATGGAGAAAAAAAGTGGTTGCTGCAGTTGAGGCAACTAATCCGAAAAGTATTCTTGACATTGCTACCGGGACCGGCGATCTGGCGATCCAAATGGTAAATACAAGTGCAACCCGCATTGTTGGCCTTGATCTTTCAGAAGGAATGCTGAATGTTGGTAGAAAAAAAATCGCAAAGAAGAACCTAGATACTCGCATCGAAATGGTACAGGGAGACTCTGAAAATCTTCCTTTTGAAGCAAATTCATTTGATGCGATCACTGTCGCATTTGGAGTAAGAAATTTTGAAAATCTTGAAAAAGGTCTTGCAGAAATATATCGGGTTTTGAAACCCGGAGGTATTTTCGTAGTATTGGAAACTTCGGTACCTACAAAATTTCCCTACAAGCAAGGCTACCGTTTATACTCAAATTTAATTTTACCCGCAGTTGGAAAAATATTTTCAAAGGACAAGGATGCTTATTCTTATTTAAGTGAGAGCGCAGCTAATTTCCCTTATGGAAAAACCTTCAACAATATTTTAGACAAAATCGGGTTTATAGATGTAGTAGATTTACCACAAACATTTGGCGTATCAACGATATATACTGCCTCAAAGTAGTAATATGAAGAAACTTCTTGTATTTGCCCTTTTTTCTCTATGTATAAATACAGCCCAGGCTCAAATTTTTTCAGGAGAGAGGGTTTTAAATCAACAGAATTTTGATCAGCAGCGTTGGTCCTGGGGATATTTTCTCGGACTAAACAGTTATGATTTTAATTTCGACTATAAAAATTACAATCCAAGTCCCTTGACTGGGCAAGACTTCGCAGTGGAGACACGTACCGGTTTCAATGTTGGATTGGTAGGAAACTTAAGATTAAATAATAATTTCGACCTTCGCCTTGAACCAGGTGTAAACTTTAACACCAGAGGATTCCAGGCTCTAAGAGCTGACGCAAATACCTATAGAGAAATCAGTTCCACCTACGTCCATATTCCACTTCTGGTAAAATTTAATGCCAATAGACTAAATAACTTCAGACCATTTGTAGTCGGTGGAGTTTCTACATCTATAAATTTAAGTAGTAATGAGAATAATCCAGACGATAACAGTGCAGGCCAATTCAGAATGACCACGAATTCTTATTATTACGAAATTGGTTTTGGTCTTGATCTCTATCTATACTACTTCAAGCTTTCTCCATCGATAAGGGGAGTTTTCGCGATCAATGATGAATTAGTTAGAGATGCAGACCCAAATAGTCTTTACACTGGAAATGTAGAAAAAATGTCTTCCAGAGCTATTTTCATCAATTTCACTTTTCAGTAGTGGAATTTCTTCGGAATTCACTTAAAATAATAGCTGTTGCCGTGGCTACATTTAAGCTTTCAGTTTCCTGAACTTTTCCAAATTGCGGAATGGTAATTTTTCCATCCAGAAGTGAACCTATTTCTTCTGAAATCCCATTTGCCTCATTCCCCAGAACAACAATGGCTGGATTTGGTAAAATTGAGTTATAAACATTCTCACCCTCTAGCCTAGTTCCCAATACCGGAATCTCAGTTTGTCCTACCAGAAACTCCTTAAGATCTAAATATTTAATATTGACTCGAGTAAGGGATCCCATGCTCGCCTGGACTACTTTAGGATTATAACAGTCTGCGGTATCCTTTGAACAAATTAAAGTTTCTATCCCGAACCAGTCACATAACCTGATGATAGTACCCAGATTTCCGGGATCGCGTACACCGTCCAAAGCAACTATTATACCCCCAAGTTCTATTTCTTTACTCTCTGGAATTTTAAATACCGCAAGAGCTTTTTGAGGGGTTTTTAAAGAACTTATCTTTTTAAGTTCCCGTTCATCGATCAGGTTTAAAAGATCTTTCTGTACTTTGAATCTCTCACCGGTAGAATAAATTGAAAACAATTCAAAATCAGAATTTAAGAACTCCCTAACCCCTTTGATCCCTTCGACCACAAAGAGTCCGTGAGTATTTCTGAACTTTTTTTGAGAAAGACTTTTTATTAACTTGATCTGGCTTTTGCTAAGCATTAAAAAAATGTATTTTTGAGCCTATAAACGCTACTGTTTGAAACGGCTTTTCGCAAAAATATTATTATTTTTTTTAACCCTTGTCTTAATAATTAGCTGTAACGCCGTAAAAAGACTCGAACCAGATCAAAATCTATTGGTGAAAAATGAGATTTTCAGCAATGGAGAAAAAGTGAAGGATCCCAGGATTTATAGCCGCCTGTACCAGGAACCCAATACCAGGATCCTGGGTTTTCCATTGCGCCTGCATGTTTATAATCTCGCCCGCCCCAACATAGATAGCATTCTAAGCGTAAAATATCTGCAAGACGAAAAAAAGAAAAATAAGCTAATCGATATTCTTTCTAAAAAGCAGTTTGAAAAATATTTGAATTCAAGGGTAGAATTCAATCAATGGATTAAGCGAACTGGTGAAGCCCCTGTCTTGGTTAGTTCAGAGGAAACAAAAAAGTCTGAAAACAGATTACAGTCATGGTATTGGAATAATGGATGGTTTAATGTTGAAACCGACTATAAAATTATTCCGCTTGAAGATAAAGAAAAACGTGCGAAAGTTGAATACTACGTTACCCCACACGAACCATATATAGTAGATTCTATAAAAACAGAGATCTCATCCAAAGCTTTAGATTCTCTTTATGAATTGAATAAATCTGAAAGTGAAATAAAATCGGGCATACAGTATAACACGTTAGATTTTAATGAAGAAAGGGATAGGCTATCTCAGCTTTTCCGGAATAACGGAGTTTATAATTTCGATCAGGAATATATAAGTTTTGATGCTGATACAGTGAACACTAACCACAAGGTTAATACTACCTTGATCATTAAGAATCAAAGAAATAATGTAGGTGACAGTATTTCCAGAGTTCCTTTCAAAATTCATAAGATAAGCAAGGTTAATATTTTTACAGATTATGCATATTCGCAAAGAAATATGCCTATTGCGGACAGTGCTCAGCATGAAGGCTATACTTTATATAGCTTCGAAAAGAGCCGCTACAAGCCGGAAGCAATTAGTGATGCTATCTTTATAAAACCCGGAACAATTTACAAGGATACCGACAGAACCCGTACTTATAACCGGTTGAATTCACTAAGAGTTTTTAAATATCCAGATATTCAGTACACCCTGGATGCAGCTGACACTACCAGAACAGACCTGGTAACCAATATTTTTCTAACTCCTCTTCCCAAATATTCCTTAGGTTTTGATTTTGATGTTTCTCAAAGTAACATTCAGAAGTTTGGAATTGGATTTGGTGGATCTTTTCTTATAAGGAACATTTTTGGTGGGCTGGAAAACCTCGAGTTTTCCGGAAGGGGAAGTATCGCTTCTTCTACAGATGCCGCGGCGAGCCGAGATGAAAATCGCTTTTTTGACATAACCGAAGTTGGTGCAGACATGAAATTAAGTCTACCAAGAATTTTTCTGCCTATAAATACTGAAAAGATAATTCCGAAATACATGTCCCCCTTCACAAATATGAGTTTAGGGTTTAGCACTCAACGGAATATTGGCCTGGATAAACAAACTTTTTCAGGAATCTTAAATTACGCCTGGAAACCTTCCAAGAGACTCTCAAACAGTCTGGATTTTCTAAACATTCAATATGTTAGAAACTTAAATACCGAAAACTATTTTAATGTATATAGAAATTCATTTGAAGAACTTAACAACATAGCACAGGACAGTAATTTTGAGTTTGCAGATCCTACTGAGGATCCTCCTGTTCTGGGAATACCAGACGAGGCAGATCAATTCATAGATTATGTGATCTCAGATGAATTCCCGAATACCGGTCTCGATGAAGAGGATTTTTTTAATGTTCTTGATATATATGAAAGAAAACTGAGGTTAACGGAGAACAACCTCATATTTGCCACTAATTACACCTATCTCTGGAACACCCGGGAAAGCCTATACGATAAAGAATTCTCACGATTCAGGTTTAAAATTGAAACTGCTGGCAATGTTCTTTCTCTTTTATCCGGTGTCTTTAATTATGAGCAAAACGAACAGGGTAATGATAAGGTGATTGGCGTAGCTTATTCTCAATATGCTAAAACAGAGATCGACTTCATTAAACACTGGGATATTGGGCAAGATCAGATTATTGCAGCCAGAGCCTTTGGAGGGATCGCTATTCCCTATGGGAATTCTAATAGTATCCCAATCACCAAAACCTTTTTCGCTGGTGGACCAAACGACAACAGGGCTTGGCAGGCATATGATCTAGGTCCCGGGAGTAGCGGAAGTCTTTTAGAATTCAATGAAGCTAATTTAAAACTAGCTTTTAATGCTGAATACCGATTTGGCATTATTGATGAATTTAAAGGCGCGCTATTCGTTGATGTGGGGAACATCTGGAATGTTTTAGATTCGAATACCAATGAAGCCTTTGTTTTCGAAGGCCTTGAGGACCTCAAAGAATTGGCGGTAGGTAGCGGCTTCGGATTAAGATATGATTTTAACTTTTTCGTTCTGAGATTCGATATTGGCTTCAAAACCCATGATCCTGCCCAGCCTATAGGAAATCGTTGGTTCAGGGACTACAATTTCTCCAATGCCGTATTTAATGTAGGAATCAATTATCCTTTTTAAGCCAGTTTATTTTCTTATTTTTGTAAGCCTAATCAACAAAAGTTATGAGTCACAATATTAAACCAGGCGTTGCCACAGGAAAAGAAGTTCAGGAAATATTTAATTATGCCAAGGAAAAGGGATTTGCTCTTCCTGCAGTGAACGTGATAGGTTCAAGTAGCGTGAATGCTGTATTAGAAACAGCGGCAGAATTAAATTCCCCTGTTATCATTCAGTTTTCGAATGGTGGAGCGCAGTTTAATGCCGGAAAAGGACTTTCCAATGAAAATGAAAAGGCTGCTATCGCAGGTGGCGTTGCCGGTGCGAAGCACGTACATGAAATGGCTAAGTTATATGGAGTTCCGGTAATCATGCATACAGACCACTGTGCTAAGAAATTATTACCGTGGATCGACGGATTATTAGATGCAAGTGAAAAGCATTATGAGCAATTTGGAAAGCCATTATATAGTTCACACATGATCGATCTTTCAGAAGAACCACTGGAAGAGAACATGGAGATCTGCAAAAAATACCTTGAGCGTATGTCTAAAATGGGGATGACCCTGGAGATCGAACTTGGTATTACCGGAGGTGAAGAAGATGGAGTTGACAATACAGATGTTGATTCTTCAAAATTATATACTCAACCAGAAGAAGTAGCTTACGCCTATGAAGAACTTAGCAAAGTAAGCGACCAGTTTACAATTGCAGCTGCATTTGGTAACGTACACGGTGTTTATAAGCCTGGAAACGTAAAACTAACTCCAACGATCCTGAAAGATTCTCAGGAATATATTACCAAAAAATACAACGTAGAAAAAAATCATATTGATTTCGTATTTCACGGAGGAAGTGGTTCTACGGTTGAAGAAATTCGTGAAGCAATTGGATACGGAGTTATAAAAATGAATATTGACACAGACCTTCAATATGCATATATGGAAGGTGTTCGTGATTATATGGCCAAGAACAAAGATTTTCTGGCTACTCAAATTGGAAATCCTGAAGGGGATGATGTTCCAAATAAAAAATATTATGATCCTAGAAAATGGGTTCGCGAAGGAGAGTTAACCTTTAAAGCAAGGTTAAAAAAGGCATTTGAAGATTTAAATAACGTAAATACATTATAATAAAACGACAGTCTTTCTTCTGGAAAGGCTGTTTTTTATTGCCATAAAGTTGATCATCGAAAGATAAAAATTGGAAGTAAATGGCTTGGTTTAAAAGAACACAAAAAGGAATACAGACACCTACAGAAGAGAAAAAAGATGTTCCAAAGGGTTTATGGTATAAATCCCCTACCGGAAAAATAGTTGATGCCGAACAGCTGGAAAGCAATTTTTATGTGAGCCCGGAAGATGGTTATCATGTTAGAATAGGTAGTAACGAATATTTCAAGATTCTTTTTGATGATAACAAGTATAAGGAACTTGATAAAGGTATGACCTCTAAAGATCCTTTGAACTTTGAGGACACTAAGAAATATACCGATAGACTGAAAGCTGCACAGGACAAAACCGGATTAAAAGATGCGGTTCGTTGTGCGGTAGGCAAATCTAAAGGTAAAGACCTCGTGATCGCATGTATGGATTTTAAATTCATTGGTGGAAGTATGGGTTCTGTAGTTGGTGAAAAAATCTCCCGCGCTGCAGATTATGCTTTGCAGAATAGAATACCATTCATGATCATTTCTAAATCTGGAGGTGCCAGAATGCAGGAAGCTGCACTTTCTCTAATGCAGCTTGCCAAAACATCGGTTAGATTAGCACAGCTTGCAGATGCAAGAATACCTTACATTTCTTTGGCTACAGATCCAACCACCGGAGGAACTACTGCTTCTTTTGCTATGTTAGGAGATATCAATATCTCTGAGCCAGGAGCCTTGATAGGATTTGCGGGACCACGTGTGGTAAAAGACACGACCGGAAAGGATCTTCCAAAAGACTTTCAAACTTCAGAATTCTTAAAAGAAAAAGGCTTTTTAGATTTTATTACCAAGAGGTCTGAATTGAAGAATAAAGTAAACCTTTACCTGGATCTTATTCAGAATCAACCGGTAAGAGCTTAATAATCATAGAATAAAAAATACGGTTTAGATAGGTAATTTTTAAATTAATAGTATCTTTGCCGCCTGACAGAAAAACTGTCAATACATAAAAATCATTTAAATAATATTGGAATGTATTTAGCAAAAGAGAAAAAAGAAGAGATCTTCGAAAAGCACGGTAAAGGAAAGAATGATACCGGTTCAGCTGAAGGACAGATCGCATTGTTCACTTACAGAATTGCTCACCTTTCTGAGCACCTGAAGAAAAACCGTAAGGATTTTAACTCAGAGCGTTCACTAGTAAGACTGGTTGGTAAAAGAAGAAGTCTTCTAGACTACTTGATGAAGAAGGATATCATGAGGTATCGTGCCATCGTTAAGGAACTAGGATTAAGAAAATAATTTTCAGGGGCGCATTAGCGCCCCTTTTTTTATATATTAGATTGTCCTGGAACAATTTCCAGGTTTTCAAAAATTGTCGCCCAGAGGGGTAGTTTTTCATTGGTCAGCTTACAACTACACACAACACACAACCCGGCCGTCCGGATGGCGGAGACCTTTGTTTAACAAAATGATCTGGTTGAAGTTATTCAGATCAAGAATTCGAAATTATTATGATTCCAAAAACATTTAAGGAGGTTATCGATCTAGGAGATGGCAGAACCATTTCTCTCGAAACCGGTAAATTGGCAAAGCAGGCTCACGGGTCGGTTGTTGTTCAAATGGGTAATGCCATGTTACTTTGTACGGTAGTGTCATCTTACACTCCAACTACAATGGATTTCTTTCCATTAACATTGGATTACCGCGAAAAATTTGCTGCGGCAGGTCTTTTCCCTGGAGGTTACTTCAAGCGAGAAGCAAGACCAAGCAGTGAAGAAATTTTAGTAATGCGTTTAGTAGACCGTGTTTTGCGTCCACTATTCCCTAAAGATTACAAATTCGAAACTCAGGTAATGATCCAGTTAATGTCTCATGACGATGAAGTTATGCCAGACGCATTAGCAGGATTAGCAGCATCTGCAGCTATACAGTTATCTGATATTCCTTTTGAAACTCCTATTTCTGAAGCTCGTGTAGCCAGAATTAATGGAGAGTTCGTGCTTAACCCAAGCAGAGAAAAACTAGCTGAAGCAGACATGGATATCATGGTTGGTGCATCTGCAGATTCTGTAATGATGGTTGAAGGACAATTTGACGAATGTTCTGAAGAAGAAATGGCCGAGGCTATTAAATTCGCTCATGAAGCGATCAAAGTTCAGTGTGAAGCACAGGTAAGACTTGCTGAAGCATTCGGAAAAAAAGAACCTCGTGAGTATGAAGTAGCTGCAACAGATGAGGAGATCGAAAAGAAGATCCTTGATGCTACTTATCAGAAAGCATATGACATCGCGAAAAGCGGTACTAGCAAAAAAGAAAGAAGCCAGGCTTTTTCTGATCTAAAAGAAGAAGTAAAGGCCATGTTCTCTGAAGAGGAACTTGAAGAAAAAGGGAAAATGATCTCTGGATACTTCAATGATGCTCAAAAGAAAGCGGTTCGTGATCTAACCCTTAAGGAAGGAATTAGACTTGACGGTAGAAAGACAGACGAAATTCGTCCTATCTGGTGTGAAGTAGATTACTTACCGTCAACTCACGGTTCAGCAATCTTTACCAGAGGGGAAACTCAGGCACTGGCAACAGTTACTTTAGGTACTTCCAGAGAAGCAAACCAGGTAGACCTTCCAACCCAACAAGGAGAAGAAACCTTCTACCTGCATTATAACTTCCCTCCTTTCTCTACCGGAGAAGCTTACCCAATTAGAGGTACTTCCAGAAGAGAGATAGGACACGGAAACCTGGCACAACGCGCTTTAAAAGGTATGATCCCAGCTGATTGTCCTTATACAGTACGTGTAGTATCTGAAGTTTTAGAATCTAATGGTTCTTCTTCTATGGCTACTGTTTGTGCAGGAACCATGTCTTTAATGGATGCCGGAGTTCAGCTTAAAAAACCAGTTTCTGGTATCGCTATGGGATTAATTTCTGATGGAGAGAACTACGCTGTACTTTCTGATATTCTTGGAGACGAAGATCACCTTGGTGATATGGACTTTAAAGTTACAGGAACTGAAGATGGTATTACTGCCTGCCAGATGGATATCAAGATCAAAGGTCTTTCTTATGAGATCCTTGTGAATGCATTAAAACAAGCTAGAGCAGGAAGACTTCACATTCTTGAGAAGTTAACTGAAACCATTCCAGCTCCAAACCAGAATGTGAAAGCTCATTCTCCTAAGATCATTACCAGAAGAATTCCTAACGAATTCATTGGTGCATTGATTGGACCTGGAGGAAAAGTTATTCAGGAACTTCAGAAAGAAACTAAAACAGAGATCGTGATAAATGAAGATCCGGTAACTGAAGAAGGTATCGTTGAAATTCTTGGAACTCAACAGGAAGGAATTGACAAAGTATTAGCTAAGATAGATTCTATCACTTTCAAACCAGAAAAAGGTAGCGTTTACGAAGTTAAGGTGGTTAAGATCCTTGATTTTGGTGCAGTTGTAGAATATGTAGATGCTCCGGGTAACGAGGTATTACTTCATATTTCTGAACTTGCTTGGGAACGCACTAACGATGTGAACGATGTTCTTAAGTTAGGTGATGTGATCGATGTGAAATACTTTGGTCTTGATCCTAAAACAAGAAAAGATAAAGTTTCCAGGAAGGCATTACTTGAAAAACCTGAAGGTTACAAGGAAAGAGCTCCTAGAGACGACAAAAGAGACAATAGAGGCTCTAGAGATAATCGCGGTTCTCGTGACAACCGAGGTCGTGATGACAGAAAGCCAAGAGAAAAAAGAGATTAATTTTTTCTCCTTATTATCTAAAAGCCCGTGCTACAGCGCGGGCTTTTTTTATTTCATTTTTTTTTTAAGATCACCTGAAATTTTAGGAACTATCTACCGACTACCTGCATGCTGAACAAAAAATTTGATCTTTTTTTGGTGCGGAATTGCAGCGTTAGGGATTGCAGCGGAAAGCCCGCAGCGACTGCAAGGAGCGAGGACTTGGAGCGAAAAGCTCGGCACGAAGTGCAATGCCCTAAAAAAAATTAAATTCAAATTTTGTAACATTAAGAGTACTTCTTACGTATAAACATATACAAGAGCTATGCACAATTAAAATCCAAGTAGAAGATAGATGAGACAACTTAAAATTACGAAGCAGGTAACTAATCGTGAAACCGCTTCGTTAGACAAGTATTTGCAAGAAATTGGAAAAGTAGACCTGATCACCGCTGATGAAGAGGTAGAACTGGCACAAAGAATTAAAGCAGGTGATAACCGTGCCTTAGAGAAACTAACCAAAGCGAACCTTCGTTTTGTGGTTTCGGTAGCAAAACAGTACCAAAACCAGGGATTAACCCTTCCCGACCTTATTAATGAAGGAAATTTAGGGCTTATTAAAGCTGCGAAACGTTTCGATGAAACTCGTGGTTTTAAATTTATATCATATGCTGTATGGTGGATTAGACAGTCTATCCTGCAGGCATTAGCAGAACAATCGAGAATTGTTCGTTTACCATTGAACAAAATTGGTTCAATTAATAAAATAAACAAGACTTTTGCTTTCCTAGAGCAGTCACATGAGCGTCCGCCAAGTGCCGAGGAGATTGCGAAAGAGCTTGATATGACAATTAATGACGTTAAGGAATCTATGAAGAATTCCGGGCGTCACGTATCTATGGATGCTCCTTTAGTGGAAGGTGAAGATTCTAACCTTTATGACGTATTACGTTCTGGTGAATCTCCAAACCCAGATAAGGAACTATTGCATGAATCTCTAAGAACTGAGATAGAACGTGCTTTAGAGACTCTTACTCCTCGTGAGGCTGATGTGATCAGACTTTATTTTGGACTGGGAGATCAACATCCTATGACATTAGAAGAGATTGGCGAGACTTTTGATCTAACCAGAGAAAGAGTACGTCAAATTAAAGAAAAAGCTATTAGAAGACTTAAGCATACGTCTAGAAGTAAAATTTTAAAAACGTATCTTGGTTAAAATATTTAAAGTGACAACAGTTTAGTGACGGGAGTGATGACCCGTTATGAAAATAACTGTTCGTTTTTTGATTGATGAATGACCCCGGAGTGATGACCGGGGTTTTTTCTTGCCCTATTTTTAGCATCTCTATCAATACTAATAATAAAGGCATACTTCCCATTTATAGAGAAAGGAACAGGTAAACCTTTTTTTCTTCATATTTTTGCGATATAACAACAATACAACAATGAATAAAACACTTATTGCCCCTTCAGTGCTTGCATCAGATTTCGGAAACCTTCAACGTGATGTTGAAATGATAAACAACAGCGAAGCAGACTGGTTTCATATAGATATTATGGATGGTGTATTTGTACCGAATATTTCTTTTGGTATGCCCGTGCTAAAAGCTATCTCTGAGCATGCGAAAAAAACAATCGATGTTCATTTAATGATCATAGATCCCGACCGTTATATTAAAGAATTCGCAAAATTGGGCGCTAATATCCTTACCGTACATTACGAGGCCTGTACCCATTTACACAGAACCTTGCAGGCCATCAAAGCTGAAGGTATGAAAGCAGGTGTGGCTATAAATCCTCATACAAGCGTAGATCTTTTAAAAGATGTGATCAAAGATATCGACCTGGTTTGCATCATGAGCGTTAACCCAGGTTTTGGCGGACAGAGTTTTATTGAAAACACCTATCATAAAGTTCAGCGATTAAAAGAGATCATCTCTATGAACAATGCTGAAACTTTAATAGAGATTGACGGTGGGGTTACCGATAAAAATGCGGCAGAATTATCTAAAGCCGGTGCAGATGTGCTGGTAGCGGGAAGTTTTGTTTTTAAAGCTGACGACCAGCCTCAAACTATCAAAAACCTTAAGCAAATTGCAAACTCCTAATAATAAATATGAAGTCGTAATAATTGGCGGTGGACCTATTGGTATTGCCTGTGCTCTGGAAGCAGAGAAAAAGGGACTTTCTTATGTTATCCTGGAAAAAGGCTGCCTGGTAAATTCGCTTTACCACTACCCTACCAATATGACCTTCTTTTCTACTTCAGAAAAGCTGGAACTGGATAATATTCCTTTTATCAGCAATAATCCCAAGCCAGGGAAAAGAGAAGCGCTGGAATATTACCGCAGGATTGCCACTATCAATAAAGTGAATATTCATTTATTTGAAAAAGTTACTTCGGTTGAAACTAATCCAGACCAAACCCACAGTGTAAAAACAACTTCTGCGGAATATTTAGCAGAAAATGTGATCGTCGCTACCGGGTTCTACGATATCCCTAATTACCTGGGTATTCCTGGCGAAGATCTACCTAAAGTTTCTCACTATTATAACGACCCACATTATTATGCCACTCAGAAAACAGTGGTGGTAGGAGCTAGTAACTCGGCCGTAGATGCTGCTTTGGAGATTTACAGAAAAGGTGGTGAAGTAACCATGGTAGTAAGAAAACCTGAAATTGGCGAAAGAGTAAAATATTGGGTTAGACCAGATATCATTAATAGGATCGAAGAAGGAAGCATAAAGGTATATTTTGAATCTTCACTTAAAGAGATAAAAAATAAAGAAGTAATTATTGAAACACCCGAGGGAGAAGTAACTATAGAGAACGACTTCGCTCTTTTACTTACGGGATACAGACCTAACTTTGGATTTCTACAGAACATGGGAATTAAACTATCTGATGATGGTAAAAAGATCCCACAGTATAACGAGGAGACCATGGAAACCAATGTTCCTGGTATTTTCCTTGCTGGCGTAATTTGCGGCGGTGTGGAAACCCATAAATGGTTCATCGAAAATTCCAGGGTACATGCCAAGATGATCATGGAGCATATAGGTAGTAAGACCAGGGTTTAAAATTTTAGATATAATTAAAAGAAGCAGCTTCTGATTTTTAGAAGCTGCTTTTTTATTATAAGCTTTCCTGAGATTTCAATTTGACATATTAAAAATTTCGATCGAACTTCTATATTTAGAATTGTAGTATATTGATAATGAATTAATCATCAGTATTCTACTTATAAAATATATGGATATGAAGAGTATTTTAAGGCTTTTATTATTAGCCATTATTGCATTAGGCTTTCAAAATTGTTCCAGTGTAAAAGTTCTTAATTCATGGAAAGCAGATCAGGAAGCTTTAGATGATTTTAAAGACAATAAGATCCTTGTGATATCAAGAACTGCTGATAAATCTTCGCGTATTGCTTTCGAACAGGCCATTGCAGATAAATTACGAGAAAAAGGACTTAATGCGACAGAGAGTTTTTCAAGAGTCCCCGTAATGCATATGGAAAAAGAAATGACCGAAGAAAGAAGGAATTTGATTCGCTCTCTAATGGAAAGCGAAGGTTATAATGGAGTTATAATTACTGCTATAAAACAAAATGAAAAGCATACAAAAACGACTCATAGTGGAGTTTATGCTACTGGAGGATATTCAAATTATTATCCAGGATATTATGGTAATTTCTTTGATTATTATAATTATCCATATGCTGTAGGTCCTTACTATTCAGCATTTGGAGGTTATGTGCCAATGTCTACCTCCACAAGAAGCTACTCGAACTATATTTTAGAGACAGTAGCTTTCGATCTGGATTCTAAAGATGAAGATCAACTGATTTCGGTTGTTAAGACCCAAATAAATGATCCAAAAGATGCCTATAAAACTGCTGAAAAATTTATGGATGCTATTTCTAAAAGTCTGAACCTTTAAAATTTTTAAACAGCTTCCTATATTTCAGCTACAAAAACTTTGTTTTACCGGAGTAAGAATAACAATATTCCAAGTATCACCATAGAACATTATCTATTGCGATTATGGAAATGTGACTAATCCATTAGAATAACAGAGTTCGATCCAATTCCTTTTCTTCTCCCTATAAGTTTACCATAGAACTCAAGGTCCTCATGGTTATTTTTGAAGGAGTGATCTACTTTTTTCCCTATATCTTCCAGGGGAAATTTATAAACTTCGATTTCTGGATAGCCCTGAAATTTATCTGAAGAACTAATTCCAATTTCAATGCAATCTTCAGCCTTATTGTAGACTACAAAATCTGCAAGAAAATTGTGCTTTAAAAGATCCATACAATCCTGAGATAATACTTCGCATTCTTTACATTCAGTTATATACATTTTTGCTAATTCCTGTAAAGAGGATCTCAATTGGTTAGAGTTGAAATAAGCTGCCATAGGTGTAATATTTTATTCTTTAAAAAAACGAATTTACCCGATACCCATGCTATACAAAACTATTTATACAACATTTAACGCTGAGGCTTAAAAAATTCAAAAAAACACAATACTGAATTTCCGGTCTCAAAAATTTGATTCCAACAAAAATAAAATTGTACTATCTGTAGGGAAGATAGATCAAGTTAAATACTTGAAAACTATAAACACTGCTAGGACCACACTGAGTGCTAGAATAATATTCCGATAAATATTATTATAATCCTGAATCATTATAAGTTGATTTTATTGGTGAGATTAAATTAAAGAGGAAAGGAGCATCAAAACATAAGGGAATTCCCCTATTATGCCCCATATTCTTATTTTCGGCAAAACTAATATTATTTCCACGGCAGCCATAGAAATAACGATGAATTTCAAATTTTAGATCAAATCTGAAGATCGTAAAATCATGTGCCCCTCTACACTATTATGAACGAAATCAATGTCAGGGTTCCTAAAAATTATATCGGAGGATTACGGAATTCCGTAATTGGTATTGAATAAGATGCTTAGTTTTGATTAAAGAATAAGACATTGATTTAATGATCAATGATCTCAAAATAAATGTCAGGCCAATGAGGGAAAGTAAATTGAGTAGGGTCGGTTTGCTTTAACTGGTCTGGCATTTTATTTTTACCCAAGCGCATCCTGTAAAGCTCTGCTTTGAAAATAGTTATAAAAGAAAAAACACTCAAGCGAGCTTGGCGTTTTTCTTTCTTGTTCAGGATTCGCGCTGCGCATCCAATAAAGCTCCGCTTTGAAAATCAAAAAGTCACAAAATCAAAAAAGCAAGCTTTATGATTTCGATTGCTTTTTGATTTATTCGTGACCCAGACAGAACAAAAACAATTTAAATTATTCTCAGAGGAAAACCCCAAGCATAAAGAATTGATGAAAGTGGTAGATCAACTAAACTTTCGGGAAAATGGGAAGGTAAAATTCGGTGTTCAGGATCTAGGTCGTATCTGGAAGATAAAACAAGAAAGGTTATCTAAAAGGTATAGTACTAGATTAAATGAAATAATAACAGTAAAAACTTAAATCAAGACCGTACAATAAGCGTTGGGTAAAAAGGAAAATGATTAACTAGGCTAACAAACCAAAACTAAGCCGACAAATCCGCGTCCCTTACTCCGCCAACTGGCGATAACCGAGACCGTTGGCAGTCATTAAAAAAACTGGAATGCAACAATAAAAACTATGGTTTGATTTAACTCACCATAGTTTTCATAGAAAGGAAAATAAATTTTCTAAAAACCTAATAGATTATTGTACCCCATCCATCATTCGAAAAGGTTCCAGAGACGGGTTGTCCTGTCGTCTCATCCAATTCTTCAACTATAAGGGTCTCATTACTTCTAAAAGAACCAGTTGCATCAGAAAATCTTCCTGTACCACCTACAAAATCGAAAACTCCACCAGCAAATAGTCCGAATTCATCGAAGAAAACTTCAACAGATTCCCAATAAAGTTCATCTCCATTTGCTGCGATGTATTTGCCAGAAAGATAAAATTGTTCATTTGGTATGGTACATATTACACCTTCAACATCAATTATTCCCAAATGAATCGCCTTTCCATTTCCTTTTATAGAAAATTGTAGTAATCCATTACAGTTTGTGGATTCTGTGAAAAACCAATTCCCAGAAGCTTTAGATTTAAAGGGACGATTAACAACCTTAGCCTTTAATTCAACTTCGCTAGTTTTAATACCAGAGGAATCTTTCAAAAAATCCTCTTGCTCATCAATACTGCACCCAATAAAAAGGAGAGTACAAAATGCCAATTGAAAAATAAATTTTAGTTTCATATCATATAGTTTTTAATTTATATTCAATAACATGTAAGGAGTTAACTATAAATTTATAATGCTCTATCTAGCGAAACAATGATATATATCAAATTTATATATTATAATACCCGAATTATCCTTAACTAACTTAATTATGGTGATACTTATTTAAAACTATTTTAATTGAAATAACGACTGCCAACAAAGAACTAAGGTAAAATCCAAGTACTTCTAAGCTAATTTCGATATATAATTTTCCTGGTAAGAAGTTCCTGATTTAGCTATGGCAAATGCCTGTTTCAGGAGCTTATTGCACACAGCTATGAGTGCCAGTTTCTTACTCTTCCCCTTCTCAACTATTCGCTCATAAATTTCCCTGCAAGCTTTATTAGTTTTGCAATCAGTGAAACTACACATGAATAGTAAATTCCGAAGCTTTCGATTGCCTACTTTACTAATTCGACTGCGTCCTCTTACACTGGTTCCGGATTGCCTGATCGTTGGAGTGATCCCAGTAAAACAGCAAAGCTGCCTGGCATTCTCAAAACTGGTAAATCCGTCTGTAAGCACAATTAATAACATCGCTGTCTTCTTACCCATCCCTGGAATACTTGTTAATTGCTCCAGTTGATCTTCCTGGGTTTGCCTGACTAAGGATTCCAGCTTGGTTTCAATCTGATCTAATTCCTTCTCTAATTGCTTTAGCGTTCGAACGAGTGATCTACTAACAGTCTTTGAAGGTGTACCGAGAGCTTTCTCTCCGTGTATCTTATTCTTCACCGCAGTGCGTTGTTTCAAATAAAGATCCTGAAGACTTAGTAGCTGCAAACACTCTGCCTGCACGGCGTTTCTGGCTGTGTACAAAGGAACTTTTGTAGCCTGTGCATATTCACAGATCGCTTTGGCATCACTCTTATCGGTCTTGATCTTGGAGAGTTTCATCTGAATAAAACGCTTCACCGAAAGTGGATTCACAACCGATACCGTTATACCTTTCTCATATAAATACTGAGCTAATCTGTAATGATAATAACCAGTAGCTTCCATAACTACCAGGCTGTCATTCTTAATAAACTTCAGCAAGCCTTTAAAGCCTTTTACATCATTAGAGAACTGGTCATGCTTTCCATTTTGATCAACCACATCAAAGAATGATTTACTAATGTCTACTCCGTAAAAATGTTTAATTTTATCCATATAAGAATGATTGGAAAGAACAGCTACTTTGGTTTTCATCGACTTAAAAACGAGATCCAGGTCTCACAGAACTAAACGAAATTAAAGTAGAAAAGAGAGGGGATTATCATTGTTGACGGAATCTCTAGTTCCCACGGTTTATATAATCTTATTCCTCTCTTTGGTTCTTTCTGATTAACTATCAAAATTTAGAGAAATTAAACTTAAGACGGTTAATCGCCAATAGTCGGCACCGTTAGAAAGAAAATAATTAACTTGACCAACTAACCAATACTAAGCCGATCCCCGATGCATCGGGACCGTGTCCCCTACTTCGTCAACTTGCGTTATCCGAAAAATTCTACTACTAATTCATCGAAGTTATTTTCAACTTTAGCGTCAAATTAGATTAAGTGATAAAGATAAAATAGAAGCCAATCTCTATAAAGTGAATAAGAAATAATTAAAATACAAAAAACTACGGCCGCACATTGGGCGGTACAAACTAAAATAAAAAACCCGCAAAAAGCTTATTTTTAGCTATTTGCGGATCAACCCTGTGACCCCGGCAGGATTCAAACCTGCAACCCTCAGAGCCGAAATCTGATGCGCTATTCAGTTGCGCCACGGGGCCTTATTTCACACTTTGCCTTGGCATCAATGTGATACTGACTTTTTAAGCCAGTTTCTTTCTTACAATCATAGAAATAGTCTTCCCGTCTGCCTTTCCAGCCAATTCTCCGGTAGCCATTCCCATTACTTTCCCCATATCCTGCATACCAGAAGCTCCGGTTTTTGCAATGATCTCATCAACCTTTGCTTCGATCTCTGCTTCGCTCATTTGCTCAGGAAGGAATTGCTCAATAACTTCAGCCTGCGCCAGTTCTGGTTCGGCAAGATCTTCTCTCCCCTGTTCCTTATATATCTGGGCACTGTCCTTACGTTGCTTTACGAGTTTCTGCAAAAGCTTCATTTCTTCTTCCTCGGATAGTCCATCTTTAGAAGAAGATTCAGTATTTGCCAGTAAAATAGCTCCTTTTACAGCTCTTAAAGCCTCAAGTTTTAAACTGTCTTTAGCTCTCATTGCAGCCTTCATTTCGGCCATTACCTGTTCCTGTAAACTCATAATCTAAAATTATAGGTGCGAAGATAAAATTTTCTACCTGAAATTACCACTTATTTATCCCTTCAAAATTAAGTATATTCAAAGTTCTAAATTTTATTGAATCCATGAAACAGCTCATCTTTTTCATACTTATTCTTTTTTCTCTACAAGTCGTTGAAGCTCAGGAAAAATACCTGGACAGTCTTTATAAGGTAGAACCCGTTAATACTGAAGTTTATGCTGAAAAAGAAGGTGAAAAACTGGTGATTGACCTATACCGACCTGCCGGAGTTCAAGAAAAAACTCCTCTTATAGTATTTATGCACGGGGGTGGATTCTCTGGTGGAAGTCCCAAAAATCCTCAGGAAGTAAAATTTGCCAAAATTGCCGCCTCTAAAGGTTACACCGTCGGGCTAATATCTTATCGTCTGAAAAGGAAAGAAACCGGTTTTGGTTGTGATTATATTGCTTCTGGTAAGATCGAAACTTTCCAGATGGCCGCCGAAGATTTTATGGATGCTGTAAACTTTATGCATAAGAATGCTGAAAAATTCAAGATCGATAAAGACAAAATTATTGTTGGAGGAAGCAGTGCTGGTGCAGAAGCTGTCCTGAATGCGGTATATAATCCAGATCTAATGTTCGATAATTCCGAAAAATATTCAGATATCGAAATCTCCGCGGTATTCTCACTAGCGGGTGCTATCGTGGATGCCCGGTATCTAGGAAAGGAACAGGCCGTTCCCGGTATTTTCTTTCACGGGACAGATGACAACCTGGTTCCTTATGCTACCGCACCTCATCATTATTGTGAAAACTCCAAGCCCGGATACCTCATCCTCGACGGCTCGAAAACCATAGTTGAAAAGCTTAAGGAGCTGGATAGTTCTTTCCTGTTTTACAGTTTTAAAGACGCAAGGCACGAGATCTCAGGAATGCCATTTGAGGATTTACCTGAGGTTTTCAGTTTCATGAAAAGGGTGATTTTCGAAAAAAATAAAATCCAATCAGTAGTATACAAATGAGAAAGATTTTAATCATTGCAATATTGATGTTTTCCCTTTTCTGCGGAAGTACACTTTATGCTCAGGAAAGTAAATGGTATAAAGGAAACCTGCATACTCATTCCTACTGGAGTGATGGTGATGAGTTCCCGGAAATGATCATGCAGTGGTATAAGGACCGTGAATACCAGTTCGTGGCCTTATCAGACCATAATATTATCGCAGAGGGTATAAAAGCGATAAAAGTGCCTAACGAACCGCTTTACTTGAAAGCATTTGAAGAATACCTCGAAAAATATGGTGAAGACTGGATGAATTACCGCAGGCTCGAAGATGGCGTGCAGGTTCAGCTTAAAACCCTGGAGGAATTCAGGCCTCTCTTTGAAGAGCAAGAGAAGTTCATGATCTTCAAGGCTGAAGAAGTGACTTCTTATTTAGACAATAAGGCCATACATATGGGCGCGATCAATATCGATACCGTCATCAAACCCAGGAAAGGAAATACTGTTGTGGAACTAATCCAGAATAACCTTAATGCTATTAGGGAGCATGGAGA
This sequence comes from Christiangramia gaetbulicola, assembly GCF_003054225.1. GTDB lineage: Bacteria > Bacteroidota > Bacteroidia > Flavobacteriales > Flavobacteriaceae > Christiangramia > Christiangramia gaetbulicola. Next base: position 244,916 of record NZ_QBKQ01000001.1, read on the forward strand.
AGAAAACGGGAAAACCGTTCTGCAGCATCTTAACCATCCAAATTTCACCTACGCTATTACGGCCAATGATATAAAACAGATCGATGGTGAAAGGTTTTTTGAAGTATTTAATGGTCATCCTTATGTCAACAATTATGGCGACAGCATTCACGACAGTACCGAGCAGATGTGGGACCAGGTTAATATCGCCTACCACGCCATGAATAAACCATTACTGCTGGGTATTGCCACAGATGACAGCCATCACTATCATAAATTTGGATCTAAATGGAGCAATGCCGGCCGCGGCTGGGTGGAAGTCCGAGCTAAAGAACTTGAACCAGAAAGTATATTGAAAGCCATGTATGCCGGTGATTTCTATGCCAGTACCGGGGTGGAACTATCTGAACTGAATTTCAATGGAACCCAACTCAGCATTGCCGTGAAAGATTCGAAAAATGTGAATTACGAGATACAGTTCATAGGGGTTAAGAAAGGCGCTACCGAAAGTGAGGTCCTGAAATCTGTAAATGGATCCCAGGCCACATTCGAGATCCCTGAAGATGTACTCTTCGTCCGGGCTAAGATCATTTCAGATAAATTGAAGAAAAACCCTTATCAGGAAGGCGATGTTGAAGTTGCCTGGACCCAACCTGTTACCAGAAAATAAAATAACTTAAATGAAACCTATAAAATACCTCCTGATCCTGTTCTTAGCGATCGGTCCCTATTTGCATGCACAGAGACTGGTTAAAACCGTGAATTCTGCATGGGAATTCCAGCTAGGGAATTCGAACTCCAGGAAAACTGTAAATATTCCTCATACCTGGAATGCCGAAGATGCTTTTACCGATGGTCAGTACTTCAGAGGCAAAGGAATTTATCATAAAGAAATTTTTATCCCGGAAAGCTGGAGCGAGCAAGCGGTATTTTTAAAATTTGAAGCAGCAAATCAGCTAACCAAGGTATTCGTAAATGATAAACTGGTTGGTGAACATATTGGAGGGTATACCGCTTTTGTATTTGAAGTCACTGAAGCCCTGAATTTCGGCTCGGCAAATGAGATCAGGATCGAAGTGGATAATTCACATAGTGCAGATATTCCTCCCCTGGAAGCAGATTTCAATTTCTACGGCGGAATTTATCGTGATATCGAAATGATCGTTACCGGGAAAAGTCATTTTCAATTGGAAGGCGAAGCAGCCGGAAACCTGCTCATTAAAACACCCGAGGTTAACGAAAATATGGCCCGAGTTGTTTTTGAAGGAAAGGTTGTAAATCCCAATGAGAATTTAAAACTGCAGCTTAAGATTTGGGATCCATCAGGTAAAATAGTTTCTGAGCTTAACCAGCCAGTGAACACCGGAGATCTTTCCGTTGATCTCACAATCGATGATCCAAAATTATGGTCCCCGGAGAATCCTCAACTTTATTCTCTTCAGGCAGATCTTATTGATATAAGGACAGGAAAAACCATAGATTCTTTCTTTTCGAAATTCGGCTGTCGCTGGTTTAAAGCAGATCCTGAAAAAGGTTTTTTTCTAAACGGCAAACCTTTAAAGCTCATTGGAGCCAATCGCCATCAGGATTTTCAAAATATGGGTAACGCGGTTCCCAATTCCATTCACCGGAAAGATTATGAAATGATCAAGGATATGGGTGCCAATTTTATAAGAACCGCACATTATCCCCAGGATCCGGAGGTTTATAGAATTTGTGATGAACTTGGACTACTTGTCTGGACCGAAGTTCCCGTGATCAATGATGTGACTGACACTGAAGCTTATCACCAGAATGCCATAAACATGCAGCGTGAACAGATCCTTCAGCTTTATAATCATCCCTCTATTGTTTACTGGGGATATATGAACGAGATCTTCATCAGGCTCGTGTTTACCCGGGATATGCAAGAGGAAGCGAAAACCGCTAAGATCAAAACAAGTGTAGAACTGGCTAAAAAACTCGAGGCCGAAACCAAAAAACTGGACACCAGCAGGCTTAGTGTAATGGCACTTCATGGAAGTGATATTTACAATACTTCGGGCATAGCAGATATTCCAGATGTTATTGGCTGGAACCTGTATTTTGGCTGGTATAGCCCGGGTCTGGAAAACCTAGGAAAATTTCTTGATGAGCAACATAAAAAATACCCGGAAAGACCGATCTTAATTTCAGAATATGGTCCCGGTAGCGATTCCCGGATACAGACCAATGATCCAAAACCATGGGATTATAGCGAAGCTTACCAGTTAAAAAGTCATGTAAGTTATCTGAACCAGGTTATTGAAAGAGATTATATGCTGGGAATGGCCGCCTGGAACTTTGCCGATTTCGGTTCCTCTGGCCGGCAGGATAGCAGACCCTTCATTAACCAGAAAGGTCTGGTAAATTTTGATCGTGAACCCAAGGACGTTTATTATTACTACAAAGCAAGACTTACCAAGGAACCTTTTGTATATATCGCCGGCAAAAATCAAGAGACCAGATATATCTCTAAAGACAGCCTGGTAAAACTGAAAGTATTTTCTAATTCAGACCAGGTACAACTTGAAATAGATGGCAGCGAAAAGAAAGAAGCACAGGTAAAAGATAATATCGCAGAGTTCAGCTTAGAACTTTCAGAAGGTGAACATAGGGTAACTGCTATTTCAGGAAAAGCAAAATATCACAGAAACATCAAGGTCTTTTTCAAGGAAAATCTTCTGGAAAATATTGAGAATGGTCCCCTGCTCATCAATATTGGTAGCCACAGCGATTTTATTGACGAGGAAACCGGTGAGATCTGGATCAGTGACCAGGGATTTTCTGGTGATTTTGGTTATGTAGGTGGCGATACCTATCAAAAATCCAAAGACAAATTCCAGGGTATAGCCGCAAATATTAAGGGGACAGATAGAGAACCGCTATTTCAAACCATGAGAGAAGGAATCGATTCCTATAAATTTGAGGTACCAGAAGGAAAATATCGCGTTTCGTTATTGTTCACAGAACCCAATCGCGGAGCTTCAACGCAAAATATCTATAACCTTACCTCAGATGAAATACAATCTGAAAAGGGTTTAAGAGAATTTGATATTCTAATCAACGGGAATAAAGTTGAGAAAAACCTGAATCTCGCACGGGAGTATGGAATCCTTCAGGCAGTGGAGATCAGCTATGAAGTAATTACTGAAGACGGAATAAATATCGAATTCAAACCGGAGAAAGGCAAGACTATTATTTCGGGAATCAGGTTAGAGAAACTATAAAAAAAGCCCCGATGAAAATTTCTCACCGGGGCTCCACAAACTAAAACTAAAGGGATTTAATTTTTCAGAGTTATTTGATAGACCTCACAGGTTTTGAAAACCTGTGAGGTCTATGCGGAATATCCTAATCTAATGAGATGCTGAAACAAGTTCAGCATGACGCCATTCCCTTTGAACCAATCGTCACCCTGAATTTATTTCAGGGTCTCAGATTGTTTTAAAATTTTATAAGGTTCTGAAATAAGTTCAGAATGACATTCTTTATCATTTTAAGAAGTATAAACATTAAATTATTTCTTCAGATTGAATGAACCATTAAAGTCAGCATCTGAACTTCCCGCAATGAAAAATTCAAATTCGCCAGGTTCAAAAACATATTCAAGTTGAGAATTATAGAATTTTAAATCTTCCGCAGTAACTTTAAAATTCACCTTTTTAGATTCTCCTTTTTTCAATGCGATCTTTTGGAATCCTTTAAGTTCTTTTCCAGGAGGAGTTACGCTTCTCACCTTATCATGAATATAAAGTTGAACAACCTCTTCTCCATCATAATCACCGGTATTAGTAACAGTTGCGCTCAGCTCGATAGAACCGTTAGCATTAAGACTTCCCGAACTTGCCTTAACATCGGTATATTCAAAAGTGGTGTAACTCAGACCATATCCAAATGGCAATAATGGCGAATTCGGAGAATCCAGATAATTAGACTTGAACTTCTGGAACTCTCCAGATTCTGGTCCTGGTCTACCCGTGGTTTTCATTCTGTAATGAATTGGGATCTGCCCTACATTTCTTGGCCAGCTGTTGGTTAACTTCCCTGAAGGATTATAATCCCCGAAAAGAACATCGGCTACAGCATTTCCTGCTTCCACTCCTGGATGCCATACCTGAAGTATATTAACCGGAAGAGACATTTCTTCTGATATATCCAGGGGTCTACCGCTCATTAATACCAGAACAACGGGCTTTCCGGTTTTAGCTAGTTCATTGATCAATTTCTTCTGGCTATCTGGGATCGTGATGTCTGTACGGCTGGCTGCCTCACCACTCATTTCTGTAGCTTCACCAACTACGGCAACAATAACATCAGAATTCTTAGCCAGATCCAGAGCCTCCTTAAGTAGGGCTTCAGGAGACTCATCTGCGATCTGAACTCTTGGACCAAAAACATTCACTTTTTTAGCGAATGATGTATCATTAGAAATATTAGCTCCCTTAGCATATTGTATATTGGCCTTAGGTGCTACATTTTTAATTCCTTCTAAAATAGGAACCGATAATTCCGGATTCCCAGTTGGTGCCCAGGTACCCAACATATTATTTTTATTATTAGCTAAAGGTCCCACTAAAGCGATCTTTGCGCTTTTTGCTAAAGGCAGGGTATTATCATGTTTTTTAAGCAGAACGAAAGACCTGGTCGCTGCTTTTCTGGCTAGTTGACGGTTCTCTGCGGTCAATATATCCTTCTCTGGTCTGCTTTCATCTGAATACAAATACGGATCTTTAAGCAAGCCTAATTTATGCTTCGCCTCCAGGATTCTTCTGGTTGCCTTAGTGATCTGCTCTTCTGAAACCTTTCCTTCTTCTACAGATTTTTTCAATGTGGTTAGAAAACCTTCCCCAACCATGTCCATATCCAATCCTGCATTGATAGCCATTGCTGAAACAGCCTGAAGATCACCCATACCATGTGCGATCATTTCGTTCACAGAAGTATAGTCTGAAACTACAAATCCACCGAATCCCCATCTCTCACGCAGAAGGTCTGTAAGCAACCATTTATTACCTGAAGCTGGAATACCATCTATATCGTTAAAAGAGGTCATTACGCTCCCTACACCGGCATCTACGGCCGCTTTATATGGAGGTAAGTATTCGTTGAACATCTTGAGTCGGCTCATATCGACAGAATTATAATCTCTACCCGCTTCGGGAGCACCATATAAGGCCATATGTTTTACAGTTGCCATCATCGTTGCTGGCAGGGTAAGATCTTCACCCTGGTACCCTTCTACCATTGCCTTAGCAATCTGAGATCCTAAATACGGGTCTTCCCCTGCTCCTTCAGCAATTCGACCCCAACGAGGATCACGGGCAATATCCACCATGGGTGAAAAATTCCAGTTGATCCCATCTGCCGTGGCTTCTTTAGCTGCCATTTGAGCGCCTTGTTTGATCAATTCCATATCCCAGCTGGAAGAAAGTCCCAGAGGAATTGGATAAGTTGTCTTATACCCATGTATAATATCTGAACCTATTAATAATGGAATTCCTAATCTTGAGGATTTAACAGCGATCTCCTGCGCCTGTCTTACCTTTTCGGGGCTGGAAACACCAAATACTCCTCCAACATTTCCGGCTTTTATCTTCGCTTCAACGTCTTCACTCACCACAGATCCGGTAGCTACCCCACCACCTGGTGTTAGAAGATTAAGCTGACCTATCTTTTCCTCGAGGGTCATCTTTGAAAGCAGTTCTTCAACTTCGGGAATTCTCTCCTGAGCCTTCAGGACAGATACTCCCAAACATAATATGAGGGTGATTGAAACATAGATTTTTCTCATTTTCCTATTCTTTTTGTTTGCTATTTGGTTTTTTACTTACTCTACTTCTATTATCTCTGATCTCTCAGAAATACCATTTTCGCTGAATGCTTCTATACTGAAATAGTATTTAGTATCCCGATCAAGGCTGCGCATAAAATGGTCGTTTTTATCATAGACCAGCCAGGACTGATATAATTTATCCGGAGCAATTCCCCAGCGGATATTATAACCCTGGGCTCCTTTTACCGGCTTCCAGTCCAGAGAAATATTTCTTCTGTCTTCTTCCCTTGAAATCATGAAGCCTTTCACTTTTTCAGGTTTTTTACCCAATCCTTTTCCAAAAACCCTTATTTCAGATAATGCAAGATTCTTACCTGGGACCTCAACATTGTTATATCGAACGTATTTTGCTTTTACTGGTTTATTCAGCGATATATAGGCATTTGGAGCATCTTCGTAACTATTACTTCTATCTACTGCGGTTTTCCAGTTCTTTCCATCTTCTGAAACTTTCAGGGTAAACCGGTGCCTTAATCCTTCAGTTCGGGTATATATTCCTGATTCCTCATCATGAAAATTCAATTGAAAAGCATAGATATTTCCGGGAGCAAGCATTTCAATCTCGATCCATTGTTTATCATCATTAGCTTCAGCAACCCAGAATGATTTCGGGCTCTCGTCTGTTAACACCTTCGAAATAACTTCTCCATCGTCATTTTTTTCCAAGGGCATTTCGGTAATATCATAGTCACCATCTGTGGCTGTACTTTTTTTGATCTGCTTTTCTGAAGAAGAAACCGTAGCCTTTCCTTTATAAGAAAGCAACATCCAGCCACTATGCTGACCTGCTTTTGTTGGATGACCTGGGCCGAATAAGGGATAATCTCCATAACTGGTATCTGTATACATTAATCCCACCTCATCGAAATAGGTAGGAAACATGCACAAACGGCGTTCCCAGTGAGAATTTGAAGCCAGGGCCATCGTAGCAAAATGCCAGTACTGCCCGTTGGTTTGTTTTACCGTGATCCCATGACCGGCACCATTGGTAAAGCCACCCGGTTTAAAACTCATGGGGTTATTCTTCATATACTTAAAAGGGCCTAACGGTGTTTCTCCTACATAAGCGGCATCTGCATATACATTAAATTGCGTACCCGGCGCGGCATATTGCAAATAATATTTACCATCGTGCTTGGTCATAGAAGCGCCTTCCATATATCCTTCTTTTAGGGTCGGATGATAATTGTTCTCTCCAAAGCGCTCCCAACCGTGTTCTTCTTCCACCAGGTTGATCAATTCTTTCTGAACTCCGGTTTCCAGGAAACGATCATCTTTATCCAGCATTTTTACTTTAATAGGATGCACATTGGAAGATCCCCAGTAGAGATAGGTTTTGCCATCATCATCTATGAATAATTCTGAATCCTGAATATTATTGGAAATCGAAGCTGTAGGCGTCCACTTGCCACTTTTTGGATCATCGGTGTATAAAATACTTCCGTAACCTGCAGGATCACCAGCAAAATAGACCAGGGAATCTTTATAATTGAAGGCGGTGGGAGCATTGGAGCCTTCAAAATACCATTGTTCAGGTTTTATGAATTCCCAGTTAATTAGATCTGTGGAATGCCAGTAGCCGAATGATCGCGTAACGAACATATAATATTCCCCACGGTATTCGATTACTGCAGGATCTGCACCCGAACGATAGGAAATATTATTACTTGAATTATAGACCATATAAGTATAATCAATATCCAGCGGATTAATATATGTTTCCGGAACTACTTCCTGGGCATTGACCAGGATTGAGACCATTAAGGAGACAGACGTAAATATTTTATTTAAACTCTTCATTAATTAGAACTGAAACGATCTTTTAATTTTTATTCTTTAGTTCGTTCTTTTGAAAACAACCACGGCAATAAATATGGTTCTGAAAATGCAGAGTCCCAGCTGTTGTGATTATCATTTGGATACAGGGATAGTTTAGCGTTCCCACCTTTATGATTTATAACCCTGGCCATTTCCTTAGATAATCTTGGTGGTACCACGTCATCTTTTTCACCATGAAAGATCCAGATGTTGAAACCTTCAGAATAAGAATCAGCAATTTCAGGATTAGCGCCACCGCAAATTGCAAATGCCGCGGCAAACATTTCAGGCTTTTTGTATATGATCTCATAAGTACCCATTCCGCCCATGGAAAGACCACCTACATATACTTTTTGATCATTGACGAATTCCTGTTCCACTACCGAATCCATCAACCTCATTACCATATTCAGAGATTTAGTAGGTGCTTCAGTATTCTTAAAATCGAATTGGAAAGGCATGGTATCTCTCTTAACTTCAACTTTCGCCCAATAATCTTCTTTAGGAGCCTGTGGAAATATCACGATCGCCGGAAAGTTCTTCCTGGTTTCGGCTTTAAGAAAAAGATCACTCCCATGCACTAATTGAGCTTCATTATCGTCCCCTCTTTCCCCTGCACCGTGTAATACCAGAACTACCGGGTATTTCTCGTCTTCAGAAAAATTATCCGGAAAAAGCACCCTGTAATTAAGGGTATCATTTTCAGAAATGAATTTTTCTCTTTTAAAATCTTCTTTAGTCTGTGCGTTTATACCAAAAGGCATCAATAATAGAATCGCACTTAAAGCGATCAGCAAATATTTGAATTTATTTTTCATAAGTAAAACCTAGTTTTTTTAATCCGTTTTGTACTTCTGGAGCTCCCATAAAAAGATCCCAGATAAGGCCTGAACGGTAATTCTCTATCATCACTACCATTGGTCCCTGATCTATGGCCAGGTATTTATCTGCTACCCATGGCTCACCCTCAAGACTGTACGCATCATAAAATCCTGCCGGTCCCCAAAGTAGATCATTAAGATCTGTAAAGAAATATCGCATCGCCGCAAGAGACTTTTCAGGGGTATATGGAATTGAGCTGATAGCAGCCGTAGGAGAAACCACTCCTTTATCGCTATCTGGGGAGTGAGCAGCATATCCTAATCCACCATCTTTATTTTTGCTATAACTGGCAGTTAAACCCCATGAATTTGGTCCATAGGTCTTGAAATTGTTTGGGTTTTCCTGGGCATACTCATAATTGATCAGGCTATGGTTCACATTAAGATCCCAGTAATTGGCATATTTGTCTGAAAGTCCTTTAGGATTAAGACCCAGGTATGAGTAATGTGCCCAGAATAAAGGTCCGCCTTTGTCTCCGCGGGTATTATGCTTTAATATTAAAGGTAAACCATAAGCTTCCTTATCTGTAGTTATATTTCCACTTCTGGCCCAGCCATCATGATAGGCTTTGGCGTCTATGGCGTAATCTGGAGAAGAAGCTGCCATCACATAAGTGATAAGGCATTCATTATAACCTTCGATCATAAAATCCATTTCCCATTCATATACCGGAGACCAGTGCCAGTAAATTCCATCCTTGTTGTTGGTATACCAGTTCCATTCGATACCTCTCCAAAGCTCATCATATTTTTTAGCCACGGCTTTTTCCTTTTCTGAACCATTTTTAAGGTATTCCCTCACTACGATGAATCCCTGTGCTAAAAAAGAGGTTTCCACGATGTCCCCTCCATTGTCTTTTTCACCAAAAGCCTGAACCTTACCAGTCTCACCGTTAAGCCAGTGTGACCATGCTCCATGAAACCGTGGTGCTTGCGCAAGAAAATTTGCGATCTTATCAAGTCTTGCTATAGCAGAATCCTGCGGAATAAATCCTCGTTCCATTCCCGAGACTATTCCCATAAGTCCGAAACCTGAACCACCCGTAGTAACGACGTGAGAGTCATTCCTTGGGTAATCTCCATCTGGATGAAATCGTTCCCTGGCCATACCACTATTTGGCTCAGCGTAATCCCAGAAATATTTAAGGGTTTGTTTTTGAACAGTATCAAGAAGTGCTTCTTCAGAAAGTTCCGGCTGCTGTTCAGTGTTTTCCGCTTTCGCCAGATTACCTTCCTGGTTATTCCCATTTTTACAGGAAGTAAAAAGGAGTCCGCCAAAAATTGTTATCAGTAAATATCTTTTGAACATTTTAGTCGTAGGGTTTTTAATGATCCTTATTATTTTCCAAAGCCTGAATTTCATTCAAGGCTTGTTTTATTTCTTTATTTTTCATGAACAGATCCCATAATAATCCTGTTCGATAATTTTCTATCATAATGGTCATGGGTGCCTGATTAAGTCCCATATAGATATTGGCCACCCAATCTTCTGAAAGATTAAATGCATCCCTGAACCCATATTCTCCCCATAGAAATTGCCCCTTTTCCCTATAAAAATTTTTCAGGGCAGCCATAGATTTCACTGGGGTATAAGGAAACGAAGCGATAGCACCGGTAGGAGCGATGGTTCCATCGTCCTGAGAAGGTTTAGCTTCTCTGGCCTTATATCCTTCAGGGCCATCACTAGCGGTAAGTCCCCAGCTATTTTTTCCGTAGCCCTCATATCCTCCAGGATTTTCACAGCTGTATCTATAATTGATAAGTACGATATCCTTATTATTTTCAAAATAATTCACATATCGATCTTCCATTTTATGAGGATCTAAACCTAAAAATGAATAATGAGTAAAAAATAGAGGACCTCCAACTCCCACACCTACCTTTAAAGGAATTCCTAAATATGTCTCTTTGTTTTCATATTTTGAACCAGCCCTGGTTTCTCCCCAATTTGAACGGTATTCCTGTGCTTTTTCTTCCTGACTTGCCCAACCGCTGTAATACATTGCTGGATCTACGCCATGGGTTGGTGAAGCAATAGCCATGAAATAAGTTATCATGGTCTCATTCCAACCAATAAGTTGATGATCTATCACCCATTCCTGATCTGGAGACCAGTGCCAGGTTAAGTATTTACTGTCTTCCTCCTTTTTGAACCAATCCCACTCTACCTCTTCCCAGATTGTAGTGATCCTTTTTCGCAAATCATTTTCCTTGATATTTTCTTCAGAAAGATATTGCCTCACTGTAAGTAAACCCTGCATTAAAAAGGATGTTTCAACAAGGTCGGCTCCATTATCCCGATTTCCGAAGAAAGGAACAACATTGCCAGAAGGTCCGTCGTTGAAATGCGAGTAAGCACCATGAAATCTATCGGCTTTTTCAAGAAAATTGAGAATCTTCTCCATTCTCGAAACGAAATGATCCCTTTCAATGAAACCTCTTTCTGCTCCCACAACTAAAGCCATTAGACCGAAACCGGAAGCACCGGAAGCCACCATATTTTTACGCCCTGGAATATTTTCTAGCGCCAGACCACTAAATTCTTCAGCTCCATCCCAATAATACCTGAAAGACACTTCCTGAACCATTGTTAGTAATTCTTCATCGGTCATTTTCTTTGTGGAGACCTGGATGGGTTCAGACAATTTGGATTCAGAATAATCCTGGCCAACTGCACTTATTTTATAGCTATATTTCTGATTGGTCTTGCCTGTAAAATCTGTATATCTTGATAGGTACTGAGTATTTTGAATACCCACAGCCTGATAATTAGTACCATCCTGAGACCTGTAAATTTTCACATATTTTACCCTGGCAGGATCTACCTCTTTCCAGGTGAGATCCACATGCATTTCATATGCTTTTGCTGAATTTATTTCTATTCCCGATACAGGTAATTTGCTTATTTCAGAGTTTATTAATTCTAGCTGATCAATAAGAATTTCATGGTCACCGGAAGAATCATTTGCCTGAGAAAACTGAATAGCAGATATAGCGGAAACATCTAAAGTATCCAGTCCAAATTCCTTTAATGGAATTCTTACCTGTATCCAGGTGTCTTTTTGAAAATTCTGAATGTAATCTGCAATACTTTCAAAATCTGAAAGGGAATTCTCTGTTTTTATGGCGAGTTCCGGAAGGTCTTTTAGTTCTGTTTTCGATTTTACGTAGATCCAAATACTTAATTGATCTGCAGCTCTAAAAATATCCTTTCCTCTCCATTCAGGAAATAAAAGGTCTACATTCCATTTACCTTCAGATGAAGAGCGGTAATTTAAAGTAAGACTGTTAACTGGAGTAAATGATTCGTCCTGATTTACAGGTAATTTTTTCTCAATATTAAATACAAATGAGGGTGATTCATAATTCACTTCACTATAATACCAACTTTCTGTCATCAAACTATTTTCGAAAAACACCTTGTTATAGGGTGTTTCCTGAGAATAGAGAAACATTGGCAGAAGCAGGAAAAATATGTAAAGCTTAAGTACCTTCATCTGTTTAATAACTAAAACCTAGTTTATCTAATCCTGATTTTATCTCTTCATTTGCCATAAAAAGATTCCAGGGCAATTGCGTCCTGTAGTTCTCAATCATGGCAACTATAGGCCCCTGATCTATCGCCAGGTATCCATCGGCGTACCAGTTATATTCTTCAGAAAATGCATCATAAAATCCCATTTCACCCCAAAGCTTATCTCCCTGTTCTTCATAGAAATACCTGAGAGCAGCCATAGATTCATCGGGTGTATAAGGAAAAGAGGATAATGCGGCGGTAGGAGTTATTACTCCCACGTCATTGGTAGGGCTATGTGCCGCATATCCTTCTCTACTATCTGATGCGGTTAAACCCCATGAATTTTCACCATAACCCTCGAAATTCTTCGGGTTAGTAACACAGTAATTATAATTTATCAAGCTGTGCGCTTCATTCTGTTTCCAGTAATTGGCATACTGATCCTGCAAATTTCTTGGATCCAGGCCTATAAAGGAATAATGACTAAAGAACAATGGTCCGCCAAAACTTGGCCCCATTGGTAAATTAATATTGTAATGGTTCCTATTGGTTATTATTGCCCCATTAGAGGCCCATCCTTCGTTATAAACCTCTTCAGAAATTGAATAGGTAGGCGAAGAAGCTGCCAGAACATAAACAATCAATGACTCGTTCCAGCCTTTAATCTTAAGATCTATGGCGAACTGGTTGTAAGGTGACCAGTGCCAGTAAAGTACATTTTCTCCCTGAGTATACCAGGTCCATTCTACATTTTCCCAGATGCTGGTGATCCTTGAGTTGATCTCATTCTCTTTTTCTGAACCATTATTAAAATATTCCCGGCAGATCAATAATCCCTGGATCAGGAAGGCCGTTTCCACAAGATCACCGCCATCATCCAGGTCACTAAAAGGCCTGGTTTGACCTGTACTTCCCAAATACCAATGAGAAAATGCCCCATGATATTTAGGCGCTTCTTCCAGAAAATTTAAAATTTTCACCAACCTGTCTGTAGCTTCCTCACGACTAACCCAGCCACGTTCTACAGCTGTTGGGAAAGAAGCAAGGCCAAAACCTGTCCCTCCAGTGGTGACGATATCATCTCCCTGACCGCCGTAAGCCTCATCCTGAGATCTTTCTCTGGCCATGCCGCTATTTGATTCTGCGAAATCCCAGAAATATTTAAAGGTTTGTTCCTGCACGAGATCCAGCAGTTCGGTATCGGTTAGGCTTTCTTCTACCGGGCCGTCATCTGTAAGACCATCGTCTGAGGTATCTGGAATATAGGGTGGCTGATAACCAGGACCAGAATCATCTGAACAGGATATCAAAAATAAAAATCCCGCAAAAAACAATAGTTTAGAAAGGTCGATTTTGAACATAGTTAGCTGTTTCTCCACGCCATTATTTTAAAAAATAAGGGGGCAGAAATTAATATACTTTCGGAAAATCCAAGATTAAATAAAAGCTCCGGGCCACAAGCCCGGAGCTCTATTATTAGGTCTTATTGAGCCATAGCCATGTTGGCTTCAATTTCTTCTTTAGTAAGAACTTTATTATAAAAAGTAAGTTCATCCATATAGCTGGAATCTGAAAGGTGTCCCCATTGCGTAAAGCGTGGAGCTCCAGACATGATCGAAACCAGGTCTGTACCCGTCCAGTCTATTCCTGAAAATGCAGATTCTTTCACAACCTCTCCATTGATGTACACCGTGGCGGCTGAGGAAGATATGGTGAATGCGATATGCACCCATCCGGCGTCGTTAGCTACATCTGCCGCAGTTCCACCATCAACCCAGGTATCTGCAGTACCGTCGCCTACATTCAATTTAAATCGCTGAAATCCTTCAGCACCATTTTCTCTGAAAAATCTAAATCCGGAAGTTCTATTATTCTGTTCGTTAGGATTATCGGTGTCTTCTGGCCCTATCACAATAATACCAGCACGGTCTGGACTGGCATTTACTTTATACCAGAAGGTCGCGCTAAAAGTTGGACTTAATAATCCTTCAGAAGGCATGGTTAAATAGGAACCTTCAGCACCCGCGTAGGCATTTGAACCTTCAACAGATTCACCTGCGAATCCAGGATTACCTACTACAGTAACCTCACGGTTAGACGCAGCATCCTGGTATGATCCATCAAATGAAAGTTTTAAAGTTTCAGATGAAGCATTGATCAATCCTTGAATTTCCTCCTGAGAAAGAGCAGCATCAAATATTCTCAATTCATCAATATCACTGCTATCATATTTGTGATCCCAGTAGCTAAAAGTTTCACCACCTGAACCAATAGTTAAACTCTCAACTCCGGTCCAGTCTATAGAAGAACCGGCCATATTTCCTGTATTCACAGGGTTACCATCAAGATAGATCACCGTTTCTTCAGAAGTGACTGTAAACGCAACGTGTACCCATTCGTCTTTTTCTGGATCCAGGGTTCCACCATCGTTCCATACTTCTCCGGTACCGGTTCCAACATTCAGCTTAAGTCTTTGCTCAGCTGCACTTCCTTCGCGGAATAATCTGAATCCCTGAGTACGGTTTTGATCTGCTCCTGCTACCAGTATCCCGGCACGGCTAGGATCTCCACTAACCTTATACCAGAAGGAAGCAGTAAATTCTGAACCTACAGATCCATCAAATGGAATGTTGATATAAGAATCTGGAGAACCAGTGTAGGCATTAGAACCTAAGAAAGATTCCCCGGCAAAACTAAGATCACCTGTAACTTCTGCACTTCTCAAGGTCATTAGGTCTACATAATCCCCATCGAAAGGCATATATAAATATTCATTATCGAATTTTGGAGTATATGGAGGCTCCTTGCTGAAATTCACCGTTTTGGTGGTCACATTCCCTTCAAGGTCGGTTGCCTTTACGGTAACCGTATGGTCACCGTTAGCGATATTATCATAGACTAACTCCTCGATCACGATTCGGTAATCCTTGAAATCGCTCATAGTGGCGATCACATTACCATCTACCATCACCTCGATGTTAGCAACCTCGATATCATCTTCTACTTTGAATTTAATATCAATGCTAGAAACCTCTTCCAGTACTTTAATCGTATTTCCTTCTAAAGGCGCATTAATAGTAACTTCTGGAGCGCCCTGATCTGGACCCGGGTCTACCTCGGTTATAGGATCTATCCCATCATACTCACAAGCAATGAAAAGCAGGGCAAATGAGAATAAACTTAAAAGCTTTATATTAAAATATTTCATATCTAATTAGTTTAATTGTCGCAATACATTGTTCATTGCCGTATTTCGATCTACAGGTGTAGCATTTAAAGGCAAGGCATCAACCTGAGCCTGTGGATAAGGCAGGTATTGGTCTCCAGATGAAAATGATCTTCCATCGTAGCTTAATTCTTCAGTTTTACCTAAACGAACCATATCATAATAGCGAATTCCCCATTCCATGGCTAATTCAGCAAATTTCTCATCCAGTACATCTTGCTGAGTAACACCAGAAATTGTAGAAAGATCTGCTCTTTCTCTTACCAGGTTTACGGCAGCATCGGCAGAAATTGCAGTAGCGCTAGCTCCCTGAGTTACTGCTTCAGCATACATTAAAAGAATTTCGGCATATCTTATCACGATCATGTTCTTACCTGCTCCATAATCATTTCTACCATCGGTTAATTGAACAGATGGTAAATAATGCTTACCACTTGCAAATAATGCTCTTGCATAATCGTTGATGACATCTCCGGAAGGAGTAGTATTGCTTACAAATGAAGGCATGGTATAACCATCGTCTTCGATCTCAGCAATACCTCGGTCTGTAAATAAAACTGAAGTTTCTAAACGCACAGTTTCATTACGGTCTATCATGAACTTAATAAACTTCATACTAGGCTCGTAAAATCCCCATCCACTGCTGGCGTTCTCTCTTTCTGGTGTCCAGTTTTGAGGCCCGAATGGAGCGTATAAATGGTAAACGGCATCACCTGTGGCAGATCCAAAATCTGAATACTGCATTTCTAGCAAGCTTTCATCACTAAGTTCTCCAGGTTTCTTGAACAACTGGTAGAAATCTGGATATAGTGAGAATTTACCTGAATTAATGATCGCACCGGCAGCATCTGCAACTCCCTGGTAATTTTCTAATTCCTGGTAAGCAAGGGCTTTTAAAGCATAAGCGGTATACCTGGTAACTCCACCAGGGATATCTGTACGTTCATTAGGTCTTGCATCTGGCAAATTAGGGATTGCCATATCCATTTGATCTATAATGAACTGCATCACTTCCTCTTTGCTAGCCACACCATTTTCAACTTCAGTGCTTGGCTGGTTTGATGTGATAATAAATACATCCTCCCAAACACGGGCCAGGTTCAGATGGAACCACGCTCTCAGAACACTAATTTCAGCGATATATTGATCTGCTCTCGCGATATCATCCCCTTCAGCAAACTCTTTAAAGTTTTCTACCTGAAGAATGGCCGTATTCATATTCACGATATCATTATAATGTACATTCCATAAAGAATTATACATCCAGTAATCTTTATTGTATATGAATCTATCGGTATCTGCGAAAGGCTGCTGATCTCCTTCTCCACCGGCATTCACGTCATCACCTCTTACTCCCAGTAAAAGTGGTTCTTCCCAACCTCTGGTAGCAAATTCATGGTAAGCACCAATAACAGGATCGATCATATCGTCTGTATTAGTGTAATCAAGATCACCTGTATTCAGCTGACCCTCCTGCGTATCCAGCTTGTCGCTACAAGAAATAGTGGTAGCCAAGGCAAGTATGGTGAATACGCTTAGAATAATTGATTTTTCAATTCTTTTCATATCGCGTTTTTTTAAATTTTAATATTTAGTCCTATAGTATACACAGATGGGATAGGATAGGTTTGTCTATCTACACCATTTGGTACTTCAGGGTCAAAACCATTATAGTCAAAGAATGTAAATGGTCGTTCTGCGGTGAAATATAACCTGGTTTGCGGAAGAGCTTCAGATTGAATAGTATATCCTACCTGAATATTCTGAATTCTGAAGAAATCTCCATCCTCAACCCAGAAATTACTTAAACGCTGGTTCCAGGCCTTACGCAATCCGGCTGAAGAAGGGTAGGAATTACTTGTTCCTTCACCATGCCATCTGTTGATCGCAAGATCTGCATCTATATTAGTATCCTGTGTAAAGATGATCTCTCCTCTTTTACGGTTCAGGATCTTATTCCCGGTTTGACCATAAAAACTCATGGTCATATCAAAGGCCTTGTAGTTCACGCCAATGTTTCCTCCAAATGTGAAATCTGGCAAGAATGATCCCAGGATCACCCTGTCTGAATCATCTATAACGCCATCTCCATTCTGATCCCTGTAAATAAGGTCTCCAGGAGCAAGGTTATTTTCTACCGCAATTGGATCTGCATCTACCTGAGCCTGATTCTGGTAAACTCCTACCCTTTCATACCCATAGAATGCAAAAAGCGGACCACCCTCCTGTGTTCTCTGACGGAATTCAGCACTACCCGAATCTATATAACCTCTTTCATCTTCGATAGATAAAGCCTCATTTTCCAAAGTGGTGAAGTTCGCGCCAATCGAATAGCTGAAATCATCTGAAACCTGCTGGTTCCAGTTTACATTCAGTTCTAATCCCTGGTTACGAATAACACCTGAATTCTGGTTTACACTTCTGTTGATAATAGGAATAAACACAGGTAGGATCGCATCTTCTGTATCTCTGATATAATAATCGGCATCAATAGACAGCTTATTTTCAAACATTTCCATATTCATACCAAAGTTCACCTCTTCAATAACCTCCCAGGTATTATCTGAAAATATACTGGTAGAAGTAATACCATTTCTAGGTTGATCACCTAAAGCTGCAGTAATTACGTTGATCGTATTAGAACCATCACTGGCTGCTACGTTATCGTTACCTAATTTACCCCAGCTGGCTCTTAATTTAAGGAAATCGAAAACTCCGTTATCTTCCATAAAGTTTTCTTCACTAATTACCCATCCGGCACCTACTGAAGGGAAATAACCCCATGGATCTTTGGTAAACTTCGAAGATCCATCTGCTCTGATTGTACCGTATAGGAGATACTTATCTTTGAAGTTATAAGCTACCCTACCAAAATAAGAAATACCATAATATCTTCTTCCTCTTTCAGAAACTCTATTATTGAATGATTCCGGGTCTGCAAAGTCAAGGAACCAGCTAGATTCCAATTGAATACCAGCTATATCCTGTCCTGTCGCCGCAAATTCATTGGAAGCCTCATCTCTATAAGAATGTCCTGCTAGTACAGTAAGGTCGTGATCCCCGAATTGATCATTATAAGTTAAGGTATTATCCCAGTACTGGTTTGAAAAGGTATTGTTTTCTCTCCTTATACTTGATCTTCTTTCTACGTTATTTCCTAATAAATAGGGAAGGTCCACATATCTCTCTTCTAAAGCAGAAAAATTATGACTATAGGTAGTCTTAAATTCAAGCTTTTCCGGAATTATTTCATATTGAAAATAAATAGTAGCCAGCATTTTTCTGATCTTCAGACGGTCCTCGTTATAAGTTATGTCTGTAAATGGATTCTGAGTACCACGATATCCAAGTATCTGGGCATTAGAATATTGAATCGGAGAAGCCTCTGTATTTAAAGGATCTATTACCGGCATGATTGGAACCGCAAAATAAGATTTGAACCAGGCCGCATTTTCAGGGGCATATTTAGTAGCATTACTAAAAATGGCATTCACTCCAGATTTAAAGCGATCTGAAATATCTATATCTACCTTGGAACGCATGTTAAATCGCTCATATTCATTCTTCATATCCAGGATACCTTCCTGGGCAAAATAGTTAGTACCTATAGAATAGGTGACTTTTTCCGCACCTCCAGAAACTCCAATACTATGGTTCTGAATGATCCCATCTCTTAGTACCTCTTCATACCAGTCTGTATTAACATCTGGAATATTAGGATTTATACGACTTCTTCCGTATCGCTGAATGGCATTATTCACAAACTGCGCATCTGCAGATGAACCAGATTCAAGCGCCATCGTAACAAACTGCTCGGCATTAGCCATTTTCACAACATTCTGTGCTCTTTGAATACCGGTATAACCATCGTATTCAATTTGAGGTTTCTGGTTCTTGCGCCCAGATTTAGTTTCGATGATCACAACCCCGTTGGCGGCACGTACACCATAAATAGCAGAAGACGAAGCATCTTTAAGTACGTTTACAGATTTGATATCCTTAGTGTTCAGGAAATCTATATTGTCATATAAGGTACCGTCTACTACATATAATACATTGGTTGCATCCTGGAAGGTTCCCAATCCCCTGATTCGTACCGTAGGTGAATCACCTGGAGAACCTGCGCTTACGATCTGCACACCAGAAACTTTTCCCTGTAATGATTGCATTACGTTAGCGGTTGGTGTCTTTTCTAGCTCTTCTGAATCTAATGAAGCTATGGCCCCGGTTAGATCTCTTTTCTTTTGAGTACCGTAACCAACTACAACTACTTCATCTAATTGTCCCGCATCTTCTTCCAGAACAACAGAATAATCTGAACTAGTGGTAACTTCTATTTCCTTGTCTTTAAATCCAAGAAAGGTTACCGTAAATACATCTCCAACTTCAACGTCTTCTAAAGTGAAGTTTCCGTCGAAATCGGTCACGTCAAAGATATCCTTACCGTTAACTTTAACTTCTGCTCCCGGTAGGGGTACCTCATTGGCACTAATAACAGTACCACTAATAGTTTTGGTTTGCTGTGCATAAGATAATCCTGAGAAGACCAGGAAAAATACACTAGCCAAGAATAGTTTTACTTTCATACTAGTAAGGTGTTTTGCTTAATTTGTAAGTGAAAGATACGCTCATATAGCCTCATTTACGCAAACGTTGTAGTACACAACTGCTACTTCAACTCAAAATACATTATAAACACTTAAAAAACAAGTGTTTAGAAGATTATTGAAGTAGCTTTTTAAGTAAATTTTTAGAGGGTGATGTAGTAATGTAGTAGTGTTTTTTTGATAATTTTTGACAGTATTATTAAGAATTTAGAAATTCTTGATCAAAAATTTTGTCAAATTCACATCGCTATCCAGTTCCATCTTTTTTCTTAATCTATATCGATGTACCTCTACCCCTCTTACTGAAATTCCCATTAAAGGAGCAATCTCCTTAGAGGATAAATTCATTTTAAGGTAGGAGCAAAGTTTAAGGTCCTTACTGGTAAGCTTCGGATATTTTTCCAATACATCCTTGAAAAAATCTTCGTGTACTTCATTGAAATTCGTTTCAAACACTTTCCACTCATCTTTATTCTTAACAGCATTGTTGATCTTGGTCATTATATGTTTAACCCGAAACTGATTTGAGAATTTATTCTTGTCCTTGTTCAATTCTCCCTGAATTTCCATTAATACTTCATTCTTTTTTGCAGCCATCATGGTGGTATTGGCCAGCTCTTTTCGCTTCAGGTCTATTTCATGCATCAACCGATCCTTTTCTATCTTGTTCAACCTTTCGGCATGCTCCTTCTCAAATTTCGCTTCCAGCTGTAATTGATGCTTTTTCAGCTTTTGTTTGTTTAACCAGTAAATAAGGAATATAACTGAAAGAAAAATGAGAACATAAACAAGCTTCATAGGAAGGCTTAGATACCAGGGCGGGGCTATGGTGAAATTATAACTCGCTGTAGAAACTTCATCAATCCCATTACCCCAGGCACTTAGTTTTAAGCTATAGTCTCCATGTACAAGATTTCTGAAAGTAAGTACCCCAGAATTAATACTACCGGTAATAGTTTCTTCTCCTTCTAAGGTATAGGTAAGCCTGGATGTGCTTGAAACCGGCAAACCAACCTTTACTTTTATATTTTTAGAACTGTTATAGGGAATCACCGGTGTACCCGTTAGTGAATAATTTTCTTTCTCATCTGCAAATTCCTTTAGAAAAGGCGTACTCATCCACCTATCTCCATTGATATCCCGAAGTTTATTCAAGTTTATCCTGGCAAAGCCATCATTTAAGGTCACATAAAAAATAGAATCATTTTCCCTTATAAAGTTCTCGTTCGACTTAACCATTCTCTGGTCGAGATCTTCGGGGGCGATCCTGATCTTTTCATCATGCAGATCTGTAATAATAAGGTTCCCACTGTCTGTTTCTATAAATACATAATAATTTGAACCTTTATATATCAATTTTGAACCA
This sequence comes from Christiangramia gaetbulicola, assembly GCF_003054225.1. Lineage (GTDB taxonomy): Bacteria > Bacteroidota > Bacteroidia > Flavobacteriales > Flavobacteriaceae > Christiangramia > Christiangramia gaetbulicola. Next base: position 266,164 of record NZ_QBKQ01000001.1, read on the forward strand.
TCGTATTCTTTGAGGTCATCAAAGCTTTCAAAATCATCCTGGAATGGATTATATTGATACCAGCTCCCATTGACATAGGCCACGACCTGATTATTCAACTTGTAGATCTTCGGATTATAATTTTCTTTCTGCCCTAGAGAACGAATCTTTTCAACTTTAAGATTGGTGAAATTTTCGTGAGAGATCTTATAGATACCTTCATATGGATGTGCCGCCCAGAAGGTATTGTCATTTTCGAATACAACCTGTTTAACAGGAAAATTGATTCCCTCCAATTCGCTGATCTCACCGGTTTTCTGGTCATATAAACTAATACCGGTATAATGCGAGATCAATAATTTATCGCTTAGACCATCTATCTCATCTATAGAAAAACTTCCGGTGCGGGTATCTATTGGAACAAATTTACCATTAGATATTTCGTAGATCCCGGTATTATGATTGGCATAAAGCCTGCCATTAATCTCCTCCAGATTCCAGGTATGATCTTTAGCATTCTCGATTAACCTAAGCTCTGAATTTGTAAAATTGTAAATCCCGGTATTACTCGCCAGGTAATAGTTACCATTATAATTATGGAGATCATATACTGCTCCAAGCTCACCCGAATTATCTGTGTAAAAGTTCACAGGAGCTTTAAGCTCAATCATATCCACTCCTTTATCTAAAGCGAGCCACAGCTTTTCATCAAAATAATCTATCCCCAGAATTGTATTGTTCTGTAGTCCGGCAGTACGATTATAGGTCTGAAAGCTTTTATCCCTAAAATCATAATGTACGATACCGTCCTTTATAGTTCCTAAAATGATCTCATTGGAGCTTATGGGAATAATATGATTTAGCTCAGATCTGCTAAGAAGTTCATTCAGCCTTACATCATTTATTTTCCGAACCTTTCCATCAAAATATACATACAACGATTCTTTCCCCGCAATAAATAGAGAATCACCCTGTGCTTCAATATCAATGATATTAACCCCCTCCAATACATCAAGATCTCCATCCAATGGCTTGCTGTTTCCATTTTCATCCAGATAAGCCAGTCCCTGCATTCTTGGAGCATAGACCATTTTACCCTTAAAAGTTCCCAGGGCAGTACTCACCAGGTCCTCGACCTTAGTAATCTCAGCGCCATCATATTTATAGACTGCACCAAAAGACCTGAAGTAAATGGTATCCTTATATGCGAGGATCTCCCAGAATTCATCGCTTTGCATATTAAAATCTTCCATTAAAGGTGAAAGAGAGGTATACTTCATCTTACCGATGGAATCTCTTTTCCAAAATCCAAACTCTTCATAAGATCCCGTGTAAATTCTGTCTTTATGGGGATATACCGACCGGATGATAGATTGGCTCTCTAAAGGAAATAGCTCCCAGTTGATTCCGTCGAAAACTAGCAATCCCTGATTATTGGCGGTATAAACCACCCCGCGATCATCTACTGCAATATCCCAGTTCTGGCTGGCCGCAGAATATTCTGATGGCGAAAAGTTTTGTATAGGTGGCACAAGCTCTTGAGAATAGGTTGTATAAACCATCAAACCCATTAAAATCAAACATTTAAGAGCTTTATTAATCATAATGTATATCGGTTTGTGCAGTCATTGAGCAGGTGAAAATTAATAATTTTGAACGAAAACTTTCGTAATTTTCATTTTTAAAATTTAATCCATGCATATATACTCCCTTCCCAAAACATTCCTTATTATCTTTTTATTACCCCTATTAGCGATCATTGGTTGCGAAAATAACAAGGAGGCGAAAAATTCAGAAAACGCTGAAAAGTTACAGAAACCGAATATTGTTTTTATCATGACCGATGATCACGCGGCTCAGGCCATTAGTGCATACGGTCACCCGGTGAGCCAATTGGCGCCCACGCCTAATATTGACCGGATCGCAAATAACGGGGCTAAATTCCTAAATAATTTCTGCACGAATTCAATCTGCGGGCCAAGCCGTGCGGTTATTCTAACGGGAAAGTTCAGCCATATAAATGGGTTTAGAATGAATGGGGAAGTTTTTGACGGTTCCCAACCCACCCTGCCAAAATTTCTAAAGGAAGCGGGATACCAGACTGCCATCGTTGGAAAATGGCATCTGCATGGCAGGCCACAGGGTTTTGATTACTGGAATATTTTAAATGATCAGGGGAATTATTACAATCCGGAATTCATTCATCAAAATGATACGACCATCGTCAATGGGTATGCGACAGACATCATTACCGATATGGGTATAGACTGGATGGAAACCAAACGAAAAAAGGATGAGCCATTTTTTTTAATGGTGCATCATAAAGCACCTCATAGAAACTGGATGCCTCCAATTAGGCATATTAACACTTACGATTCCATTACTTTCCCTTTACCTGATTCTTATCTTTCCAAACATGAAGGTCAAGTAGCGGCACAGCAACAGCTGCAAACTATTTACGAAGACATGTATGAAGGTCACGATCTAAAAATGACGGTCTCCAAGGGAAGTGATTCCTTGAGACATAATCCATGGACCTCAGATTTCGACAGAATGACCAAGGAACAAAGACAGGCATGGAATAATGCTTACAGGCCTAAGAATGATGCATTTCATGATGCCAACCTTCAGGGCCGTGAGCTTGCAAAATGGAAAGGTCAGAGATACCTTCGAGATTACATGGGTACCGTTAAGGCCGTAGATGAGGGCGTTGGTAAAATTCTTGATTACCTGGAAAAAAATAATCTTACTGAAAATACCTTAATAGTTTACACTACAGACCAGGGATTCTACCTGGGAGAGAAAGGATTCTTTGATAAGCGCTTTATGTATGAAGAATCACTGGCGATGCCTTTATTAATGCAATACCCCAAGGCTATAGAAAAAGGGATCACTATAGATGCCCTGACCCAGAATCTCGATTTCGCTCCAACATTTCTTGATTTCGCCGGAGCGGAAATACCAGACTCCATGCAAGGAAAATCTCTTAGACCCTTACTTAATAATAAAACCAATGCAGGAGGATTCAGAGATGCGGTTTATTACCATTATTATGATTTTCCTGCCTTCCATATGGTAAAAAGACATTATGGGATTAGAACAGAAAGATATAAGCTTATACATTTCTATGATGATATAGACACCTGGGAACTTTATGATCTTAAAAAAGATCCGAAAGAAGAAAATAACCTCTATGGTGATCCTGCTTATGCTGAAATTCAGCAAAAACTGCATTTGGAACTGAAGCAACTTCAGGAAAAGTATGAAGTTACCGAAAAAGAATTCCAAACCACTCCGAAGGAAAAAGTTGACCAGGCCTATAGAAACTTCGCTCGTTTAGCAGGTGAAGATCCGGAAACCTACCCTGAGAAGAAATCGATCGAGGTGGATTAAGTTCTTTTTCAGGCAAAAAGAGTTCATTCTATCCTCAAAATAATTATTCATTAATTGGAATTTTTCCTAATTTTGGAAAAATTCCAATTTTATGGATTTCGACCGAATCAAAGAAAAGCTTAATATTCTTGCAGATGCAGCTAAGTATGATGTATCCTGCTCAAGTAGTGGTAGCAAGAGAAAGAACACCAATAAAGGTCTTGGAGATTCTTCAGGGATGGGAATATGCCACTCCTATACCCAGGATGGCCGCTGTGTTTCTCTGTTGAAGATCTTACTCACCAATCACTGTATCTTCGATTGCGCCTATTGCGTTACCCGGAAAAGCAATGATATTAAAAGGGCTGCTTTTAAGGTCCAGGAAGTCGTAGATCTTACCATTAGTTTTTATAGGCGAAATTATATTGAAGGGCTTTTTCTAAGTTCAGGAATTTTTAAAAGCCCAGATCATACCATGGAACGCTTGATAAGTGTCGCGAAAAAACTCAGGCTGGAGGAAAATTTCAATGGATATATTCATCTTAAAAGTATTCCTGGTGCCAGCGATGAACTCATGCGTGAAGCAGGACTCTATGCAGACCGCCTGAGCGTTAATATCGAGATCCCCACCAAATCTGGCTTAAAACTATTGGCTCCAGATAAAAAACATGAGGATTTCATGAAACCAATGAAAAAGGTCAAAGATGAGATCATTCAATATAAGGAGGAATCCAGGTTAATTAAAAGTACTCCAAAATATGCCCCCGCGGGACAGAGCACACAAATGATCGTGGGAGCAACCGGGGAAAGTGATCGCGACATTATGTATTCCTCGGCCTTCTTTTATAAGAAATACAATATGAAAAGGGTCTATTATTCAGGTTATGTACCTATAAGTAATGACCCCAGGCTTCCGGCAATAGGATCTCAGGTTCCTATGCTCAGAGAGAATCGACTCTACCAGACAGATTGGCTCATGAGATTCTATGGATTTGATATCAGGGAACTTCTAAATGATGATTTTCTTCACCTGGATATGGAGATCGACCCAAAACTTAGCTGGGCCCTTCGCAATAGACATTTGTTTCCTCTTGACATTAATAGGGTTGAGAAGCAGCTTCTACTCAGGGTTCCCGGGATAGGGCTTAAATCTGTAAATAAGATCATCCAATCAAGGAAGTACCGGAAACTCAACTGGGAGCATCTTCAAAAGATCGGCATCGCCACCAACAAGGCGAAATATTTTATCACCTGCGATTCAAGAGAAAAGGAACTAAAGGATCTTTCCAGCGAAAGCCTAAAACAGATCATTTTAAAGAATTCACATAGCAAATACATTAAAGATCTCAGTCCGCAATTAAGTCTATTCTAATGCCAGATACAGTTCTAAAATATGATGGTAGTTTTATGGGTTTCCTAACCTGTATCTTCATGGCCTATGAGCAGAAATTGAACATCGTTGAAATAGTGCCTGCCGGCGAGGATCAAAATCAGTTATTCGCCGAAACTTTGGAGGCTATAACAGATGAGCAAAAAGCATTGCGGGTTATTAAGGGCCTGAAAGCTAAAGTTTCCAGAAACGGAATGCTCAGATTAAAATGGGCCTTTCTTAGTGAAGCGCCGGGGATAGAGATGAAGTTATATGATATGTGTAAATATATCTTTTCAAGTAAGCAAAAGGTAGATACAGACTATTCCCATCCTTCAGTTTTATATATCACAAATATTGCGAAACAGGTAGGCCGGGAAAAGCATAGAATGGAAGCTTTTGTAAGGTTCAGATTAACCAAGGATGATATCTATTTTGCGATCATTGAGCCCGATTTTAATGTATTGCCCATTATCATTAAACATTTCAAAAGCAGGTACGCAGATCAAAAATGGCTAATCTATGACATAAAGAGAAAATATGGTGCTTATTACGACCTTAATAAAACTGAATTTGTATCGATGGAACTACCCGAGGATATAGGTATTTCTGGCGGAAATCTGGAATATTTTGATCCGGGTGAAATCTATTTTCAGAAATTATGGAAGGAATATTTTGATTCCACGAATATCAAAAGCCGAGTAAACATGAGGCTTCACGTGCAACATGTCCCTAAACGTTACTGGAAATATTTAAGTGAAAAGAGTGTTTTTACATAATTAAAAATTGTTTAACTTTGGCGCTTCAACTAATTAAACAATTTTACAATGAAAAAATTATTCGTACTATTTGCTGTTGCAACAATGTCTCTTTCTATCTACTCTTGTAGAGAAACAACTGAGGAAAAAACCGAAGATGCTGTAGAATCTATGGGTGAGGATATGGAAAACGCTGCTGAAGAAGCTGGTAATGAGATGGAAGAAGCTGGTGAGGAAGTAGAAGCTGCTGCTGAAAATGCAGAAAATGAAATGGAACAAGAAGTAGAAGAAGAAGTTAACGAAACTGACGATAACGCTTAATCATCTTCTTTCTAATAAGATTAAAGGTCATTCCTCAAGGGATGGCCTTTTTTTAATTAACCCTAAATTTTAGAATTATGAAAAGATCAGCAATTTTGATTATGGCTGCAATTTTCAGCCTTTCAATTTATTCATGCAGAGAAACTACCCAGCAAAAAACTGAGGAAGCTGCAGAAGCTATTGGTGAAGACATCGAGGCTGGAGCTAAAAAAGCCGGAGAAAAAATTAAAGAAGGTGCCGAAAAGGTGGAGCAGGAAATCGATGAGGAGATCCATGAAACAGATGATGTAAATGGTGAAGAAGCAAACGATGATGCTGCTTAACTAATAATGTCACAGTACATGCAAAGCGAAGTAGAACTTCGCTTTTTTTATTTTTTACGCTCTATTACATAATTTACCATGAGTTCCAGGCTATCACGGTATTCAGACCTGGGATAATCTTCAAGGATTAGCAGAGCCTCTTTCTGGAATTCTTTCATACGCTTCACGGCATAATCTAGTCCGCCGTTGTTTCGAACAAATTCAATCACCTCCTTCACCCTGGCCCGGTCCTTATTATGGTTCTTAACTGAATTGATTACCCAGTCCCTTTCTTTTTTAGAAACCTTGTTCAGCGTATAGATCAAAGGCAGGGTCATCTTTTGCTCCTTGATATCTATACCGGTTGGCTTTCCTATCTTTTCGGTTCCATAATCAAAAAGATCATCCTTGATCTGAAAGGCCATCCCGATAAGCTCTCCGAATTTTCTCATTTTCGTGACCTCATCACTATCAGGTTTTACAGAGGCAGCTCCAAGGCTACAACAGGCTGCAATAAGTGTTGCTGTTTTCTGCCGGATGATATCGTAGTAAATATCTTCGGTAATATCTAACCTTCGAGCTTTTTCTATCTGAAGCAATTCCCCTTCGCTCATTTCTTTAACCGCAACCGATATGATCTTTAAAAGATCAAAATCATTATTATCTATAGACAATAAAAGCCCCTTGGAAAGCAGATAATCACCTACCAGGACCGCGATCTTATTTTTCCATAAAGCGTTTATACTAAAGAAACCTCTTCTGCGATTAGAATCGTCCACAACATCATCATGCACAAGAGTTGCAGTATGAATAAGCTCAATAACTGAAGCTCCCCTATAGGTCCTCTCGTTCACGTTACCATTAGAAACCATCTTGGCCACCAGGAATACGAACATGGGACGCATCTGCTTACCCTTTCGGTTAACTATATAGTGGGTGATTCTATTAAGAAGCGCAACTTTGGAAGACATGGATTCGAAGAACTTTTTCTCGAAAAGTTCCATCTCCTTCTGCACGGGAAGTTTTATTTGGGAAATAACCTTCATAAAGGCCGTAAATATACATATTTATACCGAAGGTTTCCCCGATAAATTAGTTATGAAATCAGGCAGATTTATTGGCCAGCTGCCCACAAGCTGCATCTATATCTTTTCCTCTGGAACGCCTTACGGTAACGGTAATTCCATTACGCTCCAGCATATCCTGGTACATATTGGTAGCCTCTGAAGCTGCCTGCTGGAAATTCCCGTCATCGATAGGATTGTATTCAATTAAATTCACTTTACAGGGCACATATTTACAGAACCTAACCAAAGCCTGTGCATCCTCACGGGTATCATTTATGTCTTTCCAAACGATATATTCATAGGTGATCCTACTTTTAGTTTTGGAATACCAATATTCTAAAGCCTCTTTTAGATCTTCCAGCGGAAAGGTCTCGTTAAAAGGCATGATCTTCGTTCTTACCTCATTTCTGGCGGAATGCAATGAAACCGCTAATTTGATCTTAGCCTCATCGTCTGCCAGCTTCTTGATCATCTTAGGCACTCCTGAAGTTGATATGGTAATACGCTTTGGAGACATCCCGAGCCCTTCTGGTGAAGTGATCTTTTCTACCGCCTTCATCACGTTATTGTAATTCATCAATGGCTCGCCCATTCCCATAAAAACGATATTAGAAAGCGGACGGTCAAAATACAATCTGCTTTCGTTATCTATGGCCACAACCTGATCATATATCTCGTCAGGATTAAGGTTACGCATACGCTTAAGCTTAGCGGTGGCACAGAACTGGCAATCCAGACTGCATCCAACCTGTGAAGAAACACAGGCGGTTGTTCTGGTCTTGGTTGGGATCAATACAGACTCAACCGTTAAGGCATCGTGAAGTTTAACGGCATTTTTAATAGTGCCATCACTACTTCTCTGCATCCGGTCTACACGAATGTGATTGATCACGAAGTTGTCCTTCAGCATTTGCCTGGTCTCTTTCGAGATATTCGTCATATCATCAAAAGAGTGTGCAGCCTTATTCCATAACCATTCATAAACCTGAGTTCCCCTAAAGGATTTATCCCCTTCAGAAACAAAAAATTTCTGAAGTTGCTCCTTGGTTAATGCCCGTATATCTTTCTTCTTATCCTTCACGCTGCTAAATTACAAAGTTAAAACTGAATGCTTCAGTCTTTTAAATATCAATAGCTTACAAAAAAGGCCATAAACCGAAGATCAGCTTATGGCCTTTAATTATTTTAGATGTTGATTATAAGATCAACATTGCATCTCCATAAGTATAGAATCTATATTTCTCCTTTACAGCTTCCTCGTAAGCCTTCTTCATGAAATCATGACCTGCAAATGCAGAAACCATCATCAATAAAGTAGACTTTGGTGTATGGAAGTTAGTGATCATACAGTTAGCGATATTGAAATCGTAAGGAGGAAAGATGAACTTATTGGTCCAACCACCAAACTCATTCAGGGTTTGATCTGAAGATACTGCACTTTCCAGAACTCTCATTACCGTAGTTCCTACAGCACAAACTCTTCTTCTCTCAGTTTTCGCTTTATTAATAACTTCTGTAGCATCCTTAGTAATATATGCCTCTTCACTATCCATCTTATGTTTAGAAAGATCTTCTACCTCTACCGGGCTAAAAGTTCCTAAACCAACGTGAAGGGTTACCTCAGCAAAATCAACTCCCTTGATCTCCAACCTCTTAAGCAAATGCTTTGAAAAGTGTAATCCGGCAGTTGGCGCTGCTACTGCACCTTCGTTCTTAGCGTAGATAGTTTGATATCTCTCTTCATCTTCTGGCTCAACTTCTCTTTTAATATACTTTGGAAGCGGAGTTTGTCCCAGTTCTTTTAATTTCTTTCTGAAATCTGTATATGAACCATCATATAAGAATCTCAGGGTTCTTCCTCTGGAAGTAGTATTATCAATTACTTCAGCCACAAGACTTTCGTCTTCACCAAAGTAAAGTTTATTTCCAATCCTAATCTTTCTGGCAGGATCTACAAGAACATCCCATAATTTAGTTTCTGGATTCAATTCTCTTAGCAAGAAAACTTCAATTCTGGCACCAGTTTTTTCCTTGTTACCATAAAGCCTGGCAGGAAAAACTTTAGTGTTATTAAGAACCATCACATCTTCCGGCTCAAAATAATCTATTAAATCCTTGAATTTTTTATGTTCAATCGTCTGCTCTTTACGGTTAAGTACCATTAGCCTTGCCTCATCCCTGTTTTCAGATGGATACTCAGCCAAAAGTTCCTTAGGCAGTTCAAAATTGAAATTTGAAAGTTTCATTCCCATAGTTCCTGTTTTAAAGGCTGCAAATATACAATCTCAACATAGGGGTTGTCAAGTAAATGAAGGTTTATTTGGAAATTAAATATTTTATTGTGTCTGGAAGTCTAATTTTTTGAGATCTTCCCAAAAATCGGGGTAAGATTTTGAAACAACATTGGCATCTTCTATGGAAAGCGGAATTTTTAAAGCGAGCGGAGCGAAAGACATCGCCATTCTATGATCATTATAGGTCTCTACCAATACTTCCTCATTTAACGAATCACAAGGTGCGAGGTGTAAACAATCCTCAGTGATCTTTACCCTTGCTCCAAACTTTTGCATTTCGTTCTTTAATGCCTGCAGCCTGTCGGTTTCTTTGATCTTTAGGGTATGTAAACCTTCCAGCTTACACTCCATTCCCAACGCCAGGCAGGTCACGGCAATGGTTTGGGCAATATCTGGAGAATTCCGCAGGTCTTCATTGATACGCAGAGAACGTTTCGTTTTTTCCTTTTTCAAAATGATCGAGTTTTCCTCGAAAATGGTATGAACTCCAAAATGCTTATAGATCTCTGCCAGGCAGCTATCGCCCTGTTTGCTGCTCTTCCTATAATTTGAAAGTCTTATTTCTGCCGATGCTGAGATACCCGCGATACTATAAAAATATGAAGCTGAACTCCAGTCTGATTCTACCGGGATGGTTACCGGCTCCAGCTTTTGAGTAGGTTCAATAAAGATCCGGTCTTTTTCAAAATTACCTTTTATTCCAACCTGCTGCAATAACTCCAGGGTCATAAGAATATAAGGGGTTGAAGTGATCTGACCTTCCAGAATTATTTCCAGACCTGAAGGCAGTGAGGCACCAATGAGCATTAATGCTGATATATACTGACTGCTTACATTTGCCTTAAGCCTTACCGAATCTACATGAAGTTTTTTTCCTTTTATGATCAAAGGAGGATACCCTACCTGGTCCTTATATTGGATATCTGCGCCCATTCTTTGCAAAGCATCTACCAGCAACCTGATAGGCCTTTCCTTCATCCTTTTACTTCCTGTAATTTCCACTTCACATCCTTCCTTGGTAGCAAAATAAGCGGTTAAAAATCGCATGGCTGTACCAGCATGATGAATATCTATGAGGCCATTACCTTTTTCCAGGGCTTTCTTCAGAACGGTAGTATCATCACTATTAGAAAGGTTCTCTATTTGTATATTGGGATATAAGGCTTGCAGGATCAATAATCTATTGGATTCACTTTTGGATCCGGTGATCTTAAGATCTGCCTTAATTTCGGATTGCTTATTTGATAGGGATAAGTTCATTTGACGAGGTAAAAGGATAAAACACTAAATTAATCTTTCTTTTGCTTACCCCGAAACTGACCGAAGGCTAAAATAAACCCATAAAGAAATGAGGCCAGCAATTGCCCGATTATAAACCTGACCAATTTTCCATCGGCAGTTCTTTCTTTAAAAAAGGTTAGAAAAGCAAATTCACCGTATTCAAAGAAAATGGTGATGACATTGTATAAAACCAGGAAAGAAAGTCCCAGCCATAAAACCGATTTCCAAAAAGATCTTTGAGAAACTATAGCTTTGAAATTCATTACTTCAGTTTTTCGTTGTTCTTATGCCTGTCTTTATCTCTTTTGGTCTTTATATCCAGTTTCCTGTCAAAAGCCTCCTGGAGATCCACTCCTGTTTGATTGGCAAGACATAGCACCACGAACATCACATCTGCAAGTTCCTCCCCCAGATCTTTATCCTTATCGCTTTCTTTTTCACTCTGTTCGCCGTAACGACGAGCAATGATTCTGGCTACTTCCCCTACTTCTTCAGTAAGTTGCGCCATATTTGTAAGTTCATTGAAGTAACGAACTCCATGTTCCTTGATCCAGTTATCTACCGCTTTCTGTGCGTTCGCTATTTGCATGTTCTATAGTTTTCTCCAAAACTATAGCTTCGCTGTGTTTTTTAATAATATTAGCATAAAACTTTTTCAAGAAATCATATTCCGTAGGTAAAAAAGCTGTCTTTTTAAAAGTGATCATGGACGAAAGTCGAATAACATTTCCGTTTGCATTTACTATGAATTTGAATTGACCATCATCTTCTCCAAGTTTTACCAACGTGCTTTCAGGAAGGGAAACAACGTTATAACCATCTGGAATCATAATATTTATGGAATAAGACTTTACCTCTGGATAATCTAAGTAAACCGGATAATGTCTTTCCTCTTCTTTATATGGATTCTCCAGCATGCCATCAAATAACAATGGCTTCAAATAAACCTTACCGCCAATATTTTCTGAAGCAGAAGCTAATTTAAAATTAAATTTTTCCAGAATTTCTGCTCCCAGTTTATCCTTGTTCTCTATTTCGTAATCGCTAATCTGAATATTTGAAACCGTACTCAACCTATTTTCAATATCGTTGTTCTGCTCTGGAACTGAATGATCCTGTCTGAATTTCTTAGCTATAAGTCCCGAATAGGATTTCCAGTTCATTCCTTCTACCCCAGAACCATCAAACTTGTAATTCATCTTAATAGAATTCTCAGAAATATAGTTTGGCATTAGGTCAATCCACGAAGATTTATCTTTTTCTTTAAGTAATCTTCCCCGCCAGTTCCTAGCTCTTTTAGGAAGTTCTCCTATGGCTGCTTTTGGGTCTGTAGCATCCATCAGCACAATTTCTCCATCTAATTCCAATCCTGCGATCACATAATTGAAACCGTCCCTGGTAGGATATAACGGTACGCCATTGGAAGGGGTGCTTAAAAGAACCGGATGGGCGTCCAATCTTGCGTACCTCAACATGGAGATCAATAAAAGGTTAATATCTCCAGTATTACCGGAGCCTTCCTTAAAGGCCTTTTTTGTGCCATTCTCAGGGTAAAAACCCAGGTAATCATTCCATTTCACCCTCTGCTTTACGAAATCAAGTATTGCTTCTGCCTTCATTTTTGGATCAGAAAGTCCAGAGATTAATACATCTAATTCGTCATCATAATAGTTATCTTTATTTAGCTCATCTGCTATGCCCAGGTCATTGTATATAGATTTGGCAACGCTCTCCCAGGTCTCTGAGTAATTTTCAACCATAGAATTCGGAAACTTCGTGAACATCAATTCCCAGTCTATAAAAGCGGCATAAGTATGTAGGTTCTCTACGTGAGGCTCCTTCTTCAAGGCCGGAATATTTTCACGTTTAACACTGTAAACATTTAATAAATAATTTACAGAATTATGTGAAGCTGTACTACTCACTACTTTATTCCCGCTACGTGAGGTACTGGTATAATTATAGCTGAAATTTTCTTTTGTTTGCTCAACATCAAAATTAATTAGAGATCTCAAATTCATGTATTTGCTGAAAGTGAAAAACTCCGGGATCAAAACCTCCAGTTCCAGTTTGTCCAAAGGAATTAGATATTGTAATGGGGTTCTGCCAATAGAACCTAAAAAAGGTGATTTTATTTTATAGGTGAGTTCAATGACACTACCTTCGGTCACTGCTGGCATGGTGAATTTAGTTGATTCATTATACTTCGAAGTTACCTCTTCAAAGATCTCGTCATTTCTCAATTTCTCTTCTTCCAGTTTCCCATCAATGATATTATACGTATATCCTTTTAACTGGACCAGGTCTTCTTTTTTTGAACTACCTGTATATTTTCTTATTTCCTTTGTTGCCCAGTCAAATCCTTCTTTATTGTAGATCTTGATCCTTTCATGAATTTCGGTAATTAGGGTAAATCCTTCATGTCGATTAAAATCATAAAAAATCTTTTGTTTTCTGTATAACACGGCTGCATTCGCATCTTTTTGTAAAGGATGTTCTTTTTGTAAAACCTCTTGCTTAGAGACTTTACCAAATTTGTAGTTCTGGCTGTTAAGCTGAAAACTGCATAAGGATAGAACGAATAAAATTAAGGGGATCTGGCGCATAAGATTAAGCTTTACTGGTTGGTACAATCACTGCTTTTTGATTGTTGAGTTTATGAATCTGATTAATAAATTTTCTGAAATCTTCGAATTTCTCCGGCGACCACTCCCCTTCCTCTATCCTCAGGTATCTTTCTACGATTATATATTTCCTATCTTCACTTTCCTCTACCGAAATTTTTAAGGATAACTTTCCGAAATCCGTTTCAAGGTCCTGGTTGTCAGGAATGGCTTCAACCATAAATCCTTCTGGTAATTCATACCTGAAATGATCCTGGAATGTCTTTCCTCTTTCAAGTTTTATTTTATTCTTCCTGTTTTTGTCCTTATCGATCTTCATATCGAAGGCGCTAACAAAATTAAGAGGTACTAGAAGCCTGTCTCCGGCTATACTGCAAAACCTGTCTGCCTTGAAATGCAGGTCTTCTATAAATTCGATCTTTCTTTTATCGTTTCTGAATTTTATAGAATCAAAACTCATATTATGAAACTGCGACCAGTTCTCATTGTAGAAATTCTTTTGTACTTCTTGCTTTTGTAATTCAATGAGGTAAATATCTCCGTATGGAACTCCAAAGCTTGATCTTTCAAATTGGGCATTAAAACCACCATTCTCGTTAATGCTGACATTGGCCTTCATCTTCTGTAAATTATCTCCGGCAGAATATTTCCTGGTTCTAACGATCTCGCCACCAGCTGGTTTCAGTTTTAAAACCCATCTGTCATCGGTAAAATCACCTAAGTAATTAAAGGGAGCATCCTGGCTGGTGCATTCAAGCCATATATCCTCTTTGCCTTCTTGCGGAATACTTAAAATAACATGGTTTCCCTGTATGTTGGTGAAATCTGGATCGATATCTCTTTTTGGACCTCCGTATACAATGGTATAATCTGCCTCGATCCCTTGAGATTTTAACAACGCCCGGGTATAATTGGTTAGCCCTTTACAATCTCCATAACCAAGCCGGTCAACTTCCTGAGCGCTGTAAGGTTTCCACCCGCCTATACCCAGCGTAACTGCGATATAACGGGTATTTTCCTGAACATATTTATAAATGATCCTGGCTTTTTCTTCCTCGGTCTGTGCATCTCTGGTAAGCGCGGTGATCTTACTAACGATTTCCTCTGTCAAAATTCCTTGCCCATCTACCAGGTTCTTATATTGCCAGGCTCCGAAATCCTGCCAATCATTGGATTCTCCTTCTATTCCCTCCAGAAAATACTTTTGCAAAGCCACCTTTAATCTTGGTGCTGTTTCTTCAAAGGAGGGACTTAGCTTTTCATAGCTTTTAGCCATCAACCCCGAGACAGAATAATCCAGGTTGAAATCTGATCGATTCACCTTCACATCGAGGCTATCAAGGTTTCTTTCAGAATACCTGATAGGTATCTCGGTATTATTTACGATCTCATATTTTGATTTTTCCACACTTACTTTGTATCCCTCAATAGGCCTCCAGTCTGGCAGGAATACCGAATTCTTTGTGCTTATTTTTGAAGTGTATTTTACAGTGTAAGGATAATCTCTGGGAGTATATTGCAGGTAACTAACCTGATTGTCTGAAAAAAGTACGAAATCCTGGAAATTACTTCGTGTTTTGAAATCACGCTTTTTAAATTTCCTTATCTCTTTCCCGGTCTTATCAAGAATTATAGCTTCCTGTTGCTCTATTGAAAGGCCTTCATCGAAATTCTCGTATGCCTGTATATAGGCTTTTCCCGCTTCATTAAGGACGGTTACTATCCTGTTCGTAGAAATTTCAACATCATCGATATCTTTTATTTCTATACGGGTGTTATGCTCACGAATTACCGCGTTAGCGTTGATAAGCATCTTGAGGTTAATATCACTAACCTTGTAGTTTTCCTGGCATTGTAGGGTAGAAAATAGGCCAAGGAAACCTACAATTAAAAAATTGCGCATTCCGGGGGGCTGACTTATATATTTAGCGCAATATATAAAAAATTAACGTTTTTTAACGTTTATCTTTAGAATCCAGTAAAATTGTTACTGGTCCGTCATTTAAAAGAGAAACTTTCATGTCTGCCCCAAAACGACCTACGCCAACATTCTTACCAAATTCTTTCTCAAACTTTGCTACGAATTTCTCATACATAGGTTCGGCAATCTCAGGTTTTGCAGCTTTCATATAGCTTGGCCGGTTTCCCTTTTTGGTGCTGGCATGCAAGGTGAACTGGCTCACAATTATAGCATCTCCGTCTACACTTTTTAAAGATTCATTCATCACCTCATCTTCATCATTAAAGATCCGCATATTGATGATCTTGCGGCAAAGCCAGTCAATATCTTCATCATTATCTTCATCTTCGACTCCAAGAAGGATCAATAATCCCTGATGCATTACTGCGCAAACTTTATGATCTACGGTTACTGAAGCTTCTGAAACTCTTTGTATAACTGCTCTCATCTATTTTTGATATTGATCTATTCGGTAATTATCGTCTTCACCTTCCATGATCTGCAAATAGCTTTTATAACGGGACCAAGCGATCTCTCCAGCTTCCAAAGCTTGTTTTACAGCGCATTTAGGCTCTTCCAGATGCAGGCAGTTATGAAATTTGCAATCCTGTTTTCTCTCGAAGAACTCTGGGAAATAATCCCCGATCTCTTCCCGATCCATATCTACCACGCCGAAACCTTTAATTCCCGGAGTATCTATGATCCTCGCATCGAAGCTGAGATCGAACATTTCGGCAAAGGTAGTGGTATGCTGACCCTGGCTATGTTGTTTGGAAATTTCAGAAGTTTTAAGAGCCAGACTGGGCTCTATCGCATTGATTAACGTAGATTTTCCGGTACCACTATGACCTGAGATCATACTGGTCTTCCGGATCATCTTTTCCTTAACTTTATCAACGTTCTTACCCTCTTTTGCTGAAATTCCTATGCATTCATATCCCGCAGAACGATATAATTCTGCCAGGTATTTAACTTCAGCAAGTTCCTCGATAGAATAGGTATCCACTTTATTGAAAAGCAATACCGCAGTAATATCATAAGCTTCGGCAGTCACCAGGAAACGATCTATAAAAGTAGTAAGCGTAGGTGGGTTATTCAGGGTGATAAGAAGAAAGACCTGATCGATATTAGAAGCAATGATATGTGTTTGCTTCGATAGATTCACCGATTTCCTGATAATATAATTATCGCGCTCGGTGATCTTTTTGATCACCCCGGTCTTCTCTTCTACCCCTTCTTCCAGGTCAAAAGACACCTTATCTCCCACCGCAACGGGATTGGTACTTTTTATCCCCTGGATCCTGAATTTTCCTTTTATCCTGCATTCATAAAATTCACCGTTCTCAGCTTTTACCTGATACCAGCTACCTGTAGACTTATAAACCGTTCCCTGCATTTATGATAAATTATTCATATCCCGAATACTATATTTTATTGAATGCAAATTTATAGGAATAATTTCACAAGACCACCTTAGATGCATTTAGGTTTCAAATTACCTGATCCCGTCCAAAATCTTTTGCTGATGGTTGATGGATTCCTGGTGAATGGCTTTGAACATTCTGAGTACAAATTCTTCGCTAAGTCCTTTCTCTTCTCCTTCAAGCACCATTTTCCCAAGGATCTCATTCCATCTTTTGGTTTGAAGGATGGCAACGTTCTGCTCCTTCTTCACCTGACCGATCTCCTCGGCAATTTTCATTCTTTTGGAAAGGATCTCCAGGATCTGGCTGTCGGTGATGTCGATCTTGGATCTTAAGGTGGTTAGTTTATTCTGAAATTCTTCACTGGCCGAAATTTCCTTTCTTACTTTTAAATCCTGCATGATTTTAATAAGTGTTTCAGGGGTTATTTGCTGAGCTGCATCACTCCAGGCTTTGTCTGGCGTATGGTGAGTTTCTACCATTAGTCCGTCGTAGTTAAGGTCCAAAGCGGTCTGACAAAGATCAAAAATGATATCTCTTCTTCCCGCGATATGCGAAGGATCAAGAATTAATGGAAGATCAGGGAATTTATTCTGAAGCTCTATCGGGATCTGCCATTCCGGGTTATTTCTGTATTTAGTCTTTTCATAAGCTGAAAAACCTCTGTGAATTACTCCGAGTTTATTTATATCTGCAGTGTGTAATCTCTCCACTGCTCCTAACCATAAAGAAAGGTCTGGGTTCACCGGGTTTTTCACCAATACGATCTTATCTGTACCCTTTAAGGCATCTGCGATCTCCTGCACGATAAATGGAGAAACCGTGGTTCTGGCTCCGATCCATAGAATATCAACATCATGTTTTAAAGCCAGGTCAACGTGGTTAGGGTTCGCCACTTCGGTAGTAGTAAGCATTCCGGTTTCCTCTTTCGCCTTCTGAAGCCATTTCAAACCAAGAGCACCAACTCCTTCAAAATTTCCAGGTCTTGTTCTTGGTTTCCAGATTCCCGCTCTTAGTACGGTTGCATCGCTATCCTTTAACTGGTGTGCGATCGTTAAAACCTGTTCTTCTGTTTCGGCACTGCAAGGTCCTGCAATTACCAATGGATGTGACAATCCGAAATCATCCAACCATGTTCTGAGTTCTTTTTTATTTTCCATTTTCCTGTAGTTTAATTTCTTCGTTTTGATTTATTCCGTTTAGTACTTCTCTTATATGGTTTGTTCGCTCCATTTCACTGAAAACCTCTTCAAAATTATCGTCTTCCATTAGTTTCCTGAAATGTTTCAGATTGGAGATATATTCATCCAAAGTCTCCATTACATTCTTTTTATTCTGATTGAAAATAGGGGTCCACATGGCCGGTGAACTTTTCGCCAGTCTCACTGTAGAGGCGAATCCACTTCCCGCCAGGTCGAAAATATCCCTTTCGTTCTTCTCCTTTTCCAGGACAGTTTTCCCCAACATAAATGAACTTATATGCGATAGATGAGAGACATATGCGATATGCCGATCATGAGAAACAGGATCCATATATCTTATCCTCATCCCGATGGCCTGGAAAACTTCCAGCGCTCTTTCCTGAAGTTTAAAAGCTGTCTTTTCAACCTCGCAAATGATGTTGGTCTTGTTCTTAAAAAGCCCATGTAACGCTGCCGTAGGTCCAGAAAATTCGGTTCCCGAAATTGGATGGCCCGCCAAATAATTTCTTCTTTTTGGATGTTCTGACACTTTTTTGCAAAGATGTTCCTTGGTTGAACCGGCATCGGTCACCACGCAATTATCATTCACGATATCAAGTATCTTTGGCAATACTTCCAGTGAGGCATCTACCGGGATGGCCAGGTATACCAGGTCGGCATCTTTAAGATCTTCTAAATTGGCTTTATGATCTATCAATCCAAGATCCAAAGCTTTTTCAAGGTGATCATCATTTTCATCTATCCCGTAGATCTCGACCTTCTTCATTACAGATTTAAGATCTAAAGCAAAAGATCCACCAATCAGGCCTATTCCTATTACAAAAACTTTCATCCTTTTATTCTTTTTAAAGCTTCATCTATTACCTCTTCGTTGGCACATAGAGAAAAACGTATATAACCTTCACCCTGGGAACCAAAAATAAATCCTGGCGTGATGAAAATATCTTTATCATAAAGCAGGTCATCAACAATATCTTCGGAAGTCTTCCCTTCCGGAGTCTTAGCCCAAACAAAAAGGCCCACCTGGTCATCCCTAACCTCACAGTCCAGATTTGAGATCAATTCCAGCACCTTTTTCTTTCTTCTGGCATAGATCTTATTCTGATCCTCGAACCACGAACCCGACAACTTTAATGCTTCCACGGCTCCGGCCTGCACTGGATAGAACATTCCGCTGTCCATATTCGATTTTACTTTTAGTACCGAATTGATATTCTTCTGGCTTCCCGCAAGCATTCCTACTCTCCATCCAGCCATATTGAAGCTTTTACTCAACGAATTCAATTCCATGACGTAATCGCTTAAACCATCTTTTTGCAAGATGCTTCTGGGATCGTCATTCTGAATAAAGCTATATGGATTATCATTCACCACCAGGATCTTATGAGTTTCAGCAAATTCGGTAAGCTGATTAAAGAAATCTTCCTGCGCAACTGAACCGGTGGGCATATGCGGATAATTCACCCACATCAATTTCACTTTGCTAAGATCCTGCTGAGCCAGTTCTTTAAGATCTGGCAGCCAGTCATTCTCTGCTTTCAGCTCATAATTTCTTTCTTTAGCCTGCAGCAATTTCGAAACAGAACTATAGGTTGGATAACCGGGATTTGGCAATAGAACCTCATCACCTGGATCCAGAAAGGCCATGGAAATATGCATGATCCCTTCCTTGCTACCCATAAGTGGTAAGATTTCAGATTCCGGGTCCAGATCGCGATCATAGAACTTTTTATAGAAACCGGCGATCGCATTCCTTAATTCGGTAATGCCTTTGTAAGGTTGATATTGATGGGCTCCATTAGAAGAAAGAGCCTTATTCAAAGCTTCCACTACCTGAGGCGGTGGCGCAAGATCGGGGCTTCCAATTCCCAGGTTGATAATAGGTTTTCCCTCCGCTCGCAGTTCTGCCACTTCACGAAGTTTCTTCGAGAAATAGTATTCCTGAACTGTATCAAGTCTTTTTGCGGTTATCATACTAGATTATTTTTATAAATACCTAAAACTTTTAATTCTTCGGTCATTAATTTTAATACGTCTATCGCCTTTTCCAGGTCTTCAAATCTTTCGAAGATCACATCCACGAAAAAAGAATATTTCCAGGGCTCGTCAATTATTGGCAGCGATTGGATCTTGGTCATATCCAGGTAGCAATCCCTAATGATATTAAGTACAGACACCAGGCTCCCTCTTTCGCTTTTCAGGTCAAACTTTAGAGATGCTTTGTCAAGTTTTTCTCCATTAGGCTTTTGTCTTTCTGTTCCTAAAACCAGGAATCGGGTAGCATTGCTTTTAATAGTGTGAATTTCTTTCGCCAGAATTTCCAGTCCGTACATATCTGCAGCAGCAGGGCTTGCTACGGCAGCGACCTTCAACTTGCCTTCTTCTGAAATTCTTCTGGCAGCTTCAGCAGTATCAGCGTCTTCGATCAGTTTAATATGCGGATGTTTTTTAAAGAACTCTTTACACTGCAGCAAAGCCATTGGATGAGAAAATACCTTTTTAATATCTTCGATCTTCTGTCCTTCAACAGCCATCAAATTCATATTTACCGGGGTGTAATGCTCCCCAATCACGCTAAGATTATACTCATCCATTAGCGCATAATTTGGAAGGATCGAGCCAGCAATACTATTTTCGATAGCCATAACCGCTACATCGGTTTCTTTCGCGGCCAACTTCTGGGCAAGTTCATGAAAGGACATATGCTCCATCACCTCAACATCTTTGTGATAATAATCCATCGCCACCAAATGATGGAAAGAACCTTTAATTCCCTGAATTCCGACTTTTTTATTCATATAGCTACCAATAAAAAAAGTCCCGATCTTAGATCGAGACTTTTATATAATTTCATGTTTTAATTAATCATATAGCATTCCCGATCCTATCTCTGGTATAGAAATAAAAATAATAGAATGCGTTCCAGTTAATTAAAGTT
Organism: Christiangramia gaetbulicola; assembly: GCF_003054225.1. Classification (GTDB taxonomy): domain Bacteria; phylum Bacteroidota; class Bacteroidia; order Flavobacteriales; family Flavobacteriaceae; genus Christiangramia; species Christiangramia gaetbulicola. The sequence continues at coordinate 287,055 of NZ_QBKQ01000001.1, forward strand.
GTCATTTCGAATATTTACGAATGACTAAAGTAGCGCAATAATTTTATATTCAAAATCTTTTCTGATTAAAATTTTCAGTTTTTAAGTATTCGGAATATTGTTGATGTTTTGATATTAATAACAATTTATACATCCTGATTTTCGTTGAAACTTTGAAAAATTTTCAGCGGTATCCCTGATTAATTATTCCTAATTTTGAATTTGAAAGCTATGTCTATAACTGTAAATAACATATCGAAACATTTTGGTAGCCAGAAAGCGCTGAATAAGGTGAATTTCGAAATTACTAAAGGAGAGATCGTTGGATTCCTTGGACCAAATGGTGCTGGAAAATCCACATTGATGAAAATTCTTACCGGTTACCTAACTCCAGATGATGGCAATGCTATTATCGATGGGCTTGAACTAAAAGATAATATAGCCGAAATTCAAAAACGCATTGGTTATTTACCGGAGCACAATCCTTTATATACCGAGATGTTTGTTCGGGAATATTTGAGGTTCAATGCTTCCGTCTATAAAATAGACAAAGCTCGCGTGGAAGAAGTAATTAAGCTAACCGGTCTCACTCCTGAAGCGAACAAAAAGATCGACCAGCTATCCAAAGGATATAGACAACGTGTGGGACTGGCTGCAGCACTGCTCCATGATCCTGAAGTGTTGATCCTGGATGAACCAACCACCGGGCTGGATCCAAATCAGCTTGTAGAAATAAGATCGCTGATCAAGAACATAGGTAAAAAAGCATCGGAAGAAAATTCAGGAAAGACCGTTTTTCTGTCCACTCACATCATGCAGGAAGTAGAAGCCATTTGCGACCGGGTCATTATTATAAATAAAGGAGAGATCGTAGCCGATAAAAAACTGAAAGACCTGCGCGATGAAAAAGAACAGATAATTGCCGTGGAATTCGATTATCGTATAGAAGAAGTGGCGCTACAAGAACTTCCCAATCTCATTTCAGCAAAGAATGTTGGTGGCTTCCATTATGAATTAATATTCGATACCAATAAAGATATGAGACCGGCGGTTTTTGATTTTGCCCATGATAACGGACTCAAAACCCTTCAGCTAAACCAGAAAACGAAAAACCTGGAAAGCCTGTTTGCTGAATTAACGGCTTCCTAAAATTGTGAAGAAAACCTAACTCATTATCTGAAAATCGAAATTCAAAAAGTCCCCATTTTGTAGGGATTTAGGGAGCTTCGAAAATCAGCCTGCCTCTAAAATGCTCTTCAACATCTACTACTGGAGGACGATTTACTGAAATTATATCTCCATAACTATAGATATCACCTTTTAAGCTCTGCTGTGGATTCACAATTAGTTTATTGGTCCCGCGATGAAAAAGTTCATAATGCTGCACCTTAAGATCCCGGGCTTCCAGCCTGCTATCACCCGCAGCGAAGAATCCGTCAAATCTTTCAACAGATCCAGTGAGAAAGAAATGCGAATAATTATCACTGGTGATACGCAGATCTCTCACCTTTAGGTCCAGGATGAAATTTCCGTTTGTAAGTATCTCCGGGTCTAATTCCTGGTTTGCAGAATACAGCCAAAGTTTTTCAAATTCCAAGGTACCGATACTTTCTAAAGGAATATTCCCGGCATGGCGTAAATAGGTTAAATCTGGCACTGTCACAAAGACCTTCGTTATTCCATAATCCCTAACCAGGTTACACCTGTTCTCATTCCTTAAAGTAAGACGGCCTTCTTCAACTTCTGCAAATACTTCGTTCAGTAGGTTTTCCCCGCTTTCGATGATTATTTTTTGTTGCGGCCCCTGTTCAATAAAAAGCTTGATCTTGTCATAGACCATTATTTCGTTGAACTCGGCTACTTCAATTTCTTTCTGTACAATGCTGCCGGCCTTTTGGAAGCAATCGTCGGTATCTTCAGAATCACAACCGGAAAAGGCAATTATTATAATAAGGAGGAATAACTTTTTCATAATCTGTATCCAATTGAAAATTCAACAGCTTCAGCATTTGCACCATGGGAACGAACGGTCACCGATGCCCACCAGTCTTCAGTAATTTCTCTTTGCAATCCTACCCTGTTATAGACCTGCTCCACGTAATCTGTATATGGGTAGTAGGCATAAACACCTAAATGAGTGATCAGGGACATTTTATTGAAGGTGAGTTTATGTCCCAGAAATACTCCAACTCTTTTCGCATCTTCATCCCCGGTAGTTCCTTTCTGAGGAAAAGCAACCGCCTGGTAATTAATAAATTCCTCAAGAGATCTGGAAAAGAATAACTCGGCTCCTCCCTGCAAAGTACTTTTATGATTCAGTACTTTATCGGCATAGACAGAGAAGGTCAAAAAAGGCAGTGTAGGCGAGCCCACAACCCCGGAAGTGTTGACCCCGCTGCGCACCGCGAAATTGTAATGAAATGGCTCCGTATATTTTTCTTCCTCTCCTCGCGGGATATAATCGGGATGATTTTCATGATCCAGCAGATAATTCAACCCCACGTTAAAAGTAAAAGTATTGGTACTATGATTTGGTGAGCCCGTATCGGCATTAGAGTAATGAATAATAGTAACTCCGGCATTTAAACCTAGTCCGCCAACGATGTTCTCCTTATGAATATTTCCCACGAGATAAGTAGAGCTCAGAAACCTGGTTCCGTAGGCATTATTGAGATAATTCGTATCAGGGTCATAAGGATTGGTGGTGTAAGCAACCCCCTGCCCTATCCGGAACATTAGCAATCTCTTTAAGGCATAGAAACTAAAATGACCATATAAGGAGTAATTCTCACCAAGATTGGGATTCTTCATATCCTGATAAATAAAAGAATACCCAAAATCTGGATAATTATACCTGCGTTCCCACTTTTCCAGGCCATAGGTTTTCCTGTTGAAGCTCAGGAAAAATCCATTTGGATGATCGGTGATCAAATGAGCGATATCAGGATTATGCTCAATTATAGAACCGTAAAAATAACTGGCATCTAGAGAAAAATACTTTTCAGGCTTTTCTTCCTGGGCCAGGGATATAAAACTGCATAGAAAGAGCAGGAACGGGGCAATTCTTTTCATACGAAAGCAAATCTAACATATTTACGAAAAAAACTGCCTTTTAGTTGAGAGCATAAAATCCTAAAAAATCGCGGTGGCAATTTTCTGAATATTCGTGCTTTTTCCCATAGAATAATAATGTAACACCGGGACTCCGCCGGCAATAAGTTCCTTGCTTTGCTGTATGCACCATTCTATCCCTACTTGTCTAACCGCAGCATTATCCTTACACTTTTCAACTTCCCTGATCAAACAGTCTGGCATATCCACATGAAATCTATGCGGAATAACGCTTAACTGTTTTTTGGTGGCAATGGGTTTTAAACCGGGAATAATAGGAACATCAATTCCGCTCTCCCTGCATTTTTCAACGAAATCGAAATACCTGTCATTCTCAAAGAACATCTGGGTAACCACGTATTCTGCACCGGCCTCGATCTTTTCTTTTAACCGCTGAATGTCCTTATCTATACTTGGTGCTTCCATATGTTTCTCGGGATAACCGGCAACACCCACGCAGAAATCGGTATTATGACCTTTTTCAATGACCTCATCAAGGTATTTCCCAGCATTAAGATCGTAGATCTGGTCTACCAGGTCCTTGGCGAAGCAATTCCCATTCTTCTCGGGTTTAAAATAGGTTTCACTTTTTACCGCATCACCGCGCAATGCCATCACATTTTTTATTCCCAAGAAATCCAGATCGATCAGGAAGTTTTCAGTATCCTCCTTAGAGAATCCTCCACACAGGATATGCGGCACTGCATCAACTCCATATTTGCTCTGGATAGCCGCGCAGATGCCCACGGTTCCGGGACGTTTTCTCACGATCTTCTTTTCCAGCAGTCCGTTCTCCTTTTCCGAATACACGTATTCTTCACGGTGATAGGTCACATCAATAAACGGCGGATTAAATTCCATCAACGGGTCTATGCTCTCGTAGATAGAATTAATGTTTTGTCCCTTCAGTGGCGGGAGTATCTCAAATGAGAATAAGGTTTTATCCTTCGCTGCCTGTAAATGTTCTGTGATTTTCATTGAAATTCTTTTCTTTTATTATCTGGGCGTTGCCCTTAGGGCCGGGCTTTTCGCTGTATCCCCGATCAAGATCGGGGGATGCCGCTGCAATCCCTAACGCGGTTTAATCGGTTTTCAGCTCTTAGCGATAAGTTTTAAGCCAAGCTATTTTTTCTTGTTTTCCACAGACCTCAAAGGTTTTAAAAACCTGTGAGGTCTTTACTATTCTAATTTCTTAATACTAACTACTCATTACTAATCCGCAATATTTGGGTTTAGCCATTTTTCCGCCTTCTTATATTCTATTCCTTTTCTATTGGCAAAATCCCTTACCTGGTCTTCCTTGATTTTGCCCAGTCCAAAATATCGGGCTTCAGGATGGGCGAAGTAGTAACCACTTACACTGGCTGCCGGCCACATGGCCAGGCTTTCGGTAAGTTCTACCCCAATCCTTTCCTTAACCTGCAAAACTTCCCAGATAGTTAGTTTCTCCAAATGATCTGGACAGGCAGGATAACCCGGTGCGGGACGAATTCCTTTATAAGCTTCTTTGATCAGCTCTTCATTGCTCAGACTTTCGTCTGAAGCATAACCCCAATGTTGCGTTCTCACCTCCTTATGCAAGTATTCCGCAAATGCTTCGGCCAGACGATCGGCCAGGGCTTTGATCATGATTGAATTATAATCGTCATGTTCCTTTTCAAATTGAGCAGCAAGTTCCTGGGTTCCAAAACCGGTAGTCACGCAAAAACAGCCCATATAATCCTGAACCCCGGTTCCTTTTGGCGCAATAAAATCTGCCAGGGCGAAATTCGGCTGATCCCCGTGTTTCTTTAATTGCTGCCTGAGCGTTCTGAAAATTGCAGTTTTCTCATCAGAATCCTGCTGAAATTTCACTTCGATATCGTCGTGATTGATCGTATTTGCTTCAAACAAACCAAAGATGGCTTTCGCCTTCAGTAACTTTTCATCAAGAATTCGTTGAAGCAAAACCTTGGCATCATCGAATAAATTTTGCGCTTGCTCACCCACGATCTCATCCTTTAGAATATCCGGATATCTGCCATGCAGATCCCAGCTTCTAAAAAACGGACTCCAGTCTATATAATCAACCAGTTTATGCAGATCAAAATCCTCAATCACCTGGATTCCTAATTCAGCAGGCTTGGTTATTTGTGTGTTATCCCAATCGATCTGGAATTTGTTTTCTCTGGCTTCTTCAATACTCAGAAAGGACTTGACCTTACTCCTTTTACTGAAATTCTTTCTGAATTCGTCATACTGAACTTTCAGGTCGTTCTTATATTTCTCACGTGTACTATCCTTTAGCAGATCTCCGACTACGGTCACCGCACGGGATGCATCATTTACATGAGCCACCGCGTGTTTATATTGCGGATCTATTTTCACCGCAGTATGGGCTTTGGATGTGGTTGCCCCACCAATTAAAAGCGGAACAGAAAAATCCTGACGCTCCATTTCCTTTGCCAGGAAAACCATCTCATCCAGAGACGGAGTAATGAGTCCGCTAAGACCTATCACATCTACATTCTCTTTTTTCGCTGTTTCAATGATCTTTTCCGGTGGCACCATGACGCCAAGATCAATGATCTCATAATTATTACAACTCAATACCACGCTCACGATATTTTTACCAATATCATGTACATCGCCTTTTACCGTCGCCATTAAAATTCGACCAGCCGATTGTCGTTTGTTTGATTTATCTGCTTCAATATACGGCAGCAAATGCGCTACTGCTTTTTTCATCACCCTTGCCGATTTCACCACCTGTGGCAGGAACATTTTCCCGCTTCCGAAAAGATCCCCAACCACGTTCATTCCTATCATCAACGGACCTTCAATAACATCCAGAGGCTTTTTAGCTTCAATACGTGCCTGTTCAATATCTTCAAGAATATAAGCATCAACTCCTTTAACCAGGGCATGAGTGATCCTGTCCTGTAGTGGCTTTTCCCGCCAGGAAAGATCGATTTTATTCTCTTTTTTCCGTCCTACCACATTTTCAGCGAAATCGAGAAGTCTCTCGGTCGCATCATCTCTTCGGTCTAGAATCACATCTTCTACATGCTCCAGAAGATCTTTAGGGATCTCGTCATAAACCTCGAGCATGGATGGGTTTACGATACCTATATTCATTCCGGCTTTGATAGCATGGTATAGTAATACCGAATGCATCGCCTCCCGCACCGGATTATTTCCGCGGAAAGAAAATGACACATTACTAACTCCACCGCTAACACTGCAGTGTGGAAGGTTCCCTTTTACCCAACGTGTGCCTTCAATAAAATCTATAGCATTTCTCTTATGCTCGTCCATTCCTGTCCCAACCGGGAAAATATTAAGATCAAAAATGATGTCTTCCGGAGGGAATTTCACCTTGTTCACCAGGATATCATAGGAACGTTTCGCGATCTCAATTCTTCTCTCATAATTATCGGCCTGGCCAACTTCATCAAATGCCATAACGATCACCGCGGCTCCATAACGCCTGATCTTCTTTGCATTTTCAATAAATTCTTCTTCGCCCTCCTTTAAACTAATAGAATTCACCACACATTTTCCCTGTACCACTTGCAGGCCGGCTTCGATAATTTCCCATTTAGAACTATCTATCATGATAGGAACCCTGGAAATATCAGGTTCTGCCACTACCAGGTTCAGGAATTTAACCATAGCTCCCTTGCCTTCAATAAGGCCGTCATCCATATTCACATCGATGATCTGTGCTCCATTTTCTACCTGTTCCCGGGCAACTTCAAGTGCTTCATCATATTTCTCCTCCTTGATAAGTCTCAAAAATTTACGCGAGCCAGCCACGTTGGTTCGTTCCCCAACATTTATAAAATTGCTCTCCGGAGTTATCACCAGAGGTTCCAGTCCGGATAATTTTAAGGGTCTAATTTCTGACATTCTTAAATACTTTGAGTTTGAAGAGTTCTTTTAAGTTTTCTTGGCTGGTAATTCTTGGCAATTTCCGCGATCGCTTGAATATGGGCAGGTGTGGTTCCGCAGCAACCGCCCAGAATATTTACCAGGCCTTTTTCCAGGTATTCTCTGATCTGATTTGCCATTTCCTGCGCATCCTGGTCGTACTCTCCAAAGGCATTCGGCAGTCCGGCATTGGGATAAGCTGAAACACCAAATTCGGTATTCCTGGCAACCGCTTCCAGGTGAGGTGTAAGTTGTTTGGCTCCTAAAGCGCAGTTAAAACCTATACTTAAAAGCGGAATATGAGAAATAGAGATCAGAAATGCTTCGGCAGTCTGGCCTGACAATGTTCTTCCGGAAGCATCGGTGATCGTTCCGCTTACCATTACCGGAATATCCACATTCAGTTCTTCCTTTAATTCGTCTATTGCAAAAAGAGCTGCCTTGGCATTCAGGGTATCAAAAACTGTTTCAACCAAAAGCACATCTACTCCACCATCTATCAATGCTTTCGCCTGCTGTTTGTAAGCCACTTTCAGTTCTTTAAAAGAAATGGCACGGAAACCTGGATCGTTCACATCAGGACTCATACTGGCCGTTTTATTGGTGGGCCCCATTGCTCCAGCGACAAATCTTGGTTTTTCAGGATTTTCAGCAGTGACTTCTTCAGCAACTTTTTTGGCAACCCTGGCCGACTCATAATTAAGCTCATAGACCAGCTCTTCCATTTGATAATCGGCCATGGCGATGGTAGTTCCGGAGAAGGTATTGGTTTCAACAATATCGGCTCCGGCTTCGAAGTATTTACGATGAATAGTGGCAATGGCTTCAGGCTGCGTAATAGACAGCAGGTCGTTGTTTCCTTTCAGAGAAACAGGCCAGTCGGCAAAACGTTTTTCGCGGAAATCCTCTTCAGAAAATTTATATTCCTGAAGCATGGTCCCCATGGCACCATCAAGTATTAATATTTTTTGTGAGAGTAACTCTTCTATTTTCGACATGTTCTATAATATGAACGTTATCAAAAAAAGAAGACAGAAAAGAATTCTTGTTTGTTATCTATCCGAGACTGAACTCAGTAGAATGTAGCACCTTCTCCAAAGGAGGGTTGCTAAGGTTTCACAGGGTCTATTCCCTCAACCTTTCTTGATAACGATTGTTAGTAAACAATGAACTTACAGGGCAAATATACATTTATAATAAACCCAAAAGCAAGGAATTAAGAAAATTTTCTATAAGACCTTTTCACCATTCAGGGTGATAGAGTAACTGATCTCAGCTGCTTTTTCCAGCATTTTCGAAACGGAACAATACTTATCCATCGATAATTTTACCGCTCTTTCCACCTTGGCCGGAGGAACATCACCTTTTAAGATAAAATCCAAATGGATTTTTTTGAAAACATTTGGAATAGCACCATCCTCACGATAACCATCAACTTCTACCCTAAGGTCTTCCAGTTCATGATTCTGCTTTCTCAGGATCATCACTACATCGATGCTGCTGCAACCGGCGATACCACGAAGGATAAGATCCATCGGACTTGATCCTTTTGGCTCCTCGTCAGATTTATTGTCTAAAAGAACAATATTTCCGCGTTCGTTTACAGTTTCAAATAGGTAATTATCGTTGATTCGTTTTAAGCTGATCTTCATGGTTTCGAATTTTCATCAAAGATAGGAATTCTGCTTTTTCCCGCGGGTAACATTGGTTACCATAATTTGGTTTTGCAAAATCAATAAGAAGAGCTTTCGACTGCGCTCAAGCTGACGCTACCAAAGTTGATTAAACACTGATGCTCTGAACGACTTCTCTTTTAGCTTCTTTCTTTGAACCATCAAATCCTTCTACTCCGCCAACAGTGGTGTACTTTAAAACATATTTTTTATCCGGATAAATTCGTTGATAAGCACTCTGGCACATGATGGCGGCTTCATGAAAACCAGAAAGGATAAGCTTCAATTTCCCTTTATAGGTATTTACATCGCCAATCGCATAAACCCCGGGAATGTTCGTCTGATAATCATAGGAATTATCAACCTTAATGGCATTCTTTTCAATCTCCAATCCCCAGCTTCCAATAGGTCCTAATTTTGGCGATAATCCAAATAGCGGAATAAAATCATCTACCTCCCTGAACTCTTCTCCGCGGGCCTTGTCCTTATGACGAATTACCACCTGCTCCAGTTCATCTTCTCCTTTTAATCCAACAACTTCGGCATTCGTGATCATTTCAATTTTTCCAAGTTTTGCCAGTTCTGAAACCCTTTCTACGGAATCCAGTGCTCCCCGGAATTCTTCCCTTCGGTGAACCAAGGCAACTTCTGAAGCAACATCTGCTAAATAAATAGCCCAATCTAAAGCGGAATCTCCACCACCGGAAATCACCACTTTTCTGTCACAATACACTTCTGGATCTTTGATAAAATATGAAACTCCTTTATCTTCAAAATCAGAAATATTAGCAATAGGTGGTTTTCTGGGCTCAAAAGAACCAAGCCCGCCGGCAATTGCGACTACAGGTGCATGATGCTGGGTTCCTTTATTGGTGGTCACGATAAAAGTTCCATCATCAAGTTTTTCCAGAGTTTCGGCACGCTCACCAAGAGTGAATCCGGGTTCGAAGGGCTTAATCTGTTCCATGAGATTTTTCACCAGATCTCCCGCCAGGATCTCCGGAAAAGCCGGAATATCATAGATGGGTTTTTTTGGGTAAATTTCTGAACATTGCCCACCAGGTTGCGGAAGCGCATCTATCAAATGCGTTTTCAGCTTTAATAATCCCGCTTCAAAAACGGTAAACAATCCGGTTGGTCCGGCCCCGATTATCAGGATATCTGTTTTAATCATCACTCTCTTTTTTTACGATTAAGGATTCTGTTATTGTATTCATCTGTTCCACTTTGGCTTCAAAATCACCTTTAATGGACTTTCTATATTCATTTAAATTTTCGACCATCTGGTTCACATTCTCAGGGATCACCTCCTCGAAAAACTGCCGTAACCGCTTTGCCGTGGTTGGCGACTTCCCGTTGGTTGAAATCGCGATTTTCACATGGCCTTTATTCACAATTCCGCCCATATAGAAATCACAGAGTTCGGGGGTGTCGGCGATATTTGCCAGTAAAAATCTCTTTTTCGCGTGGCGGTGAACCCGTTTATTGAGTTTCGCATCGTTGGTCGCCGCGATCACGAAATGTTTTTTCTTCAGGTATTTCTTCTTATACCTGCCTTTGATCAATTTTGCACCGTGTTTCTTTGCCAGTTCTTCCGTTTCTGGTAAAAACCATTTTGCTACGATCTCAACCTGTGCATTCGGGCTTGATTTGAACAGAAAATGAAGTTTTTCATGTCCTACATTTCCTCCTCCAACCACAAGGATATTCAGTTTATTGACCTTTAGAAAAACCGGGTATAGTTCGTTTCTTTCTTCCATTTTTCATTTTTTAAGGTCTCGACTCCGCTCGACCTGACCATTGTATTTTGTCATCCTGTCCCGAAGCCTCGGGAGTTTCAGGATCTCAAATAGAGAAGCTGAAACAAGTTCAGCTTGACATGGTTTTATTTAAGCTGCTCCTGCATTTATAAAATTCGATTGCTTCGGAATGCTTTTCACATTCTGAAAAACTTTCTGTAAAGCATTCGCTTCATTTACCACTTCACCAATTACTATAATTGCTGGAGCTCCCAGTTGTTTTTCTGAAACGACCTTTTCAATAGATTCGATCGTTCCAAAACCTGATCTTTCATTCACTGTGGTTCCATTCTGAATAATTCCCACCGGAATATCCTGTTTTCCGAAGCCTTTAAAAACCTCAACAATTTCAGGGAGTTTTCCCATTCCCATTAATATCACAACCGTTGCTGTAGATTGAGCCGCCAGACGAACGTCATTTGATAAATTTTTCTGAGACGTGGTTCCCGTAATCACCCAGAAACTCTCCGAAGTTCCTCTTTGGGTAAGCGGGATGCCGACATTTGCCGGTACCGCAATTGAAGAAGTGATCCCTGAAACGACTGCTGTTTCAAGTCCGTTCTTCCTTGCAAAATTGATCTCTTCAGATCCTCTTCCAAATATAAATGGGTCACCACCCTTGAGTCTTACTACGTGGCCGCGTTCCAGAGCATATTTTACAATAAGTTCATTGATCTCATCCTGCGAAAAACGATGTTTGTCCTTTCGTTTTCCCACAAAAATATGTTCCGCTTGTGGCGCATATTCCAGTAGATCCCGATTGATCAAGGCGTCGTAAAGAATTACACTTGCCGACTTCAATGTATTCAAAGCTTTTACGGTGATCAATTCCGGATCTCCAGGTCCCGCTCCAACGACGGTTAGTTTTGGTGAATTATACATTTTGTACCTCCTTTGTTCTAAATGCATCCACCCTCTTCAGGAACAAATGCGCGTCCTCTAAATATTTATTTGCAAAAGCCTCTGTTGGCTCGTTTTCGTTCAATTGATAGGTGAATTCCTTGAAAGTTGTAGATAATTCTATCTTTCCGGTTTCTACAAAAAGCTCATCAAATTGTGCAATAATGCCAGCCTGAGTATTGGTTTTCACATCTTCAGCCAGCAATAAGGCCTTAGCGGAATTCACAATCGAAGTATAGGAATGATAAATGCTATCTGACCAATCCTTTCTCTCCAGTGCAGATCTTGCATTATCGATCTTTTCTTCACTTTCGAATAATAGCGTCGCAATCAAATCGATCACCACTCCTGCACATTCGCCTACACCAACTGCTTTGATATATGGCGATTCATGGCCCCAGTCCACAAAATCATTCTCGCTGAGATTGGAAGTATCTGCCAGGTCTTTCAGCAGATCATAGAAATAAGTTTTTTCCTTGCGGTCGTAATATTCCGCGAATTTTTCATCTACTTCTGAATTCGCTTCAAAATCGTTCAGTAAAACCCTTAGGGCTTCAGGTCCTCTTTTACTTGGGACCTTTACCACTTTATCTGCGAATCTTCCCTGGCCGTTTCCAATTGTTCCGCCACCAAGCAATACCTGAAGTGCCGGAGCCACAGTTTTTCCAACTTTGATAGACATTCCCTGGAAGCCAATTTCAGCCATATTATGCTGGCCGCAGGCATTCATACATCCGCTTATCTTTATGGTAATATCCTTACCGTTGATGAATTGAGGATATTCTTCTTTTAAAACATCTTCCAGCACATCTGCAATTCCAGTACTGCTCGCAATTCCAAGATTACAAGTATCGGTTCCCGGGCAGGCGGTGATATCGACTGTTTTGTTATAACCGGTTTCAGCATAACCCAGTTTCTTCAATTCCGAATAAAAGAATGGCAGAAATTCTTCGCGCACATGACGGACCAAAATATCCTGTCTTAAGGTCAACCTTAGCTCATTACCGGCATATTTTTTAACCAGATCTGCCAGTTTCCTGGCGCCACCGGTATAAAAATCACCTAACGGAACCCGGATTCCAATAGCGTATAATCCTTCCTGCTTCTGTTCGAAAACATTGGTGCTTTTCCATGTTTCGAATTCTTTCTGGTTTTCAATATTTACCAAAGGAACTTCTGCATCCTGCAAAGGTGGAGCAGCTTCAAATTTCTCAATTTCGAATTTTGGTTGTTTTTGAGATAAAGCCGTTTTCTGTGCTTCCACCAATTCCATAAAGGCTTCTTTCCCAATATCCTTGATCAGGAATTTCATTCTTGCTTTTAATCGCTTTGCACGTTCGCCATGACGATCAAAAACGCGAAGCACACCTTCAATTAGCGGAATGATCTCCTCCGCCGGAAGAAAATCGTAAAGCTCATCAGCATGTCTTGGCTGAGAACCGAGTCCGCCACCAAGCATTACTTTAAAACCGCGTTTTCCATCTTTCAGTTTCGCAATAAACCCGAGATCATGGATATAACTTAAGGCTGTATCCTCATCTGAAGAGGAGAAAGACATTTTGAATTTCCTTCCCATTTCCTGGCAGATAGGGTTTCGAAGAAAGAATTGAAATGCAGCATGCGCATATGGCGAAACATCAAATGGTTCATTTGGATCTATCCCCGCGGTTGGAGAAGCTGTAATATTTCTTACCGTATTTCCACAGGCCTCTCTAAGGGTAACATCATCTTTTTCGAGTTGAGCCCAGAGTTCAGGAGTCCGGTCCAGACTGACGTAATGGATCTGTATATCCTGTCGGGTAGTTATATGCAAACGCCCTTTGGAATATTCATCGGAAACATCGGCGATTCGATGTAACTGTTCTGAGGTGACTCTCCCAAACGGCAGTTTTATACGAACCATTTGAACACCCGATTGTCTCTGCCCGTAAACTCCACGTGCAAGACGCAGGCTTCGGAATTTCTCTTCATCAGCCTTTCCTTCCCGGAAGAGCCTAATCTTCTTTTCTAAATCCAGAATGTCCTGTTCGACAATGGGATTTTCAATTTCGGTTCTAAAACTTTGCATAATTCTTACTATTTAAATTCTTCTCCTTTAATATCTAATCTGCTTCCGAGGAGATGCTGAAACAAGTTCAGCATGACGGCTTTTTTTTAATCGTCACCCTGTCCCGAAGCATCGGGAGTTTCAGGGTCTTTTCACTAATCGATTTCATCGAGCTGAGATGCTGAAACAAGTTCAGCATGACGCTACTTTTTTTGAACACCTTTTTAAATGCAAAAAGTCCTTTTAGGTTTTTACTTAAAAGGACTTTTTATAATTCAGTTTATAAAATAGACTTCTAAGTGTGAGGCGAATAGCACATACACATATTAGACATAATGTTCATAATGAATAGTTTCACTGTTTCTTGATTTTTATTTTATAAAGCCAACTCCTGCGGTTGTATTAGTTAGAGTATCAACTAAAATAAACCTTCCATTTGCCCTATTTTCATGATAGCTATCTGCAAAAATTGGTTTGCTTAATCTGATCTTTACGCTACCAATATCATTTAAAGCTAAAAATGAAACTTTTTCTTCCGCTCCAAAATTGTTATCAACGTGACCTTCCACTTTATCGATCTTAGCCAGTATACCATTTGTATTGTGCTGTAGCACATATTTAGTTCCCGGAACCAGGGCCTTATTGTCCATCCAGCAGACCATCGCATCGAGGACTTTCGTTTCTGCTGGAACTTCATTAGATTTTACCAACATATCACCTCTTGCAACATTAATATCGTCTGCAAGGCTTATAGTAACTGAACTACCTGCGGGAGCTTCATTAAAAGATTCAGTAAAAAATTGAATATCCTTAATGGTAGAAGTAGTTAAAGATGGAAGTACTGTTATCTCATCACCAACTTTCAGGCTGTTACCACTAATTTTACCGGCATATCCACGATAGTCATGAAATTCATCGGTTTTTGGCCTGATCACCGTTTGAACTGAAAATCTGGCCTGACTCTGTTCTTCAAAATCTTCAGCTTTTAGTGCTTCCAAATGTTCCAGAATTGTTTGACCATTATACCATGACATCGCAGTGGATTTCTCAGCAATATTTTCACCCCATAAAGCACTTACCGGTATAAAAGTTAGTTTTTGATCCTTAAAATCACTTTTTGCCCTTAGCTCCTCAAAATCCTGGATGATATCATTAAATACTTCTTCTGAATAATTAACAAGATCCATCTTATTAACTGCTACTATTACCTCTTTAACTCTCAATAAATTATTTATAAAGAAATGTCTGTAAGTCTGCTCGATCACACCTTTCCTGGCATCAATAAGAATGATCGATGTCTGAGAAGTTGATGCGCCTGTAACCATATTTCGGGTGTATTCAATATGGCCGGGAGTATCAGCAATAATGTAACTTTTCTTAGGTGTCGAAAAATAAATATGGGCTACGTCTATGGTTATTCCTTGCTCTCTTTCGGCTACAAGGCCATCTGTGGCAAGTGAAAAATCAAGATAATCAAGACCATTCTTCTTACTCACTCTGTCAATTGCCTCAATTTTATCTGAAGTAAGCGACTTTGTATCGTAAAGCAACCTTCCTATAAGGGTACTTTTACCATCGTCTACACTGCCTGCTGTTGCTATTTTTAAAACTTCCATTTTATTCTTTTTAGAAATACCCCTGCTGTTTTCTTGTTTCCATCGCGGCTTCCGACCTTTTATCGTCGATCCTGGCTCCTCTTTCTGAAATTGCTGAATCTCTTACTTCCTGTATGATCTTTTGAACTGTATCAGCATCAGACTCTACGGCCGCTGTACAGGTTATATCACCAACAGTTCTGAATCTCACACGTTTTGTTTGTGTGGTTTCGTGATCTTCTTTGTATACGTATTCTGAAGCGGTCCAGATCAAACCATCTCTTTCAAATATTTCCCTGTCATGAGCAAAATATATAGATGGAATTTCAATGTTTTCCGATTCTATATAACTCCATACATCCAATTCAGTCCAGTTTGAAATTGGAAACACTCTAACGTTCTGGCCAATATCAATTCTTCCATTAAGCATGTCAAAAACTTCAGGACGCTGGTTCTTTTCATCCCACTCTCCAAAATCATTTCTAACTGAAAAAATCCTTTCTTTGGCTCTTGCCTTTTCCTCATCCCTGCGAGCTCCGCCAATACAAGCATCAAATTTGAATTCTTCGAT
Organism: Christiangramia gaetbulicola; assembly: GCF_003054225.1. Taxonomy (GTDB): domain Bacteria; phylum Bacteroidota; class Bacteroidia; order Flavobacteriales; family Flavobacteriaceae; genus Christiangramia; species Christiangramia gaetbulicola. The sequence continues at coordinate 302,642 of NZ_QBKQ01000001.1, forward strand.
CGCATTCAAGAGCGTATTGGTTTGAAGGGAATTCCGACTGGAATATTTTCCTTTTTCCTCAATAGAAATTCCTTTATCAATATCGTCCTGAACTCTTCTTACGATCAGATTCAATCCAAGTTCTTCAACAAGGCGATCTCTAAATTCTATAGTTTCCGGAAAATTATGTCCTGTATCTATATGCATTAACGGAAAGGGAATTTTTGCCGGGTAGAAGGCTTTTTGCGCAAGTCTAACCAGCGTTATAGAATCTTTTCCTCCTGAAAATAAGAGTACCGGATTTTCAAATTGCGCTACCACTTCCCTGAAAATGTAAATAGCCTCGCTTTCTAGTGTATTTTGATTTAAAATTGAACTCATTTATATCTTTTTACGCGTGTAAACCACATTCTCTGTTATCTAATACTTTAGTTGGATCAAAATATTTGAATTCGTTCGGCAATTCATTTTCCTTTAAATATTCATCAAGTTGGTTATCTGAATAATGATAAAATGGACTCACCTTTAATACTCCATCTTTACTGTAACTCAAAATATCTATACTGTCCCTGAAAGCAGTCTGACCTTTTCTCAAATTCGTGAACCAAACATCCGGTTCATGTTCTGCCATTGCTCTTTGAAAAGGCTCCAGCTTCACCTGTTTTGTAAATTCAGCATGAAAAGGACTATCTACAGATGGAATACCTCCATTTATTGCATCTCTATAAGCCGCAGTTTCTACAGGCGTATAAAGGGAAATATTGAGTTTTAAAGAATCTATTAATTCCTTTGCATGTTTATAGGTTTGGGGCGTGTTGTAACCGGTATCACACCAGATCACATTAATACCTGGTTTTACCGCATTGCAGGCATAAATTATCGCAGCCTCATAAGGACGAAAATTAGTTGTCACCACCGGAGATTCTCCTTCCTTAATCGCCCACCTGATAATTTCTGGAGGATTTTCTTCTTTGAATTTCTTATTAAGCTCTTTTAGCTCTGTATCACTTAGCCTTTTCATAACTATTCTTTTCCGTACGGTATTAAATTCCAAATTCTTTCATGCCCGAAATACAGGATCATTTTTGTTACCAGTTCTACTGAACCAATAGCCAGGGCAGTCTCTATCTGCCCGGTAAGGATCCATGATATGATTATAGTATCTATAGTTCCAACTATCCTCCAACTAATCGTTTTCAAAATACTTCGAACAGGGCGTTCAGTTATTTTATCCTTCTTATATGTGCTTTTTGCGTTTGTATGATTCAGTAACATCAACATATTCTCTTCATTAAAAACTATAACCCTATCGGTTTACTAGGTTTTAAGCAAAACTAGACTTCACTCTTTTAAACACCAATTATTTTCTAAATAAAAATCTTATTTTAACACTTCTTCTTACTGCGAGATCGCAATATCTTCTAAAGTGTTTTCGCCAAGTACATTCAGTGAAGCGTCCCGAACCTGTATCATCAGCTTATGAACTGAACAGGTATTTTCATCTGGGCAATCATCACATTTTTCGTAATAATTAAGACTAACACAAGGAACCATCGCGATGGGTCCTTCGAGTACCCTGATCACTGCGGTCATCCTGATCTCGTTAGGTTCCTTGATGAGGTAATAGCCACCGCCTTTACCTTTTTTAGAACCTAGAAAACCCGATTTTCTCAATTCGAGCATGATACTCTCAAGAAACTTCTGTGAAATATTCTCACTTTCTGAAATTTCTGAAGCCTGGACTGGTTTCCTGTCCTTTTTCCTGGCGATATACGCCAGTGCCTTAATTCCGTACTTGGTCTTTTTGGAAAGCATGGGACGAATATAAAAATATTTTCCCTTTGCTTTCTCTAATTCTTCAATGCGTTTTTTAAATCATTAATTATATCATCTATATGTTCCAGTCCAACCGAGATCCTTACTAGTCCGTCGCTGATTCCTGCATCAAGACGTTCATTTTCGCTCAGTTTACTGTGGGTGGTCGAAGCAGGATGCGTCACTATGGTCCGGGTATCCCCCAGGTTTGCAGAGCGTGTACAAAGCTGAAGTTTATCAATAAACCTTCGGCCCGCCTCTATTCCTCCTTTGATCTCAAAAGCCACCACATTCCCGCCCAATCTCATTTGTTTTTTTGCCACTTCATACTGCGGATGCGATTTTAGAAAAGGATATTTCACGTTTTCAGTCTGGTCTCTTTCTTCCAGAAACTTGGCTACTTTTAAGGCATTTTCACAATGCTTCTCTAACCTTACTGATAAAGTTTCCAGACTTTTTGAAAGTATCCAGGCATTAAATGGTGAAAGCGCCGGCCCGGTATTTCTACTGAATAAATAGATCTCTCTAATAAGATCTTCCCGTCCTACGGTAACTCCGCCTAGAACTCTACCCTGACCGTCGATCAATTTTGTAGCCGAATGTATCACCAGGTCAGCTCCAAATTTAATCGGGTTCTGAATATAGGGTGTGGCAAAGCAGTTATCTATGATCAAAATGAGGTCATGCTTTTTCGCAATCTTACCCAGGTTTTCAAGATCCAGAATATCCACGCCGGGATTAGTTGGAGACTCTGCAAACAAGATTTTAGTTTCCGGTTTAATGAAACTTTCAATTGTTTCTGGCTTATTCACATCGAAATAGGAATGCGAAATATTCCATTTGGGGAAGTACTTGGTAAACAATCCATGAGTGGAGCCAAACACAGATCTTGCCGCGACTATATGATCTCCGCTATTCAGCAAGGCAGCCAGAGTGGAAAATACCGCGGACATTCCCGTGGCAAAAGCATAACCGGCTTCCGCAGATTCCATTTTCACTATTTTCTCTACAAACTCCGAGGTATTCGGGTTGGTAAACCTACTGTATATATTACGCTCCTTCTCTTCCGAAAAACTCGCGCGCATATCTTCTGAATCCTCAAAGACATAACTTGAAGTTAGATAGAGCGGCACAGAATGCTCCTGAAATTGCGTCCTTTCACTTTGAGTACGTACAGCAATGGTCTCAAAATGTTCCTCATGATGACCATTAAGTCTGTTCTTCCCAGTTTCTATAGCTTGTAGGTTTTCCATTTTGTTCTAATTTAATCGTTCAGATATTTTCAAAATATCTCCAAATACTCCTCTTGCGGTAACCTCAGCCCCCGCTCCCGCTCCACGAATCACTAAAGGCTGATCTTTATAAGATTCGGTATAGATCTCGAAAATATTGTCAGCGCCTTCTATCTGTCCTAAAACAGAAGTCTTAGGTTCACTGATCAATTTAGCTTCCAGGGTTCCGGAGGCGACATTTAATTCTCCGACATATCTTAAAACCTCATCTTTCAGTTGTTTTGATTTATACCCCTGAAAATGTTCATCCAGTTCAGTAATCCTGGAATTAAATTCTTTTAGGCTGGTGTTTCCATTCAATTGAGTTGGAATAAGAGATTCAATTTTCACCTCTTCAAATTCCTTTTTCAGTTTAAGTTCCCTGGCCAGGATCAATAATTTTCTTCCCACATCTTTTCCGCTTAGGTCAATACGCGCATCTGGTTCAGTATAACCCAGTATTCCGGCTTCCTCAAGTACTTTCGAAAACTCCTTATCCTCCTTAGAATAGGTGTTGAAAATGTAACTCAGCGAACCTGAAAATACTCCTCTTATCCTGGTGATCTTTTCTCCTGATAAATGAAGCGTTCTCAAAGTTTCAACTATCGGAAGTCCGGCGCCCACATTGGTTTCATAGATAAAATTCTTGTTGTTCTTTTTCAATTCTCTCCTTAACTCATCATAAAATTCTGAAGACAATGTATTCGCTACTTTATTCGCCGCGATGATATGACTCCCTGCATTCACCAGGTTGAAATATTTATGCGGGAAATCATCACTGGCCGTGGTATCTATGGATACCAAATTTGCAAATTCATGTTTTTTAAAATATTCCTCGATCTCACTGAAAGAATATTTCTTTGAGTATTTTTTGAAACCATTATCCCAGTCAGACTTTATTCCATTTGGGTTTAAAAGCGCATGCGTGGAGTCGGCCACCAGGATCAACTTCACAGTGATGCCTGAAGAATTCTTCAAATGTTCTTCAGAATTAGAGAGCTGCTCCAGCAACTTCCTGCCTACCTTACCCGGCCCAAACAGTGCGAGATGTATCGTTTTCATTTTTTGGTGTCTTTGTTTGAAATATTGGTTTTAAAAATCGGTTTAACTGATCGGTTTCGATCAGGAAAGCATCATGGCCATGGATAGATCTTATCTCGTGAATACTGATATTTCCTTTCAGCAGGGAAAGCTCCACATAAGAATTCCAGTTCTCTTCAGCCAGAAAAAACAGGTCTGAATTCACCGTTACTATATGAATATCACCCTTGATCCTGCTCGCCGCCTCGAGGTAATTTCCGGAACCGTCACTTATATCTATGGTGGTAAGCAGATGGTTCATCAGTTTATATGAAGGAAGGGTAAACCTGTTCTTAAGCTTTTCACCATGATGAAGAAGCCAGTTCTCTACTTCATAAGCCTGGTTTTCCTTATTCCTTTTGCCTTCAAATTTTTGAGCCAGCGACTGTGGCGTGCGGTAAAAGGTCATTGCATGCATCCTCGCATCATGTACTGGATCTGAAGAATTATTAAGGATATGATCCTGGATCCTGCAATTTGCCACCAGCCAATCTGTAGACTTATAATCACTTGCGATCGGGATTACATGCTCTGCCAGTTCGGGTTTAAGAACAGCCAGTTCCCAGGCTAGAGCTCCACCGATACTTCCACCGATAATGGCAAAAAGTTTAGTTATATCTAGTTTTTCCAAAGCCTGAGCCTGTATCTCGGCAATATCTCTTAATCTGAATTCCTTATAATTTTCAAAGAACTGATCTTCATGGCCTTTAAAACCGTTTCCCGGAATATTAAAAGCCAGCACACAAAACCTTTCAATATCGATACATCTATTCTTGCCAATAAGATCTTTCCACCAGCCTTTACTGCCAGTTACCAGTGAGTTCCCGGTAAGCGCATGATTCACGAGAATAATGGGGGCTTCCGTTGGTTTTTTTCCGAAAAACTGATAACTCAGGTAGATATCCTGAACTGTTCCCGCGGAATTTTTAAAGTTTTCTATTTTAATCTCTTGAAGCATCTAAGTAAATATGTTTTTGTCATTGTGAACAAAGGGAGGAATCTCTTGGAATAATAAAATTTTTAGAGATTCTTCGCTCCATTTCATTTCGCTCTGAATGACAATATTCTTTCCTGTCATTCCGAACGAAGTGAGGGATCTCCTGATAAAAAAATCTAGGATTCTTCGCTCCACTTCGTTTCGCTCTGAATGACTTTCATTAAACCAATGATCTCTTTTTAATTTGAGCGAAGGCCTCTTTAAGATCAGACTTAAGGTCTTCCACATCTTCCAGACCAACAGATAACCTGATAAGATCTGGAGTTACACCCGTAGATGCCTGCTCCTCTTCGGTTAATTGCTGATGCGTGGTACTCGCCGGATGAATAATAAGCGATTTTGTATCTCCAATATTTGCAAGCAATGAGAATACCTTAGCTTCGTCTACCACAGTTTTTGCAGCTTCAAATCCACCTTTTACTCCGAAGGTTACAAGTCCACTTTGTCCTTCTGGCAGGTATTCCTTAGCCAGTTTATAATATTTGCTGTTTTCAAGTCCTGGATAATTAACCCATTCCACTCCTTCCTGCTCCTGAAGCCATTTCGCAAGTTCCAGGGCATTTTTACTATGTTCTTTAATTCTGATTTTTAATGTTTCAAGCCCCTGAATGATCTGGAAAGCGTTGAACGGACTCAAGGCCGCACCGTGATCCCTTAATCCTTCAATTCTAACCTTGGCGATGAATGCTGCTTCCTCAAGAGCTTCATGGTAAACCAGTCCGTGATATCCTGGAGAAGGCTCGGTGAATTCAGGGAATTTGCCATTTGCCCAGTCAAAATTCCCGGCATCGATGATCGCTCCACCCAGGGCAGTTCCGTTACCGTTGATATATTTAGTGAGTGAATGCAGCACGATATCTGCACCATGCTCTATTGGGTTCAACAGATAAGGAGTCGCCACCGTGTTATCTACGATGAAAGGAACTTTGAAGGCTTTTGCTTCTTTTGAAATTCCTTTTAGATCCAATACATCCAATTTTGGATTTCCCACAGATTCAGCAAAGAACACTCTGGTATTTTCTTTTGCTGCTTTGGTAAAGTTTTCAGGGTCTGTAGGATCTACGAAGGTGGTGGTGATTCCGAGTCGGGGTAAGGTATTCTTGAAGAGATTGTAAGTTCCGCCGTAAAGACTATTCGAAGAAACTATGTGATCACCAGCTTTTAAGAGGGTTAGTAATGCCGTACTGGTTGCTGCTGTTCCCGAGGCGGTGACTACCGCGGCGATACCGCCTTCCAGTGCTGCCAGTCGCTGCTCCAGAATATCCAGGGTTGGGTTGTTGATCCTGGTGTAAATAAATCCTGGTTCGGCTAATGAAAAAAGGTTAGCAGCATGGTCTGAATTATTGAAGACGTAAGAAGTTGTTTGATAAATTGGAACTGCTCTGGTTCCTCCGTTTTGTGTAACATCGTGTCCTGCGTGTAAAGCCTTGGTTGAAAAATTTTTAGTACTCATGATATATGTTTTTAATTGTTATTGTTTCTGAAATAAAAAAGTCCCCCTGATTTGCTATTACCAGGGGGACTTTTTGAATTGAACTTTATAACTAATCTAAATTCTCAAGTTTTGGCAATAGCGTTCCATGTGACACATACACATCACGTCCATACACATCATCATATTTGCTATTACTCTATTTTTCATTTTTACACTTTTACTGCCCTTCGACTGCGCTCAGGGTGACGTTTAGTTTTTCGTCAAGCTGAACTCGTTTCAGCTTCTAATTAGATCCTGAAACAAGTTCAGGATGACAATTTATTATTTCAATTTTAATTTCGGGTACAAAAAAAGCCGCTGCGGTCGGCAGCGGCTTTTTGCAATTATATCTTTTCAGTTTTATGCAATAGAGTGCGCTGCGGAGGTTTCCGGCATCATACACATCATATTACAAATTCTACTGATCATTTTTTCGTTTTCTGAATTACAAAGATATGCACGGAAATTTTTAATATCCAAGCCTTTAGTAAAAAATAAATTGAAAAAGTTTTAAAACCTCTTGTTTTACTGGTGTTTTGAAAGCATAATTTTTTTCGACCTGATTTTACTGAAATTGGATACCGCGTTAGGGATTGAGCGGTTGTTTGAGCTCTTCCGATTTTTCATCGGAAAGCGAGCCGCGAAAGCCCGGCGCAAGCCATTAGGCGCAGCGCAACGCCCAGATCGAACCTATAAATAGAATCTGAACACTTAAACAAATCATATTTAAAATTCAAATTGGATAAAATGACGTTAAATCCATTTGCCATGATATGAATTTTTATACATTTGTACCCAACATATTGAAAGGGATAGATTTGACTGATTGCAACCCTATGATACTTTGAAAAAAGTATTTGAAAATGCTAAAGCAGAATGTTTACTACACTCCACTTAGCCCTTCACGTCAAATTTTTCCATTCTTATAAATTAAAAAAGGAATTGAATGGCTTATTTATTTACTTCGGAAAGTGTTTCTGAAGGGCACCCGGATAAAATTGCAGATCAGATTAGTGATACTTTATTAGATAATTTCCTTGCCTTCGACGAGGAGTCTAAAGTTGCCTGCGAAACCCTGGTAACTACAGGGCAGGTTGTGCTTGCAGGTGAAGTAAGAAGTAATACATATTTAGATGTACAGAATATCGCCAGGGATGTTATCAATGATATTGGTTATACCAAAGGCGCTTATAAATTCAGTGGTGATTCCTGTGGGGTGATCTCTTTGATCCATGAACAATCTCAGGACATCTACCAGGGAGTAGACCGCGGAAATAAAGAAGAACAAGGCGCCGGTGACCAGGGAATGATGTTTGGTTACGCAACCAATGAGACTGAAAATTATATGCCGCTGGCCCTGGATATTTCGCACAAGATCCTGATCGAATTGGCGAAGCTTAGACGTGAAGGAAAAGAAATCGAATACCTGAGACCTGATTCTAAAAGCCAGGTGACCATAGAATACAGCGACGAAAACGTGCCGCAGCGAATTGTTGCTATTGTAGTTTCTACCCAGCATGATGATTTTGATGCCGATGATGAAAAAATGCTGGCCAAGATCAAGAAAGATATTATCGATATCCTGATCCCAAGGGTAAAGGAACAGCTGCCGGAATATGTTCAGAAATTGTTCAATGACGATATCGTTTACCATATCAACCCAACCGGGAAATTCGTGATCGGTGGGCCACATGGTGATGCCGGGCTAACCGGAAGAAAGATCATCGTAGATACTTATGGTGGAAAAGGTGCTCATGGTGGTGGTGCATTTTCAGGGAAAGATCCTTCGAAAGTAGACCGTTCTGCAGCATATGCCTCAAGACACATCGCAAAAAATTTAGTAGCCGCAGGCGTGGCTCCTGAAATTCTTGTCCAGGTATCTTACGCGATTGGAGTGGTTGAACCAACTTCGATCTCGGTATATACTTACGGAAAGAAAAATGTAGAGCTTAGTGACGGGCAAATTGCTGAAAAGGTAAAAGCGATCTTCGACATGCGACCTTCAGCGATTGAAAACCGATTGAAACTTAGAAATCCTATTTATAGAGAAACTGCTGCTTACGGGCATATGGGGAAAGAACCAAGAACGGTTACCAAAATTTTCAACAGTCCGTACAAAGGTAAGATCACCAAAGAGGTGGAATTATTTACCTGGGAGAAACTGGATTTTGTAGATAAAGTGAAAGAGGAGTTTGGGTTGAATTAATTCTCAAACAGACCTTTTTCGAGTAACAGAAAAAGTACATCCTATATATTATAAAAAAAGCCGCTTTTTAAGCGGCTTTTTTATTTTCCAGAGGCAAGCCCAGTTTTATCATTTCTTCGGAAAACCTTAACAGCAGCGAGCTCTAATAATTCCTACTTTTAAGATTCACCAAGAGATTTTCCTATGTCTTTATTTAAAAAAGTAAGAAACACGATCAACCTGCTAAAGTCGGTTGACATGGATCAGTTAGCCAAGATCAATCAAAAGATCGATCTGGCAGATGCAATGAAAACTTTAGGAAAATTAGACGACCGTCAATTGGCCGGATTGATGAAAATGTTAAAAACAAAACGCAAAAAAGGCCAGCATGACCTCCCTCCCATCGATGGTGATTTTTATAATCTGGATCTCAAATTAACCGAAAAGCAAAGGGAAATTCAGTTAAAAGTGCGCAATTTCATGGAGAATGAAATTAAGCCTTTAGTAAATGAATACTGGAAAAAAGACCAGTTCCCATTTGAGGTTATTGAGAAATTCCGGGATCTGAATATCGTTGGGGTTCCTTATGAAGGTTACGGCTGCCCGAATCTTCCTTTTTTGATGGAGGGTATCATCGCGCAGGAAATAGCAAGAGTAGACGTTTCCATTTCCACGTTTTTTGGAGTACATAGTGGATTGGCCATGGGATCGATTTATTTATGCGGAAGCGAGGAACAGAAACAAGAGTGGCTTCCCCAGATGCAGAAAATGGAAAAGATAGGTGCCTTTGGCCTTACCGAACCTAATGTAGGATCTGGAGTTGCCGGCGGATTAGAAACTACCTGTAAGTTTGATGGTGAGAACTGGATTCTGAACGGTCAGAAAAAATGGATCGGGAACGCCACATTTTCAGATGTTACTATCATCTGGGCCAGAGATCTTGATTCCAACCAGGTGAAGGGGTTTTTAGTTAGAAAAGAAAATCCTGGTTTTAAAACCGAAAAGATAAAGGATAAGATGGCGCTAAGAATCGTACAAAACGCCATTATCACCCTTACCGATTGTAAAATTCCCGAAAGCGACAGGCTTCAAAACGCAAATTCCTTTAAAGACACTGCCAATGTTCTAAGAATGACCAGGGCCGGAGTGGCCTGGCAGGCGGTTGGATGTGCCAGAGGAGCCTATGAAAGCGCGTTGAAATACACCAAAAAGAGAGAACAATTTGGAAGACCTATTGCTTCTTTCCAGTTGATCCAGAATCACCTCGTAGAAATGCTTTCCAATCTCACCTCCATGCAAACATTGTGTTTCAGACTTTCTGAAATGCAGGATCAGGAACTACTAACAGATGAACACGCCAGCCTGGCTAAAGTTTACTGTAGTATGAGAATGCGGGATGTGGTAAGCCGGGCCAGGGAAGTTCTTGGTGGGAACGGAATTTTACTCGAATATGACGTAGCCCGTTTCGTGGCAGATGCCGAAGCGATCTATAGTTATGAAGGAACAAAAGAAATTAATTCACTAATTGTTGGGCGCGCCATAACAGGCTATAGCGCTTTTGTAAGTTAAAAAAGAAAAAGAAAGATTTATGTCAGTATTGATTGTATGTCCGGGGAAGGATCCGGAAAATTGGGAAAAAGCATTAAAGAATCAGCACCCGGGGATGAACGTTTATGTTTATCCCGAAGATCATGATAAGGAAGAAGTCGAGTTTGCGCTCACCTGGAACCACCCACGAGGATTGTTCAAAAACTATCCTAATCTTAAGGTCATCGCCAGCATGGGAGCAGGAGTAGATCATATTTTAAGCGATGATGCCTTGCCAGAAGGAATCCAGATCACCAAGGTGGTAGATGATACCCTTACCGAAGATATGGGTGATTTCGTACTAAGCCAGGTAATGAATCATATTAGAGGCCTGCACCATTATGTAAAAGCCCAGAAAGAAAAGAAATGGGAGAAATTTCAATATAAAAGACCTCAGGACACGAAAGTTGGAATTATGGGACTAGGAGTTTTGGGGAATGAAGTAGCAGATAAGCTTCATAAAAACTTTTTCCAGGTCTATGGATGGTCCAGAACCGAGAAATCCTGTGACCATGTAACCAGTTTTCATGGGAAAGACCAACTCGAAGAATTCCTTAATAATTCAGAAATTCTGGTTTGTTTATTACCTTTAACTGAAGAAACTGAAAATATCCTGAATGCAGACCTGTTCGATATGCTGCCAGAAGGAGCTTATGTGATCAATGTTGCCCGGGGAGAACACCTGGTAGAACATGATCTTATGGAAATGATCGATAACGGTCATCTTTCCGGAGCTTCTTTAGATGTTTTCAGAGAAGAACCATTACCGGAAGAGCACCCGTTTTGGGATCATGAGAAGATCAACATTACCCCCCATATTGCCAGTTTAACCAAACCTGAATCTGTTGCCGGCCAGATCGCCGAAAATTATGACAGAATGAAGGATGAGGAACCTCTTAAAAACAAGGTGGAACAGGAGAAAGGTTATTGATAATTAAATCTTTTACAGATGGATAATTTAAAGAATATCATGGTAGCTGTCGATTTTAATGACAGCATTGGGGAACTGATGGTCTATGCCGACAACCTTGCCGAAAAATTCGGCTCTAAAGTCTGGGTTTTGCACGTTGCAGATCCAGAGCCCGACTTTGTGGGGTATGAACCCGGGCCACAATATATTCGTGATATAAAAGCAGATGAGTATCGTGAAGAGCATCGAAATCTGCAGGAGGTCTGCAAAAATTTCCTAAGTGAAGATACTGTAAAAGAAGCATTATTAATCCAGGGGTCTACGGTAGAAACGGTTGTTGAGGAAGCAAAAAAACTGAATATAGATCTGCTTATTGTCGGAACTCATAAACATAGTTTTCTCCATAACCTCTTACAGGAAAGTGTATCTATGGAATTGATCAAAAAAGCTGAAATTCCGATACTTACCATTCCTATAGACGAATAAAAGCAAATTAATTCCCCGTTCTCACGGGGAATTTTTATTTTCATTCAAAATTATTTGATCTTGAAAACAGGAAAGGCGCAGCTCGAAAAAGTATCTAAACTAATTCAACCACATATACATCGCACCCCGGTGCTCACCTCTCATTTAATTAATGAGATCGCCGGCGCAGATCTTTATTTTAAATGTGAGAATTTTCAAAGAATGGGAGCATTCAAAATGCGTGGAGCTACCAATGCTATCCTAAATCTTTCTGAAGAGCAAAAAGCAAAAGGTGTAGTAACCCATTCTTCAGGTAATTTTGCCCAGGCACTTTCCCTAGCTGCAAAAAGCCTGGAAGTCCCAGCCTATATCGTCATGCCTGATAGCGCCCCGGAAGTTAAAAAGGCGGCAGTGCGGACTTACGGTGGTGAAATTACTGAATGTCCCTCTACCCTACCGGATCGTGAAAGAACAGCAGATGAAATTCAGCAAAGAACAGGGGCTACTTTTATTCATCCTTCTAACGATCTGGATGTGATCCTGGGACAGGGAACCGCTGCCCTGGAATTACTGGAAGATGAACCAGATCTTGATATCATTTTCTGCCCCGTTGGCGGCGGCGGACTCATAGCCGGCACGGCTTTAGCGGTTAAACATTTCGGTAATAACTGCAAATGCATGGGTGGTGAACCGCTTGAAGCAGACGATGCCTGGCGTTCCCTGCAAAGTGGCAAGATCGAGACCAATGAAACGGCCAATACCGTAGCAGATGGTTTAAAAACTCAGTTGGGAGACATCAATTTTCCTATTATCCTGGAACATGTAGATGAAATTGTGCGAGTTTCAGAAGATGAAATAAAAACTGCTTTAAGGCTTATCTGGGAACGCATGAAGATCATCGTAGAACCATCGAGTGCCGTTGCACTGGCAGCCGTGATCAAGGAAAAAGAACGCTTCAAAAACAAAAAGATAGGAATTATAATTTCTGGTGGAAATGTAGATCTCGCCAAACTTCCATTTTAAATTGCTCCGGCTTTAACTACCAGAATTGATACAAGCATTTGTCCAATATGCCTTTGAGAATATTCTACGGCAGGAAACCGAATGCCTATTAATGTAGATTCAATCCTTTTTCTACAAATTTCAACCTTACGCATTATTATCAAGCATTTTTAGTGCATTCTACTGAATTTTAGTTTTTTATATCATTAAATAAAAGAAATACTATCTTTAAATAAGCCAAAATTTAAAACTAACCAACAGGTTGCTAAATGGAATTGTATCTAACGGTCGCGATCATCATAATAGGAATCATCCTGTTCGTGCGCGATTATTTTTCGATAGATACGACCTCCATTATCATCATGGCCTTGTTTATCGTATCTGGGGTCTTAAGCCCGGAAGAAGGTTTTTCCGGATTCAACCATCCTGCCACCATAACACTTGGCTGTATGTTCGTGGTGAGCGCGGCAGTCTTTAAATCTGGTATTATTGACGGCCTCAGTGCGAAATTGATTAAGATCGCCAAGATCAATTATTTTCTCGCTCTCGTATCTTTAAGTACAACCGCAGCAGTTCTTTCGGCATTCATAAATGATTCTGCCGTGGTGGCTATCCTGATCCCGGTTGCGCTTCTGGTTTGCCGTGAAGCTAATATTAGTCCGGCGAGGTTACTTATTCCAATTTCATTTTCAGCCTTATTTGGAGGCACCTGTACGTTGATCGGTACTTCCACCAACATCCTTGTAAGCAGTTATGCTGAAAAGCTTGGTTCTGAAGCCTTCGGAATGTTCGAATTTTCTCTGGCGGCTTTATGCCTGCTGAGTATCGGGATGGCCTATATCTTCATCATGGGGCCTATACTTCTACCAAAAAGGGGGCTTCCGGAGGATACAGGTTTCAAAAAAGAAGCTGAAAAATACATGGCAGAGATCGAGTTGCATAAGGATTATGATGATGTAGACCGGTCTATTTCAGAATCGAAACTGGTAAATGATTATAAGGTACAGATCCTGCGCATTAAAAGAAAACATTACCGGGTATATGAAATTAATGGCGAAACGGTCTTAAGGGAAGATGACCTCATCAGGATCCTGGTTGACCCCGTGAACCTGGCTAAATTAAAAGTAAAAAAAGGGCTCTCTATTAGAGGAGAAAAAGAGAATGTCGGTGATATTAAACCGAATGATAAAATAGACCCTAAAAATACTCCTTTAAACGAGGAGAAAAAGATCTACGAAGTGATGATTCCCTATGGCTCTGAAATTGCCGGAAGATCTATCAAACAACTCAACTTCAGGAGTACTTATTATGCTTCGGTTCTGGCCATAAGACACCGAAAGGAAACCATCACTGAAGACGTCTCTCATGTGGTTTTAAAGGAAGGAGATATGATGTTGCTCTTTGCTTCTGAAAAAGCCATTTCGCTTTTAACTTCAGAAAAACTGATCGTAACTCTTTCTGAATACCAAGGACGAAGGGTTGATTATAAGAAAGCGATTCCAGCACTGCTCATCGTGATAGGAGTGGTTGGAGCGGCAGCATTTAACCTGACTTCTATTCTTATTAGCGCCATGATAGGTAGTCTCCTGCTGGTAACCTTAACCATTTTGAAACCCCAGGAAGCTTATGAGGCCATTGAATGGAAAGTGATCTTTATGATCGCCGGGGTGCTCTCTATGGGTAAAGCCCTGGAAAAGACCGGTGGTTCAGAGATCATCTCACAATATATTTATGAATCCCTGGGCGGGCTGGATCCCCGGTGGACGCTGAGTTTGATATTCCTGTTTACCTTTTTATCCACGAACGTACTCTCCAGCAAGGCTGCGGCCGCTTTAATGACCCCTATTGTTATTAGTCTTGCTGCCGCAATGCAGGTAAGCGAAAAGCCTTTTTTAATTGGAGTAATGTTCGCGTGTTCCCTTACCTTCATGACCCCGGTAAGTTATCCCGTGAACACCATGGTGTATGCGCCGGGAAATTATAGGTTCCGAGATTTTTTAAAGTTCGGTACACCCCTTAACTTTATCATCTGGATCGCAGCATCATTTGTGATCCCAATATTTTTTCCTTTTTGAATATGAGACGAGTAAAACTCCACAATCCGTTTAAGACAAGAATAATTGATGAAAAGCTCGTGCGGGAACATCTGGCGCTGGAAAGGACCAAACTTGCTAACGAAAGAACTTTACTCTCTTACATCAGGGCTTCGATCTATCTTTTAATTAGCGGGCTGGCATTATTACAGATCAAGGAATACCAGGGAATAAGCCTTATGTGGGTGGGTTACCTCTCTTTATTAATTTGTGTACTGTTTCTCATCGTTGGATTTTCGAGATATATTGCCCTGGAAAGAAAACTGAATAAATTATTACAGCCCGATGAAGACACCAATGAGAACCAGGAAAATCACCGATAAAAGAAATTAACCTCTCTTGCAGCAAATAGTTCACTATTCCTTACACTTCCTCGCCATCGGCCTGATTGCTTATTTATACGATAAGGAAAACTGGCTTAAATACTGGGCCATTCTCGCCGCGACAATGATGGTGGACCTGGACCATTTACTGGCAACTCCCTTGTTTGATCCCGATCGCTGCAGTATAGGTTGTCATCCTTTGCATTCAGAAATTGCCATTACCGCCTACGTTCTGGGAATGATCTTTATTAAGCATAAAGTGATAAGGTTGATCTGTATAGGCTTGTTCTTCCATATGTTCACCGATCTTATAGACTGCATCTGGACCTATGCTAAATGTGCGACCTGCCTGCAGGATGTTTTTTAATTACCCGCTGCAGTTCTGGCAATTTTAGCCAATGCTTTGGCCATCTTATCCAGCAATTCCTTTTTATTTTCTACGGAAGGCCTTTTCGCGATATAATATGGATCATTATAGGATACATAAACTTCTTCTTCGGAATTTTCCCAAACCAGCATTTTCTGCGGAAGATCAAGAGAAATACTTTGCTTTTCCTGCATGAGTGGTGTGCCTAAATTGGGATTTCCAAATATTATGATCCTGGTGGGGTTTAATTGCATGCCAACTCTTGCTGCATTCTTTTGATGATCCAGTTCAGCCATTATTCTTATCCGGGGATTGGCTTCAATGATATTCTTAAGGCTTGTGTAAGTATCTTCAAAGTTTCTATTACTTTTTTCAGTTATTATGCCCTCTTTAAATCTAGCCTTAGAATTTTCTACTTGGAGAACTTCACTTTTAGTTGCATCCCTAACCAGGCCTTCCAGGGCATTCGAAATTTTATTTAAAGTCAAAACTCCTTCCAGATCATGACGAGATCTCAAATAATCCACGCTGTTATATAGTACCATGTTTTTCTTTTCAGGATCCTCGTAGAACAATATTTTCTGAGGAAGATCTAGACCGGCAAGTTGATTTTTCTGCATCAAAGGAGTTCCCAGTTTTGGATTTCCGAAGAAGATTATTCGATTAAAATTCAATGCCTCATTTATAGACCGGGCATTCGCTGCGTGATCTACTTCAGCAATGATGCTAATGGCAGGATTATTATCCAGCTTTTGCTTTAGATGATCATAAGCTTCAGAAATGTTCACTTTAGAAAATGCATAGTTCACTCCAATGGGAAGACTTGTCTGTAATTTTTCAGCATATTGATCCATATCCTGTTCCATACTGACCGTTTTATCTTCAATTTGATTTTGAGAAAATGAAACTGAAAGAAAGATGATTGCCGCTAAGAGAATAATTGCCTTCATATGTATTAATTGC
Source organism: Christiangramia gaetbulicola (assembly GCF_003054225.1). Lineage (GTDB taxonomy): Bacteria > Bacteroidota > Bacteroidia > Flavobacteriales > Flavobacteriaceae > Christiangramia > Christiangramia gaetbulicola. Next base: position 319,153 of record NZ_QBKQ01000001.1, read on the forward strand.
ACTAATAAAGTAAGCTCATAAAAACTTTATTTTCAATTAATTAATATTTTTTAACTCCCAACCAATATGCCGTCCAAAAAAATATTGACGCAAAAGATGCTATCCCTCCCATTTTAATTCAATTATTTTATCTTTACCATCCTTAATTCAGCCTAAGAAATCAAATTATGCATGTAGCCATCGCCGGAAATATTGGTGCAGGAAAAACCACGCTTACCAGATTACTCGCAAAACATTATAAATGGGAACCACAGTTTGAAGATGTACTCGAGAATCCCTACCTGGAAGACTTCTACAACAAAATGGAGCGTTGGTCGTTTAACCTGCAGATCTATTTTTTAAATAGCAGGTTCAGGCAAATATTGCAGATTAGGGAAAGCGGTAAAAAGATCATTCAGGATAGAACGATCTATGAAGATGCCTATATTTTTGCGCCAAACCTTCACGCCATGGGTTTGATGACAAACAGGGATTTTGAGAATTATAAATCACTTTTCGATCTCATGGAAAGTGTGGTACAGGGACCAGATCTTCTTATTTATCTTAGAAGTAGTATCCCTAACCTGGTGGCTCAAATTCACAGCCGCGGAAGAGATTATGAAAACACGATCTCCATCGATTATTTAAGCCGACTAAATGAGCGTTATGAAGCCTGGGTGCATAATTATGACAAGGGTAATTTGCTGATAATTGATGTGGATAATATTAACTTTGTAGACAATCCTGAAGACCTCGGAGATATCATTAACAGGATCGACGGAGAGCTACACGGACTTTTTTAACAGAATTACAATATGGAATCAACTAAATTAAAAAGACCTAAACATAAGGGTTCACCAAAGTTGTTCGACAACCCTATTTTAGAGAAATTAACGCATACGCACATATCTATTCCGCTTATTATATTTGGAATAATTGCCACGGCACTAGTCTATTACGGGATCATTGAAAAAGGATTTGAAGCTCCGGCCATGATCGGGTTATTCCTGGCAGGTCTTTTCTTCTTTACGTTCATTGAATATGTGATGCACAGGTATTTATATCATATTCCTGCAACCACGCCTAGAAAACAGAAGTTATCTTATACCATGCATGGGGTACATCACGATTATCCAAAAGATAAATCGAGACTGGCGATGCCTCCGGTTCTAAGCCTGGTCATCTCTACAGTATTATTTATTATTTACCGTGCAGTGCTTGGTGATTATGTTTTTGGATTCCTTGCCGGCTTCTTAATTGGGTACGCAGGATATCTTGCGGTACATTATTCTGTACACGCCTTTAAAGTGCCTAATAATATCCTGAAGATCTTATGGCATCACCATAGTATCCACCACTATAGAGAGCCAGACAGAGCTTTTGGAGTGTCTTCTCCTCTATGGGATGTATTATTTGGAACAATGCCAAGAAAAGCACCTAAGAGTCAGCGTGCTGCGGTTGGAACCAGCATCGATCCGAGCTAGTTCAATATATCATATATAAAACAAAAGATCCCGGAAATTCCGGGATCTTTTGTTTTAAGTAAATCGACATATAATACTACTGAATAAATCCATTCTCTCGGGCGTGAATCTCAGCTTCCTTAGAATTATCTGCCATTAAAACCGGTACGCTATCAAAATTATCAACCAAACTCCGTACCCGCTCCATCTGCTTTTTGTGTTTTACGCTTCTTAGATAGATCGCCAGGATCCTGTCTGAATACTGAGCGGCAATATCGGTATATATACTCGCATCATGCTCACCACTATCCCCAATGAGAATGAACTTCATATCTGGATAGGTCTTTAAAATATTGGTGATCTCCTTCTGCTTATGGGGCTTTTCCGGTTTTAAAGTGCGGTCGAAGGGAGTTACAAAATCTCTTAATAGAATAGGCCCTTTGGGAAATTCATTATAGTCCAGAAATAATTTTAAATACTCATATAGGTTCCATGGACTATTACTCAGGTAAAAAATGGGATTTTTGGATTCGCCCGATTTACCTTCATGCATCTTTTTATAAAGACCAGGAGCGCCCTTAAAAGGAATCCTTGCATAGGCGTTCGTAAGCAGGGAATTTTTGAGTAATCTCAACTTTAGAAAAGAGGTAACACCGGTTTGTAAAATCGTATCATCAATATCACTTATAACTCCGTATTCCGCATCTACTTGGGGCACCAGGAACTCTCCCTCGGCTGGATCATCTATTAACTCGGTCTTTTGAGAAAGTTCTTCTTTATAAAAGACCTGGTAGTTGAGCCAACCTTCTTTGTTAGCGTGTTCCGAAAGATTTTCTTCTATGGTCTTATCAAAAAGGAAATAACCTTCGTCATTAGTAGTTCCGGTGAGATCTACCTTATCCCTGATCTTCAATTGTACCTTGGCATTAGGAATCTCGAAACTGTCGAATTGCTTCCAGGTATTCTTAATTGTTTTCCAGATGGATTGATCCTTGACGATATGCAAAGGTTCATTATCCAGGAGCCGGCCTTTTACATATAAATGGGAATAAGTACCATAACTTCTATAGGGCAAAACATAGACCTGATCTAGATTTTTGTACCGGCCTAAAAATTTCTTGAAACGTTTTCGCATTAAAACTATTGGTTTGTTCCAATTTAGGTTTTATTCCTAAAAACGTTTATTTCAGGCCCAAGATTTATAAAAGATTTAGTATCCGTAAGTGAATTAGTGATTTCTAAGGGCCTTTATGAGTTGGTCCTTGGACATTTCACTTCTACCCTCAATACCCAGCTCTTTTGCTTTCTCGTATAATTCCTCTTTTGTTCTATCCTCGTATTTTTCTGCTTTACCTCCTTTTTCCCCGGAATTAGGGTCATTGGCGATTCTAGCCGCCTTTTCTTTGCTCATTCCTTGATCCCGTAATTCTTCGTATTGTTCGTCATTTTTAATTTGAGGCCCGTGATCTTCTGCCATGGTTGAAATCTTTATTGGTTATATGTTAAAATTACAATTTCAGTTGAGAACCCAAAAAATCCAGATTCTGATTAACTAGAGTTTAACGCCAAATTTTAACAACCTTAAACATTTTTTAAGAAAATGTGAAAATTCATCCTCCTCAAAATCCTTGTTTTCCCTCAAGTCTTTAAAACTGGTATCTCTCAAAAATCGCCTTAACTATAAAATTACGTTAAATTGGTTAAATGATTGGCTATAAGATCCATCAAAAAGTACATTTACTTAGTAACTAAATTCTATAATTATAAGGATAAATCAATTAGTTAAAGGAGAGAGAGCTATGCACAGATTGGAGAAGAAAAAGACCATTGAATTACTGGAAAAACAACGTGTATTTAATAAAAAAAGCAGCTATTTATATAAAATAGCGGCAGATAAAGAGAAACGGCTAGTATTGAGAAACTTTTATTACCAGCTGTATAACCAGAAATTGGAATTTCTGGATGAGATCGAAGAAAAGATCGAGCAGCTGAAAAGAGAGATCTCACCTACCAAGGATCCAAAAATGCTTTCATTTTATAAAAGGAAAAAGTGCGAACTATCCAGTCATTTTTTAAAATATAAAATGTTCCAGCGCTATGCCGATATCCATGAAAGGGAATCCAAAAGCCTGAATAAGTATGCTAAGTTTCTTTCTAAAACCAGCCACGCCTGTGTACGGGAACTTTTTCTAAAACACAGACATCAGGTAAAGGAGAACCTGAAAAAGATGAACAATATGACGCTCACTAAATTTCCCATAGCATAAAAAAAAGCCTCCACATTTCTGCGGAGGCTTTTTATATTGCAGTGAAACGAAACCTACTTGATCTCGTCTACTTTACTTCTTACTTCTAATTCTGCACCTTCAAATTCGAAGGTTTCAGTTACCTCTTCTCCGTTGTCAGATCTTGTTACTACCACATAAGCTGTCACAAAATCATCTTCGGTCTTCTTCTCCATTTTCACTTCTTTAGAGATCAATTTTGAATCTGCACCTTCAGAAACCATCACCGTTTCATCCATGTTTGGTATATCTCCCTCAGTATGCCCTCCAAGAATTGGAGCGATCACCAAACCTATAAGACAGGTAAGCTTGATCAAGATGTTCATAGATGGCCCTGAAGTATCTTTAAAGGGATCTCCAACAGTATCACCGGTAACTGCTGCTTTATGCGCGTCTGACCCCTTATAGGTCATTTCACCGTTGATCATTACCCCTGCTTCGAAAGACTTCTTGGCATTATCCCAGGCACCACCGGCATTATTTTGAAATATAGCCCATAATACACCACTAACCGTTACACCGGCCATATAACCTCCAAGCATTTCTGCGATAAGCATATTCTCATAACCAAATATTCTTGGTAAAAAGGCGATCACAATAGGGAATCCAATGGTGATCACTCCCGGTAAGAGCATTTCTTTAAGCGCAGCTTCCGTGGAAATAGCCACACATTTATCGTATTCAGGTTTCCCGGTCCCTTCCATAATTCCAGGAATTTCCTTAAACTGTCGTCTTACTTCACGCACCATCTGCATGGCTGCTTTCCCTACCGAGCTCATGGCAAGAGCAGAAAAAACTACCGGCACCATACCTCCTACAAAAAGCATAGCTAATACCGGCGCTTTGAAAATATTGATACCATCTATTCCCGTAAAGGTCACGTAAGCAGCAAATAAAGCCAGGGAAGTAAGTGCGGCCGAAGCGATCGCAAAACCTTTACCTGTTGCTGCGGTTGTATTTCCTACGGAATCCAGAATATCTGTACGTTCTCTAACTATTGGTTCCTGCTCGCTCATTTCAGCAATACCACCTGCGTTATCAGCAATAGGTCCAAAAGCATCGATCGCTAACTGCATAGCGGTTGTCGCCATCATCGCTGAAGCTGCCAGGGCAACTCCATAAAAACCTGCAAAAGCATAGGATGCCCAGATCGCTACGGCAAATAATAGAATCGAATAAAATGTGGAGATCATACCGGTAGAAAGTCCGGCGATTATATTGGTCGCCGCCCCGGTGCTGGAGTTCTGCACGATACTCATCACTGGTTTTTTACCCAGACCGGTATAATATTCGGTTACCGCAGAAATTACTCCTCCTACGATAATACCCACAAGAGAAGCGTAAAATACGTTTAATGAACTTATGGTTTTCATTTCAAAACCTTCCTCTCCACCCACAAAGAATCCCATTGTCATGGAATTAGCAGGTAGCATCCAGGTTACCAAAAAGTAACTTGCTACGGCCACCAGGATAATAGATACCCAGTTTCCTATATTCAAGGCCTTCTGTACCTCAGCTTCCTTGGCGTCGTTAGATTTTATTCTTACCAGTAAGGTTCCTATAATAGAAATTATGATCCCGGCACCGGCGATTGCCATTGGTAAAAGTATAGGTCCTATCCCACCGAAACCTTCAGAGGTGATATCTCCACCCATATCTTTGATGATATAATTTCCAAGTACCATGGCAGCAAGAACAGTCGCAACGTAACTACCAAAAAGGTCGGCTCCCATCCCGGCTACATCCCCAACGTTATCTCCCACGTTATCTGCAATGGTGGCAGGGTTTCGAGGATCATCTTCAGGAATACCAGCTTCAACCTTACCTACAAGATCTGCTCCCACATCGGCAGCTTTGGTATAGATACCTCCACCAACACGGGCAAATAGTGCAATAGATTCAGCACCCAGTGAGAATCCAGCAAGGGTTTCCAGAACTATGGTCATCTGTTCTGTATTGGTCCATTCTCCTCCCATGAAATAATTGAAGAAAAGAATAAAAAAACCGGTAAGACCTAAAACAGCCAGACCGGCAACACCAAGACCCATAACGGTTCCTCCTCCAAAAGAAACATTCAATGCTTTTGGCAGACTGGTTCTGGCAGCCTGGGTGGTTCTTACGTTGGTCTGGGTAGCGATCTTCATTCCCATATTCCCGGCAAGGGCAGAGAAAAATGCTCCAAAAATAAATGCTACGATAATTAAATAATGGGTAGTGGGTACAAAGTAAGCGATGGCAGCCAAAGCGACACTGGCACCGATCACGAAAAGAGTCAATAATTTATATTCTGCTTTTAAAAAGGCGAGAGCACCTTCATAGATGTGATCTGAAATCTCTTTCATTTTACCGTCACCGGCGTCCTGTTTCATCACCCAGGATCTTTTGACCCACATATAAATGAGTCCGATTATTGCCAGCGCAGCAGGCATATAAATCATTATTGCTTCCATATTTTAGCTAGGTTAATTTGTTAATTATTTATTAATGCCAGCTAATGTAGTAAATTCAGCAATAATTAAAAAAGCAATAACTTTTTAAGGTTATTGCTTTTAATATGTCAATATTTCTTAGAAATATTTAGGATTATATACCGAAGCGGGATTTATCACCTTCATAATTCTCAAATCTTTCTACACATTGTCTAATGATCTCTCTTGCTTCATTAGCATCTCCAAAATCACCAGTATCAACCTTTTTCTTCTCAAGATCCTTATAAACTTTAAAGAAATGCTCGATCTCCTTGATCATATGACCGTTCAGTTCTTTAAGATCGTTAAGTCTGTTCCAGATAGGATCTGAAACTGGTACACAGATGATCTTCTCATCCGGTCCTTTTTCATCGGCCATATGGAAAACACCAATTGGTTTCACTTCCATAACAATTCCCGGGAACGTAGGCTCTGTAACTAATACAAGCACATCTAGCGGATCTTCATCCAGGGCTAAAGTATTGGGAATAAACCCATAATCTGCAGGATACATCATCGAAGAGAAGATCATCCTGTCGTAACGAACTTTTTTCAGTTCAAAATCATATTCATATTTGTTTCTACTCCCTTTTGGGATCTCGATCAATACATCAAAAGTATCAGACATTTTTCTTTGTTTTCTTCATTAAAATTAAGGGCTGCAAATATAGTTATTTCTGATATCTAAATCATTAACTAAAAGTGAAATCCGAAGTCAATTGTAAAAGCCATGGATCTGGCATCGGGATTATCGAAATAATTACCTCTAAAATGCACATCAAAACGCAGGACCTTAAAGATATTTCCTATCCCGAAACTATATTCATAGAAAGGATCGGAGTCTGGAGCGATAAGCGGTAAACCGGAAGCATCTATCCTTTTACTTTCTTCTGAAATATTACCATAAACCGCTCTGAATCCTACTAATTCCCTCAGATTCAATTCCCGCAGAAGCGGAATCCTCGAAAAGATCCTACCGTTAAAATTATGGTCCAGATGAACGGCCGCATAACCATCGGTCACAAATTCATAAAAATCGAGGGTTGGGAAAGTATTATATAATGCAAAATAGGTCTGGTTACCGGGCACCACACTTAGGAGTCCAAGTGGTACGGCGCCAAAGGTCTTACCGGCTTCAACACTTACATTAGATCTCCCCAAGCCACCTACCAGCAATGGCTGGTTATAGAAAAACTGCAGCTTCTTATAATCAAAATCACTATTAAATATATCCTTAACCCCTAGACTATAGTTTAGGAATAAAGTAGGGAAATCCTCTTCGTTCACCACGTTCCTTTCCACTCCATAACCCGAAACCTTTCTTCCCGGCATCCAGGTAAGTATGGTTGAAAACTCGGTTTGGTTGATCTCTGAATCTATGATCGTCCTTTCCTCATCTACATAATAATCCAGGCTGAATTGTGGTGAAGCAGGTTTCAATTCCCTGTAATTTGCACCAACCCTTACGGTGAAGTTTTTTAACGGTTCCATCTCAATAGCGAAAACGCTGAGGTTTATGGAACTTAATTTATCATTATCTCCAACATTCAGAAGCGCAGATGAAGCAAGACTTCTTCCCAGAACATCTGTAGAATTGGTAAGACTCGTACCCAACTGTTCAACATCGCGCCTGTTACCACCTCCAATGATCAATCTTGATTTGGGATTCAGCAGAACCTTTCCAGCAATCCCATATTTGAATTTATTATCTCTAAAACCATAGGCTCCATAGGCTTCTATTCTCCAGGGATCATTCTGGCCAAAATAGGTTCTGCCTCCAAATCTTGTTCTAATACCTTCCACCTCGTTGAAACCAAAAGTTGAATAAACCGGACCATAATCCCAACCATCAAATTCAACATACCCCGATTGAATTACAGTTGCTACATCATAAAGCCTTTTAAAAGCCCTGGTTTTGGTAAGGCTATCCAGCATTACATAAACTCCCTCTTCATCTTTATTCAGCTCTTCCAGTCGATTCTCAGACCAGAATTCCTCGCTTCGGTTATAGGCTACAGATTGCGGATTATATACCGGCTGCTGGTAAAACGAATTAGGTTTCTCATTATTGAACTCGTATTCATCATATAGAAGTGTTCTCTTTGCATAGATCCCCCGGGAACTTTTCTTTTTATTCAACCCGAAATCGGCCATAAAGAAATCCTTGGTGATCAAAAAGATAGAATCATTCAAAACCTTAAAATCCTGTTCTATATACACCTGTTTGATCCAGTTGATATTTACATCTTTTGTGGTCTCAAGGTTAATATTCTTAACTGCCCAGGTAGTATCATTCACCCAGAAATCACCTTTAAAGGTCAACTCGTTTTCTCGTCTTGGGTAGTAGACAATATTGTAGCACCATTTATTATCGATATAGGCACTGTCTGACAATACATAATTATAGGTATCGATCCCGGTCGTTGAAATTGGGCTCACAAAACTCTTATCGAAGAATTTGATGTAGTTCTTATAAATGTCATAATCGTCATAAATATCCTTTACATAATCTATAAGATTTCTGTTCTGGCTGAAACCGGAGTTCTTATTCCCCAACAAGACCTCCTTTTTCTCATTTATGACATTATCTCCATAAACCTCGCTCACAGATTCGTTGATGAACATTGGCAGGTAGGTCTTTCCGGTTACCTTATTAGTATCGGCATAATCGAAAATGAATTCCATACCATTAAAGACCCTACTTTTTATAAGTGAGCTATCTATGGTATTAATATCGAATTCCAGTTTTTCATATTCCTTATATGAATATTGATCAAAAGCTCGCACCCCATTACTTCTTCTGTTTGCCCATACCTTCTTAAGTATATCTATTGCAGGGTTATTCTTCTTAGAGGTTTTGCCCCGGTAGATCACTACTTCATCCAGGCTGGCAGCCTCCTCCTCTAAAGTGATCTTCATGTTTAAATTCACCGCAGATTTAAGGGGAACCTTTAAGGTCTTGTAGCCAATAAAAGAAACCACAATAGTATCAAAGTTCTCATCGGTTTGAAGATAGAACTCTCCATCTTCATTGGTAGTGGTACCGCTACTAGAATTCGCAAAGACCACATTGGCAAAGGGCACTGTTTTTCCAGAGTTATCGTTCACCACACCACCAACTTTGGTCTGGGCAAAAGTGAAGTTAAAACTGAAGAGTATAAATAGAAGTAAGTAAGCTTGTTTGTTCATTATCGGGTAAAAAAAAACTCCATCCTGCGGATGAAGTTTCAAATATAGGTTGATTAAGGTTACTTATACATTACCTTTTTCACAGCTTTAACAACATCGTCGCTGTTAGGCAACCATTCCTGTAAAAGACCTGGTGAATAAGGAGCCGGTGTATCGGCAGTATTAAGTTTTACAATCGGAGCATCTAAATAATCAAATGCTTTCGACTGCACCTGGTAAGTAATTTCTGTAGCAACGTTTCCAAATGGCCATGCTTCTTCAAGGATCACCAAACGATTGGTTTTCTTAACAGACTCAAGAATGGTATCGTGATCCATAGGACGAACTGTTCTAAGGTCGATGATCTCGCAGGAGATATCTTCTTTTTCAAGTTCTTCAGCTGCTTTGTAAGCTTCTTTGATGATCTTTCCGAAAGAAACGATAGTCACATCTGTACCTTCTCGCTTAATATCGGCTTTACCAATCTCGATAACGTATTCCTCTTCCGGCACTTCTCCTTTGTCCCCATACATCTGCTCACTTTCCATAAAGATCACTGGATCGTCATCGCGAATAGCAGCTTTAAGAAGTCCTTTAGCATCATAAGGGTTAGAAGGGACAATAACCTTTAGCCCGGGAGTATTTGCATACCAGCTTTCGAAAGCCTGGGAGTGAGTTGCTCCCAACTGACCTGCAGAACCCGTTGGCCCACGAAATACGATTGGTATATTAAACTGTCCACCGCTCATCTGTCTCATTTTAGCGGCGTTATTAATGATCTGGTCAATTCCAACAAGAGAAAAGTTGAAGGTCATGAATTCAATGATAGGCCTGTTACCATTCATCGCCGATCCTACTCCAATTCCTGCAAAACCAAGCTCTGCAATAGGAGTATCTATTACTCTATCAGGACCAAATTCGTCTAGCATTCCTTTAGAAGCTTTATAAGCTCCATTATATTCAGCAACTTCCTCTCCCATTAAATAGATGCTGTCGTCCAGACGCATTTCCTCGCTCATCGCCTCGGCAACGGCTTCTCTAAATTGAATTGTCCTCATTATATAAAATCTTATTTTTTATTCCTGCACAGCAAAAATAGTAATTCATTAAGGTATATACCATATTTGAAGATTAAAATTTTACCATCTGCCCCATTATTGAAAGTTCCAGAAACGGCATTAACAATATTCTCAGTTTTTGATAGGTAATTATGAACGATAGCAGATAATATGTCCAAAACTTTAAATATTACTTAAAATTCAACCCAATTTTTTAACCAAATTTATTATGCATGCATAGCAATTTTTGGATAAAAATACTTACCTTCGTCTCCGAAAACGTTTTATTAAAAAAATAAACTTATATATGAAAATCTTAGTATGTATTAGTCACGTGCCTGACACTACATCAAAAATCAATTTCACTGAAGGAGATACTAAATTTGACACCAACGGTGTTCAATTCGTTATTAACCCTAATGATGAATTTGGTCTAACGAGGGCAATGTGGTTTAAAGAAAAGCAAGGCGCAAGCGTAGATGTTGTGAATGTTGGAGGAGCTGAAACCGAGCCTACTCTAAGAAAAGCCCTGGCTATTGGTGCAGATAGCGCAATTCGCGTGAATACTCCAGCTACAGACGGTTACCAGGTGGCTAAAGAATTAGCTAAAGTGGTAAAAGATGGTGAATATGACTTAGTGATCGCTGGAAGAGAATCTATCGATTATAACGGAGGAATGGTACCAGGAATGTTAGCTCAATTGATAAAAGCTAATTTCGTGAATAACTGTATCAGTCTTGAAGTTGATGGTGATAAAGCTAAAGCCATTCGTGAAATAGATGGTGGTAAAGAAACTTTAACCGCTTCCCTACCACTTGTAATTGGTGGCCAGAAAGGTCTTGTAGAAGAAAGTGATCTACGTATACCTAATATGAGAGGGATCATGCAGGCTCGTAAAAAACCATTGAACGTGGTTGAACCAGCTGAAACCGCTACCAAGACCGAGGCTGTAAAATTTGAAAAACCTGCTCCTAAGGGAGATGTAAAACTTATTGATCCGGAAAATCTTGATGAATTGATCGATCTGCTTCACAACGAAGCTAAAGCGATCTAATTTCAGGACAGAAAAGGTCAAAAAGAATTTCAAAATTTAAAAAAGAAGAAAATGTCAGTTTTAGTATATATAGAATCAGAAGAAGGAAAATTTAAAAAAGCTTCGTTCGAGGTTGCTTCTTATGCCAAGGAAGTTGCGGGAATGATGGGAACATCTGTTACTGCAATTACTTTTAACGCTGAAGACGTTTCAGAACTTGGCACCTATGGTGTAGACAAGGTCCTGAAAGTAAGCAACGATAAATTAAAGAATTTCAATGCCGAAGCTTATTCTGATGCCATTAAACAGGCAGCAGAAAAAGAAGGAAGCAAGGTTGTGGTATTAAGCCAGAGCGCGAACAGTAAATATCTTGCTCCATTATTGGCAGTACAATTAGAGGCAGGTTATGCATCTAATGTTGTTGCTGTACCAGAAAGTACAGATCCTTTTACAGTTAAAAGAACTGCTTTCACTAACAAGGCTTTCAATTTTACTAAGATCGAGACCGAGGTTAAGGTATTAGGACTTTCTAAGAACGCTTTCGGAATTAAAGAAGCTCAGGGAGATGCTGCTGCTGAAGATTTCAGCCCAAGCCTTTCTGAAGAAGATTTTTCAGTAAATGTAGAATCTGTAGATAAAGCAACCAATAAGGTAACTATCGCCGATGCCGAAGTAGTGGTATCTGGAGGTCGTGGTCTTAAAGGACCAGAGAACTGGGGTATGATCGAAGAGATGGCAGACATCCTTGGTGCAGCTACAGCATGCTCTAAGCCTGTAAGTGATATGGGATGGAGACCACACAGTGAACACGTGGGACAAACTGGTAAGCCGGTTGCATCTAATCTTTATATCGCTGTTGGTATCTCTGGAGCCATTCAGCATTTAGCCGGAATTAACGCTGCGAAAACTAAAGTGGTGATCAACAATGATCCGGAAGCACCATTTTTCAAGGCTGCAGACTACGGAATTGTTGGTGATGCCTTCGAAGTAGTACCAAAGCTAAATGAAAAATTGAAGGAATTTAAAGAGAAAAACGCATAATTTTCATAAATTGCGACCCATAAAGGGGCTGTCTAAATATGGTAAATGTCCTTATTTTAGACAGCCTTTTTAATTTACTTAAGTATGAGTTTAGTGCGACTGAATATTAAGGGAATATCTTATAGTCAAACACAAAACGGAGCTTACGCATTGATCCTCAATGAAGTTGGGGGCGAGCGTAAATTGCCTATTGTGATAGGGGCATTTGAGGCACAATCAATTGCCATAGCTCTTGAAAAAGAAATAAAACCTCCCAGACCTCTTACCCACGACCTTTTCAAGAACTTTTCAGATAGATTTGGAATTGTGGTAAAACAGGTCATCATTCATAAACTGGTAGATGGTGTTTTTTACTCCAGTCTCATCTGCGAGCGAGACGGTATCGAAGAGATCATAGACGCGCGTACCAGTGATGCGATCGCCCTGGCTTTAAGATTCGACGCGCCAATATTCACCTATAAAAATATTCTTGACAAGGCCGGTATTTATTTGAAGGCCGATGAGAAGCAGCGTGAAAAAGAAGAGAAAGAAGAAGAGATCATTGAAGAAGAACTTCTTAACGAAGAGATAGAATTGCCGTCTGAAGACACTTCAGATTATAAGAAAATGTCTTTGGAAGAACTCAATGAATTACTTTCTCAAGCTGTAAATCAAGAAGATTACGAAAAAGCGGCCCGCATCAGGGACGAAATTTCCAAAAGAAAATAACCTGAAATGAACAAAATCTGGTGTTGCCTGCTCCTGATTGTATTTTCCATTACGTCAGCTACCGCTCAAACTATTTCCAAAAACTGGCAACTAGACTCAGCTCAGGATGTTTCATCTCAGAAACAAACCTTTGGAGAAGCTACAGAATTAAATTTTAAGGAAGGAAGGTTCGAATTTTTAGATGCCTCTGGTAAAGACACTCTTGCTTCCGGTGATTATCTATACCAGAACAAGCTTCTCGTTTTATTCTATAACACTCCTAAAGACACGATACAAAATCTCAGGGTTTCAGCACTTACAGATTCTACCATGGCCATTACATCCAATGGCTCTGTATTTAATCTGAAAGCTAAAAATCAAACAGCCAAAGAGGTAATTCCGGCAAAAACCGCCAAGGAAATGATCCCAAGTCAGGGAATCAGCACTTCCAGCCTAATCCGCGGTATCATAGGAATGCTAACGCTGATCATCATAGCCTTTCTTTTCAGCAGTAACAGGAAAGCGGTGAACTGGAAAACAGTAGGTCTTGGCCTGGCTGCACAATTGATCCTTGCCATTGGAGTTTTAAAGATCACCATCGTACAGAAGGTATTCGAATTTGTAGGGAATATATTTGTACTTATTCTTGATTTTACCGCTGCAGGTAGTGAATTCCTGCTTGGTGGAATGATGGATGTAGATAGCTTTGGTTTTATCTTCCTATTCCAGGTATTACCAACGATCATATTCTTTTCAGCCTTAACCTCGGTTCTTTTCTATTTAGGAGTGATCCAGATCGTGGTTAAAGGAATGGCCTGGATACTAACAAAATTACTGGGTATCTCGGGACCTGAAAGTTTAAGTGTTGCAGGAAATATCTTTTTAGGGCAAACAGAAGCTCCGCTAATGATCAAGGCCTACCTGGAAAGGATGACCAGGTCTGAAATTCTGCTAGTAATGGTTGGAGGTATGGCTACCGTAGCCGGTGGTGTACTTGCCGCTTATATCGGCTTTCTTGGAGGAGATGATCCAGAACTAAGACTGCAATTTGCGAAACACCTTCTGGCAGCCTCTGTAATGGCAGCTCCGGGAGCGATCGTCATTTCAAAAATATTATACCCACAGCAGGAAGCAGTAAACACAGATGTGGAAGTATCTTCAGAAAAAATAGGTTCTAACATCCTTGATGCTATTGCAAATGGGACCACTGAAGGTTTAAAACTAGCGGCCAATGTGGCGGCAATGCTTCTGGTATTTATCGCTTTTATCGCCATGATCAACTATATCCTGGGATATATTGGTGGACTCACTACTTTAAACAGTGTAATGGCAGAGTATACGCCTTACTCAAAATTCTCTCTTGAATCTATTCTTGGGATCATTTTCGCGCCTTTAATGTGGGTTATTGGAGTAGCCAAAGAAGACATGATGCTTATGGGACAGTTACTGGGAATTAAACTCGCAGCGAGTGAATTCGTAGGTTATGTTCAATTGGCAGACCTTAAAAACCCTGCGAACGCTCTTAGCCTTAATTACGAGAAATCGGTTATTATGGCCACTTACATGCTTTGCGGATTTGCAAATTTTGCCTCGATCGGTATTCAGATCGGTGGGATTGGATCCCTGGCTCCGGGCCAGAGAAAGACCTTGTCTGAATTTGGTATGAAAGCGCTAATTGGTGGTACTTTGGCCTCGTTACTTTCGGCTACTATCGCCGGAATGATCATTGGATAATACCCTTTGCAAACTCAAGTTTTTAGAAAACTTTCTAATTTGATCTTCTTTAAGATAGCAGATAAACTCTAAATTGCTAATTGGCTTTTTTCAATTTGAAAAAGGTTCAGCATACCTGAAGTTTTGATTTCTTAAAGATGACCAACAAAAATAAAAAGTCTGTTTACCGTGGCGAAGAAGCTCAATGGCCTCATCATATCCCCTTAAAAGGCTGGATAGATATAGGCAAACGAGTATGGCATGAAATGAAAATAGATCATGTCCAGATCGTATCGGCCGGGGTAGGCTTTTATTTTTTCCTATCAATTTTTCCAACCATCGTCGCGGCCATTTCTATTTACAGCCTTGTTTTAGAACCCTCCCAGATCCAGGAACAGATTTCAAGACTAAATATTATAATGCCAGACCAGGCTTTTGGGATGATCACAGATTTTTTAAAACCAATCCTGGAGCAATCAAGAAAAGAAATAGGTTGGGGACTGGTTATAAGTATACTGGTTAGTATCTGGAGTGCCAACAAGGGTACAAGTGCTCTTTTTCAAGGCATCAACATAGCTTATGATGAGGTCGACAATCGAGGATTCTTTAAAAAAAATGTGTTAACGCTTATTTTTACTCTGGCAGGGCTGGTAATTGGACTATTAAGCCTACTAATTGTAATATTTTTTCCCATCATAATAGATGACATTGGCCTTCCTGCACAGTTAGAAAAAATGTTGACCTGGTTACGTTGGGTGATATTAGGATTCATTCTAATATTCAGCCTGAGTGTGGTGTATAAGATCGCGCCAAACCGAAGAAGCCCCCGTTTTAGGTGGGTTAGCTGGGGAGCGATCCTGGGAACCATATTGTGGCTGGGCGGCTCCATGCTTTTCTCCTGGTATGTTAGCAATTTTGGGAGCTATGCAGACCTTTATGGTAGTTTTGCCGCTGTTGCGATATTATTACTATGGCTTTTCCTAACGGCATTTATCATCCTCATAGGTGCCGAAATAAATTCTGAAATGGAACATCAAACCAGGTATGACACGACCATAGGAGTAGAAAGACCCATGGGCGAACGTAATGCCTGGCATGCAGATCATTGCGCAATAGATGAGGACAAGGATTAGTTGATACAAAGTTGATAACTATTCCCGATTCCATTCAAAATTAGACCTCAGGTTTTAGCTGTTTTGTTATTTTTATTGGAATTAAAAATGAAGCTATCCCAGAATAAAAGTTCCCAGAAATGAAACAGTATCACGACCTTCTTAAACATGTATTAGAGAACGGAGCTCAAAAAGGCGACCGTACCGGAACCGGCACTAAGAGTGTCTTTGGCTACCAGATGCGTTTTGACCTGAGTGAAGGTTTCCCTATGGTGACCACCAAAAAATTACATTTAAAATCCATTATTTATGAACTGTTGTGGTTTCTAAAAGGTGATACCAACATAGAATACCTTAAAGAAAATGGTGTACGTATCTGGAATGAATGGGCAGATGAAAATGGAGATCTGGGACCGGTCTACGGCCATCAATGGAGAAACTGGAATAGTGAAGAAATAGACCAGATAAAAGAGATCGTGGAAACTTTGAAGACCAATCCGAATAGCCGACGAATGCTCGTTTCTGCCTGGAATCCTTCAGTTTTACCAGACACTTCGGTTTCATTTTCAGAAAATGTAGCGAATGGCAAGGCTGCTTTGCCTCCATGTCACGCATTTTTTCAATTCTATGTAGCCGATGGTAAATTATCCTGCCAGCTATACCAGAGAAGTGCCGATATCTTTTTAGGAGTGCCCTTCAATATCGCTTCTTACGCTTTGCTTACCATGATGATGGCACAGGTTTGTGGATATGAAGCAGGAGACTTCGTGCATACCTTTGGAGATGCCCATATTTACAGCAACCATATGGAGCAGGTAGAACTGCAGTTGAGCAGGGAACCAAGGTCATTACCAACCATGAAATTGAATCCTGAGATCAAAGATATTTTTGATTTTAAGTTTGAAGATTTTATTTTAGAGGATTACAATCCGTACCCTGGAATAAAAGCCAAGGTGGCGGTTTAACCTTAAAACAACATTTATCACTATGAAAAAATTATTGATTATTGCGTTAATGCTTACCGGAATGAGCAGTTTTGCCCAGGAAGATGTAAGCGTAAAAGGCAACAAAGTAACAATGAAAGAAACCGCTCCTGTATGGAAAGGTTGTGAAGATAGCAGCGATAAAAAAGCTTGTTTTAATAAAATGCTATCGCAGCACATTAAAGAAAATATCAAGTATTCCAAGAACGACAAAGGCGAGTACATTAGAGGAAAAGCTACCGTTTCTATGGAAGTAAATGAAGAAGGAAAAGTGGTGGTTAACGAGGTAAAAGGGAAATCTCCGGTTCTTAACAAGGAAGCTAAAAGATTGATGGAATCCATCCCGCCTATGACCCCGGGAAAACTTGGAGGAAAACCGAGAGCAATTAAATATACTATACCGCTTACCTTCTAACAGCGGATATTTAACTCCACCTTAACGACTGATAATCCAAGTCGTTTTCAAAAAATTGTAAATTTGAGTGATACCCAAAAGTGTCACTCTTTTTTTATGCTTTCACAAGACCATTTACTACAACTTTTTAAGGAAACCAGGGCAGATTCAGAAATGATCTGTTCCTTTTTAGAAACTGAAGATTATGTGGTTCAGCCCATAGTAGATGTTTCACCACCAAAATGGCATTTAGGCCACACTACCTGGTTCTTTGAAGAGTTTGTTCTAAAGGAGTATTCTAAAGATCATAAATTGTTCGACCAGAATACGGCTTATGTTTTTAATAGCTATTATGAAAGCGTAGGCGACAAAGTAATACGCACCAATCGCGGAAACCTGTCCAGGCCAACCGTAGCCTGGATCTATGAGTTCAGGAGGTATGTAACCAATAAGATCATAGACCTTCTCACCAACGAAAAGCTGAGCAACAAAGCGCTGGAAGTAGTTGAAATTGGCTGTCACCATGAAAAACAGCACCAGGAACTGCTTTATACAGATATTAAATATATCCTGGGGAACAATCCATTATTCCCGAAATACAATAATGAATTCGAAGAAAATCCGGTTCAGGATTTCGAGAGAAAATGGATAGATATTACTGAAGGGATCTATGAAATTGGGCATAAATCTGATGACTTCTGCTATGACAATGAAAAGGGAGTACACAAAACTTATCTGTGTGATTTCAGCATTTCCAATAAACTGGTTACCAATAAAGAGTATATAGAGTTTATAAACGCAGGAGGTTATGAAGATGTGCTTTTATGGCATGCCGAAGCCTGGGACTGGGTGAATGAAAATAAAATTGACAAACCTAGCTACTGGCATAAAATAGATGGTGAATGGTATCAATATACCCTTCAAGGATTGGTGAAGTTAGACCCTGAAGCTCCTGTAACCCATATTTCATATTACGAAGCTTTCGCCTATGCCCAATGGAAGGGAATGAGACTACCCACTGAAGAAGAATGGGAAACCGCCCAGGATAAATTTGAATGGGGAAGTCGCTGGGAATGGACAGAAAGTGCTTATTCCCCCTACCCTAACTACCATAAACCCGATGGCGCATTAGGAGAATACAATGGTAAGTTCATGGTGAATCAAAAGGTTCTTAGAGGGGCTTCCGTAGCCACATCCCGTGATCATACCAGACCAACATATAGAAATTTCTTTCATCCACAGCTCAGATGGCAATTCACCGGCTTCAGACTGGTAAAATAATTAGTAGATTTAAATGAAAAATCAACCGGAAATCATGTTTGAATCGGCCTTTGCTGAGGACACCTTTAAAGGGTTAACCAGCAACCCTAAATATCTCCTGTCTAAATATATCTATGATAAGAATGGCGATAAGCTTTTCCAGCAGATCATGGATATGCCAGAATATTACTTAACCAGCAGTGAATTCAATATACTGGAATTAAATGCTGAAGATATTGTAGTTTCATTTACCAGCAGCAACGGTATAGACCTGATAGAGCTTGGTGCAGGCGATGGTAAAAAGACCAAGATCCTCCTTAAAAAACTAGTTGAAAAAGGACATACCTTCGATTACTTACCTATAGACATCAGTCAGAATGTGCTCGATGAACTGAAGCTATCTCTTGAGAAGGAAATTCCAGAGGCTAAGGTCAGGGTGCAGCAGGGAACTTATTTTAAAACACTGGAAAAACTTTCAGAATATAATTCCAGAAAAAAAGTGATCCTGGTCCTGGGCAGTAATATCGGTAACCTCTCCCATAAAGAAGCGGTAGATTTTCTGGAACATATCGCCCGAGCAATGAGTAAGGAAGATATGTTGTTCATGGGATTCGATCAAAAGAAACATCCCCAGAAAATTCTGGACGCTTATAACGATCCGGCGGGGATCACCGAAAAATTCAATAAGAATCTTCTGGTAAGAATAAATTCTGAACTACAGGGTAATTTTGATCCCAATAAATTTCTGCACTGGGAAACCTATGATCCTGAAACCGGCACAGCTAAAAGCTTCCTGGTAAGCAAAGAGGAACAAAAGGTAAATATCGAAAAACTAGACCTGAAAATATCTTTTGAAGCCTGGGAAACGATACATACAGAGATCTCTCAGAAATATGATGATTCGGTAGTGGAATGGCTTGCCGATGAAGCCGGTCTAATTGTGGAGAAGTCTTTCGCAGACAAGGAAAACTCCTATAAAAATTATATATTTAGAAGAAAGTAACTTCTAAATAAAAATTGCATGAAAGCTATCTGGAAAGATAAAATTATCGCTGAAAGTTCCAACACCAAGGTGGTTGAGAACAATCATTATTTCCCGCGCGAAGACATAAAAGAAGAATTCTTTAAACCCAGTGACTCACATACCCGTTGCCCCTGGAAAGGCAAGGCTTCGTATTTTCATATCGAAGTTGATGGAGAGCTCAATAAGGATGCGGCCTGGTATTACCCGGAAGCAAGCCATGCTGCAAAGCCCATAGAAAATCACGTTGCCTTCTGGAATGGCGTGAAAGTCACTGAGTAAATTCTATTCTAATATAATTTTAGCTAGACTGAAGTAGAATTATACTTCCAGGACGCTGTTCTCTGCGGCTGCGAAATCATTCCACTGGTATCCGTCTGCTTCAACTTCATTTTCCCACTTCCCGTCAATAATATATTTGAACTCGTATTTATGGTCTACAGGCAGATTTAACTGAGCCTTGAAATTACCGTTCTTATATTTTTTCAATGCTTCTGAATTCCAATCATTAAAATCACCGGCAACTTCAACTTTGCTGGCATCTTTTGCAGGTACACAGAATGTGATCTTACATTCCGGTTTAGATTTTAGGTACTGTTTTGTAATTGGCATGACTACTATTTTTTTAATAATTCATGCTTCAAATTAAAATAATAAAACCCTATAAAACAATAACAATCAGAATGTTATGCTTATTTTTTCGAATATCAAAAGGATAAGATGGTTTCTTAGATAAATTGAAAATACGAAAACGATTTTCTAAATATTATTAGTATTTTTATAAGAGGAATTACCTTTCAAAAAGCTGCTACATTTAGATATTCAGTGCTTTAAAAAGCCTGTTAAGATCCTTTTCGGTATTAAAATAATGCATGCTTACCCTGATTCCTTCACCGCGAAGTGAGGTAATGATACCTTCACCTTTTAATCTATTGAAGAGTTTTTCATCTCCTTTAATATTGAATAAAGATGCATAATCTTCACGTTCCAGGGTCCAGTCCTCCAGTAAGCCGGCACTGGCAAATCTTTTCCTGGCTATGCTTTTAAGCGTATTTATTCTTTCAGAAATAACATCGATCCCTATTTGCTGAATGAGATCTATAGCAACCTTCAAACTGCCAAAGTTGAGCGTATCATAATGCCCCGGTTCGAATTTCCCAATGAAGTTACCTTCATGCGCTTTGTATTTACCCTGTAAGGATCCAAATCCAACATTCTTAGGAGATATCTTTCCCTGTACACTTTCATTAAAAAGAATAAAGCCATTACCGTAACCTGCATTCATCCACTTATAACAACTGCTTACCGCGATGTCTATTCCCGATGCATCAAAATCGAAAGCTTCGGTTCCAAAATACTGCGTCCCGTCGGCAATTAGAATAAGCTCAGGAAATTTCTCCTTGAGCTTTTTCAGGAATTCTACATTTATTTTCACTCCGTTGATCCACTGCACCAGGCTGAAAGCAAAAAAATGCGGCTGCTCCTTTTCGATCTGGGCAATAATATTCTCTTCCAGGTTTTCATCTATAGTAGCAAAGACCACATTAAAATCCCTGGATTCCACGGCCCAGTTTATAGATGGATAATCATTTTCCAGTAGCAGAACCTTACTGGGCTTATCTATGCTTTCAAGTACATTATTAAAGCCATAGGAGAAATTAGGTACCAGGGCCACGCGGTTAGGCGCACAATGAAAGAAGTTCCCTATGCTTTCCCTAACCCCGGTTAACATGTCTCCCATTTTTTCCTTTAGAACACTGGCCTTTAGAAAGAAATCGAGATCATGATCCTGCCGGAATTCCCATACTTTTTCTGGTAATAAGCCAGAAGCTGCGGTATTCAAATAGGTATATTGTTCCAGTACGGGAAAGCCTTTTCTTAAATTATCCATAAGCGTTGGGGAGTTCTTTTGATAAAAATGTAAATTTGATACTACACTAATGTAATTGTTATTATGTTTTCTAAAAAGAAAAACACTTCTAAAATAGATTACGAACAACGTGAATTATACGAAAACGCAAGGAAAAGGGCTAAGCAGAAAAAGAGGCTTTTTCAGCATTTCGTTTTTTTCCTGATCGGCGCCGTACTGCTCATAATCTTGAATGTAGTTATTGGTTATAAGGTCGAGTTCAAGCCTTTTGGCCAGAACTGGTTTGTCTGGGCCGTACTTTTATGGGGAACTATATTCCTTATTCATTTCTTAAATGTTATGGTCGTAGACAGCTTTATGGGTAAGGACTGGGAGGCCAAACAGGTTGACCGGCTTGTAAAAAAACAAAAAGAAAAGATCGCGCGTTTGCAGGAAAAAATCGAAAAAGAGCATCCTGCTCCAAGGGAAAATGAATACATAGAACCTGATCACCCGCCAAAAAGGATCAGCCCTGAAAATCCTGATGAACCTATAAATAGTTAATATTTCATGATTACAATGATTGCTGCCGCGGCAGAAAATAATGCCCTGGGAAAAGATAATGACCTTGTCTGGCACCTGCCAGATGATTTTAAAAGATTTAAAAGGCTTACCTCAGGACATCATATTATCATGGGTCGCAAGACTTTTGAGTCTTTTCCGAAATTATTACCAGACCGCACCCACGTTATCATAACCCGCAAGGACGATTATAATCCTAAGGGAACCATCGTGGTAAATTCCCTGGAAGAGGCCATAAGAGTATCTAAGCTGGATGAACAGCCTTTTATCATAGGAGGTGGTGAGATCTATAAAATGGGTATGGATAAGGCTGAAAGAATTGAGCTTACCCGTGTTCATGGCGAATTTGATGCCGATACCTACTTCCCCGAGATTAACGAGGAAGAATGGAAGCTGGTTGACGAGAAGTTTCATGATAAAGACGAAAAACACGATTACTCCTTCACCTATTTAACCTATGAGCGCAGGTAGGTTTCAAAGTATAATTGAAAATATTTCAGAAGACTTTGGAATAAATCTTACCGAAGCCTCTCCGCTTAGCGGTGGAGATATTAACGAGGTTTTTCTTTTAGAGACAGCAACCGAAAAGTTCGTATTGAAACTTAATAATACGAGTAGATTTCCGGGAATGTTCGATGCTGAAAAACTTGCACTGGAGAAATTAATTGATCCGGGGGTTATAGATGTACCCAAACCTATAAAGACAGGAACCGAAGATCAATATTCCTACCTAATCCTGGAACACAAGGAGCCGGCATCAAAAACACCGGACTTCTGGGAGATATTCGGGGAGCAGTTAGCAAAATTACACCGGGAAACCAGGGATACGTTCGGCCTTGAGAAAGACAATTATATAGGCAGCCTTCCGCAGTATAATGAAAAACGCGACTCGGCTGCAGAGTTTTATATTGAAATGCGCCTGCAACCACAGCTCGAAATTGCTTCAGATAAAGGATTTCAACTAAACGTGACAGATAATTTCTTTAAAAACTGTGAGGCTCTCATCCCAAATGAACCACCGGCACTGGTACATGGTGACCTTTGGAACGGCAATTACATAGTGAACGAAAAAGGTAAACCCTGTCTAATAGATCCCGCGGTTGCTTTTGCACCGCGCGAAATGGACCTGGGAATGATGAAATTATTTGGAGGTTTCAATGAAAAGCTTTTCAGCATTTATGATCATACCTTTCCGCTTGAAGAAGGCTGGAAAGAAAGAATAGAATTGTGGCAGTTATATTATTTGCTGGTTCATCTAAATATTTTTGGTGCCGGATACAAATCGCAGGTGACCAATATAATTCGCAAGTACAGCTGATTTTACACTTCTTAACATCGGCATTTCTTTTTTTAGCAGTTCCTTAGCGCAATAGCCATCTCATCTAAAGTATCTTCATATCAAATAAAAAATAACTATGAGTACTAAAAATTTATATGACGATAAGGCTAGAGAAAAGATCAAAGAACTTGCAGAAGATATCGATTTTTGCATGCTGGTAACCAACATGGACCAGAAGCCTTTAAGCGCGATTCCAATGTCTACAAAACAGGTGGACGAACACGGTGCCGTTTGGTTCTTAAGTAAGAGTACCAGCGAGCACAATAAGAATATTGAGAAAGACAGCGATGTACAATTACTTTATAGTGGAACTTCAGATATGGAATTCCTAAGTATCTATGGTGAAGCATTCATTGAAACTAACCGTGAAGTGATTCATGAGCTATATTCTAAAGCCGATAATGCCTGGTTCGATGGGAAAGACGACCCAAGCATTACCGCTATAAAGGTAAACCCGAAAGAAGCATATTACTGGGACAATAAAGACAATAAGCTAGTCACCCTTTTTAAACTTGGAATGGCTGCCGTAAGTGGCGAAAACCAGGATATTGGAGAAAAAGGAAAATTAGAGTTATAAAGACTTGTATTTGTCGGAAGAGACCTCATAGCAGCTCATTTGTTATGAGGTCTTTTATTTTATGCCTAATTTTGCGAAGCTAAAAATTAGAATTTATGAAAGCATATATATTTCCGGGTCAGGGAGCACAGTTCACAGGAATGGGACTTGACCTTTACGAAAAATCGGCTGAGGCCAAAGAACTTTTTCACAAGGCAAATGATATTCTTGGATTTTCTATAACCGATATCATGTTCGAAGGATCGGCTGAAGACCTGAAACAAACCAAGGTTACCCAACCCGCAATTTTTCTTCATTCGGTAATTTTAAGCAAAGTGCTTGGGGATGATTTTAAACCAGATATGGTTGCTGGCCACTCTCTTGGAGAATTCTCGGCCCTGGTCGCGAACAACACCCTTAGTTTTGAGGACGGTTTAAAACTTGTATCTCAAAGAGCACAGGCGATGCAGAAGGCATGTGAATTAGAACCTTCTACTATGGCCGCAGTTCTGGGACTGGAAGATGAAATGGTGGAAGCCGTTTGTGCTGAAACCGAAGGTATCGTGGTAGCTGCGAATTATAACTGCCCAGGACAGCTCGTAATTTCAGGAGCTTATGAGGCAGTAGAGAGAGCTTGTGAAAACCTGAAAGAAAAAGGAGCAAGAAGAGCAATGATCCTTCCTGTAGGTGGAGCCTTCCATTCTCCCCTTATGGAACCGGCAAGAAAAGACCTGGCAGCTGCTATCGAGAACACAACTTTCAGCAATCCTTCCTGCCCGGTATACCAAAACGTTAGTACGTTTGCGGTAACCGATAAAGAAGAGATCAAGAAAAATTTAGTATTCCAGTTGACCGCTCCGGTTAAATGGACGCAGTCTGTACAAAATATGATCAAGGATGGTGCTTCAGAATTTATTGAAGTAGGTCCTGGAAAAGTATTACAGGGACTGGTTAAGAAAATAGACAGAAGCGCGGAGACCGCTTCAGCAGTGATCCAATAACATTTACTTCCCTTATAAGAGAAGCCCGGTCCTACGACCGGGCTTTTTTATTTATAGTTTATTCCCAGCCTGAATTCTCTTAAAACGACAATTAAATTTCTCCTTTATTAATCATTTATATATCTTTCTACCTTCAGGTAAATTTATTGCCAGTTTAATAACAGTGATCATTCTGCCCTACCTATAGGTCACTGAAATCTTAACCATATCATTCTTATGCTCAAAATTACCCCATTAATTTTGCTAATATTATTTAGCTTTTCCGTAAAAACATCTGCTCAGGAAGAACAGGATGTAAAGCTTCAGGAGGATTATACCAATTACTTTTCTAACCAGGATAAGTCGGTATATCTGCATCTGAATAAAACCACCTTTTTACCCAAAGAAGAACTCTGGTTTGCAGCTTATACCTATCAACCTTTTTCGAATATACCCGATCTAAAAACTACCAATCTCCAGGTGGCTTTGTTCGATGAAAGGAATAGAAAGATCATTTCCAAGGTAATCCTCGCCAATGGAGGAAAAGGCACAGGTTTCCTGAATCTTAAAAAGCTGAGACCGGGCACCTATAACCTGGTAGCCAGCCAGGATGGAAATACAAGCAACTTTTTTCAGCAACCAATTAGAATAATATCAGGAAAATCGAAAAGTACCGGACCACGAAATTTTGATCTGCAGCTTTTACCCGAAGGAGGTCACCTGCTTGCTGATACCGAAAATTCGGTTGGATTTAAAGTTCTCGACTCCAATGGAGAGGCCAAAGAAATAGAAGGTTTTTTACTTGACGAAGCTGGAGATACTTTAAAGGCGATCAATTCAAATCAATTTGGAATGGGTAAATTCCAAATCGTTCCAAAATCAGGAAAAAGCTATCGGGTCGTTACCATGATAGACTCTATCCAAATTTCGACCATGTTACCTGATGCTAAAACTACAGGGATCAATCTTTCTATAGAAAGACTCGGGAACGATTATATGGCTCGCCTTAACACCAATAAGCAAAGCCTGGACAAGATCGATGATGAAAATTTTAAGATGGTCATACATAATGGTTCTGAAATAAAAAAGCTTGCTTTCAAATTTGAAAAAGATGAGCTTAGAAAGATCCTTCCTCTAAAGAATGAGATCCTCTTTAACGGGATCAATATAGTAACTGTTTTTGATGAAGATTTTAATCCTCTAGTTGAAAGGATGATCTATAAGGATATAGCAGACCAAAGGGTTCCTGTTTCTGCTAATTTCGTAAAAAGCCAAAATGACAGCCTGGTTCTAAACGTGAGTACAACCCTAGATTCTCTTGCTGCCAATAGTTTGAGCATCTCGGTATTACCGGCTGAAAATAAGTCTTACCACCCAAAACATAACCTCATTTCACATTTTGAATTGAAACCCTATGTAAAGGGCAATATCGAACATCCGGAATATTATTTCGCCAGCGAGGTCAACCTAAGGCGAAGGCTTTATGATCTTGATCTTTTATTGCTAAATCAAGGCTGGAGCAAATATGAATGGCCTGAAATTTTTGAGGCAGATAAAACAAGTTCATCTTTAAAAAATGGATTTACATTACAGGGAACCGTTAATAACGATAGAACAGAGCCTGGAGATAAAGTCTTCCTTAAATCTGACGAAATTGGATTGTTCGAGATCGTTGACCTGGATGAGAATAAAAGCTTCGAATTATCAAGGTTATTTATCCTGGACAGTACTAACATTAGTATTGGGGTCACCCAGGGAAAGAAGCAAAAGATCATAAAACCAAAATTATACGTTAAAGTCCTTCCGCCAAATGATCATTTCAGTAATCTCAGGCTCTCAGAAGAAGATAAACAGGCAATTTTCGACAATGATAGAGCAACATATCAACTTGGGGATTACAGAAACTTTATACGCACCGGGGAGTCTTTAGATACTATTACCGTGACTGCGTCCAGGAAAAAAGAGATGGGTATAGAAAATAATGGTTTCGGGGATAAAGTTGAGATGAATGAAGAGACTAAAAAACAATACTTATTTGTCACCAGCTATATTTCAATGAATGGTTTTAAAGTTAGAAGAGATAATATGAATGGGCAGGTTTATATTTACAACAGGCGTTTTGGCCGATTGTTCGAACCGGTGATCCAACTGGATGGTGTAACCCTAGTTGATTATTCCATTCTTTATAATCTTCAAACATCAGACGTAGAGTCGATTTACATCAATCAAAATGGTGGGGCCGTAATGGGAAAGACCAGCTTTGGAGGTATTATTAGAATCAATACTCTATCAGGACAAAAGAGAGCAAACAATAGCGGAGACTACTCTCCCAATACCTATGAATTTCTCTCGAATACCGGTTTTGCAAGGGATAAAGAATTCTATACCCCACAATATCGTTCGTATACCGATGATCTTTTTAATAATTATGGCGTTATAGACTGGAAAAATAATATCAGTCTTAACGAAGATGGAAAATCAAGTTTTAAGATCCTGAATACGCTTCAGAATAAAGTAGATCTTTTCATTGAAGGTATGACGGTCGACGGTAAATTAATTTCCGAAAAAATCACCCTCGAATTAAATTAACATTGAAAAAGCCCGGTCAAACGACCGGGCTTTTTTTTATTATTCTTTCGGATCTATCTGAACCTGGTTAAATTCTCTATATGAGACCCTGAAATCAATTCAGGATTACACCATGGATCTTAGAAGATCGATTCTATTTATTTTTATAAACGACTCCTTCTTTCATTACGAACTTTACGTCTTCAAGAGTTTTGATATTTTTAGTTGGATCTTCATCCACGGCAATGATATCTGCATAGAATCCTTTGGCCAGCTGACCACTTTCGTTTTCGACCTTTAGAATTTTAGCTGGCACTATGGTAGCAACCTGTATCGCTTCCATTGCAGGCATTCCCGCTTCTACCATATAACCAAATTCCCTGGCATTCTCTCCATGTTTGAACACTCCGGCATCGGTTCCAAAAACGATCGGCACTCCCCTTTTATAAGCTTTTGAAAACGTATTCTGAATCTGCGGACCAATTTCCCTGGCTTTTGGAACTACCAGCTCCGGGTAATAATTTTCGATCTCCGCTTTTTCAGTTACTTCCTTACCGGCTGTGATCGTAGGCACGAGGTAAGAATTATATTCCTTCATAAGGTCCATGGTCTCTTCGCTCATCAGAGTTCCATGCTCTATGGTCTTTACCCCAGCTTTCACAGCTCTCTGCATTCCTTCATCACCGTGTGCGTGCGCAGCCACATGAAATCCATAATCATTGGCAGTTTTTACGATCTCCTCGATCTCTTCCTCAAAGAACTGTGGATTCGAACTACTTTTTGCCACACTCAAAACTCCCCCGGTAGCAGTGATCTTGATAAGGTCTGCCCCATTCTTATAGCGCTGTCTTACAGCTTTCCTGGCATCTTCCACGCTGTTAACCACCCCATCTTTAGGCCCCGGATCTCCAACCATGTCCCTCTTCATTCCGTTCGTTGGGTCGGCATGTCCTCCTGTGGTAGCTAATGATTTACCTGCGGTAAAAATTCTTGGCCCGGCAACTTTACCTTTATTGATAGCATCTCTCAACGCGATGTTCACCCCGGTTCCTCCCAGGTCTCTAACGGTTGTAAAACCAGCCATTAACGTCTCTTCAGCAAAGCCTACAGAATTAAAGGCATCATCTGCCGGGTTGTTGGTAAATCGCTGTAAATATTTACTGGGATTGGTTTCATTCTCAATATGCACGTGCATATCGGTTAATCCCGGCAACAAAGTTTTATTTTTTAGATCTATAACCTGATTTTCTGAAGAATCTGGATCTATATAACCTTTTTCAATACTTTTTATCCTGTCTCCAGATACAATAATCGTTTGTTCATTTAGAACCTTCCCGTTCTTAGTATCGACTAATTTTCCCGCATGGATGTAAGTATCCTGCGCCATTAAATTTGAGGAAATAAAAATGGCGGCTAAAATTGTGATCAGTTTTTTCATATGAAATTAGGTTTAGTTCTAAATGAGGCTTATTCCAGATCCTTTCAAAAAATTCAGTATTGCTTACAAGCAAACTTTTATTGATCCAGAAAATCTATAATGGTTTTAGTGATATGATGTATTTGCTCGTCCTCCAGTTCGGTATGCATAGGGAGAGAAATTACTTCCTCGACCAGTTTATTGGTCACGGTAAAATCTTTTTCATTGTACCTTTCGTCTACATAAGCTTTCTGGCGGTGCAATGGTATTGGATAATAAACACCAAAAGGAATCCCTTTTTCCTGCAAATGCTTCGCTAGAGCATCTCTTTTCCCATTCCTGATCTTCAAAGTATATTGATGGTATACATGTGTATCACAATCTCCGGATCTCACCGGAGTGACAATATCCTTATGGTCCTGTAGTGCTTCGGTATATTTAATTGCAGCCTCTTTTCGGGCTTCATTATAAAGATCAAGATTTTTCAACTTAGCTCTTAGTACCGCCGCCTGGAAACTGTCCAGCCTGGAGTTCACTCCCACCACATCGTGATGATAACGTTCGTACATCCCGTGATTCACGATACCTCGAATGGTATGCGCCAGCTCATCATTATTGGTAAAGATCGCTCCACCGTCCCCATAACATCCCAGGTTTTTAGATGGGAAGAAAGAAGTTGCCGCAATATCGCCAATGGTTCCAGCCTTACTGGTTCCATTCTTTGAGTGATAATTAGACCCTATGGCCTGGGCATTATCCTCGATCACATAAAGATCATGTTCCTTTGCGATCTCCATGATCGCATCCATATCTGCGGTTTGCCCGAAAAGATGCACAGGAACTATCGCTTTTGTTTTTGGGGTGATCGCTTTTTTGATCTCTTCCGGATCTATATTAAAAGTTTCCGGGTCTACATCTACCAATACCGGGGTAAGTTGAAGCAAGGCGATCACTTCTACCGTAGCAGCAAAAGTAAAATCGGCTGTGATCACTTCATCACCAGGTTTTAGCCCCAGTCCCATCATGGCGATCTGTAAAGCATCTGTCCCGTTAGCACAAGGGATTACGTGTTTTACACCGAGATATTCTTCAAGTTCTTTTTGGAATCCATGTACGTGAGGCCCGTTGATAAAGGAAGTTTCTTCCAGAATTTCCTGTATCCCCTGATTCACCTCGTTCTTTATACCTTCATATTGACCCTTTAGGTCAACCATTTGAATCTTTTTCATTTGCAAAATTTTTCAGCGATACGAAAATACGAAATATAGGCCCTTCTGGCAATCCATTTATTGGGAAAGGCCTATTTTAGCAGTCTTAAGTTTTTAGTGTGCAGAGAATTTACAACGTATTGGTAAAACTAAGCGGAGTCGTTCTTAAATCGGCCGGAAAATTTAGTCCCAAACTCAAGGATTTTACCGAAGGCAGGAAAGACCTTTTTTCAAAACTGGAGCAAAACATCGATCCAGAAGCAGAGCATATCTGGATACATGCTGCTTCCCTGGGAGAATTCGAAATGGCAGTCCCGGTTTTAATGATGCTGAAAGAAAAATATCCCAGGACAAAAACGCTAGTTAGCTTCTTCTCCCCTTCTGGATATAACAATAAAAAGAAACATCCGCTGGTAGATCACTTTACTTATCTGCCATTGGACACAAAGGAAAATGCGCAAAAATTCCTGGAGATCATTCAGCCGAAAATGGCCTTCTTTATAAAATATGATTTCTGGCCTAATTTTCTAAATGAATTGAAGGAGAGACAAATTAGGACTTTCCTTGTTTCAGGAGTTTTCAGAAAAGACCAGGCCTTTTTTAAACCTTACGGTAAGTGGATGAAAAAGTCCCTGCAGGCTTTTGAACATTTCTTTGTTCAGAATGAAGAGTCCAGGTATCTTTTGAATTCCATCGGCTTTGATAATGTGACCGTAAGCGGTGATACCAGATTTGATCGCGTAGCCGCGCAACTGGAAGCCGATAACCGTATAGACTTTATCGATGATTTCAAACAGGATAAATTACTGATAGTTTGCGGCAGTACCTGGCCTGAAGATGAGGATCTCATGGTGAAATTCATCAATAGTTCGGTAAATATAAAATTCATCATTGCTCCCCATGAGATTAAGACTGAAAAAGTCGAGAAACTCAGGTCTAAACTTAAGATACCCACAGTTAATTACTCTGAAAAAGAGGGTGTAGATCTTAAAGACTATTCGGTACTTATCCTGGATACTATAGGATTACTGGGCCGGGCCTATAGCTATGCCGATATCGCTTATGTAGGTGGAGCGGCGGGAACTACCGGACTACACAATATCCTGGAACCGGCAACCTTCGGGATACCTATCGTAATTGGCGAGAACTTCAGCAAGTTCCCGGAAGCAGAAAAATTACGGCAGCTTGCCGGTCTGTATTCTGTTAAAAATTCAGATGAATTTTCAGCCATCATGACCAAGTTTTATACAAATTCAGAATTCAGGCAAAAAACAGGAATGATAGCCGGGCACTTCATTAACAGCAATACCGGCGCTATCAGGATGCTGCAGGAGTATTTATAAATACAATTCCGTGGTATTTTAACATTCTTTGCTAAAAAAGTTTAAAAATAGATCATTGAACAGCTTTTAGTTGTAATTTCGATGAACTTAACCTTTAAACTATTTAAAAATGAAACGTTTATCAATTCTTGCCAGTGCTCTGCTATTGACCTCGGCAGTTTTAACTTCATGTAGAGATACTTCTGAAAAAGAAGTTATTGTAAGAGAGGTTGAAGTGGAGAAAAAAGTTGAAGCTCCTGAAGAGGAAAAAGAAGGTATTCTTGAAAGAACCGCTAAAAAAGTAGATAAAGAAGTAAACAAGGAGATCGATGAAGAGATCGAAAAAATAGGAGATGATAATTAAAAAGTTAAGATAAAGCTTTAAATTATGGTCGGCTTAAAGTCACTTATTGTACTAACTCCAAAAAACTAAAAAAATGAAAAGACCAATTTTAGTAGTTGCATTAATGCTCTCCATGGGGATCGTCTTTACCTCATGCCGGGACACCGCAAAGGAAAAAGAATCTGAGGAGATGGAAATGTCTGATGACATGGAAGATGCCATGGATGATGTGGAAGACGAAATGGAAGACATGGAAGATGAAATGGATGACGTTAATGACAACAACAATACGGTTAGAGACGACCTGGATCAGGCTGCTAGCGATGTAGAAGATGCAGTGAACGAAGCTGCTCGTGAAACCAGCTCCGGAGCAAAGAAAGCTGCTAATGAAGCCGAAGAAGGCATCAAAAAAGCAGCAGATGAAGCAAAATCTGGTGTAAACCAGGCCGCTAAAGAAACCGGAGATGCTTTAAAAAAGGCTGGTGATGAGATAAAAGGAGAGTTTAAAAAGTCTGACGATAATTAATTGCAGATCATAACTAAAATCAAAAGCCTTTTCCAATGGAAAAGGCTTTTTTCTGTTTCAATTTGACCTCTTATAACCGGAAGATCAAAAAATTCCTGCGAGGTCCTGAATTATTATATTGTTAGCTTTTGAATGATTTCAGTTCCCTTTTTAACTCCTCCATGGATTGCTGAAGTTCCTGAAAAAGACCACTATTCGATGGGTTATCCAGGTTGAAGGTAAGTTTGGAATTTACCTGCCATATTTCCTGAATATCATGTACATTAATTTCTAAAGGCAGATATTCTTCATTCAAAGAAATAAGTAAGACCTTGGAAGGATCGGGCATTTTCTGGAGCTTTTTCACCAATACCGAATCATACATTACAATAACATATACCCTGTTATTGCTGGCTTCCTCAATACTGGAAACAGCCTTTCCCATCACCCACTCACCCGGACGGTAATCTGGCAACATACTATCTCCTTCGATCTGGAAACCACGGTAAGTAGCATTTCTGAATTCTGGCAAGGGAATATCGAATGCAGGTAACTGGCTATACCACTCCACATCCTGTACATTATGGGGATATCCGGCAGCGGCTTTTTGGTTTACAAGTACGATATTCTCATTATCGGCATTGTCTACCGTAACTACTTTCGGGCTTACATCTCCTTTAGAGATCTTCAGGTATTTTTGCCCACTTGCGCCGAACAGCCAAAGAGGGTTAATTGCAAATTGCCTAAGCAACTCGGCAACGATCTTTCCAGAAAGTTTGGTACGGCCCCGCTCTATATCTGCTGTGGAATTCTTAATGCCCAGAAGGGCTGCAAATTCTGTTTGCGTATAATTATTCTCTTCACGCACTTCCTTAAAGTGCTTGATTTCAATAGATCCAGGTGTACCCATAATTTAATAGATTAGGAATATTTCCAAAATTTACTCAAAAATATTGGATTTAATCCTATTTAACTAAAAAAGCTGAGAAAATTTATACAGAACTATATTTATCCTTGAATCCTAATAATCTTAAAGCATTTAATACAACCACAATGGTAGAGCCTTCATGGAAGACCACCGCGATACCGATATTGGCCCAACCAAAGATGGTTGCCGGCAGCAACAGGGCGACCACTCCCAGGCTTATCCATAAATTCTGTTTTACGATCTGTTGTGCTTTCCGGCTTAAGGCAATAGCAAAGGGTAGTATCTCTAATTTATCGGCCATCAGGGCAATATCTGCCGTTTCTAAAGCTACATCGCTACCGGCCGCACCCATGGCGATACCCACGGTACTGTTAGCCATAGCCGGAGCATCATTTACCCCATCCCCTATCATGGCGATCTTATGTTCTTCCTTTTCCAGTTGCTTGATACGTTCTACCTTTTCTTCAGGTAATAAACTTCCATAAGCGTCGGTAAGCCCTATTTCTGCAGCCACCGCATCTGCAACCTCCTGGTTATCCCCGGTAAGCATGATCATTTTCCTGATCCCAATTTTCTTCAATTTGGCCAGGGTAGATTTGGCAGCTTTCCTGGGAGTATCCATTAAGCCAAGTATTCCGCTGAATTCCTCATTATTCCTTACCAGCATCACGGTCTTACCTTCCCGCTCAAGCTTTTTTACTTTCTCCTTTACCTCTACAGGCACTCCGCCAGATTCCTCATAAAGTTCAAGGTTCCCGATTCTCACTAAATCTCCATCAACTTTTCCTTTGATACCTTTTCCCTGAATAGCTTCAGAATTCATAGCTTCAGGAATTCCATTTAACTGGTTCATTCGCTTTTTACCATCACGGACTACCGCTTTAGCCAGAGGGTGATTACTGGAACTTTCCAGGGCAATAACTTTCAGCAGAAATTCATCATTAGAAAGTCCGTTAAGCAAGACGATATCGGTAAGTTCGGGTTTGCCTTCGGTAAGGGTACCAGTCTTATCAAAAGCCAGGGCACGCAGGGTTCCCAGGTCTTCCAGGGGTTTACCTCCTTTAATGAGCACTCCTCCCTTGGCTGCACGGGCGATTCCGCTTAAAACTGCTGAAGGAGTTGAGATCGCCAGCGCACATGGACTTGCCGCCACCAGCGCCGCCATGGAGCGGTAAAAACTATCCTGCCAGCTTTCATCCACCACCAGGAAAGCGAAATTCAAAATTATAATAAGTATGAGTACCGCCGGGACGTAATACTTTTCGAATTTATCTGCCAGCAACTGGGTTGGTGATTTCTTTTCCTGGGCTTCCTGCACCATAGTGATCAACCGGTTAAGCGTAGAATCCTGAGATTCTTTTATAACCTTCACTTCTATACTGCTGTCGCCATTGATGGTACCTGCATAGACCCTGTTCCTTGCCGGGATATCTGCTACCGAATTATATTTTTTATCGGGATCTCCTACAGGTTCTTTATCTACAGGAATACTTTCACCCGTTATAGGCGCCTGGTTAATACTCGTTTTCCCGCTAATAAGTAAGCCATCGGCACTCACCGCCGAGTTAGGCTTTATCCTGATAATATCCCCTACTTTAAGATCCTCTATCCTTACTTCTACGAAATCGCCATTCTGCTTGCGCAAAGCGATCTTGGGAGATAATTTAGTAAGTGATTCAATAGATTTCGTAGCCTTATCCATAGCCAGGTGTTCCAGAGCATGTCCCAGACTAAAAAGAAATAACAATAAAGCACCTTCAGCCCATTTATCGAGCAGGGCAGCACCAATAGCGGCCACGAGCATTAAAAAATCTATTTGAAAACGAGCATGGGAGATCTCTTCAATAGCTTCTTTCAAGGTATAATAGCCTCCAAAACCATAAGAAATAAGATATGGTATCACGATATAGATAAAGGAAAGATCACTGAAGGTATCCAGCAGGAATCCGGTTAAAAGGAAAACACCACTTAAGACAGCGAATATAAGCTCTGTTCTTTCACCAAAAATACCGTCATTATGAGCCTTGCAACAGCCATGATTATTACCAGACATTGAATATCAAATTTTTAAATTAAGAAAGGATCATATCTCTATGATCTCAAGGACTAAGATAGGCCGAAAAACATGCAACTTAAGTGCATTATTTCTTTTCACTGCATTTATCACAAATTCCCTTGATCACCAGGTTCATGTCCTTACTCACAAAGCCTTTAGGTAAACTTATGTGCGGGATCTTATGATCTGTTAGGCAGATCGTTTCATTACATTTCTCACAATGAAAATGCAAATGCAGATCCTGTGACTGGTTCTCCCCTGTACCCTTTTCATCCAGGGCATATTTGGCGATACCAGTGCCATCGTCTATTTGATGAACGAGTCCCTTTTTCTCAAAGGTCTTTATGGTTCTATACAGTGTGGTACGTTCAGACTTATCAAAACCCGACTCAATATCATTCAAGGTAACGGCAATATCCCGTTCACTTAAGAACTTATACATTAAAAGTCTTATTGCGGTAGGCCTTATATGATGTTCTTTAAGAACTAACTCTATATCTCCCATAAGTAAAAGAAGTTAAGCAAAGTTAGTATGAAATGCTGAAAAAAAAGAAAACCGTCACTAAGAAAGTAACGGTCTCGAAACAAGTTCTAACAATTATAAACTTAGAAATTATTCTTTGCAGCACGCACAGATCCTGACTTTTGTTAGCTGCAATTTCTCCTTTGCAGAGCTTATAGCCAGATTCGCATTTGGGAATATACCCAGATATATTCTTTCCAGAACTACCGGGAGATCTTTGCATCGATCTGCATGAACCTGAATTACACCTCTTGCATCCGGGTTCTTACGGGTATAATAATATTGCATGCGGCAATTTATAGCCATCTGTAAAAATGCAATATTCTAAAAAAATATTTTTTTAATGTTTTTAGTGATAGATCATTAATTCAAAACTGAATTTCTTCCTAAAAACAGAAAATTAAAAAGCAATCAGATAATATTCTAAAATCCTTTTAACTGAAGTACCCAGAATCCTATGATTAAAACCAGTGAAACAAACATTCCTCCGAAGATCATGAATAAACCGCGGTTTTCAACACGCACATTTTGCAGCTCTTCTTCAAGAAATTGTTTTTCGGCCGTTTCCAGTCTTAAGTAATTCTTCACTCCAAGTTTAGAAGCTATTCTACCTTTTTCGGTGAGACGTATCTGGCCTGCATTGGTGATCCTGATTAATTCGTTCTCGCGTAGGGTATTAATAAATCCTATGGAAGTCATTTCTCTTAAGTCTGACACCATCATTCCTTCTGAAAATTGAGCAGTCGCTCTTTCTAGTGTTTCCATATTAACATTTAATTAACTTTGAACTAACTCTAATTAACAAAATATTTTGAATTAATTTTAGTTAAATTTTAAATGTAATATCAACATTTTATCAACCGTTGTTAATAAAATGCAGAATCCCAGATCTTAAGGCCAATTATTCAAGCACTCTTTTAAATATATAACGAGTAATAAAAATTCCATTTTCGTCCTCACTCCCGCTATAACTCTCCACACCGCTATTCACAAAGGCCAGTTCCCAGCCTTCGGCGGCAAGCGAATTGATCTTAGAAGTCACTACGGCATCATTGGCCGCAATGTTCTGGAAGCGTATTCCGCCAACATTAAAGAAGTTCAATAATTTGGTCTCGTCAAAGTTTTTTACCCTGATCTCCCCACGGTCAGATTTATTTCTTTCATTATCCTGCTCGGTTCTTCTCGTGGTAAATTCTTTAAAATCACGATCTTCTTCGGCACTAATCATCCTGGACCTTCCAATCCCGCTTGGGATTATAGATTCAATGACCGTAACCGTTTTATACTCCCAGGTTTGTCCCATCACAGTACTTCCACAGATCACAAGAAATACTAAGGTAAGTATGAATTTATTCATGATTAGATGTTTAAAAATGTAGATCAAAATAAGCTAAAAACTAAATTCATAATATTTTTATTATGAAATAATTAACCAATAGAATCCTAGGTATATGGATGATGTGGACCTGGTGCAGTTTATATAGGCAAAAAAAAGAGCTCCCTGGGGAAGCTCCTTTTTTGTCTGTTTATAGTTGTAATTATGCCTCGTTCAAAATGGCGTCATCTATCCTGGCAATAAGGTCATCCCAGTGATATCTGGTAAGATCGTGATTTGTTCTGTTCTTACGTCTGCTAATATCAGATTTCAGCTTTATCAATTCACCACGCATCAAAGCCATAATATCAGATTTAAGGATCTCGTCGTTCTCCCTTTCATCCAGTTCTTTCACGTAAGACGCCGCAAGATCAACATAGGATCTTTGCAGGTTCCTTTTATAGCTATTGGTTTTAGCTGAATTATATAATTCGCTGAAAATCCCTTTTCTAAGATCGTTCATCATCTCGATAACCGAATACGCTTTAATCCCTTCAGTTTCTTCAGCGGCGATCATTCGCACCAACCTGTCTTTTTCCAGTAAATTTTCGAGTGCCCTGGTTTGTAAAGATTGAATTCTATCTACCGCTTTCGTAGATTCTATTCTGCTTAAAAGATCCTGGTCCAGCATCCATTGCGGAGTGGTGAAGGCTTCTTTATTCAGAAACTCAACGGCTTCTTCCTGGATTTTTGCAGGAACAGGTTCGTAGATAGCTCCAGATTGATCTGATGTCTTACGGGTCTCATATACACCACCAACGTTGGTCACCACATGAGAAATATAACCTCTCCACATATAACTCAGTTCACGGTATACCTCATCAAGGTCTTCATAACCTTCCCCCTCTTTAGAGGTCCACGCCACTAAATTAGGCACCACCTTCTTTAAATTTGCTATACCATATGCACTGGCCTTTACCTGATCATCGCCCAGGCTTTCCCTTTGAGATTGCGGGTCGGCACCGCTATAACCGTTACCGAATTCGTAGATCGGGTCACCGGCCTTAGCCAGGATCCACTCATCCAGCGTCTCTTTTTCATCCTGAGCAGAATTCGCTTCAGGCAGATACCTGTATCCCCAGTTGATAGCATACAGATCGTAAGGCCCCATCATCCTGATGTATCTTACATCCTCGTCACCAGGTTGAGCTACATAATTTACCCGGGCATAATCCATGATAGAAGGAGTAAGCCCATATTTCTTAGTGAATTCTGCAGACCTCAGCGAATCTGTAGGATAAGCGGAACTTGCTTTCATATTATGCGGTAAACCCAAAGCATGTCCCACCTCATGGGCGATGACCATGCGCATCATTTCCCCAATTTCTTCTTCAGGAGTATTCAAAGTTCTTGCCTTAGGATTTTGTGCCCCGGCTTCTATCATAAACCTGTTTCGATAAGATCTAAGGTGGTTATGATACCAGATAATATCGCTTTCTATAATCTCCCCGGTACGAGGATCGGTCACAGAAGGCCCCACGGCATTACGAGTAGTGCTTGCAACATATCGAACTACCGAGTAGCGTACATCTTCCGGACTGAATTCCGGATCCTCTTCTTTAGACGGCGGATCTTTAGCGATGATCGCGTTCTTGAATCCCGCTTCCTCGAAAGCCACATTCCAGTCTTCTATACCCTGCTTAAAATAAGGCCTCCATTTTTCAGGAGTAGCCGGGTCCAGGTAATAAACAATTGGATCTACCGGTTCTACCAGTTCTCCCCTTTTATATGCTTCGATATCTTTAGGTACCAGTTTCCAGCGACGAATGATCTCATAATCATCGGCTTTAAGCTCTTCCGAATTATAATCATACTTATCTATAGTAAACCAACCCACGCGATAATCGGCAAGGCGGGGCTGCATTTTATTTTCTGGTAACAGGATCATGGATTGATTAAGAAGCATGGAAATAGTACCGGCCTGGTCTCTCTCTGGTGGTTCTTCTGCCTCGTAGGTCATCACATGTTTTACCTCGATATTTTTAGGATAGGAATGGGCAGACTCAATATACGACCTGCTTTTATCCAGCTTTTTCACTTTATACCTTTTCCTAAGTCTTGAAGAAATCCCGTTAATGGCATCCACTTCATTTTCGAACAGGCCGCTGGCATCTATAACCACGCTGGTAGAATCTGCATTCATCGCTTCAATCTTCGCGCTAAAAAGGATCGGGAAAAAGTTATTCGCCTGCACCGACTTATAGATCGGGGATTCTTCTTCGCTCTGGTTTTCGAAACTGATGACCTTCATATCCACATTTCCGTTCCTTTTCACCCATCTCACCACCTGCTCATTCACCTTGGAACCTGCATTTACATAGCCTCCGCCAAATCCTGATGGCACGCCGGCGATGCGGCTTACCAACAGCATATCCTTTTCAAAAAGAGATACCGGGATCTCGAAATAGAGTTTATCGTCAACAAAATGCGTAGTAAAAAGACCTTCGTCACTTTTAGCATCAGAGGTGATCACCTCGTCATAATTCTTGAGATCTGATTTCTTTTTTGGTTTTTCCGGAGCTGCTTCGG
This sequence comes from Christiangramia gaetbulicola, assembly GCF_003054225.1. Lineage (GTDB taxonomy): Bacteria > Bacteroidota > Bacteroidia > Flavobacteriales > Flavobacteriaceae > Christiangramia > Christiangramia gaetbulicola. The sequence continues at coordinate 358,898 of NZ_QBKQ01000001.1, forward strand.
CAACCGGCTGGGAAGTCTTGCAACCAACACTTAGAACTGCCAGCGAACCGAATAGTAATATTTTTTTGATCATTGAAATTAATTTTGCTTCCGAAGATAATGAAAGCAAGGCAAAAGCTAAAAACCAAATCCCTGATCAAAACTGCCTTACAGAAAACATGACTTTTCAATTTGTATGGTTACATGATATACATCATTTTTTTGAAGCGAAACACCCGCTAATTTTGTAGTTGAATTATTAGATCATTGAAGGGTATTAATTCTTTTTAAGCTATAAAATCATGAAAAATATCTTAATAGCAACCGATTTTTCCAAAGAGGCCTATTGTGCTCTTTATTACGCGACCCGCCTGTTTCAGGAGGAGAACACGACCTTCTATATCGCGAATTTCTTTGGAGAAAAAATACATGCTTCAGTTTACAGTTTAGTTAACGAGGAACAATTCAGTAAAATTCCCAGGCTTAAACAGGATTCAGAAATAGCCTGCCATGAAATCTTTCATCATATTGTAAGGGATACAGGCCTTAAAGGTGATAAGTTTCAGCTAATAAGTTCTGAACAGAAATTAGTAGATGGTTTACAGGACGTTATTGATAGCAAGGATATCGATGTGGTGGTAATGGGAACCAAAGATCATAAGGGAACTTTAAGCAGTATAGCCGGAACCAATACCACCAGGGTTATTAACAAAGCTCTGAATGTACCCGTATTGATCGTTCCTAGAGAGCTTGAATTTATTCCTCCTAAACATATTGCCTTCGCCAGTGAACTCATCTTCGAATTTAATTTCGAGGCAATGAATATTCTTAAAAAAATAGCGCAAAGTTTTAGGTCTGAAATTACAGTGATCCATGACGGGGAGGAAACCCAGACCACAAAGAGACAGTGGCATAATTATAATGCCTTTAAGGAATATATGGACGGGGTTCCTGTCTCACTGGAATTTTCTTCCAGCCATATCGAGGTTTCCAGGTCTATAGCTGAATTTATTAAGCATAATAAGATCGATATGCTATGTATGGAATACTTCAAACATTCAGCGCCAGGAAAAATATTCCGGGAACCGGTAGTTGAAAAAATAGACCGGCATTTATCATTCCCATTCCTTATACTTCCGGCAAAATCCTGATAGGCCAAAAAGCCGGAATTATTCAAATCTTCCCGAAACCAATTCGGGAAGATTTTTTTCTTTTACAGAAACCTGGTCTATTTTAAAATAAGGATATTGTGAAATGAAATTTTAAAATCTGGAAAACCGAAGTGTGAATGAAATATTTAGGAGTAGATGGTTGTAAAGGAGGCTGGATCTCTGCATGCTATGGATCTGGAGAGATTTTAATTTTCAGGAACATAGAGGAACTGGTTTCTCATTACCAGGATGAGTTCTTAATGTTCGTAGATATCCCAATTGGCCTGGCGAGTGCAAAAAATAAAAAACGCAATTGCGAAAAAGAAGCCAGGAAATTACTTTCAGCCAAAAGAAAGTCCAGCATATTTCCCGTACCCTGTTGGGAAAGCCTGGAAGGGCAGAATTATGAAGACGCTAAAGGCATCAACCGAAAAGTTCTTGGTTGCGGGATCTCCAAACAAACATGGTTCATCATGCCTAAGATCAAAGAGGTAAACAGTTTATTGATCGATAATAGATCGCTGCAGTCGGTAATAAAGGAGTCCCACCCGGAGATCTCTTTTAAGTATTTAAATTTGGGTATTCCTTTGGGGCATTCTAAAAAGACAGAGAAAGGAATTATAGAAAGGTTAGAAATCCTGACGAAGTATAAACAAAGCTCTCCGGCTATATTTCATAAGGCACTGCAAACCTATAGAAAAAAAGAGGTAGCGAAAGACGATATCCTGGATGCACTTTGCCTTTCTGTTACTGCTGAACTTTCTGAAAAATATGGTCGTAGCGTTCCCCTTCGCCCTATGACCGACGAATTCGGAATTGAGATGGCTATAAATTATGCTACCGGGTTGTAACAGCTTAAAGCGATTACAAAAAAATACCCGGTATCTTTTTAATGATACCGGGCATTTAAATTATGGTTAGATGAAGTTATCTACTCGTCTTTAACGTCGTATCTATCCAGCATCATCACTTTATCCCATGCTTTCACAAAATCCTTTACAAAACGCTCTTTTCCGTCTTCAGCTCCATACACCTCGGCGATATTGCGCAATTGTGCGTTAGAACCAAAAATAAGATCACAACGGGTTGCGGTAAATCTTGTATTGCCGGTCTCACGATCTTTAATATTGAAAAGCATTTTTTTGTCATCCTGCGGAACCCACTCATAGTCCATACTCAATAGTACTTTAAAGAAATCATTGGTTAAAGTTCCCGGGCGATTGGTGAAAACTCCATGTTTAGAATGATCAAAATTCTGATCCAGTACTCTAAGACCACCAGTAAGAACGGTCCATTCTGGCGCACTTAGCGTAAGCAACTGTGCCCGGTCCAGGAAAATTCTTTCGGGAGGTATATGATATCCCACTTTATCATTGTGGTAATTCTTAAATCCGTCAGACACTGGTTTCAGCCAGTCAAAGCTTTCCACATCTGTCTGTTCCTGGGTTGCATCTGTACGGCCCGGAGTAAAAGGCACATTCACGTTGAAACCAGCATCTTTAGCTGCTTTTTCAATCGCGACACAACCTCCAAGAACCACAAGGTCTGCCAGGGAAACTTTTTTGTTACCAGATTGTTTTCCGTTGAAATCCTCTTTAATTGTTTTCAGGCTATGCAGAACTTTATTCAGTTCTTCCGGCCGGTTAAGATCCCAGTTATTCTGAGGCTCCAGGGCGATACGCGCACCATTGGCACCACCACGCTTATCTGAATGACGGTAAATAGCCGCGGAAGACCAGGCTGCGGAAACCAAAGCAGAAACCGAAAGGTCGGTGTCAAGGATACTTTGTTTCAGGCCAGCGATATCGGCTTCCCCGATAAGCTCACCTTCTCTTTTTGGAACAGGATCCTGCCAGATAAGATCTTCTTCCGGCACTTCCGGTCCTAAATACCGATCTTTTGGTCCCATATCCCTGTGCGTTAATTTGTACCAGGCTTTAGCAAAGGCATCGGTGAAATAATCGAAATCATTCAAAAATTTCTCGCATACTTCGCGGTAAGCCGGATCCTGCTTTAAAGCGATATCTGAGGTCATCATCATTAGATCGTTCATCTTTCCTTCCTCGTGAGCATCGGGTGTTTTTGGAGCGTTTGGATCTACTGGAGTCCACTGAATTGCGCCAGCAGGACTTTCCGTCTTTTTCCATTCAAATTTGAAAAGGTTGATCAGGTAATTATTATCCCAATTTGTAGGATCTGGCGTCCAGGAACCTTCAATACCATTGGTCATGGTATATTTTCCAAAACCTGTTCCTTTGGGATTCTGCCAGCCCATGCCCATTGCTTCCAAAGGCGCAGCTTCCGGGGCAGGGCCAATTTCTTCTGCACTTACCATTCCGTGGCTTTTTCCGAAGGCATGTCCACCAGCGATCAATGCTACCGTCTCTTCATCGTTCATCGCCATGCGCTTAAAAGATTCGCGTATAGCCTTAGCGGAATCCAGAGGTTCACCATTCCCTCCCGGACCTTCAGGGTTCACATAGATCAAAGCCTGGTGAGTCGCTGCTAAGGGATTTTCCAGGTCACGGTTGGGATCTGAAGGTTCTCCTTTCCAACGCAGAGTCTGGGTTACCATTTCTTCCGGATGACCGTCGTAATATTCTCCAACATTAGATTCTTTAAAAGGCTTACCATTCCAGAATTCCGGTCCCCAGTAAGTACTGCGATCTGGTTCCCAGGCATCGCGACGCCCGCCACCAAAACCAAAAGTTGGGAAATTCATGATCTCCAGAGCACAATTCCCGGTAAGCACAATAAGGTCTGCCCAGGAAAGAGAAGCTCCATATTTTTGTTTTATAGGCCAGATAAGTCTTCGGGATTTATCGATATTCCCGTTATCCCACCATGAATTAAGCGGGGCAAAACGCTGCATGGCCTGTCCTGCACCTCCACGACCATCGGCGATACGGTAAGTACCGGCTGAGTGCCAGGCCATACGAATCATTTGCGGACCGTAATTGTTATAATCTGCCGGCCACCAGTCTTTAGAATCTACCAGTAATGCCTTTATTTCTTTTTTAAGTTCCTGAAGATCGATCTTATTGAAAGCCTCCTTATAATTTACATCGCTCAAAGGGTTAGATGCCGGATGTTCCTGATGCAGTAATTCTACCTGTAAACGGTTAGGCCACCAGTCGTCTATTTGCGGTGAAGTTCCAATTGCCCCGCCTACCCTGGTGCCTCTAAAAGGACACTGGGCCAGGTTTTCTGGATTATCCATGTTTTTCATAATAATAAGATATTGTTGGGTTAAAAAATGAGTTTAATGTTGCCTGGCTAGTATTTTTCCAGGTTAAAAAATTTCAGAAATAAGTCTGAAAAACCAGCCTGATGATTCCAATATCGAAGAGAAGTATGGATACTTTATTTAACGGATATTGAAATTAAAGAAGAAAAATATAGTCGTTGGTTAAAAATTAATTTTGAATGCAGAATTTAGGAAGATACTGCTGAATAATCGGTGAACTCTCGTTAAACTTTCTTTAAAATATGATGAAAGCTCCCTCTCCCATTCGGTTTTTTATGAATTTGAATATTTAAAGCTGGTCGTAAACCAGTTTAATAAAGTAGCCATTCAGAAACTACTCGGTATCTATTTTACTTCGCAGGATCACTGCTTTGGCTGAACCTGCAATAAGAATCATCGAAAATGATCCCGCCTTCAGAATTAAGAGAACAATACTTCTGCTTTTCCAGAAAAAATAAATTGGGTTAATGATTACTGCTAAGCATTAACCCAATCTACTTCAGCTTCAAAATTTCAATTCTATTTTACCGAATGGCTTATTCCATATTATTTGAAAAAAACTCCAGAGCTCTCGCTAATCTTTCAAACATATGAGTGTGATGTCCACCTTCATAAGTTTCAAAAGTATAATCTACATTATAATAATCCATTTTTGCCAGTACCGGTTGATGCGCAAGGTTTGTACCTAGTTCATCATAAATACCTACATCCAGGTAAATACCGTCTAGTGATTTGAAATCTGCATTATAATAGTCTAATAAATTAAACACATCATTCTGGTACCATAGCGCGATAACTTCTGGAACCGGATATAAATTCCCATCTTCTCCAAACTCTAAAGGCAGATCTACATAAAAAGGCGGATTGTGTAGGTTTGGTGACCAGGCTGCGCTAAAAGCATACAGAGCACTGGTGAAAAATTTAGCAGGATCAGGTCCATTAAAACCATCCGGATTTTCCTGTTTAATAACATCAGACAGGGAGAACAAAGCATCTACGAATAATAATCCGCTATGGCTGGCCACGGTTCCAAAGACATCTGGGTGTAACATACCAAACTTAAAAGCGGCGTATCCACCCTGGGAATGACCAATAACGGCACGACCTGATGGGTCTGCTATGGTATTGTAATGTGAGTCCATATACTCAACCAGGTCATTAACAATAAAGTCTTCAAAATTTCCATTAAGAGTAGAATTCGAATACATACTAAAACCATATGGCTCTGTGGCCGCATTAGGCATCACTATGATCATGGGCTCTATAATACCATCGTTAATGAGACCGTCTATCCAAAGCCTGAATCCTTCTTCTGGGAAATCTGGTACTTGAGTCCAGAGAGGATGTGGACTTATAAAATCAATGAACAGTTGTTTATCTATGAACGCTTTTTCTGAAAAAGGCTCCCCATGTAACAGGTAGACTACAGGATATTGCTGATCTCCATTTTTCGCATATCCCGGAGGAGTATATATCTGCAGCTTTCTTGTAAAGGTATTGCCTATAAAATTACCTTTGAGAGCACCGCTATTAACTACTTTGTTTTGCAGTTTGCTCTCAACAAATCCTTCACTATCCTCAACTCTATTATAGTTGAGTTCTACAGCTTCCTGGTTGATCCACTCTTCTTCTACGGGATCCTTTTCACATGCCGTGAAAATCAATAAAAACCAGAAGCTCAACAATACTAATCTTGAAATTTTCATTACCTAAAATTTTAATTTATAATTTCAGTTAAAAAATTCCGTAGCACCGAGTTAAGCCCTGGCAATTATGATTTAGTAACCTCTAAAAATAATATACACAGGTATCTTTTTCAATGACATATATCATACTCTCAAAGAAAAAATAGTAGAAGATTTTTTATAAATGATACTTAAGTGAGACTATAATTATAAATCCACATCTCCATAGACCGGCTTTATAAAATAACCTTTTAAGAATTTTTCGGTTTCGATCTTAGATTGCAGGATCACACCTTTAGCTGAATCTTCAAGTAAAATCAGGGCCGATTGCAGCAAGGGAGCTGCGGTAGTGGTTTGAATAGCGCGAAGCCTGTACTTACCTATCTTTTGCGGCAGTATTCTTTTAGAGACTTCCAGTTTACGCCGGATCCCCTGATGATCCATACCCTCGGCAGAAGCATATAAGATGATCTGGTCCTCTTCGATATGCGGGATCGTCGCCTCCATTTTTTCCTGTAAGGCGTTTATATTATCGGGAACATCGCCAATCACTTTTAATTGCGCATCCACCCAGGCATAGTGTCCCGGAAACCTCAGCGTTTTATAATCCAGCGACCTTACTTTTCCCGTCAAATTTTGGGGCAGGTCTGCGGCCCCACCAGAAGTGAGATCCTCTTCATAGGTCTTTCCGTTAATGATAATACTCGCTCTTTCTGAAAGGGAAGCCAGGGAAGTTTCCTTAAAATTCCGGATCACCACGGCATCTTTCAGATATTCTGTAGCTACTCCCACTGGACTCCAGGTGAACCCGTAATAATGTGGAGCCACGGCGTGTTTGGTAAGCGCACCTACTTTAAGCGCAATAGCATCTACCTTATCCACATTGAATTTTTCACAGAATTTTTGAAAAAGATGATTTCCCAGGACATCGATATAACCGGGAGCCAAACCAGTTTGTAATAAAAATCCTGTCCCGGCATCTGCCGCCAGTTTCTTTATGGTTTCGGTTTCTGAAACATATTCGGTAAGATTGGCATAATGCATTTGAAAGTCCTTCGCCAATTGAGCCATTTCTGGCGCCAGGCTTCCCGGAAGACAATCCAGAAGGATATCTCCTTTTTTCAGGGCTTTCTTTAAGTCGGTTTCGATTTTGTTTTCCGGAAGTTCAAAACACTCGATCTGAATACTTCGGGAAGATCCTTTTTTGATCCATTCTGCCATCTCCCGGGCATTGGCCAGGTTTCGGTTTAGAATAAAGATCCTGGGAATAACCTCGCTGAATTCTGCCAGCATGAGTGCAGCGGCCCGGGCGATACCCCCGGCGCCAGCAATGAATATATGATACTGCCTGTCCATATTTAAAGTTAAGTATTTTTCGGGCTGTATTGACTGAGGAAAAAACAAATTAATAAAGGCGCCATTATTTGTCGGACCCTCTTTGTTTATTTGTTATGAACTTCTAAATTCACAGGATGAACATATTATATCTCCACGGACTCAAAAGCAAACTAAGCCCTGAAAAAAGAAAAGTACTGGAAGAATATGGAAAGGTATTTGCGCCAGACATCAATTATGAAAATTCAAATATTCAACCTGTTGAAATTCTAAAGCAACATCGTGACACTCACTTCAATGTTGTAATTGGTAGCAGTATGGGGGCTTTAAACGCCTTTATTATTTCTGAAAATATAGGCAGACCTGCCCTGCTATTTAATCCACCCTTGAAAAAATACAGTCAGATAAAATTTGCATCTTATCATACTAAAGGCTTACACCCAAAGCATATTTTCCTGGGAGGAAGCGATGACATTGTAGATCCTGCCGATACCTTAAAATTCCTGGCAACCTATAAAGCTGCAGATCTTAGCATAAACTTAGACCAAAAAAATGGACATCGAATTCCTATCCATATTTTCGAGGAACAGGTTGCCCGTTTCTTTTCCAGTATTTGTCATTAAAACTAAATGATGTCTGTACGCCAAAGTTTAAAACGATCTATAAAAATCAATTCCCTTCCGCTGCAATATTCGATACGATCCTGATCCCGTTTTTTTCATAAGCTTTCTGGGATTACAGTCAAAGCAAATATCCCGATGAAGTTTTTATGCTAAATTTGGCGCTACTAAATAGAGTATGAAAAGAACTTTAGTAAGATATAGGAATACAGCATTTGGAAGGTTTGTTTTTCGCCATCAAAAGTACGCTCCCATTCTATTTTTTATGGGTGGTTTCATCTTTGATACCCTGACCTTAGGGCGAATAGATCGTGTTTATGATACAGTGGTACTTTGCTCGCATATGACCTTATTATCCATAACGCTTTATTTATTTAATACCGTGGATGAAGACAAGTGGGAGGGTACTTTTATCGAACGTTATTCCGAATATTTACCCCTAGCCATACAGTTCTTCTTTGGCGCACTTTCAAGTGCTTTTGTCATCTATTTTTTCAGAAGTGTGTCCATGTCTAAAACCATGTTTTTTTTCATACTGCTGGTGCTGCTCTTATTTGCGAACGAGTTTCTGAAAAAGAAGATCTCCAACAAATACCTTCAGTTCAGTGTTTATTTTTTTATCAGTTTTACCTTTTTCGCCTTTATTATTCCCACGCTGATCAAGGAAATGAATACCTTTATTTTTATCATTTCGGGGCTTATAAGTTTGGGGTTCACGCTAGCTCTCATCATGTTTATTTACAGTTCAAGTCCAGGCACAAGAGCGGAGATAAGTCTGAAAAAACTGATCGGTCTTATTCTTTCCATCTATATAGCGATCAATGTTTTTTACTATTTCAATCTTATTCCGCCAGTGCCGCTGGCTATGGATACCGGGCTGGTGGCTCATGATGTGCGAAAAATAAATAACGAATACATCGTTACTTACGAGAAGAATCCATGGTATATATTCTGGCGTAAACATGACACCAATTTTCATCTCCAGGCAGGTGAAAGGGTTTATGTGTTCACTTCTGTTTTTGCACCAACAGCTTTAAAAAAGTCCATTTTTCACAGGTGGAAATGGTACAATCCTAAAACCAGAAAATGGGAAGTTACCGATGACATTGATTTTGAAGTTGCCGGTGGGCGTGATCGTGGTTTCCGCGGGTATACCTTTAAAAATAATCTTAAGGAAGGCCAGTGGAAAGTTGAAGTAATTACAGAAGAGGAACTAATACTTGGGATTGTGGATTTTGAGATCAAAAACACTGCTGAACCTCATAAAGCAGGAATGGTAAAGAAAACATTTTAATGCCAGTTTAAAGCGGGATTTTGTAAGGAGGGGGCAGACATTATTATTTAAATAAGCGATTTCATAAAATTATTATTCGAGCTTTTAATAGTCCTTTTTTTCAGGAATAACTCCTCTAACCCCGCCTCGAGGATTCTTAACATCATTATCATACCGAGGAATTATATGAATATGGCAGTGATCTACCGTTTGACCTGCAGATTTATTGATATTTATTCCGACATTAAATCCTGATGGAGAAAGATCAATAACCAAATCTTCTTTGACCAAATTTACCAAATACCAGCAAGCAGACTGTTCTTGAAAACTCAACTCAAAGTAACTGGAAACCTTTCTTTTAGGAATAATTAGGGTATGACCATTCGAAACCGGAAATTTATCCTCTATGGCAAAAACCGTGGCTAGTTCCCCTCTTTGTTTTTTATTCTCGTTGTCAGAGAAAAAAGGCGAAATATTTTCATCTCCTATATGTAAAAACACATAATGTTGATATTCATAAATCTCTACGAACTCATTTTCAAATAATGATTCAAATGGAAGTATTACATTACACTGGTAGGTTTCCTTTTTGTGAATTTTATGCATTCTAAAGCCTGGTCGGTCTATATCACGACGTACAGCAAAATACGCTGTGCCTCCAAATTTCAGCAACTTTGAAATGTCATTGATGACTTTAGCTTGATCCTGAGGCAAAAGGACATTCAGAACGTAAAAGCATATTATAGTGTCAAACTTGCTATTAGGATAGCTGTTGAAATAAAATGGATCGTAGCCTACAATATCTACATTCTGTTTTTTAAGAACTTCAACATCTTTACCAAAACCACAACCAAAATCTAATACCTGTCCTTTAAAAAGCCCTTTTTCTTTGAGTATTTTTCCTGGAAAAGAGATGGTGTCTCTTTCTTTTGCCGTACAATGACTAAAGGAATTTTTCATTGTTCTAAAAAATCAAAGCCATTATTGTGGGCGGTTGTGACTAATGGTGACAATGTGTCGAAAAACCTTTCCTGTGTAAAATCTTCTTCCGTCTTTAATCTGGGAAATATTGTGTGGTATTCCTCTTCAAATTTTTTGTTTGGTTTGAGTCTCCTAATACTGAAAAAGGCATCCTTTTGATAATCGAAAAAACGTTGAAAATACAATTCGAGATTAGGTAGTTTACTATTTTTTGAAGAATTAAAATTTGGATCAACGGGTATTAGATTCCAAATTAAATCATGAGAAACAAATGCATATGGTATAAAATGATCAAGAGAATAATTATCAGGATCAATCAAATTTCCAGTGAAAATACAGCGCACATCTTTTTTCTGCCTGATATAAATTGTCCAAAAATTATTTCGCTGTCGAGTTAAAGAATTTCGTTTTGCCGGTTTAATTAGCTTGTTTGGAATATCAGGAACATTTGGATTTCTTACTTGTAAGAATATTGAAAGGTTCCAATAGCAGAAATCCTTTAATAGCTTTGCATGAACTTGAAAATAATCAAACCAATCCTCATCTATGATGATTTTATGATCGTATAGTGCATAGGGTGGTTTATTTCTAAATTCCTGAGACGAAAGATAAATTACTTCTTTCTTTTTTTCTTTATACCATGGACTAAGAAACCAATGTGGAACATTCTTATCGAAATGATATAGCTTTCTTTGAACCTCTTTTGATTGTGAGGTTTTTAATTTTGTTTCTATTTCGGTTTTCGAAAATGTTATAGGGAGATTTTCTCTTCTCTGAACGAAATTAATAGTGGACTGAATTTTATCCTGGCTACCAAATGATAATTTGAAATAATTCACAGTATACCATGGAATAGAGATCATTTTGGCAAATAGATCAATCTTATCAACTTCACTCTTACCTTTTTCGACACAATCGAGAATTCCTAAAAACCAATAAAACTTGTAGGTCGCAGACGTATTATTAAATATCTGGGCCAACTTTTGTATCTCAAGACCTTTATACATTGGTAACGCGTGGAGACCTATTGGCTTTCTCATTTAAAATTAAAATTTGGCTGATTAAATGTAGGGAAGAAACAAAATCTTAAGATTTCTAATATAGGAAAATAATTCAAGCTACATAGAAATCCTTAAAAACTCCTAGGTTTAGAAGTTCGTTGAATTTCAAAATGGGTTGTAAGATTGCATTATTACGAAATGATATATGGATTAAAAATTAAGCATAAAAAAAGCCTTGAAAATCAACAGATTAACAAGGCTTAAAGTACTCGGGACGGGACTTGAACCCGTACGACCATAATGGTCATTGGATTTTAAGTCCAACGTGTCTACCAATTCCACCACCCGAGCGTGGTATTTTATATGAGCGAAAAACGGGATTCGAACCCGCGACCTCCACCTTGGCAAGGTGGCGCTCTACCAACTGAGCTATTTTCGCGATTTTTAAGAACATTGCAATACCGGCGATGCCTTTATTGCGGAGGCAAATTTAAGACAAATCTTATAATGGCAAAGAATTTTTTAAGAAAAAAACACGGCTAAAACTATATACTCTCAGCCTTAAGGTTTTAGTACTACACCTTTCGATTGGGAATAACTTGTTATGGGTTCAGGCTTAAAGAAATATGAAGGAGAAAGTAGGAACTAAAGAGAAATTTATACTAACGTCTACAGATCATTGACTAGCGACTAAAGTGAGATTGCTTTGCTTCGCTCGCAAAGACAACACACCAGAAAAACTCAAAACTCCGAACTACGAACTAGGAACTGCAAACTGAGATAAGATTGCTTCGCTACGCTCGCAAAGACAACACACAAGAAATAACTCAAAACACCGAACTACAAACTACGAACTACAAACTCAGATAAGATTGCTTCGCTTCACTCGCAATGACAACACTCAAGAAAAACTCAAAACCCCGAACTCAGATGAGATTGCTTCGCTTCGCTCGCAAAGACAACAGACTACAATAATCAATAAACAATGAGCAATGATTACTGTTTATTGTTAATTGCCAACATGCGTTTGATCTCGTTTAGCTTCATTAAAGCTTCTACCGGAGTAAGCGTGTCTATATCTATGCCCAGTAATTCCTGTTTAAGATCTTCCAGTAATGGATCATCCAGGTTAAAGAAACTAAGCTGCATCTCGTCTTCCGCAGATTGTTTTAATACCGCCCCGGAATCTTCCATAGAGTGCGATGCCTCCAGCTTTGCGAGTATCTTGTTGGCTCTATGCAGCACCATTTGAGGCATTCCGGCCATCTTGGCTACATGTATCCCAAAACTATGCTCACTCCCTCCAGGCACAAGCTTACGCAGGAACAAGACATTATCCTTCAACTCCTTTACCGAAACATTAAAATTCTTGATGCGGTCAAAGGTTTCGCACATCTCATTCAGTTCGTGATAATGTGTGGCGAATAAGGTCTTAGGTTTTGAAGGATGTTCGTGCAAATATTCGCTAATAGCCCAGGCAATGGAGATCCCATCATAGGTACTGGTTCCACGGCCAATTTCATCCAGCAACACCAGGCTGCGGTCTGAAATATTATTCAGGATGCTGGCGGTTTCATTCATCTCTACCATAAAAGTAGATTCACCCATAGAAATATTATCGCTGGCCCCTACCCTGGTAAAGATCTTATCTACCAGGCCAATCTCGGCCGATCTCGCCGGAACAAAACTTCCCATTTGCGCCATAAGTACGATGAGGGCGGTCTGTCTTAAAATAGCCGACTTACCACTCATATTAGGCCCCGTGATCATAATGATCTGCTGCTCTTCCCTGTCCAGGTGCAGGTTATTGGTCACATAAACTTCTCCCGGGGGTAATTGCTTTTCGATCACCGGATGGCGTCCTTCTTCTATATCCAATCCGTAAGAATCTGTGATCTCGGGTTTGGAATAATTTTCGGCCTGTGCCTGCTGGGCAAACGAACATAAACAATCCAGTCTGGCTATCAATCTAGCGTTTTGTTGTACTGGATCTATATATTCAGCCATCCAGGAAACAAGTTTCCCGAATAATTGCTGCTCCAACTGTAAGATCTTTTCTTCGGCACCAAGAATTTTCGATTCATATTCCTTAAGCTCCTCGGTGATATACCTCTCCGCATTCACCAGGGTTTGCTTACGTATCCAGGTTTCGGGAACCTTATCCTTATGAGTATTCCGAACTTCTATATAATAACCGTAAACATTATTGCTCCCGATCTTCAGAGAAGAAATGCCCGTGGCTTCGGTCTCTCTCTGGATCATATTGTCCAGGTAATCCTTTCCGGAAAATGCGATATCTCTAAGCTCATCCAGCTCTTTGGAAAAACCTCTGGCGATCACATTTCCTTTCTGCACATTTACCGGTGCCTCCTCGCTTATACTTTCCGTGATCTTTTCCCGAAGCAGGTCGCAGGAATGTAAATTATCCCCAATGATCTTCAGGGCTTCGTTATTGCATTTCAAGGCCAGCTCCTTTACCGGAATGATGGAGTTCAGGGAATTCCTAAGCTGATTCACTTCCCGCGGACTAATTCTTTGCGTAGCCACTTTGGAGATCAAACGTTCCAGGTCGCTTATCTCACGAATCTGATCCTGGACATCTCCCAGGGTTTCCGGATTTTTGATAAGAAAATCAACTACCTGCAGCCTCTTTTCGATCATTTCAGCATCCTTAAGAGGCAGGGCCAGCCAGCGCTTTAAAAGTCGGCCACCCATAGGCGAGATCGTCTTATCTATAACATCTAAAAGGGTAACCGCATTGGCTGCTGTAGAATGATATAATTCCAGGTTTCGGATGGTAAACCTGTCCATCCAGACATATTGCTCTTCAGCGATACGGTTTATAGAACTTATATGCTGAAGCCGGTGATGCCTGGTTTCTGCCAGGTAATACAACACGGCTCCGGAAGCTATGATGCCTTCCTCCAAATGATCTATCCCAAATCCTTTAAGCGACTTGGTCTGAAAATGCCCGTTCAGGGTTTCTTCAGCATAATCTATTTTAAAGATCCAGTCGTCCAGGTAAAAACAATGCATGTCTTTCCCGAAACTCTCGTTGAATTCTTTCTTGTACTTCTTCTGAACCAGGATCTCACTAGGCCCGAAGTTCTGAAGTAATTTATCTATATATTCCCTGTTTCCCTGGGCACATAAAAATTCCCCGGTAGAAACATCTAAAAAGGAAACTCCCAGGTTCTTTTTTCCGAAGTGAACGGCACAAAGAAAGTTATTGGATTTGCTGCTAAGAATATCGTCATTCATCGCCACCCCGGGTGTCACCAGTTCGGTCACCCCACGTTTTACGATGGTCTTGGTCATCTTAGGATCTTCCAGCTGATCACAGATCGCCACCCGTTGACCTGCTTTTACCAGTTTTGGCAAATATGTGTTCAGCGAATGATGCGGAAAGCCGGCAAGCTCGGTTCTCTCTCCTCCATTATTTCGATTGGTAAGAACGATATTCAGGATACGGGCGGCCTTAACGGCATCTTCCCCGAAGGTTTCATAAAAATCCCCGACTCTAAACAGTAACATGGCATCAGGATATTTAAGCTTGATGCTATTATACTGCTGCATTAACGGGGTTACCTTCTGAGATTTCTTTGCTGCCAATTTTCCGGGATTTTAGGATTGCTAAAGTAAAGATTAGGCGGTTTGCTTAAAAATTATAATCCGAAATTTTAAGGATAAGACTCCCTAAAAATAAAATGGACCAGAAGAAGGTGCGCCACCAGTTCTTTTTAACCAGGCTGGTGGTGATCTCCTCGCAGGATTCACCGGGATTAATGGAATTGTGCAAGGGAACGAAGATCAAAAAAGTTAGTATCCAGGTAATTAGAACAATGACAATGCTCCCCCAGGTATATAAATTCTGTGCCTGCATTAATTGCATTAACGTGACTACAAGCTGCGCGATCATCAAGGGACCTACGATCACGCCAATGCGCTGGGTATAGATCTTATGCCATTTCCCCAGGTCTTCATTTTTATAATAGCAAAGCCCAGGATAGATCACCAGTTGTACTATCCAGATCAAAACCATCAAACCAAAATCTAGTAAAAGCCTTATAAATAGAAGATCCACACTTTAAAATTTGGTGTAAAAATAAAGATCCATTTATTGATAACCAGCCGCCTGCAGGTTAAAAAGTTCGGCGTAGAGCTTATCGTTTGCCATTAACTCCTGATGCGTTCCTATCTCCAGCACAGATCCATCCTTGAGAACCATGATCCTGTCTGCAATTCTTACCGTGCTGAACCTGTGCGAAATGATCACCGCGGTCTTGCCCTCGGTAAGCTTGATAAACCTCTGAAAAGCTTCGGTTTCTGCCCGGGCATCCAGGGCTGAAGTTGGTTCATCCAGGATCAACACTTCAGAATCTTTCATATAAGCCCTGGCGATGGCGATCTTTTGCCACTGCCCACCTGATAGGTCTTTACCATGCTTGAACCTTTTCCCAAGAGGTTGTTCATAACCTAAAGGCAGATCTTTCACCACCTCCCGGGCGAGACTTTTTTCGGCTGCGCCATCTATGCGCAATTGATTAGAAATTTCACCGATCTCTCCCATGGCGATATTCTCGCGAAGAGTTAACTCGAACTTCACAAAATCCTGGAAGATCACTCCAAAATACTGCTGATAGGCCGCCTGATCATATTTTTTAATGGGGATTCCATCAAGCAGGATCTTCCCTTCGGTTGGTTCATAGAACTGAAGCAGAAGCTTGATAAGCGTGGTTTTCCCGGCGCCATTCTCACCCACAAAGGCAAGTTTCTCCCCCGCCCTGAGTTCAAAATTGATATTTCGAACCACCCATTTTTCAGATTTGGGATATTTAAAGCCCACATTTATAAATTCAAATCCTTTCTCGATCTTTTCGGGCAGATCCAGTTTTCCATCTGTAGCGCTTTCAGCATAGGTAAGATCCAGAAATTCAAAGTAATCCTGAAGATATAGCGCACTTTCAGTAATGGCCGTAAACCTGGTAAAAAATCCCTGCAGTTTAGACCTTAACCTGTTGAAGGATCCAGAAAGGAAAGTAAGATCACCCAGGCTGAAAATTCCGGCAACGGTCCTGAAGATTATAAAAATATAAGCGCCATAATAAGCAGCAGTTCCTATAACATTAAAGATGGAACCCCAGCCAGCACGTTGTTTTGCCAGTCTCTTGCTTTGTAAATAATATTTATCTGAAAGTCCTTTGAAACGGTCTGCCAGGTAATTCGATAGTCCGAATAATTTCACCTCCTTGGCGGTCACATCGCTGGCCCCGGCATATCTCAAATAATCCAGTTCCCGGCGTTCCTGGGTCCAGCTGCGAGCCAGTGAATAGCTGGTTCCACTGAATTTGATCTCATTGATGATAGTCGGGATTATAGAGACCACCAGTAAAATGATAAGCCAGGGTTCGAATGTCACCACTCCGGCTAGTAAAGTAATAATTACAATTACATCTTCGCCCTGGGTAAGTATATTAGACATAAGTCCTACCCTACCTGTAGTTTGTTGGCGCGCCCTTTCCAGTTTATCATAGAATTCTGAATCTTCCAGTTGGGCCAGGTTCAATTCTGAAGTCTTTTTAATGATCTTTACGGAAGTATCTATGGAATACTGGTCACCTAAAAGTGCATCGCTAAGACTGATACCTCTACTAAGAAGATCTGATAGAATAGCAAGACCGAATTCCGCAGCAACCAGGATCCATAATCTATCCAGATCTTTCACCTCTGCCCCGATCTGCACCACTACCTCATCGATGATCAATTTTCCCAGCCAGAGCATGATCACGGGAAGTACGGCATTTAAAATCCTCCCCAGCACGTTGGTATAAAAAAGCAGGGGATTCACTTTCCTGATCTCCTTGAAAAAACGAGGTACGAATTTTAAAGAAGCAAAGCTCTCCCGGAAATTGATATTATTGGTTTCGAATGATTTTTTAGGTCTGGGCACTTGCTTATAATTCTTTGTTGCAAGTTAATAAGCTTCAGGCGCTTTTATGGAATTCGATGCTCTAAATTACACAGAAGTATCTAGATTTATGGAATAGCAGCCAAAAAAAGACGGCATAAATATCGCCTGAACTTTTTTATTGATTTGGTGGTACCCGGTACCTAGTTCGTCGCACTATATAAGATATAATTCCGCTATTGGACTTGTAACATTCTTTCCATTCCTTTAGTCCTTCCGTGAAATTCACCCGATGACCTTCTTTACCGTTAACTCCATAATATACCTTATAGGTGGTTCATTTTCCTGACTCCAAACAGCGAATGGAATCATGCATAGTAAAAGCAGTAATCTTCTCATAATTGAGAGGATAGGCTAATTCTGAAAAAATAAATTTTATAAATTGTCCTGAAAAGCCAATCTGATAAATATGAACAAATTTCTACTGCCCGCACTTTTACTTTTAACTATACTTTTTTCCTGTAACAATCAAAAAGCACAGGAGGACATGTCTTCAGAAACAAGAGAAAATACTGGAAATACAATTTCCTGGGGTAAAAATCCCTGGCCCGAAATTAGAAAACAGCGAATAAACAAATTACTCCCAAAGGCTTTAAAAGCCGCCGAAGTAGATTGCTGGCTGGTAATTTGCCGTGAAAATAACAATGATCCCATTGCCCACCATATTGGCGGGGAAAATGCCGGGGGTACCGCTGCTTTTCTTTTTTACAACGACGAAAATGGTTTCCACTCCCTGGTGTTTTCGCCTTCAGGAGAATCAAAAGCGCTGGATGATCTGAATATTCATGATTCGGTGGCAAGTGTAGAACGAAACGAATCGGCCATGAAGCAGGCTGCCACTTTTATTCAGGAAAAAGATTTTAAGACCATTGCTGTAAACTCTTCCCAAACCAATTCCATGGCAGATGGTTTGTCTTACACTCAGCGACAGGAACTTGAAGCCTACCTGGGTGATCACGCAAAAAGGCTAACACCTTCTACCGAGATGGTCTACGAATGGCTGGCCATAAAACTCCCGGAAGAGGTGGAAATCCTAAAAAAAGCGGCTACCCTTACTGCTGAGTGGCAGGTCGAAGCCTATCAACAAGTGGTTCCGGGCGAATCTACCGATGCCGATATCGCCAGGTTCCTGAAAAAGAAAATGGCTGAAAATGGCGTGACCGATGGATGGGCAGCAGACCAGAATCCCAATGTGAATTCGGGACCAGATCGAGGGCATTCTCATGCGACAGATAAGGTGATCATGCCCGGAGATGTGATCCAGATAGATTTTGGCATCAAGGTATACGACAGGTGGGTAAGCGATATCCAAAGATTTGCTTATGTCTTAAAAGATGGCGAAAAAGAGGCTCCGAAGGATATAAAACATTACTGGGAAAGTGCAAAGACTGGTAACCGTGCTGCACTGGCCGCCATGAAACCCGGTACTAAAGGAGTTGAGGTAGACAGGGCTCAACGTGTACTAATGAAAGAGGCAGGATCTGAATACGTGATGTGGAGTACCGGGCATCCGGTGGGGTATGTCGCTCATGATGTTGGTCCTAACCTTGGCGGATCACAGGCTTCACATGTTAGACCGGCGGCTGAAAAAGAATTAAAGCCTGGGATGACCTTCGCATTTGACGGTTTCCACGCATGGAAACTTCCGGATGGAAATTTGAAGACCATTTCAGTAGAAGAAATGGCCGTGGTCACCCAGGATGGCGCCGAATACCTTATAGAGCCACAGGAAGAGTTGGTACTCATCAAAGGCCGGAAATAGAACCTTATTCCCTTATGCCGCTTTATGAATACCTGATTGATAATTACAATCGTTTCTAATATCTATATAGTTTTTGCTTAAACTTGAAAATGGACATTCAGGAGGCCCATTTTTTTATGCCTGGTTTTCTTATTTCAGAAATTTAGATGATTGATCACAAAGATTTCCTAGTATGCCTCAATAAAAGCTTACCGGACTTCATTAGGATTCCCGCTTATTCCAAAACTTCAAAAATAGTTACCGGTTGCACTTTATTCTTCAAATTAAATTTCCCTAATTCCCGGCATTTGAAATATTCCTTTATTTTCTCATAGCAGGATTCCCCAATGATGATCTGGTTCTCCTTGGCGATATCCTGGAACCGTGCAGCTGTATTCACCGTATCACCAATCACGGTGTAATCCAGTCGCTTTAAACTTTCAGAACCTATATTTCCGGAGGTCATCTCCCCGCTTTTGATCCCTATGGAAACCTTGGGTTTAAAATCTGAATTCTCATCTGGAGGATCCAGGGCACTAATTTTATTTCTTACGGCAAGTGCTGCATCTATAGCCCGGTCCAGATGATAATCACCCCGGAAAACAGCCATTACGGCATCTCCTATGAATTTATCTATAAAACCTTTCTGGGCTATGATCTCCTTCGCCATAATATCAAAATAGGTATTGATCATTTTCACTACGGTATTGGGAGGAGCAGTTTCGCTTATCCTGGTAAAACCTACCATGTCGATAAAAACAACGCTGCCTTCTATGGTTTCATTTTCCATTAAGGACGACTCATATTCCCTACTATTCATGAATTTAAGAACATTTTCATCCACGTACATTTTAAGGATATCATTCTCTTTAATGGCAATCAGGGTATCTTTTAATTGCCTCGCATGCTGAATCGTTTTTTCAACGGTGATAGAAAGATCTTCAAAATTTATAGGTTTGGTTATAAAGTCGAATGCACCACGATTCATGGCGGTACGGATATTTTCCATATCCCCATAGGCTGAAACGATCACCGCCTTGATCAGAGGATTCTTCTCGTTCAACTTAGTTAGTAAAGTTAGGCCGTCCATTTCTGGCATATTGATATCGCTCAAAACAATATCTGTATCGGGTTCTTCCGAAATTTTCTCTAGCGCATCACGGCCGTTCAGGGCAAAACGGAAATCATACTCATTTTCCCGGATCTTCTTCCTGAACTTCTGCTTGATCAAAATCTCAAGATCAGCTTCGTCATCGACTACCAGTATTTTGACCATTTTTAGAGATTTATTTGTTTAGTTTAAAGCACCAAGTTTTCTTAACTCATTCCTCAAAGACTCAAAATCGATTGGTTTGGTGAAAAATTCCTTGGCTCCAGAATTTATAGCCTTGTTATAATTCTCTGAATCGCCATAAGCCGAGATCATACTTACCGGGATCTTAGGGAACTGCTTTTTTATTTTTTCAAGGAGCTCCAGGCCCGTCATTCCAGGCATATTGATATCAGAAAAAACATAAACCACTTCTGGCGGATCTTTTCTTTTAAGGATCTCCAAAGCTTCTTTACCCGAAAATGCAAATTCTATTTCCAGGTCATCGTTCTTGATCTCCTTTCTGAACTTCTGCCGGAAAAGATCTTCTACATCTTTTTCATCATCTACAATTAGTATTTTCATTGTCTTAATTTCTTTAATTGAACAATAAACCTGGAATAGGTTTTATTATCTGTTTTAGATTCTACTTTTAATTCTCCCCCGTGAGCTTTAATGATGTCATTGGTAATAGACAGCCCAAGTCCGGTTCCCTCTGTTCCCTTTTTTGTGGTAAAAAAAGGCTGAAGGATCTTAGATCTATATTCATCAGATATACCCGGGCCATTATCTTCAATTTCAAGCATAATTTTATCGCCCTCACGATACGTACGGATGCTAAGTTTTGGGGAGTATTCGCATTCAGCTTTAGTCATATTGAGCTTTTCATGCATGGCATCGAAGGCATTATTACATAGGTTTAAAATGACCCTGCTAAAGTCTTCATGGATAATAGAAACCTCATCTATCTCCTCATCCAACTGATAATCTATACTCACATTTATTGGCTTTTTACCTGCTCTCATCCCATGAAAGGCTAGATTAACATACTCCTTTATAAGCCCATTGAAATCTACTTTTTCAGCTTTGCCATTGCCACCGCGACTGTGTTGTAGCATTGATTTTACAATACTATCTGCTCGTGATCCATGCTGTTTTATCTTTTCCAGGTTAGACTTTACATCTTCCAGAATTTCCCTGGCCTCGCTTAGGGCAGCTGAGCTCTCTAATTTATTGAGTTCTTCAAAGGTCTCCTCGATCAGCTCCACGTTCAGGTCTGAAAAATTATTAACGAAATTGAGCGGATTTTTGATCTCGTGAGCGATCCCGGCAGTTAATTCTCCAAGGCTGGCCATTTTTTCTGAATGAATAAGTTGTTCCTGGGTAGCCCTTAAACGGTTTAAAGATTCTTCGAGCTGGGAAGTTCTTTTCTTAACTTCCTCTTTTAATTCTTCATTCTTCTTTTTAAGATGCTCTATTCCAAAAGTATCTACTTCGCTATCCACAAATTCAGGTTTAGATCCATGGAAATGAACAAGCAACCACTTCTCTCCTGAATACTCATAAACACCGGTATACCTCATATACATTTCGATCTTCTCCCTATTGGCTGTTGGAGAGAAAAATTTCACATCATCACAAAGAACCGCCACGGTATCGTTAGCCAGCATCCTGTATGAAAAAGGCTCTGAATTCCATTCCAAACGATAATTCTCCAGTTGATTCCGGGTATTTTCCAGGATCCAGAGGTAATCTTTCTTCGAGAGAATTTTTTCATCCCAGGTTGTTCCAAAACCACTTATTTCCTCATCGATAAATTTTACGGCTTCCTTCTCAGATAATTTCCCGGAAAAGATTATCTCGAAAATTCTTTGATGAGTTTGATGAAGTAAATCTTTCTTTGTATCCATCATAAAATCAGAGTGTTAAACAGGTAATAAGATAGTAAATATTGTTCCTTCTCCCTCTTTGGTATCTATTTTTAATTCCCCACCGTGTACCTGAATGATCTCATAACTCAGGTAAAGTCCAAGTCCGGTACCCTGCCCGCTGGGCTTGGTAGTAAAAAATGGCTGGAATACCTTATCCAGGATATTCTGGGAAATTCCAATGCCATTATCCTTTACCTGTATACAAACCTGATCAAGTTTTTTCCTGGTTAGAATTTCGACTTTCGGGACATATTCCGGGTCGTTGGTATGGCATTTTTTCTGTTGCACAGCATAAAAGGCATTAGTGAGTAAGTTCAGGATCACCCTTCCAATCTCCTGCGCCATGATATTGATCTTCTCCACCCCTGGATCAAAATCCTTTTCCAGATGAGCATTAAATGTTTTATCCTTTGCACGCAATCCATGATATGCTAAACGCAAATATTCATCACACAGAACATTTAGATCTGTAGGTTCTTTTTCAGAATTTTCTTTTCTGCTATGCTGCAGCATTCCTTTTACGATCGCATCTGCACGCTTACCATGATGATTTATTTTATTAAGGTTATTCCTGATATCATTTAAAATTACTCTCACCTCATCATGGTTTCCTTTTTCAATTTCTTCGCTAACTTCATCGAGCAATTCATTATTTACTTCAGAAAAATTATTCACAAAATTCAACGGATTCTGGATCTCATGGGCGATTCCAGCAGTAAGCTCTCCCAGGCTTGCCATCTTTTCAGACTGGATTAGTTGGGATTGGGTAGCCTTGAGCTGATCTAAAGTCTGCTCTATCTTCTTTTTTTGCCTTTTTAATTGAGCATTGGCTTTTTGCTTGTTCTTATTGTTGCGGTATAAAATTATGGCAAGGACAACCACTGAGATCAAGACAATTAAGACACTTATAATAAGCCAGCGCTGAAAAATACTTTCCTTTTCTTTTTCTAATTTTTCTCTTTCTAAAAGATTTATGGTCTTTTCGCTTTCATCTAAAATAGAGCGAATCTCAGCATCAGCTATTCTGTTTATTTCTTCAGATTTTTCTTTTTCTGACCTTAACAATTGATAGTCTTTTAAATACTGATAAGCCATTGCGGGATTATCAAGCTCCTCATGGATCTGGGATAAAAGAAGAGTAGCCTTTTCAGTAGCCTGGGCGTTACTATCCAGATTCAGGGATTGGGTGGCATATTGTAAAGCCTGGTCAAAATTTTCGATTTGAAAATTACATTCTGCCAGGTATAAATTCATAAATGCAAGAGCCCACTCAACTCCCTCTATTTTTCTGAAACCCTGTTCAGCTTTCTGAAAATAGGGTATAGCTTCCTTATATCTCCCCTGGCTTTTTAATATCTGGCCCTGGGCGTCGTTATATCTTGCAATGGCCCAGTCTTTACTTCTTACGGTATCTTTGAGAGAAAGCTGCATATATTTTTTGGCCTCCTCATATTTTTCTATCGCAATAAGGGGAAATACAATGGTCCCATAGGCTATACGTAATCGTAAGGAATCCTTTTCCTTTTCTAATTCTTCAATTGCAATGCGATAGTTATCTGCAGCCCTGCTGTCCATACCATAATTTTCATAAGCTATAGCCAGGTTATACTGATCTATTATCCTTAATTCCCGATCTTCGACAGGATCTAATAACTCCAGGGTTTTCAGGTAATATTCAATCGCAAGTGACCACCTGCCCTGCATCCTGTAACCATTTGCCATAGCGCTATGAATAAGTGCCAGATTATTTTTATCCTGTTCTGCAGACATTAATTTGATCAATTCCAGCTCTATTTTTTTGGCCTCTTCTTCCTTTTCTAAATAGACCAGGGTTCCCATTTTAATGGTCGATAAATGAAATGCAGGATAGATCTCACCTATTTCTGAGAATAAGTTTATAGCTTCTGTTAGCTTCGTTAATGCTGTTTCCGGGCTCTCGAGGCGATAATAGGTTCCGGCGATAGCGTATAAAAGATTCGCCTGTATCTCTTTGTTATCTGATAATTCATCCCTGGCGAGTGTCTTATTAAATTGATCCTGAAACAGTTCTACATCTAAATTTGAATCAGCCCTCATTATATCTGTAAAATTGCTATTATCATCACGCGCTTCTTCTAAGTAATTGGAGATCTGCTGAGCCTTTTTTCTATAATAAATACTAATGGGATTGTCACGATCATAATAGAAATAGGATAAGGTTAAATAGTACATGGCTTCCCCTTCAGCATAATCCAATTTATCAGAAAGTGCTTTTGCTTCTTGTAGAGCCAGGAAACCATCTTCAAATTCAGGAATTAAAAAACACAAACGCGCGAATTCATTCTTTAATCTTATAATTCTTGTTTCGTCCCCGGAAGATTTGTCTATAAGTTGTTTTACACTATCCTTCTTAAATTTATAATCCTCTATATCACGGCTAGTCTGGCCTAAACTATTTAGACCTACCGCTAAGAAAAGGAGACATAATAGGTGATTGATTTTCATCGGTTTGTTTTTATTATGATTGTGAAGGTTGTTCCTTTGCCTTTTTGAGTTTCTACTTCCAGGACACCTCCATGGGCCTTTACAATATCGTAGCTTAGACTAAGTCCCAAACCAGTTCCCTGCCCGGTTGGCTTGGTGGTAAAAAATGGCTGAAAGATCTTATCCAGGTTCTTTTTTGGAATTCCACAACCGTTATCTTTAACACGAATAAGCACCTGGTTCGCTTCCTTATGAGTTGAAATGCTGACTTTTGGTTCATATAAAGGATCATTGGTATTTTTTCTTTTCTGCAATACGGCATAAAAGGCGTTGGTAAGTAAGTTGAGGATAACCCTTCCAATCTCCTGGGCCATCACAGCGACATTTCCCAGGTCTGGATCAAAATCTGTTTCCAGATCAGCATTAAATGATTTATCCTTAGCCCGTAAGCCATGATAAGCCAAACGCAGATATTCATCACACAGGACATTAATATCTGTAGGTTCTATTTCTGAATTACCTTTCCTGCTATGCTGCAGCATCCCTTTTACAATAGCATCTGCGCGCTTGCCATGATGGTTTATTTTATTAAGATTATTCCTGATATCCTTTAAAATTTCTCTTACCTCCTCCAGATCTCCTTTTTCAATTTCTTCAGCTATTTCATCGAGCAATTCATTGCTTACTTCAGAAAAGTTATTCACGAAATTCAACGGATTCTGGATCTCATGGGCTATTCCTGCAGTGAGTTCTCCCAGACTTGCCATTTTCTCAGATTGAATTAATTGTTTCTGGGTTTGCTGAAGTTCTGTAAGTGCTCTTTCTGCATTTTCCCTGGCTGCCTTTATTTCTTTAAGATCCTGCCTGGCTTTGATGGCATTCGCTTCAGCAACTTTCAGATCTTTAAAACGGATATAGGTAAGGTTAAATACTGCCGCAAAACGTTCCAGCAATTCAAGTGCATCTTCGTCCTGTTCCTCTCCGGAAGCTAAACCAATAAGACCACCAGAAAAATAGGCCATATACTGTATCCTCCTTTTTTGTTCAAGACCACCCTGGAATGGGATCTTCAATTCCTCATTTAGATACCTGAAATAATTCTGCAATTCCCTGCCTTCCATATCTATTATCTGAGAGGTCTTTCCCTGCTTCCAGCCGTCTAACATCCGGGCAATAGATCTATTTTTTGAAGCCTCTAACTTAAAGTGATTTGCAAGCCTGGTGCCGTCTTCATTGGTCGCCCAGGCATCTATGGTGTCCAGGTCACTATCAATTAAACCAATAAATAATCTATTTGGAGAAATACCCAATTCCAGTAGCTGCTCAAAAACGACCATGGAGGTTTCAGTAAATTCCTGGCTATACTCCATAGCCAGCGTACGGCTTCTCACTTTTTCCAAAGCCGTTTCAACCCTGGCTTCCCTTGCCCGCTGTTCTGCCTTTTGCAAATCGAGGAAACGGGTATAGGACTGTTCAAAAACCCTGGCGAATCTTTTAAAGATCTCGTAAGATTCCGGGACCGATTCATAGGTGATAAAAAGGAGATATCCATATTTAAAAAAAGCAACATGATCTATCTGGGAGGTTGGGAAAGAAATTCCCTGTGCTTTCATTTGCAATAATTGATCACCAACTCCCGGCAGAGTACATAAATATTTGTAATGGGCAGGACACTCGTCTTCACCTATTTCGTTAACCAGCAAGCTTTGGCCTTGCTGTCCCGCTTCATAATATTTAAGAAAAACCCCTTCTCTTGGTGTTCTGTATTTAGGGAATACACCCTGGCCATTGCTACCCCATTCCAAAGACCCCTTTTCTTCATCGTCATAAATATTGAAGGCACAAAACCAGGTGGACACTCCCAGTTCCTGAACCTGTTTTACCAGTTCCAGTGAAAGATCTGCCAGATCTTCGCTCTTCTGCATACCTATAGATCTGCTACGGATCCTTTCCAGAGCAGCTTCAACCTGTGCTTCCCTGGCCTGAAGTTCTGCTTTTTTAAGATCCAGATACCTGGTGTAAGCCTGTTCAAAGACCTTAGCAAAACGAGGAAGAATATGGGCTTCCTCAAAAACCTGCAAAGCAGAAACCAGTATATATCCATTTTTAAAGGATGCTCCATAGTCAATTTCCCAGGGAGGTGCCCCGGGCATAGGAGTATCATTTTCTTCCAGATCTTTAAGCACTTTTTGAGCAGAAGGAAGATTGAAAATATCCTGAAAATGTTGTTCAATAAAATCCCCCGGTATCTCTATAGAGAATAACTTTTCTCCCTTTTTCCACTGGTTATATCTGTATTCATGAATATAGTCCAGGTCTTTTGGAACAATAAAAGGACTCATCATACCAGCCCCTGGAATACTATGCCACTGCTCCACATGATCTTTGTGCTTATCACAAAAAACAATTCCGGTGGCAAATAGATCGCCTCCAAAATTTCGTAGTTGATTAAACATTTCGGTAGTGACAGAGCTAAAATCCTTGCTATTTTGCATTCCCATAGACCTGCTACGAACTCTCTCCAGCGCCGCTTCAATTTGAGCCTGTTTGGTTTGAGCTTCGGCATTTTCCAGGTCACGAAACCGGGTATAAGTTTGCTGAAATACCTTACCGAACCTTAGAAGGGTTTTATTTTCTTCTTCAGAAAAGGGCTCACCTTCAAAATTCTCTATATAAAGCCCCACATCATCCATTAAAACTGTAGATATGGCCAGCCCTTTACAGTTTTGATAATAGCTTTTTGTTTCTTCTGCTACACCCGGAATAATTTCGAACAACTCCCGATAAAATTTATTTTTTTCTTCAAAAGTGTACAGGTTGCTGAAAAAATTATCACCGTTCTTTTTAGCCTTTAAAAAACTGTTCCAGTTAGGCGTATCGATATAGGGAACCGTTACTTCAGCAGGAATACTATTTTTATCGGTAAGCCAGATATGCATATCATCATTCTCTTTGTAGTCTATGATAAACCCGGTGTGTTCTATATTAAAATTCAGATGTACCAGTTGATCAAAAACGACCTTTATAACCTCCTCCAGTTCTGAACTTTTTTGCATCCCCATAGTCCTACTACGCACCCTTTCCAGAGCTGCCTCGATCTGAGCCTCCCTGGCCTGATTTTCGGCTTTTTGAAGATCCAGAAAACGGGTGTAGGTAAGGCTGAAACTTCTGGCAAAGCGTTTGCAGATTTCAGCATATTCCAGGGTTAGTGGTTCATCAAGGAATACGAACAGGACCCCATCCTTAAAGGGAAAACTGAAGTGAAAGACAATTTCAGATAAAGTATCCAGATCTATATTCACCGGGTAATCCCTGACCGTATTTAACCTATCGAAATATTTGTATTTATCCTTTCCTTTTAATTCATAGGAAAAAGCCGAATCGCCATTTTCCCAGGCCATTTTCACACCTTCCAGCAAAGGATGAAGGCTCATATCTAAAGTTCCCGTAGTAAGTTTTGCCTGGTGTCCTTTTTTAGTAGAGGCCGTATATAATTGCATGTGTTCAGACTGACTGAGAATTCCAATTCCACATCTGGTAGATTTCTGAAGTCCCAATCCGCGTAGTTCCTTAAAGAAAGTGATTACGGTGTTTCCTATCTCATCGGTATTATGCATTGCCATCGTCGCGGCCCTGATACGCTCCAAAGCAAGGTTGATTTCAGCTTCCCTGGCCTGTTTTTCAGCTTTCTGAAGGTCTAGAAAACGAGTATAGGTCTGATCAAAAACTTTGGCAAACCTGGTGAAAATCTCATGTTCTTCTGTGGCAGGTTCAAGAGTATTGAACATGAGATAACCATGCGTAAAAAAGGCGCAATGCATGATCTGAAAGACAGGCGGAGATTGTCCTTTTTCTTCCAGCTGATTCAGGATCCTATTAAAAACAGGGATAGAGGCCATATAATCATAATGAGCTTTTAATTCTTCCCCTTTTTGTTCTTCTACGTACAATTTATCGCCGCGTTTCATCGCTTCATAAATTCGAAGAAAAATGTCTTTGGAGCTCGAGGTTTGAAATGCAGGTTGAAATCTATCCATACCGCTCATCCAGGCAGTGGCTTCAGATCTATCATTATTCCATATATTAAAACCACAGCCCATAACATTTATTCCCAGGGCTTGTATTTGATCGAACAAAAGTGCTGCGGTCTCCTGTAATTCTGAACTATGCTGCATACCCATGGTTCGACTTCTAACACGTTCTAAAGCTGCCTCGATCTGAGCCTCCCTGGCCTGGGCTTCGGCTTTTTGAAGATCCAGAAAGCGTGTATAGGCCTGTTCGAAGACTCTCCCGAAGCGCTCCAGTATTTCCAGGTCATTTTCAGAAATAGGTTCTTCACTTACTGTCTGGAGTCCGCTATATTCAAAAAAAGTAAAGCCTGCTACATATCTTTCAAGAGCCTTATTGGCTTCCTGAACATGCTCAGGGAATCGTCTGAATTCAGTTTCTGAATAGAGATATTCATCATATATTTTTTTCTCTTCACCTTCCAGGGTATATATAAATCGCTTTTTCTGAGCTTTCCAGGCATCCCACATGGCGTGATGAAAGGGATAATTTTCAAATTTCATATAATAGGATTCTGCATCCTTTCCTGTTTCGGGATTTGCAGCCCATACGGTATTGCTCCTATCCTTTTCATTAATAAGATTGATAATGCAGAATGTGAGGGTGAATTCCAGATCTGTAAACTCCTTAAGAAGCTTATCTACCACAGAGGACAACTCAGAGGAATGATGCATGGCCAGACTGGTTGATCTTACTCTTTCCAGGGCTGCCTCTATCTGAGCCTCCCGGGCCTGGGCTTCAGCCTTTTTAAGATCCAGAAAACGGGTATAGGTTTGCTCAAATACTTTCCCGAAACGTTTAAAAATCTCATGAGCTTCGGGAACTTCCTCATAGGTGATAAAAAGTAAAAACCCTTTATTGAACCTCACCAGGTGATTGAACTGTCGTGTGGGTAGATCTAATCCTGCCTCCTGGAATTGCTCAAAGGTCTTTTTTAGTTCCGGCAGAGATGCCAAATAATCATAATGCGCGACCAGATCCTCACCTTCCTGACCATAAATAAAAAAATCACGGTTTTTAATAATCGTTTCATGCCAGGGAAGCAGACTTTCATGCTCTGTTAAAGGCAACACAAAAGGCTCCTGCATTTCCCCTTCGCTACTCATGATACAGGTACTGGATCTTTTATCTTCTGAAAGAATATTATATCCTGCACTCCATGCTGGAATTCCCAACTTTTGGATTTCCAGAAAAAGTATATTGGCAGCTTCAGGTAACTCCTTAGAATGCTGCATAGCCATGGTTCGACTTCTTACCCGTTCTAAAGCTGTTTCGATCTGGGCTTCCCTGGTTTGAGCTTCCGCTTTTTTAAGATCCAGGAAACGGGTATAGGCCTGTTCAAACACACTCCCAAATCGTTTTAAAACATTGTTCTCATGCTCGGTGAATATCCTGCCATGATGATTAATTATAAATATCGAGGTGTTCTTAAAAACGGCACATGAACGGGTATATCCACCTTCGCGTGAAAAGACTTCTTTTTTATGCGACTCATCGGCATTTAAATATGGAGGGAATTTAAAAAGGTGTTCAAAAAATTCAATTTTCTCCGCCTGGCTGAATTCTTCCGTGAAAAATCCCGGGCCCTTCTTTATTCCATTAATAAGATTTTTGTAGATAGGTTTATCGATAGGGGGTACATGAACCTTTTGTACATATTCTGCCGTACCGCCTGCACCCCAGCACCATAGCTCATCCTTTATATCTGAATTGATCGTGATAAAAGCACCTCCGGATAAGGAGAGTTGTAAATTAAGAAGTTCCCGGTGAACCGTGTTGATGACATCCTGAAGCTCATTAGTATGTTGCATCTCCAAAGACCTCGCTCTTACCTTTTCTAATCCCATCTCGATTTGTAGTTCCCGGGACTTTTCCTCAAGTTCTTTAGTGCGTCTTTGAATGGCCTCTCTCAATTGTAAATTTTCAGCGCTAATCTGGTCAAAGCCTATGGTCTCTCCTTCTTCTGCCTTGGCATCTGGAATTGAAAAATGCTGATAAATAAATTTCCAGCCATCCTTAGTTTCATGAAGAGCGTTAGAAAACCTGAACCTGCCATAATACGTCCAATCTCCTTCATCCATGAACCAGGCATCAAAGAGGTGGGTTAAAAAAATGACGTCCCCGAATTTTTCAATGGTGGTAATATTGTTTCTCAGGTCAGTTTTCCCGGCAAATTGATCGGTGGTTTTTCTAAAAAATTCAGTGGTATCCTTTCGGTTTAGAAACTCTTCATTGTTTGTAGAACCAATGAAATGGTAATTATCATCAAAATAGGAATCGTAGGTATCTATATCACCATTCAAATAACTATCAAGCCACTTTTGATAAATATTCAGAATCTCATTTTTCTGTTTTTGAGTTATGCTCATATTAAATAAGTTTCTGGAATTGAAGGGATGAACATTGGTTTCAGATATTAATTCCTTACCGCTACAACCAGGAAATAGAATTTTAATTAAAACTATTTGTTATTCAGCGGAAATCTCTTAGTTAATATACTCTATTTCAATAAATTAAATTAACAAACAAGATGAAAAGCCTGAAAAACCATATCAGTTGCAACAATTTTTTAATGGTTTCTATTTAATAAGAGAAAGAAGGGAGTTCAACCTGGGAACTTTTAGCTAAAAAATTTTGTTTCGAAAAGGCTTAAAAGCGCTTTGTTTGCTGAAAATCACTAACTTAGACGAACTAACTATTACATCAACCTAAAAATTACAACTATGATTTATTTAAAAAAACTACCAATATTTTTCATATTGGCGAGCATTTTAATGGTTGCTTCCTGTAAGGATTCCAGCAAGGAAAGCGCAGAAGCTGAATTAGAAGATGATTCTTCTAACGTTGAACTACCTGTAAACACAGACTCTGACGAGGCTTTACAAGCTTTTGAAGAGGGACTGGAATATTTTGATGAAGGTAATTCGAGAAAGGCGCGAGCCAAGTTTGATGAGGCACTTAAATATGATCCAGATTTCGTATCTGCTCAGATGTACCGAAGCTATTCTGCAAATTCCGCGAAAGACTGGGCCACCAACCGGGATAAATTCCTGGCATTGCGCGATAAAGCCAACGAAGCAGAGGTAATGATGATAGACATGACCGAAGCCAACATGAAAAGTGATTTGGATAAAGAATTGGAGATGAGTAAAAAAATGGTGGAGAAGTATCCTAAATCTGCCAGGGCCATGGACAATCTTGCAGTTTATTATAACAATAACGATCAGGAAGAAAAGGCAAGAGAGCACTGGAAGAAAGCTCTTGAGTTAAATCCCGATTTTGTACCTGCCATGGCTAGCCTTGGTAGTTCGTACCTATTCGATTCTCCGCGCGATAAGGACCAGGCTAAAAAATATTTTGAAAGGCTGGTTAAAACGGCTCCTAACAGTCCGCGGTCGCATATCTTAATGGGAGATTATTATAGAGACCAGGATAATCTGGACCAGGCCCTGGCCAGTTACGAAAAAGCCGCTTCCCTGGATCCTGAAGATGATGTAGCCCTGGCGAAATCTGGACATGCCAATTCTATTTTGGGTAATTATGAAGAGGCTCGCAAAAATTTCAAAGATGCCCGTGAAGCAAGTGAATTTGGGACAAATCTTTCTGGCGAAGCAAATACCTATGTATACGAAGGCAATTCCAAAGAGGCTTTAAAATTCCTGGAAGATGGTATGAATTCTTTCGATTCAATGGATATTCCTGAGAGCAATAAAAATATCGCGAAATATCAGGCAGCCTATTCTGCAGCACATATCGCCATGCATGATGGAAATGCTAAAAAGCTTGAGGAGATAGTAAATAAAATGAAGCCAATTTCAAAGCAATTGGTCAACGATGCGAACAGTCCTGTAGTAACCGCGAACCAGGAGGCAATTTTACATTACTGGGATGCCATGGTTCTTGCCAGCAATAAAAAGTACAAGGAAGCCATGAATGAGGCTGAGAAAATCAAAGAGGCGGTTAGTTCTATTAATAGTCCAGATAAGTTAGTGCCCTACCATAGAGCGGTGGCCGTGATAAATTATCACATGGGTAATACAGAGCAGGCTATGGAACATATCAAGCAAACGGAGAAAGATTATATCCATGATAAATACTGGATGGCTAAAATCAACGAAAAGACTGGTAATACCGAGGAAGCGATGAAATTATATGAAGAGATCGCAGAGGAAAGATTTAACTCGGTTGAATTTGCGTTAATCCGAGATGAAGTGAATAAGAAAGTAGAAAAAAATACGGCTAGTTAAAGCCCGACCTTATTTTCACAGCAAGTATATAACCCTTCAATTTCGATTGGAGGGTTATTTATTTTCTAAATGTTGCAGTCAAAATTTACCAGGAATTCACCTGTCATATTTCCACGAAAAGATCTGGAATAGAATTATAGAATTCTGGCTACACCGTAAATCGATAGATTTAGAATCGAGCCTGTTTCCGGGTCCTTCTGAAATTATTGTTGTTATGATTAGTTCAAATTACTAGGAGACCTGCAACTATCCTATCCATACAGAGGATATCAAACCCTTAAATTTTAGCATAAAAAAATGACACCTAAAAGGTGCCATCTTCTCTTCAAATAATTAAACTAAACTATTGTGATTGATTACTAAGATCTTCATTTAATTTATACATATAAGCCCACGAATCATCTAAAGCTTCCCTGAACTTATCTCTCATTTTGGTCATTTTCTCTTTCCCATGTTTTTGCTCATAAACATCCCATGGTCCATCCCACTCGGCATCCAGGCCGGCAAAATTCTTATAAGGCAGGCTTACCATATAATCTGGATCATCCTGGCCTCCACCGGCAAAGTCATACCAGTAACCCAGTGGTTCCCCTTTAGCTTCTTTGTAAGTAGAAGAAACATCTTTGATCACCTCATTGAAAACCGTTGAATTATTGGTCCTGAAAAAGGTCACCCAAACCACTTTGTTTCCAGAAGTTGGAGATTTACTGTAATCGGGCATGGTAGAAGCAATATTATGATTCATGCTTTCTACATAGGGAAAAACTTCAGACTGAAAAATAGACTGGCAGGCATTATCGGCTTCCTGTGGACCTTCGTCCATTTCAGCCCATTTATCCATGAAATAGGTAACGGCAACGACTCCGCCTTCACCCTGTACACGATTCCAGACATTCCAGGTATCGGTTCCGCTATTTTCAAGATAGCAGTCTTTCCATTTTTTCATTCCCTCCTGGAACTTTTGTCCCTGGTTCATTTTAATTTTTAATTCGAACATGTGCAGAATTCTGCTTTCTTGCTGAGCTATTCCCATTAAAGGAAATAACAGAAGAAATAAGATCATTTTTTTCATAATTGGTTGAATTAGTAGTTAACAGAATGTTAATTTACTCATTTCCAATAAACTATAGCCATCAAGTTCAAAAAAAGTGCATATATCCACTAAAATTAATTGACTGAATATCAAAATCTTAGGTTATAACTGAATTTTTGAAGTTCTAGAAGTAATTAAGAATTGATCTGGAAACCGGGATCATCCAATTGGTGATTCCGGAACAATCGCTGGTTCCGCAGCCTTTCTTCTTAATACATGGTTCTTTTTATAGCTAAGATTTCTCCAAACCCACTCCAATGGACCAAAATAGAAATACCTCAACCATATTGGACTTACAATTAGCTGAAATATCCAGATGCCAAATACTATAAAAAGAAGTTCGTATCGCTGAAATGCTCCAAAAAGCCCAAAGCCTACGCCGGTAAAAATGAACATGCAAATGACCGAATGCATCACATAATTGGTAAGCGCCATTTTCCCTACCGCAGACAATGAGTTCTGCAGCCATTTTAGTACCGGTAGTTTACAAAAGATCATA
The DNA here is from genome assembly GCF_003054225.1 of Christiangramia gaetbulicola. Lineage (GTDB taxonomy): Bacteria > Bacteroidota > Bacteroidia > Flavobacteriales > Flavobacteriaceae > Christiangramia > Christiangramia gaetbulicola. The sequence continues at coordinate 393,270 of NZ_QBKQ01000001.1, forward strand.
ATAAGTCCTACATGTCCCATCGCCACAAAAAGTCTTCCCAGGTCATAGGTAATTCCGGCTTTAGAGATAGCCTGGAAGGAAAAATTTCCGGCAATAATACTTTTCACCTCGTAATAGTTTACGCTCAAACCAATTGCGTAACAAACCAGAACGGCAAGCCCGTAAAATTGATAGCTTTTCCCGGCACTTAAAATATTCCATTTAAAGAGCGCTATCCCCAGGAGCATCATGGAGAGTATGTCCCATACATCATACCTGTAGAACCAGCTTGTATCTGTTTCCATATTTTTTGGCGCCAGGAATGCTACTACAGAGAAATAATCTTTCCGCATGTTCTGGGTGGTTTCCATTACCGTTTCTGGAGACCTGCTTTTTTCAATTTCTGCCCAACTCGCTGTTGCTTCCTCCATTTCAGAAGTAAGCGGTTTGCCCGTAGCTTTATATTCATTAGCTAATTCCACCTGTTCCAGCATTTCCATGTTCTGCTTATATTCAAAATAATTCCATACCGTGCCTATGGAGAATAGCAGAAGAGCGCTCAGCAACAAGGTTTTCGCTTTTAAATTTCGGAAAGAAAAAACCAGGAACCCCATCAGGGCATAATCGTAAAGGATCTCCCCGGTCCATAAAAGCAAATACCCGTGAATAAGACCAAATATCAGAAGCCATAGTAATCTCCTGAAGTAAATATCGGCAGCTTTTATCCCGGCTCCCTTTTGTTCCAGTCGGCTAAGCAGAATGAACATTCCAACACCAAAAAGAAGGGAGAAAAGGGCCCGCATCGTACCTTCAAAGAACATATTGGTTCCAATCCAGGTGTAGAGATTCCAGCCCGTAGCTCCCCCTGAAACCGTTGGGTCGCCATAGGCGCCGGCGAGGCCAAAACCGTTGATGTTCATTAGTAAAATTCCGAATAGTACGATTCCCCTCATGATGTCCAGGGAATGAATTCGTTTTGTAGCCCTTATCGGGGTAAGGGAGGTTGGTTTAGCTTCCATACTGTCTTGTTTTTTGATTTTAGAAAATGAATATTTCTAATGAGACAGCCTGGGCATTCCCTTAGAACAATTACCGTTAATTAAGAGCACTGGTCGTTCAAGACCGGACTTAAGCCACAGATAATTAAAACTAAGAATGATCGTATTTCGGGGCGAAAATTAAAAAAGCCTAATCTACTGAATATTAATTATTTAAACTCTAAAAAATCAAATAAAGTGATCTATACTATTTCATTTCATACTATAAATAACTCAGCCACCATTTATTCTTGTTCCGAAGTTTATATTCCATATACTTCTTACAGGGAAAATAAAGCAGGAAAACGATAATGATCCATATGACGTAGACCACTACCAAAGGATAGCCGTAACCTTCAAGATCGTTATTACTAAATATGTTTTCGGTAATGATCATTTTGGTCCAATCTTCTCCAGAAATAAGCAATACCAATAGTGCGGCCAGATGTATCAAAAATATATGGAGCAAATAGTAAAAGAAGGGCACCCTGCCGAAAACAAGGAAAAAAGAGGTAATGTTGTTTTTTATATTTTCGGTGAGGTACAAAAACAACATTGCCGGGCCCAGGGTGATCAATAAAAAGGAAAGCGATGGCGGGTATTTGGTTACCTTCAATATAGAAAGCATCGTAAAAACGGCTGAATCCTGTTTCTCCCAGGGCGAAGGATCTCCATATAGATTAGGAATTCGGAGCAATAGAAATAAGGCAATACTGCCCAGGCCTAAAAACAATAACCACTTTTTTCTTTTACCACTCGGGTACTCCCAGGCATAAAGGCGACCGAAGATATAACCCGCAGCCATTACTCCAACCCATGGAATAATAGGATACATAAACCGGATAAGATGATTTGGCAGCCTTATCTGGGCTCTCTGATGGATAATATACCAGAGGATCGAGCTAAATTCCTTACCCTCAGCGGTAATCCCATCCAGCAGGTTATGCCCGAAGATCATTAAAAGAGCCACGGCCAGAATGGCCTTATTTGGCAGATAAATAAGTAAGGAAAGAAATACCATGCTTATACCAATCGCCCAGATCACCTGTAAATTGATAAACCCATAGGTAGGATCGAACCACCACAAGAGGCTCATGATCGCGATTTCAACGAATATCAGCCACAAACCACGGCTTAATAAAAAATTAAATAGTTCCTTCCGGGTCTTTTTCTGTGCATATAGAAACGCGGAAGTACCTGCCAGGAACACAAAGATAGGAGCACAAAAATGGGTTATAAAACGAGTAAAAAACAACTCTGGCGTAGTCGTTTCCAGGTTGGTGGGATTATTAAAAAAGAAAGCGTTTATATGGAAATAATCTCTCACATGATCCAATGCCATGATCACCATGACCAGCCCTCTAAGGAGATCTATGGACTCAACCCGCTTAATAATTATCTGCTCCATAAACCTCTATTTAAATTTGAATTATTAAGACTAAAAGGTTGAAAATGGGGCTGGAAATTTCACATCTGACGGTAAACCCTCATCATCATAAAAAAGTGGCTACGATATAATAAATTACAATCACCAGCAGTAGCACGAATTGGATAGCTAAAAACTTGAGGGCACGCTGTACATTCTGGAATTTAAGGTTGGCGATCTTGGCATTTATAAAAATTTGCTGCCCTAACTGATCGAACAACTGTTCCTCATCCAGACTTATATTAAAAAAGGTTCGAGAAAATTGCTTGATATCCCCGAACTTGGAGATCACATCCCCGAAGAAAAATATGTTCTTGTCATATTTAGATTCGATACGCGGCATAAAACACCTGATGCTGTAATAAATAGAGACCACGGCACACGAGAACCAGACCGCCAGCAAAATGAAAATGATCGTATCATCATCGAAATGGTCCAGAACCAGGCTAATGTTCTGGTAGACGAAATTCAGCAGGATTCCGTAAAAGGAAAGTATTAAACCGGCCTTGATCTCTGAGGCCTTGATCAAACTGGAAACATAGCTAATGCTGCCCCAGTAATGGTCAATAAGATCATCTGTATGTTTATTCTTTAAATGCGGAAAGGTTTTGTTTTCAGATTCTTCCATAGATGTTTCCGGAGTTAGAGCGTTTTAAAATACTGGAACACAGAAAATTTGAATTTTATAAAAAATAAACCCTGCCGGAAAAATCAGCTTAACGCTTACCGGCTGAAACTACTTATGAGTAATAGGTTCGTTCTTAATAAAGTATATTATCCAGGATCTTATCCAGGGTATTTTCCATCATGCTGAACTTTTTATCAGAAAAGAAGACCTCAAACATTTCTTTTCTTAACTGTGTAAGCTCTTTATGGGAATATTCATGCATCACCAGGTTATCCTGAATTTTCTCCAGACTCTCCTCCTCAGTGTCCCCCTTAAACTCCTCGTACATTTTATCGAAGGTCTTCTTATCTGTTTTAGATTTTATCAATTCAAGCTCCTCCTCGGTCACATTCGAATCGGCATTCGCGCATAACATCAAGATATAGATCTGAAGTTCGGTTTTGGTCCAGTGTTGCTGTTGGTCACTCATAACTATATACTTTTGATTGATTTGAAATGAATTTCCAGTTAAGCATCAACTATCCTCTGCTGAAAAACAGCAGAGAACATCTTTTTACATTTAACTGAAATATCACTTCTAATCTAGTAAATAATTAGCTAACAAACACTTATAGACCTCAGGATATTTTCAATTGATTAAAAAGTCAGCCTCCTTCCCGATGATTATTGAACAGGAATGAGGCTGACTTTAATTTTTGTGAGAGATCTAATTATTGCCTCGAATTGGATAATCTGGTCTTTCCATTTTTTTAGGCGGATTTTCTTTCAGCTGTTTCATCACCACTTCAATGGCCTTTTGCAATTGAGGATCATTTCCCTGTATCACTTCTTTAGGAAGTTGTTCTACCTCGATATCTGGCGGTACTCCCTCATTTTCTACCCTGAAACCTTCTTCAGTATAAAAAGCGACATTTGGTGCGGTGACTATTCCACCGTCTATGAATTCGGGATAACCAAGAACGCCCACAAGACCACCCCAGGTTCTTTTCCCTATGATCGTCCCTAAATTGAATTTTCTGAACATCCAGGGTAAATAATCTCCACCAGAACCAGCGGTCTCATCGATAAGCATCACTTTCGGCCCCTGTATGGAGGCACTCGGAGATTTTAAATCATCGCCATATCTGAAATTCCAGTAGGCCTGTTGAGGCTTTTTCAGCATGTCTATATAATAATCTGCTAACTGGCCGCCTCCGTTAAAACGTTCATCAATAATGACGGCTTTTTTATCGGCTTGTGGATAGAAATACCTTTTGAAATATTCATGGCCGGCATCTGCCGTATTTGGCACATATACATAAGCAACCTGGCCGTTGGTCGCCTCATTCACTTTTTTGATATTGCCCTCGATCCAGTCTCGATTTCTTAGATCCCATTCATTTTCTACAGGGATCACCTTTTCCTTGCGGGAATCCTTCATATCCGGGCTCGAGCTCACGGTAAGGGTTACGATCTTATTGGCGGTATTTTCAAAATATTTGAACAGGTTATCGCTGGCAGTAACTTCTTTACCATCAACGGCCAGTATATAATCTCCTTCTTTAATGTTCACCCCAGGCTCAGTTAAAGGGGAACGCATATTAGGATTCCAGTTTAGCCCACCATAAATTTTACTGATCCTGTAGCGGTTATTTGCTACTTCATAATCTGCACCCAGCAGTCCGCCCTTTATATTTTCTGAAGTTTCAAATTCATCGCCCCTGTGGGAGAAACGATGGTGCCCTACGCCCAATTCACTGAACATCCACTCCATAACCTCGTAGAGGTCGCTTCTAGTGGTTACATGAGGTAAAAACTGACTGTATTTTTCTTTCATTTGCTTCCAGTCTGCTCCATGCATATTGGGATCATAAAAATAATCACGGTTTACTCTCCAGGCTTCATTGAATATATTCTTCCATTCTTCCCGGGGATCTATTTTAATCTGAAAGCTTCCCAGATCCAGCGCTGGTTTCTCTGGTTTTTTTCCTAATTCAGCAATTCCTGTTTTCCCGTTTTTTCTGTAAAGAATCTTTTCAGCATTGGCCGAAATCTCGAATTCTGAAGCAGACATGATAAGCGTATCCTTCTTTTCTTTCAGATCATATTTCCTTAATTCACCAGGGCCATCTTCATGCTGGGAGAACTTTAAATAATACAACTCGCCCTCCTTAGGAGCTTCCAGACTTTGATAAACCCCAGCAGGAACCGGAACATCGACGATCCTGTTTTCCAGGTTCTCAAAATCTATTTTCAAGGGAGGAGTATCGGGCTTCTTATTTTCCTCTTCAGCCTTTTTCTTCTTCTCTTCCTCTTCTTCCTTTTTCTGAATCACTTCAACATCATTTTCTTTAAAAAATGGCGAAACCACATCCTTCTGAAGGGTAACCAGGTAGATAGAACTACTCATCTCCATATCCTGATTGGATTGATCGAACCAGTTTACCACCGGCCCGGCATCTGTTGAAGCCAGCATATAAAGGTATTTTCCGCTGGGATCAAATTCAGGAGACATCACGTTAGAATAACCATCTGAAATCGGGTAAGATTTATTTTCATCCAGGGAATAGACAAAGGCCTGTTCAAAATTGGTCCCAGTAATAATGGTATAAGTGATCCATTTTGAATCATGAGACCAGTCACCGAACAATTCCCGGAAAACCCCTGGTGTATAAAGTACATCTGAGGCGACCTTTTTTACAGAATTCTTATCCAAATTATATACATACAGACTTCTACTATTGTCTACAAAAGCTATTTTCTTACTATCTGGAGACCAGTGCAGATAAGCATAAAAACCTGCTCCATCCAGCTCTACCTTTTTTAGCGGGGAATTTTCATTCTGATCGTATAGGTGCAAGGCGTACTCTCCAGATTCATCTGAAAAATAAGCTATGGTTTTGCCGTCGGGTGACCAGGAAGGATCCTGCTCATGAACCCCTGGAGTGGAGGTAATATTTTTAGGATCGCCTTTTTCTGCAGGAAAGGTAACAATGTCACCTCTGCAGTCCATAACTACTCTTACCGCAGTTGGCGATACTCCTACGCCCCTAACGTATTCATCTCCCTGCACATAACGCGGTCTTAATTCCAGCAGGTCTGTGGCAATACCCACTTTTATTTTACTGGTATTACCGGTATTTGGATCTAAAGTATGCAGGTAACCCGCCTGTTCAAAAATGATCTGATCCTTATTCGCATAAAGGTCCATCACCGGAAAATCTTCAAAATTTGTATGTTTGGTAACCTCTTTCATTCCGGGTTCATAACTATAGATATTAAATTCCCCATCCCGGTCACTTCTGAAAAACACTTTATTATTTAACCATTGTGGATTGGAATCGTTACTTCCACCTGCCGGTTTTGGAATTTCTGAAACTTCGTATGTTTTTGTATCATAGATCCAGATCCAGGTAGCGGTTCCTCCACGGTAGTTCTTCCACTGTTCAAAACGGTCACTTATGGGAGTATACGCTATAAAACTGCCATCAGAATTATAAGCGGCCCAATTAGCATTCGGGATCTCTAAAGGTTCCACATTTCCCTGCTCTATATCTACCTTGAAAAGGCTGGCGTAGCGGTTTGTGAACACTTTACGCTGAGAAAGAAATAATACATTTTTACCATCTGGAGTAAAATCCCGAACGATATCTGCATAAGGATGCCAGGTGAGTCTTTTTGGTATACCACCTTCTGTAGGCACTATAAACACATCGGTATTTCCGTCATATTCCGCACTAAATGCGATGCTTTTTCCATCTGGTGAGAATACGGGGTTTCGCTCTACTCCTTCATCTACGGTGAGTCTTTTAGGATTTGACCCATCTTTATTGGCTACCCATAGGTCTTCAGCGTATATAAAAGCAATTTTCGAATCGCTTATGGCCGGTTGAGATAAAAGACGTGTGTCTTCCTTATTGATTCCCCCGTTCTGGGCGCTACAAATTATTCCAAAAAAAATGCTTAATAATCCGGAGAGTGTTATTTGTTTCATTGCACTAATTACTTTTTTAATGATTCTAGCTGTGAATTGGTATACTTCGGCTTACCTGGCAAACCTAATCCCTGTACTTTTCAAACCAGGCCAGCACGCTTGCGATCTTGGCGATAAGATTACTTGGCTTATTGGCAATTCCATGGGAAGCTCCCGGTATTCTCACCATAGCCGTTTCAACTCCTTCCAGTTTCAAGGCAGTATAGAATTGTTCAGATTCAACAATGGGCGTTCTGTAATCTTCCTCTCCCGTTAACAACATGGTTGGAGTGGAAACATTGCCAACATAAGAAATTGGCGATCTCTTTAAATACGGCTCCGGATCTTCCCAGGGCTTATTTGGAAACCAGTATTTACTGAAAAATCCCGGTCCGTCTGCATACAAAACAAAACTGTACCAGTTGATCACTGGCTTCGCTACCACCGCTGCACCAAAACGATCTGTCTTTCCTACAATCCAGGCTGTAAGCACTCCGCCACCACTACCGCCGGTCACGAACAAATTATCTTCATCTATAAATCCTTTGGCAATGGCCGCATCCACTCCAGACATCAGATCTTCATAATCATGGTTGGGATAATCGTGGTGAATAAGGTTTCCGAATTCCTTTCCATACCCACTGCTCCCTCTAGGGTTTGAATATAATACCACATATCCCGCAGCAGCATAAGCCTGGATTTCTGCGGAATATACACTACCATAACTGGCAAAAGGCCCACCGTGAATTTCCAGGATGAATGGATATTTTTTTGAAGGATCAAAGTCTGGCGGAGTCACCAGCCATCCTTGAATCTCTCGCTCATCAAAAGATGATTTCCAGGTCATTTCTTCCACGTTACCAAGCTTTCGGAAAGCGAAAAGGTCTTCATTCAGATTGGTTAGCCTTTTCATTTTCTTTCCATCAAGTATGGCCAAATCAGCCGGATTTTGAGTGGTACCATAGGTAAAAGCCAGGTCACCGTTATCTGAAACAGAAAAGGCAGCCGCATTATAAGGCCGGCCCAGAGAAAGTCCGCCCAGGTCACTTGTGATCTCCCTGGTATTCCCTTTTAGATCTGCATATCCTATTTTCGTTTTACCGTGGTCGTTATATTGAAAATAAAGGCCCTTACCTTTACCATCCCATTTTAAATTCTCAATATCCCGGTCAAAATCACCGGTTATTAATTTAGATTCAGAACCGTTAGCATCCTTTATATAAATATCACTGATCTGGTATCCCAGATATTCATCCACGAATCCTAAATAGGCAATGGTATTATCATTTGGAGAAACTACCGGGTTTAAGGCCGGCCCCTGCTGACTCGTAACTGCATTAACTTTACCGCTAACTATTTCAAGCTCGTAGATCTCAGAATTCATAGGATCCAGGTCTGCATCCTCATGCAGGTTGGCCGAGAAGTATAATTTTCGATCGTCTGCAGACCAGACCGGCGTCCCATGATCGAATTCTGAATTTGTTAATTGTCTCGGAGTACCGCCATTAGTAGAAATGATAAAAATCTGGTCGTTACCATCTTTTACATAGCCTTCACCATCTCCGCGATAATTCAGCTTATCAATGTATTTTGGAGCGTCGTTCCATTTTGCACCTTCAGGTTTGGCTGGCAGTTTTACTATAGATTCAGATTTAGTGGGTACGAACATGGTAAATGCAAGCTGCTTCCCATCATTAGACCAACTAGCCTCGCCCGGACTTTGAGTGGAATTTGTTAATGGAAAATATTCTTTCGAGTCCACCCACATAAGGAAAAGCTTCATTTTATCATCCTGCATATTCGACTTAAAAACCAGTCGCTTTCCGTCACTGGACCAGCGAGGACTCATATCATTTTGATTACCGGTAGTAAGAGGACGATTCTGGGAACCGTCTGAATTTATGATCCACAAATTAGAAAGATTCTTATCTGTCATCACATCTTTGAAATTCCGCACGTAAACGATCTTTTCACCATTTGGTGATATCTGCGGATCTGAGACAAATTCATAATTGAAAATATCAAGTAGTTCTAATTCAGATTTTTCCTGGGAAATAAGCGGTAAGCATGAGATAAGGAACAGGGTGATAATAAGTAGTTTTTTCATAGAGTATTTATAAATAAAAAGATGGGACATAAAATCCCATCTAAGTTATCATTTTTTAATTTATCGCTTATTCTTTCCTGGCCAGCGTATTGTCCCAGGTGTCTACATAAGACATGAATTCCTCAAGCTTGGCCATGGCCTTATCCTGCCCTCCAGCAATCTTGCCCATGGACTTCATCCATTTAACATCATCTGGGGTAGTTTTCCAGTTCAATGTTTCTATGCCGTCTTTCATCTCCCAGATCACCATCATATCATAATCACCATAGGCTAAATGATATGCGGTTGGCGCGTCTATGCCGGCATCCTGGTCTGCTTTCGCAAAATAGTTCGCGATAATACCCATTGCAGGTTCCTTTTTCATAGGCTTGAACTTGATATAGGCAATATTTACCCATTCCGGATTTTCATATTTTTCAGCTTTCATTTCCTGGGCAAAGCCGAAGCTGCTAACAAGTAAAAAAATAAGGATTGCGATAGTTGTTTTGTAAATTTTCATGATCATTTAGTTTTAGTTAGAAAATAAAACCATCACAAAAACAGGAAGTTCAGAAGGATTAGGGGGATTAAGATGCTATTAAATTTAATAAAATTAAATAACTCTGATTAACAGGAAGTTGAAAAATTAAATATCAAGCTTCAAATTTCTATTTTTGCGGCATGGAAAAGAGAAAACTTCGCAACAGCGAACTGGACAGAAAGAGCATCAACGAATTTAAGGAAGCTGAAAAGACACCTATTATCGTTATCCTGGATAATGTTAGAAGTTTGAACAATATAGGTTCTGTTTTTCGCACCGCCGATGCTTTCCTTATCCAGAAGGTCTATCTCTGCGGAATTACCGCCCAACCACCACATAAAGACATTCAGAAAACGGCCCTGGGAGCTACTGAAACAGTTAGCTGGGAATATGTAGAAGACAGCCTGGAGTTAGTTCAAAAGTTGAAGAATGAAGGCATCAAAGTTTATTCTATAGAACAGGCAGAAGGCGCAACCATGCTAAATGATTTCCAGCCGGAAAGCGGGAAAACGATCGCCGTGGTCTTTGGGAATGAGGTTAAAGGAGTACAGCAAAAAGTAGTCTCGGCCAGTGACGGAGTTATCGAGATACCTCAACTAGGAAGCAAACATTCCCTGAATATTTCGGTAAGTACCGGAGTAGTTCTTTGGGACCTGTTTTCTAAATTACAGTTGGAAAAGGCTTAATGAACCGCTTTATCGATTTCAGAAAGTAACCACAAATAATCTTTCCTGTTCGAGACAAAATCGAGCCCGGAAATATCTATCACCTGCACTTTCATATTGCTTTGAGACTTGATGAAGTTCAGGTAACTTTTATTGATATCTACCAGGTAATCTGGCTGAATGTTCTGCTCATAATCACGGCCGCGTTTTTTGATGTTCTCAAGTAAACGCTCGGTATTCTGGTATAGATAAATATAAAGTTCAGGTTTTACCAGCTCCTTATACATCAAGTGAAAAAGCTTATGATAAAGGGAATATTCATCCTCGTGCAGCGTGATCTTGGCAAAAATGAGGGATTTAAACACGTCGTAATCTGAGATCACAAAATCCTTAAATAGATCATACTGCGCCAGGTCATCTGAAAGCTGCTGATAGCGATCTGCCAGGAATGACATTTCTAACGGAAAGGCATAACGCTCCTTATTCTCATAGAACTTAGGAAGGAAAGGATTATCCTTAAATCGCTCCAAAATGAGTTTCGCATTGAAATCTTCAGAAACCATAGTAGAAAAACTCGTTTTTCCCGCACCGATATTTCCTTCTACCGCGATATAGTTACAGCCGGGAAAATTATAATTTAAGGCTGGCTTCTTTAATTCTGCTGAAGAAACTAAAACCTCAGACTCATCTGAAGTTTCCTTTAGTAACTGGCTTATCTTTTTACCGGAAACAGGATGTTTCTCAGAAGCTGCAATATCTGCTAATGGATTCAAAACGAACTTACGGTTAGGAATTCCCGGATGCGGGATCTTTAAAGATTCGGTTTCTATGATCTCATCCTCGAATAAAAGAATATCCAGGTCTATGGTCCTGTCTTGATAATTGCCAGAATCATTGCGCTCCCTACCCAGCTCGTTTTCTATTAATAATAGCTCTGTAAGAACCTCCTGAGCTTCCAGTCTTGTAGACACCGAAATACAGGCATTCAAAAATGAATTCCCGGTAAAACCCCAGGCCGGAGTTTCATAAATTTTAGAAACATCGATGACCCAACCAATGTTTTCATGGATCATTTGCAGGGCTTTTTGCATAAAACCAGGACGGTCACCAAGGTTACTTCCCAGTGCTAATTTTACTGTTTTAGGGGATTTCAAAGCGAATTAATAAAATTTTAATAGGTAGCGCCAAATAATTTCACAGCAAATTAAGCAAAACAAAAGCACATACTCTTAACTTTGGAGAAAGACTTAATAAAAAAATTTGGCCAAACTCTACCTGAAAAATATGCTCAAGGCTCAGCAAATTTATATGATCCTGAGTGCCTTGTTTATCGCCTCCCTGGTTGTATCGAATCTCATTTTTCAAAAGTTCTTTTACTGGGATTTTTTCGGACTCTATACTTTTGAAATTTCTGTTGGGATATTGCCTTACCCGGTGACATTTTTAATAACCGACATCATCAGTGAAGTTTATGGTAAAAAGAAGGCGAATCTCGTAGTGACCACCGGTATCTTCGCCTCCTTCTTTTCGCTATTGATCGTTTACGCTTCAGATGCCGTGCCGGCGACTAGCTGGTCTCCCATAAACAACCAATTATTCGGGAAGGTCTTCGGAGCTACAGCTATTGCGGTCTTTGCCTCGATGGTAGCTTATCTACTGGCACAATATATAGATATACAGATATTTCATTTCTGGAAAAGACTAACCAAGGGAAAGCACTTATGGCTGAGAAACAACTTCTCTACTTTTTTATCCCAATTCGTAGATACGTTTTCGGTCCTGTTTTTGCTTTGTAGCTTCGGGAAGATAGACTGGGAACTATTTGGAGGGTTGCTGCTTAGTGGATTCCTATTCAAGGTTTTGATCGCTGCTTTAGATACCCCATTCCTTTATGCCGCGGTCTATGGCCTAAGAAGTATGTTTAATTTGAAACCTGCTGAGGAACTAAGGTTCGAAGAAATTAGAAGTGAAGCTTAAAAATCCTATATTAACAGGATAAGCCTAGCAAAAACTAATCAACAAATAAAAAATTTCATTATCACATGAAAAAAGCTTTAAAAATACTGGGTATTGTTATACTGACTGTCATTATTTTATTGATAGTCGCACCATTTGTGTTTGAAACCCAGCTTAAAGAAGTGGTAAAGAAAACCATGAATAAGAACCTGAATGCGCAGGTAGATTTTGAGGATATAGACCTTAGTATGTTCAGGAGTTTTCCACAGGCGACCCTGGTTATAGAAAACCTCAGCATTATAAACAATGAACCATTTAAGGGGGATACGCTGGCTTTGACAGAAGAAGTTACTCTGGAAATGTCCATTAAAGAACTTTTCAAGAGCAGCGACGAACAAAAGGTCATCGACCGTCTTAGCCTGAACAATGCCTACATAAACATCAAGGTAGATTCTCTTGGAAAGGCAAATTATGATATAGCCTTAGAAGACACTACCACCTCTGGCTCAGATGGCCAGCCTTTTAAACTTGATCTTAAACATTACGAGATCAATAATTCAAGGGTGAAATATGATGATAAGAGCACTAAGGTATTCCTGGATGTAGAAGATCTGAACCATGAAGGGAATGGGGATTTCTCCCTGGATCAATCTGAACTGAAAACATATTCTGAAGCTTTGGTTTCTCTCAATTATGATGGGGTAAATTATCTGAATCAAAATTTGATCAGCCTGGACGCGGTTTTCCAGATTGACCTTGAAAAAATGAGATATACCTTCCTGGAAAATGAAGCCAGGGTAAACCAGTTACCGCTAACCTTTGACGGATACGTGCAGGTGAATGAAGAAAATACCGAGATGGACCTCAGCTTTAAAACTCCGTCTTCAGACTTTAAAAATTTCCTCGCGGTTATTCCGGAAATCTATGCTAAAAACATTGAAAATGTAGACACCAAAGGAGATTTCGTAGTGAACGGTAGGATCTTTGGAAAAGCAGATGATCTTTATATTCCGAAGATGGATATAAAAATCACCTCTAACAATGCTTCATTCAAATATCCAGACCTTCCAAAAAGTGTCCAGGATATTAATCTGGATATGGTGGTTCTAAACGATACCGGTCTTGCTGAAGAAACTTATATCAACATTAATAATGCAACCTTTAGAATAGACCAGGATAGTTTTACTGCAAATGGGAATATTAGCAATATCACCGAAAATATGCTGGTAGATCTTGCGCTTAAAGGCACTATAAATCTTGCTAATTTAAGCGAGGCTTATCCACTGGAAATGGAACAGGATCTTAACGGAATACTTACTGCCGATGTTAAGACGAGTTTCGATATGAATTCCATTGAAAAAGAACAATATCAAAATGTAAAAAGCAGCGGAACGGCTTCTATTAAGAATTTCAGCTATTTATCTCCTGAAATTCCTAACGAAGTAAAGATCGCTACTGCCAATATGAGCTTTAACCAGGGGAATGTAAGTATCCCTAATCTGAAGCTTACTACGGGACAGACAGACCTTACGGCCGCAGGTTCTCTGCAAAATCTTATCGGGTTCCTTTTTACAGATCAAGCCCTGAAAGGTAATTTCCAGGTTCAGTCCAACAAATTTTCTGTCAACGATTTTATGGTTGCTGAAACTGAAGAGATTACAACTACAGATGATAATGGTAAAGAAAAGACCGTAGCGAAAACTACGGGTAAGGAAGCCATAAAGATCCCATCATTCCTGGATATGGAATTGAAATTTAATGCGAATACCGTTATCTACGATAACCTGGAACTGAAGAATGCTACAGGAGTTCTGGTAATTAGAGATGAAACTGCCAGGCTGCAGGATATTTCCACTAATATTTTTAATGGAAGTATAGGAGCAAACGGGATGGTATCTACCAAAAACCCTACTCCGGTGTTCGAAATGGACCTTAACCTGAATTCGCTGGATATAGCTTCTTCTTTTAACGGACTGGAATTAATGCAAAACTTGGCTCCATTAGCAAGTGCGCTGGAAGGAAAGATACAGTCTACCGTAAACCTTAAAGGAAATTTGAATGAAGATTTCACTCCGCAACTAGCAACGATTGCAGGTAATGCATTGGCAGAGATCCTAACAGCTGAAATAAATCCTGAAAAAGCAGCGCTTTTAGCTAAACTGGATTCTGAACTGAATTTTATAAATTTTGAAGATATCGATCTTAGCAAATTAAAAACCAAGCTTACTTTTAGTGATGGGATGGTGCAAATTGCTCCTTTCGATTTCAATATCAAGGATATAAAATTCCAGGTTTCCGGAAGTCATGGTTTCGATATGACCATGGATTACGATCTTAAACTCGATGTTCCAGCGAAATACCTGGGTTCTGAAGTTGGCGGAGCACTAGGTAAATTAAGCGGAGAAAGCATTGCCAATATGAGCGTGCAACTCCCAATATGGATTACCGGGAACTTCAACAGCCCTCATGTTAAACTGAATATGCAGCAGGCGGTAAATAATCTTACCCAGAAGGTCGTTGCCAAGCAAAGCAAAGATCTTGAAGATAAAGCTGTAGATGCTATCAATGATATTCTGCAGGGAAAAAGAGATCCAAAGAAACCTTTCAGTAAGAATGATTCTACAGCCGTAAACACGCAAAAGAAAGATTCTACTTCCGCCCAGACCCCAACGAAAAGAGATTCTATTAATAAGTCTCAGCAAAAGCAAGTGGAAGATGCGGCAAAGAATATTCTTGGAGGTATTTTAAAAAGCACAAAAAAGAAAACCGATACAACGAAGCAGAATTAAAGCTGCTGCACAGACCTTATTTCGGAACATATCGATATGTAAAACTTCAAGTTTTTCACTATTGAATGCACTTCGACAGGCTCAGTGCGACAACGAAACCTGAATTAAGGCCAGTTCCATGATATCAAAAAATGACAACATTCGTCACTCAGTCCCGATGCTTCGGGCATTCCAATTTGTCAACAGATGCTGAAAGAAGTTTAGCATGAAGGGAAAGTGTGTCATCTCGAACATAGGGAAAGATCTCCTTAGGGGGCAAATGGTTCTATAGATTTCTCCTTCGCTTTGCTACGTCGAAATGAAATAAAGACTTAAATTATTTCGAACTAATAAAAATTGATTCTATACCGTCACCCAGTCCCAATGCTTTGGGAGTTTCAGGGTCTAAACAAATGCTGAAGTGAATTCAGCATGACGTAAATATCTTTGGATGTCAAATCAGGATCTCATCGAGAGCTTCCGTAAATAATTGCATTTCCTCCATTGTGCCCATGCTCACCCTGCACCAGTCCTTACCCCAGAACTGGAAAGCACGTACAGCCATATTCCTGTCATAAACCTGCTGAAGGAATTCGTCCCCGGCTATTTCTAAAGGAAAAATGATAAAATTAGTTTGGGATGGCATATAACTAATCCCTCTTTTACTAAGGTAATTCTTAAAATAGGTTCTTGTCTCAAAAAACTTCTCTCTGCAATCTGAAAGGAATTCCTCATTATCCAGGTTCGCCGTAGCGGCAGCTATACTTGGCCCTGTGATTCCCATTCCGGAACCTATAATATCATTTACCTGGTTCAGGGTTTCTTTCTGACCTAACAAGTATCCTATTCTAAGTCCCGCCATACCATGGATCTTCGAAAAAGTTCTGGAGACCAGGATATTTTTTCCTTCGGCAACAAGTGGCGCCATTGAATCTGCCATTCCATTTTCACTTAGTTCCATATATGCTTCATCGATAAAAACCGGCGTCTTTTTAGAAACACGATTACAGAAAATCCGCAATTTATCGGCATTGGTAATGGTCGCAGTTGGATTGTTAGGATTGGTGATATATATAAGTCTGGTTGACTCATCAATAGCTTTTTCCATCGCATCCAGGTCATGTTCGTAAGTGGAGGTTAGTTTTATACTTTTCCAGTTCCCCCCGGCTGCTTTCGCAACAGAAATAAGCGCCATGTAACTTGGGTCTGCGCTCACCACATTACCGCCATTCTGAAAAAGAACCACAGCAGTTTTTTCCAATAGGTCTGAAGATCCCGGCCCCAGCAAAACCTGGTCTTTTGAAACTCCTTCTTTCCTGGCGATCTTTTCTGTTAACTGGTCCAGGCTGTTCGAAGGATAGTGGTTTCCCTTCCAGACACTTTCGGTAAACGCCTGAGCAGCTTCTTTTGAAGGTCCGTATGGATTCTCATTCCACATCAGCCTCGCTTTCAGGTTGTCCAGGTCTGGAAACTTGGGAGGTGTGAATTCATTAAACCCAGACGTATTGAATAGAAATCTACTTTTCGAACTAATGGCCTCGTTCACGCGGTTAGCCCAGAGAATTTGAGGGGTAACGGCAAGAGCGCCTACAGAAAGCAGGCCTTTTTTGATCCATTCGCGGCGGGGAAGAGCATTTGATTTCATCTGTCTATTTTTAAAGCGAGCTATAAAAATAAGCAGAACAAAGACTGAAACCTAAATTAAAAAACTGAAAATGAGATAATTGAACATAAACTACCAGTTTAACTGCGCAACCTTGTTCAGAAACTTAGGTAATTTCAGGGTCTAAAACAGATGCTGAAACGAGTTCAGCATGACGGAAAAGTGTATGTCATCTCGACCAAAGGGAGAGATCTCTTTGAAGTTCGAATCGTTTTATAGATTTCTCCTTCGCTTTTTTGACAAGTTTAAAAGGCACTTCGACAGGCTCAGTGCAACAACTTTTCTAAAAGAAGAATCCCTTAAAATTTAAACCAGAACTTTCAGTTCCACGACCAAACCTTCATTCCCGCGGACGTTAAAAACCGTTCCATCTTCAAAGATCAGGTACTGTCCCTTAATGCCTTTCAGAACTCCTTCGTAAAAAGGATTCTTGACAAGATTCAAAGACTTTACCTTTTCAGGAAACTGGTGTACCGGAAATTTGATCTCGGTTTCCTTGTTATTTGCGATATAGTATTCTTTCGCTTCTTCAGGAATAAATTCTTTTAGTTTTTCTCTTTCTTCAGCAAGATCAAGGTCCACAATATCGTTGGTGAGCATCTTTCTCCAGTTGGTCTTATCTGAAACATGATCCTTTAAGGCAACCTCGGTGATCCCGGCCAGGTATCGATTAGGCACCTCTACGATCTCGATCGCTTCATGTGCTCCCTGGTCTATCCATCTTGTGGGAATCTGACTTTTCCTGGTCACTCCAACTTTCACATCGCTAGAGTTTGCCAGGTATACTACGTGAGGTTGCAGTTGAGCACGTTTTTCATAATCAAGATCACGATCTTCTTCATCTAAATGAGCCTTACTAAGTTCCGGATTGATGACCCAATCACCGGCTTGCGGAATGGAAGTAAAACAGTCAAAACAAAAACCCTGTCTATATATCTTCTTTTCCAGACCACAATTAAGACATTGATATCTTAGGAAATTCAGGCTGATCTTTTTATCAAGCAACTGGTTAAAGTTGATAAAATCATTTTCCCAAACCAGGTAATATTGAACCACATCGGTAATTTCGGTCCTCATTTTTGTTAGAACTCCCTCGTATCTCATTTAAATTTTTATTTTAAGACTGAATGATTTTTTGCAGGCTTCAAAGTTTCGTTTATTTTTAACCAAATAACCGAACGCCCTTTAATAATAAGCGTTAAAGATAAGAAGAATAATGCCAATTCCATTAGTCAACTCCATTGCTTCATGGTTCCTCAAAAAGAGGATCCACCAGATGGAATTGTTCATAAAATACCCTAACGAGGTTCAGAATGAATTGCTTAGAAATCTTATTTCCAAGGCGAGGAATACGGAATTTGGCAAAAAGTATCATTTCAATGAGATAGATACTTATGAAAAGTTCAGAGAACGTGTTCCTATCCAGAATTATGAAGGTTATGAAGCGGTCATAGAACGAAGCCGACTTGGCGAATCTAATATCCTCTGGCCAACACCTATAAAATGGTTCGCCAAATCCAGCGGAACCACCAATGCGAAAAGTAAATTTATTCCGGTAAGTCAGGAATCCCTGGAAGATTGCCATTATGCGGCGGGGAAAGACCTGCTATGCATTTACCTGAATAACAATCCGCAATCACAATTATTTACCGGCAAGAGCCTGAGGCTTGGCGGAAGCAAGGAATTATACCAGGAAAATGGAACTTCTTATGGAGATCTTTCTGCTATCCTGATAGATAATATGCCTTTCTGGGCTGAATTCAGCAGTACACCTAGCAACGAAGTTTCCCTGATGCACGACTGGGAGTATAAAATGCAGGCTATTGTAAACGAAACCATCAAGGAAAAAGTTTCCAGCCTGGCCGGAGTGCCCAGCTGGATGCTGGTCTTACTGAACAATGTCCTAGAAACAACGGGTAATCAAAATCTCTTTGAAGTGTGGCCACAACTGGAGGTCTATTTCCATGGAGGAGTTAGCTTTGAACCCTATGCCTCGCAATACCAGAAGATCCTTCCTAAGGAAGATTTCAGGTTTTACGAGATCTATAACGCTTCTGAAGGGTTCTTTGCCTGCCAGGACCATAACGACACCAAAGATTTACTTTTAATGCTGGACTACGGGATATTCTACGAATTCATCCCGATGGAAGATTACGGAACTACAGAAGAAAAGGCTATTCCTCTTTCTGAAGTGGAGATCGGTAAGAATTACGCAGTGGTTATTACCACTAACGCCGGACTCTGGAGATATAAAATTGGGGATACGGTAAGATTTACAGATATAGACCCATACAGGATTAAAGTTTCCGGAAGAACCAAACATCATATCAATGTATTTGGTGAAGAACTCATCATTGAAAATGCCGAAACAGCCCTTAAAAAAGTTTGCCTGGTGACCAATTGTGAGATCATCGATTATACCGTGGCTCCTATTTTTATGGAAGGCAAGGAAAAAGGCGCGCACGAATGGATCATTGAATTCAAGACACCTCCGAGGGATTTCGATAATTTTCAGAAGCAACTGGATCTCGCCCTGCAAGAAGTGAACAGCGATTATGAGGCTAAGCGTTATAACAATATGACCCTTAATATGCCGAAGATCCACCAGGCCAGGAAAGATCTTTTTTATGACTGGCTGAAGAAGAACAATAAAGTTGGAGGGCAACATAAGGTCCCAAGACTTTCTAATTCCCGAACCTATATCGAGGAATTACTGGAATTGTCATAACCACAATTTTTCACCTATGGCGACCGAAAAAGAAAAAATGCTTTCCCAAAAGCCATATATCGCCTCAGGAAAGGAACTTTCAAAAGAACGCATTCTTGCCCAGAAAGCATGTTTCCAGATCAATTCTTTATCTCCTGAACTAGTTAAGGAACGGAATGCTATCCTCAAAGATCTTTTAGGATCCTTCAAAGAAAACTTCTATTTCGAACCACCTTTTCATTGTGATTATGGTTACAATATTTCCATTGGCGATAATTTTTATTCCAATTACAATTGCGTCATCCTGGATTGCGGTGAAGTTAAGATCGGGGACAATGTGATGCTGGCTCCTAATGTGAGCATTTTCACCGCGGGGCATCCTATAGATGCTGAAAAAAGAAATCAGGGTTGGGAATATGCCATTCCCGTAACTATTGGAAATAATGTCTGGATAGGTGGAAATGTGGTTATAAACCCGGGTATCACAATCGGGGACAATTGCGTTATTGGATCTGGTAGCGTTCTCACCAAAGATATCCCCTCAAATATTTTAGCTGCTGGCAATCCCTGCAAGGTGATTAGGGAAATCACCGAAGAAGACAAACAGTATTACTTCAAAAAGAGAAAGTTCTAAAAAAGAAAAATCCGGAAAACTGAAGTCTTCCGGATCTGTCATTTTAAGCGGTTATAATTAGAAATCTTTGGTAACCTTATCTACCGCTGCGATCGTTTTATCAAGATCTTCATAAGATAGTGCATCACTCAGGAACCAGGTTTCAAAGGCACTCGGTGCAATGTAAATTCCGTTCTCCAGCATTCCGTGGAAGAATTTATTGAACAGGCCAAGATTAGCTGACTTCGCCGCCGAATCGAAATCGGTCACCGGTTCTTTTCCAAAATGTACCGAGATCATCGAACCTTCCCTGTTAATAGTGAAATCTACATTATTTTGGGTTAGCACTTTGTCCATTCCTTTATGAAGGTATTCTGTCTTCTTTTCGATACTTTCAAAGATCTCTCTTTTGTTATCCAACTCGGTAAGCATAGCCAATCCTGCAGCCATAGCCAGAGGATTCCCACTAAGAGTTCCTGCCTGATAAACAGGACCAACCGGAGCAAGATAGTCCATGATCTCATTACGCGCGGCAAAGGCACCTACCGGCAAGCCACCACCGATCACTTTTCCGAAACAGATGATATCTGCCTTCACTCCCGCTCTTTCCTGAACTCCTCCCGGAGCCAATCTGAACCCGGTCATGACCTCATCGAAAACCAGAAGTATTCCAGTTTCATCACAGATCTCGCGAAGTCCTTCTAAAAATCCTTCAGCCGGAGGAATACACCCCATATTTCCGGCAACAGGTTCTATAATGATACAGGCTATCTCATCGTTATTTGCCTCTACCAGTTCCTTTACATTTTCAAGGTCGTTATACTTGGCAAGCAAGGTATCTTTGGCTGTTCCCTGGGTAACCCCCGGGCTATTCGGCGTTCCGAAGGTTACCGCTCCACTACCCGCCTGGATAAGGAAAGAGTCACTATGACCGTGATAACAACCGGCAAATTTGATGATCTTTTCCTTTCCGGTAAATCCGCGGGCTAAACGAACCGCACTCATACAGGCTTCAGTCCCGGAATTAACCATTCTTATCTTATCGATATTCGGAACCATCTTTACCGCCAGTTCAGCGATCCTGGTTTCGATCTCTGTAGGAGTTCCAAATGAAGTTCCTTTTTTGGCCTTTTCTATAACCGCATCCAGAACTGGTTTATGGGCGTGACCTAGAATAAGTGGCCCCCACGAATTGATGTAGTCTATCAATTTATTTCCATCTTCATCGTACAGATAGGCACCTTCAGCTCTTTCAATAAAGACTGGTTCACCACCAACCGCTTTAAAAGCCCTCACGGGAGAATTCACTCCGCCTGGGATTACCTTCTGCGCCTCTGCAAATAACTCGCTACTTCTTTTATAAATCATAAATCACTTTTTCTCTTTTTCTAACCATTCCCTGAACTCGGGAAGTTTCAGGATCTTTATTATTGTTAGATTCTGAAATATATTCAGAATGACAAAACATTTTTATTTCACACTTAAGATCTGGCCAATAGAAATCGTATTTCCGTTAAGGCCATTCATTCTTTTTATTTCCTCAACCGAGGTATCATACTTTTTTGAAATTGAATACAGGGTATCTCCTTTTTTCACCACATGAGTTTCTGAACCTTCCTGAGGCTTAACCGTATAAGCAGGCGAAGGACGTTTGGTGATATCTGAATCGAATTTGTACAATTCATATCTTTCAATAAGATCTATCAGTTTATCGGGGTATCTGCGATCTGTGGCATAGCCGGCCTTTCTAAGTCCTTTGGCCCAACCTTTATAATCATCGGCATCCAGTTCAAAAAGCTCGGCATATCTTCCGCGACCGGAAAGGAACAAGGAATGATCCCTATACGAATATTTTGCGTGTTTGTATTTTCTGAAACATTCTCCACGGCGATCATCATCATGATATACTTTTTCGCCCTCCCAGTCATGGCATTTTATCCCGAAATGATTATTCGCTCTCCTGGTAAGTTCTCCATTTCCAGCACCAGATTCCAGAATACCTTGCGCGAGGGTAATACTCGCCGGGATCTTGTACAATCTCATTTCTTCCTGAGCTATAGGAGCATAATCCCTGATATAATCTTCTACCCGGTAATGGTATGAATTCCGCGGCATCTCTTCTTTCACGTCATCTACTACTTCCGCAGGAGTTTCACGATTCTCTTCTCCCCTATTATTTATTTCTACATCATCTTTCCTGGTTACTACCTTTTTTTTACTTCCGCAGGAAGCAGCAAAAACGATGAGCATTAAAAATGATACAAAACGAATGATCTTCATATTATCTCGCTATTTGGGGCAGCCCTTTTTTCTTTAACAACCGGTTCATTCCTTCTATTCCCTGCAAGCCTCCGGTATGGATTGCCAGGATCTTTGAATTATCAGGAAAATATCCCTGTTTTACGAGGTCAAAAATACCAAAAACTAATTTTCCTGTATAGACAGGATCCAGAATGATTTTATATTTTTCACTGAAATCATTCATAAAATCAATGAGCTCCCGGTTTACCTTAGCATAACCACCAAAATGATAGTTTAGTATCATCTCCCAGTTTTTCCTGTTTACCAGCAACGAAACTTCCGCTATTAAATAATCTGACTTTAAAGCTGAAAAGCCCAAAACCTTTTGATCTGGCCTGGAAGAATTTATGAGGCCGGCCAGGGTGCCTCCTGTTCCCACTGAAGAACATATAAAATTGAAATCGCTGTCCTTGTCTGTGAGTATCTCTTCACAGCCTTTGATGGCAAATTCATTCGTGCCGCCTTCGGGAACCAAATAAAAATCACCGAATTGCCCTTTTAATTCTTGAATAAATTCAGGATCTTCTTTTTCTCTATAGGCCTCCCTGCTTACAAAATGAAACTTCATTCCGCAGGCATTGGCATATCTTAAAGTTGGGCTTAATTTATCTTTTGAAAGATCTGCAAGTTCATCTCCCCGAATCACCCCAACTGTTTCAAAACCAAAAAGTTTACCGGCAGCTGCAGTGGCGGAAATATGATTGGAAAAGGCGCCTCCAAAAGTTAATAGCTTTTTATGTTTAAGTTCTCTCGCCTTTGCGATATTGTATTTTAATTTCCTGAATTTGTTTCCGCAGACCTCTTCATGCAAAAGATCTTCTCTTTTGATCCAAAGCTGAATCCCGCCCGGGAATTCGGTAATAAATTCATTTGGAATTGTTCGAGCTAGCTCGCTTTCAAAAAAGTCCTGCATACTGCAAAAATACCTCTTGGGATTCAGAATACAATCACTAACCAAAATAATATGGGAGTCAGGCTGTCCCGAAGCATCGGGAGTTTCAGTTTTTCAAAAGATCATTAGATAAAAGAGAGATCCTGAAATAAATTCAGGATGACTGAAAATATTAAAAAGATCATCCTATAGAAAATTCCGGAAAGCCCAGAATGAGCGGTTCTTTAAATAATTGAGATCGTTCTCCCGGCGGTAAGCTTCCCGTTCAAAACTTATATTTCTGTAGGCAAGCATTCCGTCTTTACAATCCAGGTATCTCACAAAGAATTCAATCGCGTACCAAACATAAAAAAAGAGAATGAGCATTTCCAGTTGCTGCCTTAGATGGATCTTTTCATGATTTATAAAGAACACATCCTGCTTCAAATGCCTGTTCTGTAGTATCACAAAAGGCCAGAGACTTATTCCCTTAAACCTCCCGCTGAGCAGCCATTTGTTGACGATCAAAATCATGCTTTCAAGATAAGAAATTGTATTTTAGCCCCATGAATTTTCAGAAAAAAAGAATCCCGTTAGAGGATGGAGACTATTATCTGACTCCTGAAGGCTACCGTTGTTTTACTGAACAATATCACCTAAAAAGAGGTTATTGCTGTGAAAGCGGCTGCAGGCATTGCCCCTACGGATACAATAAGAAAACCAACTCTCAAGAATAAAGACTAATGAATTTTAAGGATCAGATACTTGAAGGAATCCCAGATGAGCTACCGGCTAAAAAACCTTATGATGAATCTCTAAACCACGCTCCTAAGCGCAAGGATATTCTGGACAGAGATGAAAAGAAGCTTGCCCTGGAGAATGCTTTGAGATATTTCGATAAAAAGCACCATAAAACCCTGCTTCCGGAATTTAAGGAAGAACTGGAAAAATATGGGAGGATCTATATGTACCGCTTAAAACCGGATTATGATTTTTATGCCAGGCC
Organism: Christiangramia gaetbulicola; assembly: GCF_003054225.1. Classification (GTDB taxonomy): domain Bacteria; phylum Bacteroidota; class Bacteroidia; order Flavobacteriales; family Flavobacteriaceae; genus Christiangramia; species Christiangramia gaetbulicola. The sequence continues at coordinate 417,469 of NZ_QBKQ01000001.1, forward strand.
TATTGATGAATATCCGGGAAAAAGCGTTCAGGCGAAAGGAATCATGTTGATGATCCAGAATAACCTTGATCCTGAAGTAGCCCAGCATCCTGAAGAATTGATCACTTACGGTGGTAACGGAGCCGTTTTTCAAAACTGGGCGCAGTATAGATTATGTATGCAATACCTGGCAGAGATGGATGATAACCAGACCCTGGTGATGTATTCTGGACATCCCATGGGACTTTTTCCATCGCATCCAAATGCGCCAAGGGTTGTGGTAACTAACGGTATGATGATCCCTAATTATTCAAAGCCAGATGACTGGGAGAAATTCAATGCCCTTGGAGTAACCCAGTATGGACAGATGACCGCCGGCAGCTATATGTATATTGGTCCGCAAGGAATTGTTCATGGGACCACGATCACGGTTTTGAATGCCGGTAGAAAGATCGCCAAAGATGGTGAAGACCTGGCAGGCAAACTATTCGTGACCTCCGGGCTTGGAGGCATGAGTGGTGCCCAGCCTAAAGCAGGAAATATTGCCGGGTGTATCACGATCTGTGCAGAAGTGAATACTAAAGCCACCCAAACCAGGCATAAACAAGGCTGGGTAGATGAGGTTATCGATAATGTGGAAGCCCTTGCCAAGAGAGTTAAGAAAGCGAAAGCAGATAAGGAAGTTGTTTCTATTGGCTTCCAGGGTAATGTGGTTGAAGTATGGGAATACTTCGCTGAAAATGATATCTACATAGACCTGGGAAGCGACCAGACTTCGCTTCACAACCCATGGGCCGGAGGTTATTATCCGGTTGAACTGAGTTTTGAAGAAGCAAATGAAATGATGGCTTCCAATCCTGAAAAGTTCAGGGAGAAAGTTCAGGAGAGTTTAAGAAGACAGGCGAGTGCAATAAACAAGCATACGGCTAAGGGCACTTATTTCTTTGATTACGGAAATGCCTTTTTACTGGAAGCATCCCGGGCGGGTGCCGATATTATGAGCGAAGGTGGCAAGGGCTTCAGGTATCCTAGCTATGTTCAGGATATCATGGGACCAATGTGTTTTGATTATGGATTCGGTCCTTTTAGATGGGTTTGTGCTTCAGGAAAAGACGAAGATCTTCAGAAAACCGATGAGATCGCGACAGAGGTTCTCTATGAACTAAAGAAAAATTCACCAGCTGAAATTCAGCAGCAAATGCAGGATAATATTCAATGGATCAAAGGTGCCCGGGAGAATAAACTCGTTGTTGGCTCCAAAGCCAGGATCTTATATGCTGATGCTGAAGGAAGGATCGCTATTGCCAAAGCATTTAACGACGCCATTGGCCGCGGGGAGATTGGTCCGGTTGTGCTGGGGCGCGACCATCATGATGTTTCGGGAACAGATTCACCTTACCGTGAAACCTCTAATATTTATGACGGATCCCGCTTTACAGCAGATATGGCTATACAGAACGTTATTGGTGATAGCTTCCGCGGAGCTACCTGGGTAAGCATTCATAATGGCGGTGGCGTTGGCTGGGGAGAGGTTATTAATGGAGGATTCGGCATGATTCTTGAAGGAAATAAAGCATCAGAAGACCGTTTAAAATCTATGTTGTTCTGGGATGTAAATAACGGAATAGCTCGTAGATCCTGGGCAAGGAACAAGGAAGCTATATTTGCCGCGAAGCGCGCGATGGATATGAACCCACAGTTAAAAGTGACGATTCCTAATCTTGTAGACCCGGGTCTTTTGGATTAAAAATTTATATAAATTTAAAATCTAACCTATGAAATTTCTAAGATTTACTCCTGTCCTACTGCTCTTTGCAGTGGTATTAACTTCTTGCAGTAGTGTTCGAGTTGCTTCAGATTACGACCGCGAAGCGAATTTCTCGAATTACGGCACTTACGCTTTTTTTAAGCCGGGAATTGATAAAGCTGAAATCTCTGATCTTGATAAGAAAAGAATTTTAAGAGCTATAGAAACCGAAATGTCCAAAAAAGGATTTACGAAATCTGAAGATCCGGACCTTCTGGTAAGTATTTTTACAAAGACCAATGAGAACATCAACATATACAATAATGTATACCCCTACTGGGGCTATGGTTGGGGATGGAACCCGTGGTACTGGGGTAGCGGTTTCAACACCGTTAGCAGTACCAGCGAAGGGACTCTTTATATAGACCTTATAGATTCTGAAGGCAAGGAACTTGTATGGCAGGGAATGGGAACGGCCGCTCTTGCCCGCGAAGTAAACAAGAAACAGGAACGCATCAACGAGATCGTTTCCAAGATCATGGAAAAATATCCTCCAGGGATGGAGAAATAAATAATTGAAATTAAGCCCCTTAAGCAGGGGCTTTTTTATACCCGGTCGTTAACCAATATCCTTCTGTTTCTCTGCCAAATTTTGTACTTTTAACGCAAACGTTTTAGTTAAACCAAACCATGTTAGATAATATTCAATCCAACGAAATACTGGACAGGTTACCTGCCCATTTGCAGCAATATATAAAGCCTCAAAACTATGATGATTATACTCCTATTAATCAGGCAGTTTGGCGATATGTAATGCGTAAGAACGTGGATTACCTGAGTAAGGTAGCGCATGAATCTTATCTTGATGGATTAAAGAAAACAGGAATATCTATAGATAGCATTCCTAACATGTATGGAATGAACCGTATCCTGGAAGAAATTGGCTGGGCGGCAGTTGCAGTAGATGGTTTTATCCCACCGGCAGCCTTTATGGAATTCCAGGCTTATAACGTTTTGGTGATTGCGAGCGACATCAGGCAATTAGAACATATAGAATATACTCCCGCTCCAGATATTATTCACGAAGGAGCCGGTCACGCTCCTATCATCGCAAATCCTGAATATGCTGAATATTTGAGACGTTTCGGAGAAATAGGATGTAAAGCGATTTCCAGCTCCCATGATTACGAAGTTTATGAAGCGATAAGGGAACTTTCAATTTTAAAAGAGGCTGAAGATACCCCTAAGGAAAAGATCGAAGAAGTCGAAAAAAGAGTAGATGAGCTTCAGAATGCGGACGTCAAGCCAAGCGAGATGTCCCAGATACGAAATTTGCACTGGTGGACCGTGGAATATGGTCTTATTGGCACTGTTGAAGATCCAAAGATCTATGGCGCCGGATTGCTATCATCTATTGGAGAAAGCAAATCCTGCATGACCGATGCTGTAAAGAAATACCCATATACCATAGAAGCAGCCAAAAAGGAATTTGATATCACCAAACCTCAACCTCAGCTTTATGTAACCCCAGACTTTGCTCATTTGAGTCTAGTCCTGGAAGAGTTTGCTAATAAAATGGCTTTACGAAAAGGCGGACTTGAGGGAATTAGGAAACTAATAGATTCAAAGAACCTGGGAACTATAGAATTTAGTACGGGAATTCAGGTTTCTGGTAATTTTTCAAAGGTGATCGAACATGATGGAAAAGCAGTTTACATCCAAACAGAAGGTGAAACAGCGCTATCCTACCGGGAAAAAGAACTGGTAGGACATGGCGTGTCTACACATCCGGAAGGATTTGGCTCTCCCATAGGAAGCTTAAAAGGAATAAACCTGGCTATTGAAGATATGAGCCCTAGAGATCTTAGAGCATATGATATCTATGAAGGCGAAAATGTAAGCCTGGAATTTGAAGGCGGTGTAAAAGTTGAAGGAGAGATCATCACGGGAACACGAAACCTTCAGGGGAAAATTATCATTATCAGCTTTAAGAATTGTACGGTTACCTATAACGATGAGATTCTGTTTAAACCCGAATGGGGCCGCTACGACATGGCAGTTGGTAAAGAGATCATTTCGGCATTCGCCGGGCCGGCAGATCACCAGTCCTTTGACCTTATAACACATACCCCTTCGTCAACTACCATTAAAAGTAAAAAGACACCTGAAAGAGAAGAATTAGAATCGCTTTATAGATCTGTTAGAAATATCAGGAATGGTGAAAACACCAAATTCTCACTGAATGCAGCTTTCGATATTGTAAAAAAACATCATCCTAAAGACTGGTTGCTTTCCGTAGAGATCTATGAGTTAGCGGTTGAAAATGATCCAAAACTGGCCAAAGAAGTTAAATCGAGATTACAGGAGATCAAAAAAGAAAGACCGGAAGTGGCTCATCTAATCGATGACGGTATAGAAATGACCGAATCGAATATGGTCACACCCTAGATCTTAATTTTTTCCAGGCTTTCTGAATTTTCTATTGGCTGATCCTGATATTCCAGTGTCCAGCCCATAGAACTTGTGAGTATATATATTTTTTGAAGTTCACTCACCAGCCTGTTCTTGGCATTAGATTTCAGCGAGGATTTCTCAATTTTTTCTTTTAAGCCCTTTTCTATCCGGGATTTGATCTTATTATAGTCTTCGGCTTCAAATTGATTTAGATAATCCTGGGTCACATCGTAATATTTGATATTTGGATTAATACTGATCTCCTCCTTCGGAATCTCTTTTATGATCACCCTTTTGCCTTCCTCATCGATCTCTATTTCAAGTTTACTAAGGTCATAGGCTATACTTACTTCGGCATTAACCACGATCAAAGCCTTTTTCCTGGCCGAAAAGATATCCAGATAAAAGCTTTTGGAGTTCTTATAGGTGAATACCTGGGAAAATGTTCCTTCGGTTACCACGAGCTTCCCAACGTTCCTGATCTGCTCCTGAATAAGGGCCGTATTTTCTTCCAGACTTTCCTTCTCATCGTTCTTCTGGTCCCAGTACATAAATCCAAGAATTACGACTGCCACCATCAGGATGGATAATAGAATATTCTTCATGTGTGGAAATTAGAAAAAAAAGAGGAGAGGGAAATAAATATAGGAGGTGAAAGAAAGTTAAATATATCTTATAAAAAAAACTAAGGGGCGGCCCCACCCGTCCCTTAGTATATTCTAAAATCTACCCCAACAAATTTTAGAAAACAAATCATCCATAAATAATTGATTATTCGAGATGTACATCATGATAATCGACAAGTATTTATTTCAAATCTGCTTTGTAAAAATACAAATAATTTGATATAAAGTATAAAATTTATGTTTCGAGATTATTAAAAATTTAACAACCTCAATAACGACAAGGGTTAAGAAAAGTTAATTTCAGGGTGTTTTTTGTGAATTTCCTCGATTTTCCTTTGTAATTCTGTAAGAAATTTCCTATGAGACTCTGAGTTTTCTGCGCGCGGAGAGTGTGAAAGTGCCTTTTGAATTTTATCGATTTCCTTGTTCAGTGAAATGGATTTATCTGACAGCCAGTTCTCTGAAAATAATTTCCAGATATAATTAACTGCTACAGGATTTGGATGCAGCATATCTTCAGCATAAAATCTATAATCCCGAAGTTCATCCATCATGATCTCATAAGAAGGAAAATAAACCGATCTATCACTTCCACCCAGAAATTGATGTAAAGCGGTTATTAAATGTGCCTTACTTTGCTGGTTTTCACTAAAACCATCTTTAAGATGCCTTACCGGAGATACGGTGTAGATGACCTTGGCATCTTTATTCATCTGTGAAACCGAATGATCTATAACCTCCAGATCGTTCACGATCTCGGTAACCGATGATAATTCCTTGGTAAATCTTTTTTGCGGGATCTTATGGCAATTTGCCGCAATGGATTCCTCTCCTTCGAAAACATACCCCCAGGCGGTTCCCAGGCTTATAATAATATGAGAAGTATTTTTAACGAATTCCTGACTTTTCTTAAGAGCTGTATTAAGATCCTGCAGACATTTTTCTTTGGTATCCCGTCGCATATCTGAATGCGCTTCCAGGGATTGCCAGCCTCCATTGAATTCCATCACGTCTTTTTCCTGATACTCTTCATTGTTAGAGAGCCGCTGAAAGAACTTACGAATTGGAGAGGGATGAAAAATGATCCCGATAGGATTCTGAAGATTTTTAAACCTGAACCATTCCAGCTTACCGCCAATATTCTCTACAAAGCAGGAGCCAATGAGAAACACTCCAGATGAATGATCAATCTTGGGAGCACCTTCTTTAACGGGAACTTTGGTTCTGAAATCCATAGACTTAAATTAAAAAATCCCGGTTAAAAAACCGGGATTTTCGTATTATTTTATAAAACTTTCTGCTTTTTGAAGCGCTTCGTTGAGACCCTCAGGTTTCTTACCACCTGCGGTAGCAAAGAATGGCTGGCCTCCGCCTCCACCCTGTATATACTTACCAAGTTCTCTAACAATCTGCCCGGCGTTAAGATCTTTATCTTTAACCAGGTTTTTCGAAATATAACATGAAAGCAAAGCCTTTCCATTTTGCTCTGTCCCGAAAAGCAGGAAAAGATCATCCATCTCTTCACCTAACTGGAAAGCCAGGTCCTTGATACCCGCAGCATCAAGATCTACTCTTTTAGCAAGGAAATTAACTCCATCTACCGGTTTAACTTCCTGTTTAAGCTCAGATTTCAGGTTTTTAGCCTTATCCCTTAATAAGCTTTCCACCTGCTTCTTTAAAGCAGCATTTTCTTCCTGAAGCATATTTATAGCCTTAACCGGATCGTTCGCATTCTTCAATCCGCTTTTGATCTCTTCAAGGATATGAGTTTGTTTTTCAAAATATTTCCTGGCAGCTTCACCGGTGATCGCCTCTATTCTTCTAATTCCTGATGCAACCGCAGATTCGCCGGTAATTTTGAAATACCATATATTTGAAGTGTTCTGAACATGTGTACCACCACATAATTCCATGGATTCACCAAAACGTATCGCTCTAACCGAATCTCCGTATTTCTCACCGAATAATGCAATAGCACCCTGATCTAAAGCTTCCTGGTAAGAAATATTTCTCTGTTCATCCAGGTTTATTTGTTCGTGGATCCTTGAATTTACAAAATCTTCTACCTTCTCCAATTCTTCAGAGTTTACTTTACTGAAATGAGAAAAATCAAATCTTAAATAGTCACTCTGGACCATAGAACCTTTTTGCTCGACATGAGTACCCAAAACACTTCTAAGTGCCTGATGTAATAAATGCGTGGCAGTATGATTGGAAGCAGTCTTCGATCTATCTGTTTTATTCACGATAGCCTCAAAACTTGCCTCTGTATTAGCTGGTAATTTCTTGGTGAAATGTACAATAAGGTTATTTTCCTTCTTAGTATCCATCACCTCAATAACTTCACCATCTGAAGACATGATAATACCTTTATCACCAACCTGGCCTCCGCCTTCAGGATAGAATGGGGTTTTATTTAAAACCACCTGATACATCTCCCCTTTTTTCTTGGATTCAACCTTACGGTATTTAGCGATTTTTACTTCAGCTTCTAGTTGATCGTAACCTATGAAAGATTCATCTTCTACTTCATTTAATTCCATCCAATCACCAGCGCTTACAGCAGTGGCTTCACGAGAACGATCTTTCTGCTTTTTCAATTCAGCTTCGAATCCCTTCTCATCAAGGTCATAACCGTTCTCTCTTAATATCAGCGCAGTTAGATCTATAGGAAAACCAAAGGTATCATAAAGTTCGAATGCCTTTTCCCCGGAAATCGTCATATCCTTTGATCCTTTCATCAAGTTCTCCAGTAAGACCAGTCCTTGGTCCAAAGTTCTCAGGAATGAAGCTTCCTCTTCTCTGATCACATTTTCCATTAGGCTTTGCTGAGACTTAAGTTCCGGGAAAGTACCTCCCATTTGCTCAGTAAGTATAGGAACCAGATTATAGATAAAAGGTTCTTTGGTATTTAAGAAGGTGAAACCATATCTAATGGCTCTCCTTAATATTCGTCTTATTACATATCCCGCTCCAGTATTGCTCGGCAACTGGCCATCTGCTATAGAAAAGGCTACCGCGCGAACGTGGTCTGCGATCACTCTCATCGCAATATTAGCCTCCTCAGAATTACCATATTTTGTTCCGGTGATCTTTTCGATCTCCCAGATTAGCGGAGTAAATACATCTGTATCGTAGTTGGATTTTTTATCCTGAAGCACCATGCAAAGGCGTTCGAATCCCATCCCCGTATCTATATGCTTTGCCGGCAATTCTTCAAGATCTCCATTGGCCTTGCGGTTATATTGCATAAAAACCAGGTTCCAAATCTCCACCACCTGCGGGTGATCCATATTTACCAGGTCTCTACCCGGAGTCTTAACTTTCTCTTCTTCTGAACGAATATCTATATGGATCTCTGAACAAGGTCCGCATGGCCCCTGATCTCCCATCTCCCAGAAGTTATCCTTTTTATTTCCGTAGATGATCCTTTCTTCAGGAACGATCTTTTTCCATAGCTCTAATGCTTCGGTATCCAGTCCCAGATTATCCTTATCCTCACTACCTTCAAATACTGAAACATATAGATTTTCAGGATTGATCTTGTATACTTCAGTTAACAGCTCCCAGGCCCAGCTAATGGCTTCTTCCTTGAAATAATCTCCAAAACTCCAGTTACCAAGCATTTCGAACATGGTATGGTGATAGGTATCATGCCCTACCTCTTCCAGGTCGTTATGCTTTCCGCTAACGCGAAGACATTTTTGAGTATCGGTTACCCTGTTATTCTTTGGAACTGAATTTCCAAGGAAGAATTCCTTGAACTGGTTCATTCCGGCATTGGTAAACATAAGCGTGGGATCATCTTTTATGACCATAGGCGCAGATGGCACAATGCTATGTGATTTCGATTTGAAAAATTCGAGAAACTGTTTGCGGATATCCTGTGACTTCATTCAGTTATTTTCTTGCAAAATTCATTAAATTATGAAGACGGCAAAACAATTCATATATTTGTTCGTTTACCGTATTTATTTACACGGTATTTGAGCCGTTTCTGGACGCAAAAATAGCATAAATTTAACTCATGTCGAAGGTTAAATATTATTACGATAGCGAGACCCTTTCTTACAAAAAGATCGAGCAAAAGAAAGGCAGGCGTATAGGTATTGTCCTGCTTAGTATTACCGGTTCATTTTTGGCCGGTTTTATACTTCTTATTATCTATTTGAATATTCCTCAAATAGAAACACCTAAAGAAAAAGCGCTAAAGCGTGAATTACAGAATATGAAACTTCAATATGGTCTTCTTAACAAGAAGATGGACCAGATACAGGATGTGATGGCGAATATTGAAGACAGGGATAATAATATTTACAGGCTTTATTTTGAAGCCAACCCGATTCCCGAAGAGCAAAGAAAAGCTGGTTTTGGTGGTATTAACCGCTATCAAAAACTGGAAGGTTTTGACAATAGTAAATTAATTACTGAAACTACCAAGAGAATGGATATTCTTACCAAGCGACTGGTAGTACAATCAAAATCCCTGGATGAGATCGCTGAGCTTGCCAAAGAAAAAGGTGAATTACTTTCGGCTATCCCGGCCATTCAACCCGTAAACAATGAAGATCTTAGCAGGATCGCTTCTGGTTATGGGTGGAGAACAGACCCATTCACCAAGGTGAGGAAATTCCACTATGGGATGGACTTTACCGCCCCAAGAGGAACTCCTGTATACGCGACCGGAGATGGTCGTGTGGTAAGAGCAGACAGCAGATCTACCGGGTATGGGAACCATATAAGAATAGATCATGGCTATGGCTACACCAGTTTATATGCTCATTTATATAAATACAATGTTCGTCGTGGCCAGAAAGTAAAAAGAGGTGATGTTATTGGATTTGTAGGTAGTACCGGAAGATCTGAAGCTCCTCATTTACATTATGAAATATTCAAGGACGACAACAGGATCAATCCTATAAACTTCTATTATGGAAATTTATCACCAGAAGAATTCGACGAAGTCCTTGAAAAAGCACAACGTGAAAATCAATCGCTTGATTAATGCACATAGATCTTCCTGAAAAACGCTATTACAGCATTGGCGAAGTAGCCGAAGCCTTTAAAGTGAACACTTCCCTTATTCGATTCTGGGAAAAGGAATTTGATGCGATCAAACCAAAGAAAAATGCCAAGGGGAACAGGAAATTTACTCCTGAAGACATCAAGAACCTTAGCCTGATTTATCACCTGGTAAAAGAAAGAGGTTTTACCCTGGAGGGCGCCAAGACACATTTAAAAGAAGAAAAACATAAAACACTGAGCAACTTCGATATTATTAGAAAACTCGAAGGCGTGAAAGCAGAACTAATCAACCTTAAAAATCAATTGTAATATGAAAAAGTGGCTAATTCCATTAATAATAATCGTTATCGGGATCGTGGTGATCTGGAAATTCACCGCAGGATTCAATAACACTGCAGTAACCAAAGAAGAGAATGCTAAACTAGCCTGGTCTAATGTAGAAAGTTCTTACCAAAGAAGGAACGACCTTATTGGCAACCTGGTAAAAACTGTAGAAGGTGCGGCAGATTTTGAAAGAGGAACTTTAAAGGACGTTATAGAGGCAAGAGCTAAAGCAACCTCTATTAATGTGGATGCAGAGAATTTAAGCGCTGCTCAGATTCAGCAATTCCAGGAGGCGCAACAGGGAGTAACTTCTGCCCTATCCAGATTACTGGTTACCGTAGAAAGATATCCTGAATTAAAAGCTAATCAGAATTTCCTGCAGTTGCAATCTCAACTGGAAGGAACAGAGAACAGGATTAATGTCGCTAGAGATCGTTTCAATGAAGCAGTTACAGATTACAATACCTATATACGCGTTTTCCCTAATAATCTTTTTGCAGGTATGTTCGGTTTTGAAAGAATGGAACGCTTCCAGGCAGATGCCGGAGCTGAAGACGCACCAGATGTAGAATTCGATTTTTAAAAAATGAGCATTAAGAGCGAAGCTTTTTTAAGCAAAAGAGAGGAAGAGGAAGTTGTTGAGGCCATAAGGCAGGCAGAAAGAAAGACCAGCGGCGAAATTCGTGTACATCTTGAACCAAGTACCGGCGATCAGGACATCTTTGAAAGAGCCATGGAAGTATTTCATGCCCTTAAAATGGATAACACCAAAGAGTCTAATGGAGTATTGATCTACGTGGCGGTAGAAGACAGAAATTTTGTTATTTACGGCGACAAAGGCATCAATGACGTGGTTCCAGATGATTTCTGGGAAAGCACCAAAGAGCTTATCGTGGGTCATTTTAAGAACGGTAAATTCAAGGATGGGCTGGTAGATGGAGTTTTGAAAGCTGGAGAACAGCTGCAAAAACATTTCCCCTGGGATGAGAACAATACCAACGAATTATCAGATCAAATTTCAAAAGCATAAGCTTATCAAACGATTCATACTTTTACTGATATTTTTAACGGGATTCACCGCATTAGCACAACGTGATATCCCGCCAAGACCATCAGAACAGACCAGTGTTTACGATGAAGCAGATATGCTTTCGGCTCCAGATGAGCAAAGGCTCGAGCAAAAGCTGATCAATTATGCCGATACCACTTCCACGCAGATTGTAGTTGTCACCATAGAATCGCTGGAGGGCGAATATGAAGGTACTTATGCAGCGCACTGGGCTCATGAATGGGGAATAGGTCAAAGTGACAAAGACAATGGTCTTTTAGTACTTGTTGCTCAAAAAGAGCGTAAGATATGGATCACGACGGGTTACGGTCTTGAAGAATACCTAACAGATGCCAAGACCAAAGAGATCATTGAACTGGTGATCCTGCCTGAATTCAGGAATGGAGATATCTATGCCGGACTCAACAAGGGAACTACAGCTATTTTCCAGGTGCTTAATGGTACTTTTCAAGGCGCTCCCCAATCCAGAGGTACCGGTGGCGGTATTTCAATGAAGACCATTGTTATATTCTTTATTCTCTTTGTCATTCTCGTTTCTCTTTTTAATAAAAAAGGCGGAGGCAGAAATGGCGGAAGAAGAACCGGACGTAGCGTACTATGGGATGCTATCATCCTTAGTTCTCTTGGTCGCGGTAGTTTTGGTGGCGGAAGTTCCGGAGGTGGATTCGGTGGCGGCGGAGGCTTTGGAGGAGGCTTCGGCGGTGGTGGATTTGGTGGCGGAGGCGCCGGCGGAAGCTGGTAATTCTCAAATCTTAATCTATTGAAGAATGAATGAACAGTTCTTTACCCACGAGCAATTCAGCAACATAAATTTCAACCAGAACCAACTTAGCAAAGCAGATTACGAAGGCTGTATTTTTAGCAGCTGCAATCTTTCCAATTGCGACCTAAGCAATTTCAGGTTTACAGAATGTGAATTTATAGAATGTGATCTGAGCAATTGTAAGTTAGTTAAAACAGCATTTCAGGATTGTCATTTTTCTGGCTGCAAACTTATAGGCTTGAATTTTGACCTTTGTGAAAGCTTTGGATTTTCATTCTCAGCTGAAAATTCTGTTTTTGATCATTCCATATTACACAATGTAAATCTTTCAAAAACCAGGATCCTGAATTCCAAATTCAAAAATGCAGATCTCAGCGCTTGTGATTTCAGCCAGTCTGATCTCACCGGGAGCGATTTCCAGGAAGCCATTTTCGACCAAACCAATCTTGAAAAAGCAAATTTAAAGTCGGCCAGAAACTATCTTATAGATCCTGAAAACAACAAGATCACAGGAGCTCAATTTTCATTACCAGAAGTCACTGGTTTATTACATAAGTACAAACTAAAGATCGATTAATATAAAATAAAAACGCCATCAAATTGATGGCGTTTTTTATATGTGGTAAAACTGAAAGTTGATTAAGAAACAGCTTTCAATTTACTCATTGTAGATTTATTCAATTTATCATCTGCATACTCGCGGGTAACCGTGAAATGACCTTCTTCGCTTTCAGGCATCTCGAACATCGCATCGGTTAGAATAGCCTCACAAAGAGAACGCAAACCACGTGCTCCCAGTTTATACTCTACCGCTTTATCTACTATATAATCCAGAGCGTCATCGGTGATATCAAATTCGATATCATCCATTTCGAACAGCTTTTTATACTGTTTGATGATCGCGTTCTTAGGCTGGGTTAAAATAGCTCTAAGCGTCTTTTTATCCAGCGGATTCATATAGGTAAGCGCCGGTAAACGACCAATGATCTCAGGGATCAATCCAAACTCCTTAAGGTCTTTCGGAATGATATACTTTAAAAGATTGGTTCGCTCGATAGTATCCTCGCTTTTTGAAGCGCTGAATCCAACCGCCTGCATATTCAATCGCTTGCTGATGATCCTTTCAATACCATCAAAAGCACCACCGGCGATGAACAGAATATTCTCGGTGTTCACCTCGATAAATTTCTGGTCTGGGTGTTTACGACCTCCTTTTGGCGGCACGTTAACGGTTGTTCCTTCCAGTAATTTCAATAAAGCCTGTTGAACCCCTTCTCCCGAAACATCACGGGTGATCGAAGGATTATCGCTTTTACGCGCGATCTTATCTATCTCATCGATAAATACGATTCCGCGTTCTGCTTTTTCAGTATTATAATCTGCTGCCTGAAGCAACCTGGTCAAAATACCTTCAACATCTTCACCAACATATCCTGCTTCGGTTAGCACGGTAGCATCAACAATAGCTAAAGGAACATTCAGCATTCTCGCGATAGTTCTGGCCATAAGGGTTTTCCCTGTTCCGGTCTCTCCTACCATCACGATATTACTTTTCTGGATCTCTACATCATCATCGCTCTCTGGCTGTAACAATCTTTTATAGTGATTGTAAACCGCCACAGACATCACTTTCTTGGTTTCTTCCTGCCCAATGATATATTCGTCCAAAAACGATTTGATCGATTTTGGTTTGCTCAACATTAGGTCTGAGGAAAGCTCTCTGGCTTCTCCCTGCTTGGATTCTTCAACCACGATACCATGTGCCTGTTCTATACAACGATCACAAATGTGGGCATCCAGACCTGCAATAAGCAAGTTAGTTTCGGGCTTTTTTCTACCACAAAAGGAACATTCTAAATCTTCTTTCGCCATTATTTAAATTTTCGGTAATTACTATTGCGAAATAGTTAATTACAATTTATCCTTCTCTTGTTAATATCTCGTCGATCATTCCGTACTCCTTGGCTTTTTCAGCCTTCATCCAGAAGTCACGATCACTGTCTTCATGAACTTTCTCATACGTCTGTCCGGAATGTTTCGCTATGATATTATATAATTCTTCTTTTAAAGTAACGATCTCTCTGGCCGTGATCTCTATGTCACTCGCCTGTCCCTGGGCTCCACCCATTGGCTGATGGATCATTACTCTACAATGAGGCAGTCCGCTACGTTTACCGGCTTCACCGGCACATAAAAGAACAGCACCCATTGATGCTGCCATACCTGTACAGATCGTCGCTACATCTGGCTTAATGAACTGCATGGTATCATAAATTCCCAGACCTGCATATACACTACCTCCTGGAGAATTGATATATATCTGAATATCCTTGGAAGCATCTGTACTTTCTAAAAACAGTAACTGAGCCTGCACGATATTCGCAACCTGCTCATTGATCCCTGTTCCAAGAAAAATGATCCTGTCCATCATTAGACGGGAAAAAACATCCATGGCCACAGCATTCATCTGTCTTTCTTCGATAATATTTGGAGTCATGCCTACTGGCATCATGCTGCTCACAATCTTATCGTAATAGTTGCTGTTTATGTTATGATCTGAGACAGCATATTTTTGAAATTCTTTTCCGTAATCCATCAATTTTTTATTGTTTTTCTAATCTTAATTAAAATTCCGGTTAAAACCAAAAAAGGCGTTACTCAATAATGAGTTAACGCCTTAAAGATAGGTAATATATCGTAAAAAGGCTTACTTATAAATAGCTTTCACAAATTCTTCGTAAGTAACTTCTTTTTCGTCGAATTTCATGTTCTCCTTGTAAAACTCAAGAAGTTTTTCATTCATCAACTGCTCAGAAAGTCTCTTCACTTCATCCTGGTTAGATAAGATCCTGGCCGCAATATCGTCAAGTTCCTTTTCTGAAGGATCCATCTGACCAAATTGTGCCATTTGTTGTTTGATCTTTTCTGTTGTGAAAGATTTTAGATCGTTGAAATCTACATTAAGGTTATTGTCATTTACAACTTTTCCTTCGATCAACTGATAACGAAGTCCTTTTTCGCTTTTTTCGTATTCTTCTGCAGCTTCCTCTTCAGTCAATGGTTTTTCACCAACCGTCTGGATCCACTTCTGAAGAAATTCTTTTGGAAGCTCAAAATTTGTAGCTTCAATAAGCGCTTCAGTGATATCGTTCATCAACTGCTGATCGCTCTGCTGCTCAAATTGCTTAGCCGCATCTTCCTTGATCTTTTCTTTCAATTCGGTTACAGACTTTACTTTATCCTTTCCGAAAAGTTTGTCGAACAATTCCTGGTCAAGATCCGCAAGTTCTCTTTCGTTGATCTCAGAGATCGTGAATTCAACCTCGATATCAAGATCATGAGCTTTATCATGTTCGATCTTAAGGTGATTGATCAATGCGTGATCATCTTCAAAAAGACCTTTGGTCTTTAAAGTGATCGTATCTCCAACCTTAGCACCTACAAACTTATTCAGGTTGCGTTTACCTTTAATATTAGAAAGTTCGATAGTAGAATCGTTCTCTATCCCTTCTTCTTCATTCTTAAAAGTACCAGCTACCGTATCGCCTTCTTCAACCACATCTTTGGTCTTAAGCTTACCATATTGTTTCTGGATACTTTCTATCTGATCGTTCACCATTTTCTCATCGGCAACGATGTTATATTTAGTAACAGGCTTTTTAAGATCAAGATCAACTTCAAACTCTGGTGCAAGACCTAGTTCAAATTCGAAGCTGTAATCATCTTTGTCCCAATCAAAATTTTCCTGCTCTTTAGGAAGCGGATTTCCAAGAACGTCTAATTTCTCTTCAGTAAGGTACTTGTTAAGGCTATCCTGAAGTAATTTATTTACCTCATCTACCAATACAGCCTGACCGTATTGCTTTTTAACCATCCCCATAGGTACATGACCTTTTCTGAAACCGGGAATATTGGCATTCTTACGGTAATCTTTTAAAATCTTATCTACTTTACCGGCATAATCTTCTTTAGCGATATCAACTTTAACTACCGCATTTAATTCATCAATATTCTCTCTGGTAATATTCATTTTGATCTATTATAAAAATTGGAGTGCAAAATTACGTTTTTTCTTAAAGTCTGCAAAGTTTCAATTTGTTGAAATTCAGTTAAATCTAATCTGATTTCAGAATTGAAAAGAGCAAAGATTGCACCAGAGACAGTAACAAACTAAAAATTATGGCAATAAACCATCCGTCGACATCAAATCCTCCTACAAATCCATCGGCCATAAAAATGATAATCGCGTTGATCACCAGTAAGAATAATCCTAAGGTAAGGATGGTCACGGGCAGGGTAAAAAGGACCAAAAGAGGCTTTACAATAAAGTTTAGCAAGGCTAGCACCAGCGCAACGATAATTGCGGTCCAGTAACTGTCTACGCTCACTCCTGGCAAAATTTTGGCCAGTATCACCACGGCAAGTGCCGTAAGCAATAATCTTAGTATAAAATTCATAATGTTATAGTGGTTGATTATTTAGTAAAGTTGCAAAAAAAAGGCCGGGAAAATCCCGGCCTTTTTAAATTTTATGGCAAATTTAATATTACTGAACGTCCTGACTAAGAGTCACAGTTCCGTATGAACCAACATCTGCTTTAGGAACATTAGATCCATAAGTAGCGTTGATCTCTGTAATAATTTCATTAGCAATCACAGCATATCCACGCGGAGTTAAGTGAATTCCGTCTAAAGAAAAAGCACCACCCGTAACGAAGTCTGAAGTAATGACACCTCCGTCAAAAGGAATTCCCTGATCTTTTAACTGAGATAGTGTTTCATTTACATCTACCAGTCCAAGACCTAAAGTTTCAGCATTTGCTTCAATAGCATCGTTGAAAAGGTTTGTAGCCTGGCTGATATACTGAAGTTCTTCTGAATCTAAAGCATCTTTATCATCAATACCGCTAACTGCTCCAAATAAGATCTGAGCCTGCTCTGGAGTAGGACTTCCGCCTGCCTGAAGAATAGCAAGAACTTCTCCAACTTCCTGAGTTAATTGCACAGAACCATATCCTCCAGCCAATGCTGTCTGGTCTATAGTTAAAAGTAGAAGTTCATTTTCGGTCATTTGACGGAATCCAAGAGGATTTGCCTGAGTAACCGGAACATCTATAAGGAACCTGTTTGGACCTTCGTTAAACTGAATTGCATATTGTGAAGCTAAAGCCTGTGCCTGCTCTGCAGGTACTCCCTGAGCCATCAATCCACCAGCGAACACTCCGGCAACAGCCTGGAAATATCCGGTTAATTGAGCTGCAGTGGCAGCATCTAAAGCTAAGGCGTTATTAGGAACCGTTGTAAAATAAGGCGCCGATGTAACATCTGGAATAGTTAAAAGTACTCCATCTGCAGTTTGAGCCAAGGCTCCAGCGATCTGACCGTATACCATTGAAAAAGCAGTAGGATCTGTAATGTCATTCGCTCCGTAAGAAGCGAAGTCTGTATTTCCTAACTGAAATTCACCAGTTCCACCTGAAGTAGCATATCCAAGAACATCATTATTACCGATCCATAAAGTAAAGAAAGTTGGATCCTGTGCTAAAGCATCAGCTAAAACCGTTGCATTATCTGCACTTGCAAATCTTGCAAAATATGGGTTTGCCAATCCTGAAGGCACTCCTGCAACATTTCCATAACCCGGAGCAACCAGGTGATAAGATTTTGCTCCCGGAACACCCATGTTGTTGAATGACCCAGAAAGTTTATTGGTAATATCTGTAGTAGGCGCAGCCCCACCATATCTGGCTGGACGTGGTTGACCGTTAGCTCCTACAGCAAGAACGAATCTGTTTTGAGTAATCTGGGTTCCACCTAATAATAGACCTCCAGCATTATCGTTCATTAAAGGCTGAGTAAAACCATCGGTTTGCTGAGTCACAGCAAATTTCTGAGCCAGGATATTAGGATAGGAATTTTCCTGTCCTGTAATATAAAGTGCTCCGTCTGCATACCCCGCAGTTAAAGAGTTACCAACAGCTACATAATTTGAGAAATCTGCCTGTCCATTGGAGTAAACTTCACCATCTTCGATGGCATTTTCTAATTCAGGTTCGCAGGATACAACCCCTAAGGCTAATATTGCGATATATTTATAATAGTTCTTCATCGTTCTCATTAAATTTTAATTGTTACACCTAGACCAGGAACAAATGCACTTGATTTGTAAGTTCCTTCAAAAGGCACATTCTGACCGTTCTCCTGATAGTAATCGTATGATTCATCTATATCCTTAAATCTACTGTAAAGGAAAGAAGCATCTATCGCAATTTTATCTGTTACATTTACGGTAAGACCTCCTGTAAAGTTGTTCGAATCATTTCTTGGGGTTTCAGGAGCAAAATATCCTGATTGTACCGGAGACTCATCAAAATAATAACCGGCTCTTAAAACGAAAGTTTCATTCGCGGCATATTGAAGACCAAATCTGTAAATAGAAGCGTCTTTGTAATTTCTTGGGTTCTTAGAATCAGGAATGTTAGGGTTTGCCCAATCTACATCCAGAGACTCATAAACATCCCAGAAAGTACGGTTATAATCAAAAGCAAATAACCACTGGTCATTTAACTGGTAAGACGCACCAATAGTAAGTTCAGCCGGAAGCGGTAATGTAGCATCGAACTGAGTATCACTAAAAGGAGTTAAAGGAGAATTAGGGATATTTTCAAAATCTGCATCCCCGCTCTCAGCTTCTACCAGGATCTCTGAACGGTAGTTAACACCAATAGTCAAACTATCAATTGGTCTCCACATTGCTCCTGCAGACCATCCCCAGGCGCTAACACCAGAAGCATCGATAGTTACGTTGGCACGGTCACCATCAAGGTCGGTAAGAGTTCTGTTAAGGTTTCTATTGAAATTAACCGATCCACTTACGTAGATAGGTCCACCACCTACAGAAAGATTATCTGTAATCTTATAAGAAGCTAACGCCTGCACATAAATTGCAGCAAGCTCAATATCATTAACAAGGTGTGATCCTGCCCAGTCTTTTTCCCAGGCAACAGAGCTACCATAAGGAGTATAAGCGGCAAGTCCCACACTAAATTTTTCGCTTAGTTTGTAAGAGAAGTAGGCGTAGAACGGGGTTCCCACAGGGCTATCTGTTCTAGCGGTTTGACCAAATTCTTCATTTTGCCAAACAACATCAGAAAATACGGCACTCGCACCAACTGCAACATTAATCTTGTTTTCAAGGAAAACCAGTCCGGCCGGGTTAAAAAAGGCCAATTCCGCATTATTTACCACTGCCACTCCAGTGTGTCCCATAGCAAGTCCACGTTGACCTTGTAGACTTACCCTGTAACCACCGGCATAGGTTGTAGCCGTGGCCAATAAAACCAGGCCAAGTAAAAATAGTCTTTTCATAATTTAATTAGGATTATATTTAATATGTCTTAAAAAGCTTGCGCCAAAAATAGCATAAAATAGATATTATGCAACATTTCAACAGTATTTATTATGCATACATAATAAATTTAGAAAGATTTTAAACAAATCTCATTACTGCCTCGTAGAAGTCCTTCATATTTTCAGCGTGCACCCAGTGCCCGGCATTTTTAATTTCCTTGATTTTAGCTTTAGGAAACTGCTTTTTGATATCAGCTTCATCCTCTGGTCTTATATAATTGGAATTCTCTCCTTTTATAAAAAGAGTATCACCATGGTAGGATCTATCTGCCGGCAGAGCCTCCCCTATGTTCTCGATATTTGCTTTTAGAGCATCAAGATTGAGCTTTAGAGACAACTGCTCTTTGGTTTTCCAGTAAAGATTTTTGAGTAAAAATAATCTTACACCGGTTTCGGGTATATATTTTTTAAGAAAGTCCTCAGCATCTCCCCTGGAAGTGAGTTTGGCTTCATCCAGAGCGGTTAGACCTGCTAAGATCTCCTGGTGGTGTGGAGCGTAATATTTTGGGGCTATATCTACAATGATCAGTTTTTCCACTAAGCCTTCATTTTCACAAGCGGTAAGCATTGCTGTCTTCCCTCCCATGGAATGCCCCAGAAGAATGATATTTTCTAAATTCTTCGATTCACAATATTCTTTCACATCCGCAGCCATTAATTCATAAGAAAACTCATCGCTATGCAAGCTTTTCCCATGATTACGAGCATCTATTAAATGTACCTGGAAACCATCTTTGGCGAATTGCTTGCCTAAGGTCTTCCAGTTATCACTCATTCCTAAAAAACCATGAAGGATGAGGAAGGGCTTACCTTCTCCAAGAACTGTAGAATGTAATTCCATCTATTTTAAAAGTTTTAAATATTCGTGAATAGTTTTTTCAAGACCGAGGTAAAGAGCCTCCGATATCAAGGCATGACCTATAGAAACCTCCGCTAAATGAGGAACATTATCCTTAAAGAACTTTAAATTCTCCAAAGAAAGGTCGTGACCGGCATTCACTCCAAGCCCCAGTTTGTGAGCTAGTTCAGCACATTCGGCATATGGCTTAGCAGCATTTTTATCTCCTTTGGCATAATTAACTGCAAAGGCCTCGGTATATAATTCAATTCTATCTGCCCCCGTTTCAGCGGCGCCTTCAATGAATTTTTTCACCGGGTCCACAAAAATGGAAGTTCTTATTCCATGCGATTTGAATAGAGCGATCACATCTTTCAAATAATCCTTATGCTTTATAGTATCCCAGCCTGCATTAGAAGTTATAGCATCTTCAGCATCTGGCACTAGAGTAACCTGGGCAGGCTTAGCTTCCAGAACAAGATCTATGAATTGCTGAATAGGTTTTCCTTCAATATTGAATTCGGTAGTAAGCACCGGTTTTAAGTCCTTAACATCGGCATACCTTATATGTCTTTCATCTGGCCGTGGATGTACTGTAATCCCTTCAGCACCGAAAGATTCGATTTTTCTGGCCGCTTCTACCACATTTGGAACATCACCTCCACGAGCATTTCTCAAGGTGGCTATTTTATTGATATTGACACTTAATTTAGTCATTTCTTCCTTGTTTTATTAACAAAAATACAAAGTGCAGTCTGCTTCAATGAATTTTATTTTGATTAATTTGCAGAAAAGGAAATGAAAAAATGAGTTTGAAAAAACACATATTGAATGATGTAGGAATTTTAAGTGTTTCTGATAAGATCGGGGACGTCCAGGAATTATTTAATCAATTAACCTACACACATCTGCCGGTAGAAAGCGAAGGCATTTATGTTGGTTGTATCTCTGAAAATGACATCAGATGCTTCGAAAATGATAAAACCCTGGATGATTATCGCTATGCTCTAGAAGGCTTTTTTATGAGAGAAAGCAATTACTGGCTGGACAGCCTCGAGGCATTTGGGCAAAATAACTGCAATATCCTACCAGTCTTGGATGATAATAACAATTACCTGGGCTATGTAGAATTGAACGAGATGATCTCCTTATTTAAGGAAACTCCGTTCTTACACGAGCCAGGAAATATCCTGGTAATAGAAAAAGCATTTAAAGACTTTACTTTTGGAGAGGTTAGCCAGATCGTAGAATCCAATAACGCCCATTTATTAGGAGCCTTTGTTTCAAAAATGGAAGATGACATGGCCGAGATCACAGTTAAAGTTACTCCGTCTGGAATGAACGAGATCATCCAGGCCTTTAGGAGATACGGCTACCTTATTATTTCTGAACATCAGGAAGACACCTTCAATAAAAATCTCAAGGATCGCTCACAATACCTTGACAAATACCTGAACATATAATTTATGAAAATAGGCATTTACGGTCAGTTTTATCATACCAATGCTGCAAAATACATAGGCCAGCTTCTGGAACTTTTAGATCAGAAAAATATTGAAGTTTTAATCGAAGAAGATTTCCTGAAATTAATCCACAGCAATAATAGCATTGAAAAAGACTACGACCACTTTAGTGCCTTTGAAGAGCTGGATAATTCGTACGACCTATTTTTCTGTATAGGAGGTGACGGGACCATTCTTAAATCCATTAATTATATCCGAAACCTTGATATCCCTATTGTCGGCATCAATACAGGTAGACTTGGCTTTCTTGCCACAATCCAGAAAGAACAGATAGAAAGTACCCTGGACGAAATACTGGAAAAGAAATTCACTTTATCTCCCAGATCTGTTCTAACTATCGAAACAAATCCGAAAAATTTTGATCCGGTTTTTTCACATATCGCGCTCAATGAGATTGCCGTGAGCAGAAAAAACACCACTTCCATGATCACGGTAGACACCTGGCTGGACGATCAATTTTTAACATCTTACTGGGCCGATGGCCTTATAATTTCTACCCCTACCGGTTCCACCGGCTATTCGCTTAGCTGTGGAGGTCCTGTGATCACACCAGATGCAGACTCCATAGTAATTACACCTATCGCACCGCACAACCTTAATGCCAGGCCTCTGGTAATTAAAGATCACACCAGGATCAAGTTAAAAGTTTCCGGTCGCGAGAACACACATTTGGTATCGATGGACTCGAGAATTGCCACCTTAGAAAACGATACCGAGATCATTATTACAAAAGCACCCTACACGATTAATTTTGTTGAATTAAGAGAAGATAGTTTTTTAAATACTCTTCGAAAAAAATTGCTTTGGGGTGAAGACAAGCGGAACTGAGCAATAAATACTTTCAAAAACTGTTTATTATTATGCACAAATCTGCTCAAATTATTGCAGAGCAAACAGAATTGTTATATTTGCAAACTTTTGAAAACCTATGAGGTACCTTATCGCATTTGTAGTGATGGCATTTTTTACAATAACCACATACTCGCAAGAAGTCGAGGTTGGAGTTTTTGCCGGAGGTGCAAATTTTATTGGTGATGTGGGTCGAACTAATTATATTCTGCCAAATACACCGGTAGGAGGTTTGATCGCAAAATGGAATCGAAGCAGCAGGCATGCTTTAAGATTAACCTTGCTATATGCAGAGATCGCTGCAGATGACACAAAATCTTCAGACACCAGAAGGCAACAGCGAGGCTACTCTTTTGAAAACACCATCGCCGAAGCTTCTTTAGGATTGGAATTCAATTTCTGGGATTTTGATCTTACCGACCCATTACCCCAAAGTACGCCGTATCTTTACACCGGTATTACCTATTTCAGGGCAGACCACGTTTGGTTAAAGAACGGAAGAGCCAACAACCTGGTGAATGAAGGGTCTAACTTTGAATTTGCCATACCTATGGTTATGGGATACAAAGAGGCGGTCACCGAGCATATCATAGGTGCATTCGAAATTGGGGCAAGGTACACGCTTACAGACAACCTGGATGGCAGCTGGCCAGAAGAGTACCTGGGGCGCAGAGAACCCTCCGCCGAGTTTGGAAATAGAAATACTAATGACTGGTATGTATTTACCGGCATAACGTTCACATTTACCTTTGGCCGAAAGCCATGTTATTGCTTTTAAATGAATTATAAAGACAATTTAAACCTTGATAAATTACCTGAGCACATTGCCATTATTATGGATGGTAATGGTCGCTGGGCTAAACAAAAAGGTTTCCTGAGAGCTTCTGGGCATAAAGAAGGCACAAAAGCGGTTAGGGATATTGTTGAAGGCTGCGCTGAAATTGGAGTGAAAAATCTTACTCTTTATGCCTTTTCTACGGAAAACTGGAATCGACCCAAATTAGAGGTAGATACCCTGATGAAACTCCTGGTTTCCTCTTTGAAAAAAGAAATGAAAACCCTGCAGGATAATGAGATCAAGCTAAATTCTATAGGAAACATTTCCAATTTACCCACGAAAGCAAAAAAAGAATTGTTAGATGTTATTGAAAAAACATCTGGCAACAAGCGCATGACCCTAACCCTCGCTTTAAGCTACGGTAGCAGGGAGGAAATCACGAATTGCATCACTCAGATCGCTGCAAAAGTAAAAAGTGATGAATTAACCCTTGATGCAGTTGATGAATCCGTTATAAATGAGCATCTTTACACCCGAAATTTACCAGATGTAGATCTTTTGATCCGCACTAGTGGTGAACAGCGCATTAGCAACTTCCTATTATGGCAGATTGCTTATGCCGAATTGTATTTTACGAAAATCTTATGGCCAGACTATAGAAGAGAGGACCTTTTTGAAGCCATATACAACTATCAAAACAGAGAAAGAAGATTTGGAAAAACAAGTGAGCAACTCAGTTAGTGCATTCATGACGAAAAAGATATTTACGCTTTTTGCATTTTTTTTCATATTCAGTATAGCTGCCAAAGCACAGGACCTACCCCTTGGAGATTCTAAAAAATATACTATTGGAGATATAAAAGTCACCGGAACCACCACTTATAACGAACAAACGGTGATTGCCTATACCGGTTTAAAAGAGGGTGAGGAGATCTATATTCCCGGAGAGAAATTAAGGGATGTGATCAACAAACTTTGGAAACTGGACCTGTTTAGTGATATCAACTTTTATATCACCAATGTAGAAGGTAATGTTGCCGATCTCGAACTGGAGATCCAGGAAGTACCTGTTTTAAATAATGTAAGTTTCTCTGGAATCAAAAAGAAAAGCGAAAGAGAAGATCTTATAGATGAAAACAACCTAAAACCAGGTATTAAGGTCACAGAAAACCTCATCACTACTTCCAAAAACTACATAGAAAACAAATACAAAAAAGAAGGATACTTCAACGCCAAAGTAGACATTAGAACTTCTGAGGTTTCAGATACTGCCAGTACTAATAAGGTGAACATGGTAGTAGATATCAAGCAAGGCGACAGGGTAAAGATCTCAGATATAGAATTCGTAGGAAACGAAGAATTATCTGATGCCAAGCTTAAGCGTAACATGAAGAACACCAAGCAAAAGAACCTTTTCAGGTTCTGGAAGCGTTCTAAGTTCGTAAGAAATGATTACCAGGCAGACAAAGAATCTATTATAGACAAATACAAAGAAGAAGGTTTCAGAGATGCCCGAATAACTTCAGACACCCTTATCAAAAAGGACGAGGAAAATATCGCGCTTCAATTAAACATCGAAGAAGGAAACCAATACTATATTGGGGAAATAGATTTTCTTGGAAACAGTGCTTATACAGACTCTCAGCTTAACCGGTTCTTAGGAGTTAAGAAAGGTGATGTATATAATGGTGTTCTTCTGGATGAAAGAGTTCAGGGAAGAGAGCCTAATAAAACTTCTATCGCTAACGAATATCAGAACAACGGATACTTATTCTCTAATATCGACCTTGTAGAAACCAACGTTTACAACGATACTATCGATTTTGAGATCAGGATCGTTGAAGGTAAAGAGGCTTATTTCGATGAAATTAGAGTAACCGGAAACGACAAAACAAAAGATCACGTTATTTACCGTGAACTAAGAACCAAACCGGGACAAAAATACAGCCAGGAAGCTGTAGTAGCAACGGTTCGTGAACTTGGTGCCTTAGGTTTCTTTGATGCGGAGCAGTTAAATCCTGAATTCGTAGATCCAGATCCTAGAGAAGGTACTTTAAGTTTGGAATACCAGGTGGTAGAAGCAGGAGCCAGCCAAATCGAACTTCAGGGAGGTTACGGTGGTGGTGGTTTCATTGGAACCCTTGGTCTATCGTTCAACAACTTCTCTATTCAGGGATTATTCGACAAAGATGCTTACAGACCAATCCCAATGGGAGATGGTCAAACGCTATCATTAAGAGCACAGGCCAGTACTTTCTACCAGACCTATAGCCTTTCCTTTAGAGAGCCATGGTTAGGAGGTAAAAGACCGGTAAGTCTTTCAACTTCATTTAGCTATACAAGACAATTCCTGTATGATTATGTGGAAAGAGAAGCTGATAAATCCAGAAGCTTTGATATACTTGGAGTAAGTGTTGGACTAGCAAAAAGGCTAACCGCACCAGACCAGTATGTAACTGTTTCTAACGTGGTAGGTTTCCAGAGATACGACCTTAATAATTACAACACCGGGTTATTTACATTTGGTGATGGGCATTCAAACAACCTGTATTACCAATTAGGAATTACCAGAGACAACACAAGGGTAAACCCGATCTTCCCAACCGGAGGTTCTAAATTCGCCTTTACCGCTAAACTAACTCCACCTTACTCCTTATGGAATGGAGTAGATTACGGAGATCTGGAGAACCAGGATGAGTATCAGTTAAGAGATGATAACGGAAATCTTATAGACCAGCAGGGTAACAGGGTAACTCCTGAAAACTCGGTTCCAGATCAGGAAAAAGTAGACCAGAAGAAATATAACTGGCTTGAATTCTATAAGATCAAATTCGCCGGAACCTGGTATACCAACCTTTTCAGCTTTGGCCCAAGTAGCAACCTTGTTTTAAGAACGCATGCTGAATACGGTTTCCTTGGAGCTTACAACAACGAAAGAGGTGTGCCTCCATTTGAAAGATACTATCTTGGTGGAGACGGTCTTGGAGCATTTAGCCTTGATGGTAGAGAAACCATACAGTTAAGAGGTTATCCAAACCAATCTGTAGTACCAATAGACAGACCTGCAGATGATAGAGATGATGGTGCTACTATCTATAACAAATATTCACTGGAGTTAAGATTCCCAATTACTTTGAAGCCTGCTGCATCGATTTATGCCCTATCGTTTTTAGAGGCCGGTGCTACCTATGACAATTTTAGAGACTATAATCCGTTTCAATTAAATAGATCTGCGGGAGTTGGACTAAGAATCTTTATGCCAACCTTCGGGTTATTAGGTATTGACTTTGGATATGGATTTGACGAAATTGTTGGTCAACCAGGTCCAAATGGATGGGAAACACATTTTATCATTGGCCAGCAATTTTAATTTGGCATGATATTTTCTATATTCGATCTAGATGAAAAAAAGAGTATTTACCATTTTAGCGATTGCAGCCTTCGGCCTTACATCGGTCACGGCGCAAAAAACCATTAGACTTGGTTACATCGACATGGAATATATTCTTGAAAATGTTCCGGAATATCAGGAAGCATCAAGACAATTAGACAACAGGGTTCAGGAATGGAAAGTTGAAGCTGAAGCAAGATTGCGCAAGGTTGAAGACATGAAGACCAGGCTGGACAATGAAAGAGCTTTGCTTACTAAGGAACTCATCGAAGAAAGAGAAAGTGAAATAGCCTATATGGAACAACAGGCTATGGAATATCAACAAAACAGGTTTGGCCCGAATGGTGATTATATGATCCAGAAGAAACAACTGGTTAGGCCAATCCAGGATCAAGTGTTCACTGCCGTACAGCAGATCGCTGAAACCAGAAACCTTGATTTTGTTTTTGACAGAACTGCAGATATTGGAATGATATATGCAGATAAGCAATACGATGTTAGCGAAAGTGTTCTTAGAACCATTAAAAGAACCGCTAATCGTGAGCAGCTGGAAACAAAAGATGAGATCAAAGAACTTGAAAAAGCAGAAGACCGTACTGTAGAGCAGGATGCTGAGATCACCAAAAGAGAAGAATTGGTGGAACAGCGCAAATCAGAACGAGAAGAATTTATAGAGGCCAAAAAAAGAGAAAGAGATTCTTTAAAGGCCGCAAGACAAAAAGAATTTGAGGAGCGGAGAGCTAAAATTCTCGCAGAAAGAGAAAGAAAAAGAGACTCCATCCTTAAAGCAAGAGAGAAAAAGAACGATACAATAAATTAAATTTTTAACCTTAAATTAAACTTAACGACGATTACAATGAAACAATTCAGAACACTTTTTATAGCTTTAGCTTTGACGATTGGCGCTACTGCTTTTACAAATGCACAGTCTAAAGTTGCCCATATTGCTACTCAGGAGCTAGTACAGGATCTTCCAGAGTATAAAAGCGCGATGGATCAGCTTCAAAAACTTGAAAAGACTTATGATGCAGAAATAAAAGATATGTTATCTGAGGCTCAAAGCACTATGCAACGTTACGAAGCAGAAGCTAATACAAAGTCTGAAGAAGAGAACCAGAAGCGTGCTACAGAATTACAGGCTGCACAAAGAAGAATTCAGGAACACAGCGCTAAAGCAAGACAGGATCTTCAAAAGAAAGAAACTGACCTTCTTAAGCCAATCCTTGAAAAAGTTCGTACTGCGATCCAGAAGGTAGCAAGAGCAAAAGGATATGACTATGTTCTTGACTCTACTACAGGAACAGGGGTTCTTCTAGCTGATGGGTACAACCTTATGCCAGACGTAAAGAAAGAATTAGGAATGTAATTGATTCCTTTTATCAATAAATTTAGAAAACTGCGTACATATTTGTACGCAGTTTTTATTTTTACACCTATATGAACGATCCCAGACCTATTGGCATTTTTGATTCGGGTGTTGGCGGCACCTCTATTTGGAAAGAGATCCACCAGTTATTACCTAATGAGAAAACCATTTACTTATCTGATAGTAAAAATGCTCCTTACGGAATAAAAACTCAGGAGGAGATCATCGGGCTTTCCATAAAGAATACTGAAAAGCTCTTAGCGATGAATTGTAAGATCATCGTGGTTGCCTGCAACACTGCTACCACAAATGCGATAAAAGTGCTGCGATCGTCTTATAAGGTCCCTTTTATAGGGATTGAGCCCGCCATAAAACCTGCTGCACTCAAAAGCACCAATAAGGCAATAGGGATTCTTGCCACCAGAGGTACTCTTACAAGTGAACTTTTTACCCAGACTTCAGAAATTTATGCGCGTGACATCAATGTCATTGAAGTTGAAGGAAACGGACTGGTAGAATTGATTGAAAGTGGGAAAAAAGATTCTGAAGAAGCCGAAACCCTGGTGAAGCAATTATTGAAACCAATGCTATCTGCCGAGATAGATTATCTCGTGCTTGGCTGCAGTCATTACCCCTACCTGATTCCTTTATTAAAAAAGATCCTACCAGAGAATGTAAAGATCATAGATTCTGGAGAAGCCGTAGCGAGGCAAACCAAAGCTATACTGCAGGAAAATGGATTATTAAATACAAATGAAGGGAATTACCAAATCCCGGAGTTTTACAGTAATATAGATCCTGAAGTATTGTCGGGAATAATTAGCGCTAAAGAAAACAACTATAAAGTTTCCAGACTGGACTTTTAGTTATTAATGGCAGGACATTTACAGTCGTAACGTTCCCTGCTTTCCCCAAAATTATATCCTAGGGTTATCTGGTGGAAACCACCATTACTCAGAACCAGTGAATTCAGCTGGTAGCTATAGGTATATCCTAAAACAAATTTCTTATAATTTACCCCGATGAATGGGGTAATATATCTTAATTGCTGGCGATTTACCTCTTCCCCACCTGTAGTGAACTCAGAACTCTCAAAACTATTCCTGTAAGACAAACCTCCCCAAATACTATTACCATCTTCAAGTTCATAATAGGCTTTCACATTTCCATCTATAGCCATTTCACTGGTAGCTTCCCTTGCCTGGAATAAAATAGAAGGCTCAAAGCTCCATGGATCGTTTGGATTCAAGGAAAATACATAACCTGCGGAGAAAAGATACTTTCTCATATTACTGGGCACAGCATCTGAATAAAATAATTCACGATTTACCAGGAGAATATTTTTCACAGCAAAATGGAAATATAGATCACTTACGTAATAAGAGATCCCGAAATCCATGTTTCCGAAGATATCGGTATTGCTGTCCCCCAATAAAGGATCAAATTCCGTAAACCCGCTAGTGTCAAGCCTGTGCTGAATAGCTCCTATGCTCAAACCGAATGATAACTGATTGAGATCTGCAGTACTTCTTGAAAACATTAGGTGATAAGCGAAGGTCGCGTAAGCTCCGGTCTTGGAATAATTTCCGTTCTCATCTCTAAAAGCAATTCCGCCCAAACCTATCTTCTGCCCTACCCGGGTATTGTATGAAAGGGTTTGTAAGTTAGGAGCATCCTCCACGTCGAACCACTGGAGTCTTCCGGTTAGCCGAATCTGGTCATAATTTGAAGCTCCTGCCATTGAAGGATGAAGCAAGTAAAGATTGTCGGTAAGATAGTCTGAATAGGTTGGAATGACCTCCTGAGCCTTTAATGCAGAATTATTAAAAAATAATATCGACACTAAAAACAAAATATACTTTAACCTGAAAAAATGAAAATTAAAGCAAGGATTTAAATGTTTAGAACTAGTCATAAAGGCTGTAAATATATGTATTACCTTGATTTTCTTTAGTATTTTTGCCAAAAATTTTGAGATGAAAGATTTCACTATAAATATTGTTCCAACAACTACGGCGTCAATTGTAAAATTTGAAGCTGATAAATTCCTGACCCGTCACGAAAACTATGAATTCAAAAACATAGATGAAGCGGCGAAATCTCCCCTTGCCCAGCAATTGTTCTATCTTCCGTTTGTTAAAACGGTTTATATCGCTCAGAATTTCATAGCGATAGAAAAATATGATATTGTTGACTGGGCAGATGTACAGGAAGAAGTTGCCGAACAGATCAAAACCTACCTAAACAAAGGCGGTGAAGTTATAAAAGAAACCAAAGCTCAATCGGGAAAAGTACCGGTTACTGTTTACGCGGAAAGCACACCGAACCCTGCGGTAATGAAATTCGTTGCCAATAAGAAACTGGTTCTGCATGCAGCTGAATTCAAAAATATTGATGACGCTAAAGATGCTCCCCTGGTTCAGAAACTTTTCCATTTCCCTTTTGTGAAAGAGGTATTTATAGACGAGAATTATGTTTCTATACAGAAATACGATGTAGCTGGATGGGAAGAGATCACTATGGAATTACGTGAATTTATCAGGAATTACCTGGAAGAAGGAAACGAAGTTCTTACCAAGGAAAGTGTTGAAACTTCAAAATCTGCTAATGCAGAGATCGCCGAAACCAAGAAGGTAGATTTCGAGAATATGGATGACACCTCACAACAGATCGTGGCTATCCTTGATGAATACATCAAACCGGCTGTAGCCAGTGATGGTGGTAACATCCTTTTTGACAGCTATAATGAAGAAAATAAAACCGTAAAGGTTATACTACAGGGAGCCTGCAGTGGTTGCCCATCTTCTACCATGACCTTAAAAAGTGGGATTGAAACCATGCTTAGGGACATGTTAAGAGGAAAAGTAGAATATGTGGAGGCTGTTAACGGCTAAGACTGACAAAAAATCCAAGAATAAAAAAATCCCTTTTTAAAAGGGATTTTTTTATTCCTAATAAGTCGTGGTTTTCGCTTCGTTATAGAATTCCTGGAAAAGCTGCAGCAGACTCATTGTTGAACCAATAAGGTCTTTTGTTTCCAACAGTATTCCAAAATATAATTTTGTATTCTTAGGGCTCGATTCTGAAGTCCGGATCCTTTGTATCTGTTTTTGAATAAGATCACTTACATATTCCATAAGATCCTGCTTCTCGCTAAGAAGATTATCTATATTCCCAAACTCATGATTATCGAAGGTTTCGGTGATCTCATCAAACAGGATCTGCATCTTGTCATCTACCTTTTTAAGATCCCGAATTTGATTGAATTTAAGATTCTTGTGGTTGTTATGCACGTGGTTATAACTGTTCCTGGTAATAAAACCAATAGACTGCACCATATCCTGTAAATGGTCCAGCGTAAGTATATAGAATTTGCTCGCTTCTACCGAATCTTCATCCAGCGATTTAATGAAATAGAAGATATTATCTTTTAATTCATCTACCTCTGTCTCCAGTTTTTCTATCCTCTTATAATTCTTCTTGAGTTTGCTCAGGTCATAATAACCTAGTTGATCTACGGTCCTGGAGTACATCTTATTAATACCTCCAATCACATTGGAAATATTTTCAGAGGTTTCTGAAGTTATCTCGTTAATCGTGATGATATCACTCTTTTTAAACTTCTTCCTGGTCTTCTCTTCTTTCGCCTTTCTGGAATGCAGGATTCCGCTTCTCACTACCAGAACAAGAGCAACGATGATTAGAACTGCCAGGGCAATGGTTCCTCCAAAATAAATGATACTGGCAAAGATCGCGGCGGCAGTGAAGGCAACGATTGCGGTTACAAACCAACCGCCAATTACATTAAGAACACCGGCAACCCTGTAAACAGCACTTTCTCTATCCCAGGCTCTGTCTGCCAGTGAAGTACCCATCGCTACCATAAAAGTCACGTAAGTTGTAGAAAGTGGAAGCTTCATGTTGGTACCAATAGAGATCAATACACTCGCCACCACCAGGTTTACTGAAGCCCTTACCATGTCGAAGGCGGGAGCATCAAATCTTTTGCTTCTGGAATGCGCTGAAGGTTTATCGAATTTGTTTTCGATCTTACTCCGCATTCTTTCTGGAAGTACCGTAGTTACGGCATTTCCAAAAAGAACTGAATATCTTACAATTCCACGGGATAACCAGTTAGGTTCAAATCTTTCTACCGCATCTCCTTGCCTGGAAAGATTGATCCCGGTATCTACCACCGATCTTGCCTTACTGGAAAACCAAAGCGTAATTACCATCACCGCTCCAGCCGCGATAAGAAGAATTTCTGGCGTTGGCACGCTTCCGGAAAGACCGGTCATGGAAAATTCTGATGGCAAAACTCCGGTAGCTGTATTAGCCGTTTGCCAGAGTTCGAAAGACTGCCAGGCGGCAATAGGAACTCCTATGAAGTTCACCAGGTCATTTCCGGCGAAAGCCAGAGCTAAAGCAAAGGTACCTATGATAATAATGGTTCTAAGGATATTGATCTTTAAAACGCTCATTAGAAATTGAGAAATTCCCGTAAATAAAACCAGACCTATTAGAACGATAATGACCGTATGTGTGTTCACATAATCCATGGTCTCCTGGGAGATATAAGGCACACTCTTCATCCCCTTTATGAGAATAAAATAAAGGATCGCGGTAAGAGAAAGCCCTCCAAAAATAGAACCTACATATTTCATTTTTCTTTCGAACTGAAAGGAGAATACAAGACGGGAAATATATTGCACGATCGCGCCCACGAGAAAAGCGATCACCACAGCCATAAGAATACCTACAATGATCTCGGTCGCTTTTGCTGTATTTATATAATTGGTAAGAGCAGAAAGATTGCCATCTCCCTGGGTATAAATTTTAATCGCGGCCATACAAACGGCAGCACCAAGCAATTCAAAAACTATGGAAACGGTAGTTGAAGTTGGCAAGCCTAAAGAATTGAAGAAATCTAATAAGAGTACATCGGTGATCATAACTGCCATGAAGATGATCATGATCTCTTCGAAGTAAAATTCGCCCGGTAAAAAAATACCCTTTCGGGCAACTTCCATTAACCCACTGGAAAATATCGCTCCAACTGCCACCCCAATACTTGCAACTATCATGATGGTTCGCATGGAAACTGCTTTTGAACCGATAGCAGAATTCAGAAAATTGATAGCGTCATTACTTACTCCAACAACTAAATCTGTGATCGCAAGGGCAAAAAGTGCCACGAGCATTACGATGTAAATATCTTCCATAAACAGGTCAATTATCAACCGTTAAAATTGTTGTTTTTTTAATTAACTGGCTGAGCTTTAAAGTTATTAAAAGATTAATAATACAAAACGCATTTCAGATTACTTTGATATTATACTAATTTTAGGGTTTTAGGCTGGTTTTTGGCCTCTTTCCTCAATACCTTTAATTCTTAAAATTGCTTATGGATCAAAAATCGGCTGAATATACCAATGACCTTATAAATGAGAGCAGTCCTTACCTGCTGCAGCATGCTCATAATCCCGTGAACTGGAAGGCCTGGAATGATACTGCCCTGGAAAAGGCTCAGGAAGAGAACAAACTGTTGTTGATTAGTGTTGGCTACTCTGCCTGCCACTGGTGTCATGTGATGGAGCATGAAAGTTTTGAAGATGAAGAAGTCGCCGGGGTGATGAATTCGAATTATATATGTATTAAGGTAGACCGGGAAGAAAGACCAGATATAGACCAGGTCTATATGAATGCTGTACAGGTGATGACGGGAGCCGGGGGCTGGCCCATGAACGTGGTTGCTTTACCAGATGGCCGGCCGGTTTGGGGAGGCACGTACTTCAGGAAGGAACAATGGAAAGATGCCTTAAAACAGATCGCCCACCTTTACGAGACACAACCGGAGAAGCTTGTGGAATATGCCGAAAAACTCGAAAATGGCTTGAAGCAGATCCAGATAGTTGAACCTAACCAGGACTTTCATGGATTTCATCGGGACTTTTTTCTCCCGGTCATCGAAAAATGGAAACGCTCCTTTGATCCTAAAAATGGAGGTTACCAGAGATCTCCAAAATTCATGATGCCGAATAACTTCGAGTTCCTAATGAGATATGCTCATCAGAATTCAGATAAAGAGCTAATGGATCATTGTATTTTAACTTTGAACAAGATCTCCTGGGGTGGGGTCTATGATCCAATCGAAGGCGGATTTTCAAGATATTCTGTAGACGAAAGATGGCATGTACCTCATTTTGAAAAGATGCTTTATGATAATGCCCAACTTGTTAGTTTATATTCTAAGGCTTATAAGATCACCCGGAATGAATGGTATAAAGAAGTGGTTGTAGACACTCTTAAATTCATAGCAAATGAAATGACGGACTCTTCCTATGCATTTTACTCAGCCCTTGATGCAGACAGTCTGAATGAAAAAGGAATAAAGGAAGAGGGAGCATATTACGTCTGGACCAAAGACCAATTACAGGAAATCCTTGGAGATGATTTCCCCCTATTTTCTGAATATTACAATATCAATAACTACGGAAAATGGGAGGAGAAAAATTATGTTCTAATCAGGACCAAAGAGCTCGATACCATCGCCACAGAATTCAACATATCGTTAGATGAACTGAAAAGCAGCATCAAGGAATGCCATAAGAAACTCAGAGTACAGAAAGCTAAAAGGGAAAAACCTGGCCTCGACGATAAGTCGCTGACCTCATGGAATGCGATGATGATAAGCGGATATTACCAAGCATATAAAGCTTTTGGAAATGAGGATTACCTAGTGACAGCTGAAAAAAATGCTGATTTTATTTCGAATCAGCAATTTCAAAAGAACGGTCGTTTATACCATAGTTATAAAAATGGGAAAAGCAGCATCAATGCCTATCTGGAAGATTACGCCTTCATGATATCTGCCTTTTTGGACCTTTATGAATCTACTTTCGACCCAAAATACCTGCAAAAGTCTGAGGAGCTAATTGAAATAGTTGATCAGGATTTTTATGATGAAGCTTCCGAACTATACTTTTTTACTTCGGTAAAAGACCGGCCCTTGGTTACTAAGACCATCGAGATCAGTGATAATGTCATCCCGGCTTCGAATTCAGAAATGGCGAAAAACCTTTTTAGGTATGGTAAACTAATTGGTAAAACCAGTTATATCGATAGGGCAGAAAAGATGCTTCAGAATATCACAGATAAGATCCCTGAATATCCCCAATCTCATTCCAACTGGTTAAACCTGATGATGAATTTCTGTTATCCGTTCTATGAAATTGCGATAACCGGGGAAAATTTCAGAAATAAAGCTTCGTATTTCCAGCAAAAATATCTCCCCAATACGGTTCTCGCGGCAACGAATAAAGATACAGACCTGGCGCTTTTAAAAGACCGGTTAGTAAAAGGAAAAGATCTCATTTATATTTGTAAAGAAGGTAGTTGCCAGCTTCCGGTAGAATCAGAAACCGAGGCTACACAACTGATTTCGGAAGTTTAACATAAATTAAACAAGAAATAAGCTCTATTTTTTTAGAATAGAGGCTTTATAATTAACTAACACAAAATATGGAAAAGCTAAATGATTATAGCGATATCGCTAAGGAGTATGCAGGTAAATTCATAGATTACTTACCTACACTTGTTGGTGCTATTGTTTTACTACTTGTAGGATTATGGGTTATAAAACTCATCGTAGGATACCTTAGAAAATTATTCGACAAGAAGGATTACGATCCTACCCTGGAAAAATTCACCTTGAACGCAGCAAGCTGGGGCTTAAAGATCATCTTATTTGTTCTGGTTATTACACAGCTAGGTGTTGAAAGTGCTTCCCTTGTGGCCGCAATTGGTGCCGCAGGTTTGGCTATTGGTCTTGCACTGCAGGGATCTCTCTCCAATTTAGCAGGAGGTGTGCTTATCATTGTCCTTAAACCTTTTAAAGTAGGTGATTGGATCGAAGCGCAGGGAGTTTCTGGTAGCGTGGTAGAGATCTCTTTGTTCTATACTAAAATAGATACTTTCGGAAACCAGCGAGTTGTTGTTCCTAACGGTCAGTTAAGCAATGATAATATCACTAACTACAGCTATAACAATACCAGAAAAGAAAACCTCACTTTTGGAATCTCCTATGATGACGATATTAAGAAAGCGAAAGAAGTACTTACTAATATGGTAATGGAACAGGAAAATGTTTTGAAAGACCCTGCACCACAAATCATAGTGCATTCACTTGGTGACAGCTCGGTAAATTTCTCTGTAAGATATTTTGCTGAATTGGCGAATTTCTGGGATCTGCACTGGTATATGATCGAGGAAGGTAAAATAAGACTGGAAGAAGCAGGAATG
Organism: Christiangramia gaetbulicola; assembly: GCF_003054225.1. Lineage (GTDB taxonomy): Bacteria > Bacteroidota > Bacteroidia > Flavobacteriales > Flavobacteriaceae > Christiangramia > Christiangramia gaetbulicola. The sequence goes on from NZ_QBKQ01000001.1 coordinate 453,911, forward strand.
ACCATTCCTTATCCTCAAAGAGATGTTTACTTATATGATCAAACAAAAATGAAAGGTACAGTTAGGGAAAAGCAATCTGAATAGTTTGCTAACCGGCTATAAAGTCTTTTAAGTAATAAGGCTCAAAGTAAGCGACATCTTCGGTGTCGCTTTTTTGATGTTTTAATTCGGCTATTTCAGCCATTTCTTTAGCTGAAGGATATTGCTGAGTATGGAAAACGGCATTTGGATGTTTGCAGATTTCTTCAAATTTCGCTACCCCGTTTCCTATAAAATGAACTTTAGATTTCTCCAGGTATTCAACAAAGGCAGATTCATCCAGGATCTCAGCCTGAGTATCCCTTACCTGCTCCAGATTTGAATTATAAACTGCAGAATATACTTCCATCCTCCTGGCATCCAGCATGGAAATTATTATTCCATTTTCAGCTTTAAGTTTTGCGGCTAGAAGATCAAGAGTTGGCACTGAGATTAGAGGAAGATCCAGTGAGTAGCAGAGCCCCTTAGCAGATGAAACCCCAATTCGTAACCCTGTATAGGAGCCCGGCCCTTTGCTTATGGCAATTGCATCCAAATCTTTGGTGGTAACACCAGCTTCCTGCAAAACTTCATTAATAAAAACATGAAGTTTTTCTGCATGAGAATAGTTCTTGCTGTTATCTTCTTTTAAAAACAACAGTTTACCATCCTTAGCTAAACCCACAGAACAATTTGTGGTCGCAGTTTCAAGACATAAGATAAGTGCCAAATCGCCTAAATTTATTCAGTTTCCTTTTCCTCTTTACCTTCTTCCTTAACCTCTATCTCGTCTCCAGAATCAAGGCTTTTGGTTACGGTACTGTATGGCCCGGTGATCACAACATCGCCATCTGCAAGACCTTTGGTGATCTCGATATGCGAATCATCCTGTATACCGGTTTCCACAACGCGAAGTTTAGCTTTTTTACCATCTTTTACAAATACACATTCAAACTTTTCTTCACTTTCGTCCTCCTGCTTAATTTCAAAAGGTTTTTTGGTTGAAGTCGTATCGCTTTTAATTACAATTGAACTAATCGGTACCCCGATAACGTTCATTCTTTTATTAGTAATAATATCTACAGTAGCCGTCATTCCAGGTCTGAAGGGGGAATAATTCTCCGGTTTCCCTTCCATAAGATCTGCATAGGATTCTTTAAGGATCCTCACCTTTACTTTGAAATTGGTAACCTGGTCTGTAGTTAGTGTATTATCTGCTGTATTTGAAATTTCAGTTACGATACCCTTAAACTCCTTACCTAAATAGGCATCAACCTCAACAATGGTAGAATCACCTACCGATACCTTCACGATATCATTTTCATTTACATCTACCTCAACTTCCATGTTATCAAGGTTGGCAACACGAAGAATTTCAGTACCTGCCATTTGCTGGGTTCCCACTACCCTTTCTCCCAGCTCGGCATCTAATTTAGAAATGGTCCCAGTCATAGGAGCATAGATATTGGTACGGGCAAGGTTATCCTGTGCCTCGGTCACGGTCGCGGCACTACTCTGCATGCTGAAATAAGCAGATTCCTTGTTTGCCTCGGCCATTTCGTAATTAGAAACGATCCCATCCCATTCGGCCTTAGAGATCACTCCTTTTTCAAAAAGCTTTTTATTTCTGTTATAATCTGCCTCAGCTTGTTTTAGATTCGCCTGGGTCTGGGCATAATTAGCTTTAGAATTCTGGTAACCTGCTCTCACTCTTTGCAGGCTTGACTGGTAAATATCAGGATTAATTCTAACCAAAAGATCACCTTTCTGTACCGCCTGTCCTTCCACTACGGGAAGTTCTATGATCTCCCCGGAAACTTCAGAAGAAAGCTTTACCTCAACTTCGGGTTGAATTTTTCCGGTGGCTGAAACAGTTTCAGTAATATTTATAGGTTCAACCTTGGTGATCTCAACATTCTTTACATTCGCCGAGCTACCAAACCAACCTGCTTTTTTACCTATTACCAATAATACAACCAAGGATACGATCACCCCAATGATGATGAATAGTGTCTTTTTTTTCATTTAATTAGAATTTTAAATCCCTTACCGGAATTCCAAAATATAGTTCAACTACTTTTAGTTTGAAAATATAATCATATTTAGCTCTTAGAGCTTCTCTTTGCGTATTTTCATATCTGATCTTAGCCTGGCTAAAATCGAAAGCATTCGTCAGGCCAACATCATAGCGCTCTGTAGCGTATTCAAAAGCTTTCGCCTGGGCTTCTGAAGCAACCAAAGCGGCTTCGTAAGCTTCAAAAGCTCCGTTAGCATCTGTATACGCCTGGTATACATTTGCTTCCAGATCAAGCTCTGCCTGCTCTAATTGATATTCGGCACGTTTAACGTTCACTTCATTTCTACGAACTTGGTTTCTTGTGGCGAAACCATTCAGGATCGGCACGTTTAACTGGAAACCATAAGTAATACCGTCGTTGATATATAACTGATCAAAGAATGGACGAGCTGACCCCAAAACCGGGATCGTATTTCCCGTTAACACCTGTTGATTGGTACCTTCTACAAATCCAATGGTACGGGTTGGGTTATTAGGATCAACTTCAGAACCTATAATTCTATCCTGCCCTGTTTCCCTGGTATTATAATTAAAGAATGCGTTCAGCGTAGGTAGGTATGCTCCTCTTGAGATTTCAACATCCTTTTCAGCCAATTCCATATTTGCTTCGGCTATTTTGATCTCAGAACGTTCTTCTTTCGCCTTTTCGATCACATCATAAACCGAATTTGCAAGGATCTCATTTCCGAAGATATCATAATCCCTGTCTACGATATCGAAATTCTGATAATCCTTGATCGCTAATGTTTGAGCTAGGCTGATCAAAGAAATCTGGATCTGGTTTTCGGCAAGGATCATTCTTTGTTTTTCATCTGCCATGGTCGCTCTTATTTCAAGAAGGTCCCCTTCTGGCAAGACACCGGCATCTACAAGATCCTGGGTTCTTCCCAATTGTTCCTGAGTGATCTGGTTTTGAGCTTTTAATACTTCCAGGTTCTGCTTATTGAATAGAACCTGCAGGTAAGCATCTGCTACAAAAAGGGTGATATCATCCCTCATCTTATCCAATGAATATTGGTTTGAAAGTCTTGATATTTTCGCCCTTTGAAGCTGTTTAAAGTTTCTTAGACCATCAAAAAGAGTAAGCCCGGCAGTTACACCCGCAGAAAAGTTCCTAACGGTTTGATTTACCAGTATCCCTGTGGTAATACTTTGAGTTAAACCCGTGTTCCAGGCATTGGTCGCCTGTGCGTTTATATTCGGAATAAAATTTCCGATGGCATCGCGTTTTTCTATGTCTGAAAGTTCGACATCCAGCTCAGTTTGTTTTACCTGGATGTTATTTTCTAACGCGTAATTCACGCATTCTTCCAGGGTCCATTCCTTCTGCTGCGCAGTAAGAACGCTGGAAAAAAGCAATAGTGTGGCTAGTAAGCAAAAATTCTTCATAATATAATTCTGTAAGATATGTCTGTGAAATGTGCAGGTTGTTACACACTAAATAAAATTTCTAGTTTTGAGCGATGTTCATTGCAGGTTTGATCTGGTTCCAGACCTTGATCTTATCTCCCATTTTCACCCCGCTTTTTACCTCAACATTAATCCCGTCGCTCACGCCAAGTTCAATCGGCTGCTTCTGGAATTCCTGGTCACCGGTCATCACCTCTACAAATGGTTCTTTGGTTTCTGGGTCAAACTGAACCAGTGCTTCCTTAATACCCAGCACATCATCTGCACGGGCAAGAATAATAGAAGCATTAGCACTTAAGCCTGCACGAATAAAAGTAGTATCGGCTTTATTAAGAGTTCCCTTGATCTCGAATTGAATGGCTCCATTATCTTCAACTCCTTTTGGAGCGATATAATCCAGCACAGCATCGAAAGTCTTATTTTCGATCGCTCCCACGGTAACCTGCAGCGGAAGGTCTTCCTTGATCTTTCCAACTTCGCTTTCGTCTACTTTACCTTCAAAGATCATTTCATTTACATCTGCCAGGGTAGCGATGGTAGTTCCATCGTTGAAGTTATTACTTTCTATTACCTGGTTTCCGGTTTTAACAGGTACGTCCAGCACCATACCTTCTACGGTAGAACGTATCAAGGTATTGGCGGCGCTACCAATCCCACTGGTAGTACCGGTTCTTACGATCTCATAATTCTGTTGTGCAGATTTGTAATTCTGCTCAGCTCTTTTGTAGCTAACTTCAGCTGCATCAAAATCATTGGCAGAGATCACACCTTTATCATAAAGTTCCTTCTGTCTTTCAAAAACCTTTTTCTCATTATCAAGATTGATCTTCGCTGTAGCAACGGCATCTTTCGCACTTTGTAAAGACGATACATTCGGGATCACCCTTATCTTTGCGATAAGATCCCCGGCTTTGATGCGATCACCTGCTTCAATATATATTTCATCTATGATTCCTGAAATATTCGGTTTGATGAGAACCTCTTCTTTAGGAACGATCTTTCCAGTGGCCACGGTCTTTTTAATGATGGTTTGCTCAGAAGGCTCTTCAGTCTGATATACGACCGGGTCCTCCTGATTTTTCTGATATAAATAGTATAATGCCCCGACGAATGTGACGGCGATAAATACTAAAATTCCGATGGTTACAAATTTTTTCATTTTTTGATTGTATTAGCGTTAAATATTACTCAGTTCTCAAGGCGTCTACAGGCTTCACTTTTATGGCCTGTTGCGCCGGGATCAATCCGGCCAGTAAACCGGAAATGATTAAAATTGATAAAGCGACCATTACTACTCCCAGGTTCACCGAAGGATTTAGGAACATCATTTCTGAAGTATCCATCTGGCTAAGCTGAAAATTCACCAGCCAGATCACTGCCGTGGCCAGGATAATTCCCGCCATACCAGAAATAATGGTTAGAAAAATGGATTCCATAAGGATCTGGCCTCTAATAGACCAGGGTGTTGCCCCAAGGGCACGCCGTACTCCAATTTCATTAGTTCGTTCTTTTACTACGATCAGCATGATATTACTAATCCCGATGATCCCGGAAAGCAGCACCAGAACCCCCACAAAATAAGCAACTCCTTTCAGGGCAATAAAGAGTCCGTTTACTTTGGAAAATTCCTGATAAAGATCAAAATTACCCACCGCGCGGTCATCATCTGGATGAATGGTGTGGCGGCTTTTAATAATTTCTATAATATCTCCTTTTAAATTGGTAATAGAGTATCCATCTTTTGCGGTAATAGCCATCCAGCCTACTTTATTCCCTCGGTTAAAAGCTTGTGAGAAAGCAGTAAAAGGAACATAAATTTCTTTCTGACCTTCTTCAGCATCTCCACCACGACTCTTCTTTTTATAGGTTCCTATGACCATGAAATTAACCCCATTGATTTTTATATAGGTTCCAAGGGGATCTTCGTTAATATCGTACAATGCAGATTGAACTCCATTACCTATAATGGCCACCTTTCTTTTCTCATTTATATCTGAATAATTCAAAAACCGTCCGGAAGTAATATCCATAGGTTCCTGTTGAATGATTTCAGGGTAATCTCCATACACGTTGAAAGCACCTGTATTCAATCCACGAACTACGTTGTTAGCTCCTCCAAAACCTCCCAGCTGATTCCTTGGAGATACAAACCGCAACCCGGGAACCTGACCTTTAATAGCGGTCACATCTTCAACTTCGAAACTGTAACGCCTGCCTTTAGGCATTCCTTTATATGGCTTAGAAGCAACCTGGGTCCACATAAACATAGTGTTAGTAGCTATTCCACTAAAACCCTGTTTAACGCCATTTTCCAGGCCCTTACCTGCAGCAAGGAGTATCACAAGGATAAAGATCCCCCAAAGTACTCCGAAAGCAGTAAGAATTGTTCTAAACCAATTTGAGGTCAATGCCTCTATTATTTCACTCCAGCGATCTCTACTAAACATATTATTCGTCTCTTAAAGCGGTTATTGGTTTAATTCTGGCAGCACGCCAAGCGGGAAAAAATCCGGCAAGGGCTCCGGCTATCACAAGGATCACAACTGTATTTATAGCTACAGTAAAGTTCACGGTTGGATTATATATATATTGTGTTTCGATCATTGGTCCAATAAACTCCAGTAGGGTAAGACTAAAGATCAATCCCAGGAAACCTGCGATAGCTGTAACGAATATAGATTCGTGGAGGATCATCCCTATTATGGAAAGTGGTTGAGCTCCTAAAGCCTTTCTTATCCCAATTTCGCGTGTCCTTTCTTTGACGATGATCAGCATAATATTACTAACCCCAACAACTCCAGCTATAATGGTACAAATACCTACTCCCCAAAAGAACAGCCTTATCATATCCATTAAAGTGAAAAATCTTTTAGCATTTTCCAGGTAGTTATTAATATGGATTGCACTATTGTCATCTGGCGCCACTGTATGTTGCTCTTTCAGAAAATCCTCCAGTTGCGCTGAGAACTGATTAGAGGCAGCAACTGCTGCATCAAAATTATCTTCTGGCTTCATGGTAAGATAAAGGCGCTCAATATTATTCGCGCCTCCAAACGCCTTTTGTGCTGTAGTAATAGGCACCACTGCCCTGGCCTCATCTCTTTCGCCTCCTGGATCTGTAAAAACACCTACTACCTTAAAGTTCACTCCAGAAACCTGAACCATTTTACCTATTGGATCCTCTCCTTTAAAAAGATCTAGTTTCACCCTATGCCCAATGACCATTGCTTTTTCAGAATTCTCCAGATCATGAAGATCTATAAAGCGACCAGAAGTAAGGCTCATATTTTCCAATTCCTGATATGCAGGGAAAGTTCCATGCACAGCATAGGAACCAGATTCCTTACCATAATTTAATACCTGTCCCCAATTTTGGTAAAGTGAAGCGCTCTTATCCAGCTTATCGCCATATAAACGCAGTATCTGATCGTAATCCTGATTTTTAAGCTGAATTCTACGACCTGGATTCAATCCTTTATATTCCTTTGAAGTTACTCCTGGAAATACAAAGATCAAATTAGAGGCGTCCTGTTCAAATTCACGGGCAATGCCATTGCGCATGCCTTCGCCTATCCCAAGCAACACAACCAGGATAAATATCCCGGATGCTACAGAAAGACCTGTTAGAAACGTACGTAGTTTGTTCTTGCGAATGGTTTCAAAGATCTCGTCCCATCTATCTAAATCAAACATTTTCTAACGCTCTAACCTGTGAAACTACGGTATCCTCTATTATAACTCCATCTTTAAGATTAACGATCCTTTTCGTCATCTGAGCGATGTCGTGTTCGTGCGTAACCACTAGAATGGTACGTCCTTCATCATTGATCTCCTGTATGAGATCCATCACTTCGTAAGAAGTCTTTGTATCCAGAGCTCCTGTGGGCTCATCTGCCAGCAGGACTTTAGGATCACTCGCCAGCGCTCTGGCTATGGCTACTCTTTGTTTTTGCCCTCCCGAAAGTTCATTAGGCAAATGTCCAGACCAGTCGGCAAGACCAACTTTTTCAAGATAGCTCATTGCCCTGTCTGTTCTTTCACCGCGGGATAAGCCTTGATAATACAAAGGCAAGGCTACATTATCCAAAGCATTCTTGTATCCAATAAGGTTGAATGACTGAAAAATAAAGCCAAGAAATTTATTTCTATATTTAGCTGCAATCTTCTCATTAAGATTTTTGATGGGTACACCGTCCAGCACATAAGAACCTTCGTCTGCTTCATCGAGCATTCCAAGGATGTTCAGCAAGGTTGATTTCCCGGATCCTGAAGAACCCATAATGGAAAGTAATTCGCCTTCGGCGACCTTTAAATTGATGCCCTTCAATACGTGCAATGAATTGGCACCCATTTTATAGGACTTGTGAAGGTTTGAAATTTCAATCATGATTGATGGTTATTAAAGAGGGAAAATGACTCCCTATTAAATAAGACTGCTTAAAAATTAAATTGTTACATTAATCACATAAAAAATACAAAATCATTAGATAAAATCTCGTGATTTATATTTTAAGATTATATCAAATAACTTTTTCCAATATTATTTCCGGTCAAATAAGACCCCTTCCTGATCTATGCAAAAAGCTTTTTCTCTACTTTTTTTGATATTAGGTTTTAATTTATGTTTTGCTTTTCAAGAGGCAGAAAAAAATAATTCTATTGAAAACCTATATCTATCGGCCAGTTTCGGTGCTATTAATTATGATTACTCTAGCGAATTATTAAATGATAATTTTCAAACTACAGGAATTACAGGCACTAATACCTTTGCAGCCAGGTTCTCGGTTGGCTACCACCTTACAAGGAAATGGGATATTGAATTCAGCGTAATGCGTCCCAGAGCATGGGTGCAATATAATTTTGAATCACCTAATAAATTTGATAAGTCTGTTTGGACAAATATCTGGGCAATAAGCAGCAGAAGGAATTTTAAATTATTTGAAAGGACTACCCTTTATTTAGAGGGAGGGGTTAGCAATGTAGCTAGAAAAGGCTTTAACCTAAATGATGAAGTGGCTGTGCCTTCAGTTAGATATATATACCCAATCTTATCTACGGGGATATTACATCCTATTTCCTCTAAAATAGATGCCGCCGTAAATTTTACATTTTCACCAGCTAACAGCAATTATAAGCAACCTGCGACCCATTTTTTCGCCACGGGAATTGTATACCATGTTAGAGAACCTTCAGAACAGGTTAAAAAATCATATTCTAATACATCCCATTATTTCCCGAATCACTTATTCAACATAGGCTATGCTTCAGATTATGTAGGCTTTGATGCAAACAGGCAATTTTCGAAGGGATTAGACACAAGCATCCCTATCTTCTGGCTAGGAGACGTCTATGTAGAAGACGGATTTAATGCCTCCTATCAAAAAAATATCTTTCATACCAGGAAAAATTTCTCTCTGGACGCTGGAGCAAATATTTCCTATTACAACACGCAGGAGGACGAATCGTTTTTTGCTATTTCAGTATTTCCAGTTATCAAATGGTGGTTCTTAAGGACTAAGCCCGCTGACGTATATTTCAACTACTCCATCATAGGCCCGGCATATATTTCCTCCAGCGTTTTAGACAACCTGGACACAGGGGAAGAGTTTACTTTTCAGGATTTTATGGGAATAGGGTTTATATTCGGAAAAGAAAGAAATTATAACCTGGATCTAAAGATCGCACACTACTCCAATGGAAACATTTTTACGCAAAATCCAGGAGTTGCGGTACCTTTAAGTATCAATTTTGGGTATGCTATTTATTAAGAGATATCAGTTCTCTGAAGCTGATCCAGGCTTATTTTTTCTAGATCTGTAAATAAAGTAGCCAACACCCCCAATCAACAAATAAGGGAATATCATTAGATAGATAATGCCGTCATTAATCCCTTTCGCAGTACTTTGATCTGCTTCACTTTCCAAGACGGCCCTGCACATTGAGCATTGAGCTTCGGCAAGTTCAGGCACGAACAAAAGAATTAAAAGGATTAATCCCGCATATTTTAAATTCTCTCTCTTCATTTCCATCTAATTTAACCGACTCAAAATTAATCAATTATGACGAATTTTAATAATAAGGCATCATAAATAAAAATACCAGAACCCCCGTAACGGCAACATACAACCAAATTGGGAAGGTCCACCTGGCGATTTTAGCGTGTTTCCTATACTCGCCGCTTAAGCCTCTATACATGGTGAAAAGCACCAAAGGCACGATAATGCCCGATAATACAATATGGGTAATAAGAATAAAGAAATATACATATCTAAGCGTCCCTTCACCACCATAAGGAACCGGCTCATTACTTATTTTTGAAAGCACGTAACTCACCAGGAATATAGCAGATAGACCAAATGCCGCTATCATAGTATTTCTATGCTGAACATATTTTTCAGCTTTCATAAAGAAATAACCAAGGATCAATAAGATCGCCGTTAGAAAATTCAGGACGCCATGAAACAATGGAAAAGTCATGGAATCTGTACCAAAAATATTATATCGTTCTGGTAATAACATAAGCACCAAAACGATCACAGGAACGGCAATAGACAAGGCAATGATCACCGGCACTGCAACCTTATCCGAACTTTTTAAAGCTGTCTTCACAGTAATTTATTTATATCTTCTATTAATATCTCTATCTGTGGCCCTTCTTCTCCCTTAGCCACACTCTTGTTCTTTTCTACTGAACCGCGGTAATAGATCATAGGATTTCCAAACTGATCTTTTCTGGACCTTATATAACCTTCCTGATCTATCAGTGCAAACATGCCCTGATGAGCAAATCCACCTGCAGCATTGGCATCCTCCCCTGCATACAAACCAAAGCCCTGGTTCGCCAAAGCATAGATCTTTTCCCGGTCTCCCGTCATCAGGTTCCAGTTAGAACCATCAATCCCATAATTCTTAGCGTATTCAGCCAAAACTTCAGGAGTATCGTGGGTAGGATCTATCGTAAAGGAAGCGATAGCAAAATCGTCCTCTCCCTTGAATTCTTCCTGTATCTCTACAAGATTTTTATTCATGATAGGGCAAATTGTTGGGCAGGTAGTAAAAAAGAACTCTACCAGGTAAACTTTCCCTTTATAATCCTCATTAGAAATAGTATCTCCTTCCTGATTTACAAACTCGAATTGCGGAGCCTTTTTCTTTTCACCATCCAAAACTATATACGAAAGTGGTTCGCCTTTGTCTTTTGCAGAGTTTTCCCTTTTCTGATTAAGCCTGTCTGAAGTAACAACTTCATTATCGCTTATTCGGTCTACGATCTTTGGAATAAAGATGATCCCGAAGATCAGGATGACCAGAGAGATTCCTACGTATGAATAATTTTTCATTTCTATTATTTCTTTCGTTCAGGATTATTCCTTTTCAAGGCAAGACGATATTCGGCCAATATCACCTTGACATCATCATTCATTTTATTATTAAGCTCTGCTACATCCCTGGAATCATATCCATAAAGTTTCCCATACTCCTCATCATCATCCCTGCCACGAAGATTAGCATCTTTGTCAACTATAAACACATAAGGTGTATGACCACTTTCATCTAGTTTATGTGGAGTTTTAAAGCTTTCGAATACTTCCTGGATATTATCAATATCTGAATAAGCTATTTTCCACTTAGAAGATTCACTTATCTTTTTAAATTCCTCAACAAAAGCACTAGTTTCATCTTTCGCATCTTTTGGAAGAATGATCACGAATTGAAAATCATCAAAATCGTAATATTTCTCCAGTATCTTTTTATCGAGGTTAAAGGTATTGCCTTTGATGTTTTCAAGATCTGAACCAAAGAAGGCTACAACACTTATATGATCTTTAAAGCTAATAGGATCGCCCGTGTTGGATTCAAAGGCGGTGATATCCTGTACATTTTCAGTTAGCACAGGTAGCTTGGCAAAATTGTTCTTTCCAGAAGCAAAAAACAAGTATGCAGTGATAGGCAGAGCAAACAGTATTCCTAGTACCAGAAACTTTTTCATAAGCAGAAAAACCAGTTTTACAGGGGGCTACAAAAATAAAAAGACGGTTTAACAAAACCGTCTTTTCCAATGCTTTTAACTTTTGTTAAAAATCCCAGGCAACGTGGCCGGTCTGGTAAATATCGTGTATATATCCACCTTCAGTAAGAAGGATAAAGATCAAGTAAGAAATCAAAAAGATCGATGTCCAAACGATCGCTCTTCTTAGACCTTTTGTTTCATGCTCAAGGTGCATGAAAGCCCAGGCAATATAATAAGCTTTGTAAATAGTTAAGATTATAAAGATCCAGTTAAGCAATCTCATTCCTAAAAGATAAGTATCTGTTAAGAATGCTGGTTTAAGTATACCAAAGACAACCTCTACAATTGTTACTACCGAAAGTATTGCGAAAACTGTCCAGATCCTTTTAGTTGCTGATCCGTGTTGATGCGTAGTATCGTGAGCCATAATAGTTTATTTCTGAATTATACCAGGTAAAAGAATGTAAATACAAATACCCATACAAGGTCTACAAAGTGCCAGTAAAGTCCAACTTTTTCAACCATCTCATAACTTCCACGTCTCTCATAGGTCCCTATGATCACGTTAAAGAAGATAATGATGTTGATGATCACACCAGAAAATACGTGGAATCCGTGGAAACCTGTAATAAAGAAAAAGAAGTCTGCGAATAAAGGAGCTCCGTATTCATTCTGTACAAGGTTTGCACCTTCAACTGTACCAACAGCTTCGTTATTAAGTTTCATTAAGGATTCTTCACGGGAGAGAATTGTCTTCTGCCCGTCCTCTGTTAACTTCTGAGTTCTTATAAGAAGATCTTCATTCTGAATAAATCCTGCTTTAACTTCTTCAAGGCTGTATGTTGGAAGATCTTTCCCGGCATCAAACCAGATACCGTTATTAGCTTCATGCTCTACTCGCTCACCAGCAATAGGCACCGCGATCTCTGAAAGAGCTACGCGCTCGCCTTCAGCATCGATGAACTGAAGAATATTTCCTCCCTTGGTTGTTACAGCTCCATATTCTCCGCTAATGAAGTTTTTCCACTCCCAGGCTTGAGATCCTACGAAAACAAGACCACCAAGAATGGTAAGGAACATATAGATTGTAACTTTTCCTTTCTTCATATGATGACCTGCATCTACTGCAAGTACCATAGTTACCGAAGAAAAAATAAGGATAAATGTCATCAACGCCACATAGTACATAGGAGCATCTACTCCATGCAGAAATGGGAAGTGAGTAAACACCTCATCGGCAATTGGCCATGAATCGATGAATTTAAATCTTGAAAAACCGTAAGCTGCAAGGAATCCTGAAAATGTTAAAGCATCGGAAAGGATGAAAAACCACATCATCATTTTTCCGTAACTTGCTTTTAGTGGTTCATTACCACCACCCCAGGTTTTCCCTTCTGTGCCTGTTCTAACGACAGTCGCCTCCATAGAAGTATTTTAATGTTAAAGGATGCGCAAAAATACGCAATTTTATTATCTATAGAAATAGAAAAACAAAATCAAAAATATCCAAAGCGCATCTACAAAATGCCAGAATGTCTCACCGAGCTCAAACCCAAGCATTTGCCCCGCTTTGTAACGTTGTTTAAAATGGTTATAAATTAGCACCAAAAGCACTATAATACCTGCGAATAGGTGCGCTAAGTGCACACAAACAAGGATATATATAAAAGATGTAGTTACTGTACTTTCTGCCCCGGTAAACCAATATCCCTGGCTAAGTATATCACTAAACCCGTAAAATTGAAAAACAATAAAAAGTATCGCCAGGATCAATGTTCCTATTAAAAATGCACTGGCATTCTTCCTATTCCCGGCTAAGATCATTCGTTTGCTCAAAAAAAGCGTAACACTGCTGGCAATGATCACGATCGTACTCCAAAGGAATGCCATAGGAAGCTCAAAATCGTTCAGCCAGTCTGGCCTGTTCTTACTCACCACATAAGCACTGGTAAGACCAGCGAAGGTCATGGTCATACTTATAATCCCGAACCAGAGCATCATTTTCTTAGCCCGGCCATATTTCTTTTCGTCAGATCCCTGAGTTAAATCCATTGTCTAATAAATTTATCTAATACGTATACTATTTGCAGCAGCGTGATATAGGAAACACTGGCAAACATTAATTTTTTAGCAGCCTCGGCTGTCTTTTCTTTAAATAATCTTATCGCGTAATAAAGCATCCCCAATCCTAAAAGCAGGATGATAAGACCAGATACCGGTGTGAGATAAAGTTTCCCGGTAACTCCAAATACTGGGATCAGTGAAACCAGGATCGTCCAGCAGGTGTATAAAATTATCTGAATCGCAGTCCCACGGTCTCTTTTTCCTGTTGGCAACATAAAGAATCCGCCCTTTTTATAATCATCGAACAGCCACCAGCCAATAGCCCAGAAATGTGGGAATTGCCAGAAGAACTGTATCATGAATAAAGTTCCGGGTTCTATACTGAAGGTTCCCGTTGCCGCTACCCATCCTAACATGAAAGGAATAGCTCCAGGGAAGGCTCCCACAAAAACTGAAAGGGGAGTTTTTGTTTTTAGCGGAGTGTATATACTTACGTATAAAAATATGCTGATCGCCCCGAACATCGCTGTTTTTGGATTGATCACATAAAGCACCACCAAACCTAAAACGGTAAAGATACTTGCTATGGTAAAGGCCACTGTATTGGTCATTCGACCGGCAGGCAAAGGCCTGTTCTTGGTCCTGTCCATTAAGGCATCGAGATTCTTTTCGATGATCTGGTTATAGGCATTAGATGCTCCTACCATGAGGTAACCTCCAATTGCCAGCAAAGTAACCACTACGAAATCTATATTGTCTGCCCCCAGAAAATAACCCGCGACAGATGAAAAGACTACGCTAATAGCAAGCCTCATCTTGGTTATTTCCTTAAAATCTGACAGAATGGAAGCGCTGGAAGTATGTACGCGAGTGTTGCTCAAAAAAAGCTTTTTTTTAACTGGCGCAAAGATACTTCTTAATTAGGTTTTAACAAGGAAGGCAATGTGTTAATTTTCAGAGATAAAAATCACTAATAATCAAAGTACCAGTTAAAAATGTCGGTTCTCAAGCCAAAATTGATCCAGGTAGTGGAATTATCAAAGTTTGCCGTGGTTTTGGTCTGCACGTCAAAATCGCGATAAATAAAACTTGCGAACAACTTCAGGTTTGTGGTTGGATTAACTATATAACCTGCCTCTAATTCAGTATAAATTGAATTGGTTGTATTCCCCTGACCAATCTTCACCCCTGTATCGAAAGGACGATCCTCTTCATTTCTATAAATATCCTGACCGTAATAATCACCGGTTTCAGAAAAATCGAAACCACGTTCACCAAAGATCAGTTTTGCTGAACCATACATTCTGTCCTGCTTATACCGGGCAACACCAATGAACTCTCTGAAATTCGCACCCCAGAAATGAGCCATGGACTGGTTGTTATGCCCGTAATTAAGAGTGATAGAGTTATGTGAATAGGTATATGGCCTCACCTGATTATACTCTGCCTGTAAAAACAGATTCTCCACATTAAAGGCATTAAAATATTTTAAACCTGCCTGAAAGCCCAGTTTGTTTTTCCAGCTGCCTTCACCGCCAAAAACATCTCCCGATGAAAATTCATCGATAAGCCATTGCCCGTAAGCATACATTTGATTGGAGAACTTATACTTCCCGGTAAGACCTATAATAGCGTTACCCCCATCTGCTCCGGTGGCGAATTCGATCGCGCGGTAGAAAATAACCGGATTCAGATAATTGATATCAAAACCACGATCATTGTCATTTTCCCACATCACAGACTCAAAGAATCCTAAATTCAGTCTCTTGGTGACATTCAGGCTTAAGTAATGGTTTGCGATATATTTTGTTCTATATGAACCGCTATTAACCACCGCTGGCCTCACATCCCGCAAAGACATCCAGGTATTGGTGTATTTTAATTTCCAGAAATTAGTGTTCAGCTTTAAATAAGGATAAGGCGAAGCATTGTCACTTAAGATCAAAGACCTGTATCCATCTCCTATAAAATTTTTGCCATGTCCAAATTGAATATTTATAAATTCAGCGGGGGTAAATGACAAATATCCCTCGGCTACAGGATAATCGTAACCTTCATCCATAAAGGTTTTCGCCACTCCTCTTCCCGGAACAATCGCCGGATCACCGCCGGCCGGTCTTATCGATTCAGCATACCGGTTATAATATTCAGCAAATCTCCCCTGGCTTTCGTAGACCACAGAGTAAAAATTGAATTTTTTACCCAGTCCTCCCTGAACTATGAACTGACGACCATTGTTATAGGTAAAATCATGCTCTGTCTGCTCAAAATCTTTCCCGATCTGAAGGTCGAAACCAGGATCTATGGCAAACCAGTATTTATCTGTTTGAAATCTTACCAAATGCTCATTCCAGAGTTTTCTGCCTGCCCAGGTAGACCTGTCCTGCAACAATTCATCTCGCTGCTCCTCAAAATCGTAATACCTGTTCACTTCACTATAAATCAATGGCTTGGAAGCAGAATGTGTATTGGTCCCTATCTGGTTGAATTGAGCATCGAACCTGGCATAATATTCATGAGATAACGGAATATTTAGCTCACTGGAATATTCGGGACTGGTAAATTTATCTGATTTAATTTTTTCGTATTCGGTTAGGATATTTTCTTCTTCCGTCACTTCTACGGAAGAGCCTTCAACTTTAAGGGCAATCTCCTCTTCCTTCTCAAGGGGCTGCAAAACGACATTATCTTGCAGCGGAATCCTTAATGGCATTTTGAACTGCATATGGATGGGACGACCATTGTAAGTAGCCGGCTTAATAATTGGAAGACTTTCAAAGACTCTTTTTACCTCCTCTTTAAGCTCCTCATAGGCCGCGTCCAGATAAATTAACTGAAACTCACCTTCTTCATCTACCTCGAAAATGATCGTAAGCTGCCCTTTGTAGTTTTCGGTTATAACAATTTCAGGTAACTGAAAATTAGAAGTTATATAACTGATAAGGGTTCTGTCGAAACATTGCGCCTGATCCTGATAATCTACATTTTCACATTCAGGAAATTCAGGATATATCTCTGAAGATAAATTAACATCCTGTGCGGTGATCTGAAAACTTACATTTATAAAAAGAAGAAGTAAGATATACTTCATACGTTCGGGGGCCTATTATTTATTGGTGTAATATACAGTTTTTCAGAAAGTGAATTTACACAAAATAAAAAATCCCGACCAATTAATGGTCGGGATTTAAATATTATAATAAGGAAACCTAGTCCTGCACTTTGAAGGCAATAGGAAGAGAGTACATAACTCCTACCGGCTTACCACGCTGCTTACCTGGTTTCATTTTAGGCAGACTGTTGATCACTCTCGCAGCTTCCTGCTCAAGTCTAGGGTGTGGAGCACGAGCTCTTACCTGACCAATATTACCTTTTTCATCAATTCTAAACTGAACGATCACACGGTTAATTCCGCTTAATCCAAGTTCGGCTCCAAGATCTGTATCGAACTCTTTGTTCACATACTTAGAGATCTTTTCACTCATACACTTTTTACGCTCGTCATTATTTCTAAGATTCTCACAACCTGGGAAGATCGGCACATCTTCGATCACCGCGAACGGTACATCTGCAACCTCTTCTTCTTCAGGAGCCTCAACAACTTCTTCCACTTCCACGATCTCGTCAAGATTAGTTTCAGTAGACTGAATTTCGTCTTCTTCAACCTCTTCTTCATCTTCCACTACCTCGATAACCTCTGGTGCTGGTGGTGGTGGCGGTGGCGGTGGTGGCGTATTCTGCATTTCAGTAATCGGCACATCCTCTTCATCAAGGGCGTCCATATTTACCTGTCCTATATCTATATTGTCTGGGTCATAAGTTTTCCACTCAATCGCCCTCCAGGTAATAAATAGAACTACTACAAGACCAAGTTGAAGAAACAATACTCTGTTTCTATTCAAATTAGCCTTTGGATTTTTCTTAGGTTCCATAATACGTTATATTGTTAAGGGTTGCTAAAATAAAGATTTTTTCCAAAAAACTAAATTTATCTGGAATAATAAGTAATTAAAACTACGGTAAATTTCTAAACCTCTCACAATCATTCCTGAACTTTAAACCGAATAGGTATGGTATAAGATACAGGAACAGCCATTCCACCCTGTTTACCCGGTTTCATTTCGGGTAATTTCCCAATAACTCTTCTGGCTTCCTCTTCGAGTTTAGGGTGAGATGCTCTGGTTTGAATATTTTCAACCAGGCCATGCTTATTAACTACAAACATTACAAGCACAAGATTCGTACCAGTAAGACCAAGTTCAGCGCCTAATCCAGTATCGAACTCTCTATTTACAAAGTTACTGATTTTTGAACTCATGCATTTTTTACGCTCACTATTCCCGTTTAGATCTTCACAACCGGGAAACAAAGGCACTTCTTCTATAAAGTCGAAAGGAACATCTACAGGTTCCTCGGGTCTCTCCGGCTCCACGATATCATCGGGTTCGGGCAGGTCCTCGAGATCAAAATCTGTTGGAGCCACCGCATCTTCTATAATTTCCTTATCATCTGGAACCTCATCGATCTTATCTACGATGGTTTTTGGTGGTGGCGGAGGTGTTATTTCGGGAATAATAGTTATAGGTGGAGTCTCTTCTTCCAGGTTATCTACAACGATCTTATCATCTTCTGATGGTTTTGCATCATAGGTTTTCCACTGAAAGGCCTGGAACGTTAAAAATAGTACAAGGATAAGTCCGATTTGAAGAAAAAGGACCCATTTCCGGCGAAGGTCTGCCTTCGGGTTTTTCTTAGGTTTCATAAATTAGATAGTTAATAAAGGTTATAATTTAGCTAGGCAACTTTCTGTTTTAGCTTTTTCACCGTCGGCGCCATGACCATGAAAAATAAAACAGCAAGTACTACACCAGTAGAATTTGCCAGAACATCCCACCAATCGGGTGTCCTGTAACTGGTTAGGGTTCCCTGCAAAACCTCAATTAACATACCAAAAAGAAAAGAAGCGAATGCCACCCATAATAAATTAGAGGTATATCGCTGAAAATCAGAGTTCTTAAATAAGAAATATAGCTTCCACAAGAAAGCTAAAAACAAATATGCTCCGGCATGGAGCATTTTGTCTGTTGGATCAAATCCAGCTACACTAACCTTAAAGTCCATTACAATCAAAGAGAAATACGTAATGGCACTGGTATAGATCAGCGCAATAAAAAGTAAAATCTTAGCTACCAACTACTTCTTTATATTCGTCTGCAGATAAAAGATCTTCTACTTCTGAAGTATCTGAAAGTTTGATTTTGATCATCCAGCCTTCACCATAAGGATCGTTATTAACTTTTTCCGGCTCGTCTTCCAGGCTGTCGTTAAATTCGATGATCTCTCCTGAAAGCGGCATATATAGATCTGAAACTGTTTTTACAGCCTCTACCGTTCCAAAAACTTCTTCTTTCTCAAGGGTCTCATCAAGAGTTTCTACCTCAACATATACGATATCCCCAAGCTCACCCTGGGCAAAATCTGTAACTCCAATAATTGCGGTATCGCCTTCTACTTTAACCCACTCGTGGTCTTTTGTGTATTTTAATTCTTGTGGAATATTCATTAGTATAGTTTTAATAAGACCGCAAAGTTAGTTTTTTAGACGGATTGTTCAAATAGGGCGTGATTAATTTCCGAAATTATATATAAGCGTAAAACCAGATCTTATAGTTGTTTGAGGAAATGCGGTTGAAACTGCATATTCAGAGAAGGTATGATCATAATAGAACCTGGCTGTTAGATTCCTGGTAAAGGCATAATCTGCCTTGAAATTAATAGACCAGATATCCTGCCCCGATATAGTTTGCGCATTGGCCAGGTCCAGATATCTTACTATGGTGCGGTTCTTCCGGTAAGAAACATCTGCCCTGAAATTAAGATCACTACTCAATACTCTTCTTCTACCTCCCAGAGCCGTGGCGATTTTAAGATCCTTGATCCTGTATCCCGTCCCCAGGGTATATTCATTTCCGCTGTATTCGGTTAAAAGGTTATTGTCAAAACTAAATGCCAGCGAACGGTCTTTTTGCATTTCAGCCAGGATCTGGATATTTCCTTTAGTCTCGAAATCGATCCTCGCTAAAGGTGTGAAAAGTTCTGTAAGCACAAGATTCGAAAAGAGCACAGGATTTTTAAAATCTCCAGCCTGGTTCAGCTCTTCCGGATTCTCCGGATCATAATCCAGGTTGGTCTGGAACTGGTTCAAAGTATAATCTGATCTATAACCGTGATTAAGCGAAAATCTTCTGAAATTCTCTCGGAACCATTCGATCCTCATTAGCCCGGTATACTTGATGTTCCAGTTAGGAACCGGGAAATCCCTAAATGCTCCTAATTTCACTTTTCCGGCATCCTTACCGGAATATGCCGCAATGAATGCAGGCAGCAATACCGCCTGATTGGTTTTACCAATACCACGCGGATATCCTTCCTCATCCACATCTGTTGGATCCAGTCCTCTATCTGCAGCTACTCTTCGAGCTACTTCCAGCCTGTTTTCCCTGAATCTTTCAAAGGTTTCTGAACTGGCTTCCGTAGAATTATTAAAGGCCGTTCCTATAAGAATAGTGGAAATATTAAAATTCCCGTAAGTATATGGTGTTAGTGACTGATACTCCAGAGTGTTTGGGTCTACCCTATAGTTTTCAGAGTAATTCTCTGAAAAATTCTTTCTACCCGTTAGTTCTATCGTAAGATCTGGAAGGAAATCGAGTCCTGCCTGGTAATCCAGCTGTTCGTTTTTAAGAGCGGTATACTGCTGGTTAAAATTCTGAAAAAGGGTTAACCAGCCTCTTTCTGCCGCCATATACCTTATATCATCCTGGAAACCGAAAGTAAAACCTGCAGTTGGTTTAAAAGTCCCCATAAAACCAATACTTTCAGTATATCCCGGTAAGAAAATTCCGCGGGTGTTCCTGTAGTTCATTTGAAGGGTCTTAACCCCGGTGACTATATTCACGAAAGTATTATAACCCTTATTGGTTTTTACCTTAACCTCTGTTTCCTGCTTTTCATTATTTGCATCTGGCGGACCAAGTGTTGGAACTCCCTGACTTCTCTCCTGAATACTTTTGCCCTTATCTTCAGATTTCTTTTCAACCAGACCTACATAATTATACAGATCCTGCATATTTAAACTGGCATTTATCTGGTGGGTATTTGAGTTCTGTACGCTGTTACCAATGGCCGGTATGCCTTCGAGTTGTTGAAAGATCCTTGAACCACGTTGCCACTGGAAATCACCGGTGTAAGAATAGGTAGCGTTTACAAAACGCAATACCGGTATCTTCTCAAAAGGTAACTGGTAATTTACCTGCAGGGTTTGGAAATGAAGGTTTGGATCTCCAACATTAAAAAAGTCGTCCCATAGACCTATGCTATTATCGGCGAATCCTTCTTCATCTATATAATTCCTGATGATCCTGTTATTACTGGCGTTAAAGGAAAAATTCAAGGACCTAGTAAGATTATAATTTACTCCGTATTGCCAGTCGAAAAGATAATTGCGCTGATACAAAGTTGGTATCCCTATATCATTTTCACTAAGGTCCAGCGACCTGAACTTTTGTTCATTATACTGCCTGAAAATATTTGAACTGGCATTGATATTAGATGGCAGTATATTAAAATTGAAATCTCTGAAAAGCGCGAAGTAATCACTGCTATCCAGCACCGCGACGTTCTTTAATGGCTCCACAGTTTTTTCAGGAAAATTGAACTCATAGGTTCCACCCACCCTTACGCTTTGGTCCAGGCTTTCTTCAACTTCAAAATCCCTGTGATCTATCTGATTATAAGAAGTAGAAAATGCGAAATTCTCAATATCATATGGCATTGGTTTTTTCTCACCAACTCTTTCCTTACGCAAGCCGATTACGTTAATACTTTGTCTTTTGGTATAAGACTGGGATTGCTTTTTAATTCGGTCTTTTTCTTCCGGGTCCTGGATATTTGCCAGCCTCGTATCGAGGTCGACATCTAAAAACTCCTGGTCGAATTTAGGAGTTATCAGTTCTTCGCCCCTACTATAATTCACGGGAACCTTTACTCCCCATGTTTTTGGTAATAACTGACCCATATTAACATTGGTCACGACGTCATACTGCTGAAGATCCTCACGGCTTCTCTGATTAGGCCCCTGCTCTATACCTCCAAATCCTACGGTACTTCTTCTTCCGGTAGCCGATACATTGGCAAAATCTGCCAGGTTGCTATCCATACTAACCACTCCGGCCCAACCGCCTTCATTTTTAAGGTCTGATAATCTAAGTTCGTTGAACCATACTTCACCGCAAAGATCTGCGACTCCGTCTACCCTGGTTCCGTTTTTCACACCTACCATCAATAACCTGATGTTACCAAAACTTGGATTACCCTTTACCCCCAGCCTAAGCCTACCCAAATCGTAAGGAGCTTCGGCATCTACCTGTGCTAGCTCCTCTGTAAAGAAATTAAGCTCTGTAGCATTCAGCGTTGGGTCGCCAAGAACTGCGGTCTTTATCTGTTGCAGCAGGTCCAGCTCAAGGTTTAATCTGTTCACTTCTGGCCAGATCTCTTCTGGAGTTGTTGCTCCAAATAAGGTAGTGGCAAGCGGGATCTCTATCTGATAAAAGTTATCGCTAAAATCTGTCCCCATCCTTATAAACGCCACCAACTGACCATCTTTTAACGGAGGTTTGTTCACCCAGGATTCGGCATGCAGGAACATTTCCAGGTTTTTATACTGGCGCATATCGATCTGGAAGTTCTTATAAACTGCACGAGCGTCCTGTGGTTCCAGCTCACAAACTCTTAAAGATAAAGACTGCTCATTCTGCCTGATGTTGGAGTTGGTCTGGAATAATTCTTCACGCTCAACTCCCGGAGGCAATACATATGGGATCGGCTGGCGGTTTTCATTCTCTTCGATATTCACCGCGTTTACTTCAAACAAAGTATTTGGGTTCTCTATTTGCCCTTCATCTTCAAACAGGCTCTGGTTATATCTTCTGTAATCACCTCTTACCAGGTCCATGGTTCCAAATCTCAATACGGTTGGATCCTGAAAACCTGTAAGGAACATTCTAATGAATCTTATAGATCGAAAATCTGCTATTCCGCCGACAGCCCTGGTAGGTTCAAAAATAGGTATTTTGAACTGCAGCCATCTTACCGGAAGCTCCTGCCCGTTTCTAAGTGTGGTGGTAAGCTCCTTAACATCTGTGATATACTGGTTATTATCAATATTCATTCCCTGGAAGAAAGGAATCTCATATTCAAAATAACTATTAATGGTGTTCATGGTATTATCACGGTTCATATCCTCTGCGGTTGGCAGAGTAGTGTTCCCGCGATTGGTATCTGTAACATCTGTAGGAGAGTTACCTTCGGTACCGTTGTAGTTGCGGTAACGCTGAAGAACACTTCCTTCAGTATTCAGGAAATACTCATAGTTATCTGCAGATGGATCTGGAAGATTCGCGAAATCACTGAATTTTGCAGCTTCTGCCTGATCCTGGAGACCATCGAAACCTACATCCTGCAAGGCTCTTGCCGCACCTTCAGTATCGAATGCGTAAACCAGCGAGTTATCTGCCGGTACAGATCCAAAGGCAGTGTTAATGGTATTGGCCTCTCCCTCGCCTTCGGGAAGTCCGTTCTCGTATTGCTTTCGACCATCTTTTAGAACATCCTCAGAAATATTACCAAGGTTAAAATTGATGCTACCACCTGCCCTTCCAGAATTCTCGGGATAGATATAAGGGTCCATCACCCAAAATTGAATGTACTCCACATTGGATTGTTCAAAATTGGTGGTATTGATGGATCTCATGATACCTCCAAAATTACTTGCCGGATTTGGTAAATTATTACCACCTGCCGCCGCAGGATTATAATTATAAGGTCCTCTTTCAGCCGGGTTATAGGCCACATCCATGGTATACACTACCTGCGGCTGCCCCTGAACCACATCTATGTTCGGGAATATCTCATTTAGGGCTACCCGTCTCGCCGCATAGGTAGAAATATCTGAATCACTGATGCCGGCAGGACGATTATTACTGTAAAAGATAGGATCTATGGTATACCAGGCCATTTTCGCCCTTTTGTAACCTGCTCCAAGATCCCCGTTAGACAATTCCCCACCATAACCAATTGGCACACTGGAAAGCTCCCAGCTCAAAGGGTTATTAATATCTATCGCTGTTTGTGCAGCTTCAAAGTCATCGATATAAGTAGTCGCTTTTCCTCCAAAATCATCTGAAGCCGGGGAGCCCGGAATTAAATAAGCGAATTCACCACGAACCGAAACATTCGATTTTACGTCGGTATCAATATTCGGTAGTTTATTGACCAGTCTGGTTAGGAAAGGAACCTCTGTACTGTAATTGAAATTAAGACCGAGAATAGTGTTATTTATAGGCTCGTATCCATAATTCGCCTTCTGGGTAAGCGGGCGTTCTTTTAGATTCAGAAATGTACCTCCGATTAAAAAGTTTTCATTGAACTGGTGTTCTACATTGATACCGGTAAACCTCTTTGTTTGCTGACCAAACAGCGCGTTATTCTCCGTATTTACCTGAATAGGGATATCTGAAGCCAGTAAAGCCTCGTCCAGGATCTGCACCCTTCCCAATTCATAATTCACCACGTAATCAACCCCTTCCTGAAGAATTCTACCACCAGCAGTTACGGTAACCGATCCCGGAGGAAGATTGAATCCAATTGGAATTCCTTCCACCTCAGCCGATTTATACCTTCCTTTTAATTGAAATTTATTCTTGTCTGCCTCTTCCTGTTCTGCCTGTATCTTGGTAGTTCGATACATCGCCCGGAAAACATATCTCTGCTGATTCTCATTCCAGGTTTCCGGAATATTATAATCTTCTGTTCCACTGTTTGGTGTCTCATCCAGTTTTCTGAATAAATGACTACCAAAAGGTTCCACCGTAGTAAAAATGATATTCCCGTTCTGAGGATCTATGGTCATTTGAGGGACATAATCAAAAAATCCATCTCCTCCATTGATCGGGTCGCCGTTCACGTTAAGGTTATCCAGGTTAAAAACTCGAAGTAAAGGAGTCTCAAGAACATCATCTGGAAATGTAGTCCCTTCAACGGGTCTTATATAGTTAAGCGGCTGAGGATCTGTATAAAGAATATTCATTCTGAAATCCTGTCGCTCCAATTGGTATGCACCCAGGCTGTAAATGTTCTTCATCATAAGATCCCAGATAGGCTCATTTACATTTATCACCGTACTTCTTAGAAGCTTTACTATCAGGTTCTGACTCGCTCTCGTATTTGTACCGGTATTGGGATCTTCGTTTTGATTCTCATTGATGGCATTTACTCCATCATTGGCAAATTCTCCTACCTGATAAACTTCTCCATTGATGGTATATTGAAAAGCCACCCCAAGAACTTCGTCGTTACTTAACCTCTGGTTCAGGGTAATATATCCTAACTGCGTATTGACGGTATATTCATTAGGTTTTAATTGCCTCGCATTCTCCAGCTTGGCATAATCTGTACCTTCAGAAACGGTCACACCGCCAAATCCCTGATCAACGGTTGAAATATCACGAATGGCTGGCGTAAGCACAGATTCGGCAGGACCGGTAATTCCAAAAGGGTTAAAATCGTTATTCGGGTTATCTGGGAAAGCTCCCGGAGGTTGATTAAAAAATCCTGCCGGCGGGGTATCCAGACCTATATTTCCCTGGATGTTGGTTTCCCCAAGGTCCTGGATCGCTACAATATTTCTTGTATCCTGGATATTCTGAACATTATTGGTACGGTTAGTAACCCAAACCTGAATTCGCTTTACCTGAATATTGGTATTTATAAAGGGATAGTTCTCCAGGGCTTCGTCATAGGTATCACGAAAATAATGCGCGAGGAAGAAGTGTTTATCCTGATCGTAATCCAGGGCGAATTTTTCAAAATCTTCTACAGTAGCTCCACCTTCAACATTCACGGTCCGTCTTTCTGATCTCTGCTCAGAAAAAACACCGGTAATCCTGGTCTTCCCAAACTGAAGTTCCGTTTTAAAACCAAACAACGTCTGGGCTCCCTGGATGAGGGAGTTATTAAGCGCCATATTCACATTACCCACCTCGATCTTTTGAACAATATCGTCTTCGTTGGGAGTATATTCCAGTTTTAACTGGTTTTGAAAATCGAAAGTAGATTCAGTATCATAATTTGCGATGATCTGCAGCCGTTCACCTACCTGCCCCAATAAGCTCAGACTTATTCGCTGGTCGAAATCGAAGGAATAATTCTGTCTGTTCCTGGGAGATAGTGCGGGATTATCCTGTTTTGTATATAATAACCCCAGGTCCATTTCTACTGAACCCTGCGGAACAATATTGATCTCTGAGCCGCCAAAAATGGTCTCAAAGAAATTACTGTTTACATAAAAGTCAGGTAAAAGATCCTTTTGTATATCTTCTGCTCCCTCTTTCCTGCCCGAAAGGGCATCATTCTTCAGTTTGAAATAATTCCGCATCTCTTCCTGAAGCACCAGGTCTTCAAATTCCTTTGGAGTAAGCACCAGAGGTAACCCCAAATTTATTTCACCCAGATTTTGCTTATAGAAATAACGGTTAAGAACAGGATCGTATTCGTATTTAGAGATTATACTTTCGGGATCGGGAAGACTTATTTCGCCGAGGGCAAATCCTGTTGCCGTGGTATCCTGAGGCGTCTCCTGCGCCAATGAATCCACTGAAAACACCAGTATCATCAGGCAGGTAAGACATACCGGTACAGACAATTTTAAGTAATTGTTCCTCAATTTACTTATAGCTTTTTAAGAGCCAGTTTGATTATAGCTTCAACGGTGGAATCAGGATCATCTTTAAGGATCTTTTCAACAACTTTGCCGGCCTGGCGCCTGTTATATCCCAAGATCTCTAATGCTGATAACGCTTCTTCCTTATTTGTATTGTTCTGTGAGATGAAAACTTCATCGTCACCAAGGACTTTCAGTACCTTATCTTTAAGGTCTAAAATTACTCTTTGAGCTGTTTTTGCACCAATCCCCTTAACGCTCTGAATGGTTGGAACATCACCCGATGCGATCGCATCTATAACCTCTCTTGGCTGCAGCGATGACAACATCATCCTGGCTGTACTTGTACCCACCCCTGAAACAGAGATCAGCAATTTAAAGATCTCCCTTTCAGACTTTTCAACAAAACCATATAGCGTATGCGAATCTTCCTTTACCTGGAGATAAGTAAACAAACTTATAGCTTCAGATTCCGGAATAAGCGAAAATGTATGCAGTGAAATATTTACGGTATATCCAATTCCGTTGCATTCGATAACAACGTAAGTTGGATTTTTTTCAATTAATTGCCCCTTTAAGTGATGGATCATGAAAAAAACTTGTGTTCGAACTCAAATGTAATAAAATAAAGTAAAGGCAGAAATTGACCTTCTGCCTTTTGATTTGAGCGTATTTAATAATTATTTTTTGAGCTTCTTTTCTTTTTCCTGTGCATCTACAACCGCTACAGCCGCCATGTTCACCATCTCCTCTACACTCGCCCCGAGCTGTAAAATATGAACTGGTTTCTTCATCCCCATCATGATTGGACCAATTGAATCTACATCATTCAGCTCCTTGATAAGCTTATAAGTACTGTTCGCAGAATCAAGATCTGGATAAATTAAAGTATTCACCTTTTTACCAGCTAGTTTAGAGAAAGGGAATTTCCCCTGAAGCATTTCCCGGTTTAACGCGAAATCTACCTGTAGCTCTCCATCTACGCTTAATTCTGGATGGAACCTGTGTAAATAAGAAACCGCATCCTTAACCTTTCTTGCCCTTGGATCTTTTGATGAGCCAAAGTTGGCGTATGAGATCATTGCGATCACCGGCTCCATTCCAAATAGCTGTACTGTTCTAGCCGTCATTTGAGCGATCTTAGCCAGATCTTTCGCCGGCGGATCTATATTTATGGAGGTATCACTAATAAATAGGGGTCCTCTTGAAGTATTCATTACGTTGGTTGCAGCCACCCTGGTAACGCCTTTAGCCATTCCAACTAGCTCCAGCATTGGTTTCACCACTGTTGGGTAGGCGCGGGAATATCCCGAAAGTAAGGCATCTGCATCTCCTTCATTTACCATCATTGCCGCGAAATAATTACGCTCACGCATTAATTTTTCCGCATCGTATTTGGTAACTCCGCTTCTATGCCTGGTCTCCCAGTATTTATGAGCATAATTTTTACGGTGCTCTTCTTCCTCGTCAGATTTTGGATCGATGATCAAAACATCTTCGTCTTCAAAATCTATTTCACCCATTAATTCGATGATCACCTCTCTTCTTCCCAAAAGAATTGGAGTCCCTATTCCTTCATCTTTTACGATCTGCGCAGCCTTAAGCACATCAAGGTGATCTGCTTCAGCAAACACGATACGTTTAGGATTCGTCTTGGCACGGTTAATCAACAATCGGGTAATCTTATTTTCATTACCCATTCTTTCTAGAAGTTCTTCTTCATACTTCTGCCAGTCCTGAATATCCTGCCTGGCTACACCGCTATCCATGGCAGCTTTGGCAACTGCAGGTGGTACTTTTGCGATAAGTCTTGGATCGAATGGCTTCGGAATAATATAATCTGGCCCGAAATTAAGACGGGTTTCACCATAAGCGATATTAACCTGTTCTGGCACTGCCTCTTTTGCAAGTTCAGCAAGAGCCTTTACCGCGGCCTTCTTCATTTCCTCATTGATCTTTGAAGCTCTTACATCTAAAGCTCCACGGAAGATGAATGGAAAACCAAGCACATTATTCACCTGGTTAGGATGGTCACTACGACCGGTAGCCATAATGATATCTTTCCTGGTTTTCATGGCCAGGTCGTAATCTATTTCAGGGTTTGGATTAGCCATAGCGAAGACGATAGGCCTCTTGGCCATACTCTTAAGCATCTCTGGAGAAACGATATTGGCAATAGAAAGTCCAACGAATACGTCGGCATTTTTCATTGCCTCCTCCAGGGTATCGATTTTCCTGGCTGTAGCAAATTCTTCTTTTTCTTCGGAAAGGTTATCCCTGTCCTTTCTAATAACGCCTTTACTATCCAGCATTACTATATTTTCAGCCTTGGCGCCAAATGCCTTATAAAGCTTAGTACAGGAAACTGCGGCAGCACCGGCTCCACTGATCACTATTTTAACCTTTTCGATCTTCTTTTTTGCCAGTTCAAGGGCATTTAGCAATGCCGCTGCAGAAATGATCGCGGTTCCATGCTGATCATCGTGCATAACAGGAATATCCAGTTCAGCCTTTAAACGTTGTTCGATCTCAAAAGCTTCGGGAGCTTTAATATCTTCAAGGTTAATACCTCCAAAAGTAGGAGCGATATTTTTTACCGTTTCTATGAATTTATCTACATCTTTAGTGTCCACCTCAATATCGAAAACATCGATATCGGCGAAAATCTTAAAGAGCAGACCTTTACCTTCCATAACCGGTTTTGAAGCCTCGGGACCAATATCCCCAAGTCCCAAAACAGCAGTTCCATTGGAGATCACGGCAACAAGATTTCCCTTGGTAGTATACTTATATGCGTTCTCTTTATCCTTTTCAATTTCCAGACAGGGCTCGGCTACACCGGGAGAATATGCCAGAGAGAGATCTCTTTGGGTGGCGTATTTTTTTGTTGGTACAACTTCAATTTTTCCAGGCTTAGGTTTTGCATGATAAACCAGTGCCTCTCTTCTCTTTCTGGAAGTGTTACTCATAATTCAATTTTTTGGCTGAGTAGCAAAGGTAGTAAGCTAACTTTAAATAAGAATCTATTCTTTTAAAAAGCTGATATTTCTTTTTAAACCTTCAAATTTAGTCCGCTTCACCGCAGATTTCCGGAATATCTCATTGAAAGTCTCACGGGTGATCTCTTCCCAGTCCTTTTTCTCATTAGAGAGAAGGTCTGGATGTGGATTAAATAATGGTTCGTTATGGGGTTTAGAAAAGCGGTTCCAGGGACAAACATCCTGGCAAACATCGCAGCCAAACATCCAGTCGTCAAACTTATCTTTATAGGAATTCGGCAATTCGTCCTTTAACTCTATAGTGAAATAAGATATGCATTTGCTGCCATCAACCTTATAAGGCTCTACGATCGCATTCGTAGGGCAGGCATCTATGCAGGCGGTGCAACTACCACAATGATCGGTTACCGGGGTATCATATTCCAGGTCAAGATCTACGATCAATTCTGCGATAAAATAGAAGGAGCCGGTTTGCTTTGAGAGTAAATTTGAATGCTTGCCAATCCAGCCGAGTCCGCTTTTCGCAGCCCAGGCTTTATCCAGAACGGGCGCGGAATCTACAAAAGCCCGTCCATGAAAATCTCCAATTTCATCCTGAAGAGTAGATAATAATTCTTTTAGTTTATCCTTGATCACAAAATGGTAATCCCGGCCATAGGCATATTTACTGATCTTGTATGAATCCTGATTCTGAAATTCATGGGGATAATAATTAAACAAAAGGGAGATCACACTTTTTGAACCGGGAACCAGCTTGGTGGGATCGAGGCGCTTATCGAAATAGTTTTCCATATAGCGCATTTCCCCATGCATATTATTGTTTAGCCAGCTCTCCAGTCTTGGTGCTTCTTCTTCTAGAAATTCAGCTTTGGAGATACCGCATGAAAGAAAACCGAGGCGTTTAGCTTCAGCTTTAATTAATTCTGTATTTGAACGTTTATTCCCATTCATTATAGCAGCAAAGATATAGGAATAGTGAATACAGGAAAATCTAACTCAATTGTTTTAAAATAGAAAGCCCGCTGAAGCAGGCTTTCCAACAAAATTCTGGTTGGTTAGGTTCTAATTCTTTCCATATGGAGGTGCACTAATATTATCTACGGTCCAGATATCACCCATAAGAGTCACGATATAAGCCTTATTATGAACGATCTCCATGGAGGTAGGCCTGTCCAGACCATCGGCTACTATACTAAAGGTTCCATCATCCTGTACCTGAACTAGAGATCCTGTATCGGGAAATGCTGGCGATCCTTCACCTTCTTCATTCCAGATTCCCTGGGAAAGTGCAAAAAGACTTCTGCCTCTACCAAATTCAACATCTACTAATAATCGAGCACCTGATGCGATTGTTGTGACGTCAGATGAATTCGGACCAAAAGCAACTACCTTTCCATCTTCAGGATTATGTGGAACCGGTCCTGCTTCTGCCATATAAACTGTATGTCCTAAAACATCAAGACCCGTAGGAACTATATTTCCAAATTCCTGAAATACTGAGATATCTCCCTCAGTCGTGACTTCTAAAACGCGATTATGATGGCCATCTGCCACAAGGAAGCCACCTCTATAGAATTCGATAGAATACTGCACTCCCATAGTAACGAAGAAATCGGTTTTTGGTGGGTTCTCAACGGAGAATGCTCCGATATCAGCTATTACAGTGAAGGTCTCGGGTCCATCTATACGGTAAATACCTACGATATCTTCAGTTCCAAATTGAGGTCCAACTAGCGTTACAATCACGTAAGCTGTATCGTCTATAAAAACAATATCATTTGCACCACCTATACCTATGATCGATGGTGGTAATCCGGTGGCAAAGGTTGAAATATCCCCTGTTTTAAGATCTACTCTGGAAATAGTTCCAGTTGCACCTTCAGTCACAAATAGATCACCTCCGGGACCAATGGTGCTACCTGATGCACCCTGAAAACCGGATAAAAATAATTCCGGTTCTCCCGGTTCTGAAAGTTTAGCGCTGGCATTTACCAGGTATTCAGAAGGTAACTCTCCCAAGCCCGGCTCCGGGCTACAAGATGTAAACATCAAAAAAATCAAAAAGATTGCTGATGTCAGGAACTTTAAGGGGGCAGCATGAATTGGATGGTTGATTTTTTTCATAATAAAGAGATTAAAAATTTCAATTATTAAAAAATAAGCCAGGTTCTGGAATGGTTTACCAGTTCAGATTCTCATGCTACTCAGTATTTTTTTAAAGAACAAAAATAAAACCTGGTAAATCAAAGGAAGAATAAGGGCGAGGAGGGTGCTAAAAAATCTAACAAATCGCTTTTAAATGAAGCCAGTATGAAAATAAAGTGACCTTTAAAATTAGAAAATAATTCTAAGGTAGTAACAAAGGGAAATCCCTACTTATTTCTTTTGGAAAAGGATAAGCGGTAACAAAAATGGAATAATTAAACTACCTGTAATGATTTTAATTATAAATCGTGGCAGGACTAATCATTTCTGAAACCACCACTATTGAATTAATTTGAAAAGCTCCTATTCTGTTCTTTTCTCAAATTTCAATATTGCATTCTTGGGTTTCAGGGTAATGAGAGGTTTTATTTCAATTGGCGTGGTGACCTTTGAGATCTTATATTGAGACATTAGTTCGGTAATGGCAATGATCATCTCGAACATGGCGAAATTGTTCCCTATGCATTTCCTGGGACCGGCACCAAAGGGAAAATATTGCGAAGAATACTTCCTGCTGTTTCCTTCAAATCTCTCCGGTTTAAAATCCTCGGGGTCTTCCCAAAGATCTGGATGGCGATGAATTTCAAATAATGAGAACAACAAATTAGAACCTGGTTCAAAATTCTTTCCATCGAATTCATCTGCCTCTACATTCACGCGGTCTATAAAATAAGCCGGCGGATAAAGACGCATAGACTCTTCTATTACCTGCTGGGTAATTTCAGTTTTGGTCACAATCGCCATAAGATCATCATGCTCTTTATTAAGCGATGTGATCTCCTGAAATATCTTCTCCTGCCATTCTGGATTCCTGGCTAAAAGTTCACAGGTAAAAGTAAGCGCATTGGAGGTCGTCTCATGACCCGCAGTGAAAAGGATCAGGATCTCATCTATCAATTGCTCCTCATCCATAAAATTACCATCATCATATTTCGACTCCAGCAACATATCCAGAAGATCATCGAATCTCTCCTGTGACTCTCTTCTTTCCTTTACAATGCCTTTAAGGATCTCTCTGGCTTCCGCGGTTAGTTCCAGGTAACTATCTATTTTCCCACTAGCCTTGAACCACCAACCTAAATATGGCTGCCTAAGTTCCTTTACCAGCATTTTCTGGGTCTCCTCTGTGATGAACTGAAGCCTGTTGATCTCTTCCTGGTTCGCCGCGCTGCTGAAAAGTGATTTCACCACGGTTTGAAAAGCAAGGTCATTAAAGATTGGAAATATGTCTATTTCCTTGCCAGGAGTGATCTTTTCATATTCCAGAAGTATTGCTTCTTTAATGGCATCGAGCAAATTGGCGAGTTGCTTTTTATGGAATGCCGGCTGAATAAGTTTACGCTGTTTCTTCCAGTGTTCGCCTTCTGAAGTTAGTAAACCTTCTCCAACGTATTTCACGAGATCCTTGGTCTGTATCTCTGACTTAACAAAATTCTTCTGGTTCTTTTGAAGAGCATATTCCAAAAGACCTGCATCCCTTGAAAATATAACCGATTTACTGAAGCCGATATTCAGTCGGAAAGTATCTCCTTTTTCCTCGAAATTCCGGGAATGAAAAGGCAACGGATTCTTAAGAATATTAGCGGAATGCTTTAGAAATTTCAATAGGGAAACTTCAGGGATATTTGTATTCTTACTCATGTTGCTTTTTCTTTTTTATTCTGTATTCCTGGGCTTAATACCGATGGTCTTTGACATAAAAATTATTCAGAAATCAAAATCTGTATTTTAAATAAATATCTCAATTCTCAAAACTAACCATTGTCACACTGAGCGCAGTCGAAGTGTCTATTTATCTGGCTTGTATTTATAATGGGTAGCATTTCTGCATTCTGATAAAATCTTTAATCTATCAAAATCACCATTGATCAATGCTTCTTTCTTGGATCTGGACCATCCTTTTAACTTCTTTTCAAAATATATAGCCTGCAATACATCATTGAATTCCTGACTAAATTTTAATTCAATGGGTCT
This sequence comes from Christiangramia gaetbulicola, assembly GCF_003054225.1. Taxonomy (GTDB): domain Bacteria; phylum Bacteroidota; class Bacteroidia; order Flavobacteriales; family Flavobacteriaceae; genus Christiangramia; species Christiangramia gaetbulicola. The sequence goes on from NZ_QBKQ01000001.1 coordinate 487,447, forward strand.
CCGCTGGAATGTATAACATTCTTTATTAATTCCTCTGAGATGCTCCCACACTCTTCTTTCCAAATCATTGGTTATTCCCACGTAGTAGGAATTGTCTGAGCATTCAAGAACATATACAAAATAAAAAAACATACTCCGCTATTATGGGCTTCGACTGCGCTCAGCCGGACATCCCTTTCAAATCAAACTCCAAATTGTGCCTGGATTTTTTTTCAATTTAAAGCTTCGACTGCGCTCAGCCTGACATTTTCTAAGCGATGAATTCCGCGAATAGTTTCCATCAAAATTCCCGATGATAATATCATTGAAATCCTGAAACATGGCCAGTCCAAAATTTAGGATACTAATCGTAATCTCTCCAGAAACTAAACTTAAAACAGTCCTCCCTGGGTGCTACCTTTGATCCTGCCAAGATGCTTATAGGCATGTTCGGTTACTTCCCTACCTCGAGGAGTTCTATAAATAAATCCTTGCTGAATAAGGAATGGTTCATACACCTCCTCGATGGTTTCGGCACTTTCGCTTACAGCGGTGGCCAGAGTAGTAATACCAACCGGTCCTCCCTTGAATTTATCTATGATCGTAGCCAGGATCTTATTATCCATTTCATCAAGACCATGCGCGTCCACATTCAGAGCCTTTAGTCCAAACCTGGCAATTTCGATATCTATTTTTCCATTTCCCTTTATCTGAGCGAAATCACGAACTCTCCTTAAAAGCGCATTGGCAATTCTGGGAGTACCACGGCTTCTACCGGCAATTTCGATTGCCGCATCCTGGGTAATTGGAACTTTTAGAATATCTGAACTACGCTCCACAATTCCTGATAGCAATTCGGTTGTATAATATTGCAGCCTGCTGGAGATACCAAACCTCGCCCTCATAGGAGCTGTTAGGAGTCCAGACCTGGTAGTTGCACCTATCAGTGTGAAAGGATTCAAATTGATCTGTACCGTACGCGCATTTGGCCCGGTTTCGATCATAATGTCTATACGGTAATCTTCCATAGCAGAATACAGGTACTCCTCTACGATGGGGCTTAATCTATGTATCTCGTCTATAAAAAGTATATCTCTCTCGTCCAGGTTGGTCAAAAGACCGGCAAGATCTCCTGGTTTATCCAGAACGGGACCCGAAGTGATCTTGATGCCGACATTAAGTTCATTGGCCAAAATATGTGCTAATGTAGTTTTACCTAATCCCGGAGGGCCATGAAACAAAGTATGATCCAGCGCCTCTCCCCTTAGGTTAGCCGCCTGTACGAATACCTGAAGATTTTCAAGGACCTGCTCCTGCCCCGCAAAGTCATCAAAACTAAGCGGTCTTAAAGCTCTTTCTATATCAAATTCTTCCGGAGAAAAACTATCTCCACTGGCATCAAGGTTTTCGTTCATCATAAGATCTGTTGTACGGAATAATATAAGGAAAAATACACTGAAATTCCGGTATAATATGAACTCAAAGATAATTAAAAAAGCCTCTTCCGGTTGGGAAAAGGCTTTTGAAAAATCTTATATGTTAAGGTCTTGCTTAATGATTGAGCTCTTCCTCTCCTTCTTGCAGAGGTGTGATCTGCGAAACAAAATCCTGTCCCTTGATCACATACTCTCCATCTTCACCAGTCTTAGAGTAATCGTAAGCCCAACGGTATACTGCTGGAATCTTACCAGGCCAGTTTCCGTGGATGTGTTCTACCGGGGTAGTCCACTCTAGAGTATTCGATTTCCATGGGTTCTGAACTGCTTTCTTTCCGAAGAAAATAGAGTTGAAGAAGTTATAAAGGAATACCAACTGAACCAATGCAGTGATGATCGCGGCAACCGTAATAATTACGTTCACATCTGCATAATCATCAAAGTATGGGAAGTTCGTATTTGTGTAATAACGTCTTGGAAGACCCGCAATACCAATAAAGTGCATTGGGAAGAAAACCCCGTAAGCACCCACGGCAGTTACCCAGAAGTGAACATAACCAAGGTTCTTGTTCATCATTCTTCCAAACATTTTTGGGAACCAGTGATACACCCCGGCGAATAGTCCATAAAGTGCAGAGATACCCATTACAAGGTGGAAGTGAGCAACCACGAAGTAAGTATCGTGTACGTTAATATCCAGGGTAGAATCCCCAAGGATAATACCTGTAAGACCACCAGTGATGAAAGTTGAAACCAGACCTATCGAGAACAACATTCCAGGGTTCATCTGCAGGTTACCCTTCCATAAAGTGGTGATATAGTTAAATGATTTTACTGCTGAAGGGATCGCGATCAATAATGTAGTAAAGGTAAACACAGATCCAAGGAATGGGTTCATTCCTGAAATAAACATGTGGTGACCCCAAACAATTGTTGAAAGGAAAGCGATCGCTAATATAGATGCAACCATCGCACGGTAACCAAAAATTGGTTTACGTGAGTTAGTAGCAATAACTTCTGATGTGATACCTAGGGCCGGAAGAAGTACAATATATACCTCTGGGTGACCAAGGAACCAGAATAGGTGTTCGAATAATACCGGAGAACCTCCCTGGTGACTTAAAACCTCTCCTTTGATGAAGATATCACTAAGGAAGAATGAAGTACCAAAACTACGGTCCATGATCAATAGTAAAGCTGCAGATAATAGTACCGGGAAAGATACCACACCAATAATAGCGGTTACAAAGAATGCCCAGATAGTTAGCGGAAGTCTGGTCATTGACATTCCTTCAGTTCTTAGGTTTATTACAGTTACAATGTAGTTAAGAGATCCAAGCAAAGAAGATGCGATAAAGATAGCCATAGAAACCAACCAAAGCGTCATCCCAGTTCCTGAACCACTAATAGCTTCAGGCAGGGCACTCAATGGAGGGTAGATCGTCCAACCGGCCATTGCAGGACCAGATTCAACGAAAAGAGAAGCTAACATGATCACACTAGATAAGAAAAACAACCAGTAAGAAACCATGTTAAGGAATCCAGAGGCCATATCTCGTGCACCAATTTGCAACGGAATCAGTAAGTTTGAGAACGTACCACTTAACCCAGCGGTAAGCACAAAGAATACCATGATTGTACCGTGAATGGTCACCAATGCAAGGTAAATACTTGGAGACATTACTCCATCTGGAGCCCATCTGTCACCCAATAATGCTTCAAATACCCAGAAAGATTGTTCCGGCCAGGCAAGCTGGATACGGAACAGGATCGACATTGCGATACCTATAATCCCCATAATAAGCCCGGTAATAAGATATTGCTTAGCAATCATCTTATGATCCTGACTAAAGATATATTTCGTTATAAAAGTCTCCTTATGATGATGTCCGTGATCATCATGGTGATCGTGTGCCGGTGCGTTTGCAATTGCTGACATATCTCTTATTCTTTAGCTTATTTTTTTTATTCTTTATCTAGTACAGCCACCGCTTCACTCTCCTGTGGCTCTTCTGTTTCATTTCCATCCTCTGCCGGAGCTTCTTCAGTCTCTGCAGGGGCATTGCTATCTTCTATCGTGCTGCCAAAAGTAGGCTGCTCTTCTAACCATGCGTTGAAATCTTCTTCAGACTCCACGATGATTTTCATTTGCATGTTATAGTGTGCCTGTCCGCAGATCTTATTACATAGAAGGAAATAGTCGAATTCATAACTATCCAGAGTAGGTTCTCCCTGGGCAATTAGATCTTCATTTCTTTCTTTTCTTACATCATTTACACTTTCTACCTTGTCTACCATGTACTCGCTAGCACGCATCTCTTCAGTAGTAATCGTTGGAGTGAATCCAAACTGGGTGATCATACCTGGTACAACGTTCATCTGTGCTCTAAAGAATGGGAAGTATGCCGAGTGCAATACATCCTGAGAACGGAACTTGAACAATACCGGTTTACCAACAGGTAAGTGTAATTCTGTTACGATCTTGTCATCTTCACCATAAGAATCAGATTCATCTACTCCTAACTGGTTAACACCTTCGATAAAACGAACATTCGCTTTACCTAAAGTATTATCTTCTCCAGAATATCTCGCTCTCCAGTCGAACTGATAAGCGTAGATCTCGATAACCATAGGATCTTCTTCCTCGTTGATATTCATAATATCACTCCAGGTGAATAATCCGTAGATAATAAGACCGGCAAGAGTGATCACCGGGATAATGGTCCAGATGAATTCAAGTTTATCATTATCTGCGTAGAATAAAGCCTTCTGAGTCTTCTTCCCTTTGTATTTAAAGGCAAAGTAATGAAGTAATCCCTGGGTAATGATCTGTACGAACATGATCAAACCAATAGAGATAAACATTAAAGTATCATATTCTCCTCCATGTTCTGAAGCAGCTTCAGGCAGGTAAAATCTTCCATATTCCCAGAAGCAGTAAACGGTAATTACATAAATGAAAATTACGAAAGCTAACATCAGGATTCCGTTGGACTTGTTATCCTTATCGTTTGCAATCTGAGAAGTATCGGCATCGGACCTCTGAGACAATTGAAATATCTTAGAGATCTGCCAACCTGTAACGGCCAGAAGTGCTAGTACTATGATTACTAAAAATACGGTCATTTTATAAGTTCTTCTTTAAACAATCAATCTTAATTAATAATGGTAATGCTTACTCTCCTTGATAAAAGGATTCCCTTTCACCAGTAAAGGTGCCTTTGTAAGCGCATTAAATACTATGAAGGTGAACAATCCACCAAACAACAATACTGCACTTATCTCAGGGATTCCAATGAACCATGACTCTCCTACCGTAGCCGGCATCACCATCACATATACATTCAGGTAATGACCACATAAGATAACAATTCCTGTCATGATTACGAACCAGTTCACTCTCTTATAATCACTATTCATTAATAGCAATACAGGGAACAGGAAGTTAGTGATCAGCATTCCGAAGAATGGCAATTGATAATCTTCTATTCTCTGGATGAAGTATACCACCTCTTCAGGAATATTGGAGTACCAGATCAACATGAACTGAGAGAACCATAAGTAGGTCCAGAAAATACTGATCCCAAACATGAACTTCGCAAGGTCATGAATATGGCTGTCGTTCACGAATTCAAGATATCCTCTTGACTTAAGGTAGATACTGATAATTGCAATTGTAGTAATACCAGATACGAACAAACTCGCAAATACGAACCATCCAAATAAAGTACTAAACCAGTGCGGATCTAAACTCATGATCCAGTCCCATGACATCATAGATTCAGTCACGATAAAGAACACAAGAAATCCTGCAGAAAGTTTAAAGTTCTTTTTAAAGATCTTATTATCGGTTGCACTATCCATCTTGATAGAGTTCTTTCTAAGAAGTTGTCTGAATAGCATCCAACCACCTAAATAGATCGCAGCTCTAATAAGGAAGAATGGCACATTTAGGTATGCTGTTTTATTCTGAATGATCTCATCATGTGCAACTACTTCAGGATCCATCCACACGAAAAGGTGGTTTAAATGCAGACCTGAAAGTACAAGCAACACAAATACAATGATCCCACCAGGAACCAGGTAAGCAGTAATCGCTTCCATTACTCTAAAAAGCACCGGAGACCATCCAGCCTGCGCTGCATATTGAATAGCATAGAAAGCCAAAACTCCAAGAGATATCATAAAGAAAAAGAAAGCAGCTACATAAAGTGCAGCCCAGGGCTTATTCTGCAACTGGTGCAGGATGTGCTCATAATGCTCATCTCCGTGACCAGCCTCTTCACCATGTCCTGCTTCGGCATGAGCCTCATCCCCATGAGCGGTTTCACTTTCGTATCCTTCTATATTTTCAACGGTTACATTCTCACCAGGAAGCTGTTCTACATTAATTTCTTCTCCATGCTCTTCACCATGATGTTCTGAGGCCATCATTTCCTTAACATCCTCAACAGTTTCTGGTGCAGCGATGAATCCATAAATGAGACCTACAGCCCCAACAATCATAAAAATGATTGCTGTTAATTTTAATTTACTGGATAGCGTATACATATCGATAGATCTAAATCTTTATTCTTGAGTTTCGGTTTGGTTGTTTTCGTTAGCCTGCTCAGACTCCACATCATCTGCGTCGTCATATAGATTTGCATCAGCTCTTGAAGGCAGTAAACTTGTCTGCACTTCAGATTCTTCTTCAAATTCTCTTTCAGGCTTACCTTCCAACTTATTTTTCAGGTTCATCACATAGTGATCTATCTGCCAACGTTCCTTAATGGTCGTTTGAGAAGCATAAGACCCCATGTTATTGATTCCGTAATACATTACGTGGTATACACTACCTTCAGTGATCGCACGTCCAGCATCATCATAAGATGGAACACCAAGAATCTTTTCTCTTTCAACCAGGATTCCTTTACCTGCACCTTTGTCTCCGTGGCAAACCGCGCAATAAATAGTGTAAAGGGCTTTTCCTTCTGCAAGGTTCTCCTCTGTATAAGGAATTGGATTGTTCAGGTTAGCTTTTGCCGCCTGATATCCCTGAGGGTTATTCTCGTAGTCGTAAGGCAACCATCCGCGAGGAACAGATCCTTCTACAGGCAATTTGGCCTCCTGACCATTTTCGAATACCTCGTACTCACCATAGGCTTCGTAACCAACCGGCTCATACATATCTGGCATGTACTGATAGTTTGGATCCCCCTTGTCATGGCAGGAAACAACTGCAAATCCAAGCAGACAAAATCCTATAGTTTTATGGAACAAACTTCTCATTATCACTATTTATTATTCTATTAATTTAATTTCTGATGCTCCGGTCTTGTATAAGAAATCCGTTAAGTCATCTATATTATGATTGGCGGCATCAACCTCCATTAAGAACAGGTCATCTGTTGTTCTTACATCTGGATTTTCAGCTTTCTTGAATGGCCATAATTTACTTCTCATATAGAAAGTAATAACCATAAGGTGAGCCGCAAAGAATACAGTTAATTCGAACATAATTGGCACAAATGCCGGCATGTTCTCTATAAAACTGAAACTTGGTTTACCACCAATATCCTGTGGCCAGTCTTCTATCATGATGAAATTCATCATAGCTACTGCTACAGATAGACCTACTAAACCATACAAGAAAGATGTGATGGCTAATCTGGTTGGAGCAAGTCCCATTGCTTTATCAAGTCCGTGAACCGGGAATGGGCAATAGATCTCACCAATGTGATAGCGTGCCTCGCGAATTTGCTTTACAGCCTGTAAAAGCAAATCGTCATCTCGGTAAATAGCGTGTAATACTTTAGATGCCATCCTGATTATTTATTTTTTAGTTTGTTTGCCTGCTCAACCCATCCTTCTCTATTCTCCTGGATAGGGAAATTTTCGATCACTTCATCAAGCAATTCAAAATCCTGTTCTGTTAATTTACTTACCTGATCGAACAAGTAGATACCTACCTGATGTAAATGCTGCTGAAGTAGCGGTCCTACATTCTTCAATTTGGTAAGATCTGATGCTTCCTGAGTCTTAGGATCATAAGTTCCAATTCTAGACAACATCTCATCGATACGATCTTTCATCACTTCAGAAACCACCATACCATCTGCATTCACAGTATCCTCATGAGGATGATCTGCTTCTTTCTTCTTAGTATGCTCGGTATCTTCAATTTTATGGTGTACTCCCTCTTCTTCATTACGAACAGGGTTTCTACCTACTGTTTCAGGGTTATAATGCAATACATCATCACCGTGCTCAGCTCTTAGTTTCTTATATTTTTCTCCGGAAGCCTTCAGGATTGTCTTTACCTCTGCCTGAGCGATCACTGGGAACGAACGTGCATAAAGAAGGAACAACACAAAGAAGAATCCAATAGTACCAATGAAGATCCCGATATCTACAAATGTTGGAGAGAACATCGTCCATGAAGATGGAAGGTAATCACGGTGAAGCGAAGTCACGATAATTACAAAACGCTCGAACCACATCCCGATGTTTACCACGATCGAAATAAAGAAAGAGAACATGATACTTGTACGAAGCTTCTTGAACCACATGAACTGTGGAGAGAACACGTTACAGGTCATCATACTCCAGTATGCCCACCAGTAAGGTCCGGTAGCCCTGTTAAGGAATGCATACTGTTCGTATTCTACACCAGAATACCATGCGATCACCAACTCGGTAATATAAGCAGTACCTACGATAGACCCCGTGATCATGATCACGATGTTCATCAATTCGATATGCTGAATAGTAATATAGTCTTCAAGATTAGAAACCTTTCTCATGATGATAAGCAAGGTGTTAACCATGGCAAATCCAGAGAAGATCGCACCCGCAACGAAGTAAGGAGGGAAAATGGTGGTATGCCATCCCGGGATTACCGAAGTTGCGAAGTCAAAAGATACGATGGTGTGTACAGAAAGTACAAGTGGTGTTGCCAAACCGGCAAGTACCAGAGATACCTCTTCAAAACGCTGCCAGTCTTTAGCACGTCCACTCCATCCAAATGATAATATTCCGTAAACTCTTTTTGTGAAAGGAGTAATTGCCCTGTCACGTATCATCGCGAAATCTGGTAACAATCCAGTCCACCAGAAAACAAGTGAAACCGAAAGATAAGTCGAGATCGCAAATACATCCCATAGAAGCGGTGAGTTAAAGTTCACCCAAAGAGATCCAAACTGGTTAGGGATTGGAAGTACCCAATATGCCAACCATGGACGCCCCATGTGAATTAAAGGGAAAAGACCCGCCTGCATAACCGAGAAGATCGTCATAGCCTCTGCAGACCTGTTGATCGCCATTCTCCATTTTTGGCGGAATAAAAGTAATACGGCAGAAATTAGCGTACCGGCGTGACCAATACCTACCCACCATACGAAGTTGGTAATATCCCAGGCCCAACCTACTGTTTTGTTTAATCCCCAGGTACCTATACCTGTAGAAATTGTGTAAACTATACATCCAACACCCCAAAGAAAGGCCACAAGGGAGATAGCAAAAACTATCCACCAGGTTTTATTCGCCCTTCCTTCCACCGGAGCAGCAACATCCACAGTCACATCGTGATAGCTTTTGTTCCCGGTAACTAGAGGCTTTCGTATAGGTGCTTCGTAATGAGACATATCCTTATCTGATTGATTCTTAGTTATTCGTTATTTTAAGCTTCGGTTGTATTTCTAACTTTTGTCTGGTACATCACATTTGGTTTTGTACCTACATACTCAAGCAGATGATACATCCTGTCATCATTTTTCTTTTCAAGAATTTTTGATTCCTTGTCGTTTACATCTCCAAAGACCATCGCTCCTTTATCACAAGCTGCAGAACAGGCAGTATGGAATTCACCATCCTTGATCGTTCTACCTTCACGCTTAGCATCAAGGATCGTTTTCTGAGTCTTCTGGATACACATAGAACATTTTTCCATAACCCCTCTTGAACGTACAGTAACATCTGGGTTAAGTACCATTCTTCCAAGGTCATTGTTCAAGTGGTAATCGAATTCATCGTTCTGTGCATAGTTGAACCAGTTGAAACGACGAACTTTGTAAGGACAGTTGTTAGCACAATATCTCGTACCAACACATCTGTTATAGATCATCTGGTTTTGTCCCTGTCTACCGTGTGAAGTTGCCGCTACAGGACATACAGTTTCACAAGGCGCATGGTTACAATGCTGACACATTACAGGCTGGAATACAACCTGAGGATTGTCTGCAGGCTCTTCTAACTCTCCAAATTCTGAAAGAGAGCTTCCAAGACCACCAATATTTTCTTTTTTCTCAAGATCGTTCGTGAAGGTATCTTCAGAAGAGAAATAACGGTCTATACGCAACCAGTGCATATCTCTAGATTTTCTCACTTCATCTTTACCTACTACAGGAACGTTATTTTCTGAATGACAAGCGATCACACAAGCTCCACAACCAGTACAGGCGTTAAGGTCTATACTTAAGTTGAAGTGTGGCCCGGTAGTCCTGTCGAAGCTTTCCCAGATATCAACCTCTGGAGAAGTTACAGGAGTTTCCTGGTGATCTAATGAAACTTCAGGAGTAGAGTTCCAGACATGAGCGTCTTTTGTATTAAATACCTCAAGGCTTGTTTCCTTGATGATATCACCTCTACCCATTAAGGTATTATGAAGCTGAACACATGCAAATTCATGCACTCCAGCAACCTTTTCAATTTTTACTTTCTGTACCGAGCTAAAGTTCTTATACAAAGGATAAGCATTTACCCCTGTTTGCATTTCTTCCTGAACTCCAGCCTTTCTACCATAACCAAGCGCAAGACCAACAGATCCTTTAGCCTGACCAGGCATAATGTAAACCGGTACACTCTTAACTACAGTATCACCAACAGTTAGATTCACATAACTTCCGTTAAGCCCACCATTAGCAACATTCTCATTTTCCAATCCTAGCTCTTCAGCATCGGCTTTAGAAACTGTTACGTAGTTATCCCAGCTCGCTCTTGTAAGCGGATCTGGCATTTCCTGCAACCATGGGTTATTAGCCTGCTGGCCGTCACCAATTGCAGTGTTGGTATAAAGAGTTAATTCATAACCTTCACCTTCCAGCTCATCCATATTGAATGAAATTGAAGAAGAGCTTGAATTATTAGAAGCTGGCAGAGCTACAGGAGAAGAAGCTTCAAAAACTCCATCATGCAGTACTTCGCTCCAGTTTCTATCCCCAAGTCCAGCAGACCAGGTCTCTTTGATATATTCGTAATAAGAAGCATTGTTACCAGACCATTTTAGAAGTGTATCCTGAAATTGTCTCGTATCGAACAACGGTCTTATCGTTGGCTGCATTAAGCTGAAAGATTTCTCACTAAATTGGATATCTCCCCAGCTCTCCAGGTAATGCGGAGTAGCAGCAACGTATTTACTTAGTTTTGATGTTTCGTCTGTTCTCGTAGTGAAATCTACCACAGTTTCAACCTGCTTAAGACCTTCTACGAATTCATCTCCATTTGGAAGTGTATGAACCGGGTTAAGACCAGCGATCAATAGAGCGCCAACACTACCGTTATTCATATCCTTTACCAACTGAGCAACCTCACTAGCGTTACCTTGACGAATAACTCTTGCGTTAGATGTATCCATCACGCGGCTACCAAGAGCCTCGTTGATCTCCAACACCCATGATTGAACTTCCTGATCCGGAACTCCACTAACAACTACAGCACCACTACCAGCTTTTCTTAACTGACTAGCAGCTTTCACTACAGCGTCATCAATATTAGAAGGAAGATCACTTGTAGAAGAACCACCAGCGATGTAACCTCTTAAGGCAGCCATAACAGCTTTTTGCTGAGAAGGCTTCAATGGAACACGCTTATCTGCGTTCGCCCCGGTTAGAGACATATTAGATTCGAACTGAATATGACGAGACATTTTACCATTCTTAGGAATTCTTGTCTTCGCGAAAGCAGCATCGAATCCACCTCCATGCCAGTCTGCAAGGAAATCTGCACCAACACTAACTACGGTCTTCACTTTAGAGAAGTCATAGTTTGGCAATGCACGTCTTCCATATTTAGACTGAAATGCATTAAGAGCAGCATCTTCAGAAACCGTATCATACACTACGTGGCGTACGTTACCATATTTTGAAGAGAACTCCTGAATAAGTTTTGAAGTCGAAGGACTGGCGAATGTCTGCGTAAGAAGAACGATCTCTCCACTAGCATTATCCAGTGCAGAAGAAACCTCACGGTCAAATTCTTCCCAGGAAACATTTCTTCCCTCGATCATTGGGCGCTTCACCCTTTTTGTATCATACAACGACAATACCGAAGCATTCACACGGGCATTAACCCCGCCTTTGAACTTCGAAAGGTCATTATTTTCAATTTTTATTGGTCGACCCTCACGAGTTTTTACCAAAACGCTTGCGAAGTCGAAACCATCAGCAATCGTAGATGCGTAATAATTCGCGATCCCAGGAACAATCCTTTCGGGTTGCACCACATAAGGAATGGATTTTACCACAGGGCCCTCGCAGGCAGCCAGTGATGCCGCTGCTGTACTGAACCCAACATACTTAAGGAAATCTCTTCTTGAAGTTTTAGAATCTCCAAGACTTTCTTTATCCCCAAGGAAGTCCTCTACCGGGATCTCCTCAGCGAATTCCTTCTGTTGGAGCGTCTCAACAACAGAGCTGTTTTCATTTAGCTCTTCAACACTTTTCCAGTATTTCTTGTTTGATGACATATTATATCTAGATATTAGCTTCTTAAATTATACCTGAATCTCAGGATTTTAGTAGTGACACTTACCGCATTCCAATCCGCCCATCTGAGCAGCAGTAAGCTCTTCTACACCATATTTTTTCGATAACTCCTCGTGGATCTTCTCGTAATACTCATTACCCTCGATCCTGATATTGGTTTCACGGTGACAGTTAATACACCATCCCATGGTTAAAGGAGCGTCTTGATATACAATCTCCATCTCCTGGATAGGACCGTGACATTTCTGACACTCGATCCCGGCAACACTTACGTGCTGAGAGTGGTTAAAGTAAGCAAAATCTGGAAGGTTATGGATACGCACCCACTTAACAGGTTTCTCCTCTCCAGAATAAGTTCTGGTAGCAGGATCCCATCCGGTAGCGTCGTATAACTTCGCGATCTCTTTATCGTAAAATTCTTTTGAATATTCTTCGGTAGCAGTTTCTGGAGCTACTTCAGCAATTGCTTTGTGACAGTTCATACAAACATTTAGAGAAGGAATCCCAGAATGCTTGGAAGTTCTTGCAGAAGAGTGACAGTACTTACACTCGATCTGGTTATCACCAGCGTGAATTCTGTGAGAATAGTGTATCGGTTGAATTGGCTGATAACCTTTATCAACCCCCACCTGCATTAAGAATCCGTAAGCGAAATAACCAACTGCTAAAAGCACGATTATAGAACTTACTAGTACAAGGAATTGATTTTCTACAAATGCCTTGTAGATCGGCTTTCTTTTTGGTTTCTCTGGAATCACGATTCCTGAAGCATCAGCAAAAGTTCTTAGGGTCTTGTTCACAAGGAAAAGAACCAGCAGAAGCATTGCTAATACAAAAACAAGGATACCAAGGATCACATCTGTAGAAACTCCACCAGATCCTCCGGCAGCACCAGCTTCTCCACCAGCAGAACCAGCAGCCGCTTGCGGCTCAGGTTTTGGCTGTTCAACGTAAGCAAGGATATTATCTATATCACCATTGCTTAACTGAGGAAATGCAGGCATCGCTGTTTGCCCCCACTCATTGTAAATTTCATTAGCCTGAGCATCTCCGCTAGCGATCAAAGCAGCAGAATTCTTTACCCACTCATGGATCCAGTCCATGTCACGTCTATCTGTCACCCCGTGAAGAGCAGGACCAATAGAGTTTGAGTACGGCTTATGACATGCAGCACATAAAGAATTAAACAATTCTTTACCGGCAGCAGGATCACCTAGATCTGAACCTCCAGTATCTGCAGCTGCAGCTTCCTGTTCAGGCTCAGCCTGGGCTGTCGCATCTTGCGCCGCCTGAGCTTGCGAAAACCCACTGAGGGTAAATGTCAATAAAAATGCTACGCTTAATAGTAGTTGTCGCGAAGTTGAATGGCGGAAAATCACCTTTTTCATATTATAAGTTCGATTAACGTCTAAACTTTGGTACGGTTTTTACACTCAGTATTTTAGGGCTAAAAACCTAAAAAGGTACCTTTAAATTCGTGCACAAAAGTAATACATACAGACGATTTTAGGAATGTTACATAAGTGTTAATGACTAATTTATATTAGTTCTAAATAATAAATTACAACCTGTTTAAGTTATTTAATTTTACATTTGTCAAAAGCCAAATTACTATGAGAAAACCAAAAAGCCTGCTTCTTTTCGCTTTCACAGCTTTTCTATGTGTTTTTAGCCTAAAAATGAGGGCTCAACAAGGAAACGTGAACATTCAACAAAATGAGAAGATAGAAAAATTAATGGAGGTGAAAACTGAGTTGAATAAAAACAACCAGATTAGGGATCGCTACGTTATACAATTGTTCTATGGAGATAATGGAGAAGCCAACGAGGTAATTAAGAAATACCGGGATCTTTACTCTTACAGCTCCCAAATAACTTATGAGGCTCCAAATTACAAAGTATGGGTAGGAAACTTTAGAAACCGCCTGGAAGCAGACAGAGCATTGCTTAAGATCAAAGAGAATTTTCCGGCAGCATTTATTCCTAAGCCACAGAGAAAATAACTTAAAACATCACCCAATAAAAAAAGCGACTCATCACTGAGTCGCTTTTTTTATTTTTATATGATATTCCCTATTACTTAAGGGTTTTCTTAACCTCAACTTCCCTGAAGGCTTCGATAACATCACCTTCTCTAATATCATTATAATTCTTAACCTGCATACCACAGTCGTAACCTTTCTTAACTTCTTTTACATCGTCTTTGAAACGTTTCAATGAAGCAAGTTCACCTGTGTAAACAACCACGCCATCTCTAATAAGGCGTATACCGGCGCTTCTGTAAATAGTTCCTGAAGTTACCATACAACCTGCAATAGTACCGATCTTGGATATCTTGAAGGTCTCTCTGATCTCTGCCGTACCGGTGATCTCCTCCTTCAATTCTGGAGAAAGCATACCTTCCATAGCATCTTTAAGATCATTGATCGCATCATAGATGATCGAGTAAGTTCTGATATCGATTTCTTCCTTATCGGCCACCTGTCTAGCATTTCCTGCAGGACGAACGTTAAATCCGATAATTACCGCATCAGATGCCGAAGCAAGTAACACATCACTTTCAGTAATTGCACCTACTCCTTTGTGTATGATATTCACCTGAATCTCTTCAGTAGAAAGTTTCTGGAAACTATCTGTAAGCGCTTCCACAGAACCATCCACATCACCTTTCAGGATAATGTTAAGTTCTTTAAAGTCTCCAAGAGCTATACGTCTACCAATTTCATCCAGCGTAATGTGACGCTGAGTTCTAACATTCTGCTCACGTTGTAACTGAGTTCGTCTTGCCGCGATGTCTTTCGCTTCACGCTCATCTTCCATTACCTTGAAGGTATCACCCGCTTGTGGCGCACCATCAAGACCAAGTATAGATACCGGTGTAGATGGACCAGCTTCTTTAACGTCATTACCACGCTCATCCTGCATCGCCTTCACCTTACCACTATTTCTACCGGCAAGTACATAGTCTCCAACTTTAAGCGTACCACCCTGAACCAAGATCGTAGCCACATATCCACGACCTTTGTCAAGGAATGCTTCTACTACGGTACCTTTAGCCAGTTTCTTAGGATTAGCTTTTAATTCCAGGATCTCAGCTTCAAGAAGTACTTTTTCAAGTAATTCCTTAACTCCTAATCCTGTTTTAGCTGAAATATCATGTGACTGTATCTTACCTCCCCAGTCTTCTACAAGAAGATCCATGGAAGCAAGTCTTTCTTTAATCTTCTCTGGATTTGCCGTTGGAAGGTCAGATTTGTTGATCGCAAAGATAATTGGCACTCCCGCCGCCTGAGCGTGAGAGATCGCCTCTTTTGTTTGCGGCATCACATCATCATCTGCCGCGATCACGATGATCGCGATATCTGTAACCTGTGCACCACGGGCACGCATCGCCGTAAAGGCCTCGTGACCAGGAGTATCCAGGAATGCAATTTTTTGACCGCCTTCGAGTTTAACCCCGTAAGCACCAATATGCTGTGTAATACCACCACTTTCTCCTGCGATCACATTCTCTTTACGAACGTAATCAAGAAGGGAAGTTTTACCGTGGTCAACGTGACCCATTACGGTTACGATCGGAGCTCTTGTCTCAAGATCTTCCGGATTTTCTTCTACTTCTTCAACAGTCTCTTCAACATCAGCTGTAGTAAACTCAACTTCATAACCGAATTCTTCCGCTACAATCGTTAAAGTTTCCGCATCCAGACGCTGGTTCATGGTTACCATCATTCCAAGTGACATACACGCTGAAATAATTTTAGTTACCGGAACATCCATCATGGTTGCAACCTCACTTACCGTTACAAATTCTGTAACCTTTAAGATCTTTTCGTCAGATTCCTGTTGTGCCAGATCGTCTGCAGAACGTTGTCTGTGTTCGTCTCGCTTCTGTCTTCTGTATTTTGCTCCTTTACCTTTAGAAGATTTACCCTGAAGTTTTTCAAGTGTTTCACGCACCTGCTTTTGTACTTCTTCTTCAGTAGGCTCCTCTTTAGTAATAGGTTTACTTCTTTTTCTTCCGCCTTTATTAGCTCCACCACGTGGGGCGTTTCCACCTCCACCTTTTACATCTTTACTGATGCGGCGACGACGCTTCTTACGCCTGTCATTGTCTTTCTTATCGTCCTCTTTCTTCTCATCCTTCTTCTTAACAGGCTTTTTGAATTGAGAAAGGTCGATCTTTTTACCAGTAAAGTTAGGACCACTAAGTTTGGTATACTTGGTCTCTATAGTAGTAGATTCTTCTTTAGCTTCTTCCTCTTTGGCAGCAACCTCTTCTTTCTTAGGCTCCTCCTTCTTAGGCTCTTCAGCTTTTTTCTCTTCTTTCTTAGGAGCTTCCTCCTGCTTAGGCTTTTCTTCCTTCTCTTCAGCTTTCGCTGCAGGTTTTTCAGTCGGCTTAGTCTCTTCAGCTTTTTTGACAGGCTCTTCAGCTGGAGTTTCTTTCGCTTCTTCTTTAGGGGCGGCTTCTTCCTCTTTCTTCGGCTTATCACCAGATTTATTATCCAGATCTATCTTACCGACAGGTTTAAGACCTTCGAGTTTCGCTCTGGCTGAGACAGACTCTTCCTCTTTCTCCTTCTTAACCTCTTCAGCCTTACGTTTTTCCTCAATTTCCTTGCGCAGCTCTTCCTTCTCTTTCTTCCTCTCTTCTCCAACTTCTTTGGAAGCTACCTTTTTACTCTTGTCGGTTTGGAACTCGTCAGAAAGCACCTCGTAGATTTCTCCCGAGATCTTGGTAGTTGGACGTGCGTCTATCTCGTAGCCTTTGGAATTAAGATATTCCACAGCCCTGTCTAACGAGATATTGAACTCACGTAGAACTTTATTTAATCGCGTTGTTTTCGCTTCTGCCATAAATTGCCCTCTAAATTAACCTCTTTTAATGTATTCTGTATTCTAAAAAATATTATTCTTCAAATTCTGAACGAAGTACAGCCATCACATCTTTAATGGTTTCTTCCTCCAGATCTGTACGACGAACAAGATCATCTACATCTTGCTCTAACACAGCTTTCGCTGTATCCAGACCAATTTTAGAAAATTCGGCGATCACCCAATCTTCAATTTCGTCTGTAAATTCTTTCAATTCAACATCTTCCTCAACACCTTCACGGTACACGTCTATCTCATAACCGGTCAACTGACCTGCTAATCTAATATTGTGCCCACCACGACCAATTGCTTTAGAAACTTCTTCTGGCTTCAGCATAACCTCTGCCGTTCTTGCTTCCTCATCCATTTTAATGGAAGTTATTTTCGCCGGACTCAATGCCCTGGTGATAAACAACTGCTCATTATTGGTGAAATTGATCACATCTATATTCTCATTCCCCAATTCACGTACAATACTATGAATTCTGGAACCTTTCATACCTACACAAGCACCCACAGGATCGATTCTATCATCATAAGAATCTACCGCTACTTTCGCTTTTTCACCAGGAACACGAACTACTTTCTTGATAGTAATTAAACCATCAAAAACCTCTGGGATCTCCTGTTCGAATAACTTCTCAAGGAAAGCCGGAGCGGTTCTGGACATTATGATCGTAGGCTTGTTACCTTTTAATTCGACGCTTTCTATGATTCCCCTTACATTTTCTCCTTTTCTGAAGAAATCTGAAGGAATCTGTCGGTCTTTTGGAAGCACAATCTCATTACCTTCATCATCAAGAAGAATAATGGCTCTGTGCCTTATATGATGAACTTCGGCAGTATAAATCTCTCCTTCAAGATCTTTAAACTGCTTGTAAATATTCGTGTTATCATGCTCATGAATCTTAGAGATCAAATTCTGACGAAGTGCCAAAATCGCTCTTCTACCAAGATCTACCAGCTTTACTTCTTCTGAAACATCTTCACCAACTTCAAAATCTGGCTCGATCTTTCTGGCCTGAGATAAAGAGATCTCCCTGTTAGAATCCTCAACTTCACCATCGGCAACAACAATTCGGTTTCTCCAGATCTCAAGATCCCCTTTATCAGGGTTTACAATAATATCAAAATTATCGTCTTCTCCATACTTTTTCTTTAAAGCATTTCTAAAAACATCCTCCAGGATCGCCATCAGCGTGACACGATCTATAAGTTTATCGTCTTTAAACTCCGAGAATGACTCAATCAACGCGATATTTTCCATATCAATTTGTGATTAAAATGTTATTTTAACTTTTGCTTCCACAATATCAGCATAAGGCAACACGGCCTCTTTCTGAACTGTAACCTTACCTTTACCTACCGGCTTAGGTTCCCTTGCTTTCCATGAAAGCTTTATTTCCTTATCGTCTGCAGATAGAAGATCTCCTTCGAACTTATCATCCTGAGTCTTCACCTTTAACCTGCGACCTAAATTCTTTTTGAATTGTCTCGGCATTAAAAGAGGTTCAGAGACCCCGGCCGAAGTAACTTCAAGAGAAAAATCCTCCTCTTCCCTGTCCAGGTTATGCTCTATGGCACGACTAACCATGATACAGTCATTTACTGATACGCCTTCATCACCGTCCAACACGATCTTGATATGGTTGGCGGAGTTTACTTCAAGGCTTATTAAAAATAAGGAATTATTTTCTTCAAAAACCTTCTCTGCTAACTTTTCTACCTTCTCCTTCAGCATATGTTTATAAAAAGAGGGGACTTTTGTCCCCTCGCTGTACTTTTTTTAGTTTCAACGCTGCAAATATAGCAATATTTTCCAAGTATAAAAACGTGAAAATAAATGAAATGAGGTAAAACCGAAATTCTCTTCCCCAGGCACTAACTATTGTCCGCCAGCAACCATCCATAAAAAAATAAATTAAAGACATCAGATAAAATATTCTTTGTAAATTTAATAATACATTAATTACTAAGCATTTAACTTCAATCATGAAAAATATCCTAGTCCCTACCGATTTCAGCGACCAGGCTGAAAAGGCATTGAAAGTTGCCGCCCAACTCGCAAAGAGATTTGATGGAGATATCTATTTACTTCATATGCTGGAATTACCCTTGCAATTAATTGATCCTGTAGGTGGTAGCAGCCAGAACCTTCCCGAAGCCATATTCTTTATGAAACTCGCCCACCAGCGTTTTAACAAGATCATGAAAGAGCCGTATCTCAAAGGAATCAAAGTACACGAAACGGTAGAGTTCCACCGTGCTTTCGACGGAATCATGGAAATAGGTAAAGAAAAAAAATGCGATCTTATTGTCATGGGGTCTCATGGCACCAGCGGATTCCAGGAAATGTTCATTGGATCTAATACTGAAAAAGTGGTGAGACATTCAGAGATCCCCGTCCTGGTGATCAAGAACGAGATCCCTGAGTTTGAAATAGACAATTTTGTCTTCGCTACAGATGCCAATGAATCTCATAAAAAAGTCCTGAGAAAGGCCATTAATTTTGCCGATACCCTGGGAGCCAAATTACACTTACTCTTTATTAATACACCAAACGATTTCGTAACCAGCAAAGAGGCACATAAGAGAATTGAGGAATTTATTGGTGATCTAGGATCCAAGGTTCATGAGGTACATATTTTCAACGATATAAGTGTAGAGCAGGGAATCATCAATTTTGGCAATAAAATTAATGCCGGGCTCATAGGTATTGCAACCCACGGAAGAAAAGGTATAGCCCATTTCTTTAACGGAAGCATCAGCGAAGACCTTGTAAATCACTCTAACAGGCCTGTGGTTACCTTCAAGATCTAAAGAAAGGACTTTAGAGCTCCATTCTTTATAAGATTCCAGACATAATTCCAGAAAGACTTGGTGGTATCCCTGGTGTAGCTGATCTCTTTATAATTAGCTTCTTTATTGATCGCTTTATTGCGAACTATAAGGTTGGCCAGTCCGGAAATTATCTTATTCTTCCTTTTCCCGTCCTTTCTTAATACTTCAACTTTAAAGTCCTTGTATTCCAGCCTCATTTCACCCTGAGCCTTATTCCCATTTCCGTAGAAATTGAAATACATTTTAAGGATCTCCCCCGAAGCTTCAATATTCATCCCGGCTTTGAAAAACGCATTCATCTGCGCCGCCGAGAGTCTTCCCATATCACCGGAGATCTGAAATTGATTTGAACGATCACTTACATCAAACTCCCAGTCTACATGTAAAGGAGCACCTTTCATAAAGTTTGAGTTGGAGACCACCCGCGTTTTTGGAAAATCCTCCCTGTCTAAATCTATATTGGTAAAATTCTTAATTCCCATATTCAGATCTGAAAATTCTACCATCCCATACTCGCGGTCTTCATGAATTTTTTCTTCATACTTTAAAAAACTATTTAAAACCCTTATCGAATCGAATTGAATCAGAATGGGCATCTTCCTGATCATTTCGCTATACATGGGTTTGAAGCTATTGTCGTCTGGCTGAAGTTTATCACGGTAAATTCTGAAATCGGCACGGTTAATTTCGGTATATGGGTTTTCAAATCTGAGAGAATCATTTTGTACCGACCAGTTTAGATCACTTAGTAAAATAGTATCTATAGAAAGTTCATACCTGTCCTTTTCTTTACTTATAGTCTTTTGAAACTCCTGCTTAGAATATTTGGGGATGATCTTGAGGTCTGCGATAGTTACCTTATTATTATCAATTTCGAGATCTCCAACCGCCAGTTCATGTTGTTCATTCAAATCATAAAAAAGACTATCGGCATTCAAAAGGATAAGGTCATAATTAAAAGGAATGGTCTCTTTAAGAGTTTGAGCATTGATGCGCACCTGTTCCATCTTAATGGCATTGATCGCAGCAAAAAGCCTGTGACTGTTACTATCCTTTTCAAAGATCTCAAAACTCCCTTTCTGGACCTTGACCTTTTTTATAAGGATCTTATTTTTGAAACGGGAAGATTTTTCCGATTTATCTATTTTTGAAGAATCCTGGGACTCCTCCTTAAAATTGTAGAATTTTACTACAGGTTTTGAGATCCTTAGTTCACCAACGACCACATCTTTCCTGGTGATATAATCCCAGAGATGGATATCATTCAGTTTTATAGTATCAACCTGGAGGGCCTTCCCTTTAATTTCTGCGAAGGGATTTATTATTTCGGCTTTGCGATCAAGTAATTTAACGTCAACTTTTTCAAAGCTCACCTGAGCTTTTTTCAGGTTATCTTCTATACCGGTTTTAATTCTTTTCTCCAGGTAATTATTTAGGAAGATAAGACCTATAGCCAAAAGGCCAATTCCGATTAAAATCCCGATCGCGAGTTTAGTAGTTTTCTTCAAGTTTAATTTTATTTCTAAAAACCAATTTACAATTCCGAAGGCTTACCAAGCCCGGTTTAAGAATTTTTAACTTAAAAGTTTGTGACCCAGAAGTTACCAAAGTTAAATTTCTGTCAAACTTGATTTTTTGCTTTCCTGGTCCGGTATTTGGATGTTATATTTGAACAAATTCAAATGAAAAAATGTTTTTAAAAGTTGGCATAAAGATTTTATTCGTGATCACCGAGATATTCCTTGGTTTTTACAGTTTGGTAGTGAGCGAAAGTTTACTAGTAAAGTTTATCTTTTTTGCCGTTACCGCAGCAATTATTGCTTTTGGTATGCTAAAAACGATCAATAAAATATTACCCGCAGACAAAAGCCTGGTACAATTACAGGCCGATGAAAAAGAAGAATAAATTTAAAGGACCATTGATAAAGATCCGTTGATAACCTCAACGGATTTTTTTTATTTAATTTGTCAACCAATTCAATCGAAATCTATGAGGCTTATTTGCCTGGCCGACACCCATAACAAACATAATGAAATCCCGATTCCAAAAGGGGATGTTCTTATACATGCAGGTGATTGTACAGACGGAGGCACAAGAAACGAAACCGAAAGTTTCCTAAAGTGGTTTTCTTCCCAGCCTCATAAACACAAGATCTTGGTACCAGGAAATCATGACTTCTATTTTGAAAAAGTAGAAAACCTTGCCAATATTCCAAAGAACATAGGTTTATTATTAGACCGGGGAATTGAAATAGAAGGAATAAAATTCTGGGGCTCCCCGGTTACACCCGGATTGGATAATTGGGCATTTAATCGGGAAAGGGGAAAAGCGATCAAAAAACACTGGGAGATGATCCCGGATGATACTCAAGTTTTAATTACCCATACTCCACCTTTCGGAATTCTGGATGAAATTGGAAGCGGAATTCATCTGGGATGTGAAGAATTATTAAAATCCTTACCAGTTGTTCAACCAATATATCATTTGTTTGGACATATTCACCACGCATCGGGATCCACAAAACGCTCGGAAACTAAATATTTTAACTTATCGATTCTTGATGAACGCCTGAGAATCATGCATTCTCCAATTATCCTGGATCTTTAATCTAAAGAGCTTCTTAAAGAATCTTCCTCGAAGTTAAAAATATATTAAGCATCCATTAATTAGACTTTTCTTAACAGCTTTTATGCTGTCTATTAGTAATTTAGCCAAGTCGATAATGATGAAATATTGAGTATGAACACAACTACTACCCCCGAGATAATTGACCAGGTTAAGGATCTCATTTCTTACAGCATAATAAATAAGAACATTGAAAAATCAAATTTTCAGATGTTTCACGAGGCTCTTGTCAAAAGATATTTTGACGCCAAGCATGTGCAAATAGATTACCAGGAGCAGAGCATAGATCTGAAACTTCCGGTAGGTCAGAATAAATATACCCAGATCACTTTTGAATGTCAGAATATAGAGCGATTCTTAAAATCCTGTTTGAAAAAGGATGATCAAAGTATTTTCTTTTACCAGGGATTGCTAAATCATTACGAAGTAACTTCTGCTGCATAAAGGATTTGAATACCCATACTAACCTAATCTAAACCTGTTCCCTAAACGGGTTTTTTTATGCCTTGTTTTCTCTATCTAACTGTTTATTAGTTATTACTTATTATCCATTGCTATTGTCATTTCGAAGGAGCCCCTAGTTATGATGACAAAGAAATCTCTTTGTGATTCCTGGACAGATTTCTCACTTCGTTCGAAATGACAATCTAAGTTAAATAGTGATTTGAAAAACAATAACTCCGAACTTCACGAGAGACTACCAATTAAGAACAACCCAAAACACACAACCTATAACCGAGAACATATGGCCCATACAAACAAAAAACCCGGCATAGGGCCGGATTGAAAATATTGTACTATGCAAATGGAAACTAGAACTGCCTGGATAGACTTATTCCGGCTCCAAAAACAGGTTTTTCCATCGAGTTAAGATCAAACCCAAAACTTAGATCTGCCTGCACGGGAAGATTTAAAACCCTCCATTTAGAATAAAAATTGAAAACATCTTCATCGAGACCTTCCGGATTTAATAATTCCCTAAAGGTTCCTTCATTATGGCGATAGGTTAAAAGTAATTTATAGGGGAAGTTTTGAGAATGATTAGAGAATTGGCCACCAATTCCAATATGATGCGCGTTGAATTTGTTGTTGATTACCTTACTGGTTTCAGGATCGTAAGTAAATAATGGCGATCCAAATACTTTTCCATTAAAAGCCCACCCTCTGGTATAGAATCCACTATTAAAATAATTATCTGCTCCCCAGGCGTTCACATCTTTACTTTGATCACGCGTGTTATAATATTCATAGATCAGTGAATTTACAAGTTTTTTCTCTTCATAAGATCGCCAAAACAAACCGTATCTGCCATCAGGAAAATTAGCCAATCTACTTCCCGAGCCATCTTCGAAAATTGAATTATAAATAAATTTTATGTCTGATTGTTTAAGTCTTTTAGTCAGGTAAAGTTCCCAAGAGCCCAAATGATTTCCTAAGGCGTTCTCCTGATCTCCCTGAACGGCTGTTTCACCACCTGCTCTTCCTCCAACTATTCGTAAATAATCTTTTATAGATTCAGGTTGATCTCCAAACCTTTCTGAGGTTCCTCCCCATTGTGCAAAATGTTGGATTCCTCCCTGTAAAGTAAAGCTTTCAGAGAAATTGAGAATCAATTGCAGCTTTTTGTGATGGGTAAAACGATTTGAAAACTCATGATCATTCTGATAATAATCTTCCCAGGCAAAGACCAAACCTATCTTTTTATTTGTAGAGAAATAGACCGGCTCATTGGTTTGAATCTGAAGACCAAATAGAGGCCTAGAATTTAATGACCATAAAATATTTTCGTTAGTTGCACTTAAACCATTATATAATTCGGGCTCGTGTTTTCTTCCGGCAATTACCTGAAGCCACTTATATTGGAAATTGGCATAAAGTTCATCTAAAAATACCTCGTCACTAAATGCATCCTGGTAGAAGATTCCTCCTCCGATTTCAAGATTTGAATTATCAGAAAGACTGTATTTCAATCTTCCGTTTATCCATCCATCAATGTTGGTATCTTCAGAAACCCTGCCTCGCTGATTGGAATAAAACCAAAAGGGCAAATCATCTTCAGAAGAAAAATATCCTTCTAAATTTACGCTTCCGGAAAAATCGGCCTGGGCAAAGACAATTTTAGAAGCGGTAAAAAAAACAAGCGAAAAAATTAGCTTAAATCTCATAAAAAAATAGCCCTGAATTAATTCAGGGCTGATATATTGAATAATAGTTTTTCCTAAAACATGGCCGCTTTACTGGTTAACCATTTTAAAAATGATTTTTTCTCTTCCCCATAGGCATAGCCATATTTATTACCATAACCGAAATTAGCCCACTTCACATCGTTTAAAACAAAGCTCAGATCACTAAATTTTCCATCATTTTTTGAATCTACGGCAAATTGCAGCAATTTCTTTTCAGTATAACCTGCCCTTACTACATATAAAGTAAGGTCTGCCCATTTATTTATAAGGAAGGTGTCTGTTACCAGAAGAGATGGGGCCGTGTCTACGATTACATAATCATACATGGTTTCCAGCTCTTCAAACATCTCCCCGGTCTTGTTTCTCCTCCATAACTCAGATGGATTCGGAGGTATGGTTCCTGAAGGTAACAACTGGAGATTTGGATTCCCGGTATTGGATTCCCTGATAAGATCTTTTAGTTTAAGATCTCCTTTTGCAAGGTAATCACTAACTCCTATATGCTCACGGGCATCTACCTCAAACCTCTGTAATTGAGGATTTCTAAGATCGGCTCCAACCAGCAATACTCTTTTATTGGTATTCGCCAACGTAACTGCGAGGTTAAATGAAACCAGGGTCTTACCTTCTCCTTTCACCGTGGAAGTAACAAAAATGGTATTTCCCCTTTGCTTATCTGCAGTATTAACAAGTAAATATTGCAGGTTGGTGTGTAAAATCCTGAAAGACTCAGCAAGCACGCTACGATCATTTTTAAGGATCATCTCACTGGCTTTCTTTTCAACCCTTGGGATCTCACCCACAACCGGAATCTGTTTAGCCTGTTTTTCCAGGTCTTCACGACTCTTAACTTTATTGCTTAATAAAGTCTTTAGGTAGATCGCCAGAAAAGGAATCAGAAGTCCTAAAATAAAAGCGGCCAGAAGAATGATCTTTGGTTTAGGTGACACCGCCCCTACAGAACTATAAGCCCTGTCCACGATCTTAGCTTTGGGAGCAGTTACCGCCAGGCTAAGGGAATTCTCTTCTCTTTTTTGAAGCAAGAATAAATAAAGAGATTCCTTGATATTCTGTTGCCTTTCAATACCACGATACTGCCTTTCCTTAGCGGGTACAGCAGATATCTTCGAATTTATTACTGAACCCTGTTTTTCCAGTTCCTGCTGTGAAACCTGCAGGTTCGATCTTAATCTTTCAAAACTAGCCAGCACGTTCCCTCTTATCTGTTCTATCTGGCTGTTCAGTCTTTTAACTACCGGGTTCTTCTCGGTAGATCCGCTCAGGATCCTGTTACGCTCCAATACCAGGTTATTGTATTCTTCAATACTGGCATTCACAGATTGTTCCTGTATTCCAAGATTTGCCGGCAAAAGATCTGATCCGGAATCACTCTTTAAATAACTGATCATGGTATTGGCCAGTTCCAGTTGGGTACCTATCTCCTGTTCCTTTTTATTATAGTCGCTCACATTCTCAATGAACATCTCAGATTCAGCCTCAATATTGGTCAGCTGATTCGCTTCTTTGAATTCTTCCTTGCCTGTTTCAACAGAGTCCAGTTCTTCATTAATGATCTGCAATCTCTCATCTATAAAAGTGGCGGTATTCCTGGCAACAAGATTTTTGTCTTCGATGGCTTCCTGGTTATATTCGAAGATCAGTTGATCTAATATATCCTGGGCTTTTTCTTTAACTGAATCGTCCAATCCTAATTCAATAAGGCTTGAATTCTTATCGGTTAAATTGATCTGAAGTTTAGACCGGTAATTTGAAACTACCGACTCTATATTAGAAAACTTAATAACCAGTTCCGGAAAGTCCGGATCTTCTCCTAATCCATATTCTGTATTTTCAACCAGAATTATATCGGCAAAAGGAATCTCCATGGGCTGCCCGATCTTCCCTTTATAAACCTCTTCGGTTTCAGTATTGATCAATTGAAATTCGTTCCCGGTTCCTTTTATAAATCTAAAATTATTTCCAGCCTCCCTGGAAAATTGCGAAAGTGCTTTTTCCTCCATTTTTAATACCTGCACAAAATATGGAGTGTTCCGGTAAAGCTCAGGGCTTTTGATGGCATCTTCGTTGAAATAGGTGACATTAAGATTTAGTGCCTTAACCACATTGGTCATCATTCTTTTAGAACGAAGAATACCGATCTCATTTTCTATGGAAGCTGCGCCCATTCCGCCTAAAAGGCCCAGGTCAGCAAAGGCTGCCATTTCAGAAGAAGGAGATTTTCCCTTTTCATCTTTAATGATGATACTGGCTAAAGTATGATAGGTTGGAGTGGTGACTTTTAAGTAGGTAAAGGCCAATACGACGCATACCAGCACCCCTAAAACGAACCAGGGCCAGTGCTTTAAATATCTTTCCAGTTCTTCCCGTAGATCTATTTCCTCTTCCTGTGGACGATTATTATGATTGGATTGTGACATGACTAATTGGTAATTAAAACTGCTAATGAAATTAAAACTGACGCGATAGAGATATAAACCCCGGCATTACGGTTATAGCTGGCAGATTGCATCTGCGCGCCATTAGGCTCTACATAGACCACATCGTTTTGCTGTAAATAATAAAATGATGAATTGATCACGTTCGGGTCTGTAAGATCAAGATATTCATGGATCTTCTTGCCATTCTCTTCCCGCATCACCAGGACATTATCCCGTCTCCCATAAATACTAAGATCCCCTGCAAATCCCAGCGCCTTGGGAAGGCTTAAATATTCATCACGTATATCAAAGGTTCCCGGCCTGTTCACTTCTCCCAAAACACTCACCTGGAAGTTTACGATGCGTACATTCACTATGGGATCCTGAACATACTCGGTAATTTCAGTTTTCAATTTTGCTGCGAGTTGCTGTCGGTTGAGTCCAGCGACATTTACAGTTCCCAGTACAGGAAATTCAATATTCCCATCTGAATCTACCAGGTAAGTCTGTAATTGCTGTCTTCCATTAACCGAAAGGCCGCCAAGTTCAGCTCCCCCCTGTGGAACACCAATAACAGGAAGATTAAAAGGCAGTGCTGCCTCCTGTTCGGGAGCAGAGACACTTATTGTTAAAAGATCATTGCTCTTTATTTGTAGGCCGGTCTTTTTAGTTTTATCTATAACGGCCTCTGCTTTTTCCAGTCCCTGGAAATAAACGATCTCTTTGCGGGATACACAAGAAGTACTTAGTACAGAAGCCAAAAATATGATGATAAGTGGTCTGAAAAATTTGGGGTATTTCATTTCCATAAAATTTGTGCGAATATAAAGTTTTTAAATTGTTAAAAAAATGTGAAATATCAATTAAGCAAATGAATTCAGAGCTTTATGATCATTTGCTTTTTTTCGTAAAAAACCGAATAAAGCAACGATTAAAATAGCAATCAAAAGCATGGCCAGAATCAAAAGATTATGTTTCAGATAATGACTCAAAACAATAAAACTTGTTATGACCAGAACATTTAAAATTGCCAGACTAAAACTGGCTTTAAAATGAGACAGTCCAAGGTCTAGCAAAATATGATGTATATGGTTTCTATCTGCCTCAAAGGGACTTCTACCATCAAGGATCCTCAATATCATAACCCTTACAGTATCGAATAGCGGTAGGAATAAAACAGATGCCAGATAGACCAGCCTGGCGTTATTAAGGTAGGTCACTTTAGAATCGAATGGTAAAGCAATGATCTTTAAGGTGAGGCAGGCGATCACCAGCCCTATAATAAGAGAGCCTGAATCCCCCATAAAGATCTTATTTTTTCCCCGGGAAAAATTAAATCTTAAATAGGCGAAAAGAATTCCTGCCACGCAA
This sequence comes from Christiangramia gaetbulicola, assembly GCF_003054225.1. Lineage (GTDB taxonomy): Bacteria > Bacteroidota > Bacteroidia > Flavobacteriales > Flavobacteriaceae > Christiangramia > Christiangramia gaetbulicola. The sequence continues at coordinate 515,938 of NZ_QBKQ01000001.1, forward strand.
ATACTTATCAAAACAAAATAAGGATTTCCAGATTGATAGAAGGCCAGAGCAAAGGCGAGGGTGATCACGATACCGGCCATGGAAGCCAGTCCATCTATCCCATCAATAAGGTTAAAGGCATTAATAACGGCTACCACTATAAAAGCGCTTATAAAATATCCTACCGTATCTGGTATCTCATAGAATCCCAAAAATCCGTGCAAACTGGTTAATTGTAATTCCGGTGAAAAGACCAGAAAAAAAGCAGCACTTAATTGTCCAAAGAGCTTAACCCTGGCTGTAGAAATAACCAGGTCATCTTTAAGTCCAACCATAAACAACAAAGTGGCGGCGACAATAAGATGATTGCCGGTAAAAGTAGTCTTTACACTTTGGAGCATGGAGATGATCAATACCAGCACGATAAAAAAGGCCACTCCTCCAAAATTGGGAGTCTCTAAGGTATGAGAACTACGCTCATTGACCGATTTCATCAAGTTCTTCTCTTTAGATACCCAGAGAACTTTAGGTATAAAGTACCAGGTCGCGCAAAAAGCAATACCAAAAACACAAAAAACAAAGAACAGGTAATTACTGCGAAATAATCCCAGGATTACCTCATGGTCTAGAATATTCATTTAAAAAAGTAGATTAGGTTAATATTGAAAAAACCTACTGGTAGGGCAATAAGTATAATTATACTTGAATTCCAGAATTGGAATATAAATTTAATAGTCTTTCTATAATTCTTTCAGATGTTTTACCATCCCAGAGTGGAATCTCGCCACCTTTTTTCCATTCCCCGGCCATCAATTTATCCAGGTAAGGTTTGAGTCTTTTTGGATCGGTTCCCACCAGCTCATTAGTTCCCATAGTAATGGTTTCCGGGCGCTCTGTATTATCTCTTAAAGTAAGGCAAGGCACCCCCATCACTGTGGTTTCTTCGGTAATCCCTCCAGAATCAGTTATTACCGCTTTGGCATTCTTTACAATAAAGTTGAATTCAAGATAGGAAAGAGGCTCTACATAGTGCAGTCTTTCATGCTCTATTCCAAGGTTCTGCAAGATCTTTGCCGTTCTGGGATGAACAGGAAATATAACCGGAAGATATCCCGTTCCGTCTATGATCGCCTGCATCATGTCCTTCAACTTTTCCTCTTCATCTACATTTGCAGGACGGTGGAGGGTAAGGACGAAATATTCTTTTTCCCTTAATTTTCCCCCATTGATCCTGATGTCAGGATCAATGAATTTCTCCATATTGGCTAGTAGGGTGTCGATCATGGTATTTCCTACAAAATGCACCCTGTCTTCGTCAATTCCTGCTTTCCGAAGATTCTCATTGGCAATCTCTGAAGTGGTAAAAAAATGATCGGTTATTGAATCGGTGACCATTCGATTGATCTCTTCAGGCATACTAAGGTCACCTGACCTAATTCCCGCCTCCACATGAACTACTTCAGTATTCAGCTTTTTAGCAGTTATACTGCATGCCATCGTTGAAGTAACGTCTCCCACTACCAAAACAACATCTGCAGGATTTTCAATTAGTTCCTTTTCAAACCTTATCATGATATTGGCGGTTTGCTCTGCCTGGCTTCCTCCGCCAGCCTCAAGATTAGAATGAGGTTCGGGAATACCAAGTTGGTCAAAAAAACTTCCAGACATTTTTTTGTCGTAATGCTGGCCCGTATGTACCAATCGAAATTCTATTTCCTCTCCATCCGACTTAGCTTTTTGTATCGCTTCGATAATAGGCGCGATCTTCATAAAATTTGGCCGAGCTCCAGCAATAATTGTTATTTTAAGCATATATTATATTTAAAGAACGTCATGCTGAACTTGTTTCAGCATCTAATTATTTAAAACTTATTCATCTTTAACAAATACAAAAACCTTACTAGATGTATTTGCCTCTTAATTCGGGAAGGCTGCTTAACAAGTCGATAAGCCCATTCCAAATTATTCTTTACCCACCAATCTGGAGCTCTCTCAACATTTCCAGTAAAGACATCAAAACTTCCTCCTAAACCCTGATATAATGCTGGATGTAATTTCTGCATCTCTTCCATTAGTAACTCCTGTTTAGGTGATCCCATAGCCACGAAAACAACATCAGGTTTTTTCAGAAGAATATCCTTGATCAGTTCTTGTCTTTCTTCTTCAGATTTAATATAACCATTGCGAAAATTAACAATTTTAATACCTGCAAATTGCCTTTTAAGCTCACTAACAGTCTCTTGTATGATTTCTTGTTTCCCTCCTACCAGGTAAAAGGTTTTCTCTTTATGAAAGGTTTTAATGATATCTAACCAAAGTTCGCAACCGGGTATCTTAACCACATCTTTCACTCCCTTTTGTTTCAATGCCATCACCGCACCAATTCCGTCTGGATAACCAAGGTTCCGGTTTATAATATCCCTTGAGGTATCTGTAGCATGAAGGATTTTTTCCGCATTGACTGCAACTAGGATCTTTTTTCCTTTTGCAGCAAATTCTATTAGTGAATCTCTTGATTCTGGAGCAAAGGTTTGTACCCCGTTAAGTATTTGCGATTGCATTTTGTAATTTTTGCTCTTCAAGTAAATAATGGCTCATTGCATTGAACATAAAGGCATTGCTCCACCTCATATAAGAAATCTTCGAACTGACACCTTTTTTCAACTGGTAGTAAAAATATCCTCTTTTATCCTGCATATATTGAATAGACCAATTAAGAACCTTTGCAGAAAGCTGCTTGCACTCATCGAACTTATTCAGTTTTGATAGTGTCACAAAAAGTTGGGCAGGACAGTGAATATCTATAGGATATTTCTTGTCGTGATAATATTTTGGAGTTCCATCCCCCTCAAAAAAATTATTTATATAAAAATTAAATCCTTTTTTAATATTCTCTTTAAAAGAAGTATCTCCAGTATTTTCCTGGTAATATTGAATAGCCTCGAGGTTATAGCCCGTATGGAAGCTATCTATCCAGGATTGAACAGGCAGTAAACCATAAACCCAGGAGCCATCTTCTTTTTGACCTTCACAGGCGGCCAGAACAGATAACCTAGCTAAATCTTTATATTCTTCCTTCGAGGTATACTTATAGCAAATACTTAGCAGCTTAGCACCAAGCAATGATGCATTATAAACGGTATTATTACCATTAAGTGGACTATAAGAAAATAATATACCTTCATTATGCCTGGTCCTATTTAGGTCATTTACTATAAAATTAGCAGATGATAAGGCAGTTTCCAGATATCTTTTATCCTTTGTAATCTCAAAAGCTTCGAACAATGCCGAGGAACAAAAAGTAGTTGCTACAACGGTTGGTGTCTCTTTCGGAAATAAGAACAATCTTCTGGCCTGCCAATCGAAATTATATCCCCAGCAAGCACCAGAATAATTCTTGTTTTGTAATTTAAGTAATAGGTTAGAAAGATAATTTACCTTCTTGAGTATTTCCTCCTTTTTTCCAAACCTAGTATTCCCGGTTTTAGCTATTCTATAAAGATTACAATAACCACTTAAGAATAATCCTATACCTTTCGAATTATATTCCTTGGGAACCAATAGGAATTTGCGAAAATTAATTGGACTTCTTTTAAAACCCTGTATCCATGCTAACCTGGCAAGGTCCCAGTTTTGGAGACCCGTAGCATTAAACACCATAGAATTTAAGCCGTCATAAGGATCCCAGCCTTTAAACTCTTCTGTTTCGCAGTAATTCTTTAAATCGATAAAAGAGGCTATATTCTTAGATTTCAACTTGTGCTCCTGCATTTTTAATTGATTCAAGAACTTTAAAACTCGCTTTGGTTACGGCATATAAATCTTCAAAGGGAATAGGAGAAGATCCATCTTCAATTAGATGATCCATAAAACTCTCAACCATTTCTTTTTGTCCCTTATTCTGATTTAAAAGCTTTTTCTTTGACGGTTTTCCCTTACCATATATTTTCAATTCTTTAAAATCATTGATCACAGCAGTTGTGCCCGATGAGAATATTTCAATGTACTCCTTTGGAAGCTCCTTAGCACCATTGGCGTAGTAAGCTACTATCCCAGTCGAGCCATTTTCAAATTGAATTAAAATATTTACGGTATCATTTAATCCCTGTTGGTCTGGAAGCGCATTAGCAGAAAGCTTTACAGGCTTACTTCCATTAATAAAGGTAAGATAATCTATAAAGTGACATGCTTCCCCAATTATTCTACCGCCACCAATTTCCATATCCTGTATCCAAGTATCCTTAGGAATTGCACCAGCATTAATTCTATAGATCATAGACATTGGGCCGTCTCCAACCTCATTTTTTAAAGCCTTACTAAAAGGCGCGAATCTCCTGTTCACACCCATCATTATAGCTTTTCCAGATCTTACCTGCTCCTGCTTTATTTCATCAAGTTCTTCCTGATTTAGGCATAATGGTTTTTCAACAAAAATGTTTTTGTCTGATCTTAATCCCTTAAGTACATAAGAACCATGAGAGTCATGCCGGGTAGCTACAAATAAAGTATTTGTTTTGATATCGAGCACATCCTCCTCTCTGGAAGCGCAGAATTCAAAATTGAATTTTTCCGCAACTCTTTTAGATGTTGTACCATTATTAGTAAGCACTCCAATACGTTGAACCTCTTTAGTCGCTGGGAGATTTGGCAATAAATTACCCTGGGCATAACTGCCGGCTCCAATAAATGATATATTGATCTTTCCTGTTGGTTTTTTAGAGTTCGTTAGAACAGGTTCCTTTAGTTGTTCATTTCCAATATTATATTTTAAAGCTAATCCAATAAAAGGTTCTGTTTTTTTGACTACTAAGTCAAAAGCCTTAGGGGCGTCCTCGAAATCAAATTCGTGTGTTGTGAGGTAATCGATGTTGATCCTTTCCGCATTCAGTAAATGCTGAAAAGCTTCCATATTTCGCTTTTCGGTCCATCTTACAAATGCGACAGGATAATCCTGGCCTTTTTCCTCGTAATCCAGGTCATATCTTCCCGGTCCATAGGAACATGCCATTTTTAATTCCAATTCTTTTCGGTAATAATAAGGATCACGATCAAAACCGGTAGGCACAGCTCCAAGGACTACTACTTTTCCTTTTTTTCTGGCTATAGCCCCAGCGAAATTCACCGGGTCTAAACTTGAAGTTGCAGCCGCGATTACAACCGCATCAGCTCCTATCCCATTTGTAGCATTCAAGATTTTATCTTCAATGCCTCCCGTGTTCCGGCTAAAACCGTGATCAACTGCACCATTTTTAATTGCTAAATCGACAGCAGCATCTGAAATATCAACCCCGATAACATTTACACCGGAGGCTTTTAGAATAAGGCATGCTAATTGGCCTAACAATCCTAAACCAATGACCACACAACTTTCTCCCAGCCGGAGATCTGCCTGCCGGACTCCCTGCATGGAAATTGCTCCAAGCGTATTGTAGGCTGCGTTTTTTAAATTAGATTTTTCCTGTAGCTTTACACAAAGGTTTACCGGCACGGAAACAATTTCGGCATGATTTGCATAGCCGGCTCCGGCACAAGCCACCTTGTCTCCCACTTTAAATTCAGAAACTCCCTCTCCTACTTCTACCACTTCACCAGCACTACTATACCCAAGTGGTGAGTAAGCATCCAGTTTTTTTGTAACCGCTCTGTAAGTTTGTACTGGTCCTTGCTTTTTTAAAACATCCAGCACTTGTTTTACCTGCTGTGGTCTTTCTTTTGCCTTTCCAATCAGACTTTTTCTTGCAGCCTGAACGGTAGAACCTTCTGTTCCTGCACTAATAAGTGAATAATGATTTTTTACTATAACCATTCCTTTGCCTACCTGAGGATATGGCACTTCTTGTATCATCATCTCACCAGATCCAAGTTTTTGTGTAAGCTGTTGCATTTATTATATATCTAAGTGTTGGATAAAATATTTTAACTTTCCCGATTTTGTTTTCGGAATATACTTTGTGGAGTTAATATCTATTTTAAAATTATCAAACCTCTCAATCAAAATATTTTTTAGTATTTGATCATTGCAATTTTCCGAAGGAACATATAAAACATTTAGAATGCCCTTTTCTGACTGCGTGAATTGTATGCTTTCGATATAACTCCAAAAATTACCATGTATGCCAAATAAGTATGGACCAAATGCTTTTTTTTGACCTTGATTATCTAATACATATTCCTGCTTTCTCCCAATTATTTCATTTACTTTGAAGTACGAATCATCGCCACAGGTTCGTACTGATTTAGTAGCGTAGTCTTCGGTTATATAATTCTTGAATTGAGTACCATATTTATTAAGTGAGGTCGCAATTAACATGTGCTCATCATTTCGATCCTTATCTTCCATCAGGTTAACTTTTCCATAAGTAGGATAAAAATGAAATTCTTCGCAATTCCAGCAAAACCTGGCCAGAATAGCATATTCGCTATGGCCATACCAGTGAGCTATCGGAATACTAAAGGTTTTCATAATCCACTTCATCTGACTAATCGGAAATGTTTCCGAGCCCGCCATAATACCTTTAATGGGAAAAATTTTAAACATTTTCTCTCCAAAGAAATTAATTAACGACATCAACGAACTAGGATAAACGTGCAGAAAGGATGGATTTTCGTAGAAAAGCTGTTGTAAATAAATTTTATTTTTAGGGATAAAAAAGTCTTGAGAAATAATAAGTGCATTTTCAAACCAATTGTATTGAATACCATTTTGAGGTATATTACCTCTAACAACTATTCGAAAATCAAATGGATTGTACCCAATGGTTTTCCAAATATCATATATATATGCTCTCTCCTTTTGGCGAGCAAAAATTAAATCTTGATAAAAAATAAATGGTTTACCACTTGTCCCTCCTGTACTAACCTGTTTTATTGGTACTAGAGGATGCTTTTTTAGAAAATACAGAAAGTCATTTTTAATATCATTTTTGGAAATTAATTGCTTCTCTGATATGTTTAAATTTTGGTAGTCATCAATTCTATAAATATCCCACTTTTTTGACTTTCTTATTTTATCCACGTGAATCAAATAAGCAGGACCTAATATTAACTGTTTAATCCATTTCAGGAGATTTAACTGATTAACTATATAAGTAAACCTACTTTTCATCCAATAAACGACTATATAACTTTTCTATCAATTTAAAGTTCACTTCCTCTGTATATTTTTTATTAAACTCCCTCAAGCTATTCCCCCCTAATCTTTTTCTATAACTTCTATCAGTTATTAAAGATTCAGCACCATCTAAAAAGCTTTGGAGATTGTTAATATTATAAATGATGCCATTAACACCATTTTCTATTAACTCATTCCTAGGCCCAAGATTAGATGCTAAAACGGGGACACCCTGTGACATGGCCTCAAGAATTGTGATAGGCATACCTTCATACAAAGTCGAAGGGAAAACCATAAATGAACTTTCCCGTAGAAATTTCTTCACTTTAAGATTATCCATTTCTCCCATAAAGATAATGTTGGGGTTACTGCTAGCTAGAGATTTTGCACGTACTCCTAACGGTCCAGCGCCTATTATATAAAGAGGATAATCAATGTTTGTCCACATTTTTATTAGCTGTAATATTCCTTTTTCGAAGGACAACCTCCCAATGAAAACTGCTCTTTCTTTTTTTATTTCTTCATACCTCTCAATGGCGGAATTATCTATAAAGTTAGGTTTGACTCTAATTTTATTTATAGGTACTCCAGTTTGTGATAATTTATTCTTAGCAAACTTTGAAAGAACAATGTAGTTATCAACTAAATCTATAAGTTGATTCAATTCATCCTTTGTTTTCGTGTAAAGTCTATATTGTAGGCTACTCTTCAAAATTGAACCTTGCGAACAGCGGTGCAAAATAACATTAACCGGACTTTTGGTAACACATTTTTCACATGCTCGCCCTTTCCTATCCATAAAATTTCCACAAGGCACCATCAATCTGTAATTATGCAGTGTAAGGACAGTTTTTATACCTCTATCTTTAGCAGCTTGGAAAATAGAAGGAGTTAGAACGAACTTATAATTATGAACATGGAGAATATCAGGTTTAAATTCATCCATTATAAAACCAATTTCCTTTTTACTTTTTTCAGACCAATGGATGTTTTTAAATAATTTTAATTTTTTGTAATAATTAAAATCATCTATCTCTGAATTGCTTCTTTCATAAGTTTTAACCTTAACTCCGTTTTTTTCTAATAATTCTACTTCCGCTCTAAAAACCATAGCCTCTCCACCTACTGCAAAGTCGCCATAGTGATTATGGACAATTAAAATCTTCATACCACTTCAAAATTTAGATTTGGAAATTGAACAAATGCTTTCATTTACAATAATTCATTGTAATGGGTTCCAACTTATCTTTATATTAAACTTCTTTAAGGGTGACTTTAGAAATGGTTTGATATAATCCCTAGACAACCATAATTCTAGCCAAATTTGGAAGAATAAGAATGAATTTAGTTTAGTTATTTATAAAAAAACCTGTAATCTCCTTAGCTTTTGTTATTCCATTATTCTGTTCAGAAACGAGTTTCGATTTCGAAGCAATCTCATTTCGAAAATCATCATCTTCTATCATTTTCGAAAGTTTTGTCTTTAAATCTTCTAAATCTGTAGGATCGAAAACAATATCCTGATAAAATTCTTCAATCAAATTATCATGGACACCAGATTTATTTGATATTAAAGGAGGCAGACCGCTGCATATAGCTTCAGTATAAGTTTGAGGCCACCGATCTTTTAAAGATGGATGAAGGAATATATCTGCATTACGATAATAAGAATAGATGTCACTAGGATCTATAAATCCTGGAAATTCCACTTTTAGATTATGTTCTTCCGAATACTTCATTAAACGTACCTTCTCCGGTCCTTCTCCAACGACAATTAATTTGATGCCTTTTGTCACTTCTAAAGAACTTAAAGCTCTTAAAAGGAAAATTGTATTCTTAAAGTCGAATTGAAATCCAACCGTTAATAACACTAAATCAGTCTTATCATTGGAAATTGGACTGGCAACGAGATTTTTATGAAACTTTTTATCATCTCTTGTATTATTCCCTAAAATAAATTCATCCTTAAAATTGGATTTTAAATTGTGTAAATAATCCTGAGATAATTTTGAATAATATATTGCTCCATCAAATGACTTTAAGAGTAAAACCCTCACTATTTCATGGGCTTTGGAAACGCTGCTCTCGGAAAGAATCGTTCCTCCCCACCAAATATAATTTTTGCATCTAAATATTATACGGTAGAATAATGGTGAAAGGTAATAATACGGCATACCACCTATTACTATAAAATCTGGTTTTTTACTAATTAAGAATTTTAATAATTCCAGCAGAACTGAAATCTTATAACTAGAATTTATAAATGTAGAAAAACGTAAAAATGACTCATTTTCAAATAAAGATACCTTTGATTTATGATTTGAACGATCTGATACAAATATGAAATTATATTCAATTTGTTCGTCTTTCACAAGTTCATTAAAAAAGTCTACCCGGTAAGAGACAGGAAAATTAGAAATTAAAACTCCCTTTTTTTTCATCTCAAATACTCTTCAATTAACCTGGAGTGCTGATCCCAAACCGGCTCCCTTAATACTTCATCAACTAATAGTTTGCCGTTGGTCTTTAACCTATTAAGTAAACTAGGGTCTTCAAATAATCTTATTATCTTATTCTTAATGTCCTCAGGGTTACCTTGCTTAATAAACAGAGCATTTTTTTCATCATCTAACATATAGGGAATACTATTGACAGCTGTCGTAATTATTGCAGTGTTAAAATACATAGCTTCATAAAATACCCGTGGGAATCCCTCTGAATAACTAGGTAAAATTAAGACATCAGCTTGCCTGTATTCTCTAAATAATTCAGGACCGTTTTTAATAAAACCCTTCAAATTAATCCGATCCTGAAGATTGTTTTGTTTAATGATAGTTTTTAACCCTTTTTCCTCAACACCTTCTCCAATTATTGTCAATTTGAAATTATCTTGTGGATTAAGCATTATAAATGCTTCAAGTAAGTCATAAATTCCTTTTTGACTTTTTAATGAACCTACAAATAACAGTTTATATTCTTTACTGTCTACTTTTGATACTTTAGTATTATCATCGGAAAAATTCTGTAGATTAATTATCGGTTTAGTTTCAAAAACATCATCATTCCATCGATCATATTTCTTTTTTAGTTGTCCACCTGTAACTAATAGTGCGGCACTCTTCTTTGAAATTAGACTATCAAAAAAATTATTCAAGAAGGGAGTAAAGGATAATAATTTCCTCTTAGTATTCGAAAGGACCGTTAGCGATTCTCTCGTATTTAGTTTCCAATCTGTTCCATGATACAGGATATATTTCTTTTTAAAAATAAATGAAATAAAAGCTGCAATTACTCCTGTGTAAGTTGGCATAAAAATCAAAGAAATATTTTCCTTTTTAACCTGCCTGCATATAAGTTTAACCCGTGACAAATAAGAATTCGGCAATTCAATTACCCTAATTTTTTCAGTGTTCAAATTTTGAGTATGGAAGGAGAGTTTTTCCTCCGAAATTGGAGTTATAATAAAAATATTTTCTTTTTTTGAAAGGTTTTCGAGGTAATTGACAAATACCTCTTTCGCGTAAAATTCATTACCTTTTCTACCTATATTAGAATGAAAAAATATATTCATTATTGACGTAAAAGTTGATAATATTTATCAAGTGTGTTCTCTATACCAAAAGTTGAAGCAGATTCCCTTGCACTAATAGCAAAAACAGCTAATTCTTCAGGTGATAATTTCAACATTTTTAAAATTTTCTGAGTCAGGTCAGGTACATTATCCTTTTCGAAATGAAAGCCATTCTGCCCATCTTTGACCATAGAGGATAATGATTCGATATTACTGGAAATAACAGGGATTCCCTGGGATAAAATTTCTATTAAGGAAATGGGCAAACCTTCTCTTCTAGAAGGCATAATCGCTATATCTGCAGAGGAAATATATTGAAATGGTTCAGTTTTACTTCCTAAGAGGGTAATTCTATCTTCAAGATTATTTATTTTAATTAACCTTGAAATATGAGAATACAATTTACCATCTCCAATCATTTTCAGATGCCAATTATGTTTAAGGACATCTGGATTATTTAAAGCTTTAATTAAAATATCATAACCTTTCGCATCTACAAACCTCCCTAGGGTGAAAAAATTTTTTTGATCTTTTATATGACCATCTGAATATTCAGGGTTAATTCTAGAAAAATCAATGCCATTTCTAATAACTATAACCTTTTCAGGAGGCAGTTCCAAAACCTCTGTTAAATAAGATTTGACCGATTCAGAAATTGCAACGATTTTTAAGGAACAAAATTTGTATAAGATTTTGGCTATATATTCCTTCATTCCCCCCTTAGGATAAATATTTGTGCTGTGTACTACAGGAAATATTTTAACCTTGGAAAGTTTTGCAGAAATAAGTGAAATTTTATTAGCCCTTTCCAAATGTGAGAATCCGTATTTAATATCATTTTCTTTAAAGTATTTTGTGAGGGCCAAAATATTCTTCAAATTATAATTGCTATCTATTATCTTGACAATAGTTCGTTTGTTACTGATTTGCGGCAATAACATTTTACCGCCAGAGAGAAGTATTAAGTAAATCTTATCTTCATCTTTCCAATTATTGATAATATCGACAACTAATTTTTCTCCTCCACCCATTTGAAGAGAATTAATTACAAATGCAACATTCGCCATAAATTAATGGATTATATTGTACTGAAAGATTTCAGTTCAACCCTTTTTAAATCAGCCTTTAGGAAAGGTATAAGTGCTGTAATGATAAATATATGTTTATAATGAACCCCGTGATTATCTAAAAAAGAACCTAAGATCATAATTAGGGGAACTGTAAGAAATACCCAGCAAATTGAGATATATAAATAATCGTGTTGTAAAATTGTAGAGATTCTCTTTCTTAGTTTAAAACTGAACTTTATGAGACTAATAAGAAATATATAATATAAAAGAAATCCTAGAATACCGGTTTCAGATAAATATTGTAGAAAAACGGAATGTAAAGATATTTTTTGAGACGATCCGAACGCATGTATGGTGTTATATGGATTATTAATATCACTAAAACTTTTATATCCATAACCAAAAATAGGGTGATCCATAAACATTGTCCAGGCATCTTCATAAATCACAGACCTCCCAGAACTTAATGAAGCTAGACCTTTATCTTCGAAATCTAATTCGACATTAGAAACATCACTCGATTTCCTCAAAAAGAATTCTTCTCCAATAGGGGAATTTAAAAACATAACTAGGACAATACACAGAAAAGCAAACCCGATAATTTGATTAATATTAATTCTTTTGCCAAAGGAATAATTTAACAAAATAAGAAGGACCCCAATTCCAAAATTTAATCTTCCTTGAGTTAAAACCATGGCGAAAAATAGAAATATTAGAGTCTTATTATTGAAAAAAAAGCTCCTATAGCCGCTCCTTATTCCCGCAATGCAAAATATAATTGAAATCAAAAGGTAAAATCCAACTTGTCTAGGATTTCCAAACAGTGAAACAAAAGTAATAAATGAATCTAACGATAAAATTAAACCTACAAGGACAAAGAGTTTACAAATCTTATACCATATCTCTTCTAAATCTTCCTGAACAATGGAACTTTGAACAATAAAAATTAGAAAGAAGTTGTTGAAAATTGTCAGATCAATAGTTCCAAAATATTTGAAGTTTGTAAAAGCGAAATAAATAATAGTAACTAATAAAAGTGAAATATGCTTATTGAATTTGGCAACTATTCTACCATTATTAGCTATTAATGATATTACTATACTAAAGAGAAATATAGCTGAAAATGGAATTCCTCCTAATGATTCATAAAATCTTATTGGTAACATGCTATCTATAATAGCCACATATAAAATATTGACTGGATTTTTACTACAATACAGAAATACACTAAACCAGGTAAGGAGAATAAGACCTACTACCATAATTTGTTTTTATTAAACATCCAAAACAAATTCTTCCACACAAAACTTTTATTCTCTTCGAGAACCTTGTGATAAATATCTTTAGTTTTAATTGCCCCTATTTTTGAATCATATTCCGCTTCAATATATTGCTTATTAAATCGTTCATAAGGCTTCAAAGAGAAGCCTGTATCGTCCAATTGTTTTAAAATTCGGTGTAAAGAAAACTCAACACTATTTTGCCCTAATTTTCGACCTGAAAAATTATAATTAGAGATATGTTCCACATTAGATTTATTAACCAGGACAGAGCCCTTCTCATCGAAACCTAATAACACTACAGCCTTTCCTAAAGCCATTGCTTCTAGAAGGCCTCGCCCATGACCTACGGTTAATTTACTATTGACATAATATTGATAGATTAAGTCTTGATCATTTAGTTCACCTAAAAACTTGAAATCAATTCCATTTTCAGATTTCAAATTAATCAGGCTTGCTCTTTCTTGACAATACCCACGTAACTCTCCATCTCCGGCAATAACAATATTTAATCCATGCTTTGGTTTGCCAACTTTTTCTAATTCATCAAATAAATTATCCAGCAATCCTTTCTTAGCTTTCATTAACCTCATTGCGATAAAAACAAAGTCAGAATCAAATCCGGATTTCTTTTTAAAAACCTTAAAATTATCTATTGGTAATCTTTCTTTGATCAAAAAAATTCTGTTTAAATCAAAAAAATAATTATTTGTATTATATGCATTTTCTAATTCTTTAGAAAAGACAATAAGGGCATTGGAATATGGTAGGAAGAATGGAAGTGGTTTACCCCCGGCCTTCGTAAATACAATTTTTTTTTTGACAAAAAAATTGTTCAAAAGAGCAGCCAAAAAACCTCTATAATCCATCGCATGTATTACTGAAATTCTATTTGCAGTAATACCTTTTAAAATTTTAATAAAATTATACAAGGCAAATAAGACATTATTCCTGGAAAATTTTAAGGGTATATATCTAACACCTAATTCTTTGAAGGCATCAGCTTTTTCTCCATGAGGAGCCATTAAAACTATATTGTGAACCCCCTCTAATTTTCTCAGATCTTTTATTAAGGCATACGTTGAATTAATGTGCCCCCCCTGTCCCAAGGGCCATCCTATGATAAATAAAATTTTCACCTACCTGATTAAATTATTCTTTGTTCTACTTCCAACTGAACCCCAAAGTGTTTAAGAACCTCTGATTGAATATGATCAATTAATTTTAATATATCGTAACCGGAAGCATTCTCATAATTGATTATAAAACCACTATGCTTTTCAGAAACCATTGCTCCTCCTACTCGATATCCTTTTAGTTTCAATTCATCTAACAATGGTCCAACAAAACGTCCTTCAGGTCGCTTAAATACACTTCCACAATTTGGATAGTTCCGAGGTTGCTTGGCCCAACGTTTCATTTTAATTTCTTCCATTTTAGCATTAATAGCTTCCTGATTGCCTTCTTTTAGACGAAACGATGATTTAAGGACTAATTTATCTGGATTCTGTTGGAAGAAACTATTTCTATATTCAAAGTGTATGTCTTCCACAGATATTTCTTCAATAAGATTCTTTGACCTATCAAAATATCTGACCTTTGTAAGTAAATCTTTAATTTCTTCTCCACTAGAACCGGCATTCATTACTACTGCACCTCCCACTGAACTTGGAATGTCGTAAAACATTTCAAATCCAGACAATGATTGATTTAAGGCAATTTGACTTAACTCTAAGAGAGTGGCTCCAGCTTCAGCAACAATTTTTGAACCTTCAACTTCAATTTTATTAAAACATCCATTTAAAATAATAAATGGTTCATCATATTTCTCCTTTGAAAGAATTAAATTATTTCCATTCCCAATTATATATGGTTGAGAATCTTTCAATTCTGAAAATAATCTAACTATATCACTTTCGCTATCCGGAAAAAATACTGTATCACAGTAACTGGTAATTCCATAGGAATTAAATTTTTTCAGATTAAAGTTCTTGAACGACTTCACCCTTTAAAATTTTAAAATTTGAAACTCCTAAATTTTTAAGTTTATTTTCTAGATTTTCGTAACCCCTTTCTATCATCCAGGCGTTTTTGATGGTGGTTGTGCCTTCTGATATAAGTCCCGCTAATAATAACGAAATTCCAGCCCTGAGGTCAACAGCAATAACTTCGGTACCGTATAATTTTTTGCCTCCTTCAATAACTAAAAGATCTCCTTCTACACTATAATTCAACCCCATCTTTGCAAATTCTTCCGCATAACCATATCTTCCTGGAAATCTAAGGTCAACGATTTTAGAATTACCTTTTGAATTAGCACCATAAAGCGCGAATAACGGTTGCATATCTGAGTTTATTCCGGGATAAGGGCCTGTACTTATTTCTACTGGATAAGGAATACCTCCCCTTACTATCATAGAAGAACCATTACGATAATATTTCATTCCACTTTCCCTTAAAAACACCATAGGCACTTCAAGATGTTCAAATGGAAAGTTCTCAATTTCTACGTCACCACGGGTAATTGTTGCTGCAATAGCCCAGGTTATTGCTTCCATGTTATCTGGTATGACTGTATGTTGAGTTCCTGAGAGTTCATTTACACCATTTACAACTATACATTTTTGCCCTTGAACCTCAATACTAGCGCCCATTTTATTCAGCATTTCAATCAAATCGAGAACCTCGGGCCTAATATGTGGGTTCCAAATTGTTGTTCTTCCTTCTGCTAATGTTCCACATAATAAAGCATTTTCAGTAGCTCCTGTCGATCTTATTGGCAATTGAATATCGGCGCCTTTCAAATTACCTTCAACACTAGCACATAAACACTCGTTTTCCTCCCATACTTTAGCTCCCATACTTTCAAGAACCATAACATGTAAATCAAATTTCCTGTCCCCTAATTTACATCCACCGGGCATAGGAACACTTCCTTTACCAAATCTGGTTACAAGAGTACCTAATATCAATAGTGTGTTACGAATAGAACGATCTTCCCATTTTAGTTGAGTAATTGGAGAATCTGTATTTTCAATAATAGAAACCTGATCATTATGAATTCTATATTCTTTTCCTAATTTTTTAATCATTTCCAGATGTATTTTCACATCTAGCAATCCGCTAGGAAAACCATATAAATGTATTGGTTCCCTAGTAAGCAAAGAGGCAGCAATTAGTTTAAGGGCACTATTCTTTGCGCCACTTACTTTAACCTTACCCTTTAGAACCGATTTTGAAATTTTAAATTCTTTTTTATCCATCATATTTTTCTGATTTAATACATCAGTTTGCTTAAATTTTCATTATTGCACTTAAACCGTATTCGAAAAAGTTTTAATACCACTAATTCAACCTCATTTTAATTAACTTAAACATTATTACTAAAAAGGTGATTAAATAAAAGCTTGCTAGAACCATTGAATATAATAAGATCGAATAATTAGAGCTAATATTGAATAAATAAGCACAAGCAAAGGAAACTGTAATTAGAATAATTCTAATTATGTTAATCCTAAGTTGTAAATATTGCCATTCTAATACATTCAAAATATGCATTACCGGACTAACAATAAATTTCGCAGAAACTATAAAAATTAAAAATCTGGAAATATTACCAGCATCTCGCCAATTCTCTCCAAAAATATATTCGAACAAATCTGGGCCAAATAATAGAATAACAAATAAGGCCGGCAAGCTCAACAAGGTTAATTTTTTTATTACTCCAATCGTTAATTCATAGATTTTTCTATTATTATTTTTCCCATATTGGGCTATTTCAGCAAAATAAACATGGGAAACAGAGCTTCCTATAAGATTAATAGGAGCACTGATTATAGAGCTAGCCAGTGCGAATAAGCCTAAAAATTTCACTCCAAATAATGCCGCTATAAAGAATAAAGGTAGTCGCGGCCCAAAACTTAAAAGGAATTGGGAGCCGGTTTGATACAATGGAAAATCCTTATATTTTCTTCCAACTACTAATAATTTTTTATAATTGAAATTATTAAATAATCTGATTTTATTTTTCCGAACACTTTTAAACAGAGATATAATACCGGCACTTTTTTCAGATGTCCCTCCTATAATTAAACCATAGCCTCCAAAACCGGCAAATCCGGCAAAAATTTTAAAAGCGGATCCTGTTATGCTTTGAGCAAATTTTGTTTTGGTTAATATTTTAAAATCTTTTTTCCTGATAGCCCAATATGAAAATAGATTATACATTCCTATCAAAAGACATACAATAGGAATAACCCACAAAAATTCTCTTAGAGATTCAATACCGAAAAAGGTTAAAAGAAAACCTCCAAATGAAAATATAGTAAGAGCCAGTATGGTAATAAATAAAATAAGAACCAATATTCCCAGCTCTATCACATATTGAGCTATTTTATCCGATTTGGCTATAGGGATTACTACTTCATATCTTAGTGTACTTATAGATGCCAAAATTCCGATAATAGAAAATAGCAGAGAGTAGACGCCAAAATCGTCTGGAGTATACAACCTAGTAATTAAAGGAGTTGTAAACAACGCTAAGGCTTGAGCTAATGCTGTTCCGGAAGAAACTAATAATACATTTTTTAAAAACGTATTATTTCTAATTTTAGTAATTAAAGCTTTCAACTTACTCTATAAATACGGAATAATTATTTAGACCACTGTTCAATATATTATATATTAGATAATTCTCACTTTTATAATTTTACAGGCCTTAAATTTTCCCAATACCATTCCACCGCCTCGGTAATTCCTTCTTCAATTTTAAATTTTGGGTCATATCCCAATAAATGTTTTGCTTTATCTATAGAGGCTAAAGAATGAGGAATATCCCCAACACGGTTTGGCCCATGCTTGATCTCAACCTTACTAATTTCTGGATCAAATTTAGATAAGTGGGTTTTAAGCAAGTGAGTTAATTCAAGTAAATTAGTTCTATCCCCTACAGCAGCATTGTATATTTGATTGAGGGCATTTTTATTTTCTGTGGTAATAGCTAACAAATTCATTTGAACCACATTGTCTATATAAGTAAAGTCCCTGGAATAAGTACCATCGCCATTAATTACAGGACTTTCATGGTTCATCAGTTGGATCACGAATTTTGGAATAACAGCTGCATAAGCACCATTAGGGTCCTGCTTTCTTCCAAACACATTAAAATACCTAAGTCCGATAGTATCTAAACCATAAGCCTTATGAAAAATATCTGCATAGAGTTCATTGACATATTTCGTTATGGCATAAGGAGATAAAGGCTTACCTATTTCATCTTCTACCTTAGGTAATTTCTCGGAATCTCCATAAGTAGAAGAACTGGCAGCATAGACGAAACGTTTAACACCCGCATCTCTAGCTGCTACCAACATGTTTAAAAATCCAGATACATTAACCTCATTACTGGTTATTGGATCATTTAAAGACCTTGGCACAGAGCCTAAGGCAGCTTCATGCAATATATAATCCTTACCGGCACAGGCTTTATGACAGGTTTCCAGGTCTCGTATATCACCCTCTATTAAGGTGAAATTCGAATGATCTATTATCGCATCAAGATTGTACTTATGTCCGGTAGCAAAATTATCTAGACAGGTAACTTCTGCCTCTAACATTATTAGTTCTTCACAAAGGTTAGAACCAATAAATCCAGCTCCGCCAGTAACTAATATCTTTTTACCTACTAATTTTTTAAATCTCTCTTTTTGCATTTAAAGTTTACCGTTTACGGTTTCCAATATTCCTTTTACATCATACACCACAGCGTCTTCATTCTTAAGCGCATCCAAATCCATTGATAAAAACTCCTTATGCGCCACGGTTAAAACGACCGCATCGAACTTTTGCCCTTCGACAAGCTCAGGACTGCAAGTAAGTTTATATTCGTGCTGAACCTCTACTGGATTTGCCAAAGGATCATAAATAGTAATATTAGTGCCGTAGGATTTCAATTCTTCGACCACATCTACCACTTTAGTATTACGTACATCAGGACAATTTTCTTTAAAGGTGATTCCCAGCACCAGGATGTTTGCTCCCTTAACCTTCAGATCATTTTGAAGCATCAGTTTGATGACTTCTGAGGCTACATATTTACCCATGGAGTCGTTCATGCGCCTTCCAGCAAGGATGATCTCTGGGTGGTATCCAATTTCCTGTGCCTTTTGAGCCAGGTAATAAGGATCTACTCCTATACAATGACCACCAACAAGTCCGGGTTTGAAAGGTAAAAAGTTCCATTTGGTGCCAGCCGCCTCTAAAACATGATTAGTATCGATATTCATTTTATTGAAGATCTTAGCCAATTCATTCACAAAAGCGATGTTGATATCACGTTGTGAATTTTCGATCACTTTAGCAGCTTCTGCTACTTTAATAGTCGGAGCTAAATGGGTCCCGGCAATAATAACCTCCTTATAAAGTGCATCTACTTTTTTACCAACCTCGGGAGTTGACCCTGCAGTAACCTTTAATATCTTCTCTACCGTATGTTCTTTATCTCCGGGATTGATGCGCTCGGGCGAATAGCCTACGAAGAAATCTTCATTGAATTTCAAACCACTTACTCTTTCCAGCACTGGCACACATTCGTCCTCGGTAACTCCTGGATAAACTGTAGATTCATAGATCACTGTATCTCCTTTTTGTAACACTTTTGCTACAGACTCACTGCTTTTGTAAAGTGGAGTCAGGTCTGGACGGTTATTTTTATCAATTGGAGTTGGAACTGTAATGATGTAATAATTACAGTCTGCGATTTCCTCCAGGTGACTAGTAACATATAAACCAGTGTTAATTTCTTCTTCAATCTCGAAATCACCTGCTATCTCAAGCTTAAAGCTTTTTACAGGATTTGATTGCTTTAATACAGCCTGAAGAATATTATCTTCAACCTCTAAAGTACTGTCATGTCCTTTTTTCAGCTCATTAATTCTTGACTGATTGATATCGAATCCTACCGCAGGAAATTTTGTAGCAAATAGCCTGGCTAGTGGCAAACCCACATATCCCAATCCAATTATGGCAATTCTTGGTCTTTCGTTGATCATTTTCTTAAAAATATTGAAGTAAAAACAGGGCTTCGCCGCCGTGAGTCACATATGGTAACTCTCGTAAAAATTTTTGATAAAACCTGAGTGGATAATCCTAATCAAGGGCATGACCAGGAAAAATGATAAGTAGGGTTAAGTTCAGGTTGTTTCTTTGAGGCGGCAAATATAACCTCACCTCTTAGGAAGCACAAAATTATAAGTGTTAAATTTTTAACTTAATTTTATAAGTCTTTAACGAAAAGGAAGAAAACTAAAAAATAGTTGAAAGATACTCAGCGTTTTGAGTTAAAATATGGTTTTATTAAGTTAAAAAAAACTTATTAAAATTACACAAAACACTGTGAATCAGACTGCAAAACAGCAATAAAGGCTTAAAAATCTATCAGAAATAACAGCTTCCTCCGCGCCGGGTTGAAGATGAATTACTCCCGAAAATCTTATAATTCAGACTAAGCAACACCTGGTTTAATCGACCTTCATCAAAATAAGCCCGGTTGCCGTTATTATAATTAACAATTTGAAAGTCCTCAGACGGAAAGGTGAAGTCATATCTTAGATCCAGTTCCAGCCTATTAAAGCTTATTTTAAATCCAATTTGAGCGGCCAGATTACTATGATCATCTAACAATGGCTCCCGGGTGTTTTCCATTTCTTTATTAAGAATGAACTGGTAGGCTGGGCCGGCATATACATCCAAAGACTCCAAAACATTATATCCAAATAACAAGGGCAAACTGAACTTTTCTAAACTATAGGTAGAAGGTGACTCCTGAAACTCAAATTTCCCACTGGTCTTATTTAAAAATACCTCCGGTCGCAATAGCCACTTACCGAAACTCATCTCGAGAAAAGCACCGGCCTGGTAACCAAAATCAGATTCTGCGCTATATTGCACAGCATTTCGAAGTACTTCAGACCCATTATCATTCAGGCTATAATTCACCCCGGCCTTTACACCAATACTATATTTCTGGGATTTTACCGCGTGGCTTGAAAGAACTGAAAGTAGAATTACAGCTATAATTATTCGGGGATTTAACTGGAAAAATGTATTCATTTATTTATAAGTAGGCTTTGATTATATAGGACAATAAGGGATGGAATTCTATTGATTATGATGGCAAATTAAGGGTTAAAGCATTTATAATACATCCTGAACATTAGCGGTGAGCGTCCACCCTATATCAGGCAGGATTAGTTTAAGCTTCTTACTCCCGACCTCTTTAATGATGGCCTCCTTTTTTGCCAGTTTACCCGATTTTATCTCGACTTTATCCCCAGGTTTCAGGTTGTTGACTTCAAAACCATCCAGGCGGTCATTATTCAACCAGGATCTTATAGCTTCGATCTCTTCGGGTTTAGCAATAGCGGGTTTATTCAGCCAGTTTAAAAAACCAAGAACTCCTGGAGCATCGAACACACGGTTTCGATTACTATTTTCCAGATTAGCAAATAGATAGGTTCTAAATAAGGGTAAAGTAACTTTCTTTTTTCGATCTGTCCATTGCCTCACTTCTGTAATCACCGGACAATAAACATCCAGTCCTAGATCTTCAAGGATCTTAGCCGATTTGATTTCATGTTGCGGTTTTGTACGTATTACATACCAGGGCATACTGCGATTTTTATCTTCAGAATGTAAATTTCTCGCAGTAGGGTATCTATGAAAGTGGAGAAATTTTGAATAGGCAAAAATACAATTTTTTAACGAGCTGTCAAGGGAGAAGTTAGTTGTGAGTTGTGAGTTGTGAGTTGTGAGTTGTGAGTTGTGAGTTGTGAGTAAATTAAAATTTAGAATTGAATATTGTTCATTGTTCATTGTTTATTGAAAAGACAGCCTTCGACTGCGCTCAGTCTGACAGGCCATATCGCACAAAGAACCATAAAATACTAAATACATTTTACAGTCTAAAGATTACAAACTACGAACACCGAACTACGAACTACCATAGATTTCTCCCTTCGCTCGAAATCACACTGGAAGTGAGAATACTGAAAATTCTTTATAATAACTGTTTATTGTTTATTGTCTTTGCGAGGCTTCGCCGAAGCAATCTCAACTATAGTATCCAGATCAAAGAACTACAGACTAAAGGCTACATTCTAAAAACTATGAGCTACAAACACCGAACTAAAAACCATAAACTAAAAAAGCCTGAACTTTCGTTCAGGCTTTTTGCACTTTGTTGGCCTACTAGGGCTACTATACTTTTTTAATAGTTTTTAACCAGTATTAACGCTGTGTATTAGCGTGTGACTACCATTGGTTTAATCCTGTTTAATCGATGTTAATCAATTTTATAAAATTTTTTTCCCCCTATAGAGCCCCCTGTTTAATCAATTTTAATTAGTTTTAATAAGAATTCCACTACATTCTATTAATTTCAGTTCAAATATATGCAGGTATCCTTCACCCTTCGAAAAGATAAAATCACTAAAAGTGGGCTGATGCCTGTAAGAATGTTGATTACTTCTAATGGCGAGAGAATTCGAAAAAGTGTGCGCAACGTAAAAACCCTAGAGAAGTATTGGAAGAATCAAAGAATTAAACCTAACCTGAAATCTGAGGATTATAATTTTCATGTAGAATATAATAAACAGCTAGATGATCTGGAAAATAAGGTTAAACTAATATTTCGATATGCTCTTTTGAATGATATCGAAGCTGACAAAAATTATATTCTGCAACAGTTAGAGAACAAAAACTTTGGCAAAAACTCCATCGCTCCCAAATTCATTAAGTCGTTTGATGAATTTATAGAAACTAATCGCAGCTCTAAAGCAGAGGGTACAATAAAAAAATATGTATCAACCATAAATTTTATAAAAGACTTCCAAAAGTATTCAAATTACGATCTAAGCTTCAATAATATCGATTTGAATTTCTATGAAAAATTCCGTGATTATGCTTTCAATGAAAGGAATACTCTAAATAATTATTTTGGAAGACTCATAGCTGGAATCAAAACCTTTATGAACTGGGCTTATGAAAGGAATTATCATGAGAACCTTGAGTTTAAAAAGTTCAAAACGATTCATAATACTATCGAAGTTATTTACTTAACGATGGATGAACTGATGGCGCTTTATAACTATAAGTTCGATTCTAAAAGATTAGAGCACGTTAGAGATTTCTATTGTATGGGTGCGTTCACCGGGCTACGTTTCAGTGATTTGAGCCAACTAAAGCCATCTAATATTTACCCTGATGAAATTCGGCTGAGTATTCAGAAAACTAAAAGCATAGGGCATGTAACACCTCTCAATAATTTTTCTAAAGCGATACTTAAAAAGTATGCCGGCACCATCTACGAACCTATTCCTTCAATTTCTGGACAAAAATTTAATAAATACATAAAGGAATGTTGCAAAAAAGTGGGAATAGATACACCAGTTAATACTACAAGATATATTGGTCAAAGACGAGTAGATAAAGTACAGCCAAAGCATGAGCTCATCACTAGTCACACCGCCAAAAAGACCTTTATTACAAATTCTCTATTCCTCGGAATGAAGGAAATGGTTGTTCGAAATATAACTGGAAATATTGATGAAAAATCATTTAAGCGTTATGTAGAAATTGCTGAAGATTTTAAAAAGCAGGAAATGGATAATACCTGGAATAAGCTTTAAAAAATGCGATTTAATAATAAAACTAAGGTGAGACACCTAAAAAAACTTAAATATAGATATCCCGTATTATTCCATAAAATCATGTACTTGGATGATATAAATCATCTAAATCCAATAGATAGATCATTCTACTTTATTCAATTAAGGGAGAAATTTTATAGAATAAATAAAAATAATATAGGTGAGGATGAATGGATTGATGAAGAAGGTATTATTGAAATTGAAATAAAAGATTTTAGACCTGTAGGAATTAAGAAAGAATATACTTGGGAGAAATTCATCAGCGATATAGATGAATATTTGGTAAACAAAATTAAAGCTTCATTAAATACTCTAAAAATAAGCTATGGACTCTCCGATCTTGACTGGGTATTGACCAATCCAAAACCTATTTTACTGAACGATCCTAATTTGCTAGCCATTTCACCATTTCTTTTTACTCTGAAAGATTGGATGAAAATAATAAAAAACGATCTTTCAAAAATTTATGGAAAGTCTGAACAAAAGATTATTAATAATAGAGATTTAAGTAAACAGGCTAAATTAGCGTTTAAAAGAAAATTAAGCTCACTACCGAATGAAATTGAAATTCGAACTGGAACGAATTCAATTAAAGATTACAAACAGAATTTTACCTGGGTATACCTTAAAATGTACAAAACAGACCTTTCATGGTTAATTTTAAATTTCGATTTTCAGCAGAATTTAGGTAAAGAAAACATCTATTTGTATTTAGAAGGATTCGTTACACGAAACAAAAAACAAAGACTAAGAAATTTACTTGCTTTTAATTATGATAAAAAGAAAATCTATACAATATTTTTCATATGGCTCGATATAAAAAAACAAAATAAAGAGAAAAGAGAATTAATAAAGGAGTTCATAGACACCTTTCATTCCTCAAGCAACAATTTTGAGGAAATGAACATCCCTAATTTAAGCGTTTTTAAAGAATCAAGATATGAACTATTATCTTTAATAAAATTTCTATCCAATTGGCCTAAAAATATAAATAGGGACAAAACACCTACTGAAGAAATAGTTAAGTTTAAAAAGGTTCCAGATCTTTTAACCCTGTTTAAAAAGCTTCAATTATTTCAAGAAATTAATGATCCAAATACCTTCCGAAATTATTATTACAGCAAGACAGAATTTCCCAACGAAGCTGTAAAAAGAATAAAACATCATTTACACTGAGGAAATTATTATCCTGCTTAAAAGCAACGATAGCTAACATTTCGTAACTACAAAAAAATGTGATCTGCCAATTTTTTAGAACATTAATAGAATTTAGCAAAACAGAACAGAAATGAATTGTTTAACTAAATTTATTATTTATGTACAAACCTATTCTTTATGGTTTCACAAAAAAAGACCTTGAATACACAGTAGAACTGGTTGTAAACAGGATTCGGAAAACCGAGTTAGTAAATCAGACCGTTATAGATCCAAAAGAAGATCGACTTTCCCAAAAAGAGGCAGCTAAATTATTTGGTAAAACTGAGCAATGCTTAATTGGGTGGAGGAAAAAGAATCTTATCCCATTCTATAAAATAGCAGGTTCCGTATTCTATTCTAAACGAGAACTTCTCGAAACCGCTCGAAATAATCCCGACTTGGTTAAATCTTAACTAAAAAAACGTGGAGCTGTCACTCCACGTCTAATTCTTTTTACAACCGTTTAACTAGTTGAAAGCTATGCAAATATACGGCTTTTCAACAAAAAATTCATTTTATGAAAGCTAAAAATATTTTCTATGGATTTGAAAACCCAAAGAACAAAACCGTTTACCATCAAACTTCAGATTACATCTTTTCCAAATACAAATTGCGCTACAATGAAATTTCCCATGATTACGAATTACGACTTTTAAATAATACTAAATGGCGAATATTGAATTTACAGTCTTTATTAATTGAACTTGAAAGTGAGGGCATAAAAATATCAATAGCTAAACTCGAAATCTTTATCAAATCTGATTTTATAGAGTCCTATAATCCTATGCGCGATTATTTTGAGAATTTACCGGAGTGGGACAAAGTTGATTGGATAAAAAAATATGCAGAATTTGTCCCAGTAGAATTTGCGGACCAATTCCAATATCACTTTAAAAAGTTTTTAGTACGTGCTGTAAGATGTGCATTAGAACCTAATTATGTAAATAAACAATGCTTTGTCTTGGTACATCCAGGTCAGAATTCTGGTAAAACTTCCTGGTGTAGAGACATTTGCCCACCTGGATTGAAGGCATATTATACTGAAGAAATTGGCCGGGGAAAAGATGCAAACATTCAATTAACCAGGAATTTCCTAATTGTTTTTGATGATTTTGATGGTGAAAATAAAAAAGACTTGGGTTCGCGGAAAGCTATGATGTCCAAGATGAGAATCAACGAGAGACTACCTTATGATCGTAAAAATTCTAAACTCCCACGCATATGCTCATTTCTCGGATCTACTAACGAATTCACATTTCTGAAAGATGAAACTGGCTCTGTTAGGTGGCTTTGTTTTGAATTGAAAGGTAAAATAGATTTCACTTATAAATCAGAAATAGATATAAATAGCATTTGGGCTCAGGCCTATTATTTAGCCTATAAGGATAAATCTTTTGAGCCAACCTTAACTCTGGAAGATATCCGATTAAATGAGATTCGAAATTCTAAATACCGAGAATTATCTCAGGAAGAAGAAATTCTTACAAAGTACTATTACCCAGGAAAAGAAATGACTGATTTCTTAACTGCAACAGAAATTACCAATGACCTTAATTCTCTCAATTTGTCTTTAAGTAAGATAAATATGGGAAGAGCACTTAGCGCTCAAAATTTTCCGAGAGTGAAACATCCAAAGCGACAACTGTATGGCTATTTGGCAAAACCTCTATTCAAAGTTAGCCCTTGGGAATTAGAAAATAAATAAATATTAAAATCATCTTACCTATTTACCTAGATAAAGGTGGTTCCCTAAATATCAAGTATTTCAAATAGGTAAGATTAATGAATTAAAGTCACCTTCAGCTTACCTCAATTAGAGACCTTAGGTAAGACAGGCGACTTAATTAATCATTGATTCCAACTACAAATAATTGATTATCAATACATAGGTAAGAAGGTAATTTAAAATTTTAAAATATGAAAAAAAAGATAAATTGTGAGTCAGCCAAAAAAATCGACTTACTTGATTTACTGCAACAATTGAATGCAGTATGTAAAAGAGAAAATAATAATGAAGCCTGGTTTCTCAGTCCTTTCCGCAACGAAACTAAACCCTCTTTTAAAGTTTCAAAAAGATTAAATAAATGGTATGATCACGGGGAAGGAATCGGGGGAAACCCTATTGACTTGATTACCCATTTAAAAAATTGCTCAGTAAGCAGTGCATTAAGCTTTTTGGGCGAGGGTTCTTTTTCTTTTCAACAGCAGAAAATTTCAAGAGGAAAAGAGGAATTTAAGTATGAAGTCCTTAAAGAACAGAATTTACAGAATAGAGCGTTATTAAATTATCTGAAATCCAGAGGTATATCTCAAACTATAGCAAAAACCTATTGTTTTGAAGTTTACTTTAAGTGCCAGGGTAAGAATTACTTCGCCATTGCATTCAGAAACAATTCAGGTGGTACAGAGCTTCGCAATAAATATTTTAAAGGTTGTAAAGGCGCAAAAGATATTACCACTATAAATAACAACTCACACACAGTAAAAATTTTCGAAGGTTTTATAGACTTCCTTACTTATCAGGATTATTTTTCCTTCAATTCAAATGCTTCTGATTTTATCATTTGTAATTCCACAGCATTAGTTCGAAAAGCAACTCCCCTCCTAAAAAATTATAACTCTATAGAGATATTCTTTGATAATGATGATGCCGGTAGACGTGGTTTCAATTTCCTAAAGAGTTGTAGAACAAACGTCATAGACAATAGTCAGAAATACAAAGATTTCAAGGACTTAAATGAATTTATCATGAATTCTCAACCTCATAAATAATTAATTAAACAGAGTGGCATTTCAAGAGGTGTGCTTGTGGCCCAAAGGCCAAAACACACTCTTGTTTTGCTCATTCTATTCACAAAAAGAAAACAAAAAAAATGAAACAAGTAGTTACAAAATTTCGATGTACCATTTTTGAAAAAAAACTTATAAGAATAAAAGCCAAAAATGCTTCTTTAAGTGTTAGTGAATATTGCAGAAGATCAGCTATGGATAAAAAAGTCGTTCAAAGGTTAACCGAAGAGGAAATTGAAATATATCAGAATCTGGTAACATTCCACAACAACTTCAAATGGATTGGTAATATGTTTAGGAAAAAAGATCCAGGTCTAACCAAGGCGGTATATGATTTAGCTGATGAAATAAAAGAACAATTAAAAAAATTAAATAAATGATAAGTAAAGCCTCTTGTTTATCCCACACTAAAGCTTCCATTAAATATGGATGGAACAATGAAAAAGACGCTGAAATTGTGTTTAATCAAAATTTAATAGGAGATAATCCTGCAGAGATCTCAAAGGAATTTGCAATGATTCAGCGATTGAATACGGTTTGTATTAAAAATACTATAAGTATTGTAATAAGTCCCTGCATAGAAGATAAAGAAAAATTGAATAAGCGATTGTTGAAAAACATTTGTGAACGGTTTATGGAGAAACTTCAATTTGGTGATCGTCAAGCCATAGGATTCACCCACAACGACAAAGCACATTTGCATATTCACCTTTACTGTAACCGCATCAATTTTCAAGGTAAGGCTTATAATGATTCATTTATTAGCAAGGAATGTCAGAGAATTGCAAAAGAAATAGCAAAAGAGTTGAATCTTACTACTGTCGAGGAAATTCAAATAAGGAAAAGAAACAAAACAAAAGCCGTACGAAATGAAATCCTTAAAAATCATCAATCGGTAATAAAGAAAAAACCGAAAACTATAGATGAATATTTCAAACTTTTAAAACAAAAGGAAATTGAAGTCAGACCGATTATCAATAAATCAAACCAGTTGCAAGGATTCCGATACAAATTCAAAAACTCAGAATTCAAAGGCAGCGAAGTAAATTGGAAATTGACAGGTTCTAATTTAATTAAAGAATTATTTCTTGACTCGAAAACTATTAAAAACAGGAAAATTGAAATAGGGTCTGACCTTTATAGTTTACATCCTAGTCTAGAAAAGGCGTTAAAACGCGATAACGGAAATAACAGAGGAATAAATAGATAAGTATGGCAAAAATTGAAGAAATAGTCGGTTTAATGACCGAAGAAATTGCTGAATTCAGAACATCAGTAGAAAAATTAGCTGAGATAAATAAAAAACTATCTCAAATGAAAGTAAAGCTAGATTTAGATGATGTAAAAAACACTTTAACTAAAAACCTTGAGGAGCAGAATAAAAAACAGGAAAGATGCCTTTGTCATCTTCAAGAAGTAGTAACAAAAACTGTAGATTCTCAAGAACAACCACGCTGGATGATTATCTCTAAATTATCTCTTGCTCTGCTATCCTTGCTTTTTGTATCCTATTCAATTTATAAAATCAGTTCTATCCCAGATATAGAAAAGGCAGCATATGATAAAGGCCAGGAGCAGGTTCTAACTCATGTTAAAAAATTTCTCAGCGAGAATAAAGATGCTAGTCACATTTATAATGAATGGTTAACCAAGAGCAATTGATCATTAAACCTAATTAATTCCTTTTTAATTAGAGACTTCACCTCTTTTTTCTTTAGCAAAACTAGCCAGTTCATTTTGATAAGCGCCTTAAAGCCGCGATGCTTTTTACACGCTTTTATCATAATGAATTGGCTTTTCTGTTATGCACGAAAAAAAAATGTTGAAATTTTAATTAATTAAAACCTGAATATTATGAAAGATCAGAATTCTAAAAAATGTTTAACTAATCAAGAGATTATGGAGCATATTATGAATGATATAGAGAAAATTGATATCGGCAGATTTGATTATATCTACATCCCAAATAAATCCGATTTTACTAAAGCAATGACACACTCAATACTAGAAACATGTAAAAGACTCGATTTGAGAGTCGTACGAGAGGTAGATATCAAAATGCCAGAACATATAAGAATAGCCCACAAAAGAAAGACCTGCATTGGGAAAGTAGATTTCATAATAATTAACCCCGATGAGAAAGATATTGCGATTGAATTAGATAGTTCTAATAAGCAATACAATTACAAAAAACTGGAGGTATCTGCAGAGATTGGCTACAAGGCCGTTTGGATCGTATGGAAAAGAAATACATCTGGTAAACCCTACAAGTCTTCTTATAAGGATGATCATAGCCAAAAAAATCATGAATTAGGATTTGTGAACAATAACGTAAGTATTTTAAGACACACTTTTCATCCCAAACTGAAATAGAAGGCCTAGGCTCTTTCTACTAGGAAAGAGTCTTTTTTTGTTGATTTTGATGATATGCATTTAACAATCATTCAACACATTTTACTTGTCTAGTTCCAGATATTATTAATATAAAAAACCCCATAATATAATATTTATTGAATATTATATTAATGGATTAATATTTTAAAGCTTTATAGTATAAAACCTATTCAACCTTAAAACAGAAAAAAATTTATATCGACCCAAGTCCCAATTTAGAATCTCAGAAGATGATTGAAATGTATTTCACAATTAAAACCATTAATGATATTGAGGGCTTTGTTTATTCGGAAGAGGAATTTTTAAAGAAGTTTAAAAACGGCTATCCTTTCAATGATTTAAGAACTGCGAAATATTACGCCATTTATAAAGACCGATGTCACAACCAGGAATTTGAGATTATTATCAATAGCAGGACTCTACTATATGAACATCTAAACTCACCTATTGCTATCTGCAACGGATGTAATATTACTCAATCTACAAATGACTCCATATTTAATTCGTCTGTATAGTTCCCATTTTTTTCATTATGTAATAGGCATTTTGATGTATGATTTTTTTCCAGATTTACCTTGATAATTTCAATATTTTAATTGCCCCACGCATCACAAATGTGAAGACAATACCGCCAATGATCAAATCTGGCCATTTACTTCCTAAAAAATAAACCAAAACACCCGCCAAAATTACTCCGCCGTTCACGATAATATCATTTGAAGTAAAAATGGCACTGGCTTGCATGTGGACTTCGTTACTTTTAGCTTTGTTGATTAGCCATAATGAGATTAAGTTTCCGGCAAGTGCCAAAGAAGAAATAATAATCATCCACTGGAATAAAGGAGTTTCACTACTCATAAAAAACCTGCGCAAGACTTCTGTAAATCCAAGAGTCGCCAGTAACATTTGAAAGTACCCACTAAATTTTGCGACCTTCTTTTTTCTTGAAACTGCACCACCTACTGCAAATAAACTCAGCGCATATACTATCGAATCTGCCAGCATATCAAGAGAATCGGCGATAAGGCCCATCGAAGAAGATATCCAACCCGTAATCATTTCAACAAGAAAAAACCCAAAATTAATACCCAACACCCACCAAAGAATATTTTTTTGTTTGGTTTCGTTTTCCATAACTGGAACTTCCGCCTCTTCTGATCCTATAAATTTATCACCCAATTTTAATTCTGAAATCGAGGAATGAATGTCTTCAATCCCTTCATGATGATATACTTCAAGTTTTCTATTGGGGATATCAAAATCAAGATACTTTATCTGTTCATAAGATTCTAGTTTCATCCTGATCATCTGCTCCTCGGAGGGGCAGTCCATTTGACTGACTATGAAGGTACTTTTGTTCATTTTTTATAAGCTAAAAGTCTTAATGCATTAAATACTACCAAAAGTGTGGAACCTTCGTGTATAACTACCGCTACTCCAATATTTGCGAAACCAAAAATTGTTGCGGGGATAAGCAAAGCCACAATTCCAAGACTTACCCATAGATTCTGCTTAATAATTGCTTTAGCTTTTCTACTTAATCCAATAGCAAAGGGAAGGGTTTCCAATTTATCGGCCATAAGAGCAATATCAGCGGTTTCTAAGGCAACATCACTTCCCGCAGCACCCATAGCGATTCCTACGGTGCTATTTGCCATGGCAGGCGCATCGTTAACACCATCGCCTACCATTGCTACTTTAGATTCTTTCTTTTTCAGTTTTTTTATAGCTTCTACCTTTTCTTCCGGCAATAAACTACCCCAGGCATCGGTCAATCCTATTTCTTCTGCCACAGCGTCTGCTACCTTCTGGTTATCACCGGTAAGCATGATCATTCGTTTAATTCCTATTTCCTTCAATTCAGAAAGGGTCTTCTTTGCTGCCTCCCGTGGGGTGTCCATTAATGCAATGATGCCTATATATTTTTCATTCTTACGAAGAAGCATCGTGGTGTTTCCACCACCTTCGAGATCGCGTACTTTTGTAATTATTTCTTCCGAAGGATTAGTATCATTTAGTTCTTCATATAGATCCAAATTACCAACATAGATCTTATCATTTCCCAAAGTTGCTTTAATACCTTTTCCTAACACGGCTTCCAGATTGGAAGCATCCGGGCTTTCCTCGCCTTCCAGGCGCTCCTTTCCATCACGAACTACTGCTTTGGCCAGGGGATGATCACTTAAACTTTCTACGGCTACTGCTATTTTGAGAAGTTCATTTTCTGAAATATCCCCAAGTTGTACTACTTGCGTAAGTTTTGGCTTTCCTTCCGTTAGAGTGCCGGTCTTATCAAAGGCGAGGGCGGTCAATTCTCCCAAATCCTCTAGTGGTCGGCCTCCTTTAATTAATACACCACCACGGGCCGCTCTGGCCACTCCACTCAATACAGCACTCGGGGTCGAGATTGCCAACGCACAGGGACTTGCAGCTACCAGTACCGCCATTGCCCTGTAAAAGCTGGCGCTAAAGGGTTCGTCAATAACTAAAAAAGCGAACAAAAGAATTCCGACCAAAATAAGAACGGATGGCACAAAATATTTTTCGAATTTATCGGTGAGCAACTGGGTAGGCGATTTTTGAGTCTGAGCTTCGTTAACCAGTTTCACCAACCGGGAAAGCGTTGAATCTTTGGCTGCTTTGATAACTTTAATCTCCAAAGTATTGTTCCCATTGATCGTTCCTGCAAAAACGCGGTTTTCATCTTTGATATCATCTACCTCAGAGTAATCCTTCTCAACATTTTCTACGGGAACTTTATCTACCGGTACACTCTCCCCGGTTATTGGAGCCTGGTTTACACTACTCTGCCCGTCTACCACTACGCCATCTGCTGATATTTTACTATTTGGTTTTACGACAATGATATCTCCAATAGTGAGTTTTTCGATACCAACTTCTTCCGTTTTACCATTTTTCTTAACCAAAGCTGTTTTTGGTGCCAATTCTGCCAATGCGGCTATAGATTTGCGTGCTTTGTTCATTGCATAATGCTCCAGGGCATGCCCCAGGCTGAAGAGAAATAATAATAATGCCCCTTCTGCCCATTCTCCCAAAATAGCTGCTCCAATAGCTGCGACCAGCATGAGAAAATCAATTTCAAATCCACCTTTGGCTACGGTTTCCACAGCTTCTTTAGCAGTATAAAATCCTCCAAAGAAATAGGCTCCTATATAAAGTGCAAGGCTAATCCATTGGGGAACTGATTCTACAAAGGATAATCCAAAACCTATTCCTAACAAAACACCACAAATAATAGCAAAAATAAGCTCTGTATTTTTCCCAAAAATACCTCCGTGTGCGTGGGAATGTTCTTCACCTGCCCCGTGGCTATCAGCCTCTTCATGATTCAGTTCATCTTCAACTTCATGCTGATGTTCCTGGATCATCTCATTTTCTTTATTTAATTCATCAGAGGTTTTTTCCGAAGATTTAAAGCCGTTGTCATGACCAGAGGAACTTTTCTTGACTTGTAGGTTTTCTTTTTTAAGCTTTGTAGTTATCTCATCAAAACTTGTTTCTCGTTTATCATATTCTAAACGGATCATTCCTCCGGCATTGGCGGAACCTTCCAAAACACCATTGGTATTTAGCAGACTCTTTTCTATAGTTCTTGCATGTCGGGTATGTCTAATCCCCTCAACCTCTATAAGAAAATGTCCATATTTCTCGGTAATTTCAGCCCCGGTTCTTTCTGCCAATGATTGAATGCGGTCAATAGAAATAATGTCGGGATCATAATGAAAACACAGTTGTGGCACCGTATCTTCCTGATCGTCTTTTATATGCACTTTATCAAGACCTTCCTTGGCTTCTAATTCCTCAATGAGCCTTTGCACACAGGTATCTTTTTCATTTGGCACCTGAGGTAGCAGTACCGGAATTTTGAGTTGTAATTTTTTCATATCCCTATTGGTTTTAAATCCATCTTTTAGCCTCTTCCTTTTCGGTAAGGTCGAAATATTTAACTTCCGAATTTGTAAAAACATCAGTAGCTCTCGCCGCCCATTGCTGCCATTCTTTTTCACCTACAATAGCCATTTTTCCGTAATCGGAAATATGGGCGGCATCAACTTTTAAATCTGCCCAGATGCCCTTGAGATCATAGCCCTCAAAGTCAACCAGCTCAAAAAAGAAATCCACCTTATCCCCATTTTCGACAATATTATGTATCAAGGGATGAATTTTCTCTATATCCTCCTTAGATATTTTACCATTGATAGTAGCGGATATCAAATTGCTTTTTTCCGTTTTGGTTATATGGATCATAGTTATTTCTGTCTTTTAAGTGATACTATACTTGATTTCTCTTGCTTTGGTATAGGCTTCCCAACCTTCCTTTGCTGCATAAGGTACAATGAGCAGTGCCGCGACAGGATCTGCCCACCACCAGCCCAGCCAGTTTACCAATAGTAAACCGGCAAGAACAACTACGGTTTGGTATAGGCAGATAAAGGTATCTTTGGCATCGGCAAGTAAAGCTGGGCTGTCCAGCTTATGTCCATATTTTCTTTTGAAATAGATAAGAATGGGATTGATGATTAGAGAAATAATTAAAATGATTAATCCCATGGTACTCCAACTTGCAGTTTCCTGACTAAGGAGTTTTGTGATTGAATCATAAGAAATGAATATGCAGACCAACGTAAATGATACTGCAATTACATAAAGCGTGATCTTCTTGCGTTTTTTGACTTTTTCTTCGTCAATGCCCTTGAGCTCGCCGTGCAGCCGCCAGCCTAATGTGGCCGCACTTATCACTTCTATTGTACTGTCCAGTGCCCATCCTATAAGAGCAGAACTATTGGCAGTTATTCCTGCAATTAGAGATACTATTACTTCAATGGTATCATAAATGACATTCCATATTTGAAGCGTTCTTGCCTTTTTTAAATCGTTTTTTCTTTTTGTTTCCATAAGCTGATTTTGGTAATCTCCATACTATATAGTTCCATTTTCACCTTTTTTTTAAATGCTTCCTTCCTCTTCAAAAATTAAACACCACTACATTTCTCACATATTCCCTTTACTACCAGGTTTACATTTTCTGCCATATATCCCTCTGGCAGGTTAATATGTGGAATCTTATGATCGGTCAAACAAACAGTTTCATCACAATTATTGCAATGAAAGTGGATATGTAAGTCCTGTTCTACTTCGCAATTACAATCACTTTCACAGAGCGCATATTTTGGTATGCCTGTGCCATCATCTATTTGATGCACAATGTCCTTTGTTTCAAATGTGCGTATTGTTCGAGATAATGTAGCCCGGTCCGCTTTTCCAAAAGCATTTTCAATTTCGGTAAGGGTTACGGCCCTGTCTTTTTTGGCCATAAATTTATAGATCAGGATACGCATGGCTGTTGGCCGAACTTCGTGTGCCTCTAAATTTTTTTCGATATCACTCATTTCCATCATTATTTAATCCAGATCGATTCAAAGATTCTCCGGTTTTTATTCGGAAGGCATCTTCAATATCTGAAAGATAAATAATTCCATCACCGGGTTCAGTTGTTTTTGCATTCTCAAGTATAATATCGATTGCTGATTGTGCTTCTTCATTTTGACATACCAATTCTAACTTTACCACCGGGCTGTCGGTTACACGAAAATCCAAAGAAGGCGACGCGCCTTTTGCTTTAAATGCCCCGGTACCTTCCCCCTGGGACAGCGTCATACTTTTGAATCCGCTTTCGCTAAGGGATTCTATCACTATTTGAACCCGTTTTGGTTTTATAAATGCTTTTATTTCTTTCATCGCTGTTTTATTAATTCTTTATTAAGGATGAACCCTCTGGAACTTTAATTAAGACAAACATTTTACAGAGAGCCCATCCATCTAAATTTTTAAAATTCTATTTAATGACCATGGGAATTTTGGCTTTTCTGCATTTCAGATACCAGGTAATAGGCATTATCATAAGCAACTAAAGTACCTTCTGGAAGTGGCTCCAGGAGTTTAATTTCAACCCATCCATCTTCATTTATCCCTGTCCTTACCTGTATCGGTTTTAATTCCCATTCTGTTTTACCTTCTTCCTGATGTTTTTGAGCTGTAAAGATGTAAGGATTTCCCTCTTCTTCTATCACTGCCTCTTCAGGTAGAGCAGGCACTGCTTCTTCTCCTGTCCGAATTTTTCCTTTAATATACATCCCCGGAATAAGATAATCTTCTTTGTTTTCTATTTCTGCATGAACATGCACCGCTTTGGGATTTTGTTCAAATTGCTTCCCTACAGAATATATTTTTCCTGTGAGATTGCTACCGGGAACTGACTCCAGGGTAAAAGAAATCTTTTGACCTTCTTTAACCTTATAAATATCTTTTTCAAAAACCATTAGATCGGCATGAACGTGCTCATTATCAACTACCATGAACATGCTGGTTTGTGGTTCTACATATTGGCCAATTTGCACCTTTACTTTTTCAATATAACCTTCTATAGGGCTTACTACCGGGATATATTCATACAGGGTGCCATTTCTTACCTGGGAGGCTCCCAAGTTTAACTGTCTTAACTGGGATTCGTAACCACTTACCTCTCCCTTTACCGACTGAAAATCTGCCTGTGTTTGTTGAAATGACTTTCCAGAACCTACTTCTGCCTCGTATAATCGCTTCTGTCTTTCAAATTCCTTTTCCAAAAACTGCATACGGTTATAGGCGTTAATATATTCCGTTTGTATTTTCGTCAAATTGGGATGAGATAGATACGCCAGTACCTGACCTTTATTTACCTTATCACCTTCAATAACTTTTATCGAATTAATATTCCCCCCTAAAACGGCAGTAACCGTAGCTTCATATTGCGGCGGCACTTCCAACTGCCCATTGGCTTCCACTATTCCTGATAATGCTTTTTTAGGTAAGGTATCTACTTTGATTCCCAGACTATTAAATTTCAATTCTGAGAGATGAACCGAACGCATGCCACCTTCTTCTCCTTGAGATTTGTCTTCATTCATAGTTGGATTTTCAGTTTCTAGAGAAACAGCTTCTGATGTTTCAGAATTTTCTTTACACCCAAAGAACAGACTCAATGATAGGGCAAGCATTAGAATATTTATTGATCTTTTATTCATATCGTTTTTCTTTCTTAGTTTTAGTTTGATTCTGTGAGGTAATATTCGAGCTGATAACGACTATCGAGATAATCATCAAAAGCACTCCATGCGTTTACCTCGATTCTAATAGCATCTCTTATATTTTGAAGGAAGGTTACGTAATCTATAGCACCTTCCTTAAATGCCAATACTGATCCTTCTTGTTGCTCCTTAGCCAAGGGAAGCGCTTCATCCCTATAATAATTCCATGAGTTTCTCCATTTTATGAATTCTTCTCGCATATTTTTATAGGCAGTTTCGAGCTCGAGTTTATCCTGGTAAAAATTTTGCTCTGCAATCTTCCGATTTACTTGTGCTTCCTGAGTACGGCCTAACTCAGGTCCAAAGAATAACGGAATTTGAATTCCGATTTGATATTGGAAGAAACCCGATTGTCCATTAATTTCCTGCCTGGCATACTGACCCTGAAATTTGGGTAGAAATTCAGATTTTCGTTCTCTGGTAACCGCTTTTGCAACATTCACTCTCTGTCCTGAAACTTCAAGAGCCGGATGCGATTTGAGCGAATCTATCAGAAAGTTTAAAGGTTCATCTAATGCTTGGGAAGGTAAATCTGGCACATCATAGATCGTATCACTAACAAACCATAAATTTAAACGCTGTAATGATCTCAGGTAATCTCTATAAGCTTGTTCTAACTGTATTTTCACCTCATTCCCCTGATTTGAAGTAGCAAGATACTCCAGTTTAGAGGTAGCTTCTGTTTCATACCTGATTCGTGCAGCTCTTTCAATGTCTTCAAAAATTGAATCCATTTTCTTATATACCCGATACCTCTTTTTACTTGTATAAACTGAAGCCCAGGCCCTGCTTACTTCACGTTCCACTTCTAAGGTATTTAGTTCTAAAGCATTTTCAGCAAGTGCCACCCTTTCTTTTTGCAATTTTAACCGAGGGGCAATTCCAAAAACATCTATGCCTTGTTGTTGAACACCAATTTGAGTATAGATCCCATCAGAACCATTTCCTACCTCTTCTTTTCCTGTAAAGATTTGGGTATTCCCAAAATCATAGGCAGTTTTACGCAGTACTTCTTCGCTTTCAATTTCAAGCTGGGCAGCTTTTAGCTGAGGAAAGTTTTTGATGGCTATTTCGCGGGCTTTTTTCAAACTTATGGTCTGTAAAGTATCCTGTAGTGGATATTCAGATGAAACAGCATCAGATTGTGCATTTACGGAAAAGGTTCCGCCTAACATCAAACCAATTATCAAAATCGTAGCTAAAGATCGCGTATTGGAAGAACCTAGATTGTTCTGTTCCTTCTTCTCACGTCTTCTCTCTACGAAGGTATATAACACTGGTAATACAACCAGCGTAAGCAAGGTAGCCGTAAGCATACCACCTATTACAACTGTAGCAAGTGGTTGTTGAACTTCTGCACCGGCAGATGTGGAGAATGCCATTGGTAAAAAACCGAAAATATCTGTTGTTGCTGTTAACATAATAGGTCGTATTCGTTCTTTGGTTCCTGTAAAAATTCTATCTTTTATACTGGTTACTCCCTCTTCTTTCAAAGAATTGAATCTGTTTATTAGTACCAGTCCGTTCAAAACTGCAACACCAAACAGTACAATGAAGCCTACACCTGCTGAAATGCTAAATGGCATACCTCTTATCCAAAGGGCAAATACACCTCCGATAGCAGCCAATGGTATCGCCATATAGATCATGATAGATTGGGAAAAAGATTTTAAGGCAAAATATAGAAGCACGAAAATCAGGAATAAGGCTATCGGTACCACAATCACTAATCGATCTTTGGCACTCTGAAGGTTTTCGAACTCCCCTCCATAAGTAATATAATAACCTGGTGGCAATTCTAATTCCTCATCTAATTTTTGCTGGATGTCGTTCACCACAGACTCTACATCCCTTCCCCGGGCATTTACACCTACATAGGTTCTTCTATAGGTATCATCTCTTGAAATTTGCATAGGGCCCGGAACATACTCAA
This sequence comes from Christiangramia gaetbulicola, assembly GCF_003054225.1. Taxonomy (GTDB): domain Bacteria; phylum Bacteroidota; class Bacteroidia; order Flavobacteriales; family Flavobacteriaceae; genus Christiangramia; species Christiangramia gaetbulicola. Next base: position 555,117 of record NZ_QBKQ01000001.1, read on the forward strand.
TATCTGCTATTTCTTTTATAGGCACCTGAGTTCCGTCTGGAAGATCGATATACATACCACGCAAATCATCAATATTCTTTCTATGATCTTCATCAAATCTCACAACTAAATCGAATCGCTTTTCACCTTCAAAAATGACCCCTGCCGTTCCTCCGGCAAATGCTGTACTTATATAATCATTGACTTTCTGAATATCCAGTCCATATTGGGCAACTTTATCACGGTTAAATCTAACTGTCATTTGTGGGAGACCGGAGGTTCTTTCAGCATTAACATCACCAGCTCCAGGTACAGTTTGGATAATATTGGCCATTTCCTGCACTTTTTCTGACAATACCTCTAAATCCTCACCGTACAACTTAACCGCAATATCTTCTCTAACCCCTTCTAATAACTCATTAAATCTCAATTCTACAGGTTGAGTAAACACTAGATTAACACCTGTAAGATCTTCATTTAGTTTTTCCTTAATCTGTTCAATAAGCCCTTCTTTAGTTTCAGAACTTGTCCATTTATCTTTGTCCTTCTCAAGGATTAAGTACATATCGGCAATATCCATTGGCATGGGATCTGTGGGAATGTCAGCTACTCCAATTCTGGCCGTTACCGTTTTAATTTCAGGAAAGTTTTCTAAGAGTATATTTTCAATTTTTTTTGAAACTTCAATAGACTCTGTTAGTGAACTACCTGGTCTTATTAGAGCCTGCATGGCGATATCTCCTTCATCAAGTTGAGGCACAAATTCTCCTCCCATTCGGGAAAAAAGAAAACCGGCTATCACAAGTAAAACAGCGGCAGAACCAATAACGATCAGCTTCAATTTTAAGGCTCCTTTCAACAAAGGCATGTACACCTTTTGTATTCCGCCAATTATCTTGTCACTTATTTTTTCCAGCCAGCGTTCAAACTTTCCAAACCAGTTCTTTTTATTTTGAATTGGTTTCATGAATAAAGCCGACATCATAGGCACATAGGTAAGACACAAGAATATAGCACCTATCATGGCAAAACCGAAAGTGTAAGCCATCGGCTTAAACATTTTACCTTCTACCCCGGTAAGAAAAAGAATGGGTGTAAATACGATAAGAATGATAATTTGTCCAAAAAATGCAGAGCCCATCATCGTACTTCCAGCATCATAGGCTACTTCATCCATTTTCGCCTGGTTGAATTTTATTTTTCCAGATCTAATCCGTTTTTGTATTTCATATACAGTACCCTCAATGATGATCACTGCACCGTCTATAATAATTCCGAAGTCGATTGCTCCCAAACTCATTAAATTTGCCCAGACATTGAATTGCTTCATCAATATAAAAGCAAAAAGAAGTGATAATGGAATGGTAGTAGCAGTTATAAGACCGCCTCTTAGACTACCTAATAATATTACTAAGGCAAAAATCACAATTAAGGCACCTTCCAGTAAATTTGTTTTAACAGTGTCGGTTGTTCGTGCTATCAACTCACTTCGATCAATGATTGGTGCTATAGTCAAACCTTCAGGTAGAGACTTCTCAACTTCAGCCATACGATCTTTCACATCCTGAATAACCGCGTTAGGATTAGCTCCTTTCAGCATCATGATAATTCCTCCAACGGCTTCTTCCCCATCCTGGGTAAAAGCTCCATAACGTACCTGATTACCAAACTGAACATTTTCTGCAACATCACCAATCGTTATCGGGATTGCGTTTTCTGTAGTAATTGCAATTTTCTTGATGTCCTCCAGAGAACGGATTAAGCCTTCACCCCTGATAAAATTTGACATTTTATTTTTCTCGATATAAGCCCCACCGGTATTCACATTATTTCGTGCCAGTGCCTCATAAACTTCAGAGATACTTATACCCATACTGTTTAATTTTTCCGGGTTGACTGCTACCTCATATTGTTTTATGGAGCCTCCAAAAGAGTTTACTTCCACCACACCTTCCAATAAGGTAAGCTGTCGCTTGACTATCCAGTCCTGAATAGTTCGTAGATCCATGGGGGAATATTCGGTTTCATACCCCTCCTTTGGTTTTATTGTATATTCATAAATTTGACCCAGTCCGGTTGAAATAGGTCCCATAGCAGGACTTCCAAATTTATCGGGAATGGTTTCTCCCAATTCATTAAGTTTTTCCTGTACCAGTTGCCGAGGAAGGTATGTTCCCATATCATCTTTAAAAACAATAGTAACTACCGAAAGTCCAAAGCGTGAAATAGAGCGAATTTCTGTAACTCCAGGTAAATTACCCATCGACAGTTCTACGGGATAGGTTACAAATTGTTCAATATCTTCTGTTGCAAGATTAGGTGACTGGGTAATCACCTGAACCTGATTATTAGTAATATCTGGTACCGATCCCAGGTTAACGGTAGACATGGACCAAATACCAGTACCTATAAGGGCTAAGGTGAGTAGTCCAATAATAAATTTATTATTAATGGAAAATGAAATGATTCTATTGATCATATAAAAAAATTAATTCAGTTAAACATCTCGATATTCCCTAAGTAGAAGAAATCGATAGCGTCTTGGTCTTCAGAAAAACCGGGACTTTTGAAAAAAAGGATATAACTATCCTCTAAAAAAACTGAATTAAACTTTTGGAGGATCTAAAAAGGAAAGAATAGGTTCTTCCGCTGAACTGTCAAAATGAGCAAAAGCTTTAGATGGAATTTCCACAATTAAAGGCTCGAAGTGTGAGGAACCAAAATCTACTGTGTGAACATGGCAGCAATGGCAACTACAAAATGGAGGGCATAAATCTACTACATTTTCATGTGAATGGTCGAAATCTAAATCCTGATTAACAATTACTGTTACTTCTGAATCAGAAGTCAATTGTGAAGTATCATTATCATTACACGCTAATAAATTAAGCCCAAGTACGTAAAGAGATAATATGAGTGCCATTATTTTCACATCACAAAGATAATTAAATTGGCATGCACAGGGTGTGCAAAAAATATTGTAGCCATATAAATTTCAAATGGATGAAACCACGAGTCCTTACTACACCAATTGAAAATTCAGGGAAAACTAGTCATGAATATTCGTGAATAATTAAATAATAATAATTTTCGCCCCCTATTTAACCCCCTGTTAAAACAAAAAACCCTCAACTACAAGTAGTTAAGGGTTTTTCTTGTTGGCCTACTAGGGCTCGAACCTAGACTCTTCTGGACCAAAACCAGACGTGTTGCCAGTTACACCATAGGCCAATGCTTAAATGCGGATGCAAATTTAAAACAAAGTTTAGTTTACACAAACTTTTTATTGAAATTTTCCTGAAAAATTTAGCCTTTATTTTTCCCTGGCCCGCTTAGTCTTCATTTTCAGCTTTTTCCAAAATAAATGCTTTTGTCTTTCGTTTTTAAAGCATTCAGCATTTTATTATTAAATTCGCCACTTTAGTACAACTACTCTAGTATTTATGACAGATCTTAACTTTAGTAAGTGGAACAAAATCCTGGGATGGCTGGTTTTTGTGATCGCTTTGACTACCTACACGCTTACTCTGGAACCAACGGCAAGTTTTTGGGACGCCGGGGAATATATTGCTACCTCTGCAAACCTGGAAGTGGGACACCCCCCGGGAGCTCCATTTTACCAGATGATGGGCGCATTTTTTTCAACATTCGCCCCAGATAATTCCAAGGTTGCTTTAATGGTGAACTTTATGTCTGGTTTTGCCAGCGCCATAGCGATCATGTTTATGTTCTGGTCTATTACCATGCTGGTTTTAAAAGTTGCCGGCCCGGTTTCAAAACTGACTCCGTCGAAAAAAATGGCGGTTCTGGGTAGTTCTTTAGTAGGATCGCTGGCTTTTACATTTACCGATAGTTTCTGGTTCAATGCTGTGGAAGCTGAAGTTTATGCCATGGCCGCCTGCTTTATGAGCATCATGTTCTACCTGGGCCTTAAATGGGAAAGAGACATGTTCACCCCGAGGGGCAACCGCTGGATCATCCTGATCTCTTTGGTAATTGGACTGTCTTTTGGAGTTCACTTTATGGGGCTTCTTACCCTTCCGGCAATCGGATTCCTGTATTTCTTTAAAAACTATAAAGAAGTGACCGTTAAGAATTTTATCATCGCGAATGTGGTGGTGGTTGCAGTCCTAATGTTCATTTTCAAACTTCTGCTTCCTTATACCCTTACCTTCTTTTCGGCTTCTGAACTTTTCTTTACGAACAGCCTCGGAATGCCATTTAATACAGGAACGGTCATAGCGCTGCTGGTTATAGTTGCCGCTTTCTATTTTCTGATAAATTACACCCGAAAGAAAAACCTTTATAAATACAACACCCTGTTATTATGTATACTATTCGTGCTAATAGGATTCTCAAGTTGGGTGATGCTACCCATACGAAGTAACGCTCCAACCGTTATTAACGAGAACAGTCCCGATAACGCCAGGGAATTACTGGCTTACTATAACCGGGAACAATATGGAGAAACGCATTTATTCTATGGTCCGCAATGGTCTGAAATGTACTCAGGCCTAGATGCAGATAATCCATATGAAGACGCTAAACCTAAATATGAAAAAGACGAGGAGCTTGGAAAATATGTGATCGTTAACGAATACAAGAATGCCAAGCAAAACCTTGATGATGATCATAAGGCGGTCCTGCCACGTATGTGGAGTACAGAGCATGCTGTAAATTACATGGAGTTTACCGGCCCACTGGATTTCAAGATCAAAGCTGAATACCAGGGAGAAGAAAGACTTATACAAGCTGTAAACGAGTTTAAATCCCAATTCTCTCGCGGAGAGAGAGATATGGAAGACTACCATAACTTTCTAAGACAATTCAGCGAATACATTGACGTGGAAAAACCAAGTTTTGCTGAAAATATTGGCTACCTGCTGGAATACCAGATTGGCTATATGTACTGGAGATATTTCATGTGGAATTTCACCGGTCGTCAGGATGATATTCAGGGGAAATATACCGACCTCCACGGAAACTGGATCAGCGGAATAGACTTTATAGACGAAATGCATATTGGCAGCCAGGACAACCTGCCTTCAGATCTAAAGGATAATAAAGCCCGTAACACCTATTTCTTCCTTCCGTTCATTCTTGGATTGATAGGACTTGTTTTTCATCTGAAAAGAGACAAAAAGAATTTCTGGGTATTGATGGTATTTTTCCTGTTCACGGGAATTGCTTTAAAAATATACCTGAATGAACGCCCATTCGAGCCCAGGGAAAGAGATTACGCTTTGGTAGGATCTTTCTATGTTTTTGCGATCTGGATTGGCTTTGGAGTGTATGCGATATTTGATAAACTTAGAACCGTGATAAGCCCTAAGATAGTCGCGCCGGTTGTCATCGTAGGAAGTTTACTTTGCGTTCCTGTGCTGCTGGCTTCAGAGAATTGGGACGATCATGATCGATCAGGAAGAGATTCAGCTTTGGTCATGGCTAAGATGTATCTCGATTCGGTAGACGAAAATGGAATATTATTTACCATAGGAGATAATGACACCTTTGCACTCTGGTATGTTCAGCAGATCGAAAAGTACAGAACAGACGTTCGTATCGTGAACACCAGTCTTCTTGCTACCGACTGGTATATCGACCAGATGAAGCGTAAGGCTTTTGAAAGTGATGCGCTGCCATCTCAACTGGATAACGATTTTTACAACGGTAAGAACGATGCGATCTTCCTTAGAGAGGTGACCCAGGATACGATCCCAATTGGAACCTGGATGAATTATATTGAAAATGAAGATCCACGTACGCAGGCAGAGCTACAAAGCGGAACCTTCATTAATACCTTTCCTTCGAGACACGTGAGGATCCCGGTAGATAAACAAACCGTACTGAAAAATAATATCGTGGATGAATCTGAAGCTGATGAGATCGTAGATCATATCGATATAACCATCGGGGACCAGATCCTTTATAAGAACCGCCTATTAATGCTGGATATCCTGGCAAATAATGACTGGAAAAGACCGATCTATTTCACTGGCGGAAGCTTTGGTGATGAAGATTACCTGTGGATGAAAGATTACCTGCAACTGGAAGGGGTAACCTATAAACTGGTACCTATTCGTACACCATTGAATCCGCGAAATCCATTCGACATGGGTAGAGTGAATACAGAAAAGATGTACAATATCGTGAAGAACTGGGATTGGGGTAATATGGGATCAGATGATATTTATCACGATCCTGAAACCCGCAAGAATTCTATTACTTACAGAAGTAACCTTGCAAGACTGACTGAAAATCTACTAAGAGAAGGGGATACGATTCATGCTGAAGAGATCCTTGACCTGGGCATGAAACATATGCCGGTGGAATATTATGAATACTATACCCTGCTGGAACCTTTTATCACCGGTTATTACGAAGTAAACAAACCGGAAAAAGCCAGGGAGATCTGGGAAAAGGTCGCTAAGAAATACCAGGAAAACCTGGAATTCTTTAGCAGCTGGGAGGTAGAACGCCAATACAGGTATGCCGATGAGATCATAACAGATATGGAACGCTATCGCGGGCTAGTAGATATGATGATGGTTTATGAGGACCGGGAGACCGCGCAGAAGAAGGCAGAGGAATTCAACAATTACCTGCGCCTGTTCAGACATTTTTACCGTCAGGATGAAGAAATCGATGCCGACATAAAATCTCCTGAAGAAGAGATCATGGAAGCATTGGATGGAGCGGTGCCTGTGGAATCAAATATTGATTCAACCGCTATGGACTCTGTTGAAGAGTAGTGAGTAGTGAGTAGTGAGTAGTGAGTAGTGAGTAGTGAGTAGTGAGTAGTGAGATAAGTTGTTTCAAGGTTGCTCATTTGCGCATCATACGGACCAAAACTTATTAATTATTATGATGAATATCAGCCTGAGCGCCCTGAGCTTGTCGAAGGGTTGAAGGCTGATTTAGATTCATGCAGCGGAGAATCACCAAATTTTCAACAGAGAAAATCCTAAGAAATCGCTAATCTCTGAATTAGGTCAACGATAAAAAAACTTACCTTAAAGTTGAGATCGCTTCGTTGCACTCGCGATGACAGGTGAATTCAAAGATGAGAAGTTGAAATAATGAAATTATTATACTATATACCCAGAACGGCCAACAGATAATACAGAACATTAGAAATGAAACTCTTCCGTGCAAAATATCCATCTTTTCTTAAGCTTTTGTTCCCGGAAAGACTCACGCACATCGAGGACGATAAAGGCATCTACCTAACTTTTGACGATGGCCCGGTGCAGGAAGCTACGCCTTGGGTTTTAGACCTGCTTGGCAAACATGAAGCTAAAGCCACCTTCTTCTGTATAGGCGACAATGTGAAAAAACACCCAGATATTTTCCGAAGAATTATCGAGGAAGGACATGGTATTGGCAACCATACTTTCAATCACCTCAACGGCTGGAAAACTTCTGAATCAGAATATTTAGAGAACACTCAGCTGGCGGAAAAGATCATGACTGAAACCGGCAAGCAACTTAAAACTAACAACTCTAAACTACAAACCCCGAACTATTCCCTTTTTCGTCCGCCTTATGGGAAAATCAAAAATTCACAGGCAAAATCCTTAAAAGAGCAGGGCTATAAAATTGTAATGTGGGATGTAATAAGTGGTGATTACGATCGTGAATTTTCAGGTGAGGAATGCCTTGAAAATGTAATCGAAAACGCAACGCCAGGAAGCACTATCGTTCTCCATGACAGCAAAAAAGCGTTTAAAAACTTAAAGGTAATCCTTCCGCAGATACTGGATCACTACAAAGAAAAAGGATTGGAATTCAGAAGTCTTAAAGGTGTTCTTTAAGCAGACCTATGAGCGTATTGGCATCCTGTTCTCCGCTATGCCTCCACTTCATCTCTCCAGACTTGTAGATCATTAAGGTTGGCAGACCTTTTACACGCAGGGCTTCAGCCAACTGGGAGTTTTTGTCCACATCTATTTTAATAACTTTCGCCTTATCTCCCATTGCCGCCGCGACGTCTCTAAGCACCGGATGCATCGCTACAGAGGCATCATTCCATTCGGTATAGAAATCTAATAGTACCGGGATATTTAAGTCTACTAATTCACCAAATTTTGACATAATTCAGGATTTATTTTTAGCTCATGGCAACTACCACTTATGCCAGCTTTAATCAAATATAGGAAATTCTTGTAATTATGCGGGTTTCGAACCTCTTTTCAGTTCTATGACACTAATCTCGGGCCAGATGCCAACCCGTCCAGGATAGGCTAAAAATCCGAATCCGCGATTCACATTAATATAACGACCGGCCTCCTCATATATTCCTGCCCAGTGTTTATAACGGTACTGCACAGGACTCCATTTAAACCAACCCGGGATCTCGATGCCAAACTGCATTCCATGCGTATGTCCGCTCATGGTCAAATGATACTTCTTAGGATGCGTTTTCACCTCCTGTTCCCAGTGCGAAGGGTCATGGCTCAACAGGATCTTGAAATCATTCTCTTTTACACCTTCTCCGGCCTTTTCAAGATCACCTGCTTTTTTGAAGCCTCCGGCTCCCCAGTTCTCCACGCCTACCAGAGCTATTTTCTGACCGTCTTTTTCAATGAATCGATTCTCATTGAGCATCAGGTTCCAGCCCATTTCGGCATGTGTCTTTTTCAGGTTTTCAAGATTCTGAATTTTCGCCTCCTGACTTTCCCAGTTATGATAATCACCATAATCATGGTTTCCTAAGATGGAATAAACACCATCTGGCGCCTTTATTTCTGAAAACAGCTCTTTCCAGTTGTCCATTTCTGAAGCCTTATTATTCACAAGATCACCCGTAAAAACCACCAGGTCGCTCCCCTGCTCTTTCAGCAGATCAACACCATATTGTATCTTATTTTTATTATCGAAACTACCGCTATGCACATCACTGATCTGGCTTATTCGGTAGCCATCGAAAGCTTCGGGAAGATCTTCGAAATAGAGGGTATATTTTAAGACCCTGAAGTTATATCGACCCTTATACATTCCGTAGAGCAAACCTGCAAAAGGAATTGCGGCAAGACCAATGGCGATGGTGCTAATGAACTTTCTGCGGGAAGGCATATCAAAACTTTCAGAAGGGCCAAAGAATTTCTGAATCCCGGCAATTGGCAATCGAACCACATCTTCTCCCAGCATCACTAACGAAAGAACAATTTTCCCCACAAAAAAGGCCAGGAAAATACCAATCGCATAACCTCTGCCGCCTCCAAATCCATCATTTGGTGCCGGCTGATTGAATTGATAGAATAAGTTTGCAATGACTATAGCCGAAATGATGAAGTAGAGCATTCCAACCCAGATGTTCTTTGAAAAGACCCGTAAGACCTGGTAAGCATAAAGATCAACGATAAGATAGATCGCTGCAAGAATTAACCAACGCATTAAAACAATTTTTTACGAAGATATTGTGAATCCCGTTTGAAGCGTAGGTTTTTAATTCATTTTAACTAATAACGAAATAGGCAGGATAAATTATTTACCCCGCCTATGTCTTCCAAACCAAACTATAAAATTTACTGTGCGCTCCAGCCACCGTCCAGCACATAGGCCGATCCGGTGATCGCTGAAGAATCTTCCTTCGCTAGAAACAATGCCAGTTCGGCAATCTTCTTCTCCGGAATGAATTCCTTAACGGCCTGTTTCTTTAACATGACCTGTCTTACTACTTCTTCTTCGGAAAGGTTATGAGCTTTTGCCTGATCTTTTATCTGTCCTTCTACCAAAGGAGTTTTTACGTAACCGGGACAAATCGCATTGCAGGTAATATTACCCCCTGCTCCTTCCAGTCCCAGAACTTTGGTAAGACCAATAACCCCATGCTTAGCCGAGACGTAAGCAGATTTATATTCTGATGCCCTTAAACCATGCACCGATGAAATATTAATGATCCTTCCAAAACCGTTCTTTTTCATGGACGGCCATACTGCCCTTGAGGCTACAAATACCGAAGAGAGGTTGATCGCAATGATATCGTTCCATTTCTCCAGCGGAAATTCTTCTACTTTAGAAACATACTGTATCCCGGCATTATTGATCAACACATCTATCTTTCCGAATTCTTTCAGGGTTTTAGCGATCAATTGATTGATGGCTTCCTGATCTTTTAAATTCGCGTTAGAGAAGGCTGTTTTCACCGAATTTTCTATTCCTATCTTTTCGGCGATCTCAGGCCCATTCTTTTCCAGCCCATGGAACATGATATCATAACCGTTCCGGGCAAATGCCACGGCGATAGATTTTCCTATTCCACTGGTGCTACCCGTGATCAATGCAACTCTACTCATGATCTAAAAAATTTTAAAAGTTCTTCATTAAATTGCTCCGGCTGATCCATGGTAACCCCGTGACGGGAGTTTTTGATCACTTCCAGCCTGGCATTTTTCATTTTCGACGTATAAGATTCCTTTAATTCCACCGGGGTGTAATCCAGATCTGAAGCCACCACCAGCGCTGGAACGTCTATTGTTTTTACTTTCTCTCCGATCCCCCAATCCATCAGGGTAATGAAGGAATTATAATATGCCTCCAGGTCGTTGAGACTGGCTCTTTCATAGAACGCATCGCGGAGATGCTTTTGTTCTTCTTCCGGAAACATGCCTTCAGCAACTTTTTCTGCCATGGCGTTCATTCCCTTGGTCCGCAATAATTCTGTACGCTCTTTGATCATCTGCTCTCCCATTTGGCCTAGCGCATTAAAATCTGGCGCAGTATTTACGATGACCAATTTCGAGATAAGCGATCTATACTTTACAGCCATTTCGAAAGCAACGGCTCCTCCCATAGAAAAACCTACGAGCATACATTTTGATATTCCCAGTTCATCGAGGAGATGTTTCATATCCTCGGCACATTTGGAAACCCCGTAAGCCTCTTTTCCTTCAGGCTTGGAAGAATTCCCATGCCCTCTCAAGTCTGGAGCTATGATCCGGAACTCCTTAGAAAAAGGCTCCACTTGCAGATCCCAATCAGCTTTGGTAGATCCTAACCCATGGAGAAGAAGAATTACTTCTCCTTCTCCCCGGTCAAGATATTCCAGGCTAATCCCGTTCTTTAAATCTTTTTTCCTGATCATCTGTCTAACAGGATTTGATTCTTAATTCTTTCCTATTGGCAGGTGATATTTTAGCTCAACCAAGAACAATCTTCCGATCTCTGGAGAAGCTACGAACTGTCTTACTTCAGAATCAAACAGGTTGGTTACAGAAGCTCCCACGGTCCAGTTCTCATTGAATTTATATCCTACATTCAGATCAAGATTGAAGAATCCTCCTAACGGCCCATAGTTCCAGGTTCTACCATTTCTGGCATTTTCGATCACATCATCTACCCCATCTCCATTAAGATCCTGAGTTTCTGCAGCGATATTGATCCCTGAAAAGAAATCATATTCCTGCACATATCTTCCGTAAAGTGAACCGAAGAATTTTGGTCCTGTGTAGTAATATCCGATTCCGAATTTATTTTCAGGAGTATTCAAAGGAAGGTCTGTATCTAATACCAAACCATCTCTGTTCCCGTCATTGGCAGGATCATTTTTGTCTATATCGTATCCAAAATATGAGTAGTTGAAAGAAAGCCTGTTCTGGTCGTTGATGAAGTAATTGATCCCAAGATCTGCTCCGTAAGTATCAACCTTACCGAAGTTAAGATAGGTAAGCACAAAAGATCCATCTGAACCAGGAATTAAATCCCCTATTGGAGTATCACCTCTTCTGGCCACCGGAGAGGTCGCAGAAATATTGATCAAAGGGCTCAGGAAGTCTTCAGACATATTGTAGTAAGCATTCGCTTCGAAGAAAGTCTTTTCTCCAAATAACTTTCCTTTATATCCAACTTCCCAGGACTTGATAGTTTCCACTTGCAGTTCAGGAATTTCTGTTCCGTCTTGAAGGGTGAATCCTTCCCCGTTACCTAATACAAGACCTCCAAAAAGGTTTCCGCTTAGGTTAAGAATAGATGGAGCGGCGATCCCTTTTCCATAAGTAAGTCTGAAACTACCAAAATCGAAATTCTTTACGATCGCAGCTTTAGGAATGAAGTTTCCTCCATATAATTCATGATCATCATATCTACCAACAAAAAGAAGGTCTAAACCGGCATCTTCGAAAGTATATTCCAATTGTCCATAAACACCAACCTGGTCTATTTTGATCCCTCCTTCATCCAAAAGATAAGTTCCTTTAGAATCGGCATTATCCTGCTGATATTGCGCTCCAATCACATAGGTTAAATTCCCGAAATTGTTGTTGTACTGAGCTTCAGCATTCAGTCTTTTAGAAGCATCTTTAAATACAGATCCTCTAGGGAGGCTAATCCCACCATTCGGGATACCTTCGATTGGGAACCACTGTTCAGTAAAAGATCTTTCCAAAGCTTCAGCTTCAGTAAATCCATTATTTATAAAAGAAACATAGTTCTGTGTACGCTGGTTGATCGCGTAAGTATCATCTGTCTTACTCCAGGTATGGTAAAGGTTTCCATAGAAATGAGGAGACACATATTTTAACTGAAGGTAGTCTATAGACCAATCCTTGATCTGGTTTCTACCAGCATTGGTAACTCCAAGATTCGAGTTATTACTATGTCCGTAAGATGCGATAAGGTCACTGGTTTCATCTAAACCGTAGTATACCGCTGCACCATATTTTGTAGTAGAAAAATCTCTGTCAAGTTCTAATTCGTCATATGCAGTAGTTCCTACATATACAGAATCCACATAATCGAATTCTTCTCCCTGGGTTCTTTCTCCCCAAACTTTAAAAGCAAGATTATCATTCACTTCCATGGCATAACGGCCACGAGCAGTGAATTGCTTCTGGTTACCAGCACCTAATACAAGGTCTAAACCTTCAGAAGTACGAGGATCTTTTGTTAATGTGTTTACAAGTCCGTTATGAGCGTTTGGCCCATAAAGAGCTGCGTTAGGTCCTAAAATGATCTCAACTCTTTCGATATCCTCTTTAGTGATCGTAGTAAATGAGCCTAAAGGAAGCCCTGTGGCTACTAATGAAGATATCCTGCCGTCTTCCACCTGAAGGTTTTTGGAGTTAAAGGCAGAGTTAAATCCACGAATGTTGATCCCGGTTCCCTGAACCCCTGTTCTTACGAAGTCAACCCCTTTTTGTCTCGCGGCAAGTTCACCTGGATTTGGACCAGGAAAATCTGCTATCTGCTGAGCGCTGATCACGTTTACCGTAGCCGGAGCCCTCGTTATTTTTTGTGGTCTTCTATTTGCTGAAACTACCACCTCATCCATTACAGATGCTGAAGGTTCCAGGCTAAAATCCATTTTCATATCCTCACCAGCTTGTATGGCAATATCTCTGGTAACGGTCTCATACCCTATAAAAAATACTTCGATAGTATAATTATCGGGATCAAGCTCAAGTTTATAATATCCACTTTCGTTGGTTGTAGCCCCGGTATTGGTCCCTCTTACAATTATATTGGTTCCTAGTAAAGGTTCCCCGGTAGCGGCATCGGTTATAGTTCCGCTAATACTTCCCGTCTGAGCGTACGCAAATACCCCAAACAGTAAGCTCATCATGGTGAAAAGTTTGATCTTCATAAAAGATGTTTTAAATTATTTTAAGACGAATTTAACAAGAGGTTGCACCAATCGACACCCGAGGATAAGATTGTGAAGTATGACCAATGGTTTCTTAGGCGGAATTTAGCCTCAAAGAGAACTTTTACCCTAGTAAATTAGAGACTTGTCGCTAAAGTGTGACTTTAATTTTGAAAAGAACCCCGGCTGGGTAAAAGCAAGTCTATCTATGAAATCATCTAAGGCGATGAATCCTTCTGAATCCAGCTGGGAAGCAGATTCTATGCTCTGGATAAGCTGCTCGAAAAGTTTATCTTCAGAATACTGCCCGTTGAGATAATTGGCCAGATGATAATACCAGTGGATCTTCGGAATAAAGTTTTCACGCCCCATGACCTCAGCTTCTCTCTCCAGCAAATTGTACTTATTGGTAACCTTTATCACCTCAACAGGCTTTTCAGCCGTAGTAAGCAGCATTAAATAGTTAGAAAAGAATCGACTCCAGCGATGCTCAAAAACATACTTTCGGTTCTCATGAAGAAAGTTCCTGGCAAAGGTTTCAGCAATGGCGATCCTTTTATTTCTAACCAGCGTACGCACATAATGCGTGGCGAAGCCTAATTTCTGATGATGATTAAATGATGCCTTAAAAAGTTTATAGTTTTCGGTAAGCAGATCAAGAGCCTCTTTATTCTTATCCTTTTTCAGCAGGATTGCTACCAGGTTATTCAGGTAAAAGAGTTTATCACTATTATCCTGCTTCACCGATAAATGCGCATAATATTCAGCCTGGTCCAGATCATTAAGGTTGGAATGCAGGATCACCCGATTTGCATAATAGTTGAATAGCACGCGGCGGGAGTACATTAAACCGTTCTTGAAACATTCATCGATATAATCGAACATTTCTTTAGCTTTTTCATACTCCTTGTAGTTGAAATACAAGAAAACCAGCCTTATAAAAGCGTGGTATTTATTTCGACCATCGAGTTCATCGTCATATAAATACTCCAGAAGTTTCGATTCCCAGTGCTTGGTATTGATCTTTTGAGAGGTATACTGCCTGATAAGATCCTTGGTAGCATGAAAGATCTCATCTTTCACCTTTAATGACTTCAGGTAATATTTCTCATTTTCTCTGAGAAATTCACCGGTTACTTCACAATCCTGGTATCTAAACCTCACTAGCAAATAGTCCTGGTATTCTCTTACCAGCTCATAGAATTTCTGAAAATAAAAAGAGGTATGACCATATACGCTAATAAATTCCAGCAGCTCCTTTTCTTCGGGAGAGGAAATGGTATCGGTAAGGATCTGTTTTTCGATATGGCTCAGGTACTCAAGGTGAGCGTCCACATCTGCCTTTTTCAGCTTTTTGGAGATCCATTTTTTGATGTAGGCATACTTACGTTTGTCAATATTTTCATCAAAATCTTCTGAAGAAAAAAAACGCTCGGCATTACGGCAAACCTTATTTAAAATCTCTTCCTTTTCATCGTCCCTTATTCTATTCTCCTTTTGCAGGTAGGCTGCCTCATGGGGCAATACGCCTTCAGAAAAATCGGTGAATATTTTAAGTTTAGATTTCATTATTCAAGAAAATCCCTGATCTCTTTATTTACTTTTTCAGATTGTTCAAAATTAACAAAGTGCCCCGCTTCATCGATGGTTTTCACTGCAATATTATTGAATTTTTCTTCGGAAGTCTTAACGAGACTAGCTATACTTTCAGAAGGATGAAAATACTTGTTAGGAATGAGCATATCGTTCTTCCCGAAGATCATTAAAACCGGAATTTCAATTTTGCCGATTTCGTCGATCACCGGCTCCTCCAGCATGGCATGTATGTTATTTACCACGGTTTCTGCATAATCCTGAAAATCTTCCGCAGATTTCATAGCGATACGATCATCTACCATGGCCTGGGCATCTTCGGGGAAAGAATAGAAATTCATCTTGTAATTAGCCAGAACCTGTTCATCTGAAGCTCCCACCAGCATCGCCGGTGTATATGAGGCTTTCATAATGGTAGCTTCCTGAGCGGTGAAGGTCTCGATGCCCGCGGGCGCGATTAGGACCAGTTTTTTATAGGTTTCCGGATATTTTAAAACTGAATGCATGGCAATCTGCCCACCCATGGAATGACCTGCCAGAACAACATTTTTAAGATCCATCTTCTCTACGATTTCATTTAATATGCCGGCATATTCTGAAAGGCTGTAATCGGTCTTGCTGCGGGATGATTTCCCATACCCGGGAAGATCTATAGCGATACATCGATAATCTGAACTTAACCCGGCTATATTTTTCTTCCATGAATCCAGATTACTGGAAAGACCATGAACAAAAAGAAGGGTCTCTTCTCCACTACCTTCATCGGCATATGCAATCGTTTCAGAATTTAATTTAATGGTTTTCACAGGCAGATGGTAGGTTACTGTTTCACTTATCTTTTCTTGTGCGGCTAGGGAGGTTAAGACCAGGCTGAAAAGACTAAATAATATCCTTTTTTTCATATTGAATAAGCTTAAACATTTCTTTTAATTTTTTCCGGTCTATTTTCCCAATTCCAGATTTAGGCAGGGAATTCAGGAAAACAAAATGTCTCGGAACTTTATAAGAGGTCAAATGATGCTTTAGTTTTTCGGTGAGCCCATCTTCGGTAAGATCCTGTATATTACCCTGCAAAAATGCTACTCCCACTTCTCCCCAGTCCTCATCTTCTACACCAATGACCGCAGCTTCTTTCGCGAAATTATTTTTTAGAATCGCATTCTCGATTTCTAGCGGATAAATATTCTCACCCCCGGAAATAAACAATTGATTCTTCCGGCCTACCATATACATAAAACCTTCGGCATCCATCCTTACCATATCCCCGGTGTAAAACCAGTCATCCCTTATCTTTTCCAGGGTATAGGCCGAATTGTTCCAGTAGCCCGGGGTAACGATAGCGCCTCTTAAGCATAGTTCACCGTGTTCATTGGCACCGACTTCTTTCCCATCTTCATCAACGATCTTATGGTCCACATAAAAATTAGGCTTCCCTATCGATCCCTTTTTCCAAATGGCATCATGATGATGCAGGGAAGTGATACAGGGCCCGGCTTCGGTAAGACCATAACCCTGCCTGAGCAGGATGCCTTTTTCAGCCCATTTATCAATTAACGGGATAGAAAGATCTTCCCCCCCAACTACAATATATTTTAATGCTGGTGCTTTAAAATCCTTGAAAGCAGGATGCTTAACCATCATCCTGAGCATGGTAGGAATGGCTAAAAAGAGACTGATAGAATTCTTCTGAATATAGTAAAGAACCTTTTTAGGTTTAAAAGATTTCAGAAAATCCACCCTAGCCCCGCGATGCAACATTGGTAAAAGCAGCACATTCCATCCTGAGGTATGATAGGGCGGCAAGGCATTCAGGGTAAAATCTGCCGAGGTGATCTCCAATTGAACCGAGGTATTCAAACTATTCCAGAAAAGCATGCGGTTTGTATAAAGCACACCTTTTGGTTTCCCGGTGGTTCCCGAAGTATAGAAAATGAAAACTGCCTGTTCGGGATCTATTTCGGTAAGCTTTTGCTCAATTTTCACTGCTGAAGATTCTTCAAAAAGTGCTTCCAGGGAAACCTCATTAAAGAAAACCTCGTTCTTTAGATCCTGTTGCTTCAGCTGAAAATCATCTTCGAAGATCAATAATTCCGGCTCAACATCCTGAACGCAATAGGCCATTTCTGAAACCGTAGAACGATAATTCAATGGAACCAGGATCGCGCCCATTCTTTGCGCCGCGATAAATAGAATCAGATACTCTGGAGAATGTGCCGCCAGCACGGCAATACGATCTCCTTTTTCAATAGAATATTCCTTTTTGAGATAAGCCTCTAGTTTCAGGGAGAGCAGATTCAACTCTTTATATGTATAGACCTTCCCGGAATCGACCGATGCCACCGCCTTTTTATCGGGGGTGTAATCTGACCATTTTCCTATCCAATCGAAATAATTCATGCTTTCTTTCTACTTACTAAATATAGAGAATTACCAATAACAAAAGATGCCACAACGGCTATGGCCGCAGATACGCCTGGATTGTTCACCGGCTCCTGCATATAGTGAGTTATCCTGCCATAGTAAATAATAAAATGGATCGCCACCGCTGAAAAACTCGCGATAAAAACCGCATTCTTACTCACCTTCTTGAAATAAATACCAAACAACACCGGCACAAAAGCGGCCGCGAAATAGGCGTATACCCCATTCTGGGCAAAAATAGCCACGCTCACATTAGGATCTACGATCTGGTCGTAGCTCAAAAAGAAACTTACTATCGCTAGCAATATGATCACGATCTTATTCAGGCCTACCTGGTTGAAATTTTCATTCTTACTCAACGGCGCAATAAGATCTGTAGTAATAGTCGTTGAAAGCGACTGAATTAATGCTTCCAGAGTAGATAATCCCGCAGAGATCAATCCCGCTACAATGATCACCCCCACCCCGGCAGAAAATGTTTTTACTACGTAGGCAGAAACCAATTCATCCATTTTCAAAGCTGTGCCGTCAAGACTGAGATCTGGAAAAGTGATCCTCGCATATAAGCCAACCACCACTACCAGGAAGAAAAAACTCATACAAATTATTGCTACAGTAAGATATTCATTGATCGCCTTTTCACTTCTTAGAAAAAGCGTTTTAGTAATAATATGTGGCTGACAAACAATAGCAATCCCGATAATGATCTGGCAGATGATAATTTCAAAATAATCCCTGAACAGAAAACTTTCCGGATTCGTAGTTTTAGTAAGATTAGGATCTATTTCATTCAGCAAGCTAACAAAGCCATCAAACCCATTCGAGAAATATTCAGATCCAGACATCAATAAAATGATCGCAACCACAAACATGATGATCGCCTGAACTGTATTGGTGTAAACCATCGAATTAGCCCCACCAAACATTGTATACCCAAACACAAAAGTGATCAAGCCCATGAGGACATAGAAAGGTTCCAGGTTAAGAGATTTAGAAATGATCTGGGTTAGACCTACACAGATAAGAACAATAAAAGTGATGAGCAATAACGAAAGAATGGCAAAGAAAATAGTGAGCCCTTTTGAATCGTAACGCTTCCCTATCCATTGCGCCATGGTCAAGGCTTTCACAGTTGAACCATATTTCTGGAAAGATTTTGTAAAAAATATAAGGGACGCAAAGATCGCTATAGGCATCACGATACCAAATGAGATTAATCCTGAGAAACCGTATAACGCGATAAACCCTGGATTTATAATAAAAGTTGCCGCACTGGTCATGGATGCCGCCAGTGATAAACCTACCGCCCAGGCAGGAAATCCACTACTCCCAATAGCGAAATCATCTATATTCTTGGTTTTGAGATTCCCTCTTATCACAAAAAAGAGAATTACCATGGCATAGACCACAAGGAGAATAGTAACGTATAGTGACCAGGTTTCTGAGGCGAACATAAATATGATATTAAGGTCGTGAAATTAAGATTATATTAACATGAATCAACCTCAATCAAAGATTTTAAAAGTATGACTTAAGACTCATATAAAATTTTCAATCGCTTAACGACTGTTCAAATGCTATTACCATAAGTGCGACTTATCATTATTAAGCCTTTATCGAGGCTTTTAATATATTTACATCAAGACTTAGTTTACCATAAAAACCCGGTAATGAAGCGTAGAAATTTTATAATTAATACAGGTATAGCCGGAGCAGCCTTAAGCGCTACTCCTTCCCTGTTCTCCCAACCAATATTAAACGAATTAAAGATGAATAAAAGTTATCCGGTAGCGGTAGCGACCTGGAATTTTCAGAATGCCACTAAAATGGCCGGAAAAATGCTCGAAAATGGTGCTTCAGCTTTAGATGCCGTGGAAAAAGGCGTCATGGTAGAAGAAGCAAACCTAAAGAATACCACTGTTGGAGATGGCGGAGCACCAGACCGTGATGGTAATGTCACCCTGGACGCCTGCATTATGTCTCCGGAAGGAAATGCTGGTTCGGTAGTTTACCTAAAAGAGATCGCTCACCCGGTATCAGTTGCCAGGAAAGTGATGGAAGAAACTCCACATGTGATGCTTGCCGGGGAAGGCGCATTGCAATTTGCCATTCAGCAAGGCTTTCAAAGAAAGAACCTGCTCACAGAAGATTCAGAAAAAGCATGGAAAGAATGGCTGGAGCATAAAGAATACAAACCTATTATCAATATTGAAAACCATGATACCATCGGGATGTTGTGTCTCGATGAAAATGGAGATATCGCGGGAGCCTGCACTACCTCGGGACTTTCTTATAAAATGAATGGTCGCGTGGGAGATTCCCCGATCATCGGCGCAGGATTATTCCTGGACAACGAAGTAGGCGGAGCTGTTGGCACCGGGATGGGAGAAGCCATTATGAAAAGCGTGGGTAGTTTTTTGATCGTGGAATTAATGCGACAGGGAAAATCTCCGCAGGAAGCCTGTGAAGAGGCGGTGATGAGAACTGTGCGAAAAGCACCAAATCATAAGGATTTCCAGGTTGCTTATGTAGCCATGAATAAGCAAGGCGAAATTGGATCTTATTGCATACATAAAGGATTCAGTTATGCGAAGTTCCATAATGGCGAAAGCACTAATAATTTGAGCCTTTCCTATATGGAAGAGTAGTATTTTTCACATCCTTTCCTCGAATGAAATAATGATCATCATTCATTGAATTCGAAATTCCTGGTTCAATACTCGAATTTCACATGTCAGGCTGAGCGCAGTCGAAGCCGATTGAAATGCATAAAGTAAATGGATTGTTATTTGCTTATTGTTCATTGTTTGCAAGGAAGAGTGCTAATATCTTTGTAGTTTTGAAACATTCTCAATTTTATATTTAAACATTTCAGATGGCCGATCAGAAACGCCTTTTTTTACTAGACGCTTACGCTTTAATTTTCCGCGGATATTACGCTTTTATCAAGAATCCAAGGATCAATTCCAAGGGATTCAATACTTCCGCGATCATGGGATTCACTAATTCACTCTTTGATGTGATAAGACGTGAAAAACCAGATCACCTGGCCGTATGTTTTGACAAGGGAGGAAGCGAAGCAAGGACTGAAATGTATGAAGAATACAAGGCCCACCGGGATGAAACTCCGGAACCTATTCGTGAAGCGATCCCGATCATCCAGGATATTTTGAGAGCGATGCATATTCCGGTAGTGGTACAGGAAGGTATGGAAGCCGATGATATTATAGGCACCCTGGCCAAGCAGGCCGAAAAGGAGAACTATAAAGTTTATATGGTCACTCCAGATAAAGATTTTGCTCAGCTGGTTTCCGAAAACATATTTATGTATCGTCCTGCAAGAATGGGTAATGGTATTGAGATCTGGGGAATTCCAGAAGTTCAGAAGAAATTTGAAGTGGAAAGACCGGAGCAGGTGATAGATTTTCTTGGAATGATGGGAGACGCCGCAGATAATATTCCGGGACTACCGGGAGTTGGTGAAAAGACCGCCAAGAAATTCATCAAGCAATTCGGAAGCCTCGAAGGCTTACTGGATAATACAGATCAACTTAAAGGAAAGATGAAGGAAAAGGTCATAGAGAATGCTGAACTGGGCCGACTTTCCAAAAAACTAGCTACCATTTTTGTCGACTGCGATGTTAAGTTCCATGCTGAAGATTACGAACTTTCAATGCCCGATGCTGAAAAAGTACAGGAGATCTTTGACGAACTTGAGTTCAGAAGATTAAAAGATCAGTTCATCAAACTTTTTAGCGGAGAGGAAGACACTCCGCAAACCCAGGTTACCAATTCACCTTCAGCTAAGAAAAACGCGCAGGCGACTGCCGGTGCTGGACAATTCTCTTTATTTGGTGGTGACGGTGAAGAAATAGAACGAACTTCTTCCAGAACAAACCTGGCAGACACTCCACATTTTTACCAGGCCATCACTACAGATATGGCCAGGAAACTTTTTATCGAGAGACTTCTGAAGCAAAAAAGCGCTTGCTTTGATACCGAAACAACCAGCCTGAATCCGCTGGAAGCTCAACTGGTGGGAATCGCATTTTCATGGGAAGCAGGAAAAGGATTCTACCTGCCGTTCCCTGAAGAGAAAGAAGAGGCTCAAAAGCTCATCGAAGAACTAAGAGAGTTTTTCGAAAATGATAAGATCGAAAAGATAGGTCAGAACCTTAAATATGACATCGAGGTTCTGGATAAATATAATATTGAAGTAGCGGGTCCTCTATTTGATACTATGATCGCGCATTACCTGATAAATCCGGATATGCGTCATAATATGGATGTACTTGCCGAAACCTACCTGAATTACTCTCCGCAGCCAATTTCAGAATTGATCGGTAAAAAAGGAAAAAATCAGGGTAATATGAGAGATGTTGCCTTGGACAAACAAACTGAATACGCTTCAGAAGATGCCGATATCACTTTTCAGCTAAAAAAGCTTTTTGAAAAAGAGCTGGATGAAGCCGAAACCAGAAAACTTTTTAATGAGATCGAAATTCCATTAGTTCAGGTGCTGGCAGATATGGAGCTGGAGGGCATCAGGCTGGATGAAAAATACCTGAAGTCTCTATCTGAAGCACTAGCTTCAGACATCAAAGATCTTGAAGCTAAAATTTACGAGGAGGCAGGAGAAGAATTCCTTATTAGCTCTCCAAAACAATTAGGAGTTATCCTTTTTGAAAAACTGGAACTTTCTAAAAAACCGAAGAAAACCAAGACAGGACAGTATTCAACCAGCGAAGATGTACTTTCTGTTCTGGCAGACGAGCATGATATTGTTAGGCATGTACTTGATTATCGCGGTCTAGTAAAACTACAGAACACCTATGTGGATGCTTTACCAAACCAGGTAGAGAAAACTACGGGAAGAGTACATACAGATTATGTACAAACCACTGCTGCCACAGGCAGGTTAAGTTCAAATAATCCAAACCTTCAGAATATTCCAATTAGAACAGAAAGAGGAAGACAGGTTAGGAAAGCATTTGTACCAAGGGACGAAAATTACGTATTACTTGCTGCCGATTACTCGCAGATAGAACTTAGAATCATTGCGGCTCTGAGTGAAGAGGATAATATGATCCAGGCTTTTAAGAATGGTGAAGATATTCACGCTTCCACGGCGGCAAAAGTTTTTAATGTGCCTCTGGAAGAAGTTACCAGGGAACAAAGAAGTAATGCGAAAACGGTGAATTTCGGGATCATCTATGGAGTTTCCGCCTTTGGATTAAGCAACCAGACCTCACTTTCCAGGAGCGAAGCCAAGGAATTAATAGACACTTATTATAAGACCTATCCAAAACTTAGCAATTTCATTGCAGACCAGGTAGAATTCGCGAGGGAGCATGGTTATGTTTCAACGGTTTTAGGAAGAAGAAGATATTTAAAGGATATCAACTCCAGAAACCAGGTAGTTCGTGGAGCTGCTGAACGTAACGCGGTAAATGCACCTATCCAGGGAAGTGCGGCAGATATTATCAAGCTCGCCATGATCAATATTCATAAAAAACTGAAAGAAGAAAATTACAAAACAAAGATGTTGCTTCAGGTACATGATGAACTGGTTTTTGATGCTCATAAAGATGAACTGGAAAAAGTTCAGAAAATGATAAAATCTGAAATGGAGAACGCTTACAAACTGGAAGTTCCGTTAGATGTAGATCTTGGTGTTGGCGAAAACTGGCTGGAAGCACATTAAAAAGAACGCAATGAAGAAGGGATTTTTGCTTTTTCTGCTTATTGGTCTTTTTACATCCTGCAAAGATGAAAAAACGATAAGCTCCTACGACCCCGTGAACTGGGAGACCAGAGAAGCTAAGATCAACCTTTTAGATTCTTTGCAACAGGGCAAAACTTATTTATCGGTCTATTCAGAAATATACAGCCAGAGCGAACATAAAACTCATAAACTCACCTCTACCGTGAGTATGAGAAATATGAATTCCAGGGATACGATCTTTATCAAAAAAGCGGAATATTTTAATACGGAAGGCGAAGCGATTCGCAGCTATTTTAATCACCCCATTTATATCGCTCCATTAGAAACAGTGGAGATAGTGGTAGATGAAACAGATACAGAAGGAGGAACCGGCGCGAATTTCATATTCGAATGGGCTATTAAAAACAACACTTCCAAACCTTTATTTGAAGGGGTCATGATCTCGACCTCGGGACAGCAAGGCCTTTCTTTCACTACGAGCGGAGTAGATCTAAATTAAATCATTATAGAAGCAAAAAACCTCACAGCCTGATAACTGTGAGGTTTTTCCAACTAACACTAAAACTACAATTAGAAAAGGTATACTATGATTTAGTATACTCAAGTTCTAAAATTCTTATCGGTGACGCCTGGGTATTTCCCGGATCATTCACATATTGATTTGATTCTATCTTTGTAACATCGAACGAGAACTTATTTGTCTCGAGATTTATATGCTTCTTATGGGTATAGGTAGAAGAATTAATATCCAGAGTTAAAATCAAACTATCATTTCTCACTTCCCAATTTCCATTGTCCATTCTATCAGACAAACATGAAAACTGATTTTTTGAAGTTCCCGCTTCAAAAGTCATTTGAGCATTATTACTTATAAACGTTCCATCTTCATTAAATGTTATACTCATAGTGTTAAAACATACAGTCTCATTTAAAAGATTCTTACTATAAGTATTATCGTCGTTTAGATCAACTGCAGTATCAGATACCATCGCAGATAGATCCCAGTGACCCAGCATATCGTTTTTTGTCACCGCGGTCGCGTCACTTACTTTTAATTGTGAATCCAGGGAAACTTCTTCCTTACTACAACTTAAAAAGGACAGAGATAGCAAGCAAAAGCCGGCTAAAACTTTTGTTTTAAATAGATTAGTCATTTTCGGGGGCATTAAAATTCAACACAAAACTAAGTAACACGAAGGAATTTTATGACTTTTTTAACACCATTATTGCCTTTAATCGAATTTTAACGCATTTTATCTTCCTGAAATAGCCTATTCAACGAATGCCTGTACCATATTTTGCCAGCAGGAAGCATTTTCTGTAATATGATTTTGAGGAGAAAAAGTTCTTAAGTAGATTTGACTGAATATCAGACCCTTCAAAGCAAATAAAATAATCTTTTCGCTATTTGCTATTAGAATTTATAATTGTACATTTGCACCCCTGTTTTCCCGATTGAGATTCGGGTAAATGGGATTGGAATGTTTAATAATTAGTAAAATCAATTGGTGTGGACACATTAAGTTACAAAACAGTATCGGCTAACAAAGCCACCAGAACCAAAGAATGGGTTGTGGTAGATGCTGACGGACAAAATTTAGGTCGTCTTGCTTCAAAAGTAGCATACCTACTTAGAGGAAAGCACAAGCCTAACTTCACCCCACATGTTGATTGCGGAGACAATGTTATTGTATTGAATGCGCAGGGAATCAACTTAACAGGAAAGAAATGGGACGCGAAAGAATACATCCGTCACACAGGCTTCCCGGGTGGACAGAAAAGTCTAACAGCTGCCGAATTATTCGAAAAAGGTCCGGAGAGACTTGTCGAAAAGGCAATTAAAGGAATGCTTCCTAAGAACAAACTTGGAGCAGACCTATTCAGAAATTTAAAGGTTTATGTGGGATCAGAACACGATCACGAAGCTCAAAAACCTAAAACTATTAACTTAAACGACGTTAAGTAATGGAGGTAATTCACAAAATTGGCCGTAGAAAAACTGCTGTGGCCCGTGTATATGTTTCAGAAGGAAAAGGAAACATTACCGTAAACAAGAAAGACCTTAAAGATTACTTCACAACTGGTACCCTTTTATATAAAGTAAACCAGCCAATGATGCTTACCGAGAACGAAGGAAACTTCGACGTTAAAATTAACGTATACGGTGGTGGTATCACTGGACAGGCTGAAGCGATCCGTCTTGCACTTTCCAGAGCTATGGTAGCGCTAGACGAAGAAAACCACGCTGCTCTTAAGCCAGAAGGTCTTCTAACTAGAGATCCACGTATGGTAGAACGTAAGAAATACGGTCAGAAGAAAGCCCGTAAGAAATTCCAGTTCTCTAAACGTTAATCTTATTACCGGGATATTTTCCGGGGAGTTCATAAAAAAATTAATTTTTTGTTGTTATTCTGTTCATGCCGGGCAGAAGTTAGTTTAGCATCTAAACAGTCAGGGCCGTACTTAAAAGTAGCCACCTGAATGTTGCTATCTCAACAGAACGTAAACTATTACAAAAATGGCAAACAAAGTAGAAGTAAAAGAATTACTTGATGCTGGTGTTCATTTTGGACACTTAACCAGACGTTGGAATCCAAACATGGCTCCATATATCTATATGGAACGTAACGGGATCCACATCATCAACTTATATAAAAGTGCTGCTAAAATGCAGGAAGCAGGTGATGCTCTTGCAAAGATCGCAGCAAGCGGAAGAAAGATCCTTTTCGTAGCTACAAAGAAACAAGCGAAAGAGATCGTTGCTGAACAGGCTGAAAAGGCAAACATGCCTTATATCACTGAGCGTTGGCCTGGTGGTATGCTTACAAACTTCGTTACTATTCGTAAAGCTGTTAAGAAAATGGCTTCTATCGATAGAATGAAGAAAGACGGAACTTTCAACTCTCTTTCTAAAAAAGAGCGTCTTCAGGTAGATCGTCTTAGAGCTAAGCTAGAAAAGAACTTAGGTTCTATCGCAGACATGTCTAGACTTCCAGCTGCGCTTTTCGTTGTAGATACTACACGTGAGCACATCGCGATTAAAGAAGCACAAAAACTAAACATTCCAATTTTTGCGATGGTAGATACCAACTCCGATCCACGTGAGGTTGATTATCTAATTCCATCTAACGACGATGCTTCTAAATCCATTAGCAAAGTTGTTTCTTACGTTGCAGATTCTATCGTAGAAGGTCTTTCTGAAAGAAAATCTGAAAAGTCTTCTAAGAAGAAAGAAGAAAAAGCTTCAAAAGAAGAGAAGTCAGATAAAGCTCCAAAAGCAAAAAAGGAGAAAGCTGAAGTTCCTTCTAAAGATGCCGAAGACAAAAAGGCAATGAAAGAAGCTAAGAAAGATGTAAAGCTTGAATCTAAGAGTGAAACTTTAGATAAAGCTAAATCGTCTAACGAAGAAGAATAAAATAACGTTTTCATAAAATCTAAAAGTCGTTTAGTTTCTTTCTTTACAGTGAGTTTCTAAACGACTTTTTTTAAATAAAAGACAATATTATGGCTAAGATAACCGCCGCTGAAGTAAATAAATTAAGAAAAGCTACTGGTGCAGGAATGATGGACTGTAAGAAAGCATTAGTAGAAGCTGATGGTGACTTTGACGCTGCAATCGAATTGCTACGTAAAAAAGGTCAGAAAGTTGCTGCTAAGAGAGCCGACAGAGATTCTTCTGAAGGTGCTGCTATCGCTCAGGTTAATGGTGACAACTCTAAAGGTGTGATCATCTCTCTAAACTGTGAGACAGACTTCGTAGCAAAGAATGATGACTTCATCAAATTAGCTAATGATTTCGCTGATATGGCTCTTAACTACTCAACTAAAGAAGAGTTATTGAAAGCTGACTACAACGGGATCACTGTTGAAGAAAAACTTACTGAGCAAACAGGAGTTATTGGTGAGAAGATCGAGATAGGTGCATTCAAAACTTTGGAAGCTCCATTTGTAGGATCTTACATCCACGCTGGTAACAAGATCGCTGTTCTTACAGGTCTTTCTAAGAACGTAGACGGAGCTGAAGAAGCTGCGAAAAACGTTTCTATGCAGGCTGCTGCTATGAACCCTGTAGCTCTTGATGAATCTGGTGTAGACCAGGCTACTATCGATAAAGAGATCGAGATCGCTAAGGATACTTTAAGAGAAGAAGGTAAGCCAGAAAACATGTTAGACAAGATCGCTCAAGGAAAACTTCAGCGTTTCTTCAAAGACAACACTTTGGTACACCAGGCGTATATCAAAGACAACAAGCAAAGCGTTGCAGATTACGTTAAATCTGTAAACGGAGACCTTGAAGTAGTAGGATTTGAAAGAGTAGCTTTAGGATAAGCTCATATCATATAAATTCTGAAAAGAGGTTTTATTCATTTAAAACCTCTTTTTTTGTTCTCTTATTTTTGTATCCGTCCAAGGAAGCGTCACCTTGAGCGCAGTCGAAAGTTGAGCTTCTCAACAGATTCTGAACCAAATTCAGGATCACAAGTGCTGTCATTTCGAGAAAGCGAAGTAACTAAGAAATCTCTTAGTAGAAACGTCACTGCGAGCAATGCGAAGCAGTCTCATGAGATTGCTTCACTACGTTCGCAATGACAATCAATGCATAATTCATACTTTTACAAAATGTCTCAAAAACCCTTCAAATTTAAACAATTCAGTATAGACCAAGATCGTTGCGCGATGAAAATCGGCACAGACGGTGTGCTTCTTGGAGCCTGGTCTTCCCTGGAACATCAACCAAACAGTATCCTGGATATTGGCTCAGGAACAGGGCTTATTGCATTAATGCTGGCTCAGAGATCTGATGCTGAATTGATCGACGCGCTTGAAATTGAAGAGAATGCTTACGAGCAGGCTGTGGAGAATTTTGAAAAAAGTGACTGGGGCGACCGACTATTCTGCTACCACGCAGGCTTCGATGAATTTGTTGAGGAAATGCAGGATGAAGAGGAATATGACCTGATCATCTCTAATCCTCCTTTTTACTCTGAAGATTACAAGACCGGAAATGAAAACAGGGATAAGGCGCGTTTTGCTGATTCCCTTCCGCTTACTGAATTGATCGAAGGAGCTTCCCTCCTACTTTCCAAAAAAGGCCATTTTGATATTATCATTCCGTTTACAGAAGAACAAAACGCTCTTGAAATTGCAGCAGATCACATGCTTTTTCCACTTAAGATAACGAGGGTCAAAGGCACTGAAGATTCCCCAATTAAAAGAAGCCTCATCAGTTTTGGTTTTCAGAATACAGCACCAGAAATCGACGAACTCATTTTAGAAATTTCGAGACATAATTATACCGAAGAATTCAAAGCTCTGGTTAAAGATTTTTATTTGAAATTATAAATCGACGAGTTTCGTCACCCTGAACCTGTTTCAGGGTCTCTAAAAGATGCTGAAACAAGTTCAGCATGACGAACACTTCAATAATATTTTGTCCTCATTTTGGACTTCGGGACCCATCGGCGAAAAATCCGTAAAAAAGAATTGCTTTTTGAGGCCGATTTTATAAGGCTGAGTTCATTTCTTTTAGGATTCAAGCAGTGAAGGATGAATAAAAAAATGAAGCGCAGATTTTGCATGCATCCGACGACCGAAGGGAGAGGAATGCATTTTTTCATCAATGGAAAAAAGAAAAAGCAATCCTTTCTATAACAAACCACCCTTAACCACTAGCGTTTCATCACCCTTTCCCGATGCTTCGGGAGTTTCAGGGTCTCTAAAGGATGTCGAAACGAGTTCAGCATGACGTTAAAATCGAAGGAATAAAAAGATTGCTTCTCATAAAAGACTTGGTTACATTTGTTGGAAACACGACACAAATGAAACCAGATCTTTTTCAGGCTCCTGATTATTACAATCTTGACGACCTCCTTAGCGACGAACATAAAATGGTGCGCGACGCCACACGCGAGTTTGTAAAGCGTGAAGTTTCCCCGATCATTGAAGAAGCAGCTCAAAAAGCTGAATTTCCAAAACAGCTCATTAACGGACTTGCTGAAATTGGAGCTTTTGGACCATATATTCCAGAGGAGTACGGCGGAGCAGGCCTGGACCAGATCTCCTACGGATTGATCATGCAGGAAATTGAACGTGGGGATAGCGGAATCCGTTCTACTGCTTCCGTTCAATCTTCACTGGTGATGTATCCAATTTTCAAATACGGAACAGAGGAGCAGAAAAAGAAATTCCTTCCGAAATTGGCATCCGGAGAAATGATCGGTTGCTTTGGATTGACCGAGCCAGACCATGGTTCTAATCCTGGTGGAATGACTACCAATTTTAAAGATAAAGGCGATCACTATTTGCTAAATGGAGCGAAAATGTGGATCTCGAATTCACCTTTTGCTGATATTGCTATCGTCTGGGCTAAGAATGAAGAAGGAAGGATCCACGGTTTGATCGTGGAAAGAGGAATGGAAGGTTTCACCACTCCGGAAACTCACAACAAATGGTCACTTCGTGCAAGCGCGACCGGAGAACTGATATTTGACAATGTAAAAGTACCAAAGGAAAACCTGATGCCAAACAAAACAGGATTGGGTGCGCCTCTTGGATGCCTGGATTCAGCAAGATATGGCATCGCCTGGGGAGCTATTGGAGCAGCGATGGATTGTTATGATACTGCCCTAAGATATGCTAAGGAACGAGAGCAATTTGGTGTGCCGATTGCTGCAAAACAGCTTCAGCAGAAAAAATTGGCCGAGATGATCACAGAGATCACTAAAGCTCAACTGATGGCCTGGAGACTTGGAACCTTAAGAAATGAAGGCAAAGCAACTTCTGCGCAGATCTCTATGGCAAAAAGGAATAACGTGGAAATGGCTATCAAGATCGCCAGGGAAGCAAGACAGATTCTTGGCGGAATGGGAATTACCGGTGAATACAGCATCATGAGGCATATGATGAACCTTGAAAGCGTAATCACTTATGAAGGTACTCACGATATTCATTTACTAATAACCGGACTTGATATTACTGGGCACGCTGCTTTTTAAAAAAACCGTCACACTGAACTAGTTTCAGTGTCTAAATCTAAAGATGCTGAAACGAGTTCAGCATGACGTAATTCTTATTTAAAAGAAGCGTAGCGAAATGAGAAATCTCTAGTAAAATGCAATAGAGATCCCTCCCTCTGGTCGGGATGACATACGAGGAAATTATAACAGATCAAAACAAGGGCAACGTTTACAACGCTTGCCCTTTTTATATTTTTCACAGCATTCTTTTTTCAAGGGTTTAGGCTTTTTAGCAGAAACTCCTTCCACCCTCAAATAATCCTTAGATTTATTTGAATAGAATACGATCACATTTATACTATTGATAATTTTTAGGGCCATATATTTAATTTAACTCAAAAGCCTGAGTTACTGAGTTAAACAAGCTATAAAAACCCGCTAAGATTTTCTAAATAGCACCTCAGCTTTTACCTTTGCAATAAATATGCAATAAATATGATCAAAGAGATAAACGAAAGTTTAGAACCTCTAACCAACCAGTTAATAAATCATCCCTTATATAAAAAGATAAATACCCCGGAGCAGCTCCAGATCTTTATGGAGCATCATGTTTACGCGGTATGGGATTTTATGTCCCTGCTTACCGCGCTTCAGGAGATCCTTACCAAAACCACCAATCCGTGGCTGCCGGTGGGAGACCCGGAAATACGATACCTCATCAATGAGATCGTTCTGGCTGAGGAGACCGATATCAACATTCATGGTAAGAGACAAAGTCATTTTGAAATGTACCTGGATGCGATGGATGCTGCAGGAGCAAACCGGAAGAAAGTAGAAGAATTATTGATGCAGGTCACTCATGGCACCGATATATTTTTGATCATCGCGACCAGTAAATTACCTATTAGCATCAAGCAGTTCCTGAAAAATACTTTTGAGGTGGTATATAGCCGGGAACCTCACAAGATCGCCTCTGCCTTCACCTTTGGCAGGGAAGGACTAATTCCAGACATGTTCTCGTCCATAATAGAGAAAGTGCAGAAGAACTTCCCTGAGGACGATCTGAGCCTTTTTAAATACTATTTTGACAGGCATATCGAGCTTGATGGTGATGAGCATGGCCCGATGGCCTTTAAAATGGTGGAAGACCTTTGCGGAAATGATGAGAGAAAATGGCAGGAAGTAAAAGATACCGCTG
Organism: Christiangramia gaetbulicola; assembly: GCF_003054225.1. Lineage (GTDB taxonomy): Bacteria > Bacteroidota > Bacteroidia > Flavobacteriales > Flavobacteriaceae > Christiangramia > Christiangramia gaetbulicola. Next base: position 586,571 of record NZ_QBKQ01000001.1, read on the forward strand.
AAAAGTCATTAAAAAGCAGGCTGGAACTCTGGGATGGCATTGAAGCTGAAATTGAAGCCAAGCCAGAACTGGAATATGCTTAATAAAATTGCACCAATTTGGTTGCAATCACTATTAAAAATAAAAAACCTGAACTCTTAAGTTCAGGTTTTTTATTTAATGTTCTTCGGTAGAAATTAAATTTCCATCTGAATCATAATATTCGGTTTTATATAGTCCTTCTTCATGATCTCGATATTTAATATAATACGAGCCATCTTGTTGATTGAAATAGGTTGCTTTTGTTAAAGCCGCTTCATAGTCCGTTTCAATCAATTCATATAGAAATTCAGATCGATATTTTTCATGACGAATAACCCATTCCAAATCGTTGTACAAAATTATTTCTTTTGAATCTGGATTTTGTTCAGAATTTTCAACGATTATCTGTTTTTCAAGAGTATAATCATCTCTATAGGTATATTCTCTAATTCTTTCAGAATTTAAATTTTCCCCAAAATATTGTTTCCAAGTATGCATTTCCCCAAAATCCTCGTAAGTCCATTCAGTCCTAGACCTTGGTTCTGTAGAATCCAAATCAGAAATTTGCTCATATTTCTTCTTACCATTATCAAAATATCCATATTCAATTATACTATTTGAAACTCCTTGACCACCTTCTTCAAAAATTGATGTTTTCAACACTTGATTCTTCTCATCAACTTCTTCAATTTTCCATCCATAGAAGTAGGTACTATTAGGACTCGGGCTATACTTCAGAGATTTAATTTCTGCATCTTCTCCATACTCCAGATAAAAATAGCTAAGAAAACCATCGCTCCCATCTTGTTTAATATGATTTGAAGTATAATGTATTGGATAGCCAACAGAGTTGTATTGCAGATATTCATGTTTTAAAATATGCCTCGATGGATATTTTTCGTAAGCGTTTGATTCTGTTATACGACCTTGCTCATCATAAATGTGAATCCAGGTCACATTTCTAGAATCGGTTTCCCATCTTTCAATAATATTAAAAAAAGGACCTGAATCTAAACCTTGGCGAGTATAAGGTTCTCCCAAGGTTTTTGCTAAATGTACAGCAGCTTCTTCAGGCAACACAACCTCTATATCTGCCAAAGTATTCTTATTCACTTCCAGAACGAAATTCCCTAAAGTTTCAATAATATTAGAATTAAAATCGATTTGATTTTCAGGTAGGAAAGCAACTGCGTCCTGACTAATTGAAATTCCATTCGAAGGATTTTTATCAGCATCTAAGGTTTGCAAAAACGCACTTATATTTTTAACCTCAGGAGATTCAAGGTTTGCATTAGGAGTAGAGGCTATCTCTAAAGGTGTTATTATTGATTTACCTTCGGCAGTTCCTAAAACAATATTTCCAACTTTAAAAGTGACGCTTTCACTAGGTAAGTATTCAAACTCTCCGGAAGAATTCGTGACTCCATTTTGAGTAGGGGTAGAATATTTCAATCCCTGAACTTCAGAATCTATAAACTTACCTTTTGAAATCTGTATTTCGGGTTCTGGTAGTTGATTAGGGGATTCTCCAAGCTCTTCCTCAGAACATCCATAAATTAACATTACAGAAAGAATGGCAATTTTACTAAATAATCTCATTATTTTACTTTAACGTGGCCGGCTAAAATAAAATTTATTTTAAGATTTCTATAACATTTTAGAATTTATTCCGAAGCAGGAGCGATACGTACCTCCAGGCCATCCAGGCCTTCGGTGATAGGGATCTGGCAACTAAGCCTGCTATTATCTTCCACGAAAAACGCCTGGTCCAACATATCTTCTTCCTCGTAACTCTTTTCTGGAAGCATATGCTCAAAATTCAAAATATAGCACTGGCAGGAAGCGCACATGGCCATCCCTCCACAAATACCTATGGTTCCTTCCGGAGCCAGTTCATAAGAACGGATCACTTCCATAAGGTTCATATTCATATCTGTTGGAGCATCTACCCGGTGGGCCTCTCCTTCGCGGTCTATTATAGTGATCTTAACGTCAGACATTTTCTTTTTTATCAAATATCGTCATTCTGAACTTGTTTCAGAATCTAATCAAAGATGCTGAAACTCCCGAAGCATCGGGACAGCTTGACGCAAACTAATTTATACTCTTAACAACTTCTTTTTTCGCTTCTTTCTTACTTCCGTCGAAGCCGCTAACCCCACTTACCGTGGTATACTTCATCACGTATTTCTTATCTGGGTTTATACGCTGATAGGCGCTCTGACACATAATCGCTGCCTCATGGAATCCACAAAGAATAAGCTTCAGCTTACCTTTATAGGTATTCACGTCTCCAATTGCGTAGATCCCAGGAATATTCGTTTGATAATCATATGCATTATCAACCTTGATCGCATTCTTTTCAATCTCAAGACCCCAATTAGCGATAGGTCCAAGCTTTGGTGAAAGTCCGAATAAAGGAATGAAATGATCTGTTTCCTTGATCTCTTCTTCCCTTGCTTTATCCTTATGTCGAATCACTACCGAATCCAGTTCACCTTCGCCTTTCAGATCCACAACCTCTGCATCGGTAATAAGATTGATCTTCCCTATCTTAGAAAGTTCCTCAACCTTTTCCACGGAATCCAAAGCTCCACGGAAATCTTTTCTTCTATGAACCAAAGATACTTCTGATGCAACATCGGCAAGGAAAATACTCCAGTCTAATGCTGAATCTCCTCCACCAGCGATCACTACTTTTTTATCACGGTATACTTCCGGGTCGCGGATAATATAAGCTACGCCTTTATCTTCATAATCCTTGATAGAAGGAATAGGCGGTTTTCTAGGTTCAAAACTACCAAGCCCACCGGCGATCACCACTACTGGAGCGTGATGTTTGGTTCCTTTGCTTGTAGTAACAATAAAACTTCCGTCTTCCTGCTTATCGATGGTTTCTGCCCTCTCTCCAAGAGTGAATCCCGGTTCAAAAGGTTTGATCTGTTCCATTAGGTTATCCACAAGATCCCCTGCCAATACTTCCGGAAAACCAGGAATATCATAAATGGGTTTCTTGGGATAGATCTCAGAACACTGTCCTCCCGGTTGTGGAAGAGCATCTATAAGGTGACACTTCAACTTAAGCAGACCGGCCTCAAAAACGGCAAAAAGACCCGTAGGACCGGCACCTATGATAAGTATATCGGTTTTAATCATGTTTGAATTCAATTAAATGGGCAGCAAATTTATCTTTCAACATTTACTACCTGTTCGATTTGAGGCACGTATTTCTTGATCGTCATCTCCACGCCACTTTTAAGGGTCATCTGGTTAACCGTGCATCCTACACACGCACCTTCCAGCTGAACCTTAACCAGGCGATCGTCTTCGATTGAAACTAAAGATATATTCCCTCCATCGCTTTCAAGAAACGGACGTATCTCTGCCAATGCCTTTTCAACATTAATTTTAACTTCTTCGCTTGTCATCTATTTCTTTTTAACAGCACTACATCCAGCCATGGTGGTGATCTTGATAGCTTCGGTTGGAGGCAGATCTTTGTTTCGGTTTACGGTTTCCTGTACCATATTTCTGGTGATCTCTTCGAAAGCAGCTTCTAAAGGAGTCGCGGTTTGAAGGGCCGCAGGTCTTCCTATATCACCTGACTCTCTTAAACTTTGCACCAACGGAATCTCTCCTAAAAATGGCACTTTCAGGTCTGCAGCAAGATTCTTCGCTCCCTCCTGACCAAAAATGTAATATTTATTTTCCGGAAGTTCCTCTGGTGTGAAATAGGCCATATTTTCTACGATACCTAATACAGGAACATTGATACTTTCCTGCTGGAACATTGCTACACCTTTTTTAGCATCGGCCAAAGCAACGTTCTGCGGAGTACTTACGATCACCGATCCAGTAATTGGAAGTGATTGCATAATAGATAAGTGAATATCACCAGTTCCCGGAGGAAGGTCTATTAGCATAAAATCCAGTTCACCCCAGTCTGCATCAAAGATCATCTGATTCAGCGCTTTTGCTGCCATAGGTCCTCTCCAAACCACAGCCTGGTTGGGCTTGGTAAAGAATCCTATAGAAAGGATCTTTACTCCGTAATTTTCAACCGGCTTCATTTTTGATTTCCCGTTCACGGTTACTGAAAGTGGTCTTTCAGCTTCAACGTCGAACATTATAGGAGCAGAAGGACCATAGATATCGGCATCAAGGATACCAACTTTAAATCCCATTTTTGAAAGGGTCACGGCCAGATTTGCGGTAACAGTAGATTTTCCTACTCCACCCTTACCTGAAGCTACCGCAATTATATTCTTGATCCCTGGAATAGCTTTTCCCTTTATTTCGGGCTGCTTTTTCTCGGGAGCCTGTATTTTGATGTTGACCTTAATTTTAGCTTTTTCGTATACCTTTTCGTGGATAGCTTTCATCACATCCACTTCGGCTCTTTTTTTAATGTGAAGAGCGGGAGTGCTAAGCACCAGGTCTACCACTACTTCATCACCAAAAGTCATTACGTTTTGAACTGCACCGCTTTCAACCATATTACTTCCTTCACCTGCTACAGTTATGGTTTCCAGGGCTTTTAAAATCTCTTTTCTGTCTAATTTCATATATGAATTTTAATCAGATTCTTGGGCTTATATAGACTGATTCTAAATGCAAATATAGTTGGAAAAGCTAAGAATACGAAGAATTTAGCAATATTAGATTTATAGAGCAATAGGAGGAAATTATAAAGGGGAAGGCTTATGAAATCAGGATAGTTCCTTCATGGGATCCCAGAAATATTTCTGAAAATCGATGATCTGCAGATCCTGCACTTTCACCCCTTCGGCTTCGAGCAATTGCTGCATGGCATTACTACCACCAAAATGATGTTTCCCGGTTAGTATGCCTTTACGATTCACCACTCTATGCGCGGGTACATCTTCTAAATTATGAGAGGAATTCATGGCCCATCCCACCATACGTGCACTTCGGGCAGCACCTAAATATTTTGCAATGGCACCATAAGAGGTTACCCTGCCTTCCGGAATTTTTCGGCAGACTTCATAGACCCTTTCAAAAAATCCGGACTTATCACTCAATTTCAGGTGTTTAATATTCTAACTAAAGCCACGATTATGAGAACAAGCATAAGACCAGCCATGAAATAATTGGAGTATTTGGCAAAAGACTCTGCTTTCTTTTCAATTTTATCAAATAGCTCTACGTAAAGGTAAAGAGAAGTAAAACTTCCCAGGCAGGCTGCCGTGGCAAAGGAAATGATCAAAGACCAGTCATAATCCATTCCTCCGCTAAGATCCATAGCTCCTGCTATAGCCACGAAATAAGGAATAGGAAAAACATTGAGAGCCGCGATAAGCATCCCCTTGAACAGGCTTTGTGCCTGAGCCTTCTGCCGGTTGTGCTTAACTCCTTTTTTATGCCTTGCTTTTATAAAAAAGTAGACCCCGAGAATACAAAATACTACCAGCCCTGCCCGAAGGATCATTCTTCTCACAAAAGGATGGTCAAAAATATACTTGGCGAGTAAAACTGCGATAAAAGCCTGGGTTAAAATTACGATCCCCGCACCTATAGCTACGAATAATCCGCTCTTTTTCCCTTTTTCAACACAAGTTTTGGCCACGGTCATGTTCACCAATCCCGGCGGAACCACCCCAATAAATGCTGCAAAATATGTGATCAGGAAAAGTTTTGTTTCTTCCAATAATTCTTATTTAATCTTGAATTGAATATACGTAATTGGTTTGCCTTTTTCAAGGTACTGTTTTTCGTAGAAAGTCTGTATACCTGTCACTTCTTTTGGAGAATATTCATTCTTATAAATATCATGATGTGCATATAGGATCTCATGTCCTTCTCCATGCAATAAACCAAGGGTATAACCATGCATAAATTCTGAATCTGTTTTAAGATGCATCGTGCCATCCTCTTTCAGGATATTCTTATATCGCTGCAGAAATTCGGTATTGGTTAATCTATGCTTGGTCCTTTTATATTTGATCTGAGGATCTGGGAAAGTGATCCAGATCTCACTAACTTCTTTGGCTGCAAAAACATGCTCTATAAGCTCTATCTGGGTTCTCACGAAAGCAACATTTTCCAGGCCTTCTTCGATCGCGGTTTTAGCTCCCCGCCAGAACCTTGCTCCTTTAATATCTATTCCAATAAAGTTCTTATCTGGGTTCTGCCGCGCCAGTTCCACGGTATATTCACCTTTACCACAACCTAACTCCAGGACGATTGGATGATCGTTTTTAAAAAAATCTTTGCTCCATCTGCCCTTTAATTCAAATAGATTATCTGTAAGCTCCTCCCTGGAAGGTTGGATCACGTTCTCGAATTTCTCGTTCTCCCTAAAGCGCTTGAGTTTGTTCTTACTTCCCACTAAATTTTAATATTTTGGCAAAATTAAAGAAAATCGACCACCCACCGATAATAATATATTTGTAAAATGCGAAATAAGAGGATATTGGTGGCTGCACTTAACTGGGGACTGGGACATGCGACCAGGTGTATCCCCATTATCAACCAACTGAGAGAGAGTAAATACGAGCCGGTCATTGCTTCAGACGGGCAGGCGCTACAGCTCTTAAAAAAGGAATTCCCCGATGCTATTTTTGAAGAGTTATCCTCTTATAATATAGCTTACACCAAAAAAGGAAGTAATCTAAAATGGAAATTATTACTGGATAGCCCGCGCATCATCAAAAATATTAAAGCGGAAAATGATCTTACCAAAGAACTTGTCCGGAAGTATGATCTAAAAGGAATAATTTCAGATAATCGATGGGGAGTTAGAAGTGAGCAATTAAAAACGAATATTTTTATCACCCATCAGATAAATGTACTAAGCGGGAGCACCACTTTCCTGAGTAGTTTCATCCAGCAGCGCTATATGGAAAAATTTGATGAATGCTGGATCCCGGATTTTTCGGGAGAAAATAATCTAAGCGGTATTCTAGGCCATGCTACCTCGACACCTAAAAATGTAAAATATATTGGTCCCTTGTCAAGATTTGAAAAAAGAGAAGTTCCCCTTATTTATGATTACCTCATTTTGCTTAGCGGTCCGGAACCTCAACGCAGTATACTTGAAAACATTCTTCTACAGGAATTTCAAAATTCCAAGTTCAAAATTCTATTTATTCGTGGAGTAATTTCAGAAGAGAGCAAAAATAATACTAATCCCAATATCGAGATCAAAAATTATTTATTTGGGAAATCACTGGAAGAAGCCATTAATTCAAGTAAACGTATAATTTCCCGTTCAGGCTACACCACTATTATGGACCTGGCAAAACTGGAAAAGAAGGCGTTCTTTATCCCCACCCCGGGACAGAACGAACAGGAATATATTGCAGAAAGATTGGAAAAAATGAATATTGCTCCATTCTGCAAACAGGAAGAATTCAGAATATCTAAGCTTGATAAAATTGAAAACTACAAAGGTCTAAGTGATCTCGGGAATCACACGTTCCTCGGGAACCTTTTTACTTTTTTCGAGGGTGAATGAAAATTCACTACCAACCCCAAAAACGCTTTCTACATATATCTTTTCTTCGTGAGCCTCCAGGATATGCTTAACAATAGATAATCCAAGACCAGAGCCGCCTTCCTTACGCGAACCACTTTTATCTACTCTATAAAAACGTTCGAACAAACGAGGAATATTTTCCTTTTCGATTCCTTCTCCGTTATCGGTTACTCTTACAATAACCTTATTTTTGATCAGGTTCTCGATACTTATCTCTGTAGTTCCTCCTTTTTTACCATATTTAATGGAGTTCACGATAAGGTTGGTAAGTACCTGTTGTATCCTTTCGCGGTCTGCCCTCACGTAAATGGGCTCTTCATATTCGATATCGAAAGTCAGGGTAATATTTTTCTTAGCGGCCTTCATCTCCAGAAGGTCAAAAGAAGCCTGTATCAATTCTACTATATCGAAGGTCTCGTAGCGTAAATGCAGATCACCGGTTTCCAGTTTGGTGATCATATCCAGGTCTTTCACGATGTAGATCAACCTTTCCACCCCTTTACTCGCCCTGGTAAGATATTTTTTCCGGATAGCCTTATCCTTATGCGCGCCATCCAAAAGTGTAAGAATATAACCCTGCACGGTAAAAAGCGGAGTCTTAAGCTCATGGGAAACATTCCCCATGAATTCTTTTCTGTAGGCTTCCCTCACCTTTAATGTTTCGATCTCCAGCTTCTTGTCTTCAGCAAATTTCTTTACCTCACGGGTTAGAGAAGACATGTCTGTGGTGATCTGGCTTGGACTTAAAGTTTTTGAATCCAGAAGCGAAACATTGTCATAGACCTTTTTAATTCTACGGTAGATGAATCGCTCTACCCTGTATTGAATAATAAGGAAAGTAAAAATGTAACATAAGAGAGCAAAAATCAATAATGCGATCCAGATTGTTTGCAGGTCCAGAAAAATAAATACGCTCAATAAAAGAGTTAGAAAAACACTTATATAAAGGGAAGTTCTTAAGGCAAATCTATATGAGCGTTTAAAACTTTGCGACATTAAACAACAAACTTGTATCCAACTCCTTTAATGGTTTTGATCCTGTCATCACCAATTTTCTCCCGGAGTTTTCTAATGTGTACATCTATGGTTCTGCCTCCTACCACAATATCGTTCCCCCAAACATTATCTAGTATATCTTCTCTTGTAAAGACCTTACCTGGTTTGGATGCCAATAAAGATAAAAGTTCAAACTCTTTTCTAGGAAGGGACATCTCCTCTCCATTCTGGATGATCTTATATTCTTCCCTGTTTATGGTAATATCGCCAAGTTTAACGACGCTAGAAGATGTTTCTTCATCGCGATATCTTCTTAACAATGCCTTTACTTTACTTACCAACACCTTAGGTTTAATTGGCTTGGTAATATAATCGTCTGCCCCGGCATCGAATCCAGCCATCTGGGAATAATCTTCTCCTCTTGCGGTTAAAAAAGTAATGATCGTTCCTTCCAGGTCTGGTATCTTTCTTATTTGCTCACAAGCCTCTATTCCATCCATTTCTGGCATCATAACGTCCAGGATAATAAGATGAGGTTTATTTTTCTTGGCCAGCTTAACGGCATCTGCACCATTGTCTGCAGTGATGACATTATAGCCTTCTGAAGATAAATTATACCCCACTATTTCCAGGATATCCGGTTCATCATCTACCAGTAAAATTTGAATGTCTTTTTTCTTCATAACGAATTAAGATGTGGTTAAGAGACCATAAAATTAACCAATAATTTGAACTATTAACCCATTAACACATTAGTAACATTAAACTAACCCTTTAATGACAAATGATTAATTCTAAGGTAACATCCTCCTTGTGTCTTCGCCGTTAATTTGCAGCGAGATTTTATAGCAAAAAACAGAAATGAAACGATTCTTATTTTTATCATTGATTTTTATTGTAACCGCAATGCAGGCGCAGGAAGCAACAACCGGAGCCATAGGCGGAAAACTTTCCGATAAGGAGATGAACGGTGAACCCCTACCTTTCGCCAATGTCTTACTAAAGGACTCTGCAAAAGGAACAACATCAGATTATGACGGAATATACTTATTAGATAAACTAGAGCCAGGAACCTATACAGTAGTATTCAGCTTTGTTGGATATGAAACTTTAGAAGTTCCTAATGTTGTAGTTGAAGCCGGAAAAGTTACCGAGGTAAATACAGAACTAGGATCCAGTGCAGCTGCTTTAGATGAAGTAGTGATCACCACTGTTTCCAGAAGAGATTCTGAAGTAGCCTTACTTATAGAACAAAAGAATTCAGTAGATATCAAGGAAAGCATCGGGGCTCAGGAATTAGCCAAATTAGGAGTTTCCGATGCCGCCACAGCAACCACAAAAATTTCAGGAGTTACCAGTAGTGAAGCTTCAGGAGATATTTTTGTAAGAGGACTTGGTGACAGATATCTGTATACTACTATGAATGGTCTTCCAATCCCTTCAGACGATGTGGAGCGTAAGAACATTGACCTAGGTTTATTCCCAACGAGAGTTATCCAGAATATTTCTATTAGTAAGAACTATTCCGCAGAAAATTCTGCAGACCAGGCTTCAGGTAGTATAGACATTACTTCCAGAGAACTTAGAGGAAAAAGCGAACTGGACCTGGGAATGAGATTTGGAGCGAATACGAATGCCGTTGGACAATTCAACAATTTCAAGGTTTCTCCTAATCAACAGGATGTATATTTTGGTTTCTACGATCAAAACATTCCAACCGAATTTGCGCTTAACAACCAGAGCTGGGATCCACAAAATGCTGTATTCCCAATTAACAGAAGATATGCTCTTACTGCAGGTAAGGAATTTGGAGATCTTGAAGTCCTTTTCACTGCATCAAATTCAGTTGATTTCGAATACAATCAGGGAACTTTCGCCAACTATCGAAATAACGATTTTGAAGATGGTTTCACCGATGCGACCAACTATAAAAAGACAGATAATAACACTGCGCTTTTAGATCTAGGCTACCAGATCAATGATAACAACAGGATCAAGGCTACCAGTTTATTCATCAATAAAGTAAGCGATGAAGTATTTGAAGGTGGTAGAAATGGTGAAGGTATCGTTTTTGAAGAAAGCGACCGTGGAGATGATTTCAATCAATTTGTACGCGACCAGAATACCAAACAAACAAGGCTTTGGGTAAATCAATTACATGGTTTTCACGAAATGTGGGACAGTAAGAACGAGATCGAATGGGCTGCAGGTTACAATATGGTAGATGCAGATGAGCCTAACCGTATTAGAAACGAGGTGAACCTTCATCCTACTGAACCTATCTTACTTGGTGAAACGGGAGCTTTTCAACAGAGAAAATCTAATCAGCAGATCGATGATCGCGAGATCAACGCATTCATCCAGGATCAATACAATTTTATCCAGGACGAGGAATCAGAGAAGAAGGCTTTCATTAAACTAGGTGGTAACTTCAGAAATAAAGAAAGAGACTTTTATTCGAAATTCTATGGGGTTGAAGAAAGAAACTTCAACACGGTTAATCCTGAATCTATAGATAATCTAACCGGAATATTCACTACAGAGAATTTTAACAGCAGAGCTTTGGTGGTGAACAACCTGAGCCCTGACCTTTATAATGGTACGCTGGAATCATTATCTGGTTTCGCATTCTTTAACTATGGGAATGAAAAATGGAACCTGAATGTTGGTGCCAGAGTTCAGAAGGATGATATAGATGTTGTTTTCGACGTGAATAACTACCCGTCAAACCTTCCGAATTTTGTTAACAAGTCTTACGACAATATTTATCCAAGCATCAATTTTAGATTCTCGCCAAACGAAGATTCGAACATAAGACTGGCAGCATCCAGAACCATTACTTTACCAGAATTCAAGGAGATCGCTCCTTTTGAATATGTAGCTCAAACAGGTTTGATCACCAGAGGTAACCCAGAGTTGGAAGCTTCTACCAACACCAATTTTGACATTAAGTACGAGATCTTCCCAAGTTCAGGTGAATTGATCTCCCTTACCGGATTCTATAAGAACATCAACGATCCTATTAACAAAGCGAGAGAAAGAGGTTCTGCACCGGTATTCTCTTACTTCAACGCAGGAGACGAAGCGAATATCTATGGATTGGAGCTTGAAGCAAGAATGGATGTCATCGAGAACGAAAATGAAGCTGGATTAGACGTAGCTGTGACAGGTAACGTGACCAGAATGTGGCACAAGCAGGATCTTAAAGATGTATACAATGAGAATGGAGATTTCATTAGAACTTTCCGTTACAACGGGAAAGATGAGATCGGACTTCAGGGAGCATCAGACTGGATCTTCAACGCCTCTTTAAATGTTTCTACTGAAACTGAAAATCCTTTCACAGCAACCCTGGTTGGAGCATATGCTTCAGATAAGATCTTTGCTTTGGGTAACCCAGAGAGCCAGAGATTAGACCAGATAGATATTCAGTATAACGATGAGATCATCGAAAAAGGTTTTGTGACCCTGGACCTAATCATGTCTAAAGAGCTTAATGATAACTGGTCTTTAGAATTCAGAGGACAGAACTTATTAAATCCTGAAATCGAGAGATACCAGGAAATAAGACCAATTTCAGGAAACGTACCTGCATCGAACCAAACAGTAAGATCATATGACCGGGGCGCTGTTTTAAGCCTTGGAGTAAACTATTCTTTTTAATCGATTAGAATTTAAATAACCACAACCATTTTTTAAAAATTAGTACCAAGATTATGAAAAACGCAAAAAAAATCATGTTAATGGCTGCGATCTCGATGGGATTGCTTGCAACATCGTGTAGTGATGATAATAGCATTGAGCCAATTGACCCATCAGATGACAGCGGACAAATACCATCTGAAGACGTAGAGCTTAACGGATCTGTAAATGAAGACAGAACCCTTGATGCTTCTGAAACATATAGCCTTACTGGAATTCTTTCAGTAGAAGCTGGCGCGACTCTTACAATTCCAGCCGGAACTCAAATAATAGCAGATACAGATACAGACCAAAGTGATGCAACCAATGTTTATATCGTTGTTCAAAAAGGAGCACAAATAGACATTCAGGGTTCTTCATCTGCTCCTGTAGTAATGAGATCTGCTAGCGGAGAGGCAGGAACCTGGGGTGGTTTGATCATCGCCGGTAATGCACCCACTGCGGCAGGATCTAATGCCACTGCAGAAGTTGGAGGAATTATTTATGGAGGTGAAGATGAGTCTGATGATTCTGGGTCTATCAATTACCTTGTATTATCTGATGCAGGAGCGGCTATCAATGCTGAATCTCAATTCAACGGATTGTCTCTTTATGCGGTAGGTTCTGAAACTTCTATCCAGAACGTTGCTTTAGTGAATGGAGCAGATGACGGAGTAGAATTCTTTGGCGGTACCGTTTCAGCTTCAAACCTATACCTTGAAAATAACGAGGACGACGCGGTAGACTGGACCGAAGGTTGGAGTGGATCTTTAGATAACGTGTATGTTCTTCACACTATAGAAAACTTCTCCACGGCTATTGAAGCAGACAAAGAGAATGGAAATCCAATGATCACTAATTTCACTGCGGTTTCTACTACTGGTGGAGTTGCACTTCAGTTCAAATCTGTATCTGGAGCTACGATCACAGGACTTTCACTTTCTGGATATGATACTGCGGTAGATATCACAGATGACAATAGAACAGATCTTTCAGGAATCATCTTAAATGGAGCTCCGGTTGATCTAAACCTTGATTACTCAGGTGATCCAACGGTAGATGTATCTATGTTCGATTGGATCTCCAACAGAGGCCAGGTATCGGTTCTACCTTCTACAATAGAAGGAAATCTAACCTTAGATGCAAGTAACGAGTATGTAATTAGCAATACTGTTTCTGTTGAAGATGGAGGAAAACTTACTATTCCTGCAGGTACTCAGATCACTGCCAGAAGCGACAGCGAAACCGACGCTACGAACATTTACATCGTAGTTCAACAGGGAGGAATGATCGAAGTAAATGGAACCGAATCTAATCCTGTAGTTATGTCGTCTACTTCCGGTGCGGCTGGAAGCTGGGGTGGTCTTGTGATCGCTGGAAAAGCTTCTACAGACGAAGGTATTAATGCTACTGCAGAAGTTGGTGGAATCCTTTATGGTGGGACAGAAGACGAGGACAATTCAGGTTCTATCAATTATCTAATCCTTAAGGATGCCGGTGCAGCAATTAATGCTGAATCTCAATATAACGGTCTTTCATTATATGCTGTTGGATCTGGTACTACTATCGAAAATATCGCGATCATGAACGGTGCAGATGATGGAGTAGAATTCTTTGGAGGAACTGTTTCCGTTAAAAACATTTACCTGGAAAATAACGAAGATGATGCTGTAGACTGGACCGAAGGATGGAGTGGTACTATCGAAAACACTTATGTTAGCCACACCATAGACAACTTCTCTACGGCTATCGAGGCAGACAAAAGAGATGCGTCTCCTAAGATCATCAATTTCACTGCTGTGTCAACAACAGGAGGAACTGCATTACAGTTCAAAGCTACTTCTGGAGCGGTTATCGAAGGACTTTCACTTTCAGGTTACGAAACAATCATCGATATCACAGATGACAATAGAAACGATCTTTCTGGTATTACCATAGACGGAAATATTGTAGATGTAGCGGCTGCATATGATGCTGAAGCGACAGTAGATATCAACATGTTCGACTGGGCAATGTAATCGAGACATCATTTCATAATGATTTGAATATCAAGAATTAGCCAATATAAAAGGGTTGCAACGTGCAACCCTTTTTTTTATTATAATTTTTTATATTTAGGTAATTTCAATGACAAGATTTTTGAAATTTTATTTGTATGTTTGTTTAAACCTCGATCACAAAGAATGAAGCAAAAGTACCTATTTACCTTTTTTCTTTTCTGTTTCCTGATGATTGCCGCTCCGGTAAACGCTCAGGAAGCTGCTCGTGCGCCGCAGCGAACCGAAATCCCTATTGATGGTTTGTCTATTTACCCTAACCCTGTTACCGGAGGTAAAGTTTATATTTCTACCACCAAAAATCAGGAAAAGGAAATTGAGATTTATAATGTCTTAGGAAAGCCCGTTCAAAAAACGCGTCTTAGAGGTAGAGAAATGGACGTTTCTTCTTTAACTCCCGGAATCTATATTCTTAAGATCCAGGAAGGCAAAGCCAGAGCTACCAGGAAATTAGTGGTAAAATAAGTTTCTATATTTTATTTTTTTGACGAGCTTCTGTTTCAGAGGCTTTTTTTATTCCTTAATTTTGATGAAATCTTCGAGAGCTCTCTATGCTGGAAAATAAAATTTTTGAAATTTCAACGCGATCTGAATTTGAAACTCTGAGCCTGGAAGTCTTCAAATATCAATTCAAAAACAATATCGTTTATCAGAACTTCTGCCAATTGTTGGGCAGAGATGAGAATTCGGTAAAAACTATAAAAGATATCCCCTTTTTACCCATTGAATTTTTTAAAAGCAAAAAATTAATAAGCGGCAAGGCTGCGCCGCAGATCACTTTTACCAGCAGCGGAACAACCGGCCCGGCTACCAGTAAACATTATGTTAGCGATCTAAGACTATACGAGAAAAGCTTTATGGATGCCTTTAGACGATTCTACGGGAATCCGGAAGATTATACTTTCCTTGCCTTACTGCCATCCTATTTAGAACGCACAGGTTCTTCCCTTATTTATATGGTCAATGCTCTTATAAACCATTCAAAAGACAAGGAAAGCGATTTCTACCTGAACAACCTGGATGATTTATCCAGCAAACTTAAAGAACTGGATCAAAGCGGAAAAAAGGTATTTCTAATAGGCGTTTCCTTTGCCTTGCTGGACCTTGTTGAAAAGGATCAGTTCAGCTTAAAAAATACCATTGTAATGGAAACAGGTGGAATGAAGGGCCGCCGGAAGGAAATGATTAGGCAGGAACTTCACCAGGAATTAAAAAATGGTTTTGGAGTAGATGATATCCATAGCGAATATGGTATGACCGAGCTGCTTTCACAAGCCTATTCTACCGGAAAGGGAATTTTTGAATGCCCCCCATGGATGGATATTCTTATTCGTGATCCCGAAGACGCCTTAACTTTTCTCGAAAATGGCAAAACAGGCGGCATCAACGTCATAGATCTCGCCAATATAAATTCCTGCTCTTTTATTGCCACCCAGGACCTTGGGCGTAAAAAAAATAAAAATATTGAAATCCTCGGAAGGTTTGATAATAGTGATGTTCGAGGGTGTAACCTCTTATTACTTTAAAATTTTTTTTAGCCCTAATGTAAAGTAAATGAAAGTTTTACGACCCACTTAGTGCAGAGTGCAAAATGACATCCCAAGCGTTTTCATTCTGCGGCTAAGTGAAAATTTTTCATATTAGATTGGTTAGTTAGTTGCAAAGCCTTCAGGATCTCTCCTGAAGGCTTTTGTATTTTAACTAATTTCAATCTAAAGCAACGGATTTTATTCAATCAAAGCGATCCAGATTATCATACAGATCGCCAGCGCAATCATGATATAGCTTACAATATTCTCTAATTTAGTGTTACTCATGTCGAATCTTACTGTAAAGATTTACGTAAAATTTTTCGACATGGTTTTAGCACTATATCATACCTGAGCCGTATTAATTTGCTCTGATAATGTATGTGTTCTTTTTCCCTTTGTTAAGGATCACATATTTCCCGTTTATAAGATCTGAAGTAGAAATAGTATAATCTTCTTTAACCTTCTCTTTATTCACTGAAACTGAATTCTCTTTTAAAGCTCTTCTGGCTTCCCCGTTAGAAGCTAGAAATCCGGTTTTAGCGGAAAGCGCACCTATCATATCAAGTCCGGCCTCAATTTCGCTAAGGGCTACCTCTGCTTGCGGAACACCTTCAAAAACATCAAGGAAAGTTGCTTCGTTCAGTTTTCTGAAATCATCGGCAGTACTTTTACCAAATAGAACTTCAGAAGCAGCTAAAGCATTTTCATATTCTTCTTCAGAATGCACCATCGTGGTCACTTCCCTTCCAAGAACTTTTTGTAGCTCTCTCTGGTGAGGTGCTTCTCTATGCTTTTCTATAAGAGAATCTATCTCGTCCTTACTAAGCAAGGTGAAGATCTTGATATATTTTTCAGCGTCCTCATCACTTGTATTTAACCAGTACTGGTAAAATTTGTAGGGTGACGTTCTATTCGCATCCAACCATACATTACCACCTTCGGTCTTTCCAAATTTGGTACCATCTGCCTTAGTGATCAAAGGACAGGTTAAAGCATATCCTTTCCCATCACCAATTCTTCTGATTAGCTCGGTTCCCGTAGTGATATTTCCCCACTGGTCACTTCCACCCATTTGCAGGGTACAATCAAATTCTCTGAATAAATGAAGAAAATCATATCCCTGAACCAGCTGGTACGTGAACTCCGTAAAAGACATTCCTTCTGATGAATCTGAAGACAAACGCTTCTTTACAGAATCCTTTGCCATCATATAGTTCACAGTAATATGTTTCCCTACGTCCCTGATGAATTCAAGGAAAGAGAAATCTTTCATCCAGTCATAGTTATTTACCAAGACCGCGGCATTGTCATTTTTTGAATCGAAATCAAGAAACCTGGACAACTGCTCTTTTAGCGCATTCTGGTTATGTCTTAGAGTCTCTTCATCCAGTAAATTTCTTTCTGCAGATTTTCCCGAAGGGTCGCCGATCATTCCCGTTGCTCCTCCAACCAGGGCATAAGGTTTATGTCCGCAAAGCTGAAAATGCCTCAACATCATCACTCCTACCAAATGGCCGATATGTAATGAATCTGCCGTTGGATCTATCCCAACATAAGCAGAACGCATAGCTTCCATTAAGTGTTCTTCAGTTCCCGGCATGGCATCGTGCAACATTCCTCTCCAGGTGATCTCTTCAACGAAATTCTTTTCCATATTTAAAAATTCAGATAAAAAATAGCCGTAAAGATACCATTTACTCTTATTTTTCCTAAGTGCTTTAGCTATATTTACCACATGATTCTGGTAACCGGAGGAACAGGTTTAATTGGCGCCCATCTATTGTATGAACTGGCGCAGAAACACGAAAGGCTTAGAGCAGCTATAAGACCTACAAGTGATATCGATCAGGTAAGAAAGGTTTTTGGCTACTACTCTAATAACGCTGAAGCCGATATTCTTTTTGAAAAAATTGAATGGGTACAGGCAGATATCAATAACATTCCTGCCCTGGAAGAAGCATTTAGAGGAGTAGAATATGTATATCACTGCGCTGCCCTTATTTCTTTTGACCCTTCAGACGAAAAGAAACTTCGCAAGATCAATATTGAGGGTACCGCCAATATTGTGAATCTCTGTATTTCCAATAAGATCAAGAAACTATGTTATGTGAGCAGTGTTGCGGCCATAGGTTCTGAAGTAAATGCAAAAGAAGTCACAGAAACCGCAAAATGGAATCCTGAAGGAGACCATAATGACTATGCCATCTCCAAATATGGTGCAGAGATCGAGGTCTGGCGGGGAACCCAGGAAGGACTTGATGCGGTAATCGTTAATCCAGGAATCATCATAGGACCCGGATTCTGGGATTCTGGAAGCGGAAAGATCTTCAAAAGAATAGACAAGGTGTTAAAATATCATTTCCCAAAAGTAAGCGGATTTGTGGGAGTGAATGATGTAGTTAGAAGTATGATCCAACTTATGAATTCTACAATTAAGAATGAAAATTACATCCTCATTTCAGAAAACCTGAGCTTTGAGAATGTGCTTAAAAATACTGCTGAATACCTGAATAAACCAGCACCCAGTAAACAGTTAAAGAAATGGATGATCACCCTGGGTTGGATATTTCAGAAGATCGGAAGTTGGTTTGGTGCTAAAAGAGAAATTACCCGGGCATCTATCAAGGGCCTGTATGCAGAAACCTTTTACAGTAATGCGAAGATCAAAAACGATCTGAATTTTCAGTTTACACCCGTAAATGAAGTATTAAAGGAAACAGCCGCGATTTACCTAAAAGATCACTAATTCTGCCTATCGGAGGTACTATCGAACCTAACCGGGGGCGCGATCAAACTATCAATATCCTTTTTTAAACTATCTCTTTTCTTAGATTTTAGGGAACCAGTTTTGAGTGAATCTACCGATAAGGAATCAAGGGCCTTTAAAGAATCCTTTTTGGCCAGCTTTATACTATCCTCTATTCGCACTTCTATTTCCCGCAAAGAATCCAATCTTGTTTTAAGGATCTGCAGTCTGACCTTTACACTATCATAAATACGCTCATACTGATCATATTTTTCAGTATAATAATCATTGCTGCGCTCAAACTGAAGGCTATCTATATCGAATTTCTCATATATATATTCTTTAGGCTTGATCCCCGTTTCTTCCAGCTTTTGCTTATTGTAATTTCGAGCAGCGTTTACCAATGATAGTTCGGTTAGGACTTCTACCATCTTATCCTCAGGTATGAGATCATCGGGTTTTTCTGTTTTCTCGAGATCCTGGCAGGATGCCAGGACTATAAACAGGAAAAGATAAAGAACGCTATTTCTGAAATTATCGGTCAAAGCTTAATCTTTCAGCATTTTTGGCGAATGGAGTATGTTTGAAATTCTTATACACCAGGTTACCATTCACAAAAGTATGCGTGATCCTTGATTTAAAGGTAGTACCTTCAAATGGAGACCATTGACATTTGGAATAAATATTATCTGGCTGCACTGCCCACGGCGAATTAAGATCTACCAGCACAAGATCGGCCTTATAGCCCTCTCTTATGAATCCTCTTTTTTCGATATCGAATAATATAGCCGGGTTATGACATGCTTTTTCAACGATCTTTTCCAAAGTTATTTTCCCCTGGTGATGCATTTGAAGCAAAGCAGGTAATGCATGTTGAACCAAAGGACCTCCGCTAGGAGCCTTAGTGTACACATTTTTCTTTTCTTCCTTGGTATGAGGTGCGTGATCTGTAGCCAGAACGTCAAGACGATTATCGTTCAGGGCCTCCAATAAAGCTTCCTGATCTGCCTTAGTCTTTACGGCCGGGTTCCACTTTATATAAGTCCCTTTTTTGGCATAATCTGAATCATTGAACCAAAGGTGATGTATACAAACCTCTGCTGTGATCTTCTTATCTTTAAGTGGCTTTTTATTGGTAAAAAGGCTTAGTTCTTTTGCTGTGGAAACATGGAAAACATGAAGTCTGGCTCCGGTCTTCTTGGCTAAAGCCACAGCTTTTGAAGAAGATTTATAACAAGCCTCTTCACTTCTTATCTTGGGATGCAGCTCGATAGGGATATCATCTCCATATCTCTTCACGCATTCCTCAAGGTTCTTTTTAATGGTATCTTCATCTTCACAATGCACAGCGATCAAAACAGGAGACTTCTTAAAGATCTGCTCAAGAACTTTCTCATTATCTACCAGCATATTCCCGGTAGAAGAACCTAAAAATAATTTTAAAGCCGCAACCTGCTTAGGATCTATCTTTTCGATCTCGCTAAGGTTATCGTTAGTACCGCCAAACATGAAAGAATAGTTGGCGTAGGAAGTTTCAGAAGCTATTTTGAATTTTTCTTCAAGCTCCTTCATGTTGGTAGTTTGAGGAAGCGTATTTGGCATCTCAATAAAGGAGGTAATCCCACCGGCTACGGCAGCCCTGGAACCTGTTTCAATAGACTCCTTGTGGGTAAGCCCTGGCTCTCTAAAATGAACCTGGTCATCTATCAGCCCCGGCAATAAATAGGTGCCTTCAGCATCAAATATGTTTACATCGGGAGATTTTGCGCTAATACTTTCAGCAATTTCTACAATTATACCATCTTCAACGAATACATCCCCATCTGTAATTTTTCCTTCGTTAACTATCTTAGCGTTCTTGATTAATACCTTTTTCATTAGACCTTTTTCCTGTTAAACAGACTTTTAAGCTTCATTTTTATTACCCCAAACACGGCTTCAGAAATTATGGAGCCGCTCATTTTTGAAGTTCCACGGGTCCTATCTGTAAATATTACCGGTACTTCAACTATTTTATAATTTAAAAGATGAGCTTTAAACTTCATCTCTATCTGGAAAGCATAACCTATAAACTGAATTCTATCCAGATCTATTGCCTCCAGCACTTTTCTTTTATAACAAACAAATCCGGCGGTTGTATCCTGAATATCCATACCGGTCACAAATCTAACATATCTTGATGCCAGCCAGGACATTAACACCCTGTTCATGGGCCAGTTAATCACATTTACCCCGGTAATATACCTGGAACCGATGGCAACATCTGCCCCATCCCTTTTACAGGTATTGTATAACCTTACCAGGTCATTGGGATTATGAGAAAAATCGGCATCCATTTCAAAAACATAATCGTATTCTCTCTTCAAAGCCCATTTAAAACCGTGAATATAAGCGGTTCCAAGGCCTTGTTTTCCCAATCTTTCTTCAAGGAACAATCTCTCCGGGAATTCTGCCTGCAGCGTTCTAACCCTGGTAGCGGTACCATCGGGAGAATTATCATCTACGACCAGAATATGAAATTTACGTCTCTGCGAGAACACATTCCTAATAATGCGTTCTATATTCTCTATTTCATTAAAGGTGGGTATAATAATTATCCCATTTCCCATTCCCAAATATTTTGCACAAATGTATGCAAATTAAAATTTCAAATCTTTATGTTCAGCTACCCGAATAAGGGGCAAAATTTTACATTTGTAAAAAATTATTCCATGCAGGCAACCGAGAGGATTTATGAATATCAAGACTGGATCACCATTCTTTTTCTATCCTGTTTTGTTCTTCTGGTAGTGGCCAAAATTTTGTTTCCTCAACGTTTTGAGGAATTTACCTCCCTACTGAACTCGGGCAAATTTATAGCCTTTAAAGGAAAGGAGAATAAAGCTTTTCATGGTTTTAACATTTTATTACTTACCCTACAGGCAGTTTCGGTTTCCATATTCCTGTTTATTATATATCGCTACTTTCGGGAAGGACAAACTCCAGACCTGGTGATCTTTATAAGGATCTTTACCGCCTACTTTTGTTTTGTTCTTATCAAGGCCGGAATTGAAAAGATCATTGGAAATATTTTCGAAATTGATGAAAAGGTAGACTATTACATTTTTCAGAAATTTAGTTACCGGAATTTCATCTCGATATTTCTTTTATTCGCATCTTTATTTTTAATTTACACATTCTACCCTACAGCTCTTATAATAGGCATAATAGGCGGTTCTGCAATTATTGCGAACGCTATTGGGCTTTTTATCATTTACAGGAGAAATCAAAGTGCAATTGGCGCCAATTGGTTTTATTTTATTTTGTACCTTTGCGCACTTGAAATCGCCCCTTATATAATTTTGTATAAGCTAATTACAAACTAAAGAGGACCTAATAAAGTTTAATATATGAAAGTGAAAACAATTTTGGTTTCTCAGCCAGAACCTAAGGTCGAAAATTCACCTTATTTTGAGCTAGAGGAAAAGCAAAAAGTTAAAATTGATTTCATCCCTTTTATCCATGTGGAAGGAGTTCCGTCTAAAGAAGTAAGACAGCAAAAAGTTGATCTTGCGAATCATACAGCAATCATACTTACTAGTAGAAATGCTGTAGATCATTTCTTTAGAATTGCCGAGGAAATGAGATACAAGGTACCAGATACTTTAAAGTATTTTTGCCTGAGTGAGGCCGTAGCCTATTACCTGCAAAAATATGTGGTGTACCGTAAAAGGAAGATCTATGTTGGTAAGAGAACTTTCGCTGAACTTGCTCCTCTTATCAAGAAATATAAGAACGAAAAGTTCCTTTTGCCTTCTTCAGACATGCTGAAGCCAGATGTTCCTAAAACTTTGAACAAGCTAGGAGTAGAATGGAAAAAAGCGGTTTTTTACAGGACGGTAGTTAGTGACCTTTCCCACTTGAAAGATGTGACTTATGACATCCTTGTATTTTTTAGCCCTAGCGGAATCAAATCTCTTTTTGAGAACTTCCCAGATTTCAAACAGAATGATACGCGTATAGCCGTTTTTGGTAACACAACTATCAAAGCTGCGAAAGAACACGGACTTACCGTTAACATCAAAGCTCCAACTCCAGAAACTCCAAGTATGACCATGGCGATTAATAAATATATCTGCGAGGTCAACAAGAAATAATATTCTTACTTCATTTATAGAATAAAAAAATCCGGTCAAATGACCGGATTTTTTCTTTCAACTAACAATTAAAACTATTCGACCGGGGCACCATTCATAATTTCTTCATTCGCATATTCCTCGAATTTACTGAAGTTCTTTCTGAAGAAATTTGATAGTTCTTTCGCTTTACGATCATAAGCATCTTTGTCTGCCCAAGTGTTCTTTGGATTTAAAACTTCTGAAGGTACTCCTTCACATGTTTTAGGCATTTGCAGGCCAAAAATATCGTGAGTTTCATATTCAACATCTTCAAGTTTTCCTTCTAATGCCGAGCTAATCATCTCACGGGTGTATTTCAATTTCATTCTGCTTCCAACACCGTAAGGTCCACCGGTCCAGCCAGTGTTCACCAACCATACGTTCACGTTCGCAGCTTTCATTTTCTTACTAAGCATCTCTGCGTATTCTGTTGGGTGCAGCGGCATAAAAGGAGCGCCAAAACAAGCTGAGAAACTTGGTACCGGCTCATCTACACCAGCTTCGGTTCCAGCAACTTTAGCAGTATATCCACTAATAAAGTGATACGCAGCCTGTCCCGGAGTAAGTTTGCTTATTGGAGGCAATACCCCAAAGGCATCTGCGGTAAGGAAAAATATGTTCTTTGGATTCTTCCCTGAAGAAGGTTCCTGAATATTATTAATATGGTGAATAGGATAACTTACCCTTGTATTCTGGGTAATGCTGGTATTTTCAAAATCTACATTGCCATTTTCATCCAGAACAATATTTTCCAGTATTGCTCCTGGTTTGATGGCGCGGTAAATATCCGGTTCATTTTCTTCAGAGAGATTGATCACCTTAGCATAACAACCTCCTTCGAAATTGAAAATAGTATTTTCTTCTGTCCATCCATGTTCATCATCCCCGATTAACTTCCTCTCAGGATCTGCAGACAGGGTTGTTTTACCAGTACCAGACAGTCCGAAGAAAATAGCGGTATCTCCTTCTTCTCCAACATTGGCGGAACAATGCATAGGAAGGGTATTTTTATATACCGGAAGAATGAAATTAAGCGCTGAGAAAATTCCTTTTTTGATCTCCCCGGTATATCCAGTACCTCCTATAAGCGCGATCTTCTTGCTAAAGTTAAGGATAGCAAAATTCTCCTGACGGGTTCCATCCACTGAGGGATCTGCTTTAAAGCCGGGAGCGTTTATGATCAACCAGTCTTCCTTGAAGTTTTCAAGTTCTTCATCCTCTGCACGAAGAAACATATTAAAGGCAAAAAGATTAGACCAGGGATATTCGTTCACAACACGAATGTTCAAACGGTATTTATCATCTGCACAGGCGTAAGCATCTCTGGCGTAAACTTCTTTACCGCCCAGGTAAGCCACTACTTTGTCATATAATCTATCGAACTTTTCTGGATCAAAAGGAATATTGATATCTCCCCACCAAACTTTGTCTTTGGTGACCTCGTCTTTCACTATAAATCTGTCTTTTGGAGATCGGCCAGTAAATTCACCAGTATTCACCGCCAGGGCTCCGAAAGAGCTCTCTACTCCCTGTCCAAGTTTTATTGTTTCATCGTGAAGTTCCTGTGGAGATAGCTGATAATGTACTGTGGCATTTTTGATCCCGTAATCCTCTAACGAAATCGTTTTCGTAATTTGAGTGTTGTCGACCATAAAAAAATCAATTCTGTTGTTTGTTTAGGCGTACAAAAGTAAAAATCTTAAGTAGATATATCGTTAAACAAAATCAATTTATTTCTTTTTTAACTTTATGAAATTCAGCAATAATATTGCCCATGCAAGTATTAACAGGGTTCCTCCAAGGGGTGTTACCAAAGCTATCGATTTAAAATCTATTCCAGACAGCGAACTGGTAGACAGTAAATAGATAGATCCGGAAAAAAATATCACCCCGGTTAATAACAGGTAATAGACCCAATTGATCTTTTTTTCAGTTAGAAAATCAAAACCTCCAAGGATCAAGAATAAAAAGGCATGATACATTTGAAAACGAACTCCCGTTTCAAAAGAATTCAGTGATTCTGCTGAAATCGTTTCTTTTAATCCATGTGCAGCGAAAGCGCCAAATATTACCGCGGTTAATCCAAAAATAGCTCCGGTAATTAAAAATCTCCTGTGCATTATTTCAATTTTATTTAACTCAAAGTTTTAATACATTCGTCAACAACTACACAAAACTAACTTAATTTATGCGAGAAATTTTAATTGTGGGAGCAGGAAAATCTACCTCTGTTCTCATAAATTACCTGCTACAGCAGGCCGATAGTGAAAACTTATTTTTACGAATTGGTGATATAGATATCGAAAACGCCAGGAAAGCCTGCAATAACCACTCTAAATGTGAGGCTTTTGAGCTGGATGTATTCAAAAAGGAAAGCCGTGAACCGGCGATTAAACGTGCAGATATCATCATTTCCATGCTGCCCGCTAGATTCCATATAGAAGTTGCCAGGGATTGTTTGAAATTCGGAAAAAATATGGTCACCGCTTCTTATATAAGCGACGAGATGAAAGCGCTGGATGAAGAGGTTAAGGAGAAAGGACTCATCTTTATGAACGAGATTGGAGTTGATCCCGGCATAGATCATATGAGTGCTATGCAGGTAATAGACCGCATTAGGGATAAAGGCGGGAAGATGCTGCTTTTTGAATCCTTTACCGGCGGCCTGGTTGCTCCTGAAAGTGACAACAACCTATGGAACTATAAATTCACCTGGAATCCACGAAATGTTGTAGTGGCGGGTCAAGGAGGTGTTGCTGAGTTCATCCAGGAAGGCAAGTATAAATACATCCCTTACCAGCGTCTATTCAGAAGGACTGAATTCCTGGAAATTGAAGGTCATGGCAGGTTCGAGGGATATGCCAATAGAAATTCCCTTAAATATCAAAGTATCTACGGACTCGAAAATGCCCTTACCTTATATAGAGGAACTATAAGAAAGGTAGGTTTTAGTCGTGCCTGGAATATGTTCGTGCAATTAGGAATGACAGATGACAGCTTCGAGATGAAGAATTCTGAAGACATGAGTTATCGTGATTTCATAAATTCATTTCTTCCATATTCTCCAAGTGATTCGGTGGAATTAAAGGTTAGGCATAATCTGAAAATAGACCAGGATGATATTATGTGGGATAAACTAATTGAATTAGACCTTTTTAATCCTAATAAAAAATTAGGCATCAAAAATGCAACTCCCGCCCAGGCACTCCAAAAGATATTAATGGACAAATGGACCTTGTCTCCAGAGGACAAAGATATGATAGTGATGTATCACAAATTTGGATATGAACTCAACGGAGAAAAGAAACAAATAGATTCTACCATGGTGCATATTGGTGAAGATCAGTCTAAAACCGCCATGGCTAAAACTGTTGGCCTACCTGTAGCAATGGCTACCATAATGATACTGAACGGTGAGATCAAAACTCCGGGAGTCCAATTACCTATTCAAAAAGAGGTATACGAGCCATTATTAAAGAAACTAGAGGAGCAGGATATTATATTTAAAGAAAAAGAAACAGAATACCTCGGATACAATCCTTTTGGGGAAGTTGGCAATTAAGAATGAGAAGCAATTTTGTATTTTAGCTTTACCATCAAAAAAATCACCCTATGAAAATTGTCAATGATAATGTTAAGCTGGACGGGATAGATAAGACGATTCTTAATTTCCTGATGAAAGATGCAAAAAAACCGATCCTGGAGATCGCGAAGAATATTGGTATTACAGGTGCAGCCGTACATCAACGTTTAAGAAAACTAGAAAAATCTGGCTTGATCGAAGGCTCTAAAATGATGCTGGATGCAAGGCTACTAGGTTATAAAACGATGGCTTTTGTCGGGGTTTACCTGGACAAGGCAGTTAGCAATCCACAAGCAGTAAAACAATTAAGTGAAATTCCGGAAGTTATAGAATGTCATTACACAACAGGTAACTGGTCTATATTTTTAAAGATCCTCTGCCGGGATAATGAACATTTAATGCATGTCCTGAATAAGAATATACAGGCCATTGATGGGGTCTCCAGAACAGAAACCTTTATATCGCTGAATCAACAAATAGACCGGCAAATAAAGATCTAAATAAAAAAAAGCTGCCTTATCGGGCAGCTTTTTTTTATTGATATACTATTTAATTTAATCTCTTCCCATAAATATCCCTACGAAATAAAGCAGGGTTGCTAAAGAACCAACGGCTGCTACCACATATGTTCTTGCTGCCCATTTAAGAGAATCTTCAGCAGCATCGTGTTCTGCACTTGTCAGCATATTTTCAGTTTCCAGCCAAACCAGGGCTCTTTTACTGGCATCATATTCAACTGGTAAAGTAATGAAGCTGAAAAGTGTTCCCATTCCATACATTATTATACCCAGAAGAAGAACAGTCTGCCCTACTCCAACTCCAACCATGGTCATTAGAATAAGACCTCCAAAGATAGCCCATTGCGATAATTTAGAAGCTACACTTACCACCGGTACGAGTTTACTTCTCATTTGCAGCCAGCTGTAAGCCTGAGCATGCTGTACGGCATGACCACATTCGTGGGCTGCAACAGCTGCGGCAGCGGCATTCCTTTGCGAATATACGCCTTCACTTAAATTCACGGTTTTTTTAGCTGGGTTGTAGTGATCTGAAAGCATTCCTGGTGTAGAGATCACCTTCACATCATCTATTCCGTTATCCCGTAACATTTTCTCAGCGATTTCCTTACCGCTCATTCCATTTTGCAAATGAACTTTAGAGTATTTTTTGAATTTACTCTTAAGCCTGTTGCTTACATACATACTTACTATAAAAATAAGTCCTGCAATTATATAATATCCCATCATAGGTCAATTTTTTTTATCTGTTTATAGGTAATCAAAGATATCAAAAATCTAGCCAGATCAGTTCAATTTAGAAGGCTGTAAAAGGCCAAAAGAAGTTAATTTCTATTAAATGCTTCCTAATGCAACTCAAAAAAATGCCTATATATTTCACAAATTCAGATATTAGCTATATTTGCAACGATTAATAAAAATCAGCTATGCAATACAACAGAATACTTTTAAAACTATCCGGAGAAGCTTTAATGGGAAACCGCCAATATGGCATTGATCCAGAGAAGCTGGCAGAATATGCAGAAGAAATTAAATCGGTAGTTGATAAAGGTGTTGAACTGGCCATAGTTATTGGTGGAGGGAACATTTTTCGCGGGGTTGCCGGAGCAAGCCGCGGAATGGACAGAGTGCAGGGAGACCACATGGGAATGCTTGCTACTGTGATCAACGGTCTTGCTTTACAAAGCGCCCTTGAAGATGCCGATATCCAGACCAGATTACAATCAGCAATAAAGATCAACGAGGTTGCAGAACCTTTTATCCGCAGAAAAGCGATACGTCACCTGGAAAAAGGAAGAGTGGTTATTTTTGGTGGAGGAACGGGAAATCCATATTTCACAACAGATTCTGCAGCAGTGCTTAGAGCCATTGAGATCAAAGCCGATGTTATTCTAAAAGGTACGCGTGTAGACGGAATCTATACTTCAGACCCTGAAAAAGATAAAGAAGCGACTAAATTCGATTTTATTACATTTGAGGATGTTATTAAAAAAGGCTTGAAAGTAATGGATACCACTGCTTTCACTTTAAGCCAGGAAAACGAATTACCAATAATCGTGTTCGACATGAACAAACCCGGAAACCTTCTTAAAGTTGCCACCGGTGAGCGTGTTGGAACAAAAGTGAACCTATAAATCTGAACTTGAAAATTACTATAAAATGGATGAAGTTGAATTTATTCTAGAAGAAGCAAAAGAAGGAATGGAAAAAGCCATTTCGCATCTTAAAAAACAACTTTCGAATATACGCGCGGGAAAAGCAAGTCCAAGCATGCTTGGTAGTGTAATGGTTGAATATTATGGAGCTCAAACTCCACTTCAACAGGTTGCCAATGTGAATACTCCAGATGCCAGAACCCTGTCTATTCAGCCTTTTGAAAAGAGTATGATCCAGGAGATCGAAAAAGGGATCATGATGGCAAATCTTGGTTTCAACCCAATGAACAACGGGGAAAGCGTTATCATTAATGTACCACCACTTACCGAAGAAAGAAGGAAACAACTTTCCAAGCAGGCAAAAGCTGAAGCTGAAGATGCTAAGGTTGGTGTTAGAAATGACAGAAAACAGGCAAATCAGGAACTTAAAAAACTTGATATTTCTGAAGATCTTTTGAAAACTTCTGAAGATGAAGTTCAGGAATTAACCAATAGTTATATTGAAAGAATAGACAAGATTCTTGCAGTAAAAGAAAAAGAGATCATGACCGTTTAATGCTCTCTCCAACACATAAGATTGCCGGCTTGGATCTGAAATAACTTCAGATTTGATCCGGCATTTTTTATTTTAATCATTTTATAAGCAACAACCCTTAATGCGATCTTCCCTACTCATAATTTTATTCTTTTTTTGTTCGGGCCTGTTTGCGCAGACGATCCCGGGTAGGGTAATAAATAAGCAAACCAAGGAACCTCTTGCTTATGCCGAGATCCAGCTGGGTGAAGACACCCAGGTATTGACCAATATCGACGGTAGTTTCGAGATACAGTTAGAAAAAGACCTGGACAGTATCCGTTTTTCCTATGTGGGTTACAAAACCTTAAAAGTTCAGATTAGTAAAGACACCAGGTATTTACAGGTTGGAATGACGCCGGTCTACGAGCAACTGCAAACCGTTATGATCTCAGACGGAAAAAATCCTGCAGATCTCATCATAGAGAAAGCGATTAAAAACCGGGAGAAGAACGATCCTGAAAAAGCATTACCGGGATTTAAATATAAGGCCTACACCAAATTTATTATTGATAATGAACTTGGTAATATAGAGATGATCGCTGACTCCACTTCGGCGGCGATGCAGACTATAATCAATGAAGGAAGGGGTTACCTTTCTGAAAGAGTTTCAGAACATTTATACGATCAAAAAAGGGGCGGAAAAGAAAAGGTCCTTGGATTAAGAACTGCAGGTTTTAAAGATCCTGTCTACAACGTACTGGCGATGGACATTAATCCTTTTTCACTTTATAAGAAGGATTATAATCTTTATAAAACAGAGTATGCGGGTCCTTTAGCCGATAATGCCTTTAAAAATTACGAATACAGGATACTCGATACCACTGCAACCGAAAGGCCGGCATACCTGGTCTATTTCAAACCAAAACGTGAAAAAGTGGTTGCAGGCCTGGAAGGTATCTTATACCTGGATACCGTGAGTTTTGCTATACAGAAAGCAAAAGCTCAATTACTGGGTGCCATCCGGCTAGAGGTAAACCATACCTACAAATATTATCCTGAAAAAGACCTCTGGTTCCCTGCTGGACAGTCTACAAAAATAAGACCTGGATCAGGGGGAAAAGAAATCGCTGTTTTTGGCGGAACCATACAGATGGGCGCTGTGCAGCAGAAAAAAGGAGTCTTAAGCACTATTTTTGGCTCTGAAGAGATTTCCAGAGATATTTACCTGAATTCTGTTACCAGTAATTACGAAATCGATCTGGATTATACTGGAAAAATAGAGAATCCGGGAGCAGAGATAGACATAAATGAGGTTGCAGTGAGCAAACCCGAAGAATTCTGGGCTGCAAACAGGCAACTTGAATACGACGTTCGCGACAAAGCCACAGAAAAGAAAGTAGATAGTCTTCTAAAAGCCGGGAATATTGAACGCAAGATAGAAGTAAAAAAAGCCATGGCTTCGGGCTCCTACCCCTTAGGTTTCTGGAATGTTGACCTTAGTAAAATATTCAAGTTCAGTAATTATGAAGGGATTCGCTTAGGTTTTGGCGGAAGCACCAACGATCGTTTTAGCGAAAAATATAATCTAAACGGCTATACGACTTATGGCTTTAAAGATGAAGTTTTAAAATACAGCGCAGGTACTCAGATCTACCTGAATAAGAAAACAGGCACCAACCTTAATTTTTCGATCACAAAAGACATACAGGAAGCGGCTTCTTTTAAATATCTAAAGGGAGAAAATACCTTCGCTATCCTGGTTCCACGTTTTGTAAACATCAATTTCTATTACACCTATAATAGATATGCAGCCGGACTGGAACATCGAATCACTCCAAAATTAGATACTCAGTTTCAAATTGCGAGAGAAGAGATCACCCAAACCAGGGCATACAGCTTTTTGCACGAAGGTAGAAGCTACGAGGAATATAACCTGGCCAAAGCCACTTTGTCTTTTATATGGAGACCTTTTTCCAAATTTTTGAATACCCCCGAAAGCAATATCATCCTGGAAAAGGAATTTCCTCAATTCACAGGACAGATTGAACAGTCTTTTTCGAGTTTTGGAGGCGATTTCAACTTTACCAGGATAGGTTTTAAGGCTGAACATGAGATCAAAAGGCTGGACAGGTCCAGAACAGAATTCATTCTCGAAGGAAACTATGGTTTTGGAGACCTGCCATTAACGCACACTTTTCATGCAAATCCCAATAATCCAGACCGGGAAAATGTTTTCAGACGGTTTTCGATCGCTGGTAGAAATAGTTTTGAGACCATGTACTATAATGAATTCTTTAGTGATAGGCAGGCCACTATTCACATAAGGCATCAATTGCGACCTTTTATCATCTCGAAAAGCTTTCAGCCAGAAATGGTTTTTATTACCAGATATGCCATTGGAGATTTTGACAATCAGGACAAACATCAGGATATTGCCTTCAACACCCTAAACCATGGATATGCTGAATCTGGAATTGAATTAAATAAGATCCTTGCCGGTTTTGGACTAGGGGCAGCGTACAGATACGGGGGATATCACCTTGAAAGATTCAAAAAGAATTTCGCTTTTAAATTCACTTTGCAACTTCAGCTGTAATTATCCCAATATTAATCGTTTAATACGAGCTAATTAAAGGAGCTTTTTTCTAACTTTGCGCCGCTAAAATAAAGCCATGCATAAGATATTCAGCTTTGGATTCTGGAATTCCATCGCCCGCCTTATTCTAAGAAACAGGATCATCATCATCATTTTGATCGCCGTTGCCACGTTCTTACTTTCTACACAATGGAAGAACATGCGCTTTTCTTATACGGAAGCCAATCTGATGCCTAAGGACCATCCGGTCAATATCAGTTATGATGATTTCCTGAATAAGTTTGGTGAAGAGGGAAATCTTATTTTATTAGGAGTTCAGGATTCGGCACTTTTTACGCCTGAAAAGTTCAAAGCATGGAACGAACTTACTCGCAAGCTTACCTCCTATCCAGAAGTAGATCATATCATTTCCCCGGCAAGTCTTCAGGAACTTAAAAAGTTTGAAGACCCCAAGCGCTTTGAAATGGTGCCGGTTTTACCAGACAACGAACCAGACAGTACCCAACTGAAGGAGTTTGAAAAAAAGCTTTTTACAGCGCTGCCTTTTTACGAGAACCTGGTTTATAGTTCGCATTCGAATACCATCCAATCTGCGATGTATCTGAATAAAGAACTAGTGAATACAAAAGCCCGAAAGATCTTTGTTCTGGAAGAACTGGACCCGCTAATCCAGGAATTCGAAGAAAAATATGATATTGACGTTCGCGTTTCGGGGATGCCTTATATACGAACCCTGAACGCTCAGAATATCGTAGACGAAATTGGATTATTTATCCTGGCCGCTCTACTGGTAACTTCATTGATCTTCTTTTTCTTTTTCAGATCAATAAGAGCTACATTAATTTCAATGTTCACGG
Organism: Christiangramia gaetbulicola; assembly: GCF_003054225.1. Taxonomy (GTDB): domain Bacteria; phylum Bacteroidota; class Bacteroidia; order Flavobacteriales; family Flavobacteriaceae; genus Christiangramia; species Christiangramia gaetbulicola. The sequence continues at coordinate 618,985 of NZ_QBKQ01000001.1, forward strand.
TTTGTATCGGGGTGATGTGGGCCTTCGGGGTAATTGGATTGCTGCATTATGAGATCACTATCCTAACCGCATTGATCCCTCCACTAATTATCGTGATAGGTATCCCGAACTGTATTTTCCTGATCAACAAATATCAACAGGAGATCAAAAAGCATGGAAACCAGGCTAAATCTTTACAAAGGGTTATTACCAAAGTAGGGAACGCTACTTTATTAACGAACCTTACTACGGCTTCAGGTTTCGCCACTTTTATTTTAACCGACAGTCAGTTGTTAAGAGAATTTGGAGTGGTAGCCTCTATAAATATCATCGCTATATTTGTATTGAGCTTACTGATAATTCCTATAATCTACAGCTACCTAAACCCTCCAAAGGATAGGCACTTAAGACACTTAACTAAAAAGTGGATCGGTGGTCTAACGGCCTGGATGGAGAACATGGTTAGAAACCACAGGATCGCCATCTACATCACTTCGCTAGTTTTACTCGTTGCAAGCATCATCGGTATATACACTATCAAGATCTCCGGAAGCATCCTGGAAGACATGCCGCATAACACCGCTTTCTATAAGGACGTGAAATTTTTTGAGAGTGAATTCGACGGGGTGATGCCTCTGGAAATTCTTATTGACACTAAAAGACCTAAGGGAGTGATGAAACTCTCAACCCTGAAAAGGATGGACGAACTGGAGAGTTTTATCCAGGACATTCCTGAACTTTCAAAACCGCTTTCGGTGAACAGGCTGGTGAAATATTCCAAGCAGGCATATTATAACGGCAATCCAAAATATTATCAGTTGCCTTCTTCGCAGGAGCGCAATTTTATAATGCCTTACGCGAAAAGTCTTTCGTCCAGTGAAGGAATTATGCAGTCCTATGTAGATTCTACAGGGCAATATGCACGTATCACGACTTTTATGAAAGACGTGGGCACCGAAAAAATGGAAGAGATCGAAAATGATCTGCTGCCACAGATAAATAAAATATTCCCTGAAGACAGGTATGATGTTTCTATAACCGGGAAAGCCCTGCTTTTCCAGAAAGGGACCAATTACCTGGTAAAGAACCTTATCATTTCCCTGGGGCTGGCCATCATTCTAATCGCCATTTTAATGGCCTGGATGTTCAGGAGTTTTAGAATGATCATTATCTCTTTAGTACCAAACCTATTACCCTTACTGGTAACAGCAGGAGTCATGGGATTCCTTGGTGTACCTATAAAACCATCCACTATACTGGTTTTTAGTATCGCCTTCGGTATTTCTGTGGATGATACCATACACTTCCTGGCAAAGTACCGACAGGAACTAAAGGCTAATAACTGGAAGATAAAGCGTTCGGTTTATGCTGCCCTAAAAGAGACCGGGGTAAGTATGTTCTATACCTCTATCGTCCTGTTCTTTGGATTTTCAGTATTCATGATTAGTAGTTTTGGTGGAACGGTTGCCCTGGGTGGTCTCGTTTCAGCCACACTATTGTTCGCCATGCTGGCCAACCTGTTGTTGCTGCCTTCTTTACTTTTATCTCTGGAAAGAAGCATCGCCAACAAGAAGGTTTTAAAAGAACCGGCCATGAAGATCATCGAGACCGAAGAAGATGAAAAAGAGTACAGTATAACAGATCGTAAGAATTAAAAAATATTATTAAAAACAGCCTGCTTGCTAAGCTTCAGGCGAAAAACTATCTTTGTTTTTTTCTAAATTTCAACTAAATGATACAAGCAAAAATCGCTGAAATACTGAAAAGCGATCAGTTTTTACAGGAATACCATGTTCAAGGTTGGGTACGCTCTTTCAGGAGCAATAGGTTTATCGCCCTTAATGATGGTTCAACCCTAAAAAACCTACAATGTGTTATCGATTTTGAAAATACCGATGAGGAGATAATCAAAAGGATTAATGTAGGAGCAGCGATCTCTGTGAAAGGGACCTTGAAAGAGAGTCAGGGTAGCCAGCAACGTGAAGAAATTGAAGTTTCAGAAATTGAAATTCTTGGCGACGCCAATCCCGAAGAAGTTAAGCTTACTATTCTTTCTCCTAAGAAGCATAGTATGGAAAAACTTCGTGAACAGGCACATTTGCGTGTTCGTACCAATACATTTGGCGCTGTGATGCGAGTAAGAAGCAGACTGTCTTTTGCGGTACATAAATATTTCCAGGACAGGAATTTCTTCTATGTAAACACTCCTATAATCACAGGAAGTGATGCCGAAGGTGCGGGTGAAATGTTCAAAGTAACCGCGATGGATCTTAAAAATCCTTCTAAGAACGAAGATGGCAGCATCAATTATAAAGAAGATTTCTTCGGAAAAGAGACCAATCTTACCGTATCTGGCCAGCTGGAAGCTGAAACTTTCGCTTTAGGTTTAGGACAGGTTTATACCTTTGGACCTACCTTCAGAGCTGAAAATTCTAATACTTCCCGTCACCTGGCTGAATTCTGGATGATAGAACCTGAAGTTGCTTTTTGTGATCTTGATGGGAACATGGACCTTGCTGAAGACTTCATAAAATATGTATTAAAATACATTATCGAGAACTGTAAAGAAGATCTTGAATTCCTTGCCGAAAGACAGGAAAATGAAGACAAGCTTAAGCCAAAGGCAGATAGAAGCGATATGAATCTTCTGGAAAAGCTAAACTTCGTACTGGAGAATAACTTTAAGCGAGTTAGTTATACCGAGGCTATCGAGATCCTTAAAAACTCGAAGCCAAACAAGAAGAAAAAGTTCAATTATATCATTGAAGAATGGGGTGCTGACCTGCAAAGTGAGCACGAAAGATATTTAGTTGAAAAACACTTTAAATGTCCTGTAATTCTTTTTGATTACCCAGCAAACATCAAGGCCTTCTACATGAGGCTTAATGAGGATGGTAAGACGGTTAGAGCTATGGATATCCTATTCCCTGGAATTGGTGAGATCGTTGGAGGAAGCCAGCGTGAAGAACGCCTGGACGTACTTAAGGAAAAGATGGCCGAACTGGACATTCCTGAGGAAGAACTTTGGTGGTATCTTGACACCCGCAAGTTTGGAACCTGTGTGCACAGTGGTTTTGGATTAGGTTTCGAAAGACTGGTACAATTCACTACCGGAATGGGTAACATTCGTGATGTAATTCCTTTCCCAAGGACTCCACAGAACGCAGAATTTTAATTTTTTGAAAATACTAGAAACGCATATAGTTCCTGCAATCTCAGAAGAAATAAGGTTGCAGGAATATGCGGTTTCTGTTTTTACTACCATACAAACCCGCAGCGGACTTAAAAAAGCGATCAAAAAGGGTTTGCTCCTCATAGATGGTCAAAAAGCATCCACTGCCGACTGGATTAAAGAAGGCCAGAAAATTGACCTTTTACAACCTGAATTTCCCATGAAGAAGATCTTTAAGCTTGACCTGGAGGTATTGTTTGAAGATGAACATATCGCCGTGGTGCATAAACCCGCGGGATTTCCTACCAGCGGGAATTTTTTCAAGACCATAGAAAATGCCTTACCGCATAATCTTTCGAGATCTAAAGAAATCGATGCGCTACCCTATCCTCTACCCGCCCACAGATTAGACAACCCCACCGCCGGAATCCTCCTTTGCGCCAAAACCAGGAATTCCCTGATAAAGCTTCAGCAGGATTTTGCCGAAAAGAAAATCGCCAAGATCTATTTTGCCCTGGTGCATGGGAAACTGGAGAACGATCTAAATCTGGATTCAGAAATAGAAGAAAAACCGGCTACGACTTTGGTCAAACCACAGAAATTTTTCAAAATTTTCAATGATTCATATACGCTTGTCGAAGCAAAACCGTTAACAGGAAAGACACATCAAATAAGGATACATTTAAGCAGAAATGGGCATCCTATTGTTGGTGATAAAATTTACGGGATCAAAGAAAATGATTATTTCAAGAATAAGAATCTCTTTCTTTTTTCCGGAGGAATATACTTCTCTCACCCGGTAACCAAAATAGAAATGAACCTGAAACTGGAGTTACCGAAGAGATTCAGAAACCTGAGTAATTACAGGGTGTATTAACAAAATTTTACCACTAACATTAGCTGTGCCAAAGATGAGTTGGCCTGTATTTTCCTTATTTTTGTTAGAGACGTAAAATTTATGCTGAAGCAACAATTAAATTTCAAATTATCCCAAAAGCTATCTCCCCAGCAGATCCAGCTCATGAAACTTATTCAATTACCTACCCAGGCATTTGAACAAAGGATCAAGCAGGAACTTGAGGAAAATCCGGCTTTAGAAGACGGTAAAGAGGAAAAAATTGATGAATATGAAGATCTGGGAAATGAGAATACTCCTGAAGATGATTATGATAGCGAGACCATAGAAACAGATATCGATGTTGATGAATATCTAAGTGACGATGAGATCCCAAGTTATCGCCTAAATGCTAATAACTACAGTGCAGACGACGAAGACAGACAGGTGCCTTATGCCGCCGGGACCTCTTTTACCCAGCACCTCAAAACACAGTTGAGCACGGTAAGACTTGAAGAAACCGAAGAGGAGATCGCAGAATTCCTGGTAGGAAGCGTTGATGAAAGCGGTTATATACGCCGTAGCGTTCAGGATATTGTAGACGACCTGGCTTTTACCCAGAACATATATACAGACGAAGAGACTGTAGAAAAGGTTCTTAAAAAGGTTCAGAAACTGGATCCTGCCGGTGTTGGAGCAAGAAGTCTGGAAGAATGTCTTATCATTCAGCTAAACCGAAAAGAGCCCACTAAACAGGTCGAACTCGCCAAGGATATTATGGAAAGGTCTTTTGACCATTTCAGCAAGAAACATTATACCAAATTACTTTCGAGACACGACATCACCGAGGATGAGCTTAGGGATGCCATTGAAGTGATCGAGCATTTGAATCCTAAACCGGGAGGTGCCTATTCTGGAAATACCAGGATGGTAGAACATGTGATCCCGGACTTTACCATAAAGATCGAAGACGGTGAATTGCAACTTACCCTAAACGGGCGAAATGCTCCCGAAATGCATATCTCCAGGGACTACAATAATATGCTTAAAGGCTATAAGGAGTCCAAGGAAAAAACGAAAGCACAGAAGGATGCGGTAATGTTCATCAAGCAAAAACTGGATGCCGCTAAATGGTTCATAGAAGCCATCAAACAACGCCAGCAAACCTTAATGGTGACGATGAGTTCTATCATGAACTATCAGAAAGAGTATTTTCTTACCGGGGATGAGCGAAACTTGCGACCAATGATCCTTAAGGATATTGCAGATGAGATCGAAATGGATGTCTCCACTGTTTCCAGGGTAGCGAATTCAAAATATGTAGACACCCCATACGGAACAAAACTCATAAAAGAGTTTTTCTCTGAATCCATGAAAAATGACCAGGGAGAAGATGTTTCTACGAGGGAGATCAAGAAGATTTTGGAAATGTCTATCGAAGAAGAGGATAAGCGAAAACCATTAACAGACGAAAAGCTAGCGAAAGTTTTAAAGGATAAAGGATATCCTATTGCCAGAAGAACCGTTGCAAAATACAGGGAACAGTTAGACATTCCGGTTGCCAGATTACGCAAAGAAATTTAATGAGAATACTACTTAAGCTTGCCTCTTTTTTATTTCACCCGCTATGGATGCCCTTTGCCGGAAGTCTTTTTTATTTTCTTTTTACCCCAAGATTCTTTCCACAGGAGATCATTAAAGCAAAGTTATTAGCCATTGCCATTATCACTATATTCATTCCTGTGGTGTTTTATTTCCTGCTTAAAAACCTGGGTAAGGCAGAGAGTATTTTCCTGGATAAAGTTGAGGAAAGAAAATGGCCGCTTTTCTTCTTTATCATGTTAAGTTTGATGGTACTTAACCAGGTGCTTAACATCTATAATTATCCTGCCCTGTTCTACTACTTTGCGGGTATTCTTATTTCTACAGCCATAGCTTTTATCTTTACCTGGCTCAAGATCAAAATGAGCCTGCATATGGTTGGAATAGCAGGTCTCTTAATGTTCGTTATAGGCTTCTGTTTTTACTTTCACCTGTACTTTATATACACGATAAGCTTCCTGATCGTTGCGGCGGGACTAAGCGCTTCCTCACGCTTATACTACAAAGCGCATACTAAATGGGAATTAATGTTAGGCTTTATTACCGGCCTGGTACCCCAGATACTTATGTTCAGTTTTTGGTTTACAGAATATAGAATGTCAGACCTATTTTAAGGGTAGAAAGGTCGATAGAGTTGCCATCTACTGCAACGTCCTTAAAAAATGGATTTAAGGCATAGTAGAATTGGAAATTAAAGGTGTTATACCCAAAGGTAAAAGTTGTTCCTAATCTAAATCTATCTAATTCAGAAACATCATTCACAATGATCTCTTGATTGTCATCCAGGTAACGGCTTCTAAAATGATAAATATATCCTAAGCGAAATCCACCGTAGATTCGCCAGAATTTATAGGTCTGAGGTGTAGAAGTACGCCACCTGAACTCTATTGGGGCTTCTACCAGTTGAGTGGTAAACCTGTTCGTGCTGTAATCTACTTCATCATCCAGGCTTTGGAAAACAGTAGAACCGTCCTCATTCTTACCAATGAACAGATTCTGCCCATAAGTATTGATCGACCAGCCTAAGCCAACCCCAATAGCCACATTTCTCCTATGGTTCAAAGGGAAATCTCTAATGAAGCCAAGATTTAAACCTCCAGAGAAGCTCTCCTGGGAAATGTTTGAGGGCCTATTAGTAATAAGATTAAAATGAAACCCAGCGTAGAACTGGTCTTCCCTGTACAAACTATCTATGGTAAAGGGAATGGTATCGGGAATTTTATACCGGTCTTCATCCTCCTGCGAATTTGATAGCAAAGGCAATACAAATAGAAGTATCAGGATTATTTTTTTACCGGTCATTGTTTTTAAATCTGGAGTTTAAATATAAAAAAACATCCTGTCTGATTTTACCCAGACAGGATGCTTTATATAATTAAATCGAAAAGATTATTCAACGTTTTGCATCGCATCACCAACTACAGTAGTGTAGTTGATCTTAAGTGCTTCAGCTTTTCTCAATTCTTGTTTAATATCTGAAACAAGCCCCATATTAGTCTCTTCATCTACCTTTAAGGCAGTTGTTAGATAAGGAACCAATTCCTCTCTTTTAGACTCTCTTTCAGAATAGATAAATTGCTGTACTTCTTCAACACTAGCAAATTTATCGTTTAACTGAATACGTGCTTCTGTTCCATATTGAGCCTGGTATCTCTTGCTTGGTTTCCCTGCATAGATATACATGATCAAATCTTTCTTATCAAGTTTCTCAACCTGGTCCGCAAACGGTAATTTGTTTTCGATCATCAGAGTGTTCTGACGCATTACTGTTGCAACCATAAAGAAAAATAAGAGCATAAAAACGATATCAGGTAAAGATGCCGTACTAATCGCAGGCAAATCTCCAGACTTCTTCTTTTTAAATTTAGACATAATTAAAGTCGTTTTCGTTTGTTAATAGCTCTCTAGCTTGTTGGTTCAGCTTCAGATAATTTCTGTGGAATCATATCTGTGATCACATCGATCTTTTCTTTAAGGGCATCTTTGTTGCCGTTATAGTTTGGATCGTTGTAATTTTTCTCCATTTGAGTAAAAGACATTCCATACATTCTCTGAGCTTCACGATCTCTTAGCTGATTGTAGGCAGCTACAAGTTCGTTCTGTACAGCGATATATGTTCCGTACTCTGTACCACGGTTGTTAACCAGAGAAATAATAGCTTTCTGAGGATTCACCGAAGAGTTAGGATCTTTGGCGCCCTGACAAAAGCTACAAGCTTCATCACCGGTACCACCACCGTTATCTAAGAACTCAACAGCTGCTTCACGCAATTCTGAAAGTTCCATGTCTTCATCTTCTACCAGCAACTGGTTGTTACTGTTCACCAGTACGGTAAAGATGTTTCTTTGTTTAATAACCGGAGGCTCAACGTCTTCAGGTTGCCATGGCGGTAACTTCCTGCTTATCCCGCTATCTGTTTCAATGGTAGTAGTTACCAGGAAAAAGATTAGAAGTAAGAAGGCGATATCTGCCATAGACCCGGCGTTAACTTCCGGTGCTGATCTCTTTGCCATATTATTTAGCCAATTTTTTAATTCCAGAGAATACCATCGCAGCGATAGCTATTCCGGCAAGGATGTAGAAAGTAATTAAACCTGCTCCAACCCAATGATCACCAGATGCTGAAAGCATGCTACCGTCCTTAAGTTCCTTTGCTGTACCATCACTTAACACATAAGCGATAACTACGATCACTAAAAATGATCCTATAGCAATGATTGTGTTCTTAATATTACCTCTGAATAAACCTACGATCACAAATATTGCAACTAGTACAACGACTGCAGCTAGAACCAAATAAGCAATCCACATGTAAGGGTCTAAATGACTCCCTTGCAGGTCTGCCGAGGCTTTAATGGCATCATCTCCGGTGGCGATAATCCTTCCCAGAAGGATCATACCTACCACACCAAGAGCTAGTGCCAGATATTTTAATATTTTATGTAAGCTCATAATTTAGTTTGTCTTAGATTCTTTTTTTATTCTTGTAAGCTACTAACATATCGATAAGTAGAATAGACGCGTCTTCCATATCGTTAACGATACTGTCTATTTTAGCAATGATATAGTTGTAGAAAATCTGAAGAATAATCGCAACGATCAAACCAAATACTGTAGTAAGAAGTGCTACTTTAATACCTCCTGCCACAAGTGACGGCTGCATATCTCCAGCTGCTTCAATACGGTCAAAGGCCTGAATCATCCCGATTACAGTACCCATGAATCCAAGCATAGGAGCCAATGCGATAAATAAAGAAACCCAAGATACGTTCTTTTCAAGTTGTCCCATTTGAACACCTCCGTAAGCAACAACCGCTTTTTCAGCAGCTTCAATACTTTCGTCAGCTCTGTCTAGACCTTGATAATAGATAGAAGCAACAGGTCCTTTTGTATTTCTACAAACTTCCTTAGCCGCTTCGATACCACCACTGTTAAGAGCGTCCTCAACGTTCTGAGCAAGCTTCTTAGTGTTAGTTGTTGAAAGATTTAAAAAGATAATTCTCTCAATGGCGATAGCCAGACCAAGAATTAAACACAATAGAACGATCCCCATAAAGGCAGGACCACCTTCGATGAAACGTTTTTTAAGTTCCTGGTGAAAACCAAGTTCTTCTTCTTCCAAATCATCACCGGCTGCTGTTTCCTCGTCATCTTGTACAAAGGTCACAATCGTTCCTGGCAAAGTATTCGCGCTGTTAGCCGCCTGTAGATTGTAGGCCCCAAGAACCGTAATCGCGGCGATTACCAAAATAGAAAATAATCTTTTCATTACTGTTTGTCTTAATTTAATTAGTTAAAGGGTTAAAGATATAAATTATTTTTAATAAAACACTTAGCAGAGAGGAAGGGATTCGAACCCTCGATACGCTTGTGACGTATACACACTTTCCAGGCGTGCGCCTTCGACCACTCGGCCACCTCTCTGTATTTGTTTAGGGGCGGCAAATAACAAAAAAAAAACTTGCCCGTCAAGTACATCCCGTTAATTTTAGGACATTTCCCCTCTTAAAGAAGTTTCATAGATCGTCTTGAACACCTTAGGAGATAAATCTTTCCCCAATAAATACATCAACTTTGATATTGCAGCCTCTGTAGTTATGTCCTTTCCAGACACTACTCCTACCTTCTTTAAGCCAACACTGGTCTCATATTGCCCCATGGTCACGCTACCTCCAATACACTGGGTTACATTCACTACTCTTAGCCCGTCCTGGATCTTCCTTTTCAAAATATTCAGGAACCAGGGTGCATTTGGCGCATTACCGCTACCATAGGTTTCAAGGATCACTCCTTTGAGGTTTTCCTTGGAAAGAATATGCTCCACCGTACTTTCTGTTATACCGGGAAACATCTTCAAAACAAGCACCTCATTATCGAATCCAGTATGTAATTTAGTCTTTTGTTTTCGGTTTGGCTTCCATAAAGACTTATAATTTACAGATAAATATACTCCAGACTCCGCCAAAGCAGGATGATTCATGGAAGCAAACGCTTGAAAATGCTCCGCATTTACCTTGGTCGTTCTATTGGCCCGGTAGAGCTTATATTCAAAATATAAACCCACTTCCGTTATTACAGGCCTGCCATTCTTTTGAAGCCCGGCAATCTGTATACTGGTAATTAAATTTTCTTTTGCGTCTGTTCTAAGATCTCCAATTGGCAATTGTGAACCCGTAAAAATGATGGGTTTTGTAAGATTTTCGAACATAAAGCTCAAGGCAGATGCCGTGTAAGACATGGTATCACTTCCATGCAAAACCACAAATCCGTCATAAAGATCATAATGATCGTTGATGGTTTTGGCTATAAGCTCCCAGTAAGCGGGATTCATATTAGAAGAATCTATAGGATTCTCGAAACTCAAAGTTTCTATTTCATGTTCCAGGATCTTTAATTCCGGAATATTCTGCAAAAGCTCGTCGAAGTTGAAAGCTTTTAATGCTCCGGAATCATAATCCTTGATCATACCAATGGTACCACCGGTATAAATAAGCAGTATTCTGGAGTTATTCTTCATTCAAAGACATTTTATTGATCACAGGATTCGCATACATTAACAAGTAGCTGTTCAGCGCCAAAGGATTCTTTACATCTACTCTCCTGGCTACACGGCGATCGAATTGTCTTTTTTCTTTTTCGGTATAGTTATCTTCAAACCTGGTATCGTTCTTTAATAAATCATAGGCGATATAGTTCGCAGGCCAAAGTTTATAATTTCTGTAAATGGCATTATCTATTAAAGTAGCAACTTCTTTCAATTGCTCATTAATAGAAAGATCCTTTGCTCTTATAGCATCAAAATCCTCTGAAGTGAGCACCTGCCCTGCGTTGATCTGGATTCGACCTTTCTGGCCCATCGCGCCTTGCATGATACTATTAAAATCTTCGTTGGCTGTTTTCTTATACTCCTCTTTCATCCTCTTGGCGAGAACTTCAGGCATCTTCAGCATATCTGTAGGATCCAGCTCATACGAAATCGCAACCGGCACGATCTTCAGCTTGGCGAAATAATCGAGAATATCCATATCTCCTTTAGCCATTCCCAGCATCTTTAGAACACCTTGCTGAGTAAAGTCATTCCCATCTTTAGTTCTTCCTTCCCTCTGAGCCATCCATACTGAACGTTGTTCTTCCAGCAAAAGAGTCCTGATATATTCTGAAAGTTTCATAGAACTTTTCAGCATTTCCCGCGGACTCTGGTTACGAAGCACCAGAAAATTCCGGTTCAATTTAGACAGAGCCATTAAAAAAGGCTTCTGCACCAGGTTATCACCGATCGCCGAAGCGGTCATTACCAGGTCGTGATTATAAAGATTGTAATTAATCAGGGAAGTATCGAGAATGATATCCCTGTGATTGGAAATATAAAAATAGGATTCTGAAGGATCCAGCTCATCAAAACCATTATCACTTAAACCTTCGCTTGTTTTTTCCAGTACCTTTTCAACACTCAGGTAGATCACTTTACTTTGAAAATCTTCAATGGAGTGACATTCCTCAACAATTGCCTGAATATCGCTGAACTTTAGTTCAGGAAAAGTGAACTGTAGCAAGGCTTTTACCATAGGATGATTCACATACTCCTTCAAGGCCGCATTAACCTCTTCATCCTTATAAAATCTTATATCATCAAAATTTCGCACCTATTCCAAAATTATTTTGACAAATGAACAAAAAATCTCTTTAACAGCTTTAAATTCCGAAAACTTCCTTTGAGTTTTTTGTAGTTATCTCAGCTACTTCTTCAATTGGTAAATCATATAAGGCGGCCAGCTTTTCAACAACTTTTAGAATATATACGGGATCATTTCTTTTTCCGCGGAAAGGCGCCGGTGCCAGGTAAGGTGAATCTGTTTCCAGAACGATCTCCTCCAATGGGATCTCGCTAATAAATTTATCTACTCCGCCATTCTTAAAAGTAACCACTCCACCGATTCCCAGTTTCATATTATAAGAAAGCGCTTGTTTGGCCTGTTCCAGGTTTCCGGTGAAACAATGAAAAATACCGAAGAGCTTGTCGTCTTTCACCTCTTCCAGCACTTCAAAGATCTCATCAAAGGCATCACGACAATGGATGACTATAGGCAAATCCCTGTCTTTTGCCATCTGGATCTGTCTTTTAAAAGCTTCCTTCTGAATATCCAGGGTAGATTTATCCCAGTAAAGATCTATCCCGATCTCCCCAACGGCGTAGAATTTTCTTTTATCCAGCTCCTCCTCTACATGTTTAAGTTCTTCTTCAAAATTCTCCTTTACATGCGTTGGGTGAAGCCCCATCATTAAAAAGACATTATCTGGAAAAGCCTTTTCCAGCTCATACATACTCTGAGTGGTTTCAGAATCTATGGCCGGGATAAAAAATCTTTTGATATTATTATCTATAGCTTTCTGGATAGCTGCTTTGCGATCCTCATCGAAGGCATCGCTATATAAATGTGTATGGGTATCTGTAATTATCATAGCTGCAAAAGTAATAGAAGAAAGCAGAATGATAAAACTACCAGGTCCTAAAAACCAATAAGTTCTTTGCCGGAGATACTCCGGAAAAATCCAACTGGATATTAACCTCTTCTAACTTACCGTTGCAGTAATGCTTCCACCACTTATGGAGGTTGAATACACCCTTAAACTCCTGGTGGTTCCAGATTCACCCTGAGGACCACGAATTACATCTCCGTCTTCCTCATAACGGGAAAAGTGCAGCTGGCACTCAATATACCCCTCATCTTCTACCCAAACTAATTGACCACCCTGATGCGGACAAACAGCTTCTGTAGCAACGAAATCGGCCGAAGTATTACCTTCACCAATACGAAAGAACAAAACTCCGCTGCTAGTAACCTGATCACCTATATCTGCCAGGCTTGATAAGTTCACCGATACCGTGGTTGGCCCACCTCCATTTCCCGGAGGATTGGTAGTTCCACCACCATCATCGCTGGAACTACATGCAGATAAGGCACATGCCCCGGAACAGGCTAACAAGACTCCTTTAACCAAAAATTCACCTCTTTTCATAATTACGCCTTTATTAAATCAAAATTCAGTTACTTATTTTCTTTGGACCCAGATTGAAATTTCTCGATATCATAAATCCAAACCTTACTCCACCGTCAGACCAGCTTTTTGTGGTATTCTGTATGAAATTATTAGCTATTATAGCCTGGGAATTCTGGAAGTTTAACGCAAAAACATGGCCGCCGGTCTCTATTTCCACGCCTACTCCAAACGGATTGTAATAATCTGTTTGCAGATCATCTGGCCTGCTTAAACCGTTTACTATGGTATAATCTGCTATAATCGAAATTCTTTTAAAGATCTTTACCCTTGCACCAAATCCAAGCGCAAAAAGATTTTCTGAATCTTCAAAATCCTGAATTTGAGCTTCAGGCCGTATCAAAAAACCAGGGTTAAGCATCAAAGAAACTCCCGGACTAAATTTTCTTGCCAGAATCACCTGAAAAAAATGTGAGATCCTATCAGATTCCTTATCAAATTCATTTCTGGAGAAAGGCTCGCGGGTAATCCAACTGCTCTGGCCGAATAAAGTAACAGAAAGCGGCAACCCATTTTCTTCCTGCCAAAGCAACCTGTACTTCACAAGTCCGCTATAGGATTCATTATACTTGCTTCGGCCTATTCCAACCGTTAAAGCATCGGTAATTCCATAATCAAACCCCAGATAAAGATCGGTTGCGATATCCAGACCGAATAAAGTATTCGAACCTCCAAACTCACCGCCAATATCTCCAAACCTATGCCCTACCCAAAAAGCGAGATTCTTCGCCTTTTGAGTCTCATTGGTCTGCAATAGAACAAGTCGCGGACTTTTGAATGTAGCCTGAACTTTATAGTCTTTTTCTTCAGAAATATCTGCCATGATACTATCTACATCCTGAGCCTGAATTATAGCGCAGATCAAAAAAACCGGAATCAGTAAAATTCTTTTCATTGTGTAATAATTTGATAATTGGCATTTACAGTTACCTCTATAACTTCGGCAATATTCTCCCACAGTATCTTGGGGATCTTAATATCATGATCTTTACAGGCCACCTCAAATCGGGATTCCAGTGTCAAGGTTTTACCATTATTCTGCATCGTAATGGTCGCGGGAAGTTCCCTTTTCCTGGAAACGCCATGCACGGTAAAATCTCCTTTGAAAACGATGTTTTGAGGAACTGTCGATTCCAGATCAATGGAACTACTGCTTTCACCTTTAAAACTCGCTTCCGGAAATTTTTCACTTTCCACATAATTTTCATTAAAATGCTCCTGCATTAAGGACTTTTCAAATTCAAAAGACCTCATCTTTACCTTAAAAGAAATAGCTGCATTTTTAGAATTGATAACCGAAATACCTTCTGTAGATACCGCCTCAATATCCTCTACAGGTGCAGATGAAAAAAAACTAATTTTTGCTGAAGTTGTTTGATAGAATTGGGCATTGATCGAATTAAAATTCGAACATAGAATCGTCAATATTAGAAACAGGGTAAGACGCATATCAAATATTTACGAAAAAAATAAGGGTATAGTTTTAACCTATACCCTTATAAATTTACACAATATTTGTTAAAATACAGAATTAAACCACACTTATATTATTAATTGCTTCCGTTTTTAATAATGTATTCTGAAAGATATTTTGCATCCTTTTTTATTCCGCCTAAAGTAGCAGAGCCCCTGGTATGTAGCCACGGCAATCCAATAAAATAAAGCCCTTCAATATTACTAACACCCCGGTAATGCTCGGGATAACCATTCTTGGCCAGCTCCAAACCTTCAATCCAGCTGAAATTGGGCCTGTAACCAGTTGCCCAGATGATATTCCTCAGATCCTTGATCTTTTTCTTTTCGGTTACTATTAACTCTCCTTCGGCATTCTTTGTTTTTCCTACCGGCTCCACATTGTCTCTTTCCAGAATTTCTTTTACCGGAGTTCCAATCACCGGCTGCCTGGATTTAGAGATCTTTCTCCCCAGCCAGGTATCCCTGCTAAAGCTCAAGAATCCAGATTTTGTGAACCACCACCATAAGGTCTTCCCTAATATTTCCTGCGGAAGCACTTTTACATCTGTGGTACCCGAAAAATAAACACCGCGGTCATCCTGAGAAACCTCATCAAGGATCTGGAATCCGCTATCTCCAGCACCAACTACCATCGCCTTACCTTCCTGAAGTTGATTCGGATTCTTGTAATAATTACTATGTATCTGGAAAATATCCTCGTCTATCTTTTTAGAAAATGGAGGTGTATAAGGAATATGAAAAGGTCCGGTGGCGATAACCACGTTCCTGGCTTCAAGATCACCCTGCGGACTCTTCAGAATAAAATGACCGGACTCTTTTGATATATTTTCAATAAGGGTGTTCAGCTGAATTGGAAAAT
Source organism: Christiangramia gaetbulicola (assembly GCF_003054225.1). GTDB lineage: Bacteria > Bacteroidota > Bacteroidia > Flavobacteriales > Flavobacteriaceae > Christiangramia > Christiangramia gaetbulicola. The sequence continues at coordinate 634,465 of NZ_QBKQ01000001.1, forward strand.
CAAATTCTTCAACGTAATCTTTAAAATATTTTGCAACCTCGGTCTTGGAAGGATAATGACCTTTTTCTGCCGGAAACTCCATCCCGGGCATATTATTGAATTCTGAAGGAGTAAACAAAGTTAGCGAATCCCATCTATTAAGCCAGGATGCACCAATCTCTGACTCCTTATCCACGACCAGGAAATCTTTCCCCTGCTCTTTAAGATAGTAAGCCATGGCCAAACCGGCCTGTGCAGCACCTACAATAATAAAATCCAGCATCACTTTGATATTTTTCGCAAAAGTAAGGCTAATTAAAGGTTTCTGAAAATTAACAGTCTCTAGAAAATGAGTGCTTTATAGGTCCAGAATTGATAAAGGAAAAGAATAAGAAAGGCGAAGGTCACGATAAACTCCATAAAACTGGAGGCCAGCAAACCCACGAAAGATCCAAAAGCTGCTTTTCCGGCAGTTCTGGAATCACTTTTATTTATAATCTCACCAATAAATGCTCCAACAAAAGGACCAATTAAAATAGCGAAAGGAATCGGCGCGAATATCCCCACGATCAAACCTATAGTGGCTCCTATCATCCCCTTCCTGCTACCACCAAATCTTTTGGTGCCCAGTGCCGGGATTACCAGGTCTAAAACATAAATTATTATAGTCACGGCCAAAGTTATCGCCAGAAAAAGATAATTCATTTCTATACCGGGGATCAGGTAAAATATTAGCAAACCTATCCAACTTAAAGGCACACCGGGAAGTACCGGTAAAAAACTTCCTAATACTCCCAGGATCATAAATGCGCCGGCAACAACTAATAAGATTATTTCCATTTTTCAATTTTGATTAACGAATATAATCAACTTCAGAACATTTTTAAACTAAAAGATTAGTTCAAACTAAATAATTAGTTTATATTAGCAGAAACAAATTCATAAAAATGAAACAACTCACCAAAGCAGAAGAAGAGATCATGCAGATCTTATGGGAGCTTAAAGAAGCGAATGTTGCGGGAATTATAGAACATATGCCCGAGCCAAAACCTGCTTACAACACGGTTTCTACCATTGTGAGGATACTGGAGAGCAAGGGATTTGTAGATCATCGCCAGAAGGGAAAGGGATATATCTATTTCCCTAAACTTGAAAAAGAGACCTACAGCAACCAAAGCATCAATCAATTGATGAACAACTACTTCAATGGTTCGTTTAAAAGTATGGTTTCATTTTTTATGAAGAAGAACGATCTAAGTACGCAGGAGCTGGAAAAGATCTTAAAGGAGATCGATAAAGAAAAAGATAAGTGATGTATACATATATAATAGAAGTCATATTATTTCAGCTGGGATTTTTACTCGTTTTCGAGATTTTCCTGAAAAATGAAACTTTTTTCAATTACAACCGGCTTTATTTACTGGCTACTCCAGTTCTGGCATTTCTCATCCCCTTTTTGAAACTGGAATTTCTGGTAGAAGCCGTACCCCAGAACACCGGCATCTTGTTGCCTGAAGTATTTATAGGTAATAAACCTGCTACTGAAATTGGCACTGAGACCGCTGCGAAAGCAAACTCCGGAATGGAGATAAACTGGTGGCTTCTTAGCTACCTGGTTGGATTCGCAGTGAGCTTCTTCCTTTTCCTGAAAAAATATCATAGCCTGAACCGGCTTTTCCGATTCAGAAAAATTACCGAAGAGAAGGATTTTAAGATCATCGAAGTACCAAATTCTAATATCGCCTGTACGTTTTTCTATACCATTTTCCTAGGAGATCAGCTTTCTGAAAATGAGAAAAACCAGATCCTTTCTCATGAACTGGTACATGTAAAACACAAACACAGCCTGGATCTCATCTTTTTTGAGATCATGAAGATCATCTTCTGGTTTAACCCGCTTGTCTATATCTACCAGTCACGCATCGCCGGGCTGCACGAGTTCATCGCAGATGATGAAGTGGTGAAGACCACCGACAAGCAATCATATTATCAGCAGTTGCTGAATACCGTTTTCAGCACTCAGAATATTTCATTTATCAATCAATTTTTTAATCATTCATTAATCAAAAAACGAATACTCATGTTACAGAAAAACAAATCATCAAAACTATCGAAATTCAAGTTCCTTCTAATTGTTCCGTTAATGCTGAGCATGCTTACTTATGTGGCCTGTTCAGATGAACTGAAAAATGATGATTTAGATTCTTCATTATCTCAATACAGTTACACCCTGGATAAAGGGGAAGAAATGTCCCCGTCTAAACAACGAGTTCATGAGAAATATGAAGATTTCCTTTTTAAAAATCCCGATTATGTGAGTTGGGCAACTATTGACTATGAAGGAGATAAAATTAATTACTCGGTTCATTCAAGATCTGAAGAAGTTCCGGAAGGATATGAAAAAATGGAAGTATCTAAAAAGAATGGCCAGGAATATACTATGTATATGAACCTATATGCTCCTGAAAAAAACAATATTCAGCAAGAAGGAAAACCTGACAATAGCATGTATGACGGTAAATCTGAAGTGCCTTTTGCTGTAATAGACGAAGTACCGGCATTTCAAGAATGTGACCAATGGGTTGACGATGCGAGAAGAAATTGTACTTCTAAAGAAATCTCCCTTTTTGTCAATAAAAATTTCGATACCTCTCTTGGAGAAAAATTAGGTCTTACCGGAGTTAACCGGGTGATTGTAATGTTCAGAATAGATGAAACCGGAAAAATCGTAGATATAAAAGCAAGAGCTGACCATCCTGAACTAGAAGAAGAAGCTAAACGGGTTATCGCCAAAATCCCCGATATGATTCCGGGAAAACAAAACGGTAGACCGGTTAGTGTGATGTATACTTTACCAATTGCCTTTCAGGTAGCTGAATAATCTTAAAAAATCTTATTATGAAAAATTTAAATACAAGTCTCATTCTTTCATTTTGTCTCTCCCTGTTAAGTCTTTCCGGATTCTGCCAGGAAAAAGAAGGATCCTTCGAAGAGGATGCCATTCCCTTCGCGGTAGTAGATGAGGCTCCGGCTTACCCGGGATGTGAAAATCTTAAGGGAGATCAATTAAAAGATTGTACGGTGGAAAAGATCACCAATCATGTAAATACAAATTTCAACACTGGCCTGGGGAAAAAACTGAATATTGAAGGAAGGACACGAATCATTGTCCAGTTCAAAATTGATGAAAACGGAGAGGTTCATAAAGTACGGTCCAGATCTTTAGCAGATGATTCCGAAAAAAGAGAAGCCTTGCAAAACGAAGCGAACCGGGTAATAAAAAATCTCCCTAAAATGAAACCAGCGCAAATGAAAGGCAAAAATGTTGCGATCATGTATTCTTCACCTATCGAATTTGCAGTGCCGGAAAAAGAAAGCAAAAAAGGCTAAGTTTTAAAAATAAACATAAGATCTACCAGGATGATGTTTTCCATGCGAATGGCCATTAAAACCAATGAAAAGATTTTAAACCCTTATATTCATCAAAATTTTATAGCCGGAGCTCCCGTTCCGGCTTTTAAATAAATCATTTTATGCGCTCTCTTTTCGTAATTGCCATTCTTGGCTTGCTGACTTCCTGTGGAAATTCTGAAAATTCTGTCCAATCAAATAAAGATGGGATCATTCTAAAGGTTACTCACGATAAACCAGTAGATACGGTCGTTTTAAAAACAGATCCACGCTACAAATTATATGATCAACCTGATACCATTATCACCTATACTGGCGAAAATTCAATCCTCCTAGACACAATTAACATCCCTAAGGGTTATTATGAGTTAAGTTCAAACAATAAAGTAAACAAGATCTACCTGCAAGCTAATAGTCGGCTGGAAATAAATAATCTGGATACCGCGACAACTTTTAAAGGAGACCTGGCAGATATCAACCGCTATATTGCCGTGAGGGAAGGTAAGAATAGGGAGTTAAGGCCATATTTCTCTCCTTTCTCTTACGGAAAGCTAACGGAGAAGGAATTTCTTAGGTTGAACGATTCCATATATTCTGTGTTTTCTGAGCTTGTCAAAAATTTAAAGAACCTGCCGGAGGCTTTCAGATCTAACGAATTAAATATCGCTAAAATTGAGAAAGCAAATCAATTACTCACCTATACTTTCGTGAGACCAAGAAATGAAAAGGATTATGAACCGTCTGAAAACTATCCTGCTCCACTTTCGGAGATTGACCTGAACAACGAGGAGCTTTTAAACATAGACAGATTCCGGGTATTACTATGGAGCTATGCTAATGTGAAGGCAAGTAAAACGGATATGGAAACCTGGGAATATATACTTTCGGAAGATTTTCCATCAAAAAACCCGAAAGTAAAGCAAGAGGTATTTTATACTGCAGGAATCTTCGATCTGCCGCGTATGCGGGACCCAGACGGCTATTACGAGAAGTCCCAGCAGTTTTTGGAAGCTGGAACAAAGCGAAATGAGCTTACCGAGAAATATTATGAACTCAAGAAAATTGGAAAGGGCTTTCCCGCCCCTGAATTTCAGTTAACCAATCTTGAAGGAGAACCCGTTGCTCTTAAAGACTTCAAGGGAAGCGTGGTTTACCTGGATTTCTGGAGCAACTCCTGTAAGCCATGTATCGAAGACATGCCTGAGTTTAAAAAATTACAAAAGGATTTTGAAAATAAGGATGTGAAATTTATTTCTATTGCGATCACCAGTAATAGAGAAAGAGTTGAATCTATTCTGGAAAAGAATAAAATGACCGGAATTCAGCTTTTTCAACCTGGGAAAGACAAAGAGCTAATGAAAGATTATGCCGTAACCTCCATTCCAAGATATGTATTAGTAGACCGGGATGGAAATATCTGGAACCATATTGCTCCCAGGCCTACAGACCCGGAATTAAAAGAACAACTTAATAAGTTATTAGGATCATGATCACCAGAATTATTTTCAGCCTTTGCTTTTTTAGCACATTCACCCTCTTTCCACAGAAGGGTAATTTTCAGGTAGCCGACAGCCTTGCTACCGTAGGAAAAAACACTGAAGCAATTGAGCTACTAAAACAAACCGACCCTAAGACCGGAAAGATATACCTCCGGCTTGCCCAGATTCAGAAAAGTATAGATCAGAATGATCAGGCCCTCGAGAACTATCAAAAAGTTCTGGAACTAAATCCTGCCCTCGTCTTGGCTGCGCAGGAATATGGGGAACTTTTACTGGAATCTGGAAAACTGGATAAGGCCGATAGCCTTTTCAGCAGTTTAAGTGAAAAATATCCTGACAATGCTGGTTTTCTTTACCGAATTGGATTGGCCAAAGAGAAAAAAAAAGACAGCTCGGCCATGGATTACTTTTTTAAAACGGTGGGTTTAGACTCCACGCACCAGGCAGCTTTATATAAGACCGCCAAATATGAACTAAAACACAGAAAACCTCATAACGCAATCCACCTTAGCAGTACCGGATTAGAATCAAGGCCTAATAATGCTTCGTTGCTTTCCATCCTTGGGCAGGCCTACCTGGCCACCCTTCAGTTTGAAGAAGCTGCCAAACCATTTGAAAGACTACTTGAACTTGGGGAAGGTTCAGAATTCATACTGGAACGACTGGCTTCGGCCTATCGAAGATCGGGGCAGACAGATAAGGCTATCCAGATCTATAACAAAATGCTGGAGATAGATAATATGAACGGCATGGTACATACCAATCTTGGGGTTCTTCACCTGAAAAAAGACAATACCAAAAAAGCACAGGAGCATTTTATGATGGCTTTATTCATTAAGAACAGACCATCAGATACTGAATTTTTAAACCTGGGACTGGTTTATAAACGCAAGGAAGATTTCAGAAGTGCTTATATAAGCTTTCAAAAGGCGCTGGAAGAGAATCCTGAAAATGAACGTGCCATGATCGAACTTGCCCTTACCGCCGATGGACATTTCGAGGATAAACAAGCTGTCCTGGAACTTTACCAGGATTTCGTGGTAAAGTATGCCGAATATGGTCGCAAAGACATGCTATCCATAGCAGAATATAGAATTAGTGAATTAAAAAAAGAGATCCATCTTTCTAAATAGCTGTTTTAATTATGAATTATATCCTAATCCTACTTTCGTTTTTCGTTTCGAATTCACCTTTTCAACAGGAACCTGAAGAAATTTTTACAGTAGACGTTTATATTAATGCAGATCGCCAGGTCTATCTGGAAGACAAACTCATTAAAGCGAACGAGGTCAAGAAAGAAATGAGCGACTATGCCTCCAGAAAGAAAGCCTTCCTAGAAGACAGTGTTCTCTATAGAATCTATGCCGACCAGAATCTGGAAATGGGTTTTATCATGGATATCAACAATCAATTGATCAGCGCTTTTCATCCCGCAAATACCAGAACCAAGCGCTTTTTGCTATATTCTGAAGAGCTCGACGTAAATTCTACCAACTGGCAGCATCAAATTCAAAAAATGGATCTAAAGGCTATAGAAAACTAATTGTTAATTTTTAATCTGTTCAATTTTTACTAACCTGCTATAATTCACTATTTTTGGAATCCGAAAGTGGATTGCCAATGAAAAAAGTTTTACTTTTTGTATTTACTTTAATACTAACTTCCTGCAATTTTGAAACTAAGAAGATCTCTTCTGAAGAGGTTTTGGAGCAGGAATCCCGTTCCCTTAACTGGAAGGAAGTAGATGAGTATCCCGCTTTCGAAAATTGCAAGAATGCCAACGGACTTGCTGCCGCCAAAAATTGTTTTGAAAGACAGGTGGCCACAACTATCTATTCCTTTTTGTCCAGTCAGCAACCCGTAGTTACCGAAAGCATTAATGACACTCTTTTCATATATCTCGAGATCACCAAGGAAGGAAAGCCGCAAATAGATTCCATAAAAGTTGATACCACGGTAACTAATCAGTTACCCGAAATTGAACAATGGCTAAGACAAAGCATAGATTCCCTTCCCAAGATCTATCCTGCCAGCAAACGAGGAATCCCGGTTTCCACGGTCTTCAAAATGCCTGTAGTGGTTAAAGCAGAATAAATTAAAGTACGAAATCAGAAGGACGAAGTTAGAATATAAAGAGATTTTAGTATAGTCGATTTTGGAAACGTCACCCTGAACTTGTTTCAGGGTCTCAAAAAGATGCTGAAACTCCCGAAGAATCGGGACAGCATGACGAAGTCTCAACTATTGTATTATGTCATTCCGAGGCACAGTCGAAGGAATCTCATAATCGTGAACTTGAGACTGCTTCGGTCGTTACACTTCCTCGCAGAGAGGTCTTTCTTGTAATTTCAAAAAAGTGAGAAATCTCATTCTCAACTTTCAATTTTACTCCCTACCACAGCATTCCATTTTCTAACTTTCCATTCCTTGATAAGTCCGTTTTTTACATAAGGATCATTCTCGGCGAAATTAGTTGCTACTTCATCATTTTCACTACGAAAGATCAGGTATGCCTCATCTGCCGGTTCATCAAGTGCTCCACCCAGGACAAGTGCACCTTTTTCGGCAGCTTCCTTGGCCATCCCAAGATGTTCTGCCCTATACTGGCCTCGGTCCTGAAGATAATTATCGGCTAGTTTGTAATTGAGTATATAATAGTTCATAATTAAAAATTTAAGTTTCTTCTCTTAAGCTGACGTCACCCTGAACTTGTTTCAGGCTCTTTGGTTGAGATGCTGAAACTCCCGAAGCATCGGGACAGCATGACGAAGTACTATTCATTTAATTTTGATATTTCTAACGTAGTGTTGGAATTCCATTCTCAATTATCCATTATCAATCATCAATTTTCAATTACCGTTTAAACCTTCTCCCCTTCCATTCATAACCTTTAAAAAGCGAAAGACTTGCAACATACACGCTGAAAAACGGATAAGCGATACTGCACCAGAAATAATGACGCATTAAGCTCTCCCGGTTCATAAATTTCGCTGCTTTAAAAATGAGCATAAAATCGGCATTGAATTTCAAGAGGAAGATCAGCATTAAATACTGAAAAGAAAACAGATCCATAAAAGCCAATACGGTAAAAACTATCAGGGACAGGTTCATCAGAAAAACAATAAACCCGGTAAATTTTGCAAATAAGCTTGTATAGGCAGATGTTTTAGCTGCCCATCTAATCCGTTGTTGAATAAGACCATGAAGACTCTTTTGATAATTGGTAAAAACCGCCGCTTTTTCAGATTTTATAAAGGATACTTTTTTACCCTTTTTTCGAAAATCCTGTAACAGGAACACATCATCTCCGCTGGCCAGATTTTCATTCCCTGAGAAACCTGATCCTTCTTTAAATAGGGCTTTCTTATAGCAAAGATTTGCCCCATTGCACATAAAGGCCTTTTCGATCCCGAAAGCTCCAATAGTGGAAGCCTGAAGACTCATAAAATCCATTTCTTCAAAATTCTGAAAATATGGTTTCTTTATTGTCCTTTGAATAAATCCAACCGGCCCTGCGATCATTTCAGAATTATTTTCTCTGATCATCTCATCAAAAAAATACAGCCAATTAGCGGGGATCACACAATCGGCATCGGTAGTAGCGATATAGTCAAAGCCTGAACTTTCTATCGCGGTTCTTATCGCATCCTTTTTAGGAGAATTGGTCTGCCTATTATTTTCAAGCAAACGAATATTGAACGAAGGAAAATCCTTCAAAAAAGTTTCGCAGATCTCCCTGGAATTATCTTTGGAAGCATCATTTATAAGAATGATCTCAAATTTTTCGGTAGGATACTTAATTCCGGACAACGATCTTAAAAGTGCCGGTAAATTCCCGGCTTCATTGCGGTAAGGAATGACTATAGAAAAAGTATTTTCCGCGGAAAGACCTTTCAACTGAAAATCGGGCATTCGCTTCCATCCGTAAAGAAAGGAAATAATGAGCCCCAGGTAGGCTGCTGTTATGAGTCCGAATAAGATCAGCAAAAGCATAACCGATAAGTTTGATGCTGGCAGTGCAGAATTGTTTAGCTTTGTGAAAGTCCCAAATTAGGTAATTTTTGTGAGCAAATCTTTGGAAAAATCAGTTTTGAAAGGCGAAAGGATCATTCTTGGCATCGACCCGGGAACTACTATTATGGGTTTCGGCCTCATCAAAGTGGAAAATAAAAAGATGAGTTTTATCCAGATGAATGAACTTCAACTGAGCAAATACAGTGATCACTATAAAAAGCTGAAACTGATCTTTGAACGCACTATTGAACTTATCGACACTTACCATCCTGATGAGATCGCCATTGAAGCTCCTTTCTTCGGAAAGAACGTTCAGTCTATGCTCAAACTGGGACGTGCGCAGGGGGTGGCTATGGCCGCCGGACTTTCAAGAGAAATTCCTATTACCGAATACCTACCTAAAAAGATCAAAATGGCCATTACCGGAAACGGGAATGCCAGTAAAGAACAGGTTGCAAAAATGTTGCAGAGTCAGCTGAATATTGGGAAGCTTCCCAAAAACCTGGATGCCACCGATGGCCTAGCTGCCGCGGTTTGTCATTTTTATAATTCCGGCAAGACCGAAATTGGAAAAAGCTATACAGGCTGGGATGCTTTTATCAAACAAAACCCTGATAAAGTCAAATAATGGCTGGGATATACATACATATTCCTTTTTGTAAGCAGGCGTGCCACTATTGTGATTTTCATTTTTCAACCTCAACAAAGAAGAAAACCGAGTTGGTGGAAATGCTCTGCAGGGAATTGGAACTTAGGAAGGACGAGATAGGACAGCAAATTAAAACCATCTATTTTGGTGGTGGAACCCCTTCCCTTTTAAATTCAGAAGAATTAGAACTTATCTTCAAAACGATATTTAAACATTTCAATGTTTCAGAAAATGCCGAGATCACGCTGGAGGCAAATCCCGATGATCTTTCAGAAGAAGTGATCAAAATGCTTGATGCATCTCCTGTGAATCGATTAAGTATTGGAGTTCAGTCATTTTTTGAAGCGGATCTTAAATTGATGAACCGGGCTCATAATTCTGAGGAAGCATTGAGTTCCCTGAAAATAGCGAAGCAGTATTTTGATAATATAAGCATCGACCTTATTTACGGGATTCCCGGGCAATCCAATGAACAATGGATAGAGAATTTAGACAAAGCCCTTGAGCTTGATATTCCACATATTTCAAGTTACGCGCTCACCGTAGAACCAAAAACCGCTCTTGAAAAATTCATAGAAAAAGGAAAAGTAAAACCGGTTGAAGATGAAACCTACCGGGAGCAATTCGATATTCTGGTAAACAAGCTCACCAAAAACGGGTTTGAGCATTATGAATTCTCGAATTACGGAAAACCGGGTTATCATTCTCAAAACAACATGGCTTACTGGCTGGGAAAACCTTACCTGGGAATTGGCCCATCAGCACATTCTTATGATGGCACTTCCAGAAGATGGAACATCAGTAATAATATGCTGTATACAAAAGCCATTGAATCCGGAAATCTACCTCAGCAAACCGAAAAGCTTTCTATCACCGATTCCTATAACGAATATGTAATGACCAGGCTGCGAACCAAATTTGGTGTTTCCACAGATGATATTCAGCAGAAATTTGGAGAAAAATACCGTAATCATTTTTTAAAGGAGACCGGTAAATTTCTGGATGACGGACTCATGGAAAAGATCGAAAACACTTTTCATATTACCGCCAAAGGAAAATTCCTTAGTGACGGGATCGCCGCCGATCTTTTCTATATAGATTAATGACTTATCCAGTCGCAAAGCAAAAATTCAGTCCTTATTACACCGTCATATCCGTCACCCTGAATTTATTTCAGGGTCTCCTGAGATGCTGAAACAAGTTCAGCATGACGCACTGCTGTATACCAGTCATTACTATCAAGATATATCGGGAGTCTCAGGGCCTCATAAGATGCTGAAAATCCCGAAGCTTCGGGACAGCATGACGATTTTATCAAAATCGAGATAAATCTCAATTGTCCATTGTCAATTATCAACTAACAATACTACATTTGTTAGGACCAATCAAACAATATGTTAGCGAACATAAGCCATCAAGGAAATTCATATAAAATAGATTTCTCTCATCCACTGGATATTTCCATAAGTCTTCGCGGGGATAATAAGAATCCAATGGCCTGGTATTTAAAGCACCCGGAGATCGAACCTGTAATTGATGGTGATTTTATCGGGAAGGTAAGTAAGGGGTCTTCTGTGAATTTCAATAATATCTGGTTTAATCCACATGCTCATGCTACGCACACCGAATGTGTGGGCCACATTAGCAGCGAAACACATACTATTCAACAGCATCTGAAAACCTTCTTTTTCAAAGCTAAACTTATTTCGATTGAACCTCAGAAAAAAGGAACTGATCTCGTTTTCACTAAAGATCAGCTGCAAAAGAAACTAAAAGATTTTAATGCTGAAGCGCTTGTAGTGAGAACACTTCCGAATTATATCGGGAAGATCTCCAAAAATCACTCGCATACCAACTGGCCATATATTGAGGAAGATGCCATGACTTATATTCGTGAATTAGGTATTAAACATTTTTTGACCGATCAGCCTTCAGTCGACCGAGAAAAAGATGAAGGGAAGCTACTTGCTCATCGGGCCTTCTGGGATTATCCTAAGAACACCAGGTTTGATGCGACAATTACAGAATTGATCTATGTTCCGAATAAGATCGAAGACGGAGATTACTTCTTAAATCTTCAACCCGCTTCTTTTGAAAATGATGCCGCTCCCTGCAAGCCGGTATTGTATAAAATTATTGAGTGATGAAAACTACCTTAAAACTGGAAGAACTTGCCATGCTCCTTCTGGCAACCTGGGCGTTTGGCCTTCAGGACCTCAGCTGGTGGTGGTTCATTGGCCTGTTCTTCGTGCCAGATGTTGGAATGCTGGGCTACCTTTTTAATAATAAATGGGGCGCTTTTTTCTATAATATCTTTCACCATAAAGGCCTGGCGATTGTTATTGGCTTAACTGGATATTATCCTAAATTGCAGGAACTGGAAGTTGCCGGCATTATTCTGTTCGCGCATTCCAGCTTTGACCGCTTGCTTGGATACGGATTAAAGTTCGAAAAAGGCTTTAAATTTACACATCTGGGAGAAATAGGAAAATAATATGGAATTACTATTTATAGGACTGGCCGTTGGTGCCGTGGCAGCTTACTTCATTTTTGCAGCTTTTAATAAGGAACGCTCAAAATCAAAGACCAGTGAGCAATCTGTTGTTTTAATGGATAAGATCAAAAGTGTATGCAAATTCATTACCGTGGAAGGTGATTTTTCTGAGATCTATCATTATGAAAATCTGAAAGAAAAATATCTTAGTCTTATCCTTGGAAAGAAAAAAGCCATTGTCCTGGTAACCGCTAAAGCGCATGTAGGTTTCGACCTGAGTAAGATCAGGATGGATAGTGACAATGAGAATAAAAAGATCATCCTTACCAATTTTCCACAGCCAGAACTGTTAACTATTGAAACAGATTTCAAATATTACGACAAACGTGAAGGATGGGCAAACCCGTTTACAACTTCAGATCTAACCGATATTAACCGTGACGCGAAAAAGACCATTGTAGATAAGATCCCTCAAAGCGGACTGCTGGACAAAGCGAAAGCTGAAGCTTTGGATACTATTCTTCTCATGGAAAAGATCGTAGAAACCATTGGCTGGAAACTGGATTATACAGCTTTGACCATTGAAAATAACGAAAATAAAAAGATTGAAAACCAATAGAGATCCCTCGCCCGATTTCATCGGAATCGGAATGACAAAATTTTCCAATGTCATTTCGAACGCAGTGAGAAATCTCCTTGCAATAACGGGCCCATGAACATCGACACATTCAGAGATTATTGCCTGGCAAAAAAAGGAGTTACTGAGGGCCTTCCCTTTGGTCCAGATAATCTCGTTTTAAAGGTGATGGGCAAGATGTTTTCTATCGTTTCCCTGGACGAGGTGCCGCTTAGGGCAAATTTGAAATGTGATCCTGAACGGGCCATAGAGCTTCGGGAAGAATATGAAGACAATATTCTGCCGGGTTATCATATGAATAAGCAACACTGGAATACCTTGGTTCTGGACGGTCGGCTGGATCCAAAACTGGTTTTTGAATTGATCGACCATTCTTACGAACTTGTAGTTAACGGCCTCACCGCAAAGCTGAAAAAGGAACTTGAAGATTTATAATGACAAAAGCTGAAGAATTTTACTCCTCGCGACAGGCGAAATACTCCGAATTAAAAAAACAGATCTCCAGGAAATTAGCTTTTTCAAGCACCTTAAGGTTAATAGTCTTTCTGGCAATTTGCGCCTCAGTTTATTTTTTCTTTGGTAACATTAATATCCTATTGCCTCTTGTAATAGCTCTTATAGCTGTTTTCATATTTCTAATTTCCAGACATACAGATCTGAAAAAAGAAAGGGACAAGCTGGCGGCTTTGATCGATATTAATAAACTGGAACTTAGGATCCTTAAAACAAGAGATTTCTCTGACCTGCCTGACGGAAAGAAGTTTGAACCTGAGGATCACGAGTATGCCCGGGACATCGACCTTTTTGGCAGAAAATCATTCTTCCAGTTTCTAAATAGAACCGCTTTAAAAGAAGGAAAGGCCAGGCTCGCTAAAATTCTACTCGCGAATAAAACCGAGGATATTCTAAAGAAACAGGAAGCAATAAAAGAATTGGCTTCAAAAGCCGACTGGAGACAGAATTATTCTGCCACTGCTACCCTGGTAAAGACCGAAACCGATTCTAAATTCATCCTTAACTGGATACAGAATTACAAGAGTTTTGTGCCGAAATATATAAAATGGTTTCCGGCGGTATTTTCAATATTATCCATTGCCGTTCTGGCGCTATTCTATTTCGATATCATTGGCGGCTCTCAGGTGCTATTATGGTTTATCATTGGGATACTTATTTCCGGAGTTTTTCTGAAAAAAATCAATGACCTGTCTGGAACTGTAAGCAAGGTGCAGGATACTTTTCAGCAATATCACCAGTTACTCGATTTCTTAGAAACTGAAGAATTCGAATCAGGATTAATGCAAGAAGTAAAGAATTCTATTACTTCAGAATCTAAAAAAGCTTCCGTCATTCTAAAGGAATTTTCCCGGGCCATAGATGCGTTGGACCAACGAAACAATTTCCTTTTCGGGATCTTCGCTAACGGATTCTTCCTCTGGGATCTTAGGCAGTGCTATAGATTGGAAAAATGGATTCAGCATCATCATACCGCCGTGGAACATTGGTTTGAAGCTGTAGAAAGGACCGATGCTTACAACAGCCTGGGGAATTTCAGTTTTAACCACGAGTCATATCATTTTCCTGAAATTCTGAAAAAAGGAGAAGGTATTACCGCCAGAAATTTAGGCCATCCATTATTACATCCACAAAAGCGCGTTAATAATGATTTCAGGATCGATGGTGAACAGTTCTTTATTATTACCGGTGCGAATATGGCCGGGAAAAGTACATTCCTGCGAACGGTCGCCCTGCAGATCTTGATGGCAAATATCGGTCTTCCGGTTTGTGCGGAATCCTGCAGCTATGCTCCTACCAAACTTATCACCAGTATGCGTACCAGCGATTCCCTGGGCGATGACGAATCTTATTTCTTTTCAGAATTAAAAAGGCTGAAATTTATCGTGGATAAGATACATACCGAAGATTATTTCATCATTCTGGATGAGATCCTGAAAGGAACCAACAGTACCGATAAAGCGATAGGGTCAAGGAAATTTGTGCAGCGCCTGGTAGGCACTAATTCCACCGGGATCATTGCGACGCATGATCTGAGCTTATGTGAGATAAGCCAGGAATTAGAGCAGGTGAAGAACTTCTATTTTGATGCTGAAATTGTGAATAATGAACTTCACTTTGATTATCATTTAAAAGATGGTGTTTGCCAGAATATGAATGCTTCCTTTTTACTGAGGAAGATGAAGATCGTGGAAGATTAAGTTAATTAAACCTCACAGGTTTTTAAAACCAGTGAGGTCTGTTCGAAGATATAATGCGGTTAGAGTAGTCTCAACCTGAGATCGCTTCATTACATTCGCGATGACTTATGTCACATTGAGCGCAGTCGAAATGTGATATCATGATTAATGCTTCGACTCCGCTCAGCATGACGGTTTTTATTATTTTTCTTCTGAACCTAAACGTCACCCTGAACTTGTTTCAGGGTCTCTATCTTAATAAATGAAAACTAGTTATATCTACATACTATCAAACAAAAACCGATCTGTACTTTACATCGGAATAGCTAGTGAACTAATCAAAAGAATGACTGAGCATAAGAATAAAATAGGTTCAGACTTTTGCCGAAAATACAATCTTGAAGATTTACTCTATTTTGAAGAATTCACAGATATTAATAAAGCCATTGCTAGAGAAAAGCAATTAAAAAATTGGCATAAGGAATGGAAGTGGAATTTGATTAAAGAATCCAATCCAGACTTAAGAGATCTGTTTCCTGAATTATGAGATGCTGAAACAAGTTCAGCATGACGGTTTTTATTATTTAAACGTCATCCTGAAATAGTTTCAGGGCCTTATCTTTACCAAATATGGATTCAGTAACCCAGATCGTTTTAGGAGCAGCCGTTGGAGAAGCAGTGCTTGGCAAGAAAGTCGGTAAAAAAGCAATACTCTACGGAGCAATTGCCGGAACCATTCCAGATCTCGATACGCTGGTCGGTAACTTTTTTGATACCATCACGGCAATTGAAATTCATCGTGGCTTTTCCCATTCCATAGTTTTCGCGGTACTCTTTGCGCCCATTTTTGGCTGGATCATTTCAAAAATCGAATCTAATTCTGATGCTACCTGGAAGAACTGGTCATGGTTTATGTTCTGGGGCTTGCTCACGCATCCCTTACTTGATGCGCATACTACCTGGGGAACCCAGCTTTTCTGGCCTTTCGACCTGAGGCTTGCCTACAAGAATATCTTTGTAATAGATCCGCTTTACACCCTTCCGTTTCTGTTCTTTCTTATCATGGCCATGAGATTTAACCGGACAGATCCTAAAAGAAGAAAATATAACCGGCTTGGGCTCATTGTGAGCAGTATTTATTTGCTTGTGATCACTCCGGCGTTAAAACTCTATACCTTTCAGAAGTTTGAAGCCGCCCTGGAAGAGCAAAATATCACCTACGAAAGAATAGACACCAGGCCAACACCTCTAAATTCAATTTTATGGACGGCGAATATTGAAACTGAAGATGCTTTTCTTATCGGCAATTATTCAGTTTTTGATACGCAGCCAATAGATTTTTATAGCGTCCCAAAAAACTATGACCTGGCCGGCGAACTGGCTGATGATCCCAACCTGAACAGATTGATCCAGATAAGTGATGGCTGGTATACGTTTTCAGAAAATGATGGCGATCTCTATTTCAATGATCTCAGGTTTGGCAACATGGATATCGAAGACCCTGATTCCGACTTTATTTTCAGCTACAAATTAGCCAAAGAGCACGGAGAACTAACTGCCACCGAAACTGAAAAGGAAATGACCGATGCCAAAAACCTTCTTCCTAGACTTTGGGCACGCATTCTGGGAAATTGATCTATAAAAAGTTGCATTATCAATTTCGAGGACGTCATTCTGTCCCGAAGTTTCGGGAGTTTCAGAATCTCCGATTTCTGCCTATAACCGAAATTGAGACCCTGAAATAAATTCAGGGTGACGAAATAATAAGAATAAGAATCCAAAGAATTTACAATTCTTATATTTAGGGAAAATTCTATTTATGCGATTGCTTCCGGCACTTCTAGCCATTTTCATATTTTCTTCCACCTCTCTTTACGCTCAGAAAGATTCTTTAGCCCTAGAAAAGATCATTAATAAATTTCAGAAACACGAGCCTTTTAAACGCTCTGAATATCCACTTGGGCTCTATACTGAAGAGCATTACAAAAAAGAAGCTGAATTTGCTGAAAAACTACTGAAAGAAATAAAGGAACTGGATTATTCTCAACTTTCAGAATCTCAAAAAATATCTGCTGATCTCTTAAAATATGATCTGAAGAACACGGTAAAAACTTATGAATTCAAAGCTTATCTGAATCCGCTTTTGTCTGATTCCGGATTTCACCTCAGCCTGAATTATCAAATTCGTGACCTAAACAATTATGCGCAGGTCAGGGCCTATCTGAATAAACTAAATGCAATACCAGAGTATGTAGATCAGCATTTTAAATTATTGCGAGAAGGTTTGAAGGAAGGAATTACCCAGCCACTAATTATATTCGAAGGTTACGAGAATACCTATAATTCTCAGATCGTTGATAATTATAAGGACAGCTATTTCTATAAACCTTTTGAAAACCTGCCTTCCACTTTATCTGAAAAACAAAAAGATTCAGTTTTAAATGCTGCTGAACAAGCGATCAACAAAAATGTGATTCCTGAATTCAAACGCATCAAAAAATTCTTTGAAACCGAATATTATCCAAAAACAAAGACTGCTTTAGGAGTTTCAGAAATCCCGAACGGAGAAGAATATTATGATTACCTGCTGGAATATTATACCACTTTAGACCTCAGTGCCGATGAAGTTCATAATATCGGACTAGACGAGGTTCAAAGGATAAATACCGAAATGAAAAAGGTGATGGCCGAAACCGGTTTTAAAGGTTCTTTTTCTGAATTCTTTGACTTCCTGAGAACAGATGAACAATTCTATGCTGAAACCCCTGAGGAACTGCTCATGTTCGCCAGGGATATCGCTAAACGTATCGATGCGAAGTTACCGGCATATTTCACCAAACTTCCACGGAAACCTTACGGAGTCGAGGAAGTTCCTTCGGCAATCGCTCCTAAGTATACCACCGGAAGATATATTGGAGCTTCAGATGACACTCAGCCGGGATATTACTGGGTAAACACCTACGACCTGCCGAGCAGGCCAAAATATGTTTTACCCTCATTGACAGCGCACGAAGCCGTGCCGGGACATCATCTGCAGATCTCCTTAAACAATGAACTCGGAGAAGAGATCCCTGAATTCAGGAGGAGGTTTTATATCTCCGCTTTTGGTGAAGGCTGGGGATTATATTCGGAATTTCTGGCGGAAGAAATGGGAATTTATCGCAATCCTTACGAGGTCTTCGGAAAGCTGACTTACGAACAGTGGCGTGCCTGCCGACTGGTTGTTGATACCGGAATTCATGCAAAGGGTTGGACAAGAGACCAGGCTGTCGATTTTATGAAAAAGAATACTGCGCTTTCCATTCACGAGATCAATACCGAAGTAGACCGTTATATTTCCTGGCCGGGACAGGCTGTTTCATACAAGATCGGGGAGCTAAAGATCCGTGAACTGCGAAAGAAAGCGGAAGAGGCTTTAGGAGCTGATTTCGATATCAGGAAATTTCATGAAGTCATCCTGGAAGAAGGGGTTGTGACCTTACCAATTCTCGAAAAAAGGGTGATGGAGTATATTCATTCCAAAAGCTAGTTTCAACTGAACGGATTTATAATTCCTTTTTCGGAGAATAGGTCCTGAAATTTTCGAGATCCAGGATGGACGATTTTTTTATCGTCTATCCGCGAAAATTTCAGAACGGTTTTTGGCATTTCTGCCAAAAAATTCCTTGAAAAAGGCGTCCTTTTCTTTGCTTCGTTTCTTTTGGACGAGCAAAAGAAATGAAGGGGAGATAAAACAAATCTTATTCCTTGAGACTATCTCAAACCAATATAAATTAATGATTTGGACCACTTGAACTTTGAGTTTAAACTATCTTTGCAGCCAAATTCAGAAAAAATGACCTTAGAACAAAGCCTAAAACAGCGCAGTGATTCATCCTGTGAACTCTGCGGAAACAAAGAAACCCTTAAAGTTTACGAGATACCGAATTCTCCTGAACAGGTACTTCTAAAGGAAATTCTTATTTGTGATATCTGCCACACCCAGGTAGAAGATCCAGAAAAAACCGAACCTAACCATTGGCGTTGTTTAAATGATTCTATGTGGAGCACTGTGCCCGCGGTGCAGGTGATGGCCTGGAGAATGCTCAATAGATTGAGATCTGAAGGCTGGCCGCAAGACCTTCTGGATATGATGTATATGGAAGAGGAGGTAAAGGAATGGGCAAAAGCTGGAATTCAGAAAGGAGATGCTGAAAATTCAATTATTCATAAAGACAGCAACGGGGCGATCATAGAAGCCGGAGATACCGTTGTTCTAACCAAGGACCTTAATGTAAAAGGTTCTAGTTTAACCGCAAAAAGGGGAACTGCAGTAAGAAGGGTATCACTGGTTCATGATAATGCCGAACAGATCGAAGGCAAGGTAGAAGGACAGCAGATCGTTATCCTTACCAAATTTGTCAAAAAAGTATAGTTTCAATAGAGAATTTAAAATGGTTAATTGACAATTTTCTATCTCTAAACCAACAGAGACTTTTTTATGTCATTTCGAAGAATTGAAACGACTGAGAAATCTAACTTCAAAGAGATTTATCTCTTTGATCGAAATGACAATTAAAACGTCACTACGATGGATTGAATAGACCGAAGCATTCTCAAATACCAAGATGAGATTCCTTCGGCTTTGCCTCGGAATGACAAAAAAGAAAATATGGAAAAACAACCAAACAATCCGCTTCACGGAGTAAAGCTGGCTACTATCATGGAAAAGCTGCATGCTCATTATGGATGGGATGGCCTTGCCGATCGCATCAATATCAATTGCTTTAAAAGTAATCCTACGATAAAATCCAGCCTGAAATTCTTAAGAAGAACACCCTGGGCGAGGGAAAAAGTGGAAAGACTTTATTTGAAAACTAATTTTTAAGATAGTGTCATTTCGAAGAAGCGAAGCGAATGAGAAATCTCTTTTGAACAAATTTCTCACGTTGGTCGAAATGACAAACTGATACTGAAACTTCCAAAGCTTCAGGACGGAATGACGAAATCTTTAAATTAAATTATTCCAGCAGAAACAACATTGAGTATTCAATTTAAAATTCACCTTAAAGAAATGAGACTTTAATCACAATTGCTTAATTTACAGTAATTTATCGTATTTTTGTGTAGAAATAAAATTTACAATAAAACTGGGATCTTAATAACTCAAGGACTTCATTAATAAATGCATTTTACAAGGTAACTGCTCTTAGTTTTTAGAAAATTATATCTTATTCTTGCTTTTTGAATCCCATTATCCTGACCTGCCTGTGGTAAACCTTTAACCATTAAAACAGGAGTCATGAAATCAAACAAAATTTTAATTTTCATCGCTATGATTCTATTCATAGGATGCGAAAATCCGGAACCCTTGGAAGAAATCGAAGTTCTAGGGATCAAAGACGCCGATAACAGAGAGCTATCTATTGCCATGAATGAGTTTCTAAAAAGTCCAATATTTTTAGAGGGCCTTGAAAGCAATCGTAAAAGCAATAAAATGTCGGAAAATAGTAAGGGCGCATTCTTCGTACAACAAGGAGTTTTCGGATTCTTCCCACATTATTTCGAAACCGGGGTGGTTGTAGTCGCCGTATTCTTTAGACCCGGAGATTACAAGATCATGCCCAACGGGCTTGCCGAATTCAACCTGTATACTGAAAATCCATTTGTAATTTATATAGATGATGCAGAAGGAATAAGCTTAACTGCCAACGAATGTATAGAAAGAAATAGTAGCTACAGCGTTAAATATAAAGGTCAGGTTCTAATTGAGGAAACCCCATTTGGAATAAACTATCGCGCTGTACTTCCCTTAAAAACAGCTTATTTGGCCAAAGGAAGAAATATGCTGGTAAATGATGCGGAAGAATACGATGAGGAAAATGACCTGGTAACCTGCCGCGAAGAAAATGTAACCGAAAGGAATTTTGATTTTACCTATATCGAAAGATTAAACAACGAAGGTAACGCGACTGAAACTTCTTTAAATATCCGCTTCAAATAAAAGGCCAATCCAAAAAAAAGCCCGGCAATGGCCGGGCTTTATAATTTCAGAAGAACGAAATATTACATTTCAGCTGCCTCAACAGCTTCTTCTTTTTTCGCTTCTTTCTTTTCAGTTAAGAAGCTATGATTTTTGGAATAATCCATCATTTGCTTTTCAAAAGATTCCGGCTGAGTCACTTTAATTGCAGTGATCTCACCGTTCTCATCCATTTCAGGAACCAGTACCGGATTGATGAATCCGCTGTATGGAGCCGACTTGAATTTCGTGTTTCTGTCAAGCACTTCTTTATGAAGGTCCTGATCTACTTTCACTCCGTAGTTCTCTACAAGATTTTTGGCAGCTTCGTAATCACCTTCAGATTTAATTCTCTGAGTCTCTCTTAACAACTCTCCAAAAAGCTCACGAAGTTTAGCGTAATCTTTAATGTCGTAATATGTCTTTCCGTCTTTTTCAACTTTTTCGATCACACCTTCTTCTTTACCCTTTTCGAAAACCCAGGCACTCACCCACTGGCGGTTTCTCATATGAGCTTCTTCAACATCGTCTCCAAGCTCCAGTCTCACCAACTGAGTTACCAGTCCGTTACGGATATAATCGTTATAAGCGGCTTTTCCAAGCTCTTCATAGTTATCTGTAAGGCCAAGCTCCTGAAGTTTAGGATCCATCAAATAGTAAAGCCCTACAAGATCTGCACGACCTTCTTCCAGCGTTGAAGCATAGCTCTTCAATGTTTCCTTGGTTTCACCTACTCCAGGATTCATTTGTCCTGAAGCATGACCAACTACCTCATGAAGGGCTGTATGCAATTTATCTGCCTGGTTGCCATATTTTTCAGAAAGAGCGATCTCTTCTTCATCATATGCAAATTCCTTCAGCTTATCTGTTCCGCCTGCACTTTCGTAAGCATGGATAATATTTCCAAGGGAAACAGACTTACTACCGTGAGCTTTTCTAATCCAGCTTGAGTTTGGAAGGTTCACCCCGATTGGTGTACTTGGAGAAGCATCTCCTGCCTCACCGGCAACGATCACCGTCTTATAAGTTACACCTACTACAGAATCCTTCTTATGCTCATCCATGATTGGTGAGTTATCCTCGAACCACTGGACGTTCTTTTCTACCACGCTCATTTTCTCAGACATATCAAAATCCTTGATCTGGATAATGCTCTCGTAAGAACCCGTATATCCTTTTGGATCATTATAAACCTCAATAAATGAGTTGATATAATCGATATTTCCTTCGGTAGCTTCAACCCAGGCCACGTTATAATCGTCCCAGGTTTGAAGATCACCGGTCTTATAATATTCGATCAACAGACCTAAAGCATTTGCCTGCTTTTCATTTTCGGCTACTCCTTTAGCTTTCTCCAGCCAGTTTACGATCTCATCGATAGCATCTCCATATAGTCCGCCGCTTTTATAAACTTTCTCAACCAGTTTTCCGTTTTCCTTAACCAGCTTAGTATTGATCCCGAAAGCAAGTGGTTTTTCCGGATTTGGAGATTTCTTGTTAGCATAATAGGCATCTACCTCAGCAGCAGTTATCCCCTCACCATACATGTTCACGGCAGAACCTTCAATAAGGCCATCTGCTTCATTCAGGTTTACTTTCTTAGCATCCTTATCGTTGAAGATCACTTCATAAGCTTCACCCGTAAGATCGGTATTTGTTTCTTTCAGTAGAGTATCAAAATATTCTTTGCTGAAACCCGGTTTCAATTTAGCATTTGAATAGTGATGGTGAATACCATTGCTGAACCAAACTCTTTTCAGGTAAGTTTCGAAAGCTTTCCAATCTTCAGAAGATGTATCGCCTTCATAATTCGCATAAATACTCTCTAAAGCCTCACGGATCTTCAGGTTATGACGATAGTTCTGATCCCAGATAATATCACGCCCGGCAAGTCCTGCCTGAGTTAAATAATAAACAAGTTTTTGCTCTTTTAAGCTTAGGTTTTCCCATCCCGGGATCTGATAACGCAGGATCTTAAGATCTGCAAATTCATCGGCTTTAAAATTGAAATCTTCCTGTGAAGTTTTTTCTGTCTGAGCCAGGTCTGAATCTTTCTTATCCTCTTTACAGGATACAAAAGTCAGCGCGGTTGCCAACAAACAGGTACTTAATATTTTGTTCATGTTGTTAAAAAATTTGAGGCGCTAAGATAACAAAACGGGGAATCAAATTTTAAAAAATCTGATTCCCCGGTATTTATAAAAAAAATCCTTTTAGTAGATCCTGAAACTCCCGAGGCTTAGGGACAGGGTGACGCGCTGCATTTTTAGTTTATCGTCAAGCTGAACTAGTTTCAGCTTCTCAATTTAAAGACCCTGAAACAAGTTCAGGGTGACGCCTCCACAGGTAAAACTATTTTTTACTCATTTCAGTAAAATGCTTGTAAAACCATGGAATGGTTTCTATTCCCTTCAAATAATTCCAGATCCCAAAGTGTTCATTTGGTGAATGTATAGCATCTGTATCCAAACCAAAGCCCATTAAAATGATCTTACTATCAAGTTCTTTTTCAAAAAGCGAAACAATTGGGATACTTCCTCCACTTCTTTGAGGAATTGGTGTTTTTCCAAAAGTTTCCTCGTAAGCCGCACTCGCCGCCTGATATCCTACGGTATCAATTGGAGTCACATACGGGTAACCTCCGTGATGAGGCTTAACTTCAACTTTTACTGAATCTGGCGCAAGACTTTCAAAATGCTTTTTGAATAATTCTGTGATCTCTTTCCAGTCCTGATCTGGCACCAGTCGCATGGAGATCTTTGCATAAGCCTTAGATGGAAGCACTGTTTTGGCACCTTCGCCAATATATCCACCCCACATACCATTTACATCCAGGGTTGGTCTAATAGAACCTCTTTCCAGGGTAGAATAGCCTTTTTCCCCATGGACATCTTTAATGTCCAGCTTCTCTTTATACTCTTCTAAACTGAAAGGTGCTTCCGCCATTTTTGATCTTTCCTCATCGCTTAGATTTTGGACTTTATCATAAAATCCAGGAATAGTGATGTGGTTATTCTCATCGGTAAGGGAAGCGATCATCTGACTTAAAATATTCAAAGGATTGGCCACGGCGCCACCATATAATCCTGAATGCAGATCACGGTTTGCCCCGGTAACTTCAACTTCCACATAAGATAACCCACGGAGGCCGGTGGTAATAGACGGAGTATCTTTAGAGATCATTCCGGTATCTGAGATAAGAATAACATCATTCTGAAGCTTATCTTTATTCTCCTTGATCCACCAGTCCAGGTGTTCACTACCAACTTCCTCCTCACCCTCGATCATGAACTTCACGTTACAAGGCAGTTCATTATTCTGGGTCATATATTCCATAGCCTTCACATGCATATACATCTGGCCCTTGTCGTCACAGGAGCCTCTGGCAAAAATAGCACCCTCGGGATGTATCTTGGTTTCCTTGATCACCGGTTCAAAAGGCGGCGAATCCCAAAGATCTAATGGATCTGGCGGCTGAACATCATAATGTCCATAGACCAGCACCGTTGGTAAATTCTTATCGATAATTTTTTCAGCATAAACTACAGGGTGACCCGGAGTGGGAGAAACCTCGGCAAGATCACAACCGGCTTCCAAAAGTCTCACTTTTACCGCATCGGCTGCTTTTAGCATATCCCCTTTATAAGCGGGATCGGCTGAAATTGAAGGTATCTTCAACAACTCCTTTAATTCCTCTATAAACCTGTCTTTATTCTTTTCTAAATAATCCTTTATTGAATCCATTTATATTTTTTCAAGTTTGCGTAAAGTTAATAAGAACCTTTCGGAAATCTATAGCCGGTAACACTCCTCTTTTCTTAAGACTGCTATAAAATTTAAAATTTTTTCAGAAAAAACTCATAAAGACTAATTTCTGAAAATCAGCAACTTAAAATAAGCCAGCAGGAGCGCACAAAAATTTGGTCAAAATTTTTTCAATATTTTCTTCCAACACTATTTGAAATTTAAAAAGTATAATTATATTTGCACCCGCTTAGGTAATTAAGCAGGTAACACAACGAGTCCTAAGTGTTGTGAAACTTAAAATGCGGGCGTGGTGGAATTGGTAGACACGCTAGACTTAGGATCTAGTGCCGCGAGGTGTGAAGGTTCGAGTCCTTTCGCCCGCACCGAGAAAAAGCTTCAGAGAAATCTGGAGCTTTTTTTATTTACGCTATTCTCAAAATTAAAAATCAAACAGGTGTGGAAGTTCCCCCGAAGCGTCGGGGCTATCGCCCGCACCGAGAAAAAGCTTCAGAGAAATCTGGAGCTTTTTTTATTTACGCTATTCTCAAAATTAAAAATCAAACAGGTGTGGAAGTTCCCCCGAAGCGTCGGGGCTATCGCCCGCACCGAGAAAAAGCTTCAGAGAAATCTGGAGCTTTTTTTATTTTAAATCATTTTGATCTCTGATAGTCCTCTCTTCCTTTTCCGGGAAATATTTAAAATCATGCATCAATTTTAGAAGGAAATACACTCACCGGAATTCGCCTATATGGATTTATAGAATAAGGGAGAAATATTCCTAGTAAATTCCCCAATCTATTTATTTTTGAGCTAAAACCCTTTGAAAACCCCAGTATTGAATTACCCTAAGCTCTTACGAACAAAACCACAGAGTAGGAAATGGCACATTTTCATATTGATTCAATATATTTTCTTGTCTATTATATATTCCCAGGAAAATGAAAAGACCAATAAAATTTCTGTAGGTTTTAATTACGGGCAGGCGTCTCAAAACATGCCTCCATTCGATAATCCTAAATATCTCTACGATAATGAGTTTTATAAAATTCAGGTAAATTATTTGTTATCGAAAAAGAAAAAGTTCAGCTATGAACTTGATTTCGAATCCGGGATATTTTATTCAGACTTTCAATATTTAAACACCCAAAAAACACCGGTAGAATTATCCTTCCAGGAATATGTGGTAAATGTTGGAGGCAGAATCAGGTATGAGATAGTAAACAATTTCAGCTCCTATATCATTGGCTTTACCGGCCCAATGTATTCTGAACAACTTACCAACAGGCTAAAAGACGGGTTTGCATTTTCCAATGTAGTTGGTCTTGGGTTTTCCTATAGAATAACCAATGTGTCCTTCGATATGCGCTCTACCATAAGACATAATTCCAACGCAAATATTTCTATACCTAACAGTGGCCATAACAGTACTGGTATCGAAGCCGGTTTCATGATCCATTTATAATCCTGATTCTAATCTAAAAGACATAAAACCAATTAAAAAATCAGGGTTTTCACCTAGTTCTAATCAGATATCTAAACTCTAATTTTAGACTTAGCTACTTGTGCTTAAGTTTTTACGATCCCCCGATCTTCCAGGAAGCAGAAACAACCATTCTATTATAAAACCAATAAACAATGAAAAATTTCCAATCAGTGCTGATGTGGGTATTCCTCTCTGCCACATTATTTTCGGCCTGCAGTAAAGATGAAAACGAAGCACCAGAACTAAGCCAAAGCAAGGAATTAATTGATCTTTCCCTAAACATTAATGTCCTTGGCCTGGAAAACAATCCTACCTCAAGACAACAGGAAAATGAATTACCAGATTGCGTAGAAACCACTCCGTATTATATCGAAATCGTAATCAAGCAGGGAGACAGAGATGTTGTTGGTTCTGCAGATTTACCTTTTCGTATAGATCTGGCTCCCGGGCAAATGTTCACTAAATATGTACCTGAAATGGCCATGCCGGCAGGATTGTATTTTCTTGATCATTGTGCGGTATATGATGAGGCTGGGACTTTAATGTGTCTTGCCCCTAAAGCAGGTAGCCCTCTAGGCGCCATGTCTGATGCTCCCATGCCTATGAGCATAAACCTCAGGGCCGGCAGCAAACCTTTTCCAGACGTTCCCGTTCTATGTTTTGATAATCGCGAGGTGAACGAATATGGCTATGTATTCTTTGATATCGAACCAACTGTCATCAGGAACTTCTGCTTTTTTGCCAACTATTGCGATGAGAATGGAAGGCATTTTCCTGCCAGGTATTCTGTAGATATCTCTATAGAGGGCAATACCATATATAGTGATATTATAAGCAACAATGGCGAATATGAAACTGATAAATATTTCGCCGATCCCGTTTGTGTGGACCTTCCTGATTTATCTGAATATGATGACGATGAAGAATACATAGACTACACCATTACTTTACTGGAGTGGGAAGGTGTATATGAGCTCGATGAAGAAATGGTGATCACCGGAAGTTTGAGCCGGGATGATATCGAAGACCATTTTGATGGAGACGATAATATTGAATACGAACATATTTTCTTCAATTGTGATGAGGAAGGCGATGGAGAAATTCCTGATGAGCTCCCTGATGTAAACGAAGCTGAATTTTCGAATCCAACCAATATCACCAATCCATATTACGGACCTCCGGCAGGTTATATTTATGAATACCAGGGATATGAACTTGAGGATGGAGAACTACCAGATGAAGCGTCTGAAGTTATCTATATTGAAAGACGTGCAGAGACCAGGGTCGTAATGGGAATTAACAGTATAATTCAACGTGATTATGTCATGGAAGATGGCGTGATCCTGGAAGATACCGATGACTGGCTGGCTCAGGATGACGATGGAAATCTCTGGTATATGGGTGAATTATCAAAAAACTATGATGAAGATGGTAATTTTATTGGCACTGAAGGTTCCTGGGAAGCCGGAGTAGACGGAGCTTTACCCGGTTACTGGCTGCCTGCAGATCCTTTCGTAGGACAGGTTTATTACCAGGAATGGTATGAAGGGGAAGCTGAAGATTATGCTGAAGTGATCGCTATTAATGAAACGGTAGAAACCGATCTGGGAATCTTTGAAAATGTTTTGGTGACCAAAGACATTAATCCTTTTGAAGAGGATGTTTACGAATTGAAATATTACGCTCCCGGAACCGGTTTTATTAAAGAAGAAAAATATGAAAATGGAGAGCTGGTCGAGGTTGTTTTCCTAACCGGGATCATAGTGATCGATTAAAGAATTTCAGGTTCATTTCAATAAATGAAAGTTATAAACAGGAATATAAAAGCCGGCCAAATGGCCGGCTTTTACTAATAAACTTACCTGAAAACTTGAAATTCTCAAGCGTCCTGGCAAATTCTATTATATAGTCTTGGCTACTGTTTCCTCTTTTTCAATAAAAGGATAATCGGTGTAACCTTTTTCTCCCGGAGTATAGAATGTATCATAATCTGGCTCATTCAGCTCCAGATCATTTTCAAACCTATAAACCAGATCTGGATTAGCTATAAATGACCTTCCGAAGGAAATCAGGTCGGCAGAGTCTTCCTGTATAGTATTCTCTGCTTTTTCCTTAGTGAAACCACCATTCAGCATTAAAGTGCCATCAAATCTCTCCCTGATCTTTTTAGGCAGATCGGTTTGAACTTCTGGAGATCCCAGGGTAGAATTATCTACCAAATGAATATAGGTTAGTCCCAGGTCGTTCAATTTATCGGTCAGGTAAAGGAATTGCTCTTCCATTTCTTCAAAGACTTCAGTGCCATTGAAAGTGCTGAAAGGTGATAATCTTATCCCTGTTCTTTCCTTTCCAATTTCGGCAGAGATCATTTCGGCAAGTTCCAGGGTGAAGCGGCTTCGGTTTTCAATACTTCCACCGTATTCGTCATCACGTTTATTTGTGGCCGTATTCAGGAACTGGTCTGCAAGATAGCCGTTTGCGGAATGTATCTCTACCCCATCAAAACCAACCTTCATCGCATTCTTAGCGGCAGTTAAGAACTCCTGCTGGGCCTGCTTAATATCTTCAAGATTCATAACTTCTGGTACTGGATAAGGTTGCGGACCATGTTGATCTGTATACATTTCTCCATCCAGGGCTACCGCCGAAGGAGCGATGATCCTGGCATCCTTTTCCATATTATATTCATGAGAAACCCGGCCGGTATGCATGATCTGTAGAAAGATCCTTGATCCATTATCGTGAACCGCATCAACGATCTTTTTCCAGCCTTCAAGTTGTTCTTCAGAAAAAATACCAGGAATCCTGGCGTATCCAAGTCCGTTGGCCGAGGGTGCGGTTCCTTCAGAAATGATCAATCCGGCTCCAGACCGCTGCACGTAATACTCGAGCATAAGATCATTGGGAATATTATCCGTAGCTCTGGCGCGGGTTAGCGGAGCCATTACCATTCGGTTTTCCAGTTCTAATTCTCCTAATTTATAGGTATCTAATAATTTCATAAATGATTCTTTTTTGATTCTGACCAATAATGAGCTGGATTTTCAAAAATCAACCCATCTTAGTCAAATTTGATTATTGGGCCGGAATAGTTCTATTCCAGCCTTTCGTTGTTGATTCCAAAAATTTCTATGCTTTTTCCAGTTTTCTTCCTGCAAAAGCATCATCAATTTCGGTATGAAAAATATGGTTTGAATAATTACTGATAGTCTTTACAGACTGTGCCAGGATGATCCCGAGAATGTGAACCTCTTCGTATCCAGCATCAAGGAATCTTTTCGCCTGCTCGGGAGTTGGATTCCCCCTGCTTTCATTCAATATTTTAGTAAACTCAGAAAGCGCTTTCATTTTAGCGTCTGGTATTTCTTTGCCTTCTCTAATAGCATTAGTAACCTCTTCAGGGGTTTTAGACATATTATCTGCAATAAAACTATGCGCGGCCGTACAATAGCCACAGCCATTATCTATGCTAAGAGTTAGAAATACGACCTCCTGCTCTGCCGGAGAAAAACCACTTTGCTGCCGGAAATGTTTGTAACCAAGATCATAAGTATCCTGAAGTCCCGGGAGATTCACCATGTTCTTATACATATTCGGGATCATCCCATTGGCTTTCTTCGCTCTTTCCAGGATCTGTTTCTGTTCCTCATTTGCATTATCCAGTTCTACGGGCTTAAGGCCTATTTCATAAGTTCTATCAGACATAAATCAATATTTTTTTAAGTGACTGGAGGTTTAGACGACCGCAGATGGGATGAATTACTCACTTAACAAAAGTTTATCTATTGTAGAACCTCATCAAACAGCTGAAAAAGGTTTCCCACAAATTAAGAACCATTCAAATTTTCGAATAGGCTATTGTTGATTAAGCCACTTTAAGATTTCGTATTCTTTGCGCATTCAGGATAATAAGTCCGAGGATAATCGCGGTGACCAGCAAAATAGACTCAAAATCTATCCCTGCATCCATAAAAGTTCCAAAGACAAGTGGCCCCAGGGCGGTACTTAAAACCATGAACATGGTAAAAACACTTCTAATGGTTCCCAGTTTTTCGGTTCCGAAGACTTCAGCAAGAACTGCCGACTTCACTGTACCGGCCATTCCCACGCTTATTCCTGCTAGGATGAGAAAGGCCAACGCACCAAAGATACTATCAAAAAAAGCGAAAAGAAGAAGTCCCAGGGTAAATGGGATCAGGTAAAATCTGAATATCTTTTTCCCGGAGTATTTATCAACCAGTACTCCTCCATAAATTGAAAATACCACCCTCGTTAAGGCGTAGACGGTAAAAAAGCTGGCATATAGAGAAACTGACCAGCCTTTATCTTCCACCACCACATACTGGTAGAAAAAGACCGCGGTAATGGTAAAACTAAGCGCGAAGCTTACGGGCATCAGGATAAAAAAGGCTTTGGTCTTAAGGAGGTTCTTATATTCCTTCATGAGGGAAAGAGCTGAAGGCTTGGTCGCTAGTTCCAGGTCCTTATCAAAATGGGTGAGATCTGAAAAATACAACCTGAAAAGGTATAACAGCAAAAAAGCTGCACTTGCCAGTGCCGCCACTTCATAGTCATACCAGAGTATTAGAGAAGAGATGCAAATAGGAAATATCGCTTCCCCAATCGCATAGCCCAGGGAGGCAATACTTAAAGCTTTCCCGCGGTTCAGCTCATAATGTCTGGACATCACCGTAAGGCTGATGTGACTCATCAAACCCTGCCCGGTAAGCCTTAAACCAATAAGAGCCAGGATGAGAATCGCGATGCTTAAATGAGATATTCCCAGAAGAAAGGATGAAAATGCGAGACCGGCTACAGTGAGCGCGGTGATCTTTTTCACCGGTTTATGATCTACCAGGTGCCCTACAGACAGCATGATGACCGATGAAGTCACGGTCGCGATGGCGTAGATACTTCCGAAGAGACCATTGGAAATCGAGAAGCTTTCAAGGATTTCGGGAACATAGATAGAAATTAGAAAGGTCTGTCCAAAACTGGAAAGAAAGGTTAGCATCCAGCCAAATCCTACTTCCTTTGTATTCTTTCTGAAAAATTTTATGAGTCCGGCCAAAAAGCGATCTTTTAAAGGTTATCTAATATCCAACTTGCAAAAGTATAAATACAAACGAGATAAAGCCCGGGAGATAGCTTTATCTATTAGTTATTGGATCTCAAAAACCTTCTCCTTACTGAAAAGAGTTTTCCTGAATTCATCAGGCCTATTCTCATTTAATAGTTCGAGGCCACCTTTGATCTTCATCACTTCAGAAAAGTGTTCTTCACGGTTTTCATATTGTTCCTTATTGGCATAAGTGGTAATAAGAATAAAACTGAATGGATACTGCTCATCGGCCTCGGTTTCAAGTAATTTGAAGGAATCTATATAATCTTTTTCCTGTGCGATCTCTCTTAACTTCTTCCAGTTGTTCTTATAGAAATACAGGGCTTCTTCATGATTATTGTTCAGGACCTCAACAAAGTCCATGGTGGAGATCTTCAGATCATTCTGAGCATTCGATGAGGAAGCGAAACTCATGCTTAAAACTAAAACTAGGAAAATCTGCTTCATATTATAAAATTTAAATTTTGTTAGCGATGATAACAAGATCGTTTATACCCTCTGCATTATTAGGATTCTTCAGATAAAATTGATGCTGAATTTTAAAATGATACTTCTCCAGGGTTTGTTGAAGAAAGTCGATACTGTGATAATAAGTAAATAAAACATCTTCCCCATCTGAAGATGAAACCTCATGACCTGCATCTTTGCCTCCGGCGTCCATGCCGCTTAGATAAAGTGATCCTTCGTACTTCAGAAGTCCGGCGGTATTTTTTATGAAATCTGAAAGCTCTTTTTGATTTAAGTATGAAGAAATAAATCCCGCGATAACGGCATCATAAATTTCAGACAAACCATCTATTTTACGGCAATCCATGATCTTGAATTGAGCTTCAGGATTATTATTTCGAGCCAGAGCTATCATATTTTCTGAAATATCAATTCCCAGTATTTTCAATCTGGGACATCTATCTAAAAGATATTTCGAGATATTCCCCGGGCCACAGCCTGCATCGAGAATTTTCGCGTCATCCTTTTTCAAAATATCGATAAATGTATCCAATGTATCAGCGTACAACTCCAGGTTCATATACTTGTCCTGATAATTGCTGGCGTATTTATTGAAAATGAAACCTGGGTTGCTTTTCTTTTCCATTTCAGGTGGAAATTTTCAAGATTTTAAATTGAACACTTAGTTTACTGAAATTCAATTATTTAAATTAATTTTCTATCTTTAAGATCAAATATGACTTATACAGTAAATTTAATTTTTTTCGGGTGTAAGTCTAACAAACCCCCACTTCACTTTTCTGATTTACAGAATAATCACCAGAACCCTGCTTTTAACAACTAACTAAAACCAATTAATCATGAAATTAAAAGTTACATTTTTGATGCTGATCTTCAGCCTGGTCTTTACCAATTCAGATCTTATTGCGCAAAGAACCAATATTATTACCCTGGAAGTAGATACAGATAATGTTACTCAGGACAACATCGAAGAGACCTGCACATTCGGGGAACCCGCAAGTATGAGCATAAAGGATTTTACCTATGAGGTACAAAGAGGTGATGTTATTATTTGGCAAGGTAGACCTGCACAGCCAGGGAACGGACTGGTAAGAATCACCGAATTCAGGCATGATGGCGGAGTCGAACTACTTGGGAAAAGAAGGATTAGAGATACAGACAATACCGGGGTAGTTGTGGGAAGAGTCGTAGACGGACAAACCGGTGATGAAGAGATTTATTTTATCAAATTCGAAGTCAGGAAAAAGGGAAGCCAGGATTGGAACGAATACATCATAGATCCTAAACTCAAACTAATGCCCCAGGAATAATATTATATATGCGCAGCAGCTTTTTGCATAAATACCCTATAAATTACAGGATTTGTTTTTTCCTGCTGATTGCTCTTATGCAATACTCCTATGTTTGCAAGGCGCAGGATCAATCTATAGCAGACAGCCTGGAAATTATTTATAATTCCAGCCGTGAAGCAAGGAAAGATCTGGAAATTCTTAAAGGTCTTGCTAATAATTCCCTGGACCCCATTAAAAGGCTGAAGTTTTCTAATGAACTCATCGAGATCGCTAAAAACAAAGATTCGAAGAAATATTACTTCAATGGTTTACTGCAGAGAGGACATGCGCTTACCGCAAGAGGAGATTATAGCAAGGCTTTAGAAAGTTTTTTTAAGGCCGCTTCTTTAGCTGATTCAGACAAAGAACTTGGCCTCATAAAGGTTACCCTCGGGGATGTTTATTCTCTCACAAAAAATCATAACAGGGCCATTCAGTATTACAATGAAGGTATAGAGATCATAAGAAAGACTGGGGATGAAATCTCCCTGGGTTCTGCGCTTCTTAATACTGCAGACGAATATCTCAAGAACGATCAGGTGGAAAAGGCTATCTCCTATCTCAAGGAGGCTGAGGAGATATTCCTTGAAGAAGGATACGATTATGGACGGGCATATGTGGTGGGCACCCTGGGGCTGGCTTATGCAAAATTAGGCAGAAATGAGGAAGCAGAAGAAAATATTCAGTTTGCCATACAATACCTGGAAAAATATGAGGATTATTCTCCCATTTGTGAATTTCTCTCAGGTATGTCTGATATCTATGCGGAAAAAGGCAGGGATTCCACTGCGATCGAATTCGCTCTTTTAAGCCGTGACCTGGCCAAGGCTTATGGGTTTAAAAATGAGATAAGAGAGGCAAATTTAAGATTATCACAGATCTATGAGGACAGGGGAGATCTACCGGAGTCCTATAAATATTATAAAGAGTATATAGTCTATAAGGATAGTGTAATGAATGTTTCTACCGCCCAAAGTATGGCGGGCCTTAGAGCCGACTATGAAGTTGCACAGAAACAGGCCGAGGTAGACCTGCTTAATATACAACGTGAGAATCAAAAACTTGTAGTGATATCTATTGCGGTGGCTTCCTTCTTTATATGTTTGATCGCCTTTGGACTTTATCGTAGGAACAAGTTCATTAAGAGGACCAGTAATATTATCGAAAAAGAGAGAAATAGATCAGATAGGTTGCTATTGAACATTCTACCTGAAGAAACAGCAAAAGAGCTTAAAAAGAACGGTCGTGTAAAAGCGAAGAAATTTGAATCGGTAACTGTACTCTTCGCAGATTTTAAAAGGTTTACCCTGGTGGCAGAAAGATTACCCCCGGAAAGGCTTATCAAAACCATCGATTACTATTTTTCACAGTTCGACAGGATCATGGAAAAATATGGCATCGAAAAGATCAAAACCATTGGTGACAGCTATATGGCGGCCAGCGGCTTGCCTTTCCCCACAAAAGATCATGCTACCAAGATGCTGTTGGCTGCTTTCGAAATGACCCAGTTTGTAAAAGATACCAAGGAAAAATCACTATTTGATGACGCAGATTTTGAGGTTCGTATTGGTATCAATTCGGGGCCTGTCGTAGCCGGAGTGGTTGGGATCAAAAAGTTCGCTTATGATATCTGGGGTGATACGGTTAACATTGCCGCACGTATGGAATCACATTCTGAAATTAGAAAGATCAATATTTCTGAAAATACCTATGAGCTGGTAAAAGACGAATTTCAATGTGAATATCGCGGAGAAGTAGAAGTTAAAAACCAGAGGATCCTGAAAATGTATTTCGTGAATAATGTAAAAGAAGAACTCAACAAAAGAGCGGGCTAATAAAATCCCATACATATTACAGGTTCATCTATGTGATATTTTAATTTTCACAGCAATTAATAGCCGTTTCAATCATCCTGTATTCCAAATTAAATACTGTGACTACAAAGCTAAAGCCTGATCTAAAAGGACAAATAATTCTCCTTTGGATAAAAATTTAGCATATGATTAGATTTGAGGGATTGACCTTATTCAGATCTTACCGTGGTCTTTTTATTTCCGGTATTCACAATGAACCTTCCCGTAATAAGCCAGCCAATACCAAGGCCAATAAGCATTCCAGATAATAGATGTATATCTATCCTGTTGAAATAATATCCAATTAAAATTCCGGTGATTATCAGCCCTAGTCCACCGATCCTTACTTTATTCATGATTTCTCATTTAAGGTCTATGCATTAAAAATGCGTGGTAGGGACTGCATAAGGTTGGCTAAGACCTGATTTGGATGCTAAACTTAAGTATTTTTCTCAAAATTTTTAAGCCTAATGGTTACTTTTCGATGAACGACCGGTTTTTTAAATTCTAAGTTGAAGGCTTGAAACTATCTCTTAAACAAGAATGCAGATTAGAAACTACAGTTAACGAATTAGATTTGTATCTAAGTGTGTCTAAAATTGAAAAACTCTTAATCTTTATTTCTTTTATTGATCTATCCTTTTTATTCTGAAGACCATTTTATCTTGATAGCTCTGATCTTATCGGTTTCCAGTTTTACATCATTATAGATCTCAAAACCATTCTTTTTATAAAACTCCAGCGGTGACCGGTAAGGCGATCCATTACACTTCACGTAATCGGCTGATGGGATAACCCAACCATTCAGTTCTTTTCTTTGCTTTCTGGCGAGGTTCAGTAAATTGGTCCCAAGTCCTTTCCCCTGAAATTCTGAATCAATTATAGCCGCAAACCAGCGTTCCTCTTCCCGGATAAAGTCAAAATACCAGCCTATGATATTTTCATTATCATCAACAATCAAAATGTGATATTGATCTTTAAGTCCGTTTAAATAAGCTTCGAATTGCTCCGGCTTTTCATACCGGAGATTTTGTGGATATTCCCTGTTCCACAACCCAATTATCTGCTCTTTTTCTATCTGGGATAGAGTATTTCTTTCCAGGAATTTCAAAACTTATCCATTTAATCAAACCGGGTTCTTGCTCCTACTCTCTGAACTCTTTCATTTTTGAGAGTCGGTACATCAATATAGCCGCTCTTTTAGCCTGCACTCCTAATTTATTAATATTACCCGTTTCATTAATGGTATGATCATTTGCACCACTAAGCCCAAGGCCATCTACCGCCATTTCCACATGGCCCGCGGTAAAAGATATATCTGCCGCACCAGCATTTCTTGGGTTTACAGGATACACTTTTCCAAAACCAAGCTCCTGACTGATCTTATCATAATATTCCAGCAGTTTTAAGTTCCCATTTGTTTTAGCAAGCGGCGGATACCCTCCTGCATCAAAGCTAAGATTGGCTTTGGTCTGAGGATAATTTTCAGAAACAATTTTTTGCATGGTTTCCTTAGCTCTCTCCAATTGCTCCAGCGAAACTGCTCTTATATCTCCTTTAACGATGGTCTTTTGAGCAACTACATTGGTCTTTCCTAATGCAGAACCTCCAGTTTCATCTTCTTTTAGATCAACTGAAGTTCCTCCCAGAATAAATCCGGGATTAAAAGTAAGGTTCTCTTCTTTTGAAAGCTGCTGATAGAATTCGTTCAGGATCCTTGAAGTTTCATATATAGCGCCTGTTCCAACTTTTTCAGTAAATACCTGTGATGAATGCGCTGCATTACCAGTGACTTCAAGTTTCCAGCCTGCAGATCCTCTCCTGGCTACTACAATGGTTTCCGGATTACCATCCCCATTCTCAAAACCAAGGGCGACATCTGCCCATTTTGCTGCGTCTGTAAGCTCCTTTTTGGAAAGTTCCAGCGGACTTCCGCTTTTTTCTTCATCGCCGGTCATCACGATCTCGATTGACATTTCATCTAATAAACCAGCATCTTTTAATGCCTGCATGGCCAGGATTATGATCACATCCCCACCTTTCATATCTGCCACTCCCGGCGCCTTCATTACCGAATCGTTGACCTTAGTGGAACTTTGGAACGGACTATCAAGTTCAAAAACAGTATCAAGATGGCCTATTAATAGTAATTTCAATCCTGGTTTACCTTTATGTGCAGCCACAAGGTGCCCGGCCCTTCCAAAGGCTTCGCCAGAAGTTAGCCTAGTTTCAAATCCCAGTTTATCCAGTTCATATTTGAATAACTTTCCAACTTCGCGAACGCCCTCGAAATTCATCGTCCCGCTATTTATATTTACCGCTTTAGTCAATAACTCCAGAGCTTCTGCCTCGTGTTTATCAACAGATTTTACGATCTTTTTTTCTTTTCCATCTAATTGTGAAAATGAAAAAATTGGTGAAAGGCATACCAGTAGAAAGACTATAGATCTGAGATTCATGTAAATTGATTTTTTTTTTTGGAAATTCTTAATTGATTTCTAAAGTACAAAAAGAAAAGTTCAAGTAGTTAAGACCTGAAATCAGGATTCTAAAACCCGTGATTATAATAAGGAAAGTGAGAGTTATTAGTCAGCCTTAAAGTTTGCAGACGCTTCAATTTGCTCCTTAAATCTATGTTTATCATCAATATGCAGAACGAGCGTCTTGAAGGTGCTTTTCCTACCGTAAAGTCCGGTTAAAGTATTGTGTTTCTTCATACGAAGGATCAGGTTATGACTTTCAAGAGAACCAAGAAACGAAAGTTTCTTCGTATCAGAATTCAGTTCAATATCTTTAGATGAAATTTCTATGGCTTCTATATCCTTTATCTCCACAACTGCTTCATTCATGATCCCATATCGCAGATACAGCTTGTCATACCCAATAACAACAGGCCTCCCAGACATAGAACGCATAAAACCAAATATCTGAAATAATGAATAAGCACTGAGCAAGGAAAGTATCCAAGCGACAGTATTACTCCACATAGCCAAAAGAATATGAAGTACGATCGTTTCGATAATGATCAGGAAGATCAATACAGCCAGTAAGGATACCGAGCCACTCTCTTTATGATATTGAAACTCATTTGTTCTGAACGGTCTTTTTTTCCAACTCAAAAATCCATAGTAAAAAACAGCAATCTCAGTAACTACGGGAATCACAAATGGTTTTGGAAAAAGCTCATTACAGGTCTTTTTTAAAATGCTATAAAAATCTGTATCATCTTCTTTATTCAATTGAAATTTCCTGATCGCCTGGTGAACCTTAAAAATAACGAAGCCTAAAACGGAAATCTCTAATACCGGAAGTCCCCAGGTCTCGAAAAGATCCAGATAATAATGCTGCTCACCCGGGATAATATATTTACCGACGATTAGAGCAAAAACCAGTAAAGGAACAAGCGTAGTTTTCGGGATCTTGGTTTTCCTGATCAGAATAAAATATACCAGCGGAATGGTTATTAATAAGTCAAAGCTAATGCCTAAAGAAAATACCTCAATATTCTCCTTAAAAACTGCGGTTGTTGAAAGAACAACCATGGTAGCCATCATTAACAGGGGAAGCCCAAAAACCAGATAGTTATGCGGAAGTCTTAATCGAAACATATTCTATGATCTTCTATTTATATGACGAACATATTTGAGAATGTTACATAAAATCAAGAATCAGATTCTAATTTTTCTCCTTTCATAAACCTATCTATATAACCGGCTATCTCCTCTCCTTTTTCCTCCTGCAAAAAATGTCCGGCGCCTTTTATGATGATTGGTTTTTTACCAATACTTCCTGGAATTAGCTTATGAAAGAAGTTTTCTAAACCGCTAAAAACAGGATCCTTATCTGAAAACATGATCAATGCCGGTTTATTCCATTCTGAAAGGACTTTTCTGGCCTTTATCATCCTATCTACTCCTTCATCATCTGGGCTTGAAGGAACCAGTTGAGGAAAAGCTTTGGCTCCATCTTTATATTTTTTTGAAGGGAAGGGACTATCATAAGCTTTTCTCACCTCTTTGGAGATCTTACCAAAACTGGCAAATTTCACGATCCTACCGGCAGATAATGCAGGATGATACCGGGCATATAATTGCCATAACCTGAAATACCACGGGAGCTTTTTTCCCTTGGGCAGGAAGGTATTCAAAATCACCACTCTTTTAAATCTTTCCGGATATTCACCAAGCAGGCTCAAACCTAGAAGACCTCCCCAATCCTGAACGATAAGGGTGATATCATTCAGCTCAAGTTTATCTATAAAGTTTTTAAGGGATCTAAAATGAAGATCGAAGGTATAGTTCTTCCAGCCTACTGGTTTATCAGACTTTCCAAAACCCAGCATATCTGGAGCTATAAAGCGGTAATCTTTTAAGACCGGAATAAATTTCCTGTACAGGTAAGACCAGGTAGGCTCCCCGTGCAAAGCGAGAATCACCTCTCCCTCACCCTCGTCTATATAGTGCATGTCACAGGTACCAAAATTCACATAATTCTCCTGGTATGGAAAATCTGGAATAGATTTGAATCTTTCGGGATCTGTTTTGAGTACCTCCATTTTATATTCAGTTTAACTGGCATCCATATCAAAGACCGGATAGAATTAGGGAATACTAAAGCATTTTATTCAAGTTAGATAAATTAATTCAAAAGGGGCTTTATCAGAACTGAAAGTAAATAAATTGTTGCCCACTACCCTGTGAGATCACAATCAGAAAAAGCATAACAGCCCATCCTATACCTAATAACCACGCCGGAGTTTTTACAGACAATTCTTTCAGAGAAGAATTCCGCATTAGGTAATGGCAAATGAATAACAGGCTTATTAAAACCATCACTTTTATTATATCAAAATTCTGTAAAAGCTTCACTCCTTCTCTATTTACAAAGAACATGGAGCCAATCATATTTTTAGCTGTTTCAAATTCACGAGCCCTGAAGAATACCCAGGTAATATTTACGCAGGTATAAGTAAGCAAGGCCAGAAAGATCCCGTTTATTGGGGTAACCTTAATCCTGACTTTATTTTTCAAAACCCTTTCTACGACCAGATAGGCTCCGTGTAGCGCGCCCCAGATTACAAAGGTCCAGGCTGCCCCGTGCCATAGTCCGCCCAATAACATTGTTAGCATAAGAGCTACGTACATCTGGGTGATACCGTGCCTGTTTCCACCCAGGGGGATATAAAGATAATCTCTTAACCAGGTTGAAAGCGATATGTGCCACCTGCGCCAGAGATCTGAAAATCCTACTGCCGCATAGGGATACCTGAAGTTATCTGGCAAGATTATTCCCAGCATTAAGGCTATTCCGATCGCG
Source organism: Christiangramia gaetbulicola (assembly GCF_003054225.1). Lineage (GTDB taxonomy): Bacteria > Bacteroidota > Bacteroidia > Flavobacteriales > Flavobacteriaceae > Christiangramia > Christiangramia gaetbulicola. Next base: position 674,661 of record NZ_QBKQ01000001.1, read on the forward strand.
CAGGTAGAGTATCCGGCAAAATCAAAGAATATCTGACCGGAAAAAGCCAAAGTTCCGGTCCAGGCATCCAGACTGTTCAATATATCCTTAGACCCAAAAACCGTATCTGAAGTTCCCGACAGTAAAGTATCTGCCAGAACCACTTTTTGAAACAAACCGATAGTTAGTAAAAACAGTCCCCATAAAAACTGATTTGAAGAAGCCTTTTTTTCTTCGTAAAATTGACCGATCAGATCTCCTGCCCTCACAATTGGTCCCGCTACTAACTGCGGAAAGAAGGTGACATATAAGGCGAAATCAAGGAAGGTTCTGGCCGGTTTAATTCTTTGGTAATACATGTCTATGGTGTAAGACATGGTTTGAAAAGTGTAAAATGAGATTCCCATAGGCAGAATAATATCCATGGGTTGTGGCTCATAGGTCATTCCCACTGCATTCATTCCGGCAGTAAAATTTTCAAGGAGGAAATTCCCATATTTAAAGAATGCCAGGAAGCCAAGATTAGTGAACATACTTAAGAGTAACCACATCTTTTTTTTCCGGTCATCCTCTTCTACTGCAAGTTTATTTCCAGCGGTCCAGTCGACAACGGTGGAGATCCATAAAAGAATTACCAGTGGTGGATTCCATAAACCATAGAAAATATAACTAGCCAGCAAAAGCATACGTTTGCGGTTAGACCAGCTTAGAATATTTGAATAATAAAGCGCCAGAACAATACCGAGAAATAAAATAAAGCCCAATGAGTTAAAAAGCATATCCTTACTAATTATTGGTTAGCTGATCTATTCGATCAGATTTAGAAATATGTCCATCCCTGAATAATAAGTCTACAAAAGCTTCTGTAAAGTTATCGGCATCTTCTGCTGAAAGGTGCGACCATTCCGGGCAGTCATAATCTTTCAACTTCTGATAATCTTCAAAATGATATGCAGGAACATCAGACTTTTCTACCAATTGATCCCAGTATTCTTTCCGTGGAAAAACCTTTTTTTCAAAGCCTCTTACATCGCCGGTTGAGGGGCATCTTATCAATACCACCTTACCGCCACGATCCCTGAATTTCTTTACATTCTCTACGAAAAACTCGGTAGTTGCTTCCTTCTCAGGTTCAAAATCGCCACCGGCGTTTCTAAAGAACATCCATACTTTTTTGATGGTTCCGGCGAAAGCAGTATCAGTCGCAGTACGCTCTGTCATTCTCAGATTCCGGCTCTCATCTACACTTGAAAAAACATGGAATGGAGGCATGGGATCGGGAACTCTTTCGCCAATTTTTATCTCGTCGAGAAGAGATTTCAGCTTGATGCCATCAACGCCCGAAACATCACTAACGAAAGCAAATGAATTCTGAATTGGAATAGACAACGAATTATTTAGCCTATCTGCATAGGTGCGATCCTTATAATATTTTATTCTTTTATTGATCTTTTCATTTGGAGGAGCTTCAGGAAATACCGTGGAAAAGAATAAACTTTCAGTAACTCCTACCACAATAGTTCCTTTAAAATCTGAATTATTAACCAGGTCGTCGAAAGCATATAAAGGCGAAGTTCCTTCTATGGCAAGCTGTATAGGTCGCTTCCCGGTTTCCTGTTCCCACTCATCTAATTGAAGATCAAAATAAACCCGGGAAGAGCCAATGAGGATAACATCATCTTCAGTTGCTTCTTCTACCCTAGCTCTATGGATGGCCCACAGGTTGTCATCATCATCCAGGTCTGCTGTAAATCCCTGGCTACGCCAATATAGTTCCCAGGCAGTTAACCCTAAAAGGCAACCTACCACACCGATTATCAATGACTTTTTTAGATTCATTATGCTTGGAATAAGAATTTAAATTGTTGGGCAGTAGGTAAGAGTAATATGGAATGAATGCTGAAAAATTAAGGCTGTCTTTAAAAAATAAAATTTCAGGATTTTTCAAGGAATTAAGGCTTAAATGTAATTGGTGATTTCAGCTAAATCTTTTCAACATATCTCAACCAATATATTGTAAATATATGATTTTAAATTAATTACGATTTAATTGAAATGAAAATTGTTGATATAGACTAGACCTTTTTAGAAAATCTCAATATTTCGAAGAATTGGAATATTTTCAGCAAAAAACAGCTTTGGATTTTTCATTATGTATAATAATTGAATCCAGAGATAAGGTAACAGGCCATAGATCTGAAGATATCCAGATCAGGAAAAAAGTCAGAAAGCCAATAAGCTTATAATTTTACCGGTTATTCACCTAGGCCATTCAATAGTTGCTGAAATTTATTTACAAACAATCCAACATGATAACCATCCATCAGGGCATGATGTACATGTATGGAAACCGGCATTATTCTTTTCCCGTTCTCTAAACTTAATTTCCCAAAAGAGATCTTGGGACAACTATCTTCACTGGAGAAACTTCGGGAATGGGATAAAGAAGTGAATTTCATCCACGGCAAAGCCGAATAATGAACCTCGTTACTTCTAATTTCCTCTAACATAAGTCCGCTACCAGATCTAATTCGAGCTATTTCCTGTTCAGCATTTTCAAGGAAGATATTGAGATCTTCATTATAGATAATATTCGAAAAACCAAAAGTATTGTCGTCTCTGCTTATTGTGGCCGAAGCATTGATCCTGTCATGAATATAAACCCGCTCTCCTTCGATCCTGTATTTAAATGCTTCGATAGAATTTACCGCCTTGCAGGACAGATACAGATAATACAAGAAAAAAGAGATATTTTCATTTTTACATTTTTCATAAGCTATGCTGCAATCCAGGTCTACAGTGATCCCGAAAAAAGGTTCTTCAAATTTTGAGAAGAATTGAAAATGTTCCTTTCTATTCCAGGTAGAGATATCTAGTTCGGTCTTCATAATGCCCTTAAATTTCCGGTTTTACAGAGAACCGCAAAACTAAAGTTTTCAAGAACAAAATTTAGGCGATGAAGAGATTTAGTTTTTAGTTTGAGGCTGTATTAAATGCGAAGAAAGGTTCTTACCATCTCTTTACCTTCACCATGAGAAACAGATTTTTTCAGCAGGATCTCACCTTCAGGTTTAAGTTCAAAATATAGTTTTTCATACATTCCCTCGGGCAGACCACCATATTCGAATTCATTCTTGCCCAGGTAGGTATATACTTTTCCAAAAACTTCATTTTTAACCCATAGATCTCCATCCCTGGTAAAAAACTCGCTTACTTCTCCGTTTTCAACATTCTTATATTTCCCTACGAGACTGTTCAGGGCGGCATCGGTCGGTTTCAATTTATCGTTCATATTACAATCAAAAACGATCTTATGAGTGTCTCCTTCTTTTTCTAATTTCAGTATCCTGTTCTTCGCCCTGGGATTACTGGATGATGGATCATTATCCAGGTATTTATCTCCTTCAAAATAGATCTGGGTGATGAGACTCTGATATCCGGGTGCCGAGATCATCATATGAAAATGCGCGGGCCTTATCTCTCCTCCACCGGCATCATAAGGAACCGGCATTTGTGTGATAAACCGGTAATCCCCATTCTCATCACTATACGTAGTTCCCCTGTACCTGAATTCTTCACTTTCATTATCATAAACCTCATCATTGGAGCAATGCCACAACTCTACTTTGGCTTTCGCATAAGGGGTGCTGCAATCCTTGTGTCTCACTTTACCTGAAAGTTCAACTAACTCTCCGGGCATGCCTTTAATTACAAGGTTCTCCCTAACCGGGCTATCAGGGCGATAAAATGGCCCCAGGATATCTGATGTAGTTTCGCAGTCCCCCACGTAATTTTCACCATTAAAACTGATGAAACCCGTAGTTGAGATTGCAATAATGCTTAGGCCGGTAAGTTTTGTAAATTCTCTACGTTTCATTTTCCAGGATATTTAATTAATAAAATCACTAGCTAATAAGTAGAGAAATGTAGCTGGACGGGAGGAAATATGGAGTTCCTTAAATTTACGACAAAATTTATTAGCAGAACAGGGAACTCACCAGACTCCAAAGACCTTAAGCTTAAAATTTCAGGATGGTAATTTCTATTTGATCTTTAGTTTATTTTAATCTGAATATTAATAAGTATTTTGCGTATTAAATTCATCACTATGAGATCTCTACTTTTCATGTTTATAGGTTTTTGCTGCATCAACCTTTTTGCGCAGGAATCGAAACCACAGGATTATCTATCATCTGAATTTCACAAAAGCAGGCGCGAAGCTTTAAGAGCCAAAATGCCCGAAAACTCTGTAGCTTTTTTCTTCGCGAATCCTGTTAGGAACAGGGCAAACGATGTGGATTACGTTTATCATCAGGATCCCGATTTTTATTATCTCACTGGTTATAAAGAACCACATGCGGTGCTGGTTATTTTTTCTGAAAAACAGACAGATGATAAAGGAAATAAATTTGATGAGGTCCTTTATGTGCAGGAGAAAAATCCGCGTGCCGAAATGTGGACGGGATACAGGCTTGGTGTGGAAGGCGCAAAAGAAGAACTAGGCTTTGAAACTGTATTCAATGGGAAGGATTTTTTAAATGATGATCTCTCTTTTTCTGAATTTGAAACAGTATTACATAAACCATTTACGAACGATTACCGGGACACCAGAAACGAAGCAGACCTGGCAGATCTCATAAAGTCTTTTAAAACGAAGGTCTACGAGGAAAAGGTTCCACAATTAAGCAATGGCTCTTTGAATGTTGAACTAAAACAGGAGGTAACCACAGAACCAAAAATGAATGTGGATACCCAATCTCTGAGAACTTATATGGGCTCCCTGAGACAGATCAAGACCCCAGAAGAAATGAAACTGCTTAAAAAAGCGGTGAGAATCTCGGCTATGGGACAGGTTGAAGTGATGAAGGCTATGCACCCCGGCATGTCTGAGACCGAGATACAGGGATTGCATGAGTATGTTTACAAAAAATATGGCAGCGAATATGAAGGATATCCTTCTATCGTTGGAGCGGGGAACAATGGATGTGTTTTACATTACGTGGAAAATTCCAAGACCAAAGTAGATAATGATCTGGTGTTAATGGACCTGGGTGCAGAATATCATGGTTATACGGCAGATGTTACCAGAACTATTCCCGCAAATGGAAAATTCAGCAAGGAGCAAAAAGCAATCTATGAGCTGGTATATGAAGCACAGGAAGCAGGAATTGCGCAGGCGGTGGTAGGTAATAATCCTTCAGACACGCATATAGCAGGGCAAAAGATCATTAACCAGGGTTTATATGAATTAGGCATCATAAGCTCTCCAGATGCAAGGCACCTGTATTTCCCTCACGGCACTTCTCATCATATAGGTCTCGACGTTCACGATCTGAACACAGGTGGAAATTTTGAACCGAACATGGTCATCACTGTGGAGCCGGGAATTTATATTCCTGAAGGCAGCGATTGTGATGAAAAATGGTGGGGCATCGCGGTAAGGATCGAAGACGATATTCTTATCACGGAAAACGGACCTATAAATCTCTCTGCTGAAGCTCCGCGTAAGGTTGAGGAAATAGAAAAAATGATGGAGCAACCATCGGTTTTTGATAAATTTCACCTACCTCAATTAGATTAGAAGAAAGACCATTTTAAAATAAGATATTATTTATCTGGCCGGGCATTAAGACCAAAATCCTGTTCGACCTTGGCATACCATTCGTCATCTGAGAGGGCGTTCCAGTCTATCCAGTCTTCATCGCTCATAGATGCTCTCCACTGTAAAAATGGCTCTGCGTCTGGTCCCACGGGATGCCTTAATTTCCAGGAATCACTTTCGGCGATTTCCAGGATCTTATCTGCCACCAGACTGGCATGAGTTGGATGCTTCAGGGACTCTTTGAATAAATTAGAGAACCGCTCGGTTATGGGAGATCTGGATGCAGTATAATCTTTAGTCGAAATATCCCGGGCCATATCGGTATCAATAATTCCAGGTTTTACAATTCCAACCCGAATATTATAAGGTTTTACTTCCTGGGCAAGAGCCTCACTTAAAGCTTCCACGGCAAATTTGGATGCGCTGTATGAGGATAATGGTGAATTGGAGATATGTCCAGAAACAGAAGAAACATTAATTATACAACCCGAGCCATGCTTACGCATAGCACTTAAAACCGCCTTTACGCAGCGAATGATCCCAAAATAATTGGTCTCCATCACCTCTTTAAAATGTGATATATCCAATTCTTCAATTGTGCCATGCCTTTCTATACCGGCATTATTTACCAGCACATCTATGGGCCCGTTTTCTTTTAAAATAGTTCCAATGGTAGTTTGTACAGATTCATCTGAATCTACATCCATTTTATGACAGGAAATATTGAGATTATCCTTTTCAATATGTTCTTTTAGTTCTGTGGCCTTATCAGGATCTCGCATGGTGGCAAAAACCTTATAACCTTTTTTCGCGAAGGCAAGACTGGTTTCTAATCCTATTCCCCTGTTGGCGCCAGTAATAATTACCGATTTCATGATGATATAATTTTAAAAGCAGGCAAGAGGGAGAGAAAGGACTAAAAATCTGTTATACAGAAGTTTAATTTACAATATTCTAATTATCCTGGAAAAAATAAATAAAAAATTATTCAGGTTCAATTCCTTCGCAGGGCTGCAGAAGTTGCCTGACAACTCTTTCCTGCTCTATTAATTACTAATTATAATTTGAACTAATATTTATTTGACAAGACATCTTCAAAATTAAAATTTCGGGATTCGACTGCTCAATTTTCCTTTTCAGTGATCGATAGAAACATGGAATTAAAAAGAAAACTCACTGAACTTGACCTGATAATACTCTTTGATCAAAATTTGTGAATATTTATTTCAAAGTAAGCTTCGGCAGATTTTTTTAAAATCTATATTTGGCGTCCCAAAAAAAGAAGATATGAGCGTAATATGGTATGAGTGCAAAGTTAAATACAGAAAAACTCATGAAACCGGAGAAAGTAAGATAACCACTGAAAATTACTTGCTGGATGCCGTTTCTTATACAGAGGCAGAAAGCCGTATCACTGAAGAAATGGCGGCGTATACCAGTGAGGAATTCAAGATCACCAATATTAAGGTGGCGAATTTCTCTGAGGTACATCCTTTTGAAAATTCAGACAGATGGTTCAAATCAAAGGTTTCTTTAATTTCCTATGATGATGAGAGTGGGAAAGAGAGAAAGTCTAATCTATATATGCTGGTGCAGGCTAACGATGTAAAGGAAGCCTATGAAAATACCGAGCAGGCGATGCAGGGAACTACCGGAGATTATACCATCCCCGCAATTACCGAGTCTCCTATTCTTGACGTTTTCCCTTACTTCACCGGTGATGAAGAGGAAGCTGAAAAATTCGCGACGATCAAGAATTCTGAACCTTCTGAGGAAGAAGAAAAAGAAGTATTGGAAGAAAGTGAAGCTGTTTAAACTATTAACAGGTTGTCCCAAGGTGTTGGGACAACCTTTCCCATTACTGTGTATATCCCTCTTCCAAAGTTCATATATGCAGAATAAATACACACCCCTACCGGAATACCCCCTTACAAAAGCTTGATAATCAAGACTACACACACTGGCACGAGACTTGCTAGTGACCAATCCTATATGATTTAATACAATCAAGTAATATGAATACAGGCAATAAAAATTTTGCAAGTAACACAACGAAAAAATCTAGCGAAACCTTAGCTATGCCGGTAGAAAAAACTACCAATAAATGGGGTATCGTGGTGCTGGTAAGTACTTTTATCTTAATGATAGGAGCTGCCTTTCTGGTATACAATCTACAAAGTGATTTTTCAGATTATAATACTGAAAGAATGACCACTACCTGGGGATTGATCTTCTCTGTCATTGCCGGGGCTTTGTTCCTGTATCGTGGAGGATTTTTTATCTATAACCTTTACCTTTATTTCAGGTATAAAGTAATTAAATCGGTAACAGATGAGGAACTACCAACCTGTACCGTGATCGTCCCTGCTTACAACGAGGGTAAACAGGTTTACGCCACTTTAATGAGTCTGGCAGCAAGTGATTTTCCAAAAGAAAAATTACAATTATTAGCCATCGATGATGGCAGCAAGGACGATACCTGGTACTGGATGCAGGAAGCAAAAAATATCCTTGGAGACAGGGTAACCATTTTTCAGCAACCGGAGAATAAAGGTAAGCGTCACGCCCTTTACCGTGGTTTCAACCTGGGTACAGGTGAGGTTTTTGTTACAGTAGACAGTGACTCTGTGGTAAATACAGATACACTGAGAAACCTGGTAAGCCCGTTCGTGGTAAATGAGAAATGTGGTGCTGTAGCAGGAAATATCAGGGTTTTAAACAATGAAAAAGCCTTGCTACCTAAAATGCTTAATGTGAACTTCGTACTTAGTTTCGAATTCATGCGTTCTGCGGAAAGTACACTGGAATCTGTTCTATGTACTCCGGGAGCATTAGCGGCCTATAGAAGTTCAGCGGTTTTTGAATGTCTACCAGAATGGATCAACCAGACCTTTATGGGAAGACCTTCAGATATTGGAGAAGATAGAGCGATGACCAACATGATCCTTAAACGTGGTAATCATGTGTTGTTCCAGAGAAATGCTTATGCCTACACCAATGTTCCTGAAAGATACAGCGGACTGTATAAAATGTTCATTAGATGGGGACGAAGCAACGTACGTGAGAATATCGCCATGTCTAAATATGTGTTCACGAATTTTAGAGAAGGTTCAAAGATTGGTTCAAGACTTTTGTTCATCAATCAGTTCCTGAAGATCATTATGAGCTATCCGCTTATTCTTATCATGTTCTATTTCGTGGCATCTCATCCAATACTTTTCTTAAGTTCCACACTATTGAGTATTCTTATATACTCGAGTTTCCCGGCATTCTTTTACGCAAAAAGATATACGTTAGCTGAATCGTTCTGGGCGTATTCCTACAGCATCCTGTATACATTCGGGTTGTTCTGGATCACTCCTTACGCAATCGCTACCGCAAGTAAAAGTGGTTGGTTAACCAGAGAACTTAGTACTAAAAAATAATTGAAACTTGACCTATGTTAGGGAAGGCCTGAGATCTTTAAGATCGCAGGCCTTTTTTCATTGTAAGAATCTCAAGCTTAAAACCTGATAAGAAATTACCAATCAGGCTTTTAAAACATAATAAGTCTAATAAGAAAGGTATTTGAGTTATTATTTGACTACCTTATATAGGATTTATTGGATCTAAGTTCTTTCAGATCCTAATTCATCATTCCCCCTGAAAATGGATAACTCTATCCTAACTAATAAACAGGACGATTATGAAAATTTCAAAAGACAGTATCGAAGTAAAAATGGAAATACCCGGAGTGGTGATCCGTCAGAGGAGAGATTTTGGCGATGCTTCAGGATTAGGGAAAATAAGTGGGGAATATTTTAGCCTGTCGGCTGGGGTAGATACCACACCACTCTTTGTCGGCCTAGAAGGGAATTTGTGTCAATGCCCGCATTGGGGTTATGTTTTAAAAGGAAAGCTATCCACCACAGATGCCAAAGGAATAGAAGAAAGGGTAAGCGGCGGGGATCTTTTCTACTGGCCACCCGGGCATAATGTTAAGATCCTGGAAGATGCCGACATCGTCATGTTCAGTCCGCAGAATGAACACACCCATGTTATTGATCATATGAAGGAAATGCTAAACTAAATAGTCGCTTAGTACTATTAACCTATAGTTATAGCTAAGAAAGTGAAAGCCAGAAAACCTTTGGCTTTCAAGGATATTTTTGACCTACTTCAGCTCGATCTTATCTATCAATAATTTAAAATCCTGCTCCTTTTTATTCCCTATTAGGAAAGTGACTTGTGTGATCTGGTCTCCAGAAAAGTTAGGCATATCCAGTTTTCTTCCGCGGAAGGAAGGATACATGTCTTTTAATGGGATCTCAACCTCTTCCCACTCACCTGAAGTAGGGAAGGTATAGATATAAGAATAATAGTCGCCAGATCTATTCTTGATCCTGAATTGATAATCCTTTCCATCACCGCGAAGCCTGATCTTTATACTGGAAAAACCTTTTACACTCATGGCTTCGAAACCATATTGCACAGAGGAAAAGCCCCCGTTATTCTCCAGGGAGACATGTCCGCTAAAAAGCCCGTGCCCATCTTCAGACAATTTAAAGCTACCGGAAGATTCTCCACCCATGACCACATCGTTCACCATTTCCCATGCACTTATATCTGAATCTTTATTAAAATCAAAAATTATTGGGGAGTTCATACCTGCCATAAATAAGATTATACTTAAAAAATACTTCATTTTTCCAGCCTTTTAGAATGTTCCACAGATCTACCTGACATTAAAAATAAGCCCGGTCCTGCGCCAAACATTGATTTTCCTTTTAAGATAAACATTTAAATACAATTGCCAGGTGGCAAAATAAAACGCATGCTTCTGTAATATTGAACAGGCTTTAACTTTATCCCAAAGGCAGATTTTTAAATCACGATTTCACTTATCTGGACCACAGGTTCAATATCTGTAAAATTGGGAAGGTCACCCATGATCGCATCGGCATTTGGACCGAAAGATTTATGAAATGCATCCATAGATTCAAAATACAAATTACCAATGGCTATATAGACTGCCGGTGAATCGGGAGCATTTCCTCCAAGACCTTTCTCCACAGAAGCTGATTTTACAGCAGCTCCCAGTAATTTCCCCACTAGTCCTACATGCTGATTGCAATAATAATCCAGGTCGAATTTTTTACCATCCTGGTTGGGATACATAACGCTTAATTTTACCATTCCTTTTTCCATGATCATTTACTTTAATTATAGATTAGATGAGCATTTGAAAACAATACCCCGAATGTTTTTACAGTATTTTCCTTTCATCAGGTTAGCAAAATCAAATGCGCCTTATAAATATACAGTTATCATCCCTAATAAATATTAAGAGTTTGACTTTAAAGTATTTAACCAGGAAAACATTCCTTCAAAAGCTTTCTCTCGAATCGCCTTTGGGGATAGAAAAATATCATGCATGGCATTTTCAACTTCCAGCAAACTAACCTTGTCACCCAATTTAGCCCCGATCTTTTTGATATCTGAAACATCAAGGACAATATCATTATATTTTGCCTCCTCGCTGTATTTTGAAATTTTTGCGGAACTTGAAGAATGCATGACCAGAACAGGAACCTGGATATTAGAGGCTGCTAACTTTTTATGGGCAGATCGAATTGCCAGTAACCAGCGAAAGTAGGTAGGAAAACCTTCGAGAGGTTTCCATTTATGATTAAAATCCCATTCTCCATAGTAATCTTTGTGTATGCTTTTAACGTATGCCGGAGACAGGGCGCCGTCAACCTTGGAAAATTCAGAAAAACGTGTCATAATAAGAGCAGCCAGGTAAACCATATACTTTTTAAAACCGCTTTGGTTGAAATCCAAAAAAGGTGAATTCAAAATAAGCCCTTTTATAAGATGCCTGTCTGCTGACTCATTCATATAATTGCTCGCGATCAAGCCCCCGGTAGAATGTCCCATTAGAATGATCTCGCCATTACTAGCATCATTGATATGCCTAATGGCCAGGCTAATTTCCTCATGGTATTCAGCGAGATCACGACAATAATTAGGATGTTGATGAGGTAATAATGACCTGCCATATTTTCTAAGGTCCAGGGCATAAAAATCAAAACTATTCGCATTGAATTTCTCCCCCAGGTGAGCCTGAAAAAAATAGTCTACGTATCCGTGCAAATAGAGAACACTTTTTCTGTCTCCCTGATTAAAGTTTGAAGAGACCAGCGTAGCGGTTACCTCACCTTCATAATCGGGCTCTAGCCTGATGGTCTTACTTGAAAAGTCTTTAAGTATGTTCACGTGTTTATTCTAATTACTTTAAAATTACCGAAGTAAGGTACTGATACGCTATCTATTTACCAGCAATTCTCCCTTAGTTTAAACAATGATTTCCGGTTTTTAATGTAATTCTTTTGCTTGAAAAAACATCTACTTAACACACCAATAGATCAAAATACACTATATTTACATTTCTCATTATCAGTCGATTAAGCATTTGCTCCAGATCAACCCACTTACCCCTTAAGCAGGTTAGGATCACGATCCTCTTTGCATTTTAACTAAAACAATAACCAATAAAATTTATCATTATGGAAAAACAATTTTTTTTCGGAAGTCTCTTGTTGTTATTCATTTTCATGGTTGCTTGTACTAATGAAACTGTCATTACAGATATAGCAACCGAGTATGAATCCAGTATTGGAAAAGACCCGGCAATGCTGAAAGCTAAATTAAATAATGATGGTGAGTTTAGCTCTCCATTGTTCGATCTCGCTACTGCCCCAAATAATGATATTCTGGTGGCTGATGCCGGCCAGGGTATCACCAATATTTATGGCGCTACAGAATTCGCTTTACCTGGGGTCACCTCGGTTTCAACTGTAGGCAGGGGTATTATGTGGGCCACTACGGGACCAATGGATCCTGCAGAAGATAGCGGACAGGCAATACACCTTGTAGGAAATGGGGGCACTAAAATGGTCGCCAACCTGTTCCACTTTGAAGAGGAAAATGATCCCGATGGTGCCGGAGTTGACTCAAATCCATATTCTGTAGCTGCTCTCAATGCTAATTCTGCATTAGTAGTAGATTCAGGTGCCAACGACCTTATGCGGGTTGATAATAAGGGAAATATTGAAGTTGTTGCTATCTTTCCAGATGAACCGGTATCTACAGATAACCTTAAAAATATTGTGGGTTGTCCCGATCCTATACCTGGTTTTGAGGCCTTCTGTAATTTACCTCCAATGATCCCGGCGCAGGCGGTACCTACATCGGTTGTAGTTGGTCCCGATGGTTATTACTATGTTAGTGAATTAAAAGGTTTTCCAGCACCTGCAGGAGCGTCTAATATCTGGCGTATATCGCCTAACGCATCGGGTGCGATGTGCGGAACAGATCCGGATTGTGTGAAGCTATTTAGCGGAGGATTCACTTCTATCATAGATATAGCTTTTGATAACAACGGAATGCTTTATGTAGCCGAATTTGATGAAAAAAGCTGGTTCGCCGTAGAAGTATTACAAAATGGTGCCGGAGGTAATATTAAGGTTTGTAATACCGAGACCCTGGAATGCCAGACCATAGCCAGCGGAATTCCTATGTTAACAGCAATTACTTTTGGCAAGGATGGTAAATTATACGCCACAAAAAATTCTCTGATCCCAGGTCAGGCAGAGGTTATTGAAATAGCCCAGTAAAAACCGGATAGGGATTTCTTATTAGAATCCTACTATAAAAAAGATCGGGAAATGGATTTCTCCACTTCCCGATCTTTTCATGGTTAAATAAGTTCTATATACTTAAAATAAGCGGTGTAATTAAGGAAGTACTAATTTCCTACCTCTTCGTATAAATAAGAATCATAGGATTCTATAGCGTTAATGATAAGCTTTACCGCGCTTATGTAAAACTCCGGATTAATATTCTCGAAAGTATCTGTAGACTGGTGATAATCCTCATGGTCTTCTACTCCAAAGTAAACATATGGAATATCGTTAGCAAAAAATACACGGTGATCTGAAGAGTATGTCCAGTCATCCTGCCCGATGTTTCCCGGTTTATCGTGACCAAAAAGCAGTTTGAGATCATAGGTTTCAATATTATCTAAAGCTTTTTTTAAAGTCGGGTTATGATAATAGCCTGAGGCGTAAAGCTCCCTGGAATCATTGTGAGCAATCATATCCATGTTTATATTCAAGGCGATATCCTCTATTGGGAACGGGAAATTATCCAAAAAATACTGGCAGCCTAAAGAATTGATCTCTTCTGCATCTACTGCTGCAAAAACCAGGTTATGTTTAGGAGACCTATCTTTAAAATAACTGGCTATGCTTATTAAAGCAGACGCTCCCGCTGCATTATCATCGGCCCCGTTAAAGATCTCGCCATCAATTATTCCCAGGTGGTCAAAATGAGCTGTTATGATGATATTTTTGTTCGTCTTTCCTTTTATAACGGCCAATACGTTGCCTCCGGTAACTGTAGTGTCAGGAACATTCATATAATCCTTGCCTGGATTTAGAACAGGGTAAACTTCCTGCCTGAACTCTTTTTTGAAGGTATATGGGAATTCTTGAATATATCCTGATGCGATTAGCGGTTCTACTCCAAGAGAATCGAATTGGCCGGCAATATATTTTTGTGCCTTATAATTTCCTACAGTTCCAAAGAACCTTCCTTCCAGAGAATCATGAGAGATCACTTTTAAATTATGCAGAAGCATGTCTTCATTTATTTCTATTTTTTCTGAAGTCTTTTGACCGTGAACAGTACTCAGGCAGAATAAAAAACAGAACAGGTATATATATTTCATCATATCTTAAAGATCAGGAATTCTTCACTCTATTCGCCTGAAGCTCGTTCTTCGGGAAAAGGGCACAGCGGGAAAAAATTTAAAAAACAGGTTTATCCTATTTCATGGCCTGAAGATACACCCAAAAATCTTTATTGAAGGGAGTTTGTATATTAGAAAATCCTGCATCTTTTATCCATTCTTTTTGCGCGGGATAATTCGTTGGCCTGTCGAAAGCTTCATAATGCTCCATGATCCATTCCCATTTTTCCCCGTCTGGGAAGGTTCTCTCTACGAATTCTTTCCATCGCTCGAGCAATGCGGGATGCTCGGGATGGTCCTTGGATATCATAAGATCACAATATGAAAAGATCCCTCCCCGTTTTAGGGAAGAGTAAATTTTTCTGAACATGGATCTCTTTTCAGGATCTTCGCAATGGTGCAGGCTGAACCCGGCAACAACAAGGTCATAAGTATCCCTTTCAAATTCAAATTCATTAAAATATCTGTTAGCATAGCTCATATCATGATCCCGAAACAGTTTCCGGCATAATTCAATCATTTCTGAAGAGGCATCTACCAAAGTATATTTTGCCTCGGGAAATCGGGATAGTAGTCTACTGGTAACATTACCGTTTCCGCAGCCAAGATCCAGAATACGCTCAGGCTGAAAATTATCTGGCAGATATTTTATAAAACTTGAGATAAGATCAGCATAACAAGGGACACAAGCGATCATGTCACTCGTGTAGTTCTTTGAAAATTCGTTGAATTCCAGGGCTATGTTCTTTTCTGTACTCATTTCCTTCCGCTGCTTTTTATGATTTAAAACCCTCATTGCAAGATAATTGCAACTATTAAATGTATGACAATTAATTTATTTCTACCTCAGAAGTTTTTTAAATGTATTTGGCTGTTTCTCAAGAATACCGGATCGATTCCTTTGGCTTTATAGCTGAAGCTTAGATTATTGTAATTCTCTTAACTTTTGTATAGTCTGAGAAAAAAACAGAAAGTTTATTTTTGATTAAGCTTTCTTCTTATGGATAAAAAAGATTACAAGATCAATATAATTGGTGCCGGTCTTAGCGGACTTGCGGCTGCAAAAGTTCTGGAAAATCACGGCTATCATCCCGAGATCTACGAAGCTTCAGATGCGGTTGGCGGGAGAATTAAAACAGATCATGTTAAAGGGCATAGGTTGGATCGCGGTTTCCAGGTTTTATTGAGCCAATATCCAAAAGCAAAGCAATACCTGGATTTCGATAAATTGAATCTTAAAAGTCTTAAACCGGGGGCAGTAATCTTCAGTAAAGGAAAGAAGAGCAGAATTGGTGATCCCTTAAGAGATTCCTCGCTTTTGCTATCCAGCGTTTTTTCAGGAATTGGTACCCTGGCAGATAAATGGAAGATCCTGAAGCTGAATCTAGAACTCAAGAAATTAAGTCCGGAGGATATTTTCCAGGAAAAGGAAACCACCACCATGGAATACTTAAAGCAAAAAGGCTTTTCTGAGGATATCATAACTAATTTCTTCAGACCCTTCTTTAGCGGAATTTTCCTGGAACCAGATCTAAGAACTTCTTCGCGAATGTTTCGTTTTGTATTTAAAATGTTTGGGGAAGGAGAAGCCGTAATCCCTGCTGCAGGAATGGGCGATATCTCCCAGCAGCTGGCAGGAAACCTCAACAATACAAAAATACATTTCAACACTCCGGTGGAGCAGGTCACAGATTCAACACTTATACTTAAAGACGGCAGGGAAGCAAAAAGTCATTTTACCATTATCGCTGCTGAAGCCTCTTCCTTGGTTTCTAACCTCAGAAATCAGCAGATGGATTGGAAATCCTGCCACTGCTTCTATTTTACTTCAAAAACCGCGGGGATAGACGGAAGGATCATTGGGCTTATTGCAGATGATTCAGCCTTGGTAAACAATATTTTCTATCATTCATCACTCAATGATTCCGAAGTAGACCAACATCTTATCTCAGTAACCATAGTAAAAGAAACTGAGCTCGATGCAAAACAATTGGAGTTCAGGATAAGAAAAGAATTAAAGGAATATTGCGATATAGAGGTTGATGAGCTTTTGAAGCATTACGAGATCAAAAAGGCATTGCCAGACCTAAATAGTCTACAATATGAGATCATGCCTACCGAGACTAGACTTAATAACCGCATCTTCCTGGCCGGAGACCAGTTGCTTAATGGGTCGCAGAATGCCGCATTGCTTTCAGGTGAACGTGCTGCCCTGGGAGTAATTGAAACTCTTGAAGGTGGAGCCATTACGGCAGAGATCACCAGCGAATATCGTTAGAAGTTTTGGTGCAGGCTGAATTGTAACTGACCTTTCTGCCAGTTTACCGTGGTTTGTTCCATCCACCCCACTTGGACCCTAAGTTTATCACTTAATGCATAACCTAAACCAAGATATGTACGGTTCCGGTCGAAATACTGTACTTCCCTGTCATTGCCTATTTTGCGTTCGCCATTTATGAATAGTTCATTATAAAAGGCAAAATAATAGGTGTTTTTGACCAGGCTAGTATTGTTAAAGGGAATATTTACAAATAGATTGTAACGATAACGCGTTCTGAAATCCTGGTCTTCTACCCATCTCTGTTCATACCGAATCCTGTGAGTCAGTAATAACCTTTTTAGAACAGTATTGGAAAATAAGGCCTCCTGGTAGATCCTGCTTTCGGAAACCGGGTTATCTATATCCCTGCCGTATTGACCGGTAGTCACATTCCCATATCCAAGAGTGAATTTCACCCCGGAATTCTCTGGAGTGTAAGTAATACCGGAACGCAATAGAAGTTGCTCCCGGTCGCCCAGACCTCGCCAGTCACGGTATTGAAAATCTCCCTGGACTCCCCAGTTCGAATCCTTGAAACTGGCACTGTAAAAATACATGTACCATGCACCCAATTGATCTTCATCTGGTCCCTGCCCCCTGGCATTAGTTACAATAAGAAGGAACAGGGATATGCTTAAAAATTTTCTCAAAGTCATAGTTCAAACTTATTCAATTCCTTTGAACTTAGGAAGGCTGGTGATGGTTTCTTCAATAAACTCCACCTTTCCTGAATGCAGGTTGTAAACCGCTCCAACGATAAGTGTTTCCCCAGACTCAAATTTCCGGCTTAGAATAGGCTAAAGGTTTCGCAGTAGCGCTACCTGTTCAATTACATTAGATCTTACCGCAAGATCCAGTTCTTCCTTGTCATTAAGCTGGGCTGCTTTGGCCTTTAGAGCTGCGGGCTTTATGGCATTTATAAGAGTTACTACATGCCCGGGAGGATTATCTGGTAATTTCATGGCTGCATCTACAGCACCACAACTTTCATGACCTAACACAACGATAAGCTTGGTGCCCAATGCCACGGTACCATATTCTATGGTGCCGTAAGAAGCTTTAGCCATCACCTGTCCTGCCGTTCTGGTAATAAAAAGATCACCAACGCCCTGGTCAAAAATGATCTCGTTAGGAACGCGGGAATCGGCACAGCCAATGATAGTAGCAAAAGGTTTCTGTCCTAATTC
Source organism: Christiangramia gaetbulicola (assembly GCF_003054225.1). Taxonomy (GTDB): domain Bacteria; phylum Bacteroidota; class Bacteroidia; order Flavobacteriales; family Flavobacteriaceae; genus Christiangramia; species Christiangramia gaetbulicola. The sequence continues at coordinate 692,543 of NZ_QBKQ01000001.1, forward strand.
ATTATTTTTGAGATCGGCCTCAGATTGCCTCGGACTAATACTTTTATTTTCGGCAAACCTCTTGTTGCCATAAATAAGTTTCTTGAGACCATAATAAGGATCGGCATAGGCACTATCCCGGTCTGCAAAATATACATCTGGTTTAACATTCAGCAATTTCTCAACAGTTTGGGATTGAGCTTTTATGAAGAAAGTCATCAGAAACACCACTAAAAATAAGGAAGTTTTCATAATGTTTAATTTATATCTTGATTAATTAAACAAAAATACTTCAGAAAAGAATCTCCCGTTCCTTTTTAACTATAATTTAATGATTTTCAGTATGTTAAAAACACAGAGATCAATCTTTTAATATCCTATTGAACGAACAGTGATGACTATTCCATGAATTCGATCTCCACCAGGTAATAATGCGGGATATTGAATTCCTTTCCGAAATTTTCCGGATCTATTTCAGACTGGGCTACCCGGCAATACGAACCTGAGCCATCAGGGTTCCTGTTGGGAGTTATTATAGACATGATGTGGAAGCTATCATCGGCATTTTCTTTCAAAATCTTCTTACTGCCGAAAAAATCCTTAGCTACGTATCTCCCATTTTCATGCATCACTGGGAAAAAGGACTGCTTACTTCCATACCTTTCACCTCTTATCCAGAATTTGATGTCATCACGACCTACTTTGCTAAGCATCTTGAAAGATGTTTCTGAAGAGTCAATCTTAAAAAATTCGGTTCCGCGTTCATCGAATAATATTGAGGTATTTATCAATTCACCATTTAGGAATTCCTTTATTCTTAGAACATAATATTTTCCCTGGATAGCTTCCCCTTTGAAGAAGAATTCAGTTTGATTCACATTTTCGAAATCGTACAGCGTCTGAAGATCTTCATCTTCGACACCGTATTTAATAGAAACGCTTATCGTCGCAGTGTCTGCCTTCAACTGAGCCTGGGAAAGCTCGGAGGTTTCAATAGAATTGCTCTGTGCAAAAATCAGCAAGGGCATCAAAAGGGCCAATAGTAAAACTTTTTTCATAGTAAAGATTTGAAGGTTTTTATGGAATGAGGATAGGTCCCAGTATTTCGAACCAGAGGTAAAAGCCTACCGGTCCTCCTATAATTCCGCTTAATATAAATTCGGTTCGAAATTTTCGAGGCATGATATTACATATTACGAATATGCCAACCCCGGCACCTATGAGAGCCAGGATAATTGGCACAACACCGGGATGAAGAAAATAATATTCTGAAATATACATTTCATCCCCTCCAAAATAATTATCCCCGCCATATATAACGGTATAGCCTACTGCATGTAGAAGATTGAATACTTCCCTAAGCCAGAACAGGGATAGAAAAACAGCCAGCCAATCCATAAATTTCATTCCGAACTTTCGTATGCTCTTCCTCCTATTAATTAAGATCAACAATCCAACACAACCAGTTAAGATGGTAGATAATGGTCCACCTATCGTTATCCAGAAACTATCTGAATAGAGCTTTTGCATCAACTTATCAAATTTCTCCTGCTGCTCATAAGGAAGATCATTCTCGATCTCATAGGTATGATGCGCGTAGATCGTGTCCAATTCTTTAATAAGGGCTGATTGATCTGTCGACATACTTCCAAAATGCAAGGTGGTATCGTAGCCGGCAATTTGTGCTGGGATTATATGTCCATATTCATGGCTAATGGTACCAATTACGGTAAACAGCATGAAGGCAGCGGTAAATATCAGGAGATTCTTAAAGATGATCCAGGAGCTTAAAGTTAGAGACAATGTTTATCCTAGAAAGATCTGACTTTGAGCAGGGATCAAAATTGTAAGATTTTTCTTTCTGTAAATTAAAAGTAATAAAACTTTTTCAGAAAAATTCCGGTATCAGGATTGATCGAAAGCTTCTTACTATCCTGCATATATTTAAATCCCGATTAACGGTCTGGCCTATTCCGGGATTAGATAAATGAGCCTAATAAATTCAGGAAAGCATTTATGCTTTTTCCTTGCAATAAATTATAATTTGCCCTCGCTGGGTGGACATTATGGTGAAAAAACCGTTCCCGTTAGCATTAATATGTTCAATATAGGCACAGGCAACAAAATCATCACCCCTCATTTCCCTCAGAAAATAATCCCCCTTTTTTGATGTTTCTCCATCACAGGTTTTGGTAATTTCATAGAGACTAGTCGAAGAAAGCTCACCTTTATAATAACGCTCAAGCTTTCCGTTTTTATAGAATTTTAAAAGAGCTCCCGGACTGTCTTCGCGACTCCAGGTTCCCAGAATCTCCTTTTCCAGTTCGGCTTTGGACTGATAATCCTGAGCATTGGCAGTGAGGGTAAAAAAAATAAAAAGTAACAAGGTCAATAAATAATGCATGTTATGATTTTTGAAGCAGCGAAGAAACTTTTGCATTAGCGCTACTGCAGGTTTAGAATAAGGTGAATAGATCAAGGATATGATTGGATCACTCCACTTTTTCGGTCCTTACGTGATCGTGAGGAGGTTTTCCCAGGAGACCTTTCTCAAAATGATCCCAATCGTAGATGAGAAGGAAAATGAAAATGGTCGCAGCCCCTAATACAAAGAATTTGATATCCCTACTGGTAATTTTAATGCTCATGAAAATTATTTATGTTGTTTGAAATACAGGGCTTTAAACCTCGTTTTTCAAAAGAATTATACGGTAACAGCAATACTTAAAAAAAATGCGGTAGTAGGGAAACCGCCTCTTTAAGGCTTATTGGTAGCCCAAGTTAATTAATTTCTTTCAATTATATTCAGCTTAAGGACAACCTATAGCTTTTTCTAATCTATCCTCCACAATTTTTCTCTGTACCGGGGAAAACTCAATAGCGTTATAATCTGTTCGCATGATCGAATTTTCCCATTCCCGCCAGTAACCTGTAGGCACATATCTCGCTCCCTCATACCAGGAACCTGGATTATAGGTAAGTACATTCAACTTTGGTTCTTCCAGGAAAAAGCCCTGTTGCTGCTCCATCGCACATTTTGATAACTGGTCTACATATTCATCATCTAAATTTCCAAAGGAATGCCCGAATTCATGCCTTATCAAATATTTAAAAATCGGTCCGCTATCATGTTTTGAAACTATCATATTAGACACTTTAGTATCTTTTATAGAATTATATTCGGATACGCCTGGAAATTCAGATCCACCAGAATACACCTTTGTATTCGCAATTATAATCGTGTAAACGTAATCTCCCGTAGCATAATCCCCAAAAAGAACCTCCAGGCTGTCTCTTTTCTCTGATTCCATCCCCAAAAGCCGCTTAAGACCTACCTTATTACTAAAAACTTCCCATGGAGTATCTGAGATTGTATTAATGCCCGTAGTACCACTACATGGGCTTGTATACTCTATAGATCTTATCCCAGATGTTTCAGACGGAGAGTCTACCCGGTAAAAGTTCAAATTGTTTGCTGAAGATTTAAAAGGTTCCATTTCCAGGATGGCGCTTTTAGCAGTATCAGATAAGATTTTAAATTCAGGAATTTCAGATTCTGTAAAACCTTCCGCAACGAAAATGATATTGGCGACGCAGCCTTCATTCTTTTCACCAATTATTTCAGGGCAGGGAATTGAAGACTCCAGGCAGGCTTGATTAATGTTCTTTTCTAAAGGCAGATCATCATTCTTACAACTAAAAAATAGTAGCAAAATGCAAATCAAAAGGAGTGCTTTTTTCATAAAATATATTTTGAACCCTGATGATAGAATCGCGCGGTTATTTGGAACAGGCTAACGGTCTTCTTTAAAAACAAATGCAGAGGTAGGGATACTGCCAGGATCTTTCAGCTCATGAAAATAATTTTTTTTAAGGAATTTCCCTCCAGATCGAGATAAAAATCAATTTTTTACTACTGAAAAAGCAAATTAAGATCAATTACGCATTAAAATTTCATGATCATCATTGAACATTTCCATGATCTCTGGAGAGGGAGGCATTTCAGCTTTTTCCATTCCACTGTCTGCAATGATCTTTCGTATATCCTGTGCCTTTTTATTTTTCCAGAAAGTGACCTTGGTAATTCCAATTGCGTAAATCTCACCTTTGCATCTAAAGATCTGCTTATGGTATACCCATTTATCATCCCAGCCATCAAGCACCAGGGTAATGGTAAATTTAGACCAGCATTTTAGGGGGTTTTTATAAATGATCTTCTGGGATCCCAGCACAGGGAACATGCCTTTTTTAATAGTATTATCGTAGAGTTTAGATCGAAATAATAATTCCAATCTTATAAAATCCATGTAATAGAAATATTTTGAATTCGCCATGAACCTCACATCGCAATCCCACAAATTAACCAGCCTGCTACGGCTAAGATCGGCTGCCAGGTCCACCTTTTTCCAGAAAAAACGAGCACCCAGGTAGATGAAGATAATATGCAACCAATAGTAAATCATTTTACCCGTAGAATTAATTTACCTAAAGGTATTCAATATAATCCACTAAGTCCCGATCACTAGTTTTAATATTCTGCAAACCAAGATGTTATCGAAGGATGCGATCTAATCCCTTCTTTGGTTTATTCATCTAAGCCTGCCATATTTAAAGTAAAGTCTTTTTCCCTGCTACCTGCCCTAACCCCGCTTCTCTTTATTTTTCAAATTAAGGATACTTAATACCAGAGAAATGATCACTAAAACATTACCTACAATCCCTATAATTGAACTTTTATCTGGATTCGAAAGATCCAACTCCAGCAGATTATATATAAACACTCCTAAAGCCATGATCAAAATAACATAAGTAAATGCCTTAATTGTCATTATTGAGATGCTTTAAATGGCAACCATTTAAATAATAAGGCGACACCTACAGCCATTAACATCCCAGAAGGCACACCAACAAAGGCAGATTCAAACAGGTTTGCGATTATAAAAAATGTAATAGAAATGAAGACCCCAATTAACTGCAGTTTATTCAATGGTTTCATGATTTGCTCTTAAAATTTCAGAATTGAAATTACCATACTTTTTTGACCTTCCCAATTACAATAAGGGCGATCCCAACTCCCATAGCTGCGCCAATCCAGAATCCATTAATTTCTTTATCCAGGAAAAAATGTCCGGCTATTCCAATTAAAAGCATAAAAACTCCTATTAATCTTATTTTATTCATCCTATTTCTCTTTTGTCTTAAAGGCCTACTTTACGGTTATTATCAATGCAGAAAACTCAAAATTGAGATTACAGCTTTTGATTCTACGAATTCGCTTTAATCGGTTATCTTATTTTAATACCTGAGCATCAGGTGATATTCCAAGACCATGACCTCGGGATCGGCCTCATTTATGGCATTGATAGCTCCTTTATAATCTGCTTCAGATTCTATCAACATCCCGTTTCGATGCTCCCTAAGGTTGGAGAAGAACTTAACCTCAAACCAGACCTTATCCAGAATTTCCAGTTCTTCATCAGTCAGGCTATTAAACTCACTCTGTACCAGGTCAATCTTGTTATCTTTCATCATGGTAAAAGTATTTCCCCTTAATTCATTCAGGCGCTTCTCAGCTATATTTTTAATTCTGCTAGCGGCCTCATCTGTAGTAGGCAGGTTTCGAATGGCTCCCACAACCAAAAATGTCTTTCCGTAGTGAACTTTTGAAATAAGCTCCTGGCCGTATTTAAGTTCAAAAAATTCAGGATCTTCTGCTTTTACCTTAGCGAGCGAATCACTCATGATAAATAAAGGAGAGAATTCATCAAATCCATCGAGATCATAACCACCAGCGAGAAATATTTCGTTTTCAGTAACCGGGTATTGCTCAATGATAGACTGATATAAATTGCTGCTTACGGCTAGTTTCGTATCAAAACCTCTTCCGTTCTCATTAAAAAAATCTGGTAAGCGGTAAGGATACATTAGATCTTCCAGCGGATCGGCTTCCGCCTCCCAGTCACCTGTAGATAAGAGTGAATGACCCCAGTTTTTGTCCCTATAAATTGTTTCAGCCTCACTAAACGGATTGGCCACGGGAACATTAGTATTTGTGTAAAAGCCTGTGCCAACCTGTTCCTGATAGGGATATTCTTCATCCAGAACGATTTCTCCTTCGCTGGTAATGATTACATTTCTTTTATTGGCAGCAGCATCATAAGTTGTGGTAACTGTTCTGCTATTATCTGCAGATGTAAATTCAACTGAAATCAACTCTCCATCCTCAAAGTTATGTACTGCCGTACCTTCTTCGCTATACACTTTTTTCACCGTAGGAAGTCCGTTTTCATATTCGGTTTCAAACCACAGATCTCCCGTGGGAGTATAATATTTAGACCATAAAGGTTTATTGTCCTCGCTGCGACTTACCTCCATATACTTGTGATAATTTGGATCTATACGGTAAAGTTTAGCAGACTTTATATACCCATTTTCAAAATATTCAAATTCTTCGGTGACCCAACTTCCAGAATTTAGGTTAGTATTGGTTTCGGCCTTTTTTATCCAGCCGTTGGGATATTGCTCGATAAGCTCAAAATCTGAGTCAGATTTAATGGAATAATCATTTTGGGGATCTACGTCTTCTTTCTGGCAGGAAGACAAAAACAGGGTAACTGCCACAAGAACAGGCAGGTAAAACTTCTTGTACATTAGATGATATTTAAAAACCTGGGGAAGATATTATTTTACAAGGTTTCAGCCAAATATCGCGGCATTGTTAACTTTTGAAATAGAGCCGTGTACTAGTCTAAACTGGTTTTCTTACTGATTATTTCCCGGAATTATTAATGGCCAACAGGTACTAAAATTCACTTCTAACGGTCTCGTTTAAAACAAGCTAAGTACAGGAAGAAAACCTCATAAAATTCTTTAAAAATATTTTTTACTGGATCTTCTGAAATTGAAATCTACCATTCCAGGTAATTTCCACCTCATTACCGGTAACATTAAATACCACTTCATCACCGCTTTCCAGATCTACAAATTTCGATTTTTCAATAGGACTTAAAACATTCGTATCTCCATTATTAGAATCGTTCACATAAAGTCTGTTATCCTTAACTTCGATATCAATTACATAATTTTCTATGTCTGGCACCTCAAAATCCAGCAAATACTTTCCTGCGAACTTATTCAATTCCTCTTCGTCCATTTCAATGACCTCAACGATTTCCGGGTCATTCAACCCCCAGTTATAATAACTTGAAACAGATCTAATTATCTCCCCCATCAATTTACCTCCATTGTCTGCATTGGTCATTACAACAACTGCCTTTCCTTGATTTGCATAGGAAATTAGGTTATTAGTATACCCTGCATTTTTACCGCCATGCCTGAAAACCAGGGAATCTCCTTCCCATTGGAGCGCCGGTCCAAGACCCCAGTCATCTTTGTGTTTGGTAAGCATTTTATCGACGCTTTGCTGAGAAAGGACTCCATTCTCTTTACCCGCCAAGATCTCCTGAACCTCGATGCAATAAGAAACCAGGTCCCTGGGTGTGGTCCATAATCCCGCGGCTGCCTTTTCGGGATAATTATGCCACATACCATCAATCATCTTTCCTTCCTGGTCATAAGCAGCACTGGCATTCTTTTGATATTCTGCAGGAAGAGGTTGCTGGAAGGTGCTGTTATTCATTCCAATGGCCGGCAGAATATTTTTATCCATATATTCTTCAAAGCTAAGACCGCTAACATCCTCCACTATTTTTTGCATCACCGTATAACCTCCACCGGAATATCTCCAGATACTACCCGGTATCGTATCTACATAGATCCTGGGAGTATTCCCCTTTGCATCTAAAACCTGATTTACAGAAGGGAAGGTGTCGGTTTGCTTATAACCCGGGAAACCATGTACGGTCATTCCTGCCGTGTGAGTCAATAGTCTTCTTAAAGTAACTTTTTCGTTTTTGGTAAACTCGTTTTCAGGAACTTTCCAGTCTTTCAGGTAATTATTTACATCTTTATCCAGATCTAACTTGCCATTCTCAACCAGTTTTAAGACAGCAAGAGCAGACAGTGGCTTACTTATAGAAGCCGCCTGGAAAATAGTATTGGTATCTACTTTCGTACCCTTAGTGGTATTTGCAGTTCCGTATCCTTTAGCCCACTTTATTTTGCCATTATCCACAACGGCAACGCTGACGCCTGGAACATTATAGTGCTCCATTCGTTCTGCTAAATTGAATTTTATCAGGGAGTCTCCTTTTACCTGGTAAGGAGGCTGAAGTCCGTTTTCTATCTCCAGGATATCTGAAGAGGAATCTTCAATTCTATTTTCTTTTTTACATGAAGAGAAAATCAGTACTAAACTGAAAAGAATAAGATTTAGGAATTTCATAGGTAGTTTTATAAATATCTGAATTCAGGAACAATTGGTTTCGAAGTTGAAGTTAATTATTTTATCTGAAAAACTTTCGGAACCTCGTTCAATGACTCCATGTTTCAGCAGCCTGCTTATATTTGTAACGCTGTAAATTGATATTCACAGTTGATTCTAACCGGGCATTAAAAATGAATAAGAAAGGAGGCAAGAGATCTAAGAAACCCTGGGCCACGAAGGCCGCTATGGAGCAGGTTTACGAAATGAACCTCTGGGGCGGAAAGAGTTCCGAATTTTATTCCGGTACCGGATCTCATCATCCGGATATCATAGAGCCTTATATCGAGTTGGTAACCAACTTTTTAAATTCTTTTGAAGATCCGGTTAGTGTATGCGATCTTGGTTGTGGTGATTTTAATGTTGGGAAAGAACTGATAAAATATACCAGCAACTATATTGCGGTAGATATTGTAGAGCCGCTTATAGTACATAATACTGAAAAATTCCAGCAGGAAAACCTGGAATTTCATTGCCTGGATATTGCCAAAGATCCCTTACCCACTGCAGAAGTGGTTATTCTAAGGCAGGTATTGCAACACTTATCGAATGCCGAGATACAGTCTATATTGAAAAAGCTTACCGATTTTAAATACCTGATTTTAACCGAGCATTTGCCCGAAGGGGATTTTGTCCCTAACAAGGATATTATTTCAGGACAGGGAACAAGACTAAAAAAACAAAGTGGTCTGGATATTTCTGCACCACCCTTCGATTTTCAAGCTTTGGAGAAAAGAACATTACTAAAAATTCATTCAGACGATCCTCATAAAGGTATCATTGAGACCAGCCTTTTTAAAATTCAGTAATTCGCAGTTTCTAAAATTTTCTTTTTTCTATGGTTTCCAATTCTTTGCGATAAAGAATTGCTGGTAGTAGCATTTTCTTATAAATACTGTACTAGCTGAATATAATTTCCACAAGTGTCATTGAGAATGGCATATTTTACAGTTCCTGCTTCAGTTGGCTTAACACTAAATTCGACACCAAGATCTTTCAGCCGTTCATATTCAGAATCCACATTGTCCACGTCAAATTGGGTCCAGGGAATCCCTGCTTCTTTTAAGGCGTTTTGATATACTTTTGAAGGCTCAAAATGATTAGGCGCTGGTTCCAATAATAGTTCTGGTCCATCTGGCCAATCTTTTGAAACCAGGGTTAACCATCTATTGCCACCACCTAAAGGTTCGTCCTTCTTTTTTAGAAAGCCCAATTTCTCAGTATAAAATTTCAGGGCTTCTTCCTGGTCTCGAACCGGAATGCTAATTAGTGTTACTTTCATTTTCTGTGGTTTTTAGATTGCTACCAAGAGTCTCGGAAGATCAAGTGAAACGGCCCAGATGCTTCAAGAGTCGGCTTAATATTGGTTTGTGGGTAAAGTTAATTATTTTCTATCTAAGGCTATCGGCTAATGGTGGTGAAACGTTGTTCGACAACGTACTCTACATTTATTAATCTAACTTACTTGCTTTACCTTGTCTTATAAATCTATCTGTGGGAACTAATCGAATATTAATATCATTATTTTTCCCTGATAAACTTAGTCTACCTAAAACGTCATCTTTATCAATATTATAAGTTTGACAAATTAAGTTCATATATCTATCACTTTCTTCATATCTGAGTGAGTCAATTTTGCGAAATGAAATCTTTGAAAAGGATCTATCAATTGAAAATTTAAATATATTTTTTTCTTTTTTGAATCCTGGCCATAATACGGTAGAGTCGTTTGCTCTAAATCGTATGGCAGGATATACTGAATGTTGTAAGAATGAACTTTTTTTGAAATCATCATTTAATTTATTGTTTCCCTCCTCTACCTCTATAAGAGTCCATTTTTCATTAAAATCATAAGTATAATCCTGGCGAAAGCATCCATATAGTAAGAGTGAGAATAGCATCAGTGATATCAATTGATTAAGACTAAATCCTGCTTTATTTGTCTGTTTATCTTTTAAACCCATCCCTTGTCTGTTTTATATAGATTCTACCTTCTTTATAAAAAGAATAAAGTAAAACTTTCTTATTAGATATTAGAGCCAACGGTCTCGTTTATCGTCAGTTGGCGGAGTAAGGTATGCGGTCCCGATGCTTCGGGAGTCGGTTTAGTAATGGTTTGTAGGTCAAGTTAATTATTTTCTTTCTAAGGCTGCCGCTTATTGGTGGTGAACCGCTGTTATGTGTAGGTGCTAATGCGTTTGAATTAATCTTTGTAATTGAGAATCATATAAGTTCACATTTATAATATTTGATTCGACTATTTCTCCATTTATCTCTATTGTAACTTTATATGGAATTTTATTTTCTCCTAGGTTTAACTCACTATTTTCTAAATCAAATATTAATTTGTTATGTGGGGCTAGAGGTTGAGTATAATAGCTATTTCCACACGAAGATTTGCTATTTTTTCTACCTGGAATCCAATTGCCGGTAATAAAAAAATATTCTTGCAAATTGTCAATTGTGGAATCTATTCTATCAATTGGAATTTCCTTATTTCTATTATTTTCTAAAATCATTCTGGCATATCGATTTCCGTTCTTTTTTTCAATCTGATAATCATTTTCAAAATATAATTTGATTTGATGATTGGAATTCTTAGTAAGAGAGTCTATATTTCTAAACCATGCACTAAAGTTATTATTAAGGGATCCCGCATCTTTCATTTTTGCGATATACCATTCCTTAGTTGTTATCTCTTTGTTATTTAATTTAGTCCACAACTCACTCTCAATTTCTTCATAGTCTACTTGACCATATGAATAAATCGAAATAAACAAAATCAAAAAATTTAAAGTTCTCATATCATCATTTTAGCACTTACACATAACGTCCTCGTTTATAAATAGTTGGCGGAGTAAGGAACGCTGTCCTGATGCTTCGGGAGTCGGCTTAGTAATGGTTTGTTGGTCAAGTTAATTATTTTCTTTCTTAGGCTGACGTCTATTGGCGATGAATCGTTTTATATAAAGTTGCATTTGATGATTTTGGTATTCAATTATGGTAAAATATGATGCCATAGTTTCCCTCTCATCCCACTTATCATTCCAGAATTTCCGTAAAAATCAATTGCTGTTCCAAATTCGAAGTCATTAAATTTGAATTGGTGGTTCCAGTTTTTTCCACCATCATTGGTTTCATAAACAATATGATAATCATTACCTTCATTTGGTGCAAAGCCGATTCCCGTATTTTCATCAATAAAATGAAATTCCTGAATTCTTGTATTACTGGTCACTTCCCAGTTATTTCCATAATCGTTACTTTTCAAAAGGCGTAGTGAATCATCCCAATATGTACTAAGGTATATTCGATTGGAATTAACAATTTGAATATCCCAAACTGATTTTTCAAAATCAATAATTTCAAAATTTGGAGAACCCGGTTTTTTAACGATTAATGCATATTCAGAATTTGCTATTAAAAAATCATCTTTAATAGCAATGTTCCGAAACTCGATGGCATCACCGTATTCCTCATGAGGGTAATCATATATTTGTTGAAAATCAATCCCGTTTTCGGTTTTATATATATCACCTTTTGAATTTAAAATGTATCCATCATTTAAATTATTGAATTTTATATCCATTATTGGTCTAGCCTGGTAATTTACAATGGATTGAAAAATTTCTGTAAACGTATTCCCGCCATTGACTGTTTTAAAAAGCTTGCCTTCCATGGTACCGAACCATCCAACATCCTTATTCACAAAATAAATTGATGTAATATTTAAATTTGTTGAAAACTGTAAGGTCCAGTTTTTTCCTCCATTTATAGATTTGTAAATATTGTTGTTAGTAATACAAAAAGCTTGTGTTTCATCAATTAGCTGAATTTTATAAATATCATAAGTGAAATGATTTTCTTGAGGGTAAGTGCCCAACAGTTTTAATGGAATACTTTCAACCGCGGTGAAGCCATCATATGCTTTTAAAGAAAAGGAGGTTTTATAAACAGTTGGGATTGAGACTTTAATTTCCCTTTCGTTTGCTTCTATAATTTTACCGAACTTATTTTCTACTTTGAAAGCTGTTATTCTATCCAAATTATTGCCTGAGAAAGTAACAATTTCACCAATTCGAACAAAATCAGGCGGTGTGGATGTTATTTTAATTACATCAGATTCTACAATTGTTTCATCATCTTTAGAACAAGCTAGTGACAAAAATAGGAATATAATAAAAGGAATTTTTTTCATTAATTATGAGGTTTTGATTTTTATAATGTTTGATAGAAAAGAATTGCTTACAATTATTTATAGTTAGTTACCCCATCTCTTTCCCGCTTGTTTTAATTTAAAATCACAAGGATAAGGCAAAAAAAAAGCCCAATTTACTCTTTTAAAGCAAAACTAACGTCCCTGTATAAAATATTTATTAGAAAATTTTAACAATAAAAAAGCCCGGAGGTCCGGGCTTAATTTATTTTAATTGGTTGATCCTATTTTTTAGGTGGGGAAGTCTCGTAGCCCAGCTGAGTGATCCAGTCCAGTCGGTCAAAATACACCTCTTCGCTTACGGCCTTACCTTCATCGTTAAAGGTCCAGATGGCATAACCCTCTACATCAGCTTTCTTTCCGGTAGGCGGATTGCCCATAAAATTTCCCTCGTTGGTTCCCGAAAAGACAAAAGCACCATAGGTCTTATTCCCAAAAGCCCTGGTATTACCTTTATCGATAATTTCAAATCCTGGAAAAGCAGTATTCAATGAATCCATCATCGCCAGGTACTGGTCCCTGCCCGTAAATTCCTTTTTTCCGTTGGCATAACGCTCAAAATCTTCTACCAGGTGCGAGGACATAAGTTTCTTATCCTTATCGTTCCAGGCTTTAAAAAGATCCTTGTTCGTATTGAGCATGGATTGGCGCATGTTTTCAGCCTTTTCAGCGGCTTTGGCCTGCTCGTTCATTTTTGTGTCTTCAGCATCTTTCTTTCCGTCATTACAGGAAGAAAAAATGAAAAGCGACAGTACTAGAATTAATTTCAATATTCTCATAATCAGATATTTAGTATTTATAAATTTACTAAATAATCTTATTAGGTCCACCATAAAACACATCTGAGGTAGATCACAAGGTTTTAATTAGATATAAAAGCTTAACTCTTACCGCTAAAAACATCTTAAAGAGGTTTCAATTAAAGAGCGCTTATTCTTTGCCCAACTTCTTCTTTTTAAAAAGGTACAGGATGCTTAGAACGGCAATAAAACTTATGATAACTATAAACTCCTTTTGGGCTAGGTTCAGCAACAAATAAACAATGGTCAAACTGGACAAGATAGGTACCAGATTGCCGCCTGGGATCCTGAATTCGGACTTTAAAAGCGGCCTTCCCCTTTTTAATTTTATTACAGATAAAGAAACCCCTAAATAGATAAGCAACACCGTGGCCGTGGCAATAACAGCCAGTGTTCTGAAACCTCCCAGGGAAGCAAATAAGAAACCTGTCCCGGCATAAGTGATTATAGAAATGTAAGGTGTTTGATATCTGGGATGGATCTTAGTCAGCAGTTTTACTGGCAAAACATTGTCCTTTGAAGCCCGGAATAATATCCGGGGCATGCTCAATATGGAACTGCTTAAATAACCCATCATGGAAACCGCGGCACCAATGGTCATAATGGTAAAACCAACGGGACCAAAGACTTTGCTGGCAACCGCACCTAAAGGGTTTTCCGTAAAACCTGCCAGGGATGTTCCAAGCACTCCCTGCGAGACGGTCTGTATAAGAATATAAAGCGTGATGACGGCGAGGATGCTTATAAAAATTGCCCTGGGGATATTCTTTTTGGGATCCTTTACCTCCCCGCTGATAGATAAACTGGTTTCCGCTCCCTGAAAAGCGAAGAACAGGATGAGGGAAATTTCAGCTATTTCGGTAATTGCGGGAGTATTCCTAATAGCCAGGTTGTCCAGAGCCACATCGCCCCAGGAAAAGATCACTATCAAAAGTAAAGGCATCAGTTTTACAACTGTAACGAACTTCACCATCCGCATCCCGTTCTTCACCCCTATGACATTGATATAACCAAAGCCGGCAAAGAATAGAAGAATTATACAAATTCGCACGTAAGGTAATTTAAATACGGGAAATACAGAGCCAAAAACTTCCACCACGGCATTGGCAACAGCTGCATCTGCGGCAATAGCGGCAAAAATAAAAAGTATGGCCGTTAGAAAACCAAAATAAGGCCCGAAGGCGGTTTTAATGTATATATAAGCTCCACCGGAAGCTGTTATCCTGCTTCCTGCTTCAGCAAAACAGAGCATCACCAGAACAACAAGTACACCGCAAAGCAAATAGGCGTAGATACTGGATGAGCCCAACCCGGCCGCGACTATAGCGGGCAAGGCGAATATTCCCGCGCCTACAATGACGTTTACGATATTGCTACTCAGCCCAAATACCCCGACTACCCTTTTTAAATCTTCCTTTGTATCCTCCAATTTGTAATTGTTATTAAAGAGAACAGTAGCCCGTCTATAAAGCCGATCCCGGTGGTCTCTGTTTGGTTAACTCACTGATCTTATTTCATGTGCTTATCTTATCTATTTCGGCACTGGCATAAAGAAGGTATTTACCAAACTTACTTTCAGCAAGGGTCTTACACCTGATCTTTCTAAAGAACTTTATCATTGATTATGTATTGGCTTAAATAAAGATGATTACTTTATAGACTTCACTTTACATCCGTAATTAACTAAGGCACAAAGTAATGCGAATACAATATACTCTAATAAATATAACTGAGGATCAGGTTTTTAATTCAAAAAAAGAGCTGATAACTGAAAGCCTAATAAGGATCTATAAAACTTTTGATGGTCTCTGCAGAGATCTCTGGATTCGCGCCTTCCTGTCCCGCCACCAGTGCACCTACAGCACAGGCATGATCCAGGGCGGTTTGAGGTTCAACCTCCTGCAGTAGTTTGGCCAGCAAAGTTCCCAGGAAGGAATCACCGGCGCCTACGGTATCTTTTACTTTTATTTTATAACCGGAGTTGTAATACATTTTCTTATGGTGCATCAGGACTGCACCATGGCTTCCTTTGGTCACACAAATAGTCTTCGCCTTGGTTTTCACCGCCATAAAAAGCAGGTTCTGTTCCAGCGAATTATACTTAGATCCCATCATATCTGCGATCTCGAACAACTCATCATCATTAAATTTGATGAATTCGGCATGTTGCATTAACTCCAATAAAAGGTCTGCAGTATAATGCGGAGGCCTTAGATTAAAGTCCAGTACGCGGTATTTAGCTTTTGGAATAAGTGTAAATAATGCTTTCCTGCTTACCTCATCACGGCATACAAGACTTCCGAAGATAAAAGCATCAGACTGCTGAACAGACTTTATCATTCCCTCGCTAACTTCGATCTTATCCCAGGCAACGGGATGGGTAATTTCATAAGTAGCAGAGCCACCTTCAGAAAGGTTCACTTTTACCATTCCCGTGGGGTGCTGCTCATCTTTTTCGATATTATCGGTCTTGATCTTATGGTTCTGTAGATATTCGAGAAGTAGATTTCCCCGTTCATCATTTCCCACCTTGCTTATCATTTCGGTCTCCACGCCCATACTGGCTAGCCTGCTGGCCACATTCAGCGGTGCACCACCAATACGCTCCATATCGGGAAAAACATCATACAGGATCTCTCCAAAACAAACCGCTTTAAGATTTTTCGCCATATTCTTCGAATTACAAATTTAAACACAAAGCCTTGCAGAAGTGCCCAAAAGAACTTTCTGAAAGCCTATTCTTTTTCTATCATCTTGAACATTCCCGGTCTTGTTTTCGGCCTTTCGGTATATCCATATCGGGTATAGAAATCTTTAACTCCTTCGGAAGCCATAAGCCCGACAAATGAATTATTGGAAGTATTTTCTTTTAACCAGCTTTCCAGCTCTTCCATGATCATATCTCCTAGACCAGTCTTCTGAAATTCAGGCAATACGATAACATCCTGTATATAAAAATAGATAGCACCGTCGCCCACTATCCTGCCGGCACAGGCTATCTTCCCGGCAACGGTAAAGCATACCGAAAACAGCGAGCCTTCCATTCCTTTCTTCACCGCATCATCGGTAAGTTTCTCCCAGTTGGTGGAAGCTCTCAGCAACTGGTATTCCGCCACGCTAGGATTGCGATGTTCTATTTTTATATTCATTCTTTTAAGGTCTAATCTGCTTCAAGATAGAGATAATCGGGCATTAAGTCCATTATTTTTCTGGGATAAAAACTCAGAAACAATGCTCCTTAATTTAAAACCTCTTGTTTTTTCTAAATATTATCACTGCTGGCTTCTTCTGAATTCTGATCTGTCTTAGGAAATTCCAGTTCATAGGCCTCCAGGCTATCTACGGTAAAATCCTCCAGTCCCGCCGTAAAGCAAAATTCATTCCAGGGCTGGCTAGGGAAGAAAATTTCAGTAATGACCGTTTTCCCATCATCAAAAAACATTTCTATGGACGTTTTATCGATGATTAGGATCGCGTTCATGCTATTTGAATTAGAAATTCTCGGTGCCGTGGAATTTTCTGTACCGAACTTTTCTGAAAAATCATTCTTCCCCGCATGCGAACGGTTCATGATGAATTCCTTTTGTGCATGATCATAAGAAATGATGAACTCCTCCCCC
The DNA here is from genome assembly GCF_003054225.1 of Christiangramia gaetbulicola. GTDB lineage: Bacteria > Bacteroidota > Bacteroidia > Flavobacteriales > Flavobacteriaceae > Christiangramia > Christiangramia gaetbulicola. The sequence continues at coordinate 709,541 of NZ_QBKQ01000001.1, forward strand.
ATATCATTAGAAAGCCTGAAATTATAGGTAGTTTCTTTAAGGTCATTTATACTAAACCTGATCTCGGCTCTGGCCAGGTCAATGTCATCTGCATTCAGCACCACTTTATTTCCACTAACCTTGATATCCTTTTTCTGAAGTTTCTTACCACGGTATTTCTTTAATTCCTCCACCGGCTCTGAAGTTAACAGGTAATTACCATCTTCCTTGATGAGTTTGAGTTCCCGCGAGATGGTCATTGCACTTCTCCAGGTCGTAGTGGGAACTTCCTGGGCATATAACCAATTAGACATCCAACCCAGGAACAGCTTTCGACCATCTTCATCTGGAATATTAGACCAGGTTACCCCGGCATAATTATCTCTTCCAAAATCTATCCAGAACGGATGTTTCTCTTCCAAGGCCTCCATTCCTTTTGCAGGCACGAATTTCTTTCCATCGAAGTCTCCTACGAAATACTGGGTTCCCGAACCTCCATTATATCCACCCGGATTCAGGCTCTGGATAAGCACCCATTTTTGTTCATCGCTTCCCTCAACCTGCATCGGGAAAATATCAGGGCATTCCCAGACCCCGTCATGGGCTCCCGTCTTCTCACCAAATTCTGAAAGTTTCTTCCAGTCCTTTAAATTCTGAGAAGTATAAAATAATGCCTTTTCGGTAGTCGCAAGCGCCATAAGCCACTGCTTGTTGATATCGTCCCAGATGACCTTGGGATCCCTGAAATTCTCAATACCAGGATTCGGTATTACCGGGTTACCTTCATATTTGGTCCAGGTCTGGCCTTCGTCAAGGCTATAAGCGATAGCCTGGGACTGGTAATCTTTTTTACCTTCTTCCGCAGCTTTTGGCTCATGATAAGTAAAAATCGCTACTACGGGAGTTTTGCCTTCCTCGCCAAAACCGGAAGTATTTTTTTCATCTACCACCGCGCTTCCAGAAAATATATATCCCTTTTCATCGGGAAACAAGGCGATGGGCTGCTCTTCCCAGGTGATCATATCCTTACTGGTGGCATGCCCCCAGTGCATCGGGCCCCAAACATTATCTTCCGGGTAATACTGAAAATATAAATGGTAAGTGCCATCCAGGTAGAACATCCCGTTAGGATCGTTCATCCAGTTCTTTTTCGGAGTAAAATGGAAATTAGGCCTGAAATCCTCGTTCTTCTGAATTTGAACCTCAGCTACTTCTTTTTCGTCATTTTTGGAATCATTCTTACAGGAAGCGATCGCTGCCACCAAAAACGACAGGCATATAACTTCAAATAATCTTTTCATTCTGTTCATATTTTTATACTACTTATTTATAGATAGGTCAAAACTTAACTGTTCCAGGGACTTGCCTTTGGTCTCTGGCATCATAAATATCACAAATATCAGCTGAAGCACCATCATAAAGGCGAAAAAGGAAAATACATAGCCCGGGCCAATATTGGTGAATAAATACGGAATTGTAGAAGGGATAATCGCGGCCAGCACCCAGTGAGTGGATGATCCAAAAGCCTGTCCTGAAGCCCTTAAGCGATTAGGGAAAATTTCAGAAATAAACACCCAGATGACTGCCCCCTGGCCAATCGCATGCGAGGCTATAAAGAGAAACAGGAAGATGGGCACCCATAAGCCACCCCAATTAAGGAAAAAGGCTGCAGCGACCAGTGATAGGGAAATGATATAACCAATAGAACCAAAAAGCATCAGTTGCTTTCGTCCCAGTTTATCGATAAGAAAGACTCCTAATAAGGTAAATAATAGGTTCACCACTCCTATCCCGATGCTGCTAAGCAGCGCCGTACTTTCCCCCAGCCCGGCAGATTCGAAGATCCTCGGGGCATAATAAAGGAAAGCGTTTATACCTGAAAGCTGATTAAAAAACGCAATAAGAAATGCCAGGATCAAAGGGAAGCGATATTTTTTCATGAAGATATTCTCACCGCTTAATTCATTTTTATCCAAGTCTTTGATCTCCTGAAGTTTCTTTTTGATATCCATTTCAGGATGTATAATAGCGAGTACCTTTTCAGCTTCGGCATACCTCCCTTTCGACACCAGCCATCGCGGACTTCGGGGAATAAGGAAAACAAAGATGAGATAGATAAATGCCGGCAGGGCTTCTATTCCCACCATCCATCGCCATGGCTCTGTACCGGTGTTCCGCAGTAAATAATTTGAAAGAAAGGCGATCAGGATCCCCAATACGATATTGAATTGATAGAGCGAAACCAGCTTACCTCGCTGGTCTGCCGGGGCGATCTCAGAAACAAAAGCGGGTGCCGCAATGGTGGAGGCTCCAACTCCCAGTCCGCCTAAAAATCTGAATACCGCGAAGGTAATGGGATCGTTCGCAAGGGCAGATCCCAAAGCTGATACGAAATATAGAACTCCAATGATCATCAGGGTATTCTTACGCCCTATTTTGTTAGTGGGTATCCCTCCGAAAATAGCCCCAACCACGGTTCCCCAAAGGGCCATAGCCATCACTACCGAGCCGTGAAAGGCATCTGAAGTATTCCATAATTCCTGAAGCTGTTTATCTGCTCCAGAAATAACAACGGTATCAAATCCAAATAAAAAGCCAGCCAGGGCTGCACTAATAGACCAGGTAAGAATTTTGTTCATTTTCAGAGTTTAAAGAGCACACTTTTTACATTAGTAAAAAGCTAAAGGAAACCGGGCAGCTAAACCCGGTTTATGCAATATTTTGAGGTAGAATTTAAAGATTTTTTAAAAATATAACTGTATAAATCCCATAAAATCAAAAATATAGTGACGGTTAAAACATATCTTCAGTAATAGATTTTCACTGAAATAGCTTGCTCATTTTTATAAATATCTCATTTTCAGAACTTATCGAGATCAATTTCAGAATTTAATAGTATCTTCATAAACAACCTAAAATCAACCTCTTAAGTCGATAAACCGGGAACAGGCGGTTGGAATTCCATAGAATTCTTAATAGATCATATTGGATGAAAAGGTTATTTCTTATCGCAACCCTACTGCTTCCCCTTCAGGTCATTGCTCAGCCATGGATAACTCGTGAAGACACTTACTGGTTTGCCAGTACAGGCGTGGATCTGCGTAACGCGACTTTTGGTGGTACCGTTAATGATGCAGCTTACGATGGCACTTTTTCCATAGGTTATAGAAACGTGGGCTTTAGTATTATCGCCTATTACGAAACATTTTCGGCTATAGAATATGAATCTATGGGTATTAACCCCGGATTCGTGGTAAGACCTGGAAAAAAACTGGTACCAGCTGGAGACATCTCTCTTTCCTTCATCAGGCGACCCTGGAAAACCTATCCTTCACTGGCCTTTAATGCCCGTATGGAATATCATTTCGACAGGTTTTTTGTGTATCTGCGCGCGGAGAACCGCTGGCGAACCGATTATGATTTTTACCAGTTTTCGGTTTATGGAGGTTTCAGCATCAAGTTCGGCTTCAACTGATTATTTATATACTTCCCGATCTGTGCTTTGTAATAAATTTAACTTCAACCAAGTAATTTTTCAATATTTTTGGCCCCGTCCAATAAACCTATTATGGAGATCCTTTTACAACCCGACACCTGGGTAGCCTTACTCACCCTGACATTTCTGGAAATAGTTCTGGGAATAGATAACATTATCTTTATTTCCCTGGTGGCTGGAAGGGTACCTGAAGAAAATCAGAAAAAAGCACGTTTGGGTGGACTCACCATCGCCTTGGTAATGAGGATACTTTTACTGTTAAGTATTACTTGGATCATAGGGCTTACCAAACCTGTACTCACGGTAGCAGATTTCGAACTCAGCTGGCGGGATATCATCCTGATTGCGGGAGGGATCTTCCTCCTGGTAAAAAGTACGCTGGAGATACACCATAAGGTAGAAGGACAGGAAAAAGATCCTGAAACCGGTACACCGAGCAAATCCATGAGCTTTTCCGCGGCGATCGTACAGATCGTTCTACTTGATATTGTCTTTTCTTTCGACTCTATTCTAACGGCTGTAGGCCTTACTGATGAGATCCTGCTCATGGTTATCGCGGTGACTATTGCGATCGTCGTAATGATGATTTTTGCCAAACCGGTAGGTGAATTTGTGAATGATCACCCTACCATACAGATCCTGGCACTTTCCTTTTTAATACTTATAGGCGTTATGCTTATTGTGGAAGGAGCGCATTATCATGTTCCAAAGGGTTATATCTATTTTGCGGTCTTCTTCTCATTAGCCATCGAAATGCTGAATATGAGGTATCGTAAAAAGAATGTTTAAATTCACTACTGAAGATCAATCCAGTACTTCAAAATGTATTGGCTTAAAGCTTCCTCCATTACTGTCTTCAGCAGAACACGCGGTAAGACCCACGATCAGGTCCATTTTTGCTTCGAACATTATGTAATCTCCCGCCTTACTTTGCGGTGGCTTTACCGTGATCCTGCCAAAAGAATCGAAACGTACATTCATGAAAATATTGAAGGCCGTAGGGATATCATCGGGTTCTATACCATATTTTGCAAGGTTGGTATGTAGGTTCTCGAAACAGCTGGGGTGATAGCCGGTATTCTTGTACATGATCTTAAAAGTTTCGGGACTACAGGGAGCCAGTAAAAAATCATTACGACCGTTCGTATCTTCCAGGATCTCCAGCATCTTATTACTTCGGTTGCTCCATATATAATTCCCTTTAGTGATAAGGATACTTTCTTCATAATCGAGAGTTTTTCCACTGGAGATCTTTTCCCGAACATCTTCTGCGTTAAAGACCACCATATCGCTCACTTGTTCCCCTAAAGGATCTACCACTTTTAAAAGCTGTCCCTTTTTCATTTTGAATGCTGCCCCGCTTTGCTTTTCAATTACCTGCATTTTCTTTCCTGCTTTCTAATTTATATTATTCTCTTTCTTTATCGCCTTTCCTAGCTTTTGCTTCATAGAGTCTCCGGAACTGTTTAGATTATCTACAACAGCTTCTATATCATGTTTTGGATAAGATTGATGCAGCTTCGCTACTCCTTCTACTTTCACCGGCTCTAACCAGAAACCGGTAATAAGGGGAAGATGATCTTCCAGCATTTTTTTCGGAATCTCCTTATAATAAAGAGGCGAACCCTGCTCTTTTTCAAAATGTTTTACCAGTTCTTCCAGTGAGTTCTCCAGCTCTTCCCTAGTTTGAATTTTCACTTTTGCATTTACATGCACGGCAGTATAATCCCAGGTGCTAATATCTTTTTCCTTATACCATGAGGAAGAAATATAGCTGTGAGGACCGTGAAAGATGATCAATGCCTCTGCTCCATCTTTCACCAAAGCAGCCTGTTCATTGTGATTCGCAAGGTGCGTATATAATTGCCAATTATCCTCGTTTCCTTGTACCAGCACCGGTAAATGGGTTGCCATTAGCCGGTTCCCGTTCATAATCACCGTGGCAAAAGGATTCTCTTTAATAAAGGAAAAGACGAAATTTTTATCGTCTTTCTTATATTTTTCTGGTCTGTACATTCATTCTAATTATTATGAAAAGGACATTTCCATTCCTTCTCCACTTTTCTACCGCTGTACTGTCTCGCCTCACTGTCAGCTCCAAAATCCCGCAACATTGGATTGATAGAACCCTGCAATTCTTTGTCCCGTTCTCTAATTCTGTCACGAACCGTTTCATAACTACCCATTTCACGTAGCTTTTCAAATTGCCAGTGCAGGTTAAATGCGATCGCTGGGTACGGACTTTGCCTTGCCTTTCTTGAAGCCCCGGGATGCATTCCTACGATATAAAAAGCTTTTCCGTTCAGGCTAAAACTGAAATGTTCACTTTCAACATCTTCACTAACGGCCGGGTCCCATTCTTTTGAATCTACTTCATGTAAATTCGCCAGCTGCTTCCAAAGCATTTTCTCAAAGGCAATTTCGGAATAATTCGGGGATTCAGGAAATACCGCTAAGAATGTTTTAAAATCGTTCGAGGAGAAGTCATAATCCTGAATATAGCTTTCAAGATCTGCAATTATTTTACGTGCCGCAGCCTTGCTTCCAAAATCTGAATAGGAATGCAATTCAACCTGATCCATAGTGAAAACGGTTTTAGCCATGATACAGGGATGATCATTTCCTAATATGAATTTTTCGAACTTTTGTCTCAGGTCTAATTTTTCAGGAGACCTTGATTTATAGCTCTCTTTTTGAATTTTATATTTTATTTCCATAATATTCTTATTTTCAGTACTTTACTTGCATAAAAACTGACTCGTTCAACTTTGATCCAATGGAACTTCTAAAAGTCATTCTGGCCGGAATACTTGGCACCATTCTAATGACTGGTTTCAGTTATATGCTTGCGCGTTTAAAAAACCAGGAGTTTCGAGAACCGCGACTTTTAAATATGATCTTAAGAAGATCTACTTACGATAAAGTGAATCCTTCAAATAACTCGATCCTGGGCTGGGTGGTCCATTTCTCTATAGGGATTATTTTAATGACCCTTTTTTATATTATACATCTCATTTTCTCCTTTAATATCACAATCACTTCGATCTTTTTCTATGGTATTTTCGCCGGTATACTTTCTATTTTAAGCTGGCACCTCATGTTCATTATTTCTCCTAATTCTGAAAATGTATTACTCAGAGAATTCTATATTCAGATCCTGGTAGCCCATGTTCTGTTCGCCATGGGTGCTGCAATTTTTATCTTTTGAAAATTTTTCTTGGACTTTTACCGCTTTACATCTTTGATAAGCCACTCTTCCAGTTCCTCATTTTCATCTCCCGTATGCAATACCGAAATATCCCCGGTGGCTTCAAAAACCACGGCTCTCACTTCAGATAATCTTATCACATTGGCCTCTCTTAGTTTAGACCTGAGATCTTCTTCGGTCACCCGGGCTTTGTTGAGATTCTCATGCAGAATTTCCTTTCCATCCATCAATAATAAAGGCTCATTATCAACCACTTTCTTAATGACGTTGAACCTGCGGAGTATGGCCACAGATAACTGCAACACATAAATAATTCCCAGCCCAACAACGCCATCCCATAGACTAACGCTCTTGGATAATACAGTCGTGGCAATCATCGAACCAAGCGCTACGGTCATGGCAAAATCGAAACTGGACATTTTTGAGAAGCTTCGTTTACCTGCAAGTCTTGTAAAAATGATCGTCGCGAGATAAATTCCGATGGCTGTAAGCACTATCGCCAAGAGGTCTATTTCCTTAAATTGAAACCATTTTTCCATATCTATGAATATTTGAAATGAAAAGATCTGGCCTCAAATCTCTGTTCTCTAGTTTGTTTCATAGTTTCCGGTTTGATCGAACATCTAAATTACGGCCCGGCGCATCTAAATAAATGTTAAGCTTTCATAATCCTTTGTCAATATTGGATTTAACTGATTGATCCAGTCAAAAAAATCATCAAAAGAATTAATTGAATAAATTTGAGCATGAACAATTTTCTAAAGATCGGTCATCGTGGTGCCAAGGGACACCTGGCCGAGAACACACTCGAAAGTATAGACAAAGCACTGTCTATTGGAGTAGACATGATCGAGATCGATGTACATAAATGCGCTAGCGGGGAGTTGTGGGTCATCCATGATTTTACACTGGACCGCACTACAGATGGTAGTGGTGAGATCGCAAAAAAGCCTGCAGATGTTATAAGAAAACTAAGGATCGAAGGAAGGTACAAAGTACCATTGCTCACCGAGGTTCTGGATCTAATCGAAGGCAAGTGCCAGATCAATATTGAACTGAAGGGATTGAATACCGCGGGCCCTGTAAGCAAATTGGTAAAGCAAAAGGTCGCTGAAGGAAAATGGCAATATTCAGATTTTCTTATTTCCAGTTTTCAGAAGAATGAACTTTTTGAGACCAGGAAATTAGACGAAAAAGTGCCTATAGCTGTCCTGAGTAAAGCCAGCGTTCCCGAAGCCATAGAAATTGGGAAGATGCTGAAAGCTTCAGCAATACATCCCTCCCTGGGCATCATTACCCGGGATAATACGAAACTGAGTCAGGAGGCAGGTTTCAAGGTAAATGTCTGGACCGTAAATGAAAGAGAGGATATTCTAAGAATGATAGATTTTGGAGTTGACGGAATCATCTCAGATTACCCAAACCGGCTACATAATCCCCTGCTTGAACTTAAGCCATAAACAAATTTTCTTCAGCCCATAATATCTGCCTATTTTTGCTTCAGATTAAAAATGCAGGATTTGGATCAATATGATATTATAATTGTAGGTGGCGGGGCGGCAGGTTTTTTTACAGCCATAAATGCTGCTGAAAATAACCCGGACCTTAAGATCCTTATCCTGGAACGCGGCAAGGAAGTTCTTACCAAAGTTCGCGTTTCTGGCGGCGGAAGATGCAATGTTACCCACGCCGAATTTATTCCTGCAGAACTGGTGAAAAAATATCCCCGTGGGGAAAAAGAACTACGTGGCCCTTTCCATAAATTCATGACCGGTGATACCATTGGTTGGTTCGAAGAAAGGGGAATTGATTTGAAAACCGAAGAAGACGGCAGGATGTTCCCGGTTACCGATAGTTCCCAGACGATTATAGATTGTTTTACTAAAGAATGTAAAAGACTTGGTATCGAAGTTCAGAAAGGTCAGAGCCTGAAAAACTTCAGTAAAAGTGACGATACCTGGCAGGTAGATACGAATACCACGAGTTTTAAAACCACACATCTAATGCTCGCCACCGGTAGTAATTCCAAGGTATGGAAGCTACTCGAAAAAACGGGGCATTCTATAGTGAATGCAGTTCCTTCGCTTTTCACTTTCAATATTAAGGATGAGCGGATAAAAGATCTTGCGGGTATAGCTTCAGACGCCGAGGTAAAGATCCTTAATGAGAACCTTGAAAGTTCAGGTCCGCTTTTGATCACCCATTGGGGAATGAGCGGCCCGGCGATCCTGAAATTATCGGCCTGGGGAGCAAGGGAATTGCACGAGCTCAATTATAAGTTCCAGATAAGCGTGAACTGGTTGCCGGGATATTCTGAAAACGATATGCTGGAGCAACTTAAAGAACTGAAATTTTCAGTTTCAAAACAGCAAGTGGACAAAAGGCCTCAATTTGAACTTCCCAGGAGATTATGGCAAAGCATAGTTACCGCTGCCGGAATAAAATCTGAAACCAAATGGGCAGATCTTAATAAGGATCAATTGAAGGAACTGGCGGAACAATTAACTACTGCAGTATTCCATGTTGATGGTAAAAGCACTTTTAAAGAAGAATTTGTTACTGCCGGAGGGATAGATCTCAAAGAGGTTGATTTTAAAACCTTTGAAAGCAAAATTCATAAGAACCTCTATTTCGCGGGAGAGATCTTGAACATCGACGCAATCACCGGTGGTTTTAATTTTCAGAACGCCTGGACAGGGGGCTATCTTGCGGCCAGGGCTATGAGTTAAGCCTCCAGATCTCAAAATTAAATACGATCGCGAATAGCACCCAGACCGCGTAAGGCATCAAAAGATAGGCTGCTAAAGGGTTCACTATTTTAAACCATCTTATCGTAAAAAGGATCACCACAAAAAGAACAATAAGATCCAGTAAGGCAATAAAAGGCTGTTTTAAGGCAAAGAATAGCAGGAACCAGAAACCGTTCAAAAAAAGCTGGAATCCAAAGTGATATAGCGCTGTTTTAACCCATTTATGATAAAATCCTTTACTCCACACAATACCCGCAGCAACCCCCATTAGAACATACATAAGGATCCAGATTCCGCTAAAAAGATCTTCCTGAATATGAAACCACGGCTTCTCCAGACCGGGATACCAGTCGGCAATGCCGGTTTGCGTAGCAACAGTTCCCATAAAACCGAACACAAGGCAGACGAATACTGCAAAAGAACTCCTTATGAATAATTTACTGGTCATAATTGGCCGGTTTGATTCACTAAAATAGGAATTTATTTGAATTGTTTAGGCAGGAATCCAAACCATAAAAGTTTAACTTTGGCAAAAATTTTCAAGGATGACCCAAAAGGACTTTATCCCTAAACTGGAACCTAAAAATATATCGCCAGGAGAAGTAAGCTGGCAATCCCCGAGTAATATAGCTTTAGTAAAATACTGGGGTAAAAAGGAAAACCAAATTCCGGCCAATCCCTCTATAAGTTTTACCCTGGATCATTGCCGAAGCACGACAACTCTAAAATATTCTGAAAAAGATAAGAATCTGAAAACAGAAGATTTTGAGTTCGATTTTTATTTTGAAGGCAAGCCAAAAGAAGATTTTAAACCCAAGATCCAGAAATTCTTCCAGCGGATAGAACATTACTGTCCTTATCTTAAGGATTACCGTTTTGAGATCTATAGCGAGAATTCCTTTCCTCATAGTAGCGGTATAGCATCTTCTGCCAGTGGTATGAGCGCGATCGCCCTGTGCATAATGGACCTGGAAAAGAAATTATATCCCGACCTAGGCGAAGAATATTTTTCGAAAAAAACATCTTTTTTAGCCAGACTTGGATCTGGGAGTGCTTCAAGAAGTATCGACGGCGGACTCGTGGTATGGGGAGAACACGAAGAAATTGAAGGTTCTTCAGATGAATTTGCCGTGCCATATCCGCACAAGGTACACGAGACCTTTAGGAGCTATAAAGACACGATATTACTGGTAGACAAAGGAGAAAAACAGGTAAGTAGTACCGTGGGGCATGATCTTATGCATGGACATCCATTTGCTGAAAACAGGTTCAAACAGGCACATGATAATTTAAAAGCACTTATCCCGGTCCTGGAATCTGGTGATACCACAGAATTTATCAAGATAGTAGAAAGCGAGGCTCTTACCCTGCATGCAATGATGATGAGCAGCCAGCCTTATTTTATTTTGATGAAACCCAACACCCTGCAGATCCTTAATAAAATATGGGCATACAGGGAGGAGACCGGTATCCCGGTTTGCTTCACTTTAGACGCGGGAGCCAATGTTCACGTTCTATATCCTGAAAATCACGAAACTAAAATTTTAGAATTCATTAATAATGAGTTAGTTGTGTATTGTCAGAATGGGCATTATATTTGCGACCGTGTTGGTACTGGAGCAAAAAAATTGTAAATTTATTCAGTTTTCAGCCCAATACCTACTGAAAGAATCTTAGATACTTATGAAAGGACCACTATTCTATTCTAAAATCCTTCTCTTCGGAGAGTACGGAATCATTAAGGATTCCAAGGGTTTGTCTATTCCTTATAACTTTTATAATGGTGCTTTGAAACTGGATGAAAATCCAAATGAAGCAGCCAGAAAGTCTAACGAGAATTTGAGAAAATTCGCTTCTTATCTGGATGCGCTTCAACAAAACAATCCAGATTTGGTACAATTTGACCTGGAAGATCTAAGAGAGGATATTTCTAAAGGAATGTATTTTGACTCCAGTATTCCACAAGGATATGGTGTTGGAAGTAGTGGTGCATTGGTTGCTGCGATCTACGATAAATACGCAAAAGACAAGATCACGGTGCTGGAAAATCTTACCCGTGACAAGCTTTTAAAGCTTAAAAAGATCTTTGGCGAGATGGAATCTTTCTTTCATGGAAAGTCTTCTGGTCTGGATCCTTTGAACTCTTATTTGAGCATCCCGATCCTTATAAATTCAAAAGAAAATATAGAACCGGCTGGCATTCCTTCTCAAACCGAGAATGGTACTGGGGCGGTTTTTTTACTCGATAGCGGTATTACCGGGGACACTGCTCCCATGGTAAGTATCTTCATGGAAAATATGAAACAGGAACCTTTCAGAAAAATGCTGAAAGACCAGTTCGTAAAGCAAACAGATGCCTGTGTTGATGATTTTCTAAAAGGCGATGTGAAATCTTTATTCTCAAACGTAAAGAAACTTTCTCATACTGTACTCGACAATTTCAAACCAATGATCCCGGCACAATTCCATAAACTTTGGAAAAAGGGGATCGAAACCAACGATTACTACCTGAAACTTTGTGGTTCTGGTGGCGGCGGTTATATCCTTGGATTTACAGAAGATATAGAGAAAGCCAGAAAAGCACTGAAAGACTATAATTTAGAAGTAGTTTACAACTTCTAAATAAATCCTATGTCGGCTTCAGCTAACAAGCGCTTACTTCTGAAAATATTCAGTCTTTTTTCAGTAGTAAGGGGATATAATATTCTGGTAGTTGTAATCGCTCAGTACCTAACTTCAGCTTTTATACTTGCTCACGAAAAACCTCTTAGAGAGGTGCTTTTTGATCCCAACCTATTCTTTTTGATCCTGGCCTCCTCGAGCACCATTGCCTCGGGATATATCATAAATAACTTTTACGACAGTGAAAAGGACCTTATAAACAGGCCCAAGAAGACTATGCTGGACAGGGTTGTGAGTCAGCGTACTAAACTGTCGGTTTATTTTATGCTGAATTTTGCGGCGATCTTCTTTGCGAGTTATGTTTCTTTTAGAGCAGTGGTTTTCTTTTCGATTTACATTTTCGTGATCTGGCTGTATTCTCATCGGCTTAAAAAGATACTTTTCTTGGGGAACCTGGTAGCCTCCATACTTACGATCACTCCATTTTTCGTGATCTTCGTATATTATAAGAATTTTGAGACCGTCATTTTTATCCACGCCACTTTCCTTTATTTAATGATCGTGATGCGGGAACTGGTCAAGGATCTCGAAAATATGCAGGGAGACCTGGTGCAGAATTACAGGACCATCCCACTGGTATATGGCGAGAAGTGGAGTAAATTTTGCCTGGCTGTTTGCAGTATCGTGGCCATTGTCCCAATTTACCTTCTTATCACCAGGTTTAAGCTGGGATACATGGACTATTACTTCTATGTTTCTTTCATTCTTCTTATTATTTTTCTCCTGATGCTTTATTTTAGTAAGGCGAAATGGCAATACCTGTTACTTCATAACATTTTGAAGTTGATAATTGTAACAGGGGTTTTCAGCATATTATTAATAGATCTCGATGAGGTTATAAACCGGGTTTTTTAGGTAAACCCCTCAGTCTAAAACTTTTCTCAAATACTTGGCTTCCTCATTTGGGATAATGTATCTTTGCAAAAAATTAAGCAATGAGCAGGAACGACAGATCTTCAGGCAAAAGTAACAGACCATCAGGTAGTAGAGGTAAAAGATCTACCGATGGGAAACATAGCGGAAGACAGGGTGGCGGATCAATGAAAAAGTCCTACGCCCGTGGAAATGCACCCATAAAGAAATCTATGGAGAAAAGTCCGTTGTCTAATACTGAAGGAATCAGACTTAATAAATATATCGCGAACTCGGGAGTTTGCTCCCGTCGTGATGCAGATATGTACATCGCTGCCGGTAATGTGACCGTGAACGGTAAGACCATTACCGAAATGGGTTACCGCGTTAAACTGGAAGATGACGTTCGTTTTGATGGTAGAAGATTGAATCCAGAGAAACCGGAATATATCCTGCTAAACAAACCGGCCGGATTCTTCGTTACTGGGAATCCTGAAAAAGGTGGAAGAACCGTAATGGAACTTATTTCCAGAGCCACCTCGGCAAAAGTTAGCCCGGTTGGAAAACTGGACAATCAGGCGAAAGGGCTGTTGCTTTTCACCAATGACGGGACTTTAGCAAAAAAGCTGGCCAAGCCTAAGAATGGGATTCGCCAGATCTATCATGTAACCCTGAACAAGAACCTCTCTCAAGAAGATCTTGACAATATTCAAAAAGGAGTTTACATCGAAGGCTCTAAGGTGATTATTACCAATGTTAGCTTTATAGACGACAAACCGCACAACGAAGTTGGTATAGAATTATACAGCATCAAGGAACATATCGTGACCAGGATCTTTAAAAGTTTAGGCTACGAAGTTGAAAGTCTTGATCGTGTAGTTTTTGGCGGACTTACCAAGAAGGATCTTGCCCGTGGAAGACATAGAAATCTTACTGAGCAAGAGGTAATTAACCTCGGAATGCATTAGTATTTTTTTTGCCTTTTCATACTATTTTTTTAATACATTTACCACGTCAAAAAGCGAGGCTGAACTGTCAGCTTCTTTTCGATTTTATGTAATTGAATAGAATTATTTCTTTTGAATCTGAATACGCTTCAGATGTTATTATTCAAAGTGCTCGAAACCCTTTCGACCGCACCCTGGAATCCCGGATACTTTTTCTTAACATTAATTTACCAGTTGATCTTTTTGACCCTATAAATTATTCTCTAATTTTTAGCTCTAAATTTTTATAACAAATTGAATACCAAGTACAGCGATCTAATCGACCAAACCTACTACTTCCCGCAGGAAGAATTTAACCTGGAAGGAACCCAATTAAAATTTCATGATATCGATCTTATGGATCTGGTAAAGAAATATGGGGCTCCCCTTAAATTCACTTATCTACCTAAAATATCACAGAATATTGGCCGCGCGAAGGGATGGTTTAAATCTGCTATTGAAAAACATGATTATAAGGGAAGTTACAATTATTGCTATTGTACCAAAAGTTCTCATTTTGAGCATGTTTTAAATGAAGCCTTAAAAAATGATATTCATATCGAGACCTCTTCAGCCTTTGACATCAACATTGTTGAAAAACTGAAGAAATCGGGCAAGATCTCTGATGATAGATGGGTGATCTGTAATGGTTTCAAAAGAGATGAGTATATAGAAAATATCAGTCGGTTATTAAATGGAGGACACAAGAACTGCATCCCGGTGATCGATAATTATGAAGAACTGGACCTGCTTTCAGAAAAGATCAATGACAAATTCCAGGTTGGGATTCGTATTGCTTCTGAGGAAGAACCAAAATTCGAATTCTATACTTCCAGACTGGGAATAGGTTATAAGAATATCGTTCCTTTTTACAATAAACAGATCAAGGAAAATGACCAGGTAGAGCTAAAAATGCTTCACTTTTTTATAAATACCGGCATACGTGATACGGCCTATTATTGGAACGAATTAAATAAATGTTTGAAGGTTTATATCGCATTAAAGAAAGTTGCGCCACACTTGGATAGCCTGAACATTGGTGGTGGATTCCCAATAAAGAACTCACTAGCCTTTGAATATGACTATGCTTATATGGTAGATGAGATCATTAATCAGATCAAACTTACCTGTGAAGAAGCCGAGGTAGATGTACCGAATATCTTTACTGAATTTGGAAGTTTTACCGTTGGAGAAAGTGGTGGAGCGATCTACGAAGTTCTATATCAAAAACAACAGAACGATCGTGAGAAATGGAATATGATCAACTCATCTTTCATTACTACCCTTCCAGATACCTGGGCGATTAGTAAGAAATTCGTAATGCTGGCAGTGAACCGCTGGAATGATGAATATGAAAGAGTTCTACTGGGTGGTTTGACCTGTGATAGTGATGATTATTATAACTCAGAGCAGCACACCAATGCGATCTACCTGCCTAAATTCAGGAAAGACAAACCTCTATATATTGGTTTCTTTAATACCGGAGCTTACCAGGATACCATTGGTGGATTTGGCGGATTACAACACTGTTTGATCCCTCAGCCAAAACACATATTGATAGACAGAGACGAAAACGGCGAATTAACCACCAGTTTGTTCAGCGAGCAGCAAAATTCTGAAGATATGCTGAGCATCCTGGGTTATGACCGAAACAATTAATATTTTATAACTTTAAAAATCAACTAACTAATCAATTCAATTAGCCATGAGCAAAAAGAATTATGCCGGGATACCCGATAAACACGCTCGTATAGACGAAGCAAAAGTGGTATTGATTCCTGTTCCATATGATGGTACCAGTACCTGGCAAAAAGGCGCCGATAAAGGCCCTGATGCATTTTTGAACGCCTCCGAGAATATGGAGTTGTACGATATCGAAACCCGTAGTGAGGTGTATAGACAAGGGATCTACCTTGCTCCTCCTGTAACTGAAGATTCTTCACCAGAAAAGATGGTGGAAGCGGTTTACAAAACCACTAAGAACTACATTAAACAGGATAAGTTCGTGACCCTTTTTGGAGGGGAACACTCTATCTCGATTGGAAGCATCAGAGCATTTAACGAGTCTTTCGAAGATCTTACCGTTGTGCAAATAGATGCCCATGCCGATCTTAGACCGGAATATGAAGGCTCTAAATGTAACCACGCCTGCGCTCTACACGAAGCAAGTAATACAACGAATTTAATTCAGGTAGGAATTCGTTCTATGGATATTTCAGAAAAAGACCATATGGACGAAAACCAGGTATATTTTGCTCATGACCTATACGAAGACTGGCAGGATGATGCCATTGGCCAGATGACGCCTAACGTGTTTATTACGATAGACCTGGATGCATTTGACCCAAGCATCATGCCTTCTACGGGAACTCCGGAACCGGGAGGATTGTTCTGGTATGAAACACTGGAATTCCTGAAAATGATGTTCAAAAAGAAAAATGTTGTAGGATTCGACATTGTAGAGTTATGTCCAAATGAAAATGAGAAATCCTCAGATTTCCTTGCGGCAAAACTTTATTACAAGATGTTGAGCTACAAATTCAAATACCAAAATTTCAACGAAGAAGACGAAGATGAGTAAAGGACAAATATCTCAATTCATTGAGAAATATTATTTACACTTTAACGCAGCGGCATTAGTAGATGCGGCCAAAGATTACGAAAAACAACTGGAGAACGGCTCAAAGATGCTGGTTTCCCTTGCCGGTGCGATGAGTACCGCAGAGCTTGGGAAGATCTTTGCAGAAATGATTCGCCAGGATAAAGTTCATATCATTTCCTGTACGGGTGCAAACCTGGAGGAGGATGTAATGAACCTGGTTGCGCATTCACATTATAAAAGAGTTCCTAACTATCGTGACCTTACTCCACAGGAGGAATGGGATCTATTGGAAAAGGGACTTAATCGTGTGACCGATACCTGTATTCCTGAAGAAGAAGCTTTCAGAAGAATCCAGGAGCATATCTTCAAGATCTGGAAAGATGCTGAAGAAAAAGGAGAACGCTATTTTCCGCATGAATTCCTGCACAAACTGCTTTTAAGCGGAGTAATGGAAGAGCATTATGAAATAGATCTTAAAGATTCATGGATGTATGCTGCAGCCGAAAAGAACCTGCCAATGGTAGTTCCGGGCTGGGAAGACTCAACGCTTGGTAATATTTTCGCCTCTTATGTATTGAAAGGTGAATTAAAAGCCAGCACGATGAAGTCTGGTATCGAGTATATGACTTTCCTTGCCGACTGGTATACTGAAAACTCAAAAGAAGGAATTGGATTCTTCCAGATTGGTGGAGGTATTGCCGGGGATTTCCCTATTTGCGTGGTGCCAATGTTATACCAGGATATGGAAAGAACAGACACTCCTTTCTGGAGCTATTTCTGCCAGATCTCAGATTCAACCACCAGCTATGGATCCTATTCCGGAGCGGTTCCAAACGAGAAGATCACCTGGGGTAAATTAGACATCAATACTCCAAAACATATCATAGAAAGTGACGCGACTATAGTTGCTCCCCTTGTTTTTGCATATTTACTGGATATGTAATTAACAAATAATTGCCATCAGTTGAAGCTGCTCAAAATTATAATTTGATTAATATTGAGCAGCTTTTTTATTTTAAGACCTTATGCAAAACTGGCCCATTTTCGCAATTGGCTTCTTAGCCCAACTTCTGTTTTCGGCCAGACTGATCTCGCAATGGTTCTTATCTGAAAAATCTCAAAAAGTAGAAACTCCGGTCTTATTCTGGAAGCTCAGCCTGTTAGCATCCATCCTTCTATTTACTTACGGATATTTACGTGAAGATTTTGCCATTATGCTTGGACAGTTCCTGATCTATGGCATTTATTGGCGTAATCTAAATCTTATGGGGGAATGGAAAAAAAGGAACATTTTCTTTAAAGCGCTTATTGTAATTTTCCCTTTTGCCATCGCTGCCTATATCCTGTTTTTTGGCTCTCTAACCTGGTCTGATGTACTTTTAAAGACCGACAATATTCCCGGCTGGTTGATAGGCCTGGGCATCCTCGCACAGATCGTTTATACCTCAAGGTTCTTTTACCAGTGGTATCATTCTGAAAAAACTCAGGAATCCTCTCTACCTATGGGTTTCTGGATCTTAAGCCTGATCGGTTCTATTCTATTATTTTCCTACGGAATATTCCGTCATGACCCTGTTTTGATCGCGGCGCATTTCTTCGGGGCGATCATTTATATGCGGGACATGTACCTCCTGAAAAATACTAATAAGCAGGTGAAGGCTTAGCTTGCTTAAATAAATCCTTTACAAGAAAGAAAAATACGATCACATATTCCATAGCGAGTAGCCACATACTTTCATTGTATTCAGGATTGGAATAGGCGTAGTAAGAAAGCATTACTACTACCGTCCATACAAGTACATACCTTATCCCTGTAAACAGGCTTAGAAGCAAAGGAATCGCCAGATACCATGGATGTACCGTAGTTGAAAGTAGCAGATAGGCGGTAACAGCAAGAAGCATGTTGGTTATAAGCTGTTTTGTATTTCGATATCTTCTGAAGAAGCTAAGACCAAGGATTATCAGAATCGTGATGATAGGCAGTACCTTCCCGGCAGTTTCAATAATGTTATAGCCCTTTACCTGGAATCCGAACCAGCGCACGATATAGTAAATGCTGGCATTGAACTCGAATTTTCCAAACCACAGGCCTACGCTACTAAGAAAGTTAGAAACCACTTCTTCGGAATAAAAAGGAAGAAATGAAATAAGTACTGTTGAAATACAAACTACATAATATAACAGAAGTCTCCAGAAACCGTCCATCCTTCGACTGCGCTCAGGATAACTAGTTTTTATGCTATTTATATTCTCATTTGATTGGTTTGTCCGGCTGAACGAAGTCGAAGCCTTAATAAAATACCTGAATAACAAAGGCAGGAACATCAGTGGCAATAGTTTAACCGAAACTGACATTCCTAATATAACTGCACTCCAAAACCACTTTCCCTTATGAAGTAAATAGACCGAAAGCACCAGCAAAAAGACCATGACCGCTTCAAAATGAAGATTTCCGGTCATTTCAATAATGATAAAAGGATTCAGAATATACCAGAAGATCCGGTGTTCGGGAAGCCCCATGGAATTCAACAATTTTCTTCCGAAGATAAGTGTACCTATATCTGCCAGGATGATGAACAGCCTGAAAACGATAACAGACCCAAGAATACTTGATGAAGATATCCAGCCTGCAACCGCAAAGATCAATTGATTAAGTGGAGGATAGTTTGAAAAATTACCAGCGCTTAAACTGCCCATTCCAGCGATCAGTTCTCTTGCCTGTGGAATTTTAAAGTTTTCAAGACCTATCAACTCATCTGGAATGTATTGGTAAGGATTCCATCCGGCAGCGATCAATCTTCCATCCCAGATAAACCTGAAATAATCCTGGGAAAGATTCGGTAAAGCCAGAATAAAGACAAGCCGGAATATTATGGCCAGGCCAGTAAGTAGGCGCAGGTCGGTCTTTAGTATCTGAACCAGTTTAAAACTCAGGAAACATAAAGCAGCATAAAGGCTGATCAGTTTAAAGAAATCTGCCCTGTTCAAACCATATGCAAAAGAAAAATAGAAGGCGACACAGGAAAGTGCCAATAGAATTGGGATCTTATAAAGTTTAAATAATCTTAGATCCATTTAGGAGGGCTGGGTTTCAGCTAAAATAGAAAAAATTATGCTCTCAGACTTTTAAAGAATACAAAGCCAAAACCGGTAAAAAGCATCAGGTGGAAAACCAGCAACCCGTAATCATTCAGTTTGAAAGCACTCCAGATCGCAAATCCAAAATAAAGAAACAGCAGGCCTTCGATGATCAGGTTTTTCGAAAATTGGTTCGTAAGGTAACGGTTGCCTTTCCAGGAATCTTTAATGGAATTCACGTTGAATTTCGGAGTTCTGATAAATTCAGACCTCTTACCAAAATGACCTTCCAGCACGGCCAGCGAATTATGAACTGAAAAGCCCATTGCGATGGAAAAAAATGTAATGAACATCCCCACAAATTTGAAAAAGCTCTTTATTCCCTTTCCATGAATTTTAGTGTAGGCCACGTAGTAACATGCAAAAAAGATAAGCGTGCTAATAGCAAAACCTGCCAGCACATTGAAATACCAGGAAAAATCTGGATTGTTATGTTTTATGTACAACACAGGCACGCTCAATACCGCCAGTAAAAGCACGATAAGAAACATACTGGAATTCAATAAATGGAAAAAGCCATGGAACTTGGTCGAAAAAGAAACAGACCTGTCTTTTAACAGCTTCCCATAGTTCTTTCTGAAATTCTCTGCCGCTCCCTTATTCCATCTGAATTGTTGACTCCTGGCGGCACTAATCACCACTGGAAGTTCGGCAGGAGTTTCCACATTTTCAAGATATTTGAATTCCCACTTCTTCATCTGGGCGCGGTAACTAAGATCAAGATCTTCAGTAAGCGTATCTCCGCTCCAGTTCCCTGCGTCAAGAATACATTCCTTTCTCCAGATGCCCGCAGTTCCATTGAAATTGATAAAATTCCGGCCAAAATTTCTACCGGTTTGCTCAAGTATAAAATGAAAATCCAGGGCAAACGCTTGAATTCTGGTCAAAAGCGAATAATCTCTATTCAAATGACCCCAGCGGGTTTGCACCACCCCTATCTTCTCATTTTTAAAATATGGCAAGGTTTCCATCAGCCAGTTTTCACCCGGCACAAAATCGGAATCAAAGACCGCGATAAATTCTCCTTTAGCGATCTTTAGACCTTCTTTTAAGGCACCGGCTTTAAAACCAGTTCTATTTTCACGTCTTATATGCTGAATATCAAGACCCTTTGATTGTAGGTCCTTAATAATTTCAGAGGTCTTTTCGATCGAATGGTCTGTGGAGTCGTCCAGAACCTGGATCTCAAGTTTATCTTTTGGGTAATTGACCCTGGCAATATTCTTCAGCAATCGCTCAACTACATAATATTCATTGTATAGGGGTAACTGTATGGTGACCTGAGGCAATTCTTCCGTAGAAAAATCAAACTTTTCGGCATCATCGGTGGTTTTGGTCGCCTTTAGGTAATTTATAAGTAAATGAAGCTGGGAAAGGCTGTAAATGAAAATAACGAGTAAGGCAAGAGTATAAATTATGATTACCGCTAAATCTATCATTTAAAACTGTATTTAAAAATCCAACCAAGAATCTTCACGCCTGCAAAGATAGCACCTTTGATTGTTCCTGAAACTTTTGATACTCCAATCCTGTTCTTATAATGCACCGGCACCTCGGCGTAACTTAGGTTTTGTCGTAAAGCTTTCAACTGCATTTCAACTGTCCAGCCATAAGTTTTGTCCTCCATGTTAAGCTGAAGCAGTTTATCATATTTTATCGCTCTGAAGGGACCAAGATCTGTAAATCTTGAATTGAAGAATAGTTTCATCAACGTAGTGGCCAGTTTATTTCCAAAGATCTGCGGAGAGGTCATCGATCCATCTTCTCTCCATTCTGCAACCCTTGCTCCTACTACAAAATCTTTATCTTCCTGAAGAATAGGCTCAAGGATCTTATGCATTTCTTCAGGATAATCTGAATAATCCCCATCCAGAAATACGATAATATCAGGTTTTTGATCCAGTTTCGAAATATAATCCATCCCTTTCAGGCAGGCATAACCATATCCTTTTTGAGGCTCATGAAGTACCGTGGCTCCAGCATTTCTGGCATTCTGCTCGGTATCATCGGTAGAGTTATTGCTCACCACGATCACCTCATCTACAAATTCCGGAATTTCCCTGATCACATAAGGGATGGATTCGGCTTCGTTAAATGCTGGGATTATTACCTTGACAACAGGAGGCATGGGGGTGTGCAAATTTCAGGTTTTTAAAGAGGTGCAAAAATAAGCTAATTCCTTAGAATCTAGTTGCTCTTTTGCTTGATGAGATCCAGCAGATCCACATTATCACCTAAAACAGCCTCTTCAGAAGATATCCTGTTCTTCTGCGATCCGTTTTCCAGTTTTAACACTCCGCGAGGACAAACCGCCGAACAAATTCCGCAGCCAACACAACTTGATCTTACAATGTTTTCGCCTTTCTGTGCATAGGCTCTTACATCTATCCCCATTTCGCAATAGGTAGAACAATTTCCACAGGAGATACACTGCCCTCCATTTGTGGTAATCCTGAATTTAGAAAAAAGACGCTGTTGCATCCCCAGAATTGCCGCCATAGGGCAACCAAACCTGCACCATACACGGTTACCAAAAATAGGATAGAAACCAGTTCCTATCACTCCGCTAAAAATTGAACCGATCAGGAATCCGTAAGCCACGCGTAAAGTTTCGGCATTAAAAAGAAATAGATTACTACCGCTCATATAATGAAAACCTATCAGTGAAATTATGATCACCAGGTAACCGATCGCTCCATATCGTGCATCCTTTTCCAGCTCTTCTCTTTTAAAATACCATATACCGGCAAAAAGCAAAGTAAGAAAGACTCCTACTGCGATTAGAAATACATCCCGGTTCAACCAGTATTTATCTGCATCATAACCAAGATAAGAATAGATCACTGCCGTGGTCATAAGGACCACAAATACCAGCACGCTATGAATTACCCAGCGCTCCACCTTCCAGGCAAAAAGACTTTTATCTGATAAATGTCGGTAAGGATCTCCGGCAGTTTCGGCCAGGCCACCACAACCACAAACCCAGCTACAGTACCAGCGTTTACCGTATTTGTAGGTTAAAATCGGGGTAATTATAAAGATAGATGCGATCCCAAAAAACAATAGGATCATACCAACTGTACCGGCAGAAATGAATTCATCTACCCGGTATTGCTCAAAATTATAATAGTTAAGCGGCCAGATATTCTTAAGATCGTAATATGGAAGCGAGAAACCTTTTCCGTTCAACCGCGCCATGAGTTCTGGTATTAGAAAAGCAAAAGCCGTTTGAAAAAACATGACCGAAACGGTCCTGAGCTTTTCATAGCGGTTGTGCCGATATTTCCACATGAACTTTACCCCGAAGGCAAGAATCGCAATGGTGTAAAGCGTTCCATAGACAAACCATTGGCTTGCCGGATTTCCACTTAGAAGTTTACTAAATGGATCAAAAAGCGCAATCAACCCGGTATTATCCCCTTCAGCTCTTAAGCCAAGATATTGCGGATATAAATATAGAATAATATAAAAACCCGTGAGGGAGATCCCTACCAGCCAGGCCAGGAAGCCTCGATTCGTCATGGACTTGAACCAGATACCATCATTTTTTATTCCCGGATGTTTATCTGCATAAGATGCTTTCGCAAACCAGACGATCCCTGCAAAAACAGAGATCAGCGAGATGCTAAGCCAGAGTGTTTTATTGGGAAAGTTTAGATTGAAAGTTGCCAGTAATAAAATAAAGAGCCCCGACATACCCAGTAATGTTGAGAGTTTCTGCTGAGTGTTCAGTGCACTGGGAGCGTCTCCCGTGAGTGACATAT
The DNA here is from genome assembly GCF_003054225.1 of Christiangramia gaetbulicola. Taxonomy (GTDB): domain Bacteria; phylum Bacteroidota; class Bacteroidia; order Flavobacteriales; family Flavobacteriaceae; genus Christiangramia; species Christiangramia gaetbulicola. The sequence continues at coordinate 732,998 of NZ_QBKQ01000001.1, forward strand.
TATGTTCTATTCTGCTCATTATTCTGCTTCCTGTAAGTTATTCTTAAAACTTCTGAAGATCTCATCTTCGTGTCTATCATAAAATTCCGGATCAAAATTCGCCAGTTTCAGGTTGGCGAGAACATGATCAATTTTTCTATTCTTATTAAGCCATAGATCAATCACCTCCTGCCGCATTCGTATCCCAAAAGTATTTATGCCCAGGAATTCCCTGGTTTCAGTATCAAAAGCAATAGTAATTGCTTTCAGGCCAGACTCATGTTGCCAGTGAAAATGTTGTTCGTTCACCTTTGGTTCGGGCCACACCCATCCATAGGTCTGATATTCGATATCAAAGAATTTAGCCGAATTGAACCAGTTTCCCGGTTGATAGGCGGTCCTTATTCCGGTTAAAGTTCTTGCCATAGTTTCACCCATGATCCTGCCGGTATACCAGACAGCTTCCACGGGTTTCCTTGAACCAATAGCCTCTCTTTGCTGGGCACAATCTCCAATAGAATACACATCAGAAATATTGGTTTCCAGAAATTCATTTACCAGGATCCCTCGGTCGGTTTCAAGTTGAGAATTCTTGAGAAAATCTATATTCGGCCTAACTCCTGCGCAAAGACCTACCAACTGGCATTCTATTTCCTCACCATCACTTGTTCTTACTGCTCTAACTCTTCCATTTTCATCTGAAAGGATCTTATCAAGTTCGGTATTATGCCTTAGATCAACATGGTGTGATCTTATATGTTCTGAGATCATTTTAGCTTCTGGTAAGGGCAGTACGTTATTCCAGAAGGCCTGTTCCCTGACCAGGAAAGTAACTTCAATTTCCCTTTTTCTAAGCATTTCAGCCAGCTCGACACCTATTAATCCGCCACCTACGATCACGGCCTTTTTTGTATAAGCTGTATTTTCTTCCAGTTCTATCAGGTCCTGCTTGGAGACCAGTCCCTGTACACCTTTCAGATCTTCACCTTCCCAGCCAAACTTATTATAAACGGAACCTGTCGCAATCACCAGTTTGTCATAATCCATGGAATCTCCTGTAGAAAACTGTAATTTCTTATTATCAAAATCGATTTTCTCAACCCAGGCTTTTTTTAATTCGATGCGATTCTTCTCCCAGAACCAGTCTTCATAAGGCTTCAAGTGATCCCATTTCATATGGCCCATATAAACATACATCAAAGCGGTGCGGGAAAAGAAGTAATCAGATTCACCTGAGATCACAGTGATCCTGTGGTCGGAAAGTTTACGGACATGCCTGGCGGCCGTGACCCCTGAAATTCCGTTCCCAATAATTACGATATGCTCCATTAATTTTTTATAATTTGGCAGAAGGCCAGACAGCACTTGAAGTAAAGTACGCTGAAAATAGCCAAAATGCCAAGCATATCAGGCATTTTATACCGAAAACAAATGTTTGTCAAAACTCAATATCTGCTAGCCCGAACGATCGTTTTAATGATCGCCGCTTTGATATTGTCCTGCCAGGCAGAGATTCCTTCCAGGAAATTGAACGGTATAAGCCTGGTAGCTTCCAGGGACAGTCTTACCACCCAGCAAATTGAATCTCTAATTGCGGTAAACGCAAATTCTGTTGCCCTTATGCCTTTTGGGTTTTTAAGAGATACGGAGGATCCCGAACTCTATTTCAACCTGGAAAGACAATGGTTTGGGGAAAGGACCGAAGGTATAGAACAGGCCATTTTATTATTAAAGAAAAAAGACCTGAAAATCATGGTAAAACCCCAGATCTGGATAAGAGGAGGAGAATTTACCGGTGACCTGGAATTCAATTCAGAGGCCGACTGGAAAAAGTTTGAAAGATCTTACAGGGAATTCATATTGTTATATGCTAGGATCGCCGAAAAACATAAGGTGGAATTATTTTGTGTCGGAACTGAATTATTCAATTTCGTAATGTCCAGACCTGAGTTCTGGGAGAGTCTAATTGCTGAAGTTCGAATGGAGTTTAAGGGAAAGATCGTTTATGCCGAGAACTGGGATAAGGTTGATAAAACTAACATATGGAGAGATCTGGATTATATTGGAGCAGACGCCTATTTCCCGCTGCATGATGCTGCCTCACCAAATAAAGATGAGATAAAAGATGGCTGGCAAAAGCATAAATCCATGCTTAAAGAGCTTTCATCTGAGTATCATAAACCTGTGCTTTTCACTGAATATGGCTATAGAAATATTGACCACTCTTTGAGAGAGCCATGGAATTCAGAAAGAAATATTTCTTCCATAAATCACAACCTGCAGGCAAAAGCACTGGAAAGTATCTATGAAGAATTCTGGGTCGAAAACTGGTTTGCGGGAGGTTTTCTCTGGAAATGGCACCAGCATGAAAATTCCGGCGGACTGGAAAATGACAGGTTCACTCCTCAGAACAAACCGGCGGAAAATACGGTTAAGGAATATTATGAAAAATTCAGGAACTGATCCTTTTGTAGTAGTGACTGTAGAGTTCTTCGGCTGAAGCTCCGAGTCTACGCTTCCAGTAGATCTCCACAAATAATCTCTGCGTATTCCAGACACCTAAACGGTTGTAGAGTCTGGCAGAAGTGGTGATCCAGCTTTTGATTACCGTGAAATTCCCAGTTTCATAAAGTCTGCCTATAAACTCATTATCTTCATAAACGATATAAGATTCATCAAAACCTTGCAATCTCTCGAACAACTCCCGCTCTACAAATAAGGACTGGTCCCCGCCGCGGCAGGAAATATGGTTGATCCTGGTGAAATGCCCCATTAAATTAAGCCACCAGTGATCCTTATCGAACTTCATCTGGAAACAACCGGCCTTTTTCCCGTTTTCAACCTCAGCCACAATGAGCGCATCAAAATTTTCAGGAGGTAGGCTATCGGCATGTAGAAAGTAAAATATATCAGCTTTCGCTAGTATCGCTCCGTTATTCATCTGAATAGCGCGGCCTTTTTCAGAAGGAACATAAAATACCTTTGGATGATCTTTTGCGATTTCAGGAGTCCGGTCTGTACTTCCGCCATCAACCACAATTATTTCGGAAATAAATCCAGATGAAGATGCTTCCAGGTGCTTTAGCAGCACCGGAAGCTGAGCCTCTTCATTATAAACCGGAATAATAATGCTGATCATGTACCGAACTATTTTGCCTCATTCAAATTCCAGTTATACTCCTTGTAAGAGATCGATGCTCCGGAATTTATTTTGGTATCAGAATACTGATTTATATAATCTATGACCGACCCATTTTCTTTAAAGTCCTTCTCATACCAGTCGAATATTGAAGATAATTTAGCTGAATTTGCAGAGATCTCATTCTTATCTGAATAGATAAACTCCCAGGTCACTCTTTCTAATTGTTCTTCAATCTTATCGGCAGTATATGCTTCGTTAAGTAATTTCGGACAGGAGATAGAAGCGCAATTAATCGCGAAATGTATCCTGGGCTCATTCATTTTTCTTAGAATACTATTCTCGATTCCTCCAAGGGAAATTTTAGTATCACCAACTTTCACAAATTCTGAAGTCCATGGACTGTCTATATCCTTAATGCTCTTTACCGGATAATTTCTTAGAATAAGATCAACCGTATAGGCATTATAAAGATTGATATAATAAGCCAGAAGTTCATTGGTACCCCAATCTACACTTGGCTGCTGGGAAGACAGCATTTTTAAATATTTATCCAGCTCGGTACGGTCATTTTTAAGGCCCTTATAATTTACCATCCCATTTGGCTTCACATGCTTTTTAAGCAATTTGTTCCAGGTACTGTGATCTAAAACCGGACCTATATCCTGAGATGTCTGGATGGAAGCATCGGGAACAGGCAGGCCTTTACTATTAAGCCCGGCACTGGATATGAGATTACAGGAGGCGAACATACATGCGCCGGAGATCAATATTGCAAAACTCAAAATGAACTTTTTCATAAGTTGAAAGTTATCTTATTGTCGTCACCCTGAATTTATTTCAGGGTCTCAAGTTATTTAGCTGATTTTAGTCTAATAAGATTCTGAAACTCCCGAATCCTCGGGACAGAATGACGCTTTATATTAAATTATGATCTCTAACAGATTGAAAAATCATTTATGCTAATTTGTAATTTGCATATCTTGATTGGCAATTAGATTCCCAACTCATAATTATATCTGATATCAACAACAACCTCCACCATCATAATGGAAAGTAGATTCACTGATGAATATATCATCTCTACCTAAAGAAGCTAAGGCTCCGGCAGTCTTATCACAGATCGCCAAAGGCTGATTCTTTAATAAAATATGCCCCTTTCCATCATCAAAATGATCCTGATCTCCATAATAGATCGCGGCCTTTCCGGTAAAGATACATGGACCGTCTTCCGGCATTGGATCTTTGATCGCAGCGACCTCAATAGACTCAATATAAATGAGTTCATGGGTCGGGTAATTTTTAGGATCAAGAATTCTATAGGGCTTCCTGGCCCTAATCTCGATGGTTCCAAAACCAACATCGGTTAAAGCTTTTACATAATCCTTGATAGAAAGGCTTCCGCTAAGACATAGTGCACGCAGTCTTTCGTCATTCCTCAATTCCTCGTTCATTTCCTGTTCACAGGTAGGATCGCTCATCACCAATCTACCATGAGGCTTTAACACGCGGTACATTTCCTTTAATGCTTTGGTAAGCTCTTCCGTTTTGAAAATATTGAAAAGACAGTTCTGGGCAGCTACATCTATGGAATTATCCTCTACGGGAAGATCTGTCGCATCTCCTTTTTTAAGGTCAACGAACTCAGATTTGAACCATGGATTCAATTCTTCAGCCTCTTTAAAATTCTTTCGGGAAGCTTCCAGCATTTCGTCCACAACATCTACCCCTACAACTCCGGATTTTTGTCTCGAAAAATAAGCGAATTGCAAGAGTTCCATACCTCCTCCAACTCCTACATAAAGTGTTTTAGGATTGTTGGTAAGATCACGCGCATGAACGGTTGTACCACAACCATAGTTCATTTCCTGCATGATCCTCGGGATCTTAAGACCTGGTAATTCCCAGATAGGATTGGTGGTGCAGCATAAGCCAACATCAGGTGTAAGCGCCGCTTCCCTATAAACATCCTTTGTAGTTTCTAAATAGCTCATTATATCTTCTGTAATAATTCTTTAAATAATTTTACCATATCTGGTTCTGCTTTTGCCGCATTGGCCAGAATCTCCTGTATATCTATCTTTTCAAGATTATCTGGATCTCCCTGGTCTGTGATCACCGAAATAGCCGAAGCCGGAATACCTAAATGATTAGCCACGATAATTTCTGGTACTGTGCTCATTCCAACAGCATCGGCCCCGATTATTTTTAAATACCGGTATTCTGCCCTTGTTTCCAGCTGAGGACCCAGCACTGCTGCATATACTCCTTTATGTAAAGTAATATTATTCTTTTTTGCAGCTTCCTCAAAAATGGAATTCATATCAGCATCATAAGGTTCGCTCATATCCACAAAGCGCTCGCCCATCTTATCTACCCCATGGAATGCGAGTGGAGAACCTCCCTGTAAATTGATGTGATCATCTATAAGCATCAATTCACCCTTTTTCATATCCAGGTTTATTGCACCAGAAGCATTTGAAACCAGCAATCTTTTCATGCCCAAACGCTTCATCACCCTAACCGGGAAAGTAACATCAAAGAGGCTGTAACCTTCATACACATGAAACCTTCCCTGCATGATGATCACTTTTTTTCCTTCTAAAGTACCGTAGATCAATTTTCCTTTATGGAACTCTACGGTAGCTGTTGGGAAATACGGAATGTGATTGTAACTGGCAATCACTTCTATGGCTACGTCATCGAGAAGTTTCCCTAGACCCGTACCTAGAATGATGCCAACCTGAGGTTCTTCAAAGCCTTTAGATCTTAAATAATCTACGGCCTCATTAATTCTGTCTGTCATATTTTAAAAATTTCTTGAACGCCGGATGATCTTCAATATCATCCAGCACATCTATATCGTTTTGAATAGGCAGGTGTTTTACCCTGCTGTTTTTTATATCCTTCAAAGTATCTGCAAATACACTGGAAGTACTCCATGATTTATTCCTGAAAACCTCAGTATTCAATTTATTCATGCCCAGTAAATAGTAACCACCATCCTCGGCTGGACCTATTACGTAATCATTATCACTTAAAGCTGAAAATGCCTCTGCAATATCGCTTGTTTTCAGTTCGAAAAGATCGCTACCTATAATGACGATTTTTTCATAGCCTTCTTCAAATCCTTTTCTGAAAGCATTTTCCATCCTTATGCCCAGATCATCTCCATACTGGAGTCTTTTGGTGAAATCTCCCTGATCCCAAAGATCATGATCTGGAATTTCTTCAGAATAATGTACCTGTTTGGTAGTCTTCAACGGAGAGGTAATGTTAAAGGAATGCTCTAAAAGGAATTTATAAATCTCCAGGGCATTCTCATCTCCAATATCCTTTGCCAGTCTGGTCTTAACCTTACCTGCAACAGGGTTTTTGGTAAATATGATCAACAGGTTTTGCTTGCTCACTTAATAGATTTTTTCGCCATTTTTAAGCCATTTGGCCCATTGTTTTGAATAGGCATGAACTTTTTCTGTAGGTTCCCCTTCCTTATCTACTACCGGGAAACCTGTATTTTTCCATTCGAATATCCCGCCAAATAAATTCTGAACATTTTCAAAACCGGCCTTTTTCAATTTTTCTCCAATCTGTTCAGACCTTATACCCAAGGAACAATACACGATAATATTTTTATCCTTAGAAATATTTGGCAACCTGTACAGGTCGAAATCATCATAGCCTACCAGGAGAGCATCTTCAATATGACTTACTTCAAATTCTTCAGCACTTCTAGTGTCCAGCAAGATTACTTCATCCTTCAGCTGTTTCATTCTTAGCTGTTCAACCGAAATATAAGAAACACTTCCGGTATTATATTTTTTCAGCAATTCTTCCACAGAATCCTGCGCACTCACCGGAACGAGTGTAAAAAACAATAAAATAGGAAAAAGCAGATTCTTCATTATCTTCAGTTTAAGCCACACTTCCCTGGCAACTACTACCCGCACCGGCGGTACAACCATAACAATGCTGGGAAATAATGATTTCCCGATCGTTCAACAGGTCTTCGTTGTATTCGCTGATATGCTTCACCTTGCTATTCACTTTCAGATCGAGCATCTGGTTAAAATCACAATCATACAACCATCCATCCCAGCTTATGGAAATAGTGTTTGTACACATCACATTTTCAACCGCAGCCGGATTATAGGCATCCACCAGGGCATACATATAATCTTCATAATTTTCTGAAGCTATCAAATACTCTAAAAATCGACTGATAGGTAAATTGGTGATCGAAAATAGGTTATCAAAATCTATATTGAAATCTTCTTTCAAAGCCACTTTAAAATCCTTTTCCATGGCCTGCTGGTTTGTTGGTAAAAATGCCCCCGAAGGATTGTAGACAAGATCGAGTTTAAGACCGGTTCCTTCCTGTGCATAGCCCACGTCATTCAGCATGTGCAGGGCTTTGATAGATTTATCGAAAACTCCGCTTCCCCGCTGTTTATCGGTTTTTTCACGTTTATAAAATGGCAGGGATGAAACAACATGAACATTATGCTTTTTAAAGAATTCAGGCAGATCATGATATTTCTTATTTGCCAGGATAATGGTAAGATTGGAACGCACGATAAAGTCCTTTATTCCGGCCCTGGAAGCCTCCTCTACGAACCATCTGAAATTAGGATTCATCTCTGGCGCACCACCGGTTAGATCCAGGGTATGAGCTCCAGTCGTCTTTATAACCTCCAGGCACTGCTTCATCGTCTCTACCGTCATGATCTCCTTCCTATCTGGACCTGCATCCACATGGCAATGTGAGCAAACCTGGTTACACATATAACCAAGGTTTAGCTGTAATATTTCAAGTTTCTTAGGTTTGAGAGGAAAATTCCCGGTTTCAGATATTTTCTCTTTAAAGGTGGGTAATTCCCCTTTTTTAAAAATTCCGTTACCAAGAAATTCGAGTTGATTATAAGGACTTGAAAGATCGTCCTTTCGTGCTTTCAGAGATTTGATAGACATAAAGAAAATTTCGTGCTTGTAGAGTTAGTTCAGATTTTCTGAAAGAACTTACATACTCAGCTTTTTGTACTTATTCATCATTTGAACACCGTGTACCAAGGTAGCGCCACTTTCAATGGCTGCTCCGGCATGAACCGCCTCCATCATTTCTTCCTTGGTGATGCCACGCTGCAGCCCGTCCTTGGTATAGGCATCGATACAATAGGGACACTTCACCACGTGGGAAACCGCAAGGGCAATGAGCGATTTTTCGCGGGCAGAAAGTGCTCCTTCTTCAAACACCTTCCCGTAATAATCAAAAAATTTAGTACCAAGTTCCTCACTCCATTCTGTTATCTCTCCGAATTTTCTCAAATCGGCCGGATCATAATAATTTTTGGACATAATTAAAGTTTTATGCTATTGGGCATTTATAAAATTTACGAAAATTCAAGCAGTATAGTTTTATAAGTTTACTACACCAGTAATCGCAAGAATGATAAGTAAAAAAACCAGAATTATGAGTATAACAATCCATAATTTCGATCTCGAATTACGAGTTCTGGTTTCTGTAGACTGGTTTACACCATGTCCAGATTTTTTATGATCTGTAGGAACCGGTGAAGACCGGTCTTTATCTGCTTCCATAAGCTGTTTTTGTTGAAATTACCTTCAAAAAAGTGCATCTAAAAAGATTTAACAAAAGTTTTTAATTCAGCTTAGACCTCGAAATACCTGTAAACCAGCCAAAATAAAATCCATCCTAACGTTTTTCGCATTACCATTAGTTCAAAAAATGATATATTATGTTTGAATTCTTAATTTTTTCACACAAATTATAATTTTACCCCCGCTATATTTATAATTTTTTACTTAAAAAACGCTTAAATTTAAAAAAGCGCGAAATGTACCAGACTTACGAATGAGAATTGACGTTAAAACCCTACCGGTAAATGAAATCCTGCAGGATCTTGCCGAAACTTTAAAAGCTGAATTAAAAAATAATAGCGGCGAACTTACCCTGGAAATCCCGGATGAAATCGGCGATGGATATATAAGGGGGGTTAGTTTTGATTCCGGAATGGGCATCATTACTTATAATTGTAAGTTCTATGAAGATGTAGAGATACACTTTTCTCTTAATACCGTGCATCCGCTTAAGTTCATTTTCTGCTCTGAAGGTAGTGTTGGTCATAGGTTTCAGAAAGACAAGAAACTGCACGAGATAGATACCTATCAAAATATCGTGGTAAGCAGTAATGGATATGAGGGACATATTTTATACTTCAAAAAAGACGAACGCACCCATGTTTCCAGCCTGGAGATCATTAGATCTGTTTTTGCACATAGATCTAATTATGACTTTAAAGACCTGGACCCAACCCTTAAGGAGCTTTTTAAAGATGCAGTTTCTGAAAAGCAGTTCTTCTACCAGGGTAATTACAGTATCAAGGCAGCCGATCTTATGGATGATATCAACGCCAAAGATTACACCGGCTTCCTTCGAAATCTTTTCCTTGAAGGCAAGGCGTTTGAAATGCTGGTGATACAGATCGCCCAGTATGAAGATGATGAGAATGGGGAAAACCTACCTAAGATCCTTAGAAAATCTGATATCGAAAAGGTGGATTATGTGGCTAAAAGGATACAGGGAGATCTTAGCACTAACCTTACCGTAGAATCCCTGGCTAAGGAAGCAGGAACTAATGTAAATAAGCTTCAGGAAGGCTTTAAATACATATATAATCTTACGGTTAATAAATACATGCAGCATGTGAAGCTGGAAGCGGCTAAAGAAATGCTTAATCTTTCAGAAAAGAATATATCAGAGATCGTAACAGCTATTGGTTTAAATAACCGTAGCTATTTCTCCAAAATCTTTAAAGAGAAGTATGGGGTGAGTCCTAAATATTTCTTGAGATCCAGCAAGTCTTCTAAAAATGAAGAGGTACAGGAAGAACAGGATTAAGATCCTTCTATTCTTTCAAGGATAAGATCTTCTGAAACCTTGCCAGGTAGAACCGGCAATATTTAGACTTTATATTTAATATTCCGATATTGGGTTCATGAATTAATTCTGAAAAAGATGAAACAACTGGAAATACACGCGGCCTTACAAATTGCCAAACCGAGTAAGGATGTTTTTGAAGCCATCGTAGATCCCGAAAAAATGGCCCATTATTTCATTTCTGAAAGTACCGGCCCATTAGAAGAAGGCAAAACGGTGCAATGGAAATTTCCGGAATTCGATATGAGATTTCCGGTTACCGGGAAAAAGATCAACAAACCAGAACTTATCAGCTTCGAATGGGAAGGTGCACCGGGAAAAACACTTTCCGTAGAAATAAAGCTGGAATCGACCTCAGCAGATAAAACCCTGGTGAAGATCATAGAAGGAAAAATGGAAAATAACGAAGAAGGCCTTCAGTGGTTCGGCAGAAATTCAGGCGGATGGGCTAATTTCCTGGCCTGTATGAAGGCATACCTGGAATTCGGGATCAACCTGCGCAAAGGAGGATTTGATTTTATGACGAAACCAGAATAATAGGATCTTAAATAAGTTCAAATAAAAAACCCGCCTCTAGAAGAAGCGGGTTTTTTTATTGAATAAAGTTCAACGTTTAAAATCTAACGTCTAACTTTTATTTTTACATCATTCCTGGCATTCCGCCTCCCATACCTTGTGGCATTCCACCACCGGCATTATCTTCTGGGATATCGATCAATGCACACTCAGTAGTAAGGATCATTCCGGCAACAGAAGCAGCATTTTCAAGCGCTACTCTGGTTACTTTCTTAGGATCTATAATACCAGCCTTCATCATATCTACATATGTATCGGTCTTAGCATCATATCCAAAGTCCTTCTTACCTTCAAGTACCTTGTTAATCACAACAGAACCTTCACCACCTGCATTCTCCACAATAGTTCTAAGAGGAGATTCGATAGCTCTGGAAACGATCTGTACTCCGGTTGCTTCATCAGCATTTTCAGTCTTGATCTTGCTTAGTACAGCCTGAGCTCTAACTAGAGCAACACCACCACCGGCAACGATTCCTTCTTCTACAGCCGCTCTGGTTGCGTGAAGGGCATCATCTACGCGGTCTTTCTTCTCTTTCATTTCAACTTCTGAAGCTGCACCTACATAAAGTACGGCAACACCACCAGCTAATTTAGCCAGACGCTCCTGAAGCTTCTCTTTATCATAATCTGAAGTAGTAGACTCGATCTGAGCTTTGATCTGGTTTACTCTGTTTTCGATATCGCTATTATTACCAGCACCATTTACGATAGTAGTATTATCCTTATCGATAGCTACTTTCTCTGCAGTACCTAACATATCGATAGTCGCATTCTCTAAAGTAAATCCTCTTTCTTCAGAAATTACAGTACCTCCGGTCAAGATAGCGATGTCTTCAAGCATTGCTTTTCTACGGTCACCGAAACCTGGAGCCTTAACAGCTGCGATCTTCAATGATCCACGAAGTTTGTTCACAACAAGAGTAGCAAGAGCTTCTCCGTCTACATCTTCCGCAATGATCAATAATGGTTTTCCAGACTGAGCTACTGGCTCAAGTACAGGAAGCAAGTCTTTCATAGAAGATATCTTCTTATCAAAAAGAAGGATATATGGATCTTCAAGATCTGCAGTCATTTTTTCTGAATTGGTCACGAAGTAAGGAGAAAGGTATCCTCTGTCGAATTGCATACCTTCAACCACGTCTACGTGAGTTTCAGTTCCTTTAGCTTCTTCTACGGTGATCACACCCTCTTTCCCTACTTTATCAAAAGCCTGAGCGATAAGATCACCAATTTTATCATCATTGTTTGCAGAAATAGATGCTACCTGCTTGATCTTTTCAGAAGAATCACCAACCTCTTTTGTTTGCTTGGCCAGATCTGCTGTAAGAGCTTCTACAGCCTTGTCTATACCTCTTTTAAGATCCATTGGGTTTGCACCCGCTGCAACGTTTTTAAGACCTTCTTTTACGATAGCCTGGGCAAGAACGGTAGCGGTAGTTGTACCATCACCTGCAAGATCATTGGTTTTAGAAGCTACTTCCTTAACCATTTGTGCTCCCATGTTCTCAAGAGCATCTTCAAGTTCGATCTCTTTTGCAACAGTAACACCATCTTTGGTTACGGTTGGTGCACCAAATGACTTACTAATGATCACGTTACGACCTTTTGGTCCTAAAGTCACCTTTACAGCATTGGCCAATGCATCTACTCCACGTTTGATCCCGTTACGGGCCTGGATGTCAAATTTTATATCTTTTGCCATTTTTATAAATTTTAATTTTCGAGAGTTATCAAAACCCTGAAAAAATGTGGTTAATTAATTTTATGATAAGTTGATCTCCTGCGGGTGCAGGAAACTTTTATTGCAGTGAGATTATACTATTGCAAGTATATCGTCTTCGCGCATGATCAAATAGTCTGTACCTTCAAGCTTAAGCTCTGTACCGGCATATTTACCATACAACACCATATCACCTTCTTTAACGGTCATCTTATGATCCTTGGTTCCGGCACCAACAGCTACTACCTTCCCTTTTTGAGGTTTTTCCTTGGCAGTTTCAGGAATAATAATACCAGATGCAGTTTTGTTCTCTGCAGCAACAGGTTCAATAACAACCCTGTCTGAAAGTGGTTTAATGTTTAGTCCCATTTTTTAGAAATTTTATTATAGGTTAATTAATTTTTTAATTGTGGTTAGGGATATTTCTAAAATTATGCCACTAGCTGATTTCTGCCAATACCAAATAAAAAATGCCAGCTTGTCATAAGCTGGCATTTTCAAATTATAATATTGTGTGAAATTTACTGCGCGCTGTCAGTTTGCGCCGGTTGTTGCGCCGGAGTCTGAGTTGCAGGAACTTCTGTATTTACAGGTTCATCGCTTTCAAAAACTCCACTTGCAGCATCTGCAGGAGCGTCCATAATAGTTACGTTAGAAAGCAGGATCAATACCAATAATAATGTAGCAAGGGTCCAGGTACTTTTATCAAGAAAATCTGTTGTTTTCTTAACACCTCCCATTTGCTGGCCTCCGCCTCCAAAAGATGAAGAAAGTCCTCCTCCTTTAGGGTTCTGTACCATGATCACAACTACCAGCAAAAATGCTACGATAATTATTAAAGCTAAAAAAATAGTGAATGTACTCATTCTTATTCGTTATTAGTGTCTTGTAATTTCTCGATTGCCCGAATTTGGTCTGCAAAGAAACCACTTTTTTCGGGATTTTTCAAAATTAATATTTTATATGCCTGTATGGCTTTTTTATAATTTTTTTGTTCCAGGTAAACCTTGGCTAAAGTCTCTGTCATCAAGGATTCTGGTGCAGTTGAGCTTTGCTCGGCCAGGTTTGCTTTATTAAAAGTTTTCCCCGGTTTGATCTTGGGGTTTTTGGAAATGAATTCCTCGATAAGCTCAAATTTGCGCAAGCGACTTTCATCGGTCTCTTCCTCCTTTTTATTTTCTTCTCTTTCAATTGGCTGAGCCTTGGTAAGCTTTAACCATTCTGAAAATGAATGAGACTCTTTACCATCAAATTCCAGTGGTTTTCCAATGCCGAGTTTTTCTTCGGAAGACTCCTTAACCGGTTCTTCTTCTGGTTGCTCTTCAACTTCAGGCTTCACCGGCCTTTCAAATAAAGCAGGATCCATAACCAGTTCAGATTCAGATTGCTTCATCTTGATAGCCTCGTTAATATCGATGCTACGCTTACCATGTACCTCTTCAGGCTCATATACCACAATCTGCTTCAATCTTTCTTCCTGATCCCTTATCTGTTTCGCGATCTGGTTTTGATTGAATTCTAAAGAGGTGATAAATTCGAAAAGAATGCTTCGGTCTGTAGTATAGGCCGCAGTTTTTTTAAGCGCATCATTATAACTGAATTCCTGGTGCTCTTTTAAACCTTTCAGCCTTATGGCCCGTAACGCCTGGAAATAGGGAGCCTTAGCGAGCTCCTTTTCTATCTCACGGGTTTGTTCTGAAGTGATCTCCCCCGGGTTCTCTAAAAGATATGTAAGCGTTTTTACATCCATTACCAGTCGGTTAATGCCGCATTGAAAATATCCTGGGTCAATCTCGTATAGATCTCATCCAGTGCCGTTTCCAGGTTTGCGCCTATAAGCTGTGTTTGCGCAGGATAATCATAATAGAAAGAAAATCTTCTTTCGAAATCCTTCTCGGGGTCCAGCGTATTATAATACCTCACATTCACTGAGATCGTTAGCCTGTTCTGTGCCGCCGTATTCTGTGCGGTAGCAGACATTGGTGAAATATAGTATTCTGTGATCTCCCCTTCAAATATCAGGTCCCCATTGGTATTGGCAAGGTTCAAACTCGTCTGATTCTGAATAAGGTCCTGCAGCGAGATCGTAAATGCCCGGTCTATTCCCGGCTCCACAAGGTCTGCATTATTTTGAAAGAAGTTCACCTGAAAGGATTCCGCTTCCCCGGTATCTGCACCGGTGAAGGAATAAATTCCGCAAGATTGCAATGTTAAGAGCAGACTGGAGCAAAAAATAAAAAATAGTTTCTTCATATGTTTTTAGCTGTAAGCTTTAAGCTATAAGGACTAAGCCAAAAAGAACCAAAATACTGAATTTGAACTTAATTGCTTAACGCTTAAGGCTGAATGCTTATTACTACAAATTATATTGTTTGATCTTACGGTAAAGTGTACGTTCGCTTATCCCAAGTTCTTCAGCCGCAGCCTTGCGTTTCCCGCCGTGGCGCTCTAAAGATTTTTTGATAAGCTCAAGCTCCTTATCCTGCAAAGAAAGGGTTTCCTCCTCTTCAATTTCTTCAGCAAAATAATATTTATCCTTCTCTTCCTGATTTGAAGCTGAATTATTTTTTTGAGGGATCTGCAGCACGTTCAATTCATCATCGTCTATATCTGCCTCATCGATATCGTCCCCGCTATTCCCGTAGATCTTCTGGATCAATCCTTCATTATCATCCTGAACCTGTTTGCTATCGCCTTCCTGCATTAATTTCAGGGTTAGCTTTTTCAGATCGTTCAGGTCACTTTTCATATCAAAAAGCACTTTATAAAGGATCTCTCTTTCATTGCTGAAGTCACCTTCCTGCTTCTTTTCTGAAATCACTGCCGGCAAATTGCTGCCTACATCGGGAAGATAATGACGAAGATCTTCAGCGGTAATGACCCTGTTCTGTTCAAGTACCGAAATTTGTTCCGCGATATTTCTAAGCTGACGGATGTTACCTCCCCATCTGTATTTCAGCAATAATTTTACCGCCTCATCTTCTAATTTAATAGTTGGCATTTTATATTTCAACCCGAAATCTGAGGCGAATTTCCTGAACAATAAATGAATATCATCCTTTCTCTCGCGTAGCGGTGGTAAATTAATTTCCACCGTGCTCAATCTATAATAAAGGTCTTCGCGGAACTTTTCTTTCTTGATAGATTCGAACATATTGATGTTGGTAGCCGCCACGATCCTCACATTGGTCTTTTGAACCTTGGAAGAACCTACCTTAATAAATTCACCGTTCTCAAGAACCCTTAATAATCTTACCTGGGTAGGTAAAGGCAGTTCACCAACCTCATCTAAGAATATAGTTCCGCCATCGGCAACCTCGAAATAACCATTCCTGGTTTGGGTAGCCCCGGTAAATGCTCCTTTTTCATGACCAAAAAGTTCACTATCTATAGTTCCTTCAGGGATCGCACCACAGTTCACAGCGATATACTTCCCGTGCTTTCTGTGCGATAAGGCGTGGATGATCTTAGGAATACTCTCCTTACCAACTCCACTCTCCCCGGTTACCAACACAGAAATATCTGTTGGCGCAACCTGGATAGCTTTTTCCACGGCACGATTAAGTTTAGGGTCATCCCCAATAATTCCAAAACGTTGTTTAATTGCCTGAACTGACTCCATATATCTTAGATCCTGCTGAATTCAGGATATTTTTTAGTTATTATCACTATATCCTACCGGCTCCCCAATTAGAGTAGCACTAGTACAATCATTGATTTTCACATTCACAAAATCACCAACCTTATAGTTCTCTTTTTCGAAAACAACCACGGTGTTCTGAGAATTCCTTCCACTCCAGTGAGCCGCAGATTTTTTAGATTCCTTTTCTATCAAAACTTCTACCGTCTTACCCAAAAATCTTTCGGTTCTAAGTTTACTGTGCTTTTGCTGAAGATCTACGATCTCCTGTAGCCTTCTTTTCTTAACCTCATGTGGCACATCATCTTCGAACTTACGCTCGGCCATGGTTCCAGGTCTTTCAGAATAAGCGAACATATAACCGAAATCATATTGCACATACTCCATTAAAGAAAGCGTATCTTGGTGATCTTCCTCGGTCTCTGTAGGGAATCCGGTAATAAGATCGTGAGAGATCCCACAATCTGGGATCATCTTTTTAATGTTATCTATAAGGGTGAAGTATTCTTCGCGGGTATGCAGACGATTCATCTTTTTAAGGATCCTGTCGCTTCCACTTTGCACCGGTAAATGAATATAATTACAAATATTCCTGTATTCTGCCATGGCTTCTATCACATCCAGGGTCATATCCTGTGGATTGGAAGTAGAGAAACGAATTCTCATTTTAGGCTGAGCTTCAGCAACAAGTTTTAAAAGTCCGGCAAAATTAGTCGCCGTTACTTTCTGAATTTCTGTAGCGTTCTTGAAATCTTTTTTCAGTCCGCCGCCATACCATAAATATGAATCCACATTTTGCCCTAATAGGGTAATTTCCTTATATCCTTTTGCAGCCAGGTCGTTCACCTCTTCAACAATACTTTGAGGATCACGGCTTCTTTCCCTTCCGCGGGTAAAAGGAACTACGCAAAAAGTACACATATTGTCACAACCACGGGTAATGGAAACAAATGCCGAAACTCCATTGGTTTGAAGTCTTACCGGAGAAATATCTCCATAAGTCTCCTCCTTGCTTAGAATAACGTTAATGGCATCCCTTCCGGCCTCAACCTCGTTTATGAGATTTGGAAGGTCTTTGTAAGCATCTGGACCAACCACAAGGTCTACGATCTTTTCCTCATCAAGGAACTTACTTTTAAGGCGCTCTGCCATACAGCCAAGAACCCCTACTTTCATTCCCGGGTTGATCCTTTTAACTGCGTTATATTTTTCCAAACGTTTACGTACCGTTTGTTCTGCTTTTTCTCTAATAGAACAGGTATTCACCAAGACCAGATCTGCTTCCTCCAATTTCTGGGTAGTATTAAACCCTTCTTTAGATAAAATTGAAGCTACGATCTCACTGTCGCTAAAGTTCATCGCACAGCCATAACTTTCAATAAAAAGTTTACGGCTATTCTCTGCCTTAGGCTCCATTACCAAAGAGTTTCCCTGCTTTTTTTCGTCTATTGTCTTCTCCATAAATCTTTAATAACCTGTCGGTTTTTAGAATCGCAAAGATAGGACTAAACACAGTTCTGACAAAGTGACAGAAAAAAATTTAATAAATATAAACGCAACCTTTTTACTTCCCCTGCATCTAAGGGATAACCAACTGATATAACAATGAAAAGAATATTATCACTCGCATCCATTTTAATGTTCTTAATATTTGTTTCCTGTAGTGAGGAAACAGATGAAGATCTTGTATCTATTGCAGTACCTATCACCCAGAGTATTGCCGATTTCCGGGCATCTGTAAAGATCGAGCAACCAAGAAACATCAAAGAATCAGGCAAAATATATTCCTGGAACGACTACATTTTCATCAATGATAAAAACGAAGGTGTTCATATCATCGATAACACCGACCCCTACAGTCCAGTTAAAGTTAAATTCCTGTATATCCCCCGCAATATGGATATCGCAATAAAGGATTTCAAGCTATATGCCGACAGCGGAATGGACCTCGTGGTTTTCGACATTAGTGACATGAACAACATTAGAGAAACGACGAGGATCAAAGATGTATTTCCTGCCTATATAGAAACTGTACCCGATGGCGCATTCTATGTTGATTTCGAGAACTTCAATCCAGAGGAGGAAGTAATCGTAGGGTATCATATGGAAAAAAGAAAGATAGAACAGACCCCGATCGAACTTGGCTGGATGGAAACAGCGAGCAATTTCGCAAGTGACGGGGGCAGCACCGGTCAGGGTGGTAGTATGGCCAGGTTCAGTATCAAAGAAAATTATCTTTATGTCGCAGATCAAGAATCCTTATCTGTATTCGACATTTCCAACGCAGCCGATCCCAACCGAATTAGCTCTGAGTATGCGGGATGGCGTATAGAGACCATATTTAATTATGAGGATCATCTATATCTTGGCAGCGCTACGGGAATGTTCATTTACAGTATCGAGGATCCTGCATCACCTCACTATGTTTCATTTTTACAACACGTGCTGGGCTGTGACCCGGTGGTAGTAAAGGATGATTTCGCCTATGTAACCATTCGTGGCGGTAACGAATGCGAGCAAAATTTTAATCAACTGGATATTGTAGACATTTCAGATAAACAGAATCCGGTAATTTCGAATTCCTATGAAATGAATAATCCATATGGTCTTGGGATCAAAGATGACTGGTTATTCGTATGTGACGGTGACGCTGGTTTAAAGGTCTTCGATATAAAAAACACCCCCAACCTTGAACAGGTTGATCATTTCAGCAACATTAACACCTATGATGTCATCCCCCTGGATGATAAACTGCTCATGGTTGGGGACAATATGCTGTACCAGTACTCTTATAAAGGTAAGGAGGTTAATTTAATAAGCAGTTTTGCATTAAATTGATTTTCCCTTTTTGTTTGGTTTTTCTGAAAATCCCCGCGTTTAAGCGGGGATTTTCTTTTAATATTTCTTCTTAGAGATTCTATTACCTGTAATAGCACGCTGTGCATCACTTTTAAATCTCTTTACCTCATCACTTCTTAGTTTCTCGTGCTTGGTGCTTCTCCCCTGCACCCTGGCTCTCCATTTTCTCCAGTTACGAGGGTGCATCTGTTCACGCATGAATTTGATGACCTGCTTCTCAGACAGTCCAAATTGATATTCTATAGCTTCAAAGGTGGTTCTATCTTCCCAGGCCATAGCAATGATCCTGTCTATCTGTCTTTCATCAAATTCAAATTCTTCAGCTATTTTCATTTTGTTTAATTTTTACACAATATAATTAAACATTTTTAATTAGAAGAATAAAAAAACCCTTTCCGAAGAAAGGGTTCTAATATTAAGATTCTGTTTTAATTAAGCTTCGAAAGGCTCAATAGAAACATAAGATTTATCATCTTTCTTTTTCGTGAATTTTACAATACCGTCGATTTTGGCATGTAAAGTATGGTCTTTCCCTGCATATACATTGTCACCTGGACGATGAGCAGTACCTCTTTGTCTTACGATAATATTTCCTGCAACGGCAGCCTGTCCACCAAAAATCTTCACACCTAAGCGTTTCGATTCTGACTCTCTACCGTTCTTGGAACTACCAACTCCTTTTTTGTGTGCCATTTTATTTCGTTTTTAGTAGTTTAAATTTAGCTTAATGCAGCAATTAATTCTGCTTTCTTCATAGAAGAGTATCCTTCAACACCTTTTTCTTTAGCCATTTCTCTAAGCTCTACAACTGTATGCTGGCTAAGGTCATCTGACTTTTTATCAGACTTGGATTCCTTCTTAGATTCTTCTTTTTTAGGCTCTTCTTTCTTAGCAGAAGTAGCTTTCTTTCCACCTTTAAGGTCTATACCTTCAATAAGAATTTCAGTTAAGGCTTGTCTGTGACCGTTCTTTACACGGTAACCTTTACGTCTTTTCTTTTTGAAAACGATAACTTTAT
This sequence comes from Christiangramia gaetbulicola, assembly GCF_003054225.1. GTDB lineage: Bacteria > Bacteroidota > Bacteroidia > Flavobacteriales > Flavobacteriaceae > Christiangramia > Christiangramia gaetbulicola. The sequence continues at coordinate 752,887 of NZ_QBKQ01000001.1, forward strand.
CACCTTTAAGGTGACGGTTGATCTTTGCTCCAACAAGAGCTCCATCTATAGCCGGGGCGCCAACGGTTACGTTATCTCCATCTGCAGTAAGAAGTACTTTATCGAAAGAAACTTTGTCTCCTTCTTCTCCTGCTAGACGGTTTACATAAACCTTCTGGTCTTTTGCAACTTTAAATTGCTGCCCTGCTATCTCTACAATTGCGTACATAGCGTATAATTAGTTATTTAAATACATAAAATTTAACTCACGTTTTCACGCAAGCGGGTGCAAATATAATTCTAATTAATTAATTGACAAAGGTTTTTTGTTTTTTCGGGCGGTATTACAAGGTGTGCTTGCTAGCTTCTTTGGTGTTCCATGATTGCTTGAACAATTGCATGTAAGCCAGGGTAAGCACTAAACTGGTGGCGAATCCCATAACAGCCACCACAAAAAGCACGATACCAATACTGGTATTATAATCCTTGATCCAAACGGTGATTAGTTCATCAAGAAATCCTGGATTAAACTCGGTAGAATAAAGCCCAAAGAAGATCGTAAAGATTATTGTCGCATTGAATCCTGTTAGCAGGCTGGCCATAAAACCTTTCTGAAACTTGAACTTATTGCCCTTCTTGTCTCTGTAATTTTTGATCGCTGCATACATACCAACACCCATAATCACTCCGTTGAATAAACTGAATATCGGATACTTATGCGCTCCAAAGATCGAGAGTATTAAAAAGTAAGCAATTAATCCGGCCGCAATAGCCACTCCATATTTTATTGGAATACTGAATTTATCCATAGCATTTAGAAATTTTTCCTAGTAAATTTCCAAAAAATGAAACGGTTTTTGCCTTAATAGCATGTTAATTTTAACACATTTCGCACATTTCTTCTATTTAACATCTGTTCGTGTAACTTTTCAGACTTAAACGTTACCAATTGTGGTAACTGAAAAAAAAACCACTTTAAAAATGATCAACAAGTTAAAACTGTTATCCTGTTTCTTCTTCGCTGGAGTAGCAGGATTTGCTCAGGAAGTTGAATTCACTGAGTATGAATTAGAAAATGGCCTTGATGTGATCTTACATCAGGATAATACCGCCCCGGTAGTAACTGTTGGGGTTATGTATCATGTTGGCGCAAAAGATGAAGAAGAAGGAAGATCTGGATTCGCACATTTCTTTGAGCATCTTTTGTTCGAAGGAACAGAAAATATTGAGCGAGGCAAATGGTTCGACATCGTTGCTGCCAATGGAGGAAGCAATAACGCCAATACCACCCAGGACAGAACTTACTATTACGAAACTTTCCCATCTAACAATCTTGAACTTGGACTTTGGATGGAGTCTGAAAGAATGCTGCACCCGGTAATTAACGAGATTGGTGTAGAAACTCAGAATGAAGTTGTAAAGGAAGAAAAGCGTTCAAGAATCGATAACGCTCCTTACGGAAAGATCATCTATGCTACAGGGATCAATAAGTATGTATTCGACAAGCATCCTTATAAGAACTCTGTAATTGGAACTATGGAAGATCTTGATGCAGCAGAGCTAGATGAATTCAAAGCCTTCTTTAAAAAGTACTATGGTGCAAGCAATGCAACTTTGGTTGTAGCTGGAGACATCGATGTTGCCAAGACCAAAAAAATGATCAAGGATTATTTTAGCGAGATCCCGGCAGGTACAGAAGTAGAAAGAGTAGACATCAAAGAGGAGCCTATCACAGAAACGATCACGGCTACAGAATATGATAGTAATATTCAAATACCGGCGAAATTATTTGTGTACAGAACTCCTTCTATGAAATCCAGAGACGCTTATGTTCTGGACATGATCTCTTCTATACTTACAGATGGTAAGAGCTCTAGAATGTACAAGAAAATGGTAGACGAAGAAAAGACCGCTTTACAGGTACTGGCCTTCCCTAGAACCCAGGAAGATTATGGTACTTACGTAATGGGCGCATTAGCGCTTGGTGAAACTCCTTTAGACACCCTTGCAAAATCAATGGACGAAGAGATCGACAAATTACAAAATGAGCTTATTTCTGAAAAAGAATACCAGAAGCTTCAGAACAAATTTGAGAACCGCTTTGTGAATTCCAACAGCAGTATACAGGGAATCGCTTCTTCGCTTGCTACCTATAGCGTTTTATACGGAGATACAGATCTAATCAACGAAGAGATCGATATCTACAGAAATATCACCAGAGAAGATATTAAGAGAGTAGCGAATGAATATTTGCAGGAAGACCAGAGACTGGAATTAGACTATCTACCTGAAAGTGCCAAGGAATAAACTAAAAAATTAGAAGAATGAAATTTAACATACTTACTTTATTTATTGCCTGTTTTTTGACCACAGCGTCATTTGCACAGGTAGACCGTTCTAAGCAACCAGAACCGGGACCTGCCCCAAAGATCAATTTGGGCAAACCAGATGAATTTACCCTGAACAACGGGTTAAAAGTACTGGTAGTAGAAAACCATAAATTACCAAGAGTTTCTGCTTCCCTTATCATCGACAATGTTCCGCATGCTGAAGAAAAACCGGCAACTTCTGCCCTTGTTTCTTCTTTACTAGGAACTGGAACCCAGAATATTTCTAAAGACAAATACAATGAAGAAATAGATTTTCTTGGAGCGAACATCAGCTTTGGATCAGAGAGCGTTTATGCAAGCTCTTTATCTAAATTCTTTCCCCGTGTAATGGAGTTAATGGCTGAAGGTGCCTTAAGACCTAAGTTTACCCAGGAAGAATTCGAAGCTGAAAAAACAAAGCAGATCGAAGGTCTTAAATCTATCAACAAAGATGTAGGATCTATCGCAAGTCGTGTGAGTGCAGCGCTTGCTTATGGTGCAAATCACCCTTATGGTGAATTTGCTACGGTAGAAAATACCGAAAAAGTTACTTTAGACGACGTTAAGAAATTCTACAATAATTACTTCAAGCCGGCAAACGCTTACCTTGTAGTTGTAGGAGATGTAAAGACTTCTGAAGTTAAGAAACTAGCTGAAAAGAACTTTGGAAGCTGGGCTAAAGGAGCTCCTGTAACTAAAGAACTACCTAAGGTTACAAACGTAGATGAAACTCAGATCAATTTGGTAGATATGCCAAACGCGGTACAGAGTGAGTTAAGAATCCAGAACACCATAGATCTTAAAATGGCTGATGAGGATTACTTCCCTGTACTTGTTGCTAACCAGATCCTGGGAGGAAGTTTTGGAAGTTACCTTAACATGAATCTTAGAGAAGATAAAGGATATACTTATGGTGCCAGAACAAGTACCGGTGCAGATAAATATGCTTCAAGATTCGTAGCTCAGGCCAGCGTAAGAAATGCGGTTACAGATAGCGCGATTGTAGAATCTTTAAAAGAGATCAACAGGATCAAAACCGAATTGGTTGACCCTGAAGTACTGGAAAATGCTAAAAGCAAATTCGCTGGAGATTTCGTTTTGAGACTGGAAAATCCTTCTACGATCTCTAACTATGCATTGAATGTAAAGACCAACGATCTTTCAGAAGATTTTTATGAAACCTTCCTTGAGAAGATTAACGCGGTTACTCCAGAAGACATCAAACGTGTTGCTAACAAATATTATCAAACAGATAATATGAGAATTGTAGTAGCAGGTAAAGCTTCAGATATTCTTCCTAATCTTGAGAATGTAAAATTCAACGGAAAAACAATTCCGGTGAAATACTACAATAAACTTGGAGAGGAAGTTGAAAAACCACAAGCTAAAGAAGTTGACGCTTCAATAACCGTAGAAAAAGTTTACGAAAATTATATTGAAGCTGTTGGTGGACGTGATGCTGTTGAAGATGTAGAAAGTGTAGTTATGAAAGCTGAAGCTAGTATACAAGGAATGGCTCTAAACCTTACCTTAAAGAGAACAATGGAAGGTAAGCTAAATCAAGAAGTTTCTGTAGCTGGTAACGTAATGAGCAAACAGATTTTTGATGGTGAAGCTGGATTTGTAATGGCGCAGGGGCAAAAGATCCCTTACAACGAAGACCAAATCAAAACTGCTAAAATAGATGCTAATCCATTCCCGGAACTACAGGTTGGAGACGCAACTTTAGAAGGAATTGAAACTGTTGAAGGTAAAGATGCTTATGTTGTTGCACTAAGCGACAACTATAAAGCTTATTACAACGTGGAAAGTGGTTTGAAAATGCAAACTGTACAAACTGTATCGCAGGCTGGGCAAACAATGTCTATCCCTACAGGATATAGCGATTACCAGGAAGTAGAAGGAGTTAAATTTCCATTTAAAATGACTCAGGCTGCAGGCCCACAAACATTCGAATTCAAGGTTTCTGAGATCCTTGTGAATGAAGGTGTTTCTGAAGAAGATTTCGCAACTGAATAATTCTTTTGAACCTATAAATATAAAAGCCCCGTTTATCGGGGCTTTTTTTATGTCGCCTGTTTCCTGTACCTGGAAATGATATCCTTGGAGCGGTTCACTATAAATACTCCTATTAGGATGACCAGGGCAGAGACAAGTTGCCAGAAGCTAAAGACCTCTCCATCCATTATTCCCCATCCCAGCGCAACCACAGGAATCGTATAGGTTACTGAAGTAGTAAAGACCGGGTCTGAGATCTGCACCAGTTTATTGAAAATGATCATCGCTACTCCGGTACCAATAATACCCAGTATCGCCACGTAAATGATAGACAACTCTAATTCTGAAGAGTAGATCGGAAGCTCAAAGAAGCCGGTAGAATAAAGCAAAATTAGCGCTGGAATTAGCAAAACAGAAAAATTACCTGCCGCGATCCCTAACGGAGAAATATCACTCATACGGGTTTTAAGAATATTCACATTCATTGCATAACAAGCTGCAGCCATGATCACCAGAAGCGAATACATATAATTCTGATCTGGGTTAATACTTGCCCCGCTTAAAATTAAACCGGCAGTTCCTAAAAGACCCACAACCACTCCGGTGATCTTATTCTGACTGAACACAGCCCGGAAGAACAAAGCACCGAATATAAGTGTAAGCAAAGGCGTAGTCGCGTTAAGTATAGAAGCTATGGCGCTATCTATTTCTGTTTCGGCATAAGCAAAAAGATATACCGGAAAGAAAGAGCCCAGAAAGCCGGACAGGATGATCCATTTCCATTGTCTCAAGCTAAGCCGACTTATACTTTTAAACCCAACCAAGATCAGGAACAAGGCTGCGAAAATGATCCTGAAAGATCCTACCTGCATAGCCGTTAAGCCGATAAGTGCTTTTTTAATGAGAATAAAAGAACTTCCCCAGACTACGGAAAGTATAATAAGATATATCCATTTCAGATTTTTCAATGGCAGGGATTTTTGATTTAAGATTGCGAAGATATATTTTAAGATGGTTTCCCAACCAATAATCTTTTTACACTTTTTATCGAAAGCGCAAGGCTACCACAATTTATCTCCAACAAAAAGCCCCAACATTTGTCGGGGCTTTTATCAATTTATTTAATTATTATTTTAGTTCAATTGCTCGGTAAATGGAGTTGGAAAAGCATCGATGATATTATCACCTGTGCGATCTAACGGAACATTCTCAGAGTTGAGCATATCCAGTCTTCTAAGATCGATCCAACGATGACCTTCAGCCAGTAAAGAATATCTTCTTTGTCTTAGAACTTCTTCAAGCAAACTGTCTGAATCGGTAGCTCCAGAATAATCAGATAACCCAGCAGCATTTCTAACAATATTGATAGCTTCAACAGTTTCATCGTTATCTATTCCAATATTGGCTTCAGCATAGATAAGGATCAGCTCTTCGTTTCTAATCAAATATACCGGGTCCACATTGCTTTCATATACCGTGATCTGGTATTGTGCAGATAGGCCATCTGTTAATACTACTTCTTCCAGCATTATGGATTTTTCCTCAACTCTTAAGTCACCAGGAGCTGCATCTGCGATCCAGGATGGATGAACCATAAATTCCTGACCAGACTGATTAGGCACGTGGTATTGCGCATTAAGGATATCGTTACCCGTTAATCCAAAAACGTGAGCAGGTCCTTCATAAAGATCCCCGTCAAGATCTAGAAAAGAATCTTCTAATAGAGAAAGAACCATTTGGTCATTCCCCTGATATAAAGCCACACGAGCAGCTATAGCTCTGTTGAACTCACTAAAACTTGATGCGGTATCAAATCCATCAAAACCTGAACTTAAACTTACAAAGTCTTCAGTTCCATTCGCAAGATCTGCATTGGCTTCATCAAGAAGGCTCATAATAGCGGTAAGAGCTTCGTCGTAACCAACATTCGGCCCTAGGTTATCAGGGTCGGCCACGTCTATTCTAATTCCATTATCATACTGGCGGTTCGCCACCATCAACAATGCATATGCTTTAAGAGTCTTAGCGTAACCATAGTAATCGCTCTTTTGAGCATCACTAAATCCGGCCACAGAATTCTCCACGGCTTCAATAAGAATATTAGCCGATTTCACAACCTTATACCACGCGGCATACGAACGAGTGGTTAAAAACCCATTATTATCCAGAGGCCCCTTCAGCAGTTCTCCGGTATATCGAGGATCTACACTTGTAAGGTCATAATATTCCCTACCTAAGATACTCACGGTGTCGTAATGAAACTCCAGGTCGCTACGCATAATAGCCTCCAGACCAGTAGCCAGCAGCATAATATCTCCAGCACTAGCTCCTTCTGCAAAACTACTTACGGTAGGTGCATTTGGATTTTCGATATCTTCTAATTCGCACCCCGGGAAGAGTATTAACGCAAACATGAAGATGAATGTTATTGATAATTTTTTCATGATTGTTCTTTCTTTTAGAAGTTAACGTTTAAATGAAAATTAACGAACCTTGACATTGGGTAAGGCGTAACCTCAACGTTATTAGCCAGAACGTTGTTACCGAAGTTCGATACTTCAGGATCATAACTGTTATAGTCAAATATATTGATCAGGTTTCTTCCTGAAACTCCAACTTTAATGTTGGATGCATATTTGATGAAGTTATTTGGAAGCGTATAAAACAATCCAACCTCTCTTAGTTTCAAATAACCGGCATCCTCAATAAAAGGACCTGGATTCACGAAGGCCTGACTAGCTCTGTACTGTCCATTACTAAGCTGTCCGCTTGGGTCGAGATCTGTATCATTATAATCCCAGGTAGTACCTGCAAGGTCATAAAGTAAGGTAGTTAAATTTATATTATCCCCGCCTTTTTTCCAATGCCATAAAAAGGTAAAATCAAAGTTACCGAACTTGATTTCGTTATACCAGGACATCTGAAAATCTGGCTCTGCATTTCCATACACAAAGAATCCGTCACCTTCGGGATCTCTTTCTGCAATTTCTTCTGCAGTAAAGGCATCTGCATCATAAGTACCTACGATCTGCGTTGCACTTTTCCCTTCCTGAATAAGGAATGTTCCCAGACCTGCTGCAAATCCACCATTAGTAAAAGATGGCACATCCAGACTGGTTACTTCAGATTTATTTTTCCACCATTTAAAACTGGCGTTCCAGGAAAATTCATCTTTTTCCATCACGATGGCATTCAATCCAAGTTCAACCCCTTTGTTCTGAAGTTCTCCTCCGTTAACAACCTCTGTAGTAAAACCAGAAGAAGTTGGGAATTGAGATTGAATTAACAGGTCCTCGATGGTCTTATCATAGAATGATACTGAAAAATCAAGTCTCTTATCAAATAATGCGAAGTCCAGACCGTATTCTAATTCTTTTTGTCTCTCTGGTCCAATATTCGAATTTCCTCGCAAGTTCGCCGGGCTTAACCCTGATGATCCATCAATAAACTGGGCATCCATTAAGGAAAAACGATCATTGAAATTCGGGAATCTTCCGGCCTCACCATAGGCTATCCTTGGTTTAAAGACATTTAGGAAATCTAAATTCCAAAAATCAAATTCATGAAGATTAACCGCCAGGTTGGCTTTTGGATAATAATACATTTCGTTTGCATCCCCGTTATTAGTGGATTTATCTCCTCTAATACCCACGGTTCCAATGATCTTATCATCAAAATTTACTTCCTCCTGAACAAAGAAACCTTTATCCCTTTGTGGCCTGATCACCTGGTTGGTTGAAACGTTGGTAGATTGTCCCAAATTGGTTTGAGAACCATTAAGCCCTGTGGCAATAGTAATCACTGTATTCCTGTTGAAATCCTGAAGGAAACTACCCGCCTGAGTGGTAAAGGCAAGCCCATTATCCAGATCCAGGTTATGAACAAGGAATGCAGATAAGTTGTAATTGGTATTCACAGTAGAACCAGATATAGATACACCTCCAAGAGAACTTGGATCCCTGAAATAAGTAAGTTCACTCGGGAAGATACTGGTAGTTCTTAAAGTATACTGGTCAAAACCACCTTCTAATACCAATTTAAGTCTTTGGCGATCTGTAGTTAATAGCTTCACATTAGTCTTGGCACTTCCTATAAAACGATTTACCTCTTCCCTGTTCGTGGTTAAAGCTACTGTTTCCAGCACGTTAGAACCCGCTCCCCCAAAAGGATAAATACCATCTACAGGATATAGATCTTCCCATGGATAGGTAAATGCAAGGGCATAACCTACAGTTCTATTGGCATTACCATTATTAAAAAATCCTCTGTCAGATTGAGAATTGATATAATTACTGGTTACATAAAGATCCAGCCAGTCATTGAATTTCTGGCCAATGTTCAATCTTACCGAGCTTTTCTTATATCCTGTATTATCTACAAGACCCGGCTCGTTTCTATGAGTTGCACCAAAGAAATAGTCTGTTTTTTCGTTCGCTCCGGAAGTTGAAAAACGAGTAGTTGAAGAAACTACCGTATTATCGAAAAGTTCAGCCTCATAATCATTCAAAGTTGGGTTATTAGGACCTCCAAGCGCGGTAATTTGCTCTTGAGTATAGTCTCTTAAACCAAGCAGCTGCGTAGGAGTTCTTAGACCTACTACCTGAGAGAAAGTTACTTTTGGTAGTCCCATTTTACCTCGTTTAGTTGTAATAAGCACAACCCCACCGGCAGCACGGGATCCATATATAGCAGCAGCCGAGGCTCCTTTAAGGATCTCCACACTTTCAATATCCTGTGGATCTATATCTGCAATACGGTTAGAAGCATCATCCTGATTGGTTGAAGGGTTACCACCACCAGCAGCCTCGCTAACGATATTGTTACCCAAACCAATGGAAGAGTTATCCACATACACACCATCCACGATAAATAGTGGTTGCTGATCTCCAAAAATGGAAGTAACCCCACGCAGTCGCATAGAAATACCACCTCCAGGAGCACCGGAGTTGGCTTTAATTTCAGCTCCATTAAATTTACCAGATAGCGCTCCATCTAATCCAGATTGAACGGTAACTCCGGTCAATTCTTCTGCTGAAACCGAGGCAACAGCGTTTGCGGTATTAGATCGTTTAGTAGAAGATGCCAGACCGGTTACAACAACTTCGTCCAGAGCCGCAGCAGATTCACTTAATCTAATTGTTATCGGGGAATCATCTGTGAAATTTCTTTCCTGGGTTTCAAATCCGAGATAAGAGAACACTAAAGTTGTGGGAAGTGATTCTACCGTGATAGAGAATTTCCCCTCAATATCACTGGTTGTACCATTGCTGGTTCCTTTCTCCAGAACATTAACGAATGGCACAACCTCACCAGTGGCCTCGTTAATGGTTGTTCCTTCCAGAACTTCCTGAGAAAGAAGTAAAGAAGGACAAAGCAGAAAGAAGATCACTTTGAAGTAACTCAAAGAAAATTGCTTCATAATTGTTAATTTTAAAGTTTGTTTAACAATTATAAGCTATTTTATCATTGTTTTAACTTATCTATTGAAGATGTTACAAACATTGAGTGTTAATAATTCCATTTTAAACTCTCCATTAAATGCCGGATATCTTTTTTTAAATATTCCGCGGCAGGAACTATGGAATCAAAATTTGGAAGGCTTTCGAAGTACACAGAACCGGTTAGAAAATGATCTGTACTGTCAGTTAAATAGAATTGAGCCTGGGAAGCGGCATTACCATCCACCTGGTAAAACATGCCGTATGTTTTATTGAAGTTATTAGTATAGACATCACCCTCGATCACATCTGCTTTAATAGTATGCTGCAATGGCAGCTTCTGGGCATCTGTCAATAAAGAATCAAGATTGTTCTTCACCGGCTGATAGGTTATAAAGATCGAACCTTTCATTTCATCGTAATCCAGCTGAATCCAGCAGGGAATGCGGTTTCTTGAAGGTGAGATCTCTGCGATGGCATTCTTCTCGAAGCTATAGGGACAGCCAATATCCACTCTTTCATATTCTGCCTCGGGATACTCCAAAGCAAGAAAGCCCTTTGGTTTTGGCTTGGGATCATCTTTACATGAAACACATAAAAAAATTATGACTAGAAAGGCCAATATCAATCTCATACGGGCTGTATACTCAGTTTAATTTGCTTGATTCGCTTATCATCTATCACCTCAACTTTAAAGGAGTAATTAAGGAAAGTGATCACATCGTTCTTTTTCGGAAATCCACCGGAAATTTCCAGCAGGAAACCAGCCATGGTATCGGCCTCCCCTTTCTGATCCTCAAAGACCGTTGGATCTTCAATTTTTGCGATCTTATAGAAGTCTTTTAGCGGGGTTTTTCCTTCAAAAACGAAATTATTTTCGTCCAGCTTAGAATAGATAAGGTCCTCATCATCAAATTCATCGCTTATATCCCCTACTATCTCTTCAATAATATCTTCCAGGGAAATCAATCCGCTGGTTCCACCATATTCATCAACCACAATTGCAAGATGATTCTTCTTGTCCTTGAATTCATTCAAAAGATCATCTAGCTTCTTATTCTCAGGAACAAAATAAGGTTCGCGAATCAGACTGATCCATTCAAAATCCTTTTCATTCAGGTATGGGAGCAGATCCTTGATATAAAGTATTCCGGTAACATTATCTACGTTCTCTCTATAAACCGGGATCCTGGAATATCCATTTTCAATAATTTGAGGAAATATGTCACTGAAAGAACTTTCTTCATTCAGGGCGAAAATATCCATTCTGGGTCTCATGACCTGCTTGGTATCTGTATTTCCAAAACTTACGATTCCCTGCAGAATCTTATGTTCTTCGCGGGTTGTATCCTCGTCGCTAGTTAATTCAAGCGCCTGGGAAAGGTGATCTATACTTATAAATGAACGTTGCTTCCCGAACCTTTCATGAAAATACAACGTCACTGCACGCATGGGCGTACTTAACGGAGAAATAAGAGTGTCCAGGAAATTTATAGGATAAGCCATAAAATTAGAGAACTGCACCTTATTCCTGCTTGCGTAAACCTTCGGCAGGATCTCCCCGAACAAAAGGATTAGAAAGGTCACCAATCCAACCTCGAAAAAGAAACGCAGATCTATTCCGTAAAATTCGGTATTAACCCCGGCAAAGAGATCATCGGCAAGGCTATCGAACAAAAGAACAATAGCGATATTTATAAAGTTGTTAGCAACCAGAATGGTCGCCAGGAGTTTTTTAGGCTTTTCAAGAAGATTGATTACTATATTTTGTGTCTTGGACCTTTTACCGTCTTCTGTAATAAAATTAGCCGGAGTTAGGGAAAAGAAGGCTACCTCTGCACCCGAGATCAGGGCAGAACATAACAATAGCACAAATAAAAATATCAAGCTGATAAGTTGGGGAATTCCCATTATGGTCCACAACAAAAGCAAACTGGGAGGCTCCGAATCCAAAGGCACAAATTTTAATTAAACTTAGAATGGTAAATCGTCTTCCTCTTCTTCCTGAGGGTAAGACTCATTCTTATTTGCAAAGCTATCACTTTTAGGTTTAGCAGGCTGTTTTTCTTGCATCTGTGATTTATTTCCAGATGGAGAAGGTTCAGCTCCAGATTCATTCTTCGGGGTTAAAAAGGTAAAATCTGTACAGTGAATTTCTGTTGAATACCTTTCATTACCCTGATCATCCTGCCATTTACGGGTTTTAATACGCCCTTCTATATAGACTTTATCACCCTTTTTCAAATATTTTTCGCAAATCTCGGCAGCTTTATTTCTCACTACAACATTATGCCATTCGGTACTGGTTACTCTTTCACCAGTAGTCCTGTTGGTGTAACTCTCGTTAGTAGCAAGTGGGAAACGACCAATAGAGCCACCCCCTTCAAAATAATGCATTTTAACATCATCCCCTGTATGTCCTATTAACATTACTTTGTTCAATGTACCTGTCATTACTATTATTATTTATACCGAAAAACGGTTATTTGGATTAAAATTTATTCTAAAATACTAAAAATTTTCAGCTGAATATGCAAAAACGGGCAAAGATATAAACAAGCAGCTATTTATAATCATCAGGAAGATATTCATTCAAAAAATTTCCTATTAGCACCGGAACAGGATAATTCATCACCTCTTCGAGACTTACAGATCTTTCCTGCAGACCCTGAGTATTAACCAGCCAGAAAAGGGTATACAAATGCTGGTGCGACAACTTATGCACCACCGGCTCCTCATTATACAGTTCCAGGGAATATTTCTGTTCCTGTATCAATTCCTTAAAAGAATCGAGCTGCACCAGCTCATTTTCTGCACTTAATTTTTCAGTTTCAATTAGCGGGAATTGATATAATCCATTCCAAATGCCTTTCCCGGTGCGCTGTTCCAGAATAGTATTTTCATTATCCAGATCGAAAACCAGGTAATTAAAGTAACGCTTCTTTATTTTAGTTTTTTTCAGCTTTATCGGTAGCTCTTTAATTCGCTGATCTTTTAAGGCAAGACATTTCTCATTAAAAGGACAGGTTTCACAATATGGATTTTGAGGCTTACAATGCAAGGCTCCAAACTCCATGATCGCCTGATTGAAAGTGGCAGGATCATCCTTATCTAGTAATTCCTGGGCCAAAGCTTTAAATTCTTTAATACCTGGTGTACTATTAATAGGAGTGTCAATTCCAAAAATACGGGACAACACCCTGTAAACATTGCCATCTACAACGGCTACAGGTTCATTATAACAGATAGAGGCAATGGCACTAGCAGTATAATCACCAACTCCTTTAAGTTTTAGCAGTCCTTTATATGTATCGGGGAATTTTCCGTCAAGTTCAAAAGCAACATATTTTGCTGTTTCGTGAAGGTTTCGGGCTCTGGAATAATACCCTAATCCCTGCCAGAGTTTTAGCACTTCGTCTGCCGGCGCATTGGCCAGGTCAAAAACGCTGGGATAGGCTTCAATAAATTTATAATAATAAGGTAAACCCTGCTCTATTCGCGTTTGCTGTAACATTATTTCGCTGAGCCAAATTTGGTACGGTTCGTGAGTCTTTCTCCATGGCAGATCTCGTTTATTATGCAAGTACCAAAGTGTCAGTCTTTTGGAAAAAACCATAGTAAAATAAGAATATCCGCAATAATAGGAGTTTATTCCGTTATTATTAGTGAATTAGGTTTGAAATATTGCAGATTTAATTCTTATATTTGCCCCCTTGAAAAATTGAAACCCCAATTAATAATTTAAATAGCACGAAAATGACGAAAGCAGATATCGTAGCAAACATTTCAGAAAAATTAGGAATGGAAAAAGGAGACGTACAAGCTACTATCGAATCCTTCATGGACGAAGTAAAAACTTCTCTAGAAAGTGGAGATAACGTTTACCTTCGTGGTTTTGGAAGCTTTGTGGTAAAAACAAGAGCTGAGAAAACCGGTAGAAACATTTCTAAGAACACTACAATTAAGATTCCTGCACACAACATTCCTGCATTTAAGCCTGCAAAGATTTTTGTTGAAGGTGTAAAAACGAATGTTGAAGTAAAATAATTGATCCTCCCGCTTTCGCGGGAGCTCAAAAGAATTTTTTATTAATTTAAATGACATTGCACTATGCCAAGTGGTAAGAAAAGAAAAAGACATAAGGTGGCTACGCACAAGCGTAAGAAAAGAAGAAGAGCAAATCGCCACAAGAAAAAGTAGTGTGACAACTACTTTTTTTATTTAAATCGTTCTTTGAAATCGAAACCCCGACACGTTACCTATGTCGAAGAGGTTTCTTCAGGATTCAAAACCTGTGAAAAAAATAATGTTTAATCCATCTATGTTTGTTTAACAACAGATATGGATAAAAAATCTGGAAGTGTGGACAAAGAATTAATTATCCGGTCCGAACCTTCTGCTGTAGATTTTGCCTTATTAAAAGATGGAAAACTTATTGAGCTCAACAAAGAAGAAGACAGCAATAAATTTAATGTTGGCGATATTTATATCGCTAAGATTAGAAAAGCTGTACCTGGGTTAAATGCCGCATTTGTAAATGTAGGTTATGAGAAAGATGGTTTTTTACACTATCATGATCTGGGACCTCAGGTTTCTTCTTTATTGAAGTTCATAAAACGTGTAAGCACAGGTAAATTAAAAGACTATTCTTTAAAGAATTTCACTTTTGAAAAGGATATAGACAAAAACGGTACAATTACCGATGTCTTAAAATCAAATCAGTCGCTACTGGTTCAAATCGTAAAAGAGCCCATCTCTACAAAAGGCCCGAGGATAAGCTCAGAGCTTTCCTTACCCGGCCGTTATATTGTATTAGTACCTTTTTCAAACCGAATTTCAGTTTCACAGAAAATTGAAAGCAAAGACGAAAAGGAACGCCTCAAGAGACTGGTAAAAAGCATTAAACCCAAAGGTTTTGGGGTTATTGTAAGAACCGTAGCCGAAGGCAAAAAAGTAGCAGAACTGGACAGAGATCTTCAAAATTTAGTAGGTCGCTGGACAGCCATGTGTAAAAAATTGTATAAACCGCATCATCCTTCTAAAGTACTGGGAGAATTGAACAGGGCATCGTCCCTGCTAAGAGACATTTTTAATGACTCCTTTACTTCTATTTGCGTAGATGATGAAACGCTTTATACCCAAATTAAAGATTATGTGAGCGAAATTGCTCCAGAAAAAGAATCAATCGTAAAATTGCATCAATCCAACCAACCCATTTTCGAAAAGAGTGGTATCGAAAGACAAATTAAAACTTCCTTTGGGCGCACCGTATCCATGAGCAAAGGCGCCTACCTGGTCATAGAACATACCGAGGCTATGCACGTCATCGACGTGAATAGTGGTAACCGTTCAAACAAATCCAAGAACCAGGAAGATACCGCCCTGGAGGTGAACATGATAAGTGCTACCGAGATAGCCCGCCAGTTACGACTTCGTGACATGGGAGGCATCATCGTGGTAGATTTTATCGACATGAATAAAGCCGAGAACCGAAAAGCGCTTTATGATCACCTTCGAAATGAAATGAGTGACGACAGGGCAAAACACAAAATTTTGCCTCCAAGTAAATTTGGATTAGTACAAATTACGAGACAGCGCGTAAGGCCAGAAATGAATATCAAAACCCGTGAGGACAACCCGAACGGTAACGGTGAAATTGAAGCACCTATTAGTTTGGTAAACAAAATTAAAGTGGACCTTGAAAAACTGATCAAGAAAGACCATAAAAAGATCACGCTTAGCGCACATCCATTTATTGCCGCCTTTTTAACGAAAGGCTTTCCATCTCCCCGATCTAAGTGGTTTGTAGACCACAAACGTTGGGTGAAAATTTTACCTCGCGATGCTTACACGTATTTAGAGTACCACTTTCACGATAAAGACGGGAAAGTGATCAAATAATAAAAAACGCCTTTCAAGCAATTGGAAGGCGTTTTTTTATGCCTTGTTTTGAGCTAAAAAACTTCCAATTAACTCAATACACCATTTTTTTTAATCCTATCAATAACACCATCAATTATTTAGTAAATAACCAACAAAGCTTTAGTACACCTTTAACTCGGCCACCTCTTTTTCAGGATTAGATTTATCAATTATTAACCAATAAATATGAAATCATGAAAGATTTAAAAGAGTTGTTCGAGCACCAGTTGAAAGACCTGTATAGCGCAGAAAGTCAATTGATAAAAGCGCTGCCAAAAATGGCTAAAAATGCCAATGACAAGAAATTAAAGGATGCCTTTGAAGCCCATCTGGAAGAAACAAAGGAACACAAAGAAAGACTGAATGAGGTCTGCAAGGAACTAGGTATTAAGCCAACTGGAGAAACCTGCAAGGCAATGAAGGGACTAATTGAAGAAGCTGAAGATTTCTTGAAGGAAGACGCTTCTGAAGAAGTTAGAGATGCAGGATTAATTGCTGATGCACAGAGGGTAGAGCATTATGAAATTTCAGGATATGGCACGGTGGTGCGTTATGCAAAAGAACTTGGGCATAAGGATATCGCTAAAAAACTTCAGAAAACTCTCGACGAGGAATATGACGCAGACAATAAACTGGATAAACTCGCGGAAGGCAGATTGAACAAAAAAGCTAAATAATATCTTTCAAAAGTAAACTACAGAAGCCTCCCTGAAATGGGAGGTTTTTTTTATGCTCTAAAGCGAACGTGATTCAATAAGTTCCTGCCACTATTTTTGGCTTAAACTTCTATATTTGAAAAATGAGAAAGTATTCTATTTTCGCTAGTATCATAACACTCATCCTGGGCTTTGCTTTTTATGGAGAATATATCACCATCAATATCTTCGACACCTATTACCTGATAGCAGCGGAAGTGGTTTGCTTTGCATTCTGGGCGCTTTTCATGCTGATCTTACTCATTATTAATCTGAAAAAATTCCTTTCTGGCCGTGGAGAATAAAAATAAATCACATACGGTTGAAGAAGCTCTTCAAAAACTGATGCATTTTTGTGCGTATCGGGATCGTTCCCAGAAAGAAGTAGAAGATAAGCTGGATAATTTGCGCATGATCCCGGAAGCAAAGGAAAAGATCATCATTACCTTGATGCAGGAGAATTTCCTGAATGAGGAACGCTTCGCCAGGAGCTTTGTTCGGGGAAAATTCAGGATCAAAAAATGGGGGCGCATAAAGATCACCCAGGAACTTAAAAAGAGAGAGATCTCCTCTCCCATCATCAAACTTGGCTTAACCGAAATAAAAGAATCAGATTACAGAAAAACCCTTTATGAACTGGCCGAGAAAAAAGAGAAGAAGATAATAGAGCCCAATCCTTTTAAAAAGAAAAAGAAACTGGCGGATCACTTATTAAGAAAAGGCTACGAATCGCAACTGGTTTTCGATTGCATAAATGATATTATAGACTAATATCATTCTTTTTATGAGTGCGTTTTACCGCCTGCTCATTCTTATAATCTATCCATTTCTGCCCTTTCAACTTTCTCATATAATTATCAAAATACCTCATGAAGATTATGTTGTACACGGCTTTAGAGAAATTGGTGAGTGTACGCGGAGTTGCTCTTAAACTCATGGAAAATCCAGCCGTGAGATAGGTCATATGATGCCAGTATCCTTCAGGCATATAAAGGGCTTCCCCATGCTTTAGATCTGTAACGTAACCGCTGGCAAGTTTTAGCGCAGGGAATTTTTCGTAATCGGGTTTATTGAAATTGATATCCTCTCGCGATATCAATGCATGTGGCACCTTGTATAAATGCTTACTCTCTGAAGGCGGAAATAAGATACATTGCTTTTTTCCGTGAAAATGAAAGTGAAGAATATTCGCATAATCTATATCATAATGCATAAAGACCCTGGAATTTTCACCACCGAAGAACAGCATAGGCAACTGTTTTAAAAACCTTAATCCAACATCTGGAAAATTGAAATCTTTTTGAAATTTCGGCACTTCCTTCATAAGATTATAAAGAAAGATTCTATAGTCTGTAGGGCCCGATTTTAGAAGGTCTATATATTCAGACATCTTCATTTCGGCATGCGCCTGGTTGAACTTATATTCAGAAGTTATAGGCCTGTCATCATATAAAGGAACGGTCTTGTCGCCGGCAATTTTCTTGATGTAGTCAAGATCCCACTTCTTATATGCCGGCCAGTCCTCGATCAATTTCTCGATCACTACCGGTTTTTGTGGCTGCACGTATTCCCTCAGGAAATCTGATTTGGTGATACTTTCTACTCTAGGTATTTGTTCCAGTTTCATGCGTGCGTGCTTCTTTATTCTATTCCGGCGTTCTTATGTGTTCTTTTTATGGCGATTTCGTTCTTATGATCTATCCATTTCTGACCCTTCAATTTACGCATCAAATTATCATAATTGCGCATAAACAAAAGATTATTGAGAACTTCTGCGATCTGCTTTGGAGATTTTGGAAGCGACCTAAGGGTCATGGATAGGCTTGCCGTCTCATATTTTATAAAGTGCCACCAGTGGCTTGGAATATAAAGTGCATCACCATGCTTAAGCCTTGTTTCGAAACCTTTTGCCTGGGCCAAAGCCGGATATTTCTCAAGATCGGGGTCATCCATATCTATGATCTCCATGCTCACAATAGAATAAGGCACCTTATAAATTAGACCAGTCTGGTCTGGCGGATAAAGAATGACTTTCTTTTCGCCAACAAAATTGAAATGAAAATTATTGGCGAGATCCATGTCATAATGCATCACCACTTTAGATCCTTCTCCTCCTACAAAAAGCACGGGAAGTTTTTTAAAGAACTTCACGCCTAGGTCTGGATATTCAAAATCTTCCAGTAATTCCGGGCAATTTTTAAGCAGGTTGAAAAAGAACATTCTCAGGTCTGTAGGACCCTGCTCAAGAATATCTATATATTCCTTGAATGGAATTTTTTTAGCTACTCCATGAGAATTCTGTCTTCCCTTCGCGGGCTTCCCGTCATATAAAGGCACCACAACCTCGCCTGCCTTTTCCCTGAAGTATTCGAAACTCCATTTCTTATAGGCAGGCCAGTTTTTGGTGAGATCTTCAATTACTACCGGTTTTTTCGGTATAAAATACTCCTGCAAAAATTCTTCTTTAGAAAGATCTTTTCTCCTGGGAATATTTTGAAGATCGAGTTTCAAAATTTTATGAATTAAAAGCTATGCTTTTGTTTTTGCCTTTTGCTGGGCTTCGAGATTTCTGTCAATTTTATGAGCGGGACGGGTCCATTTTGGCTTTTCTCCCTGGCTTTTATATTTAGAATTTTCAGCATCTACGCTTTCGGGCTGAGATTTCTTTTCAAAAGCTTTCTGCGGATTAAGACCAAGCATTTTGAACATTTCCATATCCTCGTTCACATCTGGATTTGGAGTTGTAAGCAACTTATCTCCTGCAAATATTGAATTAGCTCCGGCAAAGAAACACATCGCTTGTCCTTCTCTACTCATTTGAGTTCTTCCTGCTGAAAGCCTCACCTGGGTCTCAGGCATCACGATACGCGTGGTTGCCACCATTCTTATCATATCCCAGATCGGCACCGGCTTTTGCTCCTCTAAAGGCGTTCCTTCAACTGGAACCAAGGCATTGATCGGTACAGATTCCGGCTGCGGATTAAGAGTTGAAAGCGCCACCAGCATTCCTGCCCGGTCTGCCTCACTTTCTCCCATTCCTATGATCCCACCACTACAAACGGTAACATTCGTTTTACGAACATTCCCAATAGTATCAAGTCTGTCCTGGTAACCGCGGGTAGAAATAACCTTTTTATAATATTCTTCTGAAGAATCCAGGTTATGGTTATAGGCATAAAGTCCGGCTTCGGCCAAACGCTGCGCCTGATTTTCGGTAAGCATACCCAGGGTACAGCAAACTTCCATATCCAGCTTGTTGATGGTTCTTACCATCTCCAACACATTATCGAATTCCTCACCATCTTTCACATTTCTCCAGGCCGCTCCCATACAAACGCGGGAACTTCCAGAAGCTTTTGCTCTTAAAGCTTGCGCCTTTACCTGGTTCACACTCATAAGATCGTTCCCCTCAAGATCTGTATGATAACGGGCTGCCTGTGGGCAGTAGCCGCAATCTTCAGGACAACCACCTGTCTTTATAGACAACAGGGTAGAAACCTGAACGGTATTAGGGTCGTGATGCTGACGGTGAATGGTAGCCGCTTCATAAAGCAACTCCATAAAAGGCTTATTATATATTTCCAGGATTTCCTCTTTGGTCCAATCGTGTTTTAATGCCATGTAAAAAGATTTGAATTCAAAAATAACTAAAACTAAGGTTTATTCAGGAATGCTAACCCAAGATTTATAAACGGGGAAGCTAACAATTTTTATTTTCTTCCTACGAGAATGGAAACTGCATTTCCTCCAAAGCCTACAGAATTAACCAGGATATTCTCAAGTTTGCCTGGTTGCTGATCAAATTCGGAAAAAGGAACCGGCAGAAACTGCTGCTTTTCAAGCATCATAACAGCCATTTGCAGGCTTAATATTCCTGAAGCCGCAAAACTATGTCCTGTTTTCCATTTATTGCTGGTCATCGCTGGTAATTTCTGCGTAAAGATCTTCTTTACTGCATTTACCTCGGCCAGATCACCGCCAATTGTTCCCGGAGCATGCATCACTACCGCGTCTATTTCTTTTTCACCTATAGACTGCATGGCCATTTTCATGGATCTTTGCAGACATTTTCCATTTTTCGATAGTGAAGCCCCATGCTTCAACTTTTCGTTGGCATAGCCTATTCCTTTTATCACCGCGACAGAATCATCTGAAATTTCATTCTCCAGACCTACGATACCGGCTGCTTCGCTCAAGATCATCGTATTTCTGGATTTATCCATATCCAGAGACCTGCAGGGATAATCAAGGTCTTCTGAAGCATAGATCTTCATCGCCCTCATCTGCGAAAGTGTAAACCCAGTAAGCGGAGCTTCACTACCACCTGCGAGAAAACTATCAGCCAAACCGCTTTGCAACCAGGCGACCGCATTCAAAACCGAATGCATACCGGTGGAACAGGTAACACTATGAGAAAATTCTGGTCCCTCCAGTTGCAGGTCCTGGGCTACCCAGGAAGAAATATTCCCAAGGGTAGTTGAGGGTGAAGTATAGGTAGAAGATTTTCCGGTATTTATATATTCTGAATGGTATTTTTCAAAGAGGCCCGTTGCTCCCCTGCTACTGCCAATATTTATCCCGGCATTAGACCTTGAAAACCCAGAAGTTGCGATCCTCGAAGCCAGGATAGCATATAACACTGAATTATCGAGATATCTATATTTGGAATTCTGCTCCCTTAAGGCTTGAACTTCGGTTCTTATTTCTTCCGGAAGGAAACCGGCAAAGGCAGAATGACCATCAAAATCTGACTTCGTAAAGAAATGTTCTTCAGATATATAATTTTTCCATATTTCATCTGGCGTCATCCCAAGTGGGGATATACTACCAATAGATCTTATAGAAACGGGATTTTTCAAAAGCTGAATTTTTCAGCAAAAATAAGGCTCAATTAGGTTCTGGCTAAATTTCGTAACCTAAATTCTGCTTTTTTCAGGCTCAAAATAGAGGTTTTTAGTGGAAAGCATTTTCCGGTCACCGCTGGCTACCTTTTCTATTTCCGTTTTTACCTCTTCAGAAAGAAGTTCGAATAACGGCTGATCTAATTTTTCAATTTCAGGAAATAACGGCTCCAGTTTTCTATCCCATTCTTTATAAAGCTTGAGAGTATCATCTGGCTCAACACTTTTTCTTTCGGTTCCCTCGTCTTCTGGAGTAAAGGTTTCTGAAAGATTCAAATATCCATAATCATCTGTAAGCTCCTCATCGATCTGGATATCCCTTACCGCCACTTCAAAATTATAAGCAGTGGAAAGACAATTCGATCTGAAACTATGATTGACATATTTGGCAACATCCCAGCACAAAATATGCTCACCTTTTTGATTCCGGAAACTGTATTTCTCCAGCAGCTCCCTGGTTAGTGGCTTGAAAGTGTCGGGGTCATCTGGACCAAAGACCACATCGAGTTCATCCTGGACCCAGGTAATCGTACCTTTAGGGATCATTCTGGTAGCAACAACTCCAAATCCCTTTTTATCACTGATCCATTTTAACCTTGTATCCGGATGTATCATAATTTTCAGATTAACCTATCTAAATTAGACAAAAATCGAATCCGAAAACTAAAAATTTTAACTGATAACGTTATTTTTAAAACACTGAAAGTGAATCTTCTATAACACTATAAACCTTTTTCAACTCATTTTCTGAGATCACATAAGGCGGAACTATATAAATGGTATTACCCAGCGGCCTAAGAAATACACCTCTATCCATAAAGAATTTGAATAACCTGTTCCTAAGACTACCGTAACGATCGGTTTGAATATCCAGCTCAAAAGCCATGATCACGCCTTTAGACCTGGCATTTTTGACCTTTGGATGTTGCGACAATTTATTGACGAAATCTAGATTCGCCTGGGAGATACGCTGAATGTTCTCCTGCATCTCTTCGGAAACCAGCAATTCTACAGCTGCAAGCGCGGCTGCACAGGCCAGCGGATTTGCCGTATAGGTATGCCCATGAAATAGGCCCTTAGCGATTTCGTCTGAATAAAAGGCGTTGTAAATTTTCATGGAGCAGGAAGTAAGCCCCATAGGCAGCAATCCGGCAGTAAGCGCCTTCGACATACAAACCACATCTGGTTTTTCTTCCATATAATCTGAAGCGAAGTATCTACCAGTTTTTCCAAAGCCGGTCATTACTTCATCTGCCACAAGCACCACATCATTTCCCCTGCAAATCTTCAGGACTTCATTCAGACCTTCAGCGTCATGAAATTTCATTGCCGCAGCTCCCTGAATTAAGGGCTCATAGATAAATCCGGCAATATTTTTATCAGCAAGAATAGATCTCAACTGCTCTATGACTTCCGCATTATTTTTACCCGTGGGCACCGGTATTCTCTCTACCCTGATAAAATGATCTTCGAATGCGCCATTATAGACCGAAAGTCCTGAAACCGACATGGCTCCAAAGGTATCCCCGTGAAAACCTTCCTCGAATGCAAGCATCACCTTGCGATCATTGCCAAGATTATGGTGATACTGCAGCGCCATTTTAATCCCGATCTCGGTTGCCGTGGAACCATTGTCATTGAAAAATAATTTCTGCTGTCCCTTAGGGAGTATTTTTACCAGGGCTTCAGATAATTTGATCGCAGGTTCATGGGTGAATCCGCTAAAAACCACCTGATCCAGATTCTGCATTTGGGCAGCAACCTTATCGGTGATATATTTATTGCAATGACCATAAACGGCGGTGTACCATGAAGAAATTGCGTCTATGTATTCCTTCCCCTGATCATCTGTTAGTATGCAGCCTTTAGCCTTGGTAACCGGCAACATTTCTGGAGAGGTCTTATGCTGGGTAAGGGGGTGCCAGAGATGTTTCTGGTCCCTTTCAGCTAAACTTTCGGTTTTCAATTCTAGATCTCGCATAATTCCTTTCTGAATTTTTCGGCATATTCTTTTATCACCATATCATCAAAATAGGGCTCCTCATCTATCCTGCCTATTATCTTCACCTTTCCTAGTTTCCTGATCGCCTCCTCGGTAGTAGGATGTTCATCACCACTAAAGATCACGCCGATCTTTTCGATACCTCTGCTTTTAAGCGCTTCAATACTTAGCAAGGTATGATTAATGCTGCCCAGGTAGTGCCTGGAAACCAGCACGACCATATCTTCCTTGGCAATTAGCTCCATTATAGTTTCCTTGTCATTTAAGGGGACCAGCAATCCGCCGGCACCTTCAATCACAAGGTCATTCTCGGTCCTGGGCCTTTTCATTTTCTTCACCTCTATCTTCACCTCATCAATTTCTGCTGCCGCATGCGGACTCATGGGAGTTTTAAGAGCATAGGCATTTTTATGGTAATAGGTCTTATCGCTGCTTACCAGTTTCTGGATCTTATGCGTATCTGAGTGATCAAGATCACCAGCCTGCACAGGTTTCCAGTAATCTGCCTCCATGGCCTGGGTCACAATTGCAGCAACCACTGTTTTCCCAACTTCAGTTCCTATTCCCGTAATGAAAAATGTATTCGGCATTATTTAGTATTTTCCACAAAATTACCCAAGACTTTTAAGACCTGCGAAATTTCATGTGATGAATTATAAGTATGTATACAAAATCTTAAACGTTCGCTTCCGGCAGGTACAGTGGGCGAAAGGATGGGTTTTACATTGAAACCCGTTTTTTGAAGCTCGGCCGCAGCATTCTTTACCTTCGTATTTCCCGATATAACACAAGCCTGTATCGCAGAATCACTCGCAATAAATATATCCTGAAGATCATTTTTGAGGATCTCCGCTTTAAAATACTGAATATTCCCGCGTAACTTTTTTAAATGAGTTTCATCGCCTTCCAAATACCTGTAAGCAGAACGAATGCTGGCAACAGAATGTGGCGAAAGCGCCGTGGTATAAATAAAGCTCCGGCTGAAATTGATAAGATAATCCTTCAATTTTCGGCTTCCTAAAATAGCCGCACCGTGACAACCCATAGCTTTCCCAAAAGTTTGTATCCTGGCGAAGATCTTTCCTTCCAATTTCAGGTCCTGCACCAAACCTTTACCATGATCCCCCAGCACACCCGTGGCATGAGCTTCATCAATTATCGTAAGCGCATTATATCTTTCGGCAATCTCCATAAGCTGAACGAGATCTGGTGAATCCCCGTCCATTGAAAAAACAGATTCGGTCACGATATATATTTCAGAATCTGAAGAATCATCTCTAAAACGCTTTAATTTCTCCTCCAGATCTTCCAGATTATTATGCTGAAATTTGTAATCACGGGCCAGGCTCATTTTGAGACCATCTCTGATTGAGGCATGAGCATATTCATCGAAGAGTATGATGTCATTCTTTTGAGGTACTGCTGAAAAAAATCCAATATTGGCATCGTAGCCAGAATTGAAGATCAAGGCAGACTGCGCATTATGGAAACTGGCAAGTTGATTCTCGGTCTCCTTAAAGACAGGATGATTTCCTGATAATAACCTGGATCCTGTAGATCCATTTGCAATTTCATAATGCTTCAAAATCCTTCCGGTACTCTCTGCAATTTCTTCAGACCTGGAAAAACCGAGATAGTCATTAGAAAAAAAATCTACGCCAGCCGGGAATGATAATAAAATCCTAAAAGAATCTTCTTCTTTCCTCCTCTCAAGCCTTTTTTCTAATTTAGAAGGTAATTGTTTCATGTTACAAAAGTAAACATTCACTCAAACAAAATATGGACTGGACGTTATTTGCACTAAGAGTTAGCCTTGCGACGATCGCTGGATTGATCATTGGACTTGAAAGAGAGATCCAGGGAAAAGAAGCAGGCCTTAAAACCAATGCCCTGGTATCCCTGGGAGCGTCCATATTTATATTGATGTCGCTGGAATTCGAAGGAGACAAATATGTTGATATCACGCGTGTCCTGGGACAGGTAGTAGTTGGAATTGGATTTATTGGAGCAGGTACAATATTAGAAAAGAAGCGAAAGGTAAAGGGACTTACGACTGCAGCAACCATTTGGTGTAGTGCGGGAACAGGTTGCCTCGCAGGTTTTGGAATGTATCATGAACTGGGAATTGTTTGCGGAATCATCTTGATCATTAACCTGGTCTTCGGTTACATAGAACATAAAATGAAAAAGAAAGCAAAAGATGGTGAAGAAGAATCGAATTAAGATCTACTTATCCTCCATTTTCGTGTGATCTACATTGTCTTCTGGAGTATCATCCACAACACTCTTTAAAATATGAGTATTCTTTTGATACTTTCCTCTCAACTCATCCATAACCGATTTATCCCAAAGTTTCACCCCAATAAAATAAGACGCTCTCCCTATAAGGTGCGCACTTACGGGCGCGGTTAGAAATAGAAACAGAATGATCACAAATGCCTGTGAAGTAACATCTGCATTGCTAAAATAAACCGTGGTAGACATAAGCACCAAGCCAACCCCAAGTGTGGCAGCCTTGGTAGTTACAGAGATCCTTAAGTAGGTATCTGGCATTCTTACCAGCCCGATGGCGGCAAAAAGCACGAATAGCGCTCCAAAAGTTGCTAATATTCCTATTATTATATCTATCATTTTCTTCTCCTTTTTTCAAGGTAATATGATAACGCTACTGTACTTAAAAATGCAATAAGTGCAAGAATAAGCGCTGTATCCATCAAGGTGGACTGGTTATAAATCACACTATATACTGCAATAACCCCGATCCCTGTAGTGATAAGAAGATCCAAGGCCACGATCTTATCTGCGATACTTGGACCTTTGATGAATCTCCAAAGGATAAGCACTGCAGATACAACCAGTACCGGTAAAATGATATAGTGTAAATATTCAAATAACGTCATGATAATACCTCCAAAATTCTACGTTCAAATCCGTCTTTTATCCCTCTAATAAACTTCTCCTTATCGGTGATATACATCGCATGCACAAACAGAACCTTTTTGTCATTAGATACATCCAGACTTAAAGTTCCGGGAGTAAGGGAGATCATATTCGCCAGCACGGTGATACCAATATCAGATTTCACATCCAACGGCACCATGATGATCCCTGGCGTCATATTAAGCTTTGGTGTGATCACTTCATAAGCAACCTCTATATTCGCTTTTATAAGCTCATAAAGGAAAAACACGAGTAGCAATAGAACCTTTGGAACTATAAGGAAATATTTGCTTCGGTTACGTCCTATCGTGATCAACCATAGAATATGAAAATTCAGAAAGAATCCGAACAGATAATTCTCAAATGAAAAATCTCCTGTCAGGGCAACCCAGACAAAGGTCAGTAAAATGTTCGACAGAAATTTATTCTTCATCATCCCTTAATTCTTCGATTTTAATACCGCGTCTATATATCCCTGGCTATTCACCAGCTCATCTGCGATTCTAGCCGATAGCTCCTGGATATGTTCTGCACCGAATCCAATATACAAAGATACAATACTCAAAAGAGCAACCGGCACCACGAATTGCATCCTTTTCGCGCTGGTCATTTTTGAGAAATATCCAAAATTACTCCTTAACGGCAGCTCCTTGTCTTCTTTCCAGAAAACTTCAGCCCACATTTTAGCAATAATTACCAGGGTAATAAAACTTGCGAAAATTATAGCACCTACGGTAATATAAGATTCATTTGTAAAACCTGCCTTTATAAGGTTGATCTTAGGCCAGAAACCAGATAAAGGTGGAATTCCTACCAGTGAAAACAGCGGAATAAATAAAAGTAAGCTAATTTTAGGCCATTTGGCATAGATACCGCCCAGGTCACGCATACTGTTGGTTCCCTTAATGCGATACACCACCCCGCTTATCATGAACAGATTGGTTTTTACAATGATATCATGGATAAGGTAAAATATAGCTCCGGCGATTGCCATTTCGGTAAACATTCCCAAACCGGCTATCATATATCCAATATGACAGATAATAAGATAAGAAAATACCTTTCTCATATTATTCTGTACCAAAGCACCTATTCCTCCACTTATAAGTGTTAGAATAGCTATGATCATGATAATATTATTCAGGAAAGGATCGTCTACGAAAATGAGGGTAAAGACACGTATCAGGGCATATACCCCAACCTTGGTCAATAATCCTCCAAATATCGCTGATACCGCAAACGGAGGCGTATGATAAGATGCCGGTAGCCAGAAATAAAGCGGAAATACCCCGGCCTTGATCCCGAAACCAATCAGGAATAATAAGGCTGTTATCTGTACCAGTCCCCTGTTCTCCACTTCGGCGATCTGCCCGGCAAGATCTGCCATGTTAAGACTTCCAGTGATTCCGTATAAAACTGCGATCGCAGTAAGAAATATCATGGAAGCGAGAATATTCAGCGTAAAATACTTTACCGCTCCCTCTAACTGGGCCTTCTCTCCACCAATGGTGATAAGTACGAAAGAACTTATAATAATGATCTCGAACCAGACGTATAAGTTGAAAATATCCCCGGTTAGGAATGCACCATTTAATCCTAGTAACAAAAAGTGAAATATCGGGAAATAGCCGAACCTCAATCTATCTTTTAGAACCGAAGCACCTGAAAAAATGGATACTGCCAGTCCCGAAATAGCTGTAAGCAATACCAGGGTCACCGAAAGCATATCTGCCACAAAAGTGATCCCGAACGGCGCTTCCCAGTTCCCGGCCTGTATGGTTTGAGTCCCGTTGTTCCAGATATAGGAAAACAGAATGATCGCCAGTCCTAAACTAACTATACTTCCAAAGACGCTAAATACCTTCTGAAATTTTATTCTTGCCCAGCCGAACATCAGAATGATACTGATGGCCATCTGGAGGAATAAAGGATATAAAATTAATTGTTCGTTCATGAATCTTCGTCGGTTGCGTTCATTTCATCCAGATCATCGGTTCTCACCACGGTATGTGCTCTTTTAACCAGCACGATGGCGAAAGACTGAAGTCCAAAACTAATAACGATTGCTGTAAGTATAAGGGCCTGTGGTACAGGATCTGCAAAGGCTTCTACAAAGACCTTGGCGTCACTGCCAATGATTGGCGGCGCCCCTTTGGTAATTCTTCCCAACAAGAAAATAAGCAGGTTTGCTCCATTCCCCAGCAGGATAATTCCCAGGATGAGTTTTACCATACTTCTACGAAGCATCATGTAGATACCCGTTCCGTATAATATTCCCACCATTAATGCTAAAAGGATCTCCATATTAGGCCGATTCTGAAATTGTAAAAATTATGGTTAAGGTCACTCCTGTCACAACAAGATAAACTCCTATATCAAAAAATAATGCTGAACCTACGCTCCCCAGAATTGCCACCGGGTCATGTGACCACAAACCAGTCATAAAGGGCAGATCGAACAGTACTACCGGAGCCAGACCACTCATAAATGAGATGGCCAGACCTATTGGGAGTAAAAAGCCCGGGTGCATGATCAACAACTCCTTGGTTTTATTTAAGC
The DNA here is from genome assembly GCF_003054225.1 of Christiangramia gaetbulicola. Taxonomy (GTDB): domain Bacteria; phylum Bacteroidota; class Bacteroidia; order Flavobacteriales; family Flavobacteriaceae; genus Christiangramia; species Christiangramia gaetbulicola. The sequence continues at coordinate 781,690 of NZ_QBKQ01000001.1, forward strand.
CGTTCGCAAAGGAATGCAGGATAAATGCGATTGAAGCAATTAATCCTCCTACGAATCCTCCTCCAGGCAGATAATGCCCGCGAAGCAAAATAAAAATAGAAAACACCAACAATACCGGTAACAGGTAGTTCGAAGCTGTTTTTAAAATTATAGTAGTTCGCATGATCTATTTTTTCTTATTCTCGTTTTCGACATTCAGGCTTGTATCTGCATATCTTCTTCTATCCTTCATTTTCAGTCTTAGTTTCATCAAACCGAAAACTCCGACAGCCGCTATCGAAAGTACCGATATTTCTATTAAAGTATCAGCTCCCCTGAAATCCACCAGGATCACATTTACCACGTTCTTACCATGAGCCTCTATATAGGAATTCGCGGCATAAAAATTACCAACCTCTTTGCTTACCGGCTCTGCCAGTACCTGCAAGGCCAGGGTAGTAATAATAAGTCCGAAAATGGTGGATAATATCCCATCTCTTACACGCGTCTTATAATCTGAAAGTTTTAAATATTTCGGCAACTTATAAAGCACCAGTACAAATAAAATTACCGTAAGTGTATCTATCGAAAATTGCGTCATGGCAAGGTCTGGTGCACTATAGAAAACAAATATCAAACATATAGAAAGTCCTACCACACCCATTGCTGCTACCGCGGCAAGCCTGGAATCTGTAAAAACGGTATAAAAGATACCGGCAATAAGGATCATCGTGGTAGTGATCTCATAAACCGTGATCTTAGACAGGGAGTTATAATCTATAGTAAAATTCGTATTCCCGATCATAATATATCCTACAAGCACTACAAGGAAAAGGATAATTATAGAAATGTAATTTCGAAGGTATCCATTCTGAAAAAAGTTGGTCCAGAAATTAGAAAATCCAACAAACAGAGCATTGAATTTTTCTAAAAGATTCTCGGGAGCAATAAAGTCCAGTCTCGCGATTCCTTTTTCAAGCTTTTCTGAAGGCTTGATAATGAAATATAAGGCAGTCCCCACACCAATGGTGATAAGACTTAGGATGAAGATCAGGTTGAATCCATGCCACAGGGCAAGATGCATTTCTGAAGCATCTGCACCCAGGGCTTCAACCACCGGTTTTATCAAAGAAGATTCAATAATAAATGGAGCAACCCCGAAAACTATTCCTAAGGTCGCCAGTAATAATGGTGGTCCCCATAATATAAATCCTGGAGCTTTGGTATTGGCATGTTCCTCGGGCAATTTCCCGGTAAATGGTTTTATTCCGGCAACAAAACCAGCGTACAGAAGGAATATTTTGGTAAGAACTATAGCGATCATCAGGAAAATAACCATTGATTCTGAATGATAAGAAGCTTCATAAGTCAGTTCTTTTCCCACGAAACCAATGGTCGGCGGAATACCCGCACTGGAAATAGCTGCTAAAATACCAGCAATACCAACCGGTAACATGATCTTATTAAGACCAGACAACCTGGTAACATCTCTGGTATGTGTTTGATGATCTATAATTCCCGTAACCAGGAAAAGTGTTGCTTTATATAGGGCGTGAACAATAATAAATACCGCTGCTGCCAGGAAAGCTTCCTGAGTTCCCAGCCCTATCAAAAATACCAGTATCCCTAAAGCAGAGATGGTGGAATAAGCCAGAATACCCTTAAGGTCAGTTCTAAAAATGGTATGTACCGCAGAATATAGCATGGTAATACCACCAACAATGACAAGGGTGGTATTCCATATATTTTCACCTCCAAGAACCGGGGTAAATCGCATTAATAAATAGATCCCGGCCTTTACCATAGTGGCAGAATGCAGGTAGGTAGATACAGGTGTTGGAGCTTTCATCGCACCTGGCAACCAGAAATGGAATGGGAACTGAGCAGATTTTGTAAATGCCGCGCCAAAAAGAAACAGAACAGCAAGAAAATAAAACTCATTAGATTTTATGGCCTCACTCATGGTAAGCATTTCTGAAATACTATAAGTGCCGGTCATGTTATTCAACAACAAGGCACCTGCCAGAAGGAACAATCCACCTATCCCGGTGATCCCTAAAGCGGTTAGTGCCGATTTCCTCGAAGCCGGATTGGTATTATTAAAACCAATTAAAAAGAAAGAAGTTATACTCGTAAGTTCCCAGAACACGAACAGGGTGATCATATTATCTGAAAGTACCAGACCCAGCATAGCTCCCATAAAGGAAGCCAGGTAGCCATAGAACCTGTCCATATATTCATGCCCCTTTAAATAAGAGGAGGTATAAGCAAAAACAAGGAAACCAATTCCCGTGATCATTAATGAAAAAAGCAGGGAAAGTCCATCTAGCTTAAATCCCAGATCCACATTAAAAGAGGGAATCCATTCATAAGACTTCATGATCACATTCCCATCTGCGATCGCAGGAATGAACTGGAAAAAGTAAACAAATAATCCCAGAGGTATTAAAGACGCGAGGATTGAAAGCTTACCTTTAAAAAATCTCCCCGTAAAAACGAGGAAAATAGAGAATAGAAAACCTGTAAGAATTGCGGTAAGCATACTTATTAAAATCTGTTTCCCGCAAATATAATAGTTATTATTGAAGAAATAGTTTCTAGCAAACAGTTAATCCCTCAAACCTTTAGCTATTAAATGTTATCCAAACATTTAATAATCTCGCACTCAATTCATCTTTTAAAATCTTAATTCGGTAGAAATATTATAAAACTCATAAAGATTAAATTATCGTTTTTCAATAATTAATTTATATTTGTTATCGAAAAACAATAATTTATCGTCATTTTTAAATTATAATATGATTACATCTTTCAAACTATTAAAAGGCATTCTAAGCTTAGCTCTATTTTTTTCTATCTGCCTATGGCTGATTTTCCTATTTATCTTAGGCGGAATAATTTTAGGCTATGGGGGCACTTTCGGATTAGAAAATATCTTAGAAGATTTTGAACTGAATTCAAAAACCACAAGAATCGTACTCACCACCTATCTCCTGGGTGGATACGCTGTAATTATTTACGTCGTCTACATCCTGAGAAAACTAGTGGTAAGCTTAAATACAGGCAGGTTATTCACCAAGTTTCAAAGTGCCGGATTTAATCTTATAGGCCAAATAATAATATGGCTAGTCGTTATAAGCTCCATTTCTGATTTTATTCTCAAATTAATCTTAAACTCAAGATTCGAAGTAAAAGCGAGCTTTCCAGATTTCTGGTTATTTCTAGCGGTAGGTTCATTCTTTATCGCTCTCGGACAGGTATTCGAAAAAGCAAGATTAATCAGGGAAGAAAACGAACTAACAGTTTAAGAATGCCTATAATAATCAATCTCGATAAGATTCTTGAAGAGAAGGATATGAAAAGCAATGAACTGGCAGAGATCATTGGCATCACCACGGCCAATCTTTCTATTTTAAAAACCGGAAAAGCTAAAGCGGTTCGTTTTTCTACCCTGGAATCAATTTGCGAAGCATTGAACTGCCAACCGGGAGATATCCTGGAATATCAACCTTAGATACTTCTTCTCAGCTTCAGTCCCATAAAATTTTTACTTTAGAGCAATCTCAAATTTTGATCATGAATAAAATCCTTTTAACCCTACTATTTTTAAGTTTCCTGGGAAATGCCCAAACTAACACCTATAATATTTCATTTGAAAATGCCGTGCATCACGAGGCAAAGGTGAATATTAGTTTTCCGGAAGTAAAATCCAATACTATTACCATTAGAATGAGCCGAACGTCTCCGGGAAGATATGCCCTGCACGAATTCATCAAAAACATTTATGGCTTTAAAGCTACCAATAGCAAGGGCGAGATGATAGACGCCAAGCGAGTAGATCCATATTCCTGGGAAGTCAGTGACCATGACGGGACAGTGAATATCGAATACATTCTTTTCGCCAATCGTGGAGATGGTACCTATTCACAAATTGATGAAACGCACGCCCATTTAAATATGCCAGCGACTTTTATGTATGCTGAAGAATTTGAACATCGACCCGTAAAGGTCAATTTTGATGTTCGGGAAGATCTTAAATGGAAAGTTACCACGCAATTAAAAGAAGAATCTGCAACCACCTATTCTGCTCCAGATCTTTATTATTTTATGGATAGCCCTACCGAGATAAGTGATTTCCAAATGAAATCTTTCGATATGAATGGCCAGGAAATACGATTTGCATTACACCACCAGGGAACCCCAGAAGAATTCGAAAAATATTTTGAAGATGTAAAAAGGATCGTAGAACAGGAGAAAGCCGTTTTTAGCGAATTACCAGATTTTGATTACGGAAAATACACTTTTTTAGCCTGCTATATGCCAAATGTTTTGGGAGACGGAATGGAGCACAGAAACAGCACCATCTTAACCGATCAGGAAAGCCTTTCTGACGGCGGAATGAAAGGAAATATTGGAACCGTAGCCCACGAATTCTTTCATGCCTGGAATGTGGAAAGGATCCGTCCTGATGAGCTCGAACCTTTTGATTTTACCGAAGCAAATATGACGGGCTCCCTTTGGTTCGCTGAAGGTTTCACCAGTTATTACACAGGATTGTTCTTATGCAGAGCTAAAGTAAACACACCTCAGGAATACATAGAAGGCCTTTCCGGCACTTTTAACTATGTATGGAACTCTGCAGCGCTGGAATATTTTAATCCTATCGAGATGAGCTACCAGGCCCCATTTGTAGATGCAGCGACCTCGGTTGATCCAACAAACTTCGAAAATACCTTTGTTTCCTACTATTCTTACGGAAGCATTTTAGGCCTGGCCCTGGATCTTTCTTTGAGACAGGAAGATCTTAACCTGGATGATTTCATGAAATTGATGTGGAAAAAATATGGTAAAACCGAAGTAGCCTATGAAATTGGAGATATCGAGGAGACTCTAAAGCAATATGCTGGCGAGGAATTCGCCAAAGACTTTTTCAGCAAGCACATTTACCAGAGTGAAAAGCCAGATTATGAGAATCTATTTAGAAGTGTAGGTGTATCAATAAAAAGAGAAGCAGATAAATCATATTTTGGTGCAGATCTAAAGAAAACTGATGATGGCTTGGAGATCTATAGAAATACTTTTAAAGGAAGCCCGGCCTATGAAGCTGGTTTAGATTCAGGAGATATAATTATTTCACTGAACGGTACCGCTGTAACAACGCCTGAAGAGTTCAGAAAACAAATCGCAAGCGCAGATGGCTCTGTCAAGGTCAATTATGTAAGATTTGGAGAGGAAAGAACATCTGAAGTAAAGCTAAAACCAGATCCTACCTATTCGATCAAGATCGACCCTAATGCTTCAAAAGAAGCGGTTAAGAAAAGGGAAAAGTGGTTATCCCCAAAATAAGAACAATAAAAAGGCCTTTCGATCGAAAGGCCTTTTTTAATAATATGTTTTTGAAAGTTAATCAGCTAAAACGATCGCCTTATTATCTTTCATTTCAAGAACTCCTCCTGTGATAGTGTAGTACAAAACATCAGGTTCTGAAGCTTCAGTTCTAAACCCTGTAAGATCCTTTCTTTTCACTTCATTTTGACTTCCTGAAGAAAGATTGATCTTAACCTCTCCTTCAGTAAGGGTAGAAACGATAGGAGCGTGATTGTTCAGCATTTGAAATTCACCATCATGTCCCGGTACTTTTACCGCGTCAACCTGCGCTCTAAATACTACAGCTTCTGGAGTTACTATCTCTAAGTACATTATTTTCTTAGTATTAAGTAGTGAGTAATGAGTAGTTAGTACCTCAATACTAACTACTCAATTCTATATACTATTTATGATTCAGCAAGCATTTTCTCTCCGGCCTCGATCGCTTCTTCAATAGTACCTTTAAGGTTGAAGGCAGCTTCTGGCAGGTGATCTAATTCACCGTCCATGATCATGTTGAAACCTTTGATGGTATCCTTAATATCTACAAGCACTCCTTTAAGACCAGTAAACTGCTCTGCTACGTGGAATGGCTGAGAAAGGAAACGCTGAACACGTCTTGCACGTGATACGGCAAGTTTATCTTCTTCTGAAAGTTCTTCAAGACCAAGAATTGCAATAATATCCTGAAGTTCTTTATATCTCTGTAATAACTCTTTTACACGTTGTGCACAAGCATAGTGATCGTTACCTAGTGTCTCTGGAGTTAGAATTCTTGAACTTGATTCTAATGGATCCACCGCAGGGTAAATACCTAGCTCGGCAATCTTACGTGAAAGTACGGTTGTTGCATCAAGGTGAGCGAAAGTTGTCGCCGGTGCTGGGTCTGTCAAGTCATCTGCAGGTACATAAACCGCCTGTACAGATGTAATAGATCCATTCTTGGTAGAAGTAATACGTTCCTGCATCGCACCCATCTCTGTTGCAAGTGTAGGCTGGTAACCTACCGCAGAAGGCATACGCCCAAGAAGTGCAGATACCTCAGAACCTGCCTGAGTAAAACGGAAAATGTTATCTACGAAGAAAAGAACGTCTTTCCCCTGACCTTCTCCAGCTCCATCACGGAAGAATTCCGCAATTGTAAGTCCAGAAAGAGCCACACGAGCACGTGCTCCAGGTGGTTCGTTCATCTGTCCGAATACGAAGGTAGCCTTAGACTCCTTCATAACTTCCTTATCTACTTTCTTAAGATCCCATCCTCCATTTTCCATAGAGTGCATGAAATCATCACCATATTTTATAATTCCAGATTCCAACATCTCTCTAAGAAGGTCATTCCCTTCACGAGTACGTTCACCAACTCCTGCAAATACAGAAAGTCCACCGTGACCTTTCGCGATGTTGTTAATCAATTCCTGGATAAGTACTGTCTTACCAACTCCTGCACCTCCAAAAAGACCAATCTTACCACCTTTAGAATAAGGCTCTACAAGATCGATTACTTTAATTCCTGTGAAAAGAACTTCGGTAGACACAGATAAGTCTTCAAATTTAGGAGCTTCACGGTGAATTGGAAGTCCGTCTTTACCAACTTTTGGCAAGTTCCCTAAACCATCGATCGCATCTCCAATTACGTTGAAAAGACGTCCGTAAACATCTTTACCAACTGGCATTTGAATAGGATTTCCGGTATTTACAACTTCAACACCACGGCTAAGACCGTCAGTTGAGTCCATGGAAACAGTTCTTACGGTTTGTTCACCAATGTGAGACTGCACCTCAAGAACTAAAATAGAACCATCCTTTCTGGTAATTTCCAAAGAATCGTAGATCTTTGGCAGTTCAGCATTTTCTGAGTCGAACACAACGTCGACTACAGGGCCAATAATCTGGGCAACTTTACCTGTGACTTTAGACATTTATCTAATTCTTTAATTTTTAATAGTAAAATTCAAAACCTATTTCCCTGATTTAAAAAACCATAATTAAGAAATGGGTCATTTTCAGGCTGCAAAGATAAATTTTTCTGGCAAAAATCATATTGAAAATTTGAGAAGTTTTCAATTGAAGTCAAAACAGCTAAAAACCTGATTTAAAAGCATCAATTAGCCGGAAATAAAAAACCCTTCTGAAGATTTCCAGAAGGGTTTTTATAAATATTTAGGTCAATTTTATTCTACGGTAACAGATTTCGCCAGGTTTCTTGGCTGATCTACGTTTTTACCTAACATCACTGCAATGTGATAAGAAAGTAATTGCAGCGGAATAGTGGTCAATAACGGAGTTAAAGACTCTATAGTTTCCGGAACTTCGATCACGTGATCTGCAAGTTCTCTAACCTCTTCATCACCTTCGGTAACGATCGCAATGATCTTCCCTTTTCTGGATTTAATCTCCTGTATATTACTCACCACCTTTTCATAATGACCTTTTTTAGTAGCGATTACCACTACCGGCATAAGCTCATCTATCAAGGCAATAGGCCCGTGCTTCATCTCTGCCGCAGGATATCCTTCAGCATGGATATAAGAAATTTCCTTAAGTTTTAATGCACCTTCAAGGGCAACCGGGAAATTATATCCACGTCCTAGATACAGACAGTTTGGAGCATCTTTATATTTGAAAGCTACTTCCTGGATCAATTTATCAGACTCAAGGGCCTTTTTGATTTTCTCCGGAATTCTCTCAAGTTCCTGTAAGTGGAACTGAAAGTCTGTATGAGAAATAGTCCCTTTGAACTTACCTAGCTTAAGCGCCATTAAAGTAAGAACCGTTATCTGGGTTGTAAATGCCTTGGTTGAAGCCACTCCAATCTCTGGTCCGGCATGCGTATATGCTCCGGCATGAGTCTCCCTTGAAATAGAAGAACCTACCACGTTACAAACTCCAAAAGCGAATGCGCCTTTTTCTTTGGCAAGCTTTATCGCTGCCATGGTATCTGCTGTTTCTCCACTTTGCGAGATAGCAATTACCACATCATTTTCAGAGATCACAGGATTTCTATACCTGAATTCTGAAGCATATTCAACCTCTACAGGAATCCTGGCAATATCTTCAAAGATATACTCAGCCACAAGACCAGCATGCCATGAAGTACCGCAGGCAACGATGATGATACGTTTTGCGTTGGCAATACGCTCCATATTATCGTCTATCCCGGCCATTCTGATCAAGCCCTGGTCAACCAACATTCTACCTCTGTACGTGTCGCTTATCGCGTTTGGTTGTTCATGAATTTCTTTCAGCATAAAGTGATCGTAACCACCTTTTTCGATCTGCTCAAGATTCATTTGTAATTCCTGCACATAAGGATCTACCAGTGAATCATCATGGATCTTTCTGATCTTCACTTCCTTATGTCTTCTTATAACTGCCATCTCTCCATCTTCCAGGTAAATGGCATTATTAGTAAATTCGATAAATGGAGAAGCATCTGAAGCAACGAAGAATTCATCTTCACCTACTCCAATAGCTAAAGGAGAACCCAATCTCGCCACCACTATCTCATCTGGTTTCTTTTTATTGAATACAGCAATAGCATAAGCTCCTACTGTTTGGTTAAGAGCGATCTGCACAGCCTTACCAAGCTTTACATCTTCTTTTAGAATTACATCTTCAATAAGATTTACCAATACCTCGGTATCCGTATCACTTTTAAAAGTGTATCCTCTTTTCTTCAACTCCTTTTTAAGAGCATCGTAATTCTCAATAATTCCATTATGGATAATTACAAGGTCTCCAGAATTAGAATAATGAGGATGCGAATTCACATCATTTGGCTCCCCGTGAGTCGCCCATCTTGTATGGCCAATCCCAACAGTTCCATCGGTAGAGATCTCACTTTCCAGACGAGCTTTCAAGTCTGCGACCTTACCTTTGGTCTTACTCATTTTTAATTCTTTCCCGTCATAAAGTGCAATTCCCGCACTATCATAACCCCTGTATTCTAATCTTTGTAGTCCTTTAAGAACAATAGGATAGGCCTCTCTGTGTCCTATATACCCAACAATTCCACACATATTCTCTATTAATTATAGTTGGTATAGTAAATTTTTAATTTAAGACGTTTATCATCGTCATTAGACTGGTTACCATGCAGGATGGTTCCAGTAGGTGTAAGCGAGTTTACAGATGGTATCCTGTCTATTAAGTCTGTCATACCTCTGGTAGCAGACATTAAAGGCCCAAGAATACGTCCCTGAGAATCTCTCCCCACAACAGCATTAATATTTGGTACAATTACTAAACCTAATTTCACATTGTCCCTTTCATCATTAATAATGCCACTTACATGATTGGTAACTCTAAGCTTATAGAATTTACCGGTTTCATCTTCTGCCACCACTTCAGAGAAATTGGTTAGCGAAGTTTCAGGACTCGCTGGATTAAAACTAAGATCTATAGCATAATCGCCTATAATATCATTATTCGTAAGATCATATAGATAGAGACGTCTCGGTTCTCCACCCTCACCCATCAAAGCATCATTGACATAAAAAACCAGATCTGCCTCATTTACAAGCAATTCTTCATTTCTAATATCATCCAGTACCGCCTGCTCGGGAAAAAGCTCGATGACGGCCATACTTCCCTCCTGGGCATTTAAATATAGATTTTCAGCTCCTGTTTCAGCACTCTGAGTACTTATCGCCTGAGTTATATCTGCTGGAAACTCTCCTTCGAAAGTATTAAAGCGGTTCCCGCTTAAGAAAAGCAAGAAGCTATCTCTTATTCTCTCAGGATCTTCTCCTTCAGGAACATTCTCTGAGTCTCTGGTATAGTAAATACTAATTCTAGGAGGTTTACTCTGTGTTGAGAAATCCAGCATTACCTGACTTCCACCAGAACCATTCGGCTCTGCTTTAATAAAGAAGTTTCTTAGGTAATTTCTGAAATTACTGTTATTCAACAGGTCTGTCGATCCTTCCTTATCGATGATCTTTTCCTGAAAATAGTTCAAAGGAAGTTTAACTCTTAAAGCCGGGGTATTTACGAGAGTATCATTTTCACCAACCGGATCTACCTCATAAGTCGTAAACGAAGCATTAGATGGTTTAAAATTCTCTTCTACAAAAATTGGCTCACCAACTATATTCTGCTCTAGAAGATTCTGCTGATCTGAATAATAGGCCTGGCGTTGTTCAAAATCAAGCTCAGGATCAAGATCATTCAGAAAATAAGAAGTTTCATAAATAGAAAGCTTGAAAGTTTCTGAACCGTAAAGGGAATCAAGTTCATAAAGAACCTCATCTTCGGTAGAACCATCAATTTCTGAAGAGAAATATGGAATGGTCATCACCACGCTATCCAGCTCAACATTATCACCAAAATCTGGATTCTCTGTAGACATGGATAACTGGGAAACCAGACTGGCTGTACTCTCACCGTAAACCGGGTGATTGTATACCCCTAAAATATGATTCGTTAAATTATTGGTTTGTATAGAATTGACCTTTTGAGAATAGGCATTCACTTCAACCTCTCTGATCTCTACATTAGACGGATTTGTAATAATCTCTCCTCCAATGGTAGAAAACTCATCATCGCATCCTACAAAAGCGAAAACAACAGCCAGGATGGCCGTCGTTTGGAACAATCTGTTTAATTTCATTTAATACTTTTACTTACTTTTCAGACAATACTTTCGTGTCGTAAAATTCCTGATAGGCGTGTGAAAAGTTTTCCTTTTCAGTGTATGGAAGAACCGGCTTATTCAGTTTATCAACATAAGTTTTCAATTCCTCGGGAACATTATCACCTCCCATTACCACAGCATCAGAATTGTCTACGGCAGTCTTTAATAGATTTACGAAATTTGGAGTTTTCAAGTGCTTTACATTTGCATTCTCCAGGCCGTCGAACAATATTTTCTCACGTAACTCCTCATCTAACGTTCCATCAAAACTTTGATTGTAAACAGAGGTAACAATTTTTGAATCCCTGAACAATGGCTCATTCCCGTAATAATTTCTCAGGTAAAGAGGAAGAAGGGAAGATAACCAGCCATGTACATGAATGATATCTGGAGACCAGTTAAGCTTTTTAACCGTTTCTATAACTCCTTTAGCGAAGAAAATAGCTCTTTCATCATTATCAGAAAAGAGATTACCATCTTCATCTGTTAAAGTTGCCTTTCTTTTAAAATAATCTTCATTATCAATAAAATAGACCTGCATTCTTTCTTTTGGGATCGAAGCCACTTTAATGATCAAGGGCATATCCAGATCATTAATTACCAGGTTCATCCCAGAAAGCCTGATTACTTCATGTAATTGGTGCCTTCTTTCATTGATATTCCCGAATCTTGGCATAAATATCCTAATCTGCCCACCCAGGTTGTTCACCATTTTAGCGGCTTCAAAAGAGGTTGATGAGATATCGGTTTCAGGTAAGTAGGGTATAACTTCAGACGAGACGTATAACACTCTCTTATCTTTCATAAATTCTTTGCTTTAGTTACGTTTCCGAATAAAAAACACGCAAAATTACAAAAATTTATGCAGATTGCCAGAGAAATATTAAGTTTGCACGCTGTTAATTTTATAACAAAATGCAGATTTTTAGGGAGAAAGAACCACTTATACAGGCCATTCAGAAGATTAAATCTGAAGGAAAAAGCGTTGGATTGGTTCCAACCATGGGAGCACTACATGAGGGTCACCTTTCTCTTGTAAGTAATGCCCTTAAAGATTCAGACCAGGTAGTGGTGAGTATTTTTGTAAATCCCACACAGTTTAATAATCCTGAAGACCTCGAGAAATATCCCCGCAATCTTGAAAAAGACCTGGAGCTTTTAAAGACTCAGGATGGTGATATCTGGGTTTTCACCCCTACCGCAGATGAACTTTATGGTGAGAAGATACTTTCAGAAAGTTTTGACTTTGAAGGTTTGGAGTCGGTCATGGAAGGAAAATTCAGGAACGGTCATTTTGACGGAGTTGGAACGGTAGTAAAACGCCTGTTTGAAATTATAACTCCAGACAAGGCTTTCTTTGGGGAAAAAGATTTTCAGCAGTTACAAATAGTACGAAAACTTACCGAAAAGACCGGATTACCGGTGGAGATCGTGGGTTGCCCGATTTTGAGAGAAGATTCTGGCCTTGCAAGGTCTTCAAGAAATGAACGTCTAAGTAGCCAAAATCGAAAAAAAGCGGCCTTTATTTATGAAACCCTCAAGGAAGTTGAACAGCTATTTGGCACAGAAAGTGCAGATTACATTTCAAAATGGGTAGAAAATAAATTTAAAGACCATCCAAACCTGGAATTGGAATATTTCGAGATCGCCGATTCCAAAACATTGAAAAAAATTACTAAAAAAGAAAAAGGGAATAATTACAGGGCTTTTATTGCAGTTTATGCAGATGAGATTAGGTTAATCGATAATATCGCCCTGAACAATTAAATTAAAAAATGCAGATTCACGTAGTAAAGTCTAAAATTCACCGGGTAAAAGTAACCGGTGCCGATTTAAACTATATTGGAAGTATTACTATTGACGAAGACCTGATGGAGGCGGCCAATATTATTGAAGGAGAAAAGGTACAGATCGTAAACAATAACAATGGTGAACGCCTGGAAACCTACGTTATTCCTGGTCCTCGTAACACCGGAGAGATCACCCTGAACGGTGCGGCTGCAAGAAAAGTTGCCAAAGGTGATATCCTTATTATTATTTCATACGGAATTATGGACATGGAAGAAGCCAGGAACTTCAAGCCATCCCTTGTATTTCCAGATGAAGAAACAAATCTTTTGAAGTAGATCACTTTTGAACAAAAAGCTCATTAGAATACTAAAGATCAGTATCCCCTTATTTTTGGGGATTTTTTTGGTCTGGTATTCTCTTAGTAGCTCTACTCCAGAAGAGCGGCAGCAATTATGGCAAAGCATATTAGACGCCAATAAATTCTGGATCATAGTATCCTTTCTTCTGGGTACCATATCACATTTCTCGAGGGCCTATAGATGGAAATATATGCTCGAGCCAATGGGATATAAGTCTTCCCAGGCTAACAGGTTTATGGCGGTAATGGCCGCTTACCTGGCCAATTTTGGGATTCCGAGATCTGGTGAGGTTCTGCGAGCAGTTACCCTCACTACCTATGAAGACATTCCTTTTGAAAAGGGATTTGGAACCATTATTTCTGAAAGGGTAGCCGATCTTCTTATTTTAATGCTGATCGTAGGAGTTGCCCTGATCTTCCAAACCGATGACCTGCTGGCTTACCTGCAGGACCAGAACATCGACCCGCTGAATACATTTTTTATTTTCCTCGGACTCGTTGGGATCATCATCCTGGGACTAAATATAGTACGCCGTTCTAAATGGCTACCATTCCAAAAAATTAGAACCCTGGCTAAAGGCCTTTTGGAAGGAATGAAAAGTATCCTGAAAATGGAACAGAAATGGGCCTTTATAGCTCATACTGCATTCATCTGGACATTATATTTACTTATGTTCTTTGTGATCCAACTTAGCATTCCTGAAACCAGTAATACCCCGATCGGAATTATCATGGCTGCATTTGTGGTTGGTTCTTTCGCGGTTTCCGCAACCAATGGAGGAATAGGCGTTTATCCCCTGGCCGTTGGTGGAGTTTTGATGTTTTTTGGCGTACAGGAGCATGCTGCTGAAGCCTTTGGATGGATCTCATGGGCCACACAAACCGCTGTAGTCCTGCTATTTGGGGGATTATCCTTTATATTATTACCACTTTTAAACAATAGGAAATAATAATTATATTGTAGGTCCGAAATCAATACGACACCTATGAAACGATTATTACTTTTGCTAATGGCAATCCTATTGCCGTTGGCCAACTTTGCGCAGATAAAATACGAAAGTTTATCTTCCCAGAAACTTGGTGAGACCAGGCAGATCAAGATCCAGCTACCCAGAAATTACGAAGAGAATTTAGAAAAACGCTACCCTGTAGTTGTTGTGTTAGATGGTGATTATTTATTCGAGCCCGTAGCAGGAATGGTAGACTACTACTCCTACTGGGAAGACGCTCCAGAAATGATAGTAGTGGGAATTAACCAGGACGGCATACGCACCAAAGACACCTATTATTCTGAACAAAATTTCCTTCCGGAAGGTAAAGGAGCAAAATTCTTTGAATTTATCGGGATGGAGCTACTGGCACAATTAGACCAGAAATATCGCACGGCGAATTTCAGGATCATTGTGGGCCATGACTTTACTTCTAACTTCATTAATTATTATTTACTGAAACAGAATCCTATTTTTCAGGGCTACATTAACCTGAGCCCCGATCTGGCACCTCAAATGGCCGACAGAATTACCAGTGCCCTTAATACTGCTGAATCCAGGAAATGGTATTATATGGCCACGGCAAGTTCAGACATCCCAAACTTAAAGGAAGACATCCTAAGCTTTGACAATAAGCTGAAAGGCCTAGAAAACGAAATGATAGCCTACACTTTTGATAATTTTGAAGATGCCACGCATTACTCCCTGGTAGGAAAGGCAATTCCTTCAGCCATACAGAGTATGTTCGAGATCTACAGACCTATCTCAACGAAGGACTACAACGAAAAATTACTGCAAACTTCGGTTTCCCCTTCTGAATTTCTCGCCAAAAAATATACTTCTATTGAAGAATTATACGGCATTAAAAAGAAGATCAGCCTGAACGATTTTATGGCGGTTTACAAGGCTATTGAAAAGACCAGGAACTGGGAAGAATACAAAAATCTTTACAAAATGGCTCACGATCACTACCCGGGCACTATGTTAGGAACTTTCTTTGAAGCACGTTATGAAGAAGAGACCGGAAATCCTAAAAGAGCCATGAGGATCTACCAGAATGCTTACGGGCAGGAAAAGATAGCTTTCCTTGATTCAGATTTTATGCTTGAAAAAGCCGATGCGATTAAAAAAGATTTCGGTTATTAGCACAAAATCGATCAGTTAAATGGCCAAGGTTAAGACCACTTATTTTTGTCAGAAATGCGGAGCTCAATATTCTAAATGGCAGGGGAAATGTAACTCCTGTGGTGACTGGAATACCATAGTTGAAGAACTGGTGCAAAAACCAGATCCAAAGGACTGGAAGACCACCGCAAAAAAAGAAGCTAAAAAGGCTGCCAAACCATTACTGATCGCCGAGATCGAGAACACCCCGCAAAACCGGCTTAATACCGGTAATAATGAACTGGACCGGGTTCTTGGCGGAGGCCTCGTACCTGGTTCACTCACCTTGCTTGGTGGCGAACCCGGAATTGGAAAAAGCACCCTGTTATTACAGATATCCCTAGGACTTAAATTCCGGGTATTGTATGTTTCAGGAGAGGAAAGTCAACAACAGATTAAGATGCGGGCAGAACGTATCAATCCAAATCCTGCGAATTGCTTTATCCTCACCGAGACCAAGACCCAGAATATTTTCCGTCAGGTAGAAGAAGTAGAACCAGAAGTGGTTATTATCGATTCTATACAAACACTACACAGCGATTATATTGAAAGTTCTCCCGGCAGTATTTCCCAGATTAGGGAATGTACCGCCGAGCTCATAAAATTCGCCAAGGAAAGCAATACCCCGGTCATTTTGATTGGCCATATTACCAAGGAAGGGAGTATCGCCGGTCCAAAAGTATTGGAACATATGGTAGACACGGTGCTTCAATTTGAGGGTGACCGTAATCATGTTTACAGGATCCTTAGAGCCCATAAGAACCGATTTGGATCTACCCATGAATTAGGAATTTACGAAATGCAAGGCAGCGGACTTAGAGAAGTCACAAATCCATCTGAGATCCTTATCTCCAAAAATGACGAGGACCTGAGTGGGACGGCCATCGCTTCCACCCTGGAAGGAATGCGCCCGTTAATGATAGAGATACAGGCATTGGTAAGTACCGCTGTTTATGGAACTCCACAGCGCTCTACCACGGGATATAACGCGAAAAGACTTAACATGCTGCTAGCAGTACTGGAAAAAAGAGCCGGTTTCAGACTTGGAGCAAAGGATGTTTTCCTGAATGTGACCGGAGGAATAAGTGTAGACGATCCTGCAATAGATCTTGCGGTGATCGCGGCCATCCTTTCGTCTAATGAAGATATCGCCCTGGAAAAAGACACCTGCTTTGCTGCAGAAGTTGGCCTGGCTGGGGAAATAAGACCGGTAACCAGGATTGAGCAACGCATCCTTGAAGCTGAAAAACTAGGTTTTGCCTCCATTATGGTTTCTAAACAAAGCAAGATCCCGAAAGGGAATTTCAATATTAGGATCATTAAGGTCGCCAAGATCGAAGATGTGGTATCCCACCTTTTTGGCTAATTTCAGCTTTTAAATTCCGAAGAAAAAAACCGGTCTCGAACCCTTCAGAAGTTATCGCGACCGGTTTAGAATTTACCTGGAAACCTAATTAAGGCGCAGGATTAGGAATTGCGTTGTGGATCTCATCTATTTCTTTCAGGATCTCCTCAGAAAGAACCACATCTATACTTTGAATATTTTCATCTAATTGCTCGATACTGGTTGCGCCAATAATATTACTGGTCACAAATGGCTGCTGATTTACAAAGGCAAGCGCTAAGTGGGTAAGACTCATATTGTGAGCATCTGCCAGCTCTTTATATTTCCTGGTCGCTTTTACAGATTCTTCGTTGGAATATCTCTTATACTGCGGGAAAAGACTTAACCTGGTATTTTCCTTGATTCCATCAAGATGCTTTCCACTTAAAGTTCCCATTCCTAAAGGAGAATATGGAAATAGACCCACATTTTCACGGTGTAAAATCTCGGTGAGACCTACCTCATCTTTTCTGTTCAGAAGGCTGTACGGGTTTTGAACCGTTACCGGTCTAGGCAATCCATTATTCCTGCTTTCTTCAAGGAAACGCATTAAGCCGAAGGGAGTTTCATTGGAGAGTCCTATCTGCCTGATCTTACCCTGCTTTACAAAGTCATTCAGATTTTCCAGTGTTTCCCTGAAATTATCTTCCCATTCCTCATCTTCAGAATGCGTATATCCTAACTGACCGAAGAAATTCGTATTCCGGTCTGGCCAGTGTAATTGGTAAAGATCTATATAATCTGTTTGAAGTCTTTTCAGACTCTTATGAATGGCATCCTCCATGGCTTCCTTATGAAAACCAAGTTTTGGTCTTACATGAGAAACCATATCTGAAGGTCCGGCGATCTTTGACGCGATAACCACATCTTCTCTTCTCCCGGTCTTTTTGATCCAGGTGCCGATGATACTTTCTGTGCTTCCCTGGGTTTCCGGGCGTGCAGGAATCGAATACATCTCAGCCGTATCAATAAAGTTAACGCCTTTATCCAAAGCGAAATCTATTTGCTCGTGCCCTTCAGCTTCGGTATTCTGTTGTCCCCAGGTCATCGACCCAAGGCATATTTTACTAACTTTTATATCTGTATTAGGGAGATTGGTATATTTCATATTCGGTTTTTCATTAAAGCTGCAATTTAGGATAATTAGGCCGGTACTAAAACCCGGAAAGCATCGATAATCCTTATACGAACGATCATGTTTAAATATGATAAAATGATTTTTTGATATCTTAGATAAAACCTACCTTTAGGTGAAACAAGAAATGATTAGCCAGACGGCAGAAGAAATTAAACAGAGAGGATGAAGAAAATAGCCATTTTAGGACCAATTCCCAGAGATACGATCTTAACTCACAAGAAGGAAACCATTAAGAAATATGGCTGTGCGACTCATCCCGCGATCGCTTTGGCGAAACTTATGAAAGATACCGGCGAGGTGAAGATCATTTCTCATATCCACAAAAAAGATCTCGAGCCTATCAAGGAACTGTTTTCTCCATATTCTAATATAGATGTTAGCGGGCTGGACAGTAAAAGAGATCGTGGCACCGTGATCGAATTGAATTTTCTGGATCAGAATAACCGCCTCGAAAAGCAAACAGCTTTTATGAACCCTATTTTACCGGAAGACGTTGAGCCTTTCCTTGATTCTGATGCTTTTGTTTTTGTGCCTATCACAGATTTTGAAATTTCTCTCAGTACCCTTCAATTCATTAAAAAAAATAGCGAAGGGCTTATCATTTTTGACGCCCATGGCCCAACCACGGCGATGAACATCAATGGAAGCCGTGAACGTAAGTTCTGGATAGACCGTGACGAATGGTTGCCTTATATAGATGTGCTAAAAATGAACCTGGAAGAATCTATGTGCTGCTGGTTTAAAAATGAATATGATATAGATGAAATGGGACATTATGATGAGGAAAACACCGAACATCTCGATGATTTCGCGGAATATGTTCTGAATAAAGGTGTAAAGGTTCTATATGTGACCCTGGATTCCCGTGGCTGCGTTGCCTACACCCATAAGAATGGAGAAATAAATACTGAATTTATCCCATCAGTTCCGGTAGATGAAGTTATTGACACTACCGGATGTGGAGATTCCTTTGCCGGCGGACTGGCTTATGGCTTCGCCTATCATAACGACCCCATCATTGCCGCCCAATACGCCAATACGCTTGGCGCCATGAGAACACAAGGCAAAACCTATGAAGTTTTTAAGGATCTTAAAGAGACCGAAAAGATCATCAGGGAAAACTATTCCCTATCTAAATGATCTAACTGTTCTCATTCAGCAATTTGGTGATCTCATCCAGTTTTGGAGTAAGGATCACTTCTATTCTTCTGTTCTTGGCTTTTCCTGCTTCAGTAGTATTTGGAGCAACCGGCGCAAATTCGCCTTTTCCTGCCGCCGTTAGATTCTGAGGATCTATACTCGCATTCTCTCTTAATATCTGAACAATAGAAGTAGCTCGCTTCGTAGAAAGATCCCAGTTGTCTTTTAACTGTCCGCTGCCACCATAAGGCACATTATCTGTATGACCTTCAATAAGCACTGCTATATCGGGATTTTGAGCCAGTACAGCACCTAATTGCTGCACCGCTTTTATACCTTCAGAATTTACAGACCAGCTTCCAGATTCAAAAAGCAGTTTGTTCTCCATAGAAACATACACTTTTCCATTCTTTTGCTCAACACTCAATCCCTTGCCTTCGAAATTTGTAAGCGCGTTGGAAACTGCATTTTTAAGAGCATTCATCTTGGCATCTTTTGCTGCGATAACACTTTCAAGCTCATCTATTCTTTGAGATCTTACGGCAAGATCCTTCTCAAGTTTTTCCAGCCTGTTCTTTTCCTGAATCAGGGCAGCTTCCTTTTCATCTAATTGTGCCAAAAGCTCCCTGTTCTGTCTAGAATTCTCGGCGATGGCAGCAGAAGAGTTCTTCTCTAAAGCATCATAAGAACTTTCAAGGCTGTTATAATTCTTCTGTAAGGCCTCCAGTTTCTGCATTAACTGGTTACGCTCTGTGGTCAAAGTTCCATAATCGGTTTTTAAAGCTGATAATTCAGAACTAAGGTCCTTATTAGAACTTCTGAATTTTTCAAGATCTTCATTCATGCTTCGGTTCTCGCGTAGGAGGTTAGCATTCCTGCTTTCCAGCTCTCCATATTTTTTGGAGGATACACATGAGGTTACCGAGATCAATATTGCTAATAAACCTAAAACTTTAATTTTCATAAGGAAGTATTATTCGATTTCTACTAGAACGGGACAATGGTCACTATGGTATGCTTCAGGCAAAATAACTGCCCTTTTCATTCTTTCTTTTAATGGTTCGGCGACAAGATTATAATCTATTCGCCAGCCTTTGTTGTTGTTACGAGCATTAGCGCGGTAGCTCCACCAGGAGTAATTATCTGGCTCATCATTAAAATGACGGAAGGAATCTACGAAACCGCTCTTCATGAACCCGTCTATCCAGGCTCTTTCCTCCGGAAGAAAACCAGAAGTGTTCTTCAACCTTACTGGATCATGAATGTCTATAGCTTCATGGCAGATATTGTAATCACCGCAAATCACAAGATTGGGGATATCCTCTTTCAGCTCATCTATATATTCCTGAAAATCGTCCATGAATCTGAACTTATGCTCCAGTCTTTCAATATTAGTACCAGATGGCAGGTACAGGCTCATCACTGAAAAATCTTCGAAATCTGCACGAATACTTCGCCCTTCAAAATCCATGTATTCTATCCCGGTACCATAGGCGATATTCTTTGGTTCAGTCTTGCTTAGAATTGCAACACCGCTATAACCTTTTTTTGTAGCCGGATACCAGTAATGGTAAGGATAGCCTGCATTTTCAAAATCTGAAAGGTCCAATTGCTCGGGATAAGCTTTTATTTCCTGAAGACAAACAACATCTGGATTCGCTTGTTGCACCCAGTCTAAAAATCCTTTGCGTATTGCCGCTCGAATACCGTTTACATTATAGGATATAATGGTCATGAAAGTTCAATTTTTCCCAAAAATAAGGCTATCTGAACTAAATCCAAGAACAGTTCGAAAATTGTAGATAAATAGATCTATTTGACAATAAAACGCTTGACCTTTCCAAAATCACGGGTTCCAACTCTTACCAGGTAAACACCCGGCGCGGCATAAGACATATCGAGGTCGTATACATAAGCATCACCATCGTTCACGATCTGGTTCTCGATCAATTTCTGACCTAAAGTGTTATGAACATATATTCTCAAAGGTTCTTCGAAACTGCTTTCCATCACTACTCTGTACTGACTGTTGCCAGATGAGATCACTACAAGTTCAGCTTCATTCAGTACAAAATCTTCTACATCTAAAGTACTGTCTATGATATTCACCGAATAATCGTGGGTAGTACCATAGGTCATTTGAGAACATGGATCATTAAGATCTCCAGCAAAGCTAGTGTCTCCGGCTCTTATTCTTAGTAAATGCTGACCAAGTTCAGCATCTGCCGGAATACTGAAATCATAAGAAAAGGCAGGACCTGCCTCCGGAATAATTTCAGAAGTAATAAGTCTTTCCTCATCTTCAAAGACCGCGTTGTCATTGAAATCTATCCATAGTGAGAATTTCTCTACATCATCTTCAGCGAAATTGGTCTTTACGGTTACTGTAAAGGTTCCATCTGCCCGGTCCAGATCTGTAGAACCTCCACTAAAATCTATATACCCGGTGGTACATGGTATTCTTTCATTTAAAAACTCACCCAGCTCGAAATAGAATATTCCATCTCCTGCAGAACAATCAGATCCATCTGGGATACAATCCAGATTCAGCACAGCTTTTGTTTCTGAATCATTGGTTGTATCAAAATCATCCACCAGGTTTGTTCGTGCCTTCAGGATATATCTCCCTGATGCCGAAAGATCAGCGGTTTTATCGAAAGAATAAAAGGCTTCTTCCCCAACCCCGATCACATTATTGTAAGTCTCTCTAATTACAGAATTATTCCCAACCTGGTAGCTCACAGGAATATCCTGCTGAGGCTCTCCTCCAAAATTCTCGATAGTAACGGTGACTGTTTCTGTAGAATTCAGACCTTCTGAAGTAAAAGGCGAATCTATGGAAGTGATACCAACATCTCGCGGAGGCAGGTTCTTAACCTGCGTATCTAAAGCGTCATTATTTGGGTTCGCATCGTTTTCAAGATTTGTGGAAATAGTAACGGTATAGGTTTCTCCAACTTCTGAAAGATCTGCCGTGGTTTCGAAGGTATAAGTAGCCGAGGATTCTGGCGCTATTATTTCGTCGAAGGTTTCGGTAACTGTAGCACCACCATTAATAGTATAACTCACTTCAAATCCAGATTGCGGGTTCAAGCCAAAATTTCTTACTTCAATACTTATTTGTTCTGAAGCGGTTAAGGTTGCGTTTTGCGGACTCGCTAAAGCAACTGCTCCAACATCATTACCCTCTGTAGCCGAAAAGCTGAAAACACCTACTTTATTCAATCTATCTGATCCCTCAAAATATTCGGCGTTATGCCAGAAGGTGATACCATCTACTGGATCTATACTTAGGTGCGCATAATCTCCATATCTACCTTCAGGTCTTGGCTGTGGACTCTGACCCTCCACTATAGATTGCTCCTCGATGGTCATTACCCCTAAAGGATCATTCGAATATCTTCCCGTATATCTTATAGATGGAAAAACTGGATTTCGAGGATCATCGTTCACCACAGTGAAACCTAGCCCAATATTCCCTCTTATATCTATTCCTATACTCCCGCTGAATCTATCACTGCCATCTGGCGCATAGGTTCCTTCCTGGTAAACACTCCATGGCTGGCCATCTGCCTGCTGGCGTAGCTCATACCAGCGAATCCCGGCATGCTTGGCAGCAGAAGGTTCAACATCGACCACGAAATTCATGACCACAGAATTATAATTTTGAAATCTCCTGTACATCGTCATGTACATCATAGCGCCCTGAAGCGCATCTATATCTACTCCACCACCAGGCTGAGCAAGATTTTCAAATCCACCACCGTCAAAGGTTGCGGTAAAAGGGGAGACACCGCTGGTGATCTCCTGGCTTTCTGCAATAGTAGAAGCCCCTGGATTATCCCAATCTACATTGATGTTCCATATTTTTAAATGGTCCTGGTTCACACCTGCCCATTCATCATCCTGTAGATAAATAATTGGGGCATTTCCCGGAGGAGGTAGATCCTTACCTATCACGCTAAATCCTGCAGGACTGTAAAAACCATTATTTCTTATCCCCGGTAAAGGGAAACCAAGAATCCTTACATCATCAGCCCCCTGGAGCATTTTATCTCTTTCCAGAACATAAACTATCTCCTTACCCTGAGGTTCAAGAGCGTCTTTGTTCGTTGTAATATAATATCCGTCTCTCCATAAAGAGATCTTAGGGTAATCTGGCAAAGCTTCAAGGTCGAAGCGATAGGTATACCAGCCGCTGTTTACCGGATCTGGTCCCTGTGCCACCGCGAATAATAAGGCGGGTGGTGTGGGAGAATCGAACTCGGCACTAAATTGCATCAAAATGAACCGGTCTGCAGATTCATCATAAAATACTATAGGATCTCCATCTGCCTCGTTAGTGAAAGCACCGCCGATACTTGGCAGTGAGGAGGCTGGAATAATATTATTTCCCTGCTTGTCCCATATAGCGAATTCAGAATTCCATGCATTTACATAATGATCTCTTCCAACTGCCCCGGTAGGATCAGATGGGGTAGAACGGGTGACCGCAGCATCAAAAGTTAGTACTGGAGACTTTACCTGGATCTTACCCATTTTCTTCTGTAATGCAGGATTTTCTGTCTTAGGGAGACCTTTCCCGGGAACTACTTTATTGATGCCGCGATTACGTGGATTGTATAATTTAGGCTTCTTTAACGAGGGGATCAAACTCTCTTTAGATAAAGGCCCAGATTTCATAACGCTGGCAGAATCTATAAATGCAGGTCCTGTGATCTGGTTGACTTGAGCGTTCGAATTAAGATGAAAAACAAAGCTGATTATAAGTAGGTAAAGTAATTTTTTCATCATTTGTTGGTATACTACAATAATTCTCTAAAAATAGGCATTATGATAATAACTGAAATAAAAAAGGCAATTAATAAATCAATTGCCCTTCTTAAATTATTCATAAATCCCTGATGATCAGGATGCAAAATCCTTCATCCAGGTTTTAAAGTCAGTTTCTTTTCTAATTAAAGCATCAAGCTCTTCGATCTTAACCCTTTTCTGTTCCATACTGTCACGGAATCTAACGGTCACCGAGTTATCTTCAAGAGAATCGTGATCTACGGTGATACACAACGGAGTTCCAGCGGCATCCTGACGACGGTATCTTCTACCAATCGCATCTTTTTCATCATACTGTACTGTGAAATCCCACTTTAATTCATCCACGATCTTTTGAGCAAGTTCCGGAAGTCCGTCTTTTTTAACCAATGGCAAAATAGCTGCTTTGGTAGGAGCCAGTACTGCCGGTAATTTTAATACGGTTCTGGTATTTCCATCTCCCAGGTCTTCTTCTTTCAACGATGCTGAAAGAACTGCCAGGAACATCCTGTCCAGACCAATCGAAGTTTCGATCACGTAAGGAACATAATTTTCCTTTAATTCAGGATCATAAAAACGAAGTTTTTTACCTGAATGCTCTTCATGTGCTTTAAGGTCGAAATCTGTCCTTGAGTGAATCCCTTCCAGTTCTTTAAATCCGAATGGGAAATCGAATTCTATATCTGCCGCGGCATTCGCGTAATGCGCTAGCTTTTCATGATCATGGAAACGATAATTCTCTTCTCCAAGACCTAGTGATTTATGCCATTTTAGTCTTGCTTCTTTCCACTTCTCATACCACTCCAGTTCTTCACCTGGGCGTACAAAAAATTGCATCTCCATTTGTTCGAACTCACGCATTCTGAAAATGAACTGCCTGGCAACGATCTCATTTCTAAAGGCTTTTCCTATCTGGGCAATCCCGAATGGGATCTTCATTCTTCCTGTTTTCTGAACATTTAAAAAGTTCACGAAAATTCCCTGAGCAGTTTCAGGACGCAGGTAAAGATCTGTAGCTGTATCTGCAGAAGCACCTAATTTGGTACCGAACATCAGGTTGAACTGCCTAACTTCAGTCCAGTTCTTAGAACCTGTCTCTGGATCTGCGATCTCCAATTCTTCGATCAACGCTTTCACATCGGCCAGATCTTCATTGGTTAAAGAACGGGCCAAACGCTCCAGGATCTCTTTCCTTTCGCCAAGATATCTTTGTACACGAGGATTGGTTTCCTTATACATTTCTTCATCGAAATCCTCACCAAAACGCTTTTTCGCTTTCGCGATCTCCTTTTCAGCCTTCTGAAGCAACTTTTCGGCATGATCTTCTACCAGAACATCTGCACGGTATCGCTTTTTGGAGTCTTTATTGTCGATAAGTGGATCGTTAAAAGCATCAACGTGACCTGAAGCTTTCCAGGTAGTTGGATGCATTAAGATCGCGGCATCGATCCCCACGATGTTCTGATGCAGTTGCGTCATGCTTCTCCACCAGTATTCCTTGATGTTTTTCTTTAGTTCGGCTCCATTCTGCCCGTAATCATAAACAGCACTTAAGCCGTCATAGATTTCACTGGATGCGAAAATGTACCCATACTCCTTGGCATGGGATATTACGTTTTTAAAAAGATCTTCTTGTTTTGCCATGGCGCAAAAATAAAAAAACCGCCTTGAATAATATCCAGGGCGGTCTTTAATTTATGAATTAAGATTATTTCAGAGTAAAACTTCCGGTTCCCAGAAGCATGGCGTCGTTATAAACATACACCTTGTAATTACCTTCCAGTAATTTGTCTTCTTTGGTTTTTGCCAGGATACAAACATCCAGCTCTTCATTTTCATAGAAAACATTGGAAGAAGCGCTATAAACCATAGTTCCGCCTTCATGCTGAACTACGATCTCATCACCTACAAGTTCGTTCTCGGGATTATAAACCTGCACATACATGTTCTTTTCACCAGCATCTGCCAGGTCATTTGCAGTAATGGTAAAACAGGTTCTTATCTGGTCTACCCTACGATTGTTATCATTTTCTACCAGCTTCCCGCTGTTTCTAACGATCACACCCTCTCCTGTAAGTCCGCTAATCTTTAGACGTGAAGCTTTATCAACCTTGGTGGAAAGACTTTGATTGGTCGTCTTTAAAGAGTCTGAAAGTTTGGTTCTTTGCTGTAAAGCAACACTTGTACTATCTAATGAAGTAGACAGCATCTGGTTTTCTGTACTTAAACTATCAACCACTCTAAAAAGTCTGTCCTTTTCGGCCTTTAAATTTCCAATCTCACGTCTATACCTGGAAATTAGAACCAGGTTAGCTTCGTTATCCCTTACTGAATCTAATAATCTTGAAATACGATCCCTTGCATTTACCAGGTCCTGGTCCATGATCTCGTTCTCCTCGATGGCTTCGTCGTATTTTACGATAAGCTCATTAAGTTCGTCCTCGATTACAGATTTTTCCTTCTGCAGGATCTCTTTATTCTCTTTCTCCTCATTATAGAATTTTATAGTATAAATGCTTAGCGCAACCAGGGCTACAGCAAGAATACCGGTTAAAACCTTCAATGCGGTATTGTTCTTTTTTTCTGTCATCATAAGTTTAATTAAGTTCGTAAATTTAGAGGTTTAACTAAGTATGCTACAAGCCGTTAACAAATGTTTCACGATTTCGTAAATCTTCTTTATCCCACCGTTTGTCACATTTGTGAGGCCGAATTGCTAAAAAACGAACAAATTCTTTGCACTTCCTGCCTGCACGACCTGCCGGTTACCCGATATCACCTTGATAACGAGAACCCTGTTAAAAAAGTATTTTATGGTAGGGTAAAGATAGAAAAAGCTACGTCATTATTGCATTTCAGGAAGAAATCTGGTGTACAGCATCTTATTCACGATCTAAAATATAGAGGACACCGTGAAATTGGGACCTACCTGGGAAAATGGCTGGGGGAAGAATTGTCCCAGATCCCCGAATACCTGGAAATAGATCTGGTTATTCCTGTCCCCTTACATAAAAGTCGCTTAAAAGAACGGGGATATAACCAGGTGGAGAATTTCGGAAAAGAGATCGCCAGATCTATAGATGCTGAATACAGGGATGATATTCTTTTAAAAATAAGCTCTACCCAAACTCAAACTTTTAAGGACAGGTTATCCAGATGGGGCAAACTTGAAGAAACCCTTATCATTAAAAATGCAGAAGCTGTCGCCAATAAACATATTCTTATAGTAGACGACCTAGTCACTACCGGTTCTACTATCGAAGCCTGCGCACATAAATTATTTGAGGTCCCAGACATCAAATTGAGTGTGGCGACCATGGCAATTACCAACTAAGCTTTGCGTTGTAATTCAAAATAATTGTTTCTTTGCTAAAAGTTTTCAGTTTTCATCTATGAAAAAAAGGATACCCGGATACGTTATAGTTTTAATTTTGCTTTTGACCACGGTGCAGTGCGCAAAAAAAGGAATGCCCGAAGGTGGACCTATAGATGAAGAACCGCCGAAATTCATTAAAGCCAATCCGGAGAACTATTCTATTAATTTTGATGATGACGAGATCAGGATCTATTTTGATGAATATATCAAGCTGGAAAAACCTCAGCAACAGATCATCATTTCTCCTCCTATGGATCCCAAACCCAATATCATGCCTTTGGGAACGGCCAGAAAGGATATCAAGATCGAGATCTTTGATACTCTCGAGGAAAACACTACTTATGCCATTAACTTCGGAAAAAGTATAGTAGACAATAACGAATCCAATCCTTACGATTACTTTAAATATGTGTTCTCTACGGGTGACTATATAGATTCCCTGATGGTTAAGGGAACGGTGAAAGATGCTCAACTTAAGGCGCCTTCTGCTCCGGTTACGGTCATGCTATACGAGGTAGATTCTACTTTTTCAGATTCTATTGTCTACAAGGAAACTCCACGATATGTTACTTATTCACAGGATAGCACTTTCACTTTTTCTCTTGAAAATCTGAAAGCTGGAACTTATAGAATGGTAGGTATCCTGGATAATAATGCTAACTACCTTTTTAATCCCAAAAAAGAAAAGATCGGCTTTATTGCTGAAAATATCAGCATTCCTACAGACAGCACCTATGAGATCGTAGTTTTTAAAGAGGAAACTGAATTTGAACCCAAGCGACCTTCCCTTTTAAAGGGAAACCAGATCTTATTTGGATATGAAGGTTCTCCAGACCTCGACAGTTTAAGCATCAATCTGCTGAATCCAAAACCCGAAGGATATATCTCCAGGGTGGTAAAGGACCCTAAAGCAGACAGCCTGTATTACTGGTATAATATTAAGCCGGAAATGGACAGTCTTAGTTTCGAGATCGTAACCCCAAAAACCAGGGATACCCTCCTGGCAAGACTGGGAACCCTGGATAGAGACTCCCTGCAGGTGACTACCGAGACTGGGTCTATAGACAAGGATTTTAAGTTCAAGGCTAATACGCCTATTATAGAACACAAGGATGAATTCATAACTATCATGGACAAAGATTCGGTGAACGTAGATTTCACTACAGAATTTGATCCACTTAAGAATGAGGTGATCATTAAATTCGACAAGACACCAGATAATAATTACCAGGTGGTGGCCCTTCCGGGAGCTATCAGAGATCTTTTCGAAGAAACTAATGACACCATTAACCAGAGCTTAAGGACCAAATCTTTATCTGAATATGCTTTGATCATGCTGAACCTTCAGAATATTGAATCCTATCCTATTATTGTTCAATTAACGAATACCAAGGGAGAAGTTATTGCCGAAAAATATTCTGAAGAACCACAGACCCTTACTTTTAGGTATATCAACCCGGGAAAAGTTTTGTTGAGAGTGATCTTCGACAGCAACGAAAATAAAAAGTGGGATACCGGAAATTATTTAAAGAAACGTCAGCCGGAGCAGATCAGGTATTATTCAGACACCCTGGACGTGAGAGCGAATTTCGATTATAACGAGACTATTCGTCTAGACTAAATTTATCGCGGTCCTGAAGGAATTTCAGCTTTTTCCTTGTCTCCAGAAGTTCTTTTTTATCGATGCTAAATTCAGCAATAAAAGGTTCTGCACGGTCTAAAGGAGTAAGTTCCTTCCCCAGCATGTCATAGGCAGCGGAATGACCATTATATACATAACCATCGCCATCTACACCGGTCCTGTTAAGCCCTACGCAATAACTCATATTTTCGATGGCTCTGGCTTTTAGCAAGGCGTCCCAGGCATTTACTCTCTTTTCTGGCCAGTTGGCCACATAAATTAGCAGATCATAATCTACCGTATTTCGTGCCCAAACCGGGAACCTGAGGTCATAACAAACCAACGGGCAGATCTTCCATCCTTTATATTCAACAATAAGCCGTTCCTTCCCGGCAGTATAGGTTAGATCTTCCTTAGCCAGGGTAAACGTGTGTCGCTTATCATATAATTTATAACTGCCATCTGGAAAAACGAAAAACAGGCGGTTGTAATAATTACCATTTTCAGTAATGATCACACTGCCCGTAATAGCGGCAGATTTCTCCCTGGCATGTGCTCTCATCCAGGTAAGGGTTTCGGCTTCGGTCTCCTCGGCTAACTCTTCTGCATTCATAGAAAAACCGGTGGTAAACATTTCCGGAAGAATGATAAGGTCCACCTCATCTGTGACATTTTCTATCTCCTTAGAAAAAAGATTCCTGTTCGCTTCTGCATTTTCCCACTCCAGATCTGCCTGGATAAAGGCGATGTTTAATTTTTCGTCCATACTCAAAAATATTAATTTTTAACTGAGCTATGTCAAATGCATGTTAAATGATTGTTCAAATCGGGATGAATAGATAGTTTTAATCCATTAAACAAAACAGATTATGAGCGTAGGTACTTTTCTTCAGAAGGATTCATATATGTCTAACACTTCCCGCAGCCTGATCTCAGGTTTCGTTGGCGGCCTGGCGGGATCGGCGGTAAAAAGCCTTATAGAACAGTTTCTCCCGGTAAGAAAGGTTGAGCAACGCTCTGCCCAGATAAAAATAGTAGACGAGCTATCTACAAAGATCACCGGCACCCCGGTGAGCACTCAAAATGAAGCCTTAGCAGAACAATTAGTAAACATCCCGATGGGTGGCTCTCTTGGGGCAGCTTATGGTTATGGTAAAAAGGACCGCAGCGGACTTAGACCAATGGATGGGATTATTTTCGGGGCTACCGCATGGGCGAGTACACACGAAACTTCCCTGCCTATCCTGGGACTTGAACCAAAACCAACCGATGTTC
Organism: Christiangramia gaetbulicola; assembly: GCF_003054225.1. GTDB lineage: Bacteria > Bacteroidota > Bacteroidia > Flavobacteriales > Flavobacteriaceae > Christiangramia > Christiangramia gaetbulicola. The sequence continues at coordinate 811,719 of NZ_QBKQ01000001.1, forward strand.
CAATTAGAATGCAAATGAACGAGTTGTTTGCCCACATCGCATTTGGGGTTACTACAGAACTGGTAAGGCATTACCTAGATAACCAATTGAGGGAGTAATTACTTTTCCAGCTGCTTCAACATTCTCCTTATCCTGTCCTCTATTTTTTCTGAAGACAATTTTTCCCGTAACCTGTCCGTAATTATTGGGAAAGAGAAAGGCGTGGGTTTCTCACATTTTCGCCATACTATTTTTTGATGGGCAATACGATCTAAAGAGATCCTTAACCTGCCTTCTTCCAGCTGGTGTTCAAAAGTTTCCCTGAAAGCCTGCTGGTACAATAAATTATCTTCTTCGTAATCCCTAAATACGCTGAACAGCAACTGGGAATTAGATTGTAAATGTTTGCTCTTTACCAGTTTATTTGGATATCCCGTAAAAACCAGTCCCGTGATGACTGCAATATCACGGAATTTTCTCCTGGCCATTTCAGTGGCATTCAAACTCTTGTAGAGGTCATCCATCAGGAATTCAGAAGAAAAAAGATTGTTATCCAGTACTTGTTGCATATCGATCTCCTGATCTGAAAGCAATTCAAAACCGTAATCATTAAAGGCAATAGAAAAACTTATGGGAGAAAGAAGACTAATGCGATATGCCAGCAAACTTCCCAAAGCTTCATGGACAAATCTGCCTTCAAAAGGATAGAATATTGCGTGATAACCCTCCCTGGTTTTAAAAGTTTCTATCAGGAATTCATCGCTTTTTGGAATGATAGATTCAAGTTGCTGCCTTTCAAAAATTGGCTGAAGCGCTTTGAGTTCTTTAGTGCTTTTCTGACCTTCTTCCATGGTCGCGGCCAAATACATCTCGTCCCGGAGCAGTTCACTCATCTGGGCAGAAAAGGTCATTCTACCTCCCATCCAGCTGGGAACTTTCGAGGTCTTTTTAGAAGATTTCCTTACAAGAACCTGCATATTTTTAATATGCACCAGTTCGAGGTTACGGCCGGCAAAAGTGAATATATCTCCCGGCTTTAATTTTGAAATGAACCATTCCTCGATGGTGCCTATATATCCTCCTTTCATGTATTTCACGCTGAGCATGGCATCACTAACAATGGTCCCTATCTGCAGTCGATGCCGCATGGCCACCCCGCGATTATTGATCTTGAACTTACCGTCCTCCTCTATTTCTACCTTTTTATATTCATCATAGGCCTGTATACTCTGGCTTCCCTTCGTGATAAAATTCAGGATCCATAACCATTCCTCTTCGGTAATTCCCTGAAAACAGAATGTTGAAGCGATCTCGGGAAAAATATCTTTCGGGTAAAAACCATCAGAAACCGCAAGTGTATTGAGGTACTGTATCAACACATCGTAGCTCATTAAATAAGGAACTCGATCTTCCACTGCTTTTTTTTCCACTGCTTTTTGCAGGGCAGAAGCTTCAATAAGTTCTATCGCGTGCGTAGGCAAGAAATAGATAAGACTTACTTTCCCGGGTTGGTGACCGCTACGACCCGCCCTTTGTAAAAATCGAGCGACACCTTTAGGTCCTCCTATCTGTACAATGGTCTCCACAGGCGCAAAATCGACCCCAAGGTCAAGGCTGGAAGTACAAACCACGGCTTTCAAACTTTCATTCCTGATAGCCTGCTCTACCCAAAGCCGGGTTTCTTTATTGATACTACCGTGATGCATGGCCACTTCCCCTGCGAATTCAGGATATTTGCTGAGTAATTTCTGAAACCAGATCTCACATTGAGACCTGGTATTGGTAAATAGAAGTGTTGTGCGGCTATTTTTAATTATGGGAACCACCTCATCGATTAAATGCAAACCAAGATGCCCGCGCCAGGGAAACTTCTCCATTTTCTCTGGAATGATAGAACGAACCTCGATCTTCTTTTTAAGATTGGCTCTAATCATCACAGAATTTTTCATGGCAGCAGATTCAGGTCCAAGCAAAACTTCTCTTGCCTGCTGCAGGTTACCTATGGTTGCCGATATCCCCCAAATGCGAAGATCTTTAGAAATGGTTTTTAACCTGGATAATCCCAGTTCTACCTGCACGCCACGCTTAGTCCCTAAAAGTTCATGCCATTCATCGACCACCACGGCCTGCAAACCCTTGAAATGTTTGGGGTAGTTCTTAGAAGATAATAACAGGTGTAAACTTTCCGGGGTTGTGATGAGAAGATCTGGCATGGATTTCTTCTGTGCTGCTCTTTCCTTTTGGGAAGTATCACCTGTTCGAATTCCCACGGTTAGCTGCGTGCCCATTTCTCCTGCGAACCTGCGCGCCGCCTGTTCAATTTCAACTGAAAGAGCGCGAAGCGGAGTGATCCAGATCGCCTTCAGTCCTTTTTTATGCTTGGTCTTGTAATCGGGATTCTTTTTGATATAATCCAGAACGATGGGTACCCAAAGAGCGTAGGTTTTACCACTCCCCGTGGGAGCATTCAGCAGACCATTCTTTTTTTGAAGGTATGCTTTCCAGGTGTCTTTCTGAAACTTAAATGGTTTCCAGTCGTTTCCAGCAAACCATTCTTCAGCAAGACCCGTAAGTTCGGCCCTCTTCAATTTTGGAAAAGATTTGGGTGCATAAAAATTCTTAAGCTCATTTCAGGGGAAATATTAAAACCACTAACGTTCAATTTTGAAATTATCCAGGTTTATGTCGTCCATTCCAATATTATCGAATGGATACTCCAATTGATTCTGGATATTATACAAAGAGATGAGGATAAACTGGGTTAATAAAACTATAAAATAAGCGATCCAATCTGCGCCCTGTACCCCAATATTATAGATGATCGTTGGCGCATAAATAAAAGGAAAAATATAGATGAAGATCTCGCAATAGGCCATGAGACTAATAGGTGTTCTATGTGTATGAATCGCATGAAGGTTCTCGATAGACTCGTGCATGTCTTTCATATACTTGAATACACGGTCCTTTATTTTGGCCGGAATAAGATTTTCTTCCCGTAGCGCGAACGCATATATCTTGTGAGAGATATTATCAAGTTCTTTAATGTCATTGTCTTTGGCCGCCAAATGTTCAATGGTTTTATTATTGATTTCTACCAGGATCTCCTCGGCTTCAGCTTTTTTCTCAGGGCTGATTCTTTCACTACTCAATAGACAATACTTCACCGTTTTTACTGAACTCAGAAATTCACTAAGATGCTCTAAAGCCTTTTCTCTTCTTCTGAAGGAACCTCTTATGGTAAAAACAAGCGGAAAGATTATGGCGATACTAAGCAAAGTAAGATCCACATTGAAGCTTAGATCAAACTTCAATGCCAGCATCGTGATCAATGCTGAAAGAAACAAAGTCACGATGGTTCTGAAATTAATAATGGAAAAGTACTTTCTAATAACCTGATTTTTAATAATTTAGATAAATATATGCCATAATTATGGATAAGCGAACTTTCCTTTTGTATCTAATTCCTGTATTCTTCCTTTCCCAGTCTTACGCACAGGATGATTCAAATAAACTTTCAGAAAGTTTATCAGGACTGTTTCGTAATGAGGAGATAATGCATATAGCACTCCGATACTCTAATAAAGATATTAAAAAAGATACCAACGATTCCACCTTTATTTATACCCAACTGAAATTTGAAGATGAGAATCTAAAATGGGACTCTTTAGAAGTCAGATTGAGAAAGCGCGGCAACTTCAGGCTTAAGAATTGCTATTACGCGCCCATCAAGGTAAAGATCAAGAAAAAAGAAGCCAAAGAAACTCCATTTGAAGGTCATAAAAACCTGAAACTGGTAATGCCCTGCCTTATACAGAGGGATATGAACGATAATATCATCAAGGAATACCTGGCCTATAAGCTCTACGAGATCGTTTCTCCCTACCATTTCAAGACCAAACTTGTGCAACTGGATTTCGAGGAGGTAAAGAATAAAAATATCAAAGCCCACGAAATAAAAGGCTTCCTGGTAGAAGATGATAAACACGTGGCTAAAAGAGTTGGTGGGAAGGTAATGGATAACAAAATACATCCATTAAATCATATGCCCCTGGAATCTGTGAGAAATTCTTTTTTCCAGTTTATGATAGGCAATACAGATTATTCCAACGCCTATCACCACAATACCAAATTGATTTTTGTAGAAGGACATATTATTCCGGTTCCTTACGATTTTGATATGGCCGGTATGGTAAATACAAGTTATGCCACGGTTTCCCAGATCATGAACGAAAAACTGGATATAGAGGATGTGCGCCAACGTATGTACCGGGGATTTGAAAGAGACCCGAATATTTTCGATGAAGTAAGGATGGAGTTCCTGGTGAAGAAACCTGAAATAATGAATGAGCTTCAAAAATGTGAATCCCTATTTGAGAATGAAAAGGAATATGCCACTACCGTAAAATACATCGAAGAATTTTTTGATATCCTGATAGATGATAAAAGGTTCCAGAGAGACATTGTAGAAATGGCGAGGAACGAAAATTAAATGATTCTATGGGATCAGGGCCCGCAGGTCTTCTAGCGTGTTTGCATCATCTATTTTCTTATCTGTTCGCCACCTTAGAATTCTTGGAAATCTTGTAGCTACTCCACTTTTATGGCGTTTAGATTCTGCAATTCCTTCAAAAGCGATCTCGAAAACATGATGCGGGGTAACACTTCTCACTGGGCCAAATCTTTCCAGCGTATTCTTCTTGATCCACGCGTCCAGCTGCCTGAATTCCTTATCGGTTAAACCGGAATAGGCCTTGGCGAAGGTCACGAGTTCCTCTTTCTCTTCATCCCACAGCCCGAAGGTATAATCGGTAAAAAGATTGCTCCTACGGCCATGACCACGCATGGCGTAGGTAAGCACGGCATCTATGGTCAATGGATCTACTTTCCATTTCCACCAGTCTCCTTTTTTTCTTCCTACCAGGTATGGGGAATCAAGGCGCTTCAGCATCAAGCCTTCAGATTTAACTTCCCGGGAATTCTCGCGTTCCAAAGCCGCATCTTCCCAACTTTCGAACTGAATAGTTTCAGATAAATGCAAAGGCACTTCATCTGCTTTTACCTCATGATAAAGCTTTTCCAGAATTTCCCTTCTTTTCCCAAAAGCCATATCTCTGATGTCTTCCCCGCCCCATTCCAGGATATCATATACTTTAAGGATCACCGGAGTTTTCTCAAGCAATTTTTTACTAATATTCTTCCGGCCAATTCGGGTTTGCAGATCCTTAAAAGTTCCTATTTCACCTTTTGGAAAGGGCAGGATCTCCCCGTCGAGGACGGTACCGTTAGGAATCGCCTCTACAAATGCTTCAAACTCGGGATATTTATCGGTTACCAGCTCTTCTCCCCGGCTCCACACAAAAAGTTCATCGTTCCTGATGATCACCTGTGAGCGTATCCCGTCCCATTTATGCTCGGCACTCCATTCAGATACTTCTCCCAGGTCTCCGGGTTCATCCTCAATGGCATAAGCCAGGTAGAACGGATAGGGTTTGGAAAGAAAATCTTCCTCGTTCTCTTCCAGGATAAGCTTATTGAAACTGATCTTTGAAGGCTCCCAATTACCCATGAGTTTGTAGGCAAGGATATCTTCGTCTATGCCGGTTGCTTTTGATAATGCCCTGGTCATTAATTTCTGACTCACCCCGATTCTGAAACTACCCGTGATAAGTTTGGTAAAAACAAAGCGTTCGTAATAGTTGAGATTAAGCCAGTTTTCAAATAGGTATTCTTTCTTCTCTTCCTCATTTTTAGGTTTTAAGTCGATAATCTCCTGCAGGAACTGATTCAGGCTCTTTTCGGTGGAATCTTCTGAAGCCGGGATAACCAGGGCAATTGTTTCTGCCAGGTCCCCTACGATATGATAAGATTCTTCAAATAACCACAAGGGTATCTTTGCCAGTTCTGAAGCCCATTCCCGCATCAAGTTTGTGTTCACAGGCCTTGGTGGACGGCGATGACTTAATATCGCAATGGTCCAGACCTTATCTTTTGGAGGTGCCTTTTTGAAATATTCGGTTAACGCCTCAACCTTTAAGGTGGTTTTATTAGTGCTGTCCAGCGTTCTTATGAGATCGGCAAATGCTTTCATTCTGAATCCTTTTCTTTTTCGGCTTCCATCTGGCCGGTTTCTCCTTCATATTGCGTTTCCTCGGTCCTGGCATCATAGCCCTGTTCTCTAAGAAATCTTGCAAATATATCGGTATAGCCATGGGTACAGATCACTTTTTCGCAACCCGTCTCTTTAATTGAGGATAATAAACCCTGCCAGTCACAATGATCGCTAAGCACAAAACCTTTATCTATAGCCCTTCGCCTTCTAGCTCCGCGAAAGGTCATCCAACCACTAGCCGAAGCAGTTACATAAGGCACCATTTTTTTTATCCAGGTTGTCCCATGAGCGCTTCCCGGGGCAAGCACAATATTGCCTTTAATTTCATCTTTTTTTATGTCTTTGGTGATCCTGGTGGTTTCAGGAAAATCTATTTGTGATCGTAATACTTCGGTCATATTTTCAATTGCGCCATGCGTATAGATCTTCCCGATAGAAGTGTCTAAATGCTTTAATAGTCGTTGTGCTTTACCCAGGGAATAACCAAAAAGAACCGAGGTCCTTCCGTCTTCTTTATTCTGTTGCCACCAGTTGTTGATATCTTCAAAAACCTGCTTTTGCGGCGTCCATTTAAAGGCGGGCAGCCCAAAAGTACATTCGGTTATAAAAGTGTCGCATTTTACCGGTTCATAAGGTACAGCCACCCCATCATCTTCAGTTTTATAATCACCGGTAAAAACCCATACCTCTCCCTTGTGCTCCACCCTTATTTGAGAAGAACCAATGATATGCCCGGCAGGATGCAGCGAGAATTTAACCCCGTTAATGCTGAAGCTTTCATTCCATTCGATACCAGAAACGTTTATTTCCCCAAGGCGATGCTGAATAATGGGCACATTGCTATGATGGGTGATATACTTTTTGTGTCCCCACCTGGAATGATCTGCATGTCCATGGGAAATTATCGCCTTATCTACGGGTTTCCACGGGTCCAGATATACATCTGCCGCGGCACAATAGATCCCTTTATCATTAAAAGCCAGCAATGGAGTTCTCATATATTCTTCTGAAAGATTTTTAAATTAATTAATAGATATTTCATCAGAAAGGGATTAAGAAAAGATTAGCGATTGATGAAATTTATTTAGGTTTGGATTGGCGCGAAAAACTGCCTGTTTAACTATATTTGTAATATAAAACCATTACCATAATGTCCTTTTCAGATTTATTTGGCTCGGGAGAGCACTTACGAAATCTTAGTCATTTCGCATCTATTGTAAACCTTGCAGCAGTTGATGGAGATATCAACGCAGAAGAAGAAGCGCTTCTTAAACGTTTTGCAAGAAAATTAGATATTAGCGAAGAAGAGTATGACAAGGTTCTTGAAAACCCTAAGCTTTTTCCACTTTCATCTTACAATAGTATTGAAAGAAGGCTGGAGCGCCTGCATGATCTTTTCAGAATAATTTTCGCAGATCATATCATAGACGAAGAGGAAACTGAACTTATTAAGAAATACGCCATCGGCCTTGGATTCTCAAGCCAGGCTTCTGAAGGTATCATAAAACGTTCTATACAGATTTTTAGCGGTCAGTTGAATTTTGACGACTACCGTTACTTACTTGAAAAAGAAATTGACTGAGACTGATCTCTGGTTTCAGCTTTTGCCATAAATTCTTCAGCTTTTTCTACCATTTTTCTGCTACCACAGAAAAATGGTACACGCTGATGCAGTTCTGTTGGCTTGATATCCAGTATTCTTTTAAATCCGTCACTGGCCTTACCGCCTGCCTGTTCAGTTAGAAAAGCCATAGGATTACATTCATAAAGTAACCTAAGTTTTCCGTCACTTGCTTTCGAGCTCTTTGGATACATAAAGATCCCACCCTTGATCATGTTCCTGTGGATATCTGAAACCATGGAACCTATATATCTCGAGGTATAAGGGCGATTACCCTCTTCCTGCTGGCACCATTTTATATAGTCCTTCACTCCCTGTGGGAAATGAACATAATTCCCTTCGTTTATAGAATAGATCTGCCCGTCTTCTGGAAACTGCATATCTGGGTGAGAAAGATACCATGAACCCAGCGCAGGGTTTAAAGTAAACCCATTCACGCCATGCCCGGTTGTATAAACCAACATAGTAGAGGTTCCATAAATAATATAACCGGCTGCCACCTGCTTATTTCCAGGCTGCAGAAAATCTTCTATTTGCACCGGGGTTCCTACCGGCGTCACCCTTTGGTATATTGAGAAGATCGTGCCAACAGATACGTTCACATCTATATTGGAACTCCCATCAAGCGGATCCATAAGGACCACGTATTTGTTTTGGTTGTCTCCCTTGTGCCCCTTTATCTGTATAAAATCGTCATTCTCTTCTGAAGCGATACCACAAACGATCTCGCGGTTGGTAAGGGTTTGTATGAATTTATTGTTCGCGTAAACATCCAGTTTTTGCTGATCTTCGCCCTGAACATTGGTTTCGCCATAAGCCCCAATAATATCTACCAGACCGGCTTTATTAACTTCGTGGTTTACCACTTTTGCGGCAAGTCTCAGGGAATTGATCAATCTGGAAAGCTCTCCGGATGAACCCGGGAAATCCGCTTGATTTTCAATGATAAATTCTCCGAGGGTTTGATTTGGCTTAGGCATGTTCTTTTTTTTACGCTGGCTAAATTATTAAAATTTAAACGTACTACAACGTTTTCGCTGACAATACTAACATTGTTTATTTTTGTATAAAATATTTTACATGGAAATTAACATACGAGACGCCAGAAAGGAAGATATGGGCGAGGTTTTAGAACTTATTAAAGAACTGGCAGTTTTCGAAAAAGAGCCTGAAGCGGTTGTCATAGATGAAAATGACCTTATCAGGGATGGGTTTGGAGCCAATCCTGCCTTTCATTGTTTTGTGGCTGAAGCAGATGGCAAGATAGAAGGAATGGCTTTGGTGTACTACAGGTATTCTACCTGGAAGGGAAAGACCGTGCACCTGGAAGACCTTATTGTAAGGGAAGCATTCCGCGGAAAGGGATTAGGCTCGGCTTTATATACCGAAGTGATAAAATATGCGGCTTCAGAAAAGGTAAAACGAACCGAATGGGTGGTTCTCAACTGGAATAAAGATGCCGCTGATTTTTACCGAAGAAGCGGGGCAGATGTCATGGAAGACTGGGACACGGTGCAAATGGATGAAAAGGCCATGCAGCAATTCCTGGAAAAGAAAGGCATCCTTTAAGACGGTATTAATAGGCTTATCAAAAGCAATCACTATTTTTGTTAAAAATCTGAATTATGAAATGAGCCAATATGAAATTTCAGCTTATTGCGAAATTTAAATGGCGAATTGCATATGACCGACATAGAACAATTAAATATCAACATATGAAATATACGATTAGAGAAGCCAGAAGGGAAGATATGGATGATGTTCTGGAGCTTATAAAAGAACTTGCAGAACATGAAAACCACCTGGACGATGTGGAAGTGACGGTAGCCGATCTTGAAAAAGAAGGTTTCGATCACGGAAACTTCAAATGCTTCGTGGCAGACGTGGGCGGAAAGATTGAAGGTATGGCTTTGGTATATTTCAGATTCTCCACCTGGAAGGGTAGAACCGTACATCTGGAAGACCTTATCGTACGCGAAAGTATGCGCGGTACCGGTCTTGGAGGAGCACTTTATAAGCAGGTTGTAAAATATGGTCACGAAAACGGAGTTAAACGTATAGAGTGGGTGGTTTCTGAAGGCAATAAAAACGCGATCGAGTTCTATGAAAATACAGGAGCCGAGATCAAGGAGAGCTGGAAGACCGTTCACATGGAAGAAAGTGGGATCCAGAAAAACGTAAAGAAAAAGTGATCAAAGTTTATAAGTTTGGTGGCGCTTCTGTAAAAGATGCCGAAGGCGTAAAAAATCTTATTAAAGTTCTAAAAGAGAACGGTAGTGAAAATACACTTATCGTGATCTCGGCCATGGGGAAGACCACCAATGCGTTAGAGGTAGTGGTGAAAGATTATCTGCAGACCACTAAAATTCCTTCAAGCCTGGAGGAGGTAAAGGAATACCACCGCAGTATCATGGAGGAGCTTTTCCCGAATAAGGAAGCATCGGTGTATTTTAAAACCGAAGCTCTTTTCACCGAACTTGAAAACTTCTTACAACATAACAAGTCCCATCAATACGATTTTGTTTATGACCAGATCGTGAGCTATGGCGAGCTTGTATCTACTACTATTGTTAGCGAATATCTCAATTCACAGCAGATAGATTCTACCTGGCTGGATGCGCGAAATTTTATAAAGACCGATAGCACTTACAGGGATGCCCAGGTAAACTGGACCAAAACCCAGGATCTTATCCAGGAGAAAATCGATGCTAAAAAGCTGAATATTATTCAGGGATTTATCGCCTCAGATCCTAATAATTTTACCACCACTCTTGGTCGGGAAGGATCAGATTATTCTGCCGCGATCATTGCTTATTGCATGAATGCTGAAAATGTCACCATCTGGAAAGATGTGCCGGGAGTATTGAATGCCGATCCAAGATTCTTCAATAAGGCAGAACTTTTAAGTAAGATCTCTTATGAAGAAGCCATAGAACTTGCTTTTTACGGCGCTTCGGTAATTCACCCGAAAACCCTTCAGCCATTACAGAGAAAGGAAATACCGCTATTTGTTAGATCCTTTCTGAACCCAACTGGAGAAGGAACGGCAGTGAGCAAAGGGAAGACCATATTTCCCGAGGTGCCTTGTTTTATAGTAAAAAAGGACCAGGTATTGATCTCACTTTCATCCCTGGATTTTTCGTTCATGGTAGAAGAGAATATCTCTGAAATTTTCCGCCTTTTTCACCAGTACCAGATGAAGGTAGATCTAATCCAGAATTCTGCTATCAGCTTTAGGGTGTGCGTGGATAACAAATTCAATCAACTGGAAAAACTTATTCAGCATTTAAAAGCGAGGTTCAAGGTAGATTATAAGACCGGCGTTTCTTTGTATACCATAAGACACTTTAATGAAGAGGCGATCCAAAGCCTGGAGAAGGATAAGACCGTACTTTTAAAACAGCTTACCCAGAACACAATTCAATTGGTGGCCGAAAACTAAAATTTGATTTCTTATTTTTGAGTACAAAATTTCCCGGATCCTGTTAAGATGAGGAACAGGTTTCAGCTTTTGTTGCTACCTGAACCGGGCTTTCAAATTTGAAATTTTGTATTTTAACTTTTCGGAATTTTCTGAAAAGCAATTCCGGGATAGTTTTAATTAGAATAAACCAATCAAATATGGGAATCGTTAGTGCCAAAGAAGTAGCCAATGTTATGAATTTGCGTAAGTTCGGATTCCTGGGTACAGGAATTGGCTGGCTTATCCTTAAATCGACCAAACTATCCAGGATCAATAAGGAATACGATAAACGCAAAAACCTTAAAGGCACAGATTTTATAGATTCTATCCTTAATGAATTTGAGATAGATTTTGAAATTCCTGAAAAAGACCTGAAACGAATCCCGAAAGAAGGTCCGTTTATTACCATTTCTAATCACCCACTGGGCGGGATAGACGGAATGATCCTGATGAAGCTGGTTTTGCAAAGCAGGCCAGATTATAAGGTTATCGCAAATTTTCTATTACACAGGCTGGATCCTCTAAAGCCATATATACTTCCGGTAAACCCTTTTGAAGACCATAAAGAAGCTAAATCTAGCCTTAGCGGAATGAAAAAAGCCATTGCTCACCTTAAAGAAGGAAATGCCCTGGGGATCTTTCCAGCGGGTGAAGTTTCTACCTACAGGGATAAAAGAGTAATCGTGGACAAACCCTGGGAGCCTTCAGCAATGAAACTCATTCAGAAATCGAAGGTGCCGGTGGTCCCAATTTATTTTCATGCCAAGAACAGTTTGTTCTTTTACAGGCTGGCCTCCTTCAGCGATGTGCTTAGAACTGCGAAATTACCCAGCGAAATGCTGTCGCAAAGACGTCGAAAAATAAAAGTAAGAGTAGGTCACCCTATCTCGATAGAAGACCAGCTGGAACACCCTAACCTGGAAGCCTACACCGCATTTTTACGCAGGAAAACCTATATGCTGGCCAATGCCTTCGAAAAGAAGAAACTTTTAGGCAAACTTCCAAAAACTCTTAAAATACCAAGATCACCAAAAGATATCGCCGAAGAGACCAATTCGGAACTTATGAACATCGAAGTGGAGAACTGCCGTAAAATGGATAAGAGACTGCTGCAAAGCAGGAATTACGAGGTATTCCTGGCCAAGCGTGAGGTCATCCCGAACATACTCAATGAGATTGGCCGGTTACGGGAAATAACCTTTCGCGAGGTTGGAGAAGGCACCAATAACAGTATAGACCTGGACAAATTCGATGAATATTATCATCATCTTTTTCTCTGGGATAACGAAACCGAAAAGATCGCTGGGGCTTACAGAATGGGAATGGGAAGCGAGATCTATGCTGAACATGGTATTGACGGATTTTATCTTCAGGACCTGTTCCGGTTTGAACCGGAATTGCACAAAATGATGAGCCAGAGTATCGAAATGGGTCGTGCCTTTATAATTAAAGAATACCAGTTGAAGCCAATGCCGCTCTTCCTGCTATGGAAAGGCATCGTGCATTGTACCTTGAGATTTCCGGAACATAAATATCTTATTGGCGGAGTGACCATTAGCGATAAGTTCAGCAATTTCTCTAAATCGCTGATGATCGAATTCATGAAATCGAATTATTATGATCCCTATGTCGCTCAGTATGTAAGACCGAAAAAGGAATTCAAGGTAAAACTGGAGGATGCAGACAAGGATCTTGTTTTCGATGAAAGTGAAGCTGATCTTAATAAGTTTGATAAGGTCATCGATGAACTGGAAACCGAAAATCTGCGTTTGCCAGTACTTATCAAAAAGTACATCAAGCAGAACGCAAAGGTCGTCGCTTTCAATGTAGATCCTCTTTTTAATGATGCGGTTGACGGACTTATGTACATAAGAATTGCAGACCTTCCAGAAAGCACGGTAAAGCCGGTTATGGAAGAATTTCAAAAAGAACTGGAAGAGAGAGCTGCGGCCATGAAGTAAATACTTACAAAGGTTTTATTTAAATTTTGCACTTACTCCTATTAACAGGCCTGGAACCTGTTAAGATACTGTTATTCCTTGCTTTTGGCTGTGCCAATTATCTATTCCTCCTTATCTTGTTTGAACAATAAAAGACAAAGAAAACTATGGAAAACATATTAATTGCCGGTGCTACCGGTCATACAGGAAAAAGAGTCATTGAGATCCTTAACAACTCAGAGAATTTTAGTCCGTTAGCCCTTATTCGTAAAGAAGAGCAGAGACAGCAATTCGAAGACATGGAAGTGGAAGCCGTTTTAGGTGACCTGGAAGGGGATGTTAGCCACACCATGAAAGGAGTGGACAAAGTGATCTTCGCGGCAGGTTCTGGCGGAGCCACTTCAGATGAAAAAACAGATGCTGTAGACAGGGATGGTGCTAAAAAATTAATAGACGCGGCTAAAGCGGCGAACGTGAAGAAATTCGTGATGCTAAGTTCTATGGGCGCAGATGACCCATCAAAGAACGAAGATCTAAGACATTACCTGGAGGCCAAGAAAGATGCTGATGAGTATCTTAGAGAAAGTGGCTTAAACTATACCATTGTACGTCCGGGTGCACTAACAGATGACCTTGGACTTGCCAAAGTAAAGGTTGCTAAAGGATCCCTGAACGAAAGAGGAGAGATCTCCAGAGATGATGTTGCTTTTATCCTGGTAATGTCCCTGGCAGATCCACTTGTAAAAAACGTAACTTTTGAAGCTATAGAAGGTGAAGAATCTATCAAATCTGCTTTGATCGATCTAAGCCAGCTAGGTTAGCAGGCTTAGTTATATATAAAATAAGGCTACTTAGAAATGATTTCTAAGTAGCCTTTTCTGTTTTATGAGTTTAAACGAGGCTTCGACTGCGCTCAGCCTGACAGGGTTGATATATTTTCAGATTAGAATGACCTTCGACTACACCCAGCCTGACAGAGTTGTATCTTTTCTGAAGCAAATGACCTTCGATTATGCTCAGCCCGATTGAGTTGAAATTTCTCAATTCTGGCTCAAAGGATCCTTTTATTACGCTCAGCAAGACAGTTCACTTAAGAAATTTACTGATCCTTGAAAACCTTATCTACAGGTTCCCAGAGTTCTATCTTATTACCTTCAGGATCCATGATCCAACCGAACTTACCGTAATCGTAAGTTTCCATTTCCCCTACGACCTCAACACCTTCTTCTTTTAAGGTTTTCAGCAATTCTTCAAGGTTCTCGACCCGGAAGTTCATCATAAACTGCTTTTTGGACGGCTTATAATAATCTGTATCCTCGCTCATAGGGCTCCATTGGGTGGAACAATCGTTACCTTCCTTGTCTTTCCACCAGAAGGTGCATCCGTACTGATCTGTATTCAGACCAAGATGCTCATTGTACCATTTTTTTACATTGTCTGGATCTTTCGCTTTAAAGAAAAATCCACCTAAACCCGTTACCCTGTTTTTCATCTTTTTTATTTTTTAGAATCCCCTTCGCCAAATTCGGCGATGATCTTGTCTGCGATCATGGTAGCCAGTCCTTTATGCGACTCCACCGTCCATCCGGCAACATGCGGACTCAATAGTGTATGCGGCATAAACATGAGCTCTCTTAAAGCATCCGGGATAGGATCTGCAGCGCTGATAGATACATTCTTCTTATTGGAGAAAAGACTTTCAAAACTGGCTTTTTCATATTCCAGTACATCAAGCCCTGCTCCCAGCACTTTTTCTTCTTTTAAAGCTTCTACGAGGTCTGCGGTCACAACACTCTTCCCTCTTGCGGTATTAATGAACCAGAAAGGTTTTTTGAACTTCGAAATAAACTCTTTATTGATCATTTGGTGCGTATCCTCTGTCCAAGGAGTATGAAGACTTACCACATCTGCCTTTTCAAAGAATTCTTCATAACCTACCTGGCGGGCATTCTCATCGGCAATACCATCTTTGATATCATAGAAAATAACGTCTACATCGAAACCACGAAGTTTTTTAGCAAAGGCCTTACCCATATTTCCGTAGCCAATTAAACCTACCGTTTTACCGTCCAGCTCTACTCCACGATTCTCCTCACGATGCCACAGACCTTCTCTTACTTCCTTATCGGCTTTATTGAGACGGTTGAAAAGAGATAATAACATTCCCAGGGCATGTTCCCCTACCGCATTCCTGTTCCCTTCTGGAGCAGAAAATAACTTGATGCCTCTCTCCCTGGCATATTCCACGTCTATGCTCTCAAGGCCTGCCCCAACACGAGCAATGAATTTCAGGTTTGGTGCAGCGTCTATAAATTCACGATCTATCTTGTAACGGCTTCTAATTACAATACCGTCATATAAATGTTGATTTTGTAAAGTCTCTTCACGAGACTGTTCGTATCCTTCAATATTATGGTGTCCTGCCTCTTCCAGTTTTTTCATCAAAGTGGGATGATTGGTATCAGCATGCAGAATAATCATGGTTTTTATCTTTTTCAGATTAATAATTCAAATAGCAAAATCCGCTCTTTCAGTTCTGTATGAAAAACGGACCTACAAAGATAAAGAATGATATTAAGCACCGGAAGAATTGGGTGGTCTTTCTAGAAACCTAAGATAGTTTTGGCAAGGTAAAAGAAGATAAAGATTCCGAATATATCGTTGCTGGTCGTAATAAACGGACCGGTAGCAATAGCCGGATCTATTCCCTGTTTATCCAGGATGATCGGTACAAAGGTCCCTATTAGCGCTGCGATGATTATAACAGTTACCAAAGCCAGGGCTATGGTAAAGCTTACGATTGGAGGCTGCCCGGTGATAAGTCCGAATAGGATCACTAGAATTCCCAGGGCAAGACCATTTATCAGCGTCAAGCCTATCTCCTTTAAAAGTCGGTTAAAGAGACTTCCCCTTAGGTTATCGTTGGCAAGACCCTGCACGATGATTGCGCTGGACTGTACTCCAACATTTCCTGCCATTGCGGCGATCAAAGGTGTGAAAAAGAATAGCTCAACATAATTAGCCAGCGCTTCTTCAAATCCCTTCATCACATATACTGCTCCCAGGCCACCAAAAAGTCCTAATATAAGCCAGGGTAAACGGGCGCGGGTCAATCTCCATATACTATCATCTGCCTCTACATCTTCAGAGATACCGGCTGCCATCTGGTAATCTTTTTCGGCTTCCTCTTTAATGAAATCTACGATATCATCAATAGTGATACGCCCCACCAGCCTGTTCATTTCATCAACTACAGGTATGGCTTCAAGATCATATTTCTGCATGATTCTCGCTACTTCCTCCCCTTCGGTATGTACATTCACATAATCCACATTCGGGATATAGATGTCACTAATGTTGGCATCGCTGGATGCGGTGAGCAGATCTTTTAAAGACAACCTACCTTTAAGCTTGTTCTTATCGTCTACCACGTAAATGGAATGCACACGGGTCACGTTTTCTGCCTGCTTACGCATCTCGGCCATACACCCGGTCACACTCCAGTTTTCGCTAACCTTCACCAATTCTTTAGCCATAAGACCACCAGCAGAGTTCTCATCGTAGCGTAAAAGTTCCACGATATCGTCTGCGTGCTGCTCGTCGGTAATTTCAGAAATTACATCCTGCTGTAGTTCAAGGGAAAGTTCAGAGATGATATCGGCCGCGTCATCGGTGTCCATCTCGTTAAGCTCATTGGCGATCTCTTTAGGAGAAAGACATTCCAGGATACGTTCCCTTCTATCCTCTTCCAGCTCCATAAGAGCTTCAGCCGTTTGCTCACTATTTAGAAGCTTAACTATGTAAGTGGCTTCTTCAACATCAAGTTCAGTTAGAATTTCGGCAATATCAGCATGGTGCACTTCTTCAAGGTGCAGCAATATCTCCTCATCTTTTTTCTCTTCGATGAGGTACTTGATTTTATCTATTAATTCTTCACTTACCTGAAATTGCATACGGCTCAATTTTTTGTGTCAGTTCAATAAACTGCTGGAAACTGAGTTGTTCCGGCCGAAGGCCAAATATAGCATCTTCCCTTAAATTATCGGGAAGATTAAAGATTTTTAAACTGTTACGCATGGTTTTCCTGCGCTGGTTAAAGGCCGTTTTCACAACTCTGAAAAACAGCTTTTCGTCACAGGGCAGGGTAAAATTATCTTTCCTGGTCAACCTAAGCACCCCGCTATCTACTTTTGGCGGCGGATTAAAAACCGAAGGCGGCACTGTAAAAAGGTATTCGGCTTCATAAAAAGCCTGGGTTAATACACTTAAAATACCATAGGTTTTATTCCCCTCTTTTTCACAGATCCTTTTGGCTACTTCTTTCTGAAACATCCCTGAAAATTCAGGGATCTGCTCTCTTAATTCCAACACCTTAAAAACGATCTGGGTGGAGATATTATAGGGAAAGTTACCGATGATCGCGAATTGTTCATCGCGGAAAATCTGGGAAAGATCATGTTTTAGAAAATCCTTTTCATGGATCCTGCCTCGTAAATGCAGGTAATTGCTCTCCAGGTATTCCACGCTTTCGGTATCGATCTCGATCACATGGATCTCTGACTTTTTCTCTAAAAGATACTTGGTAAGCACTCCCATTCCCGGGCCTATCTCCAGAACTTTATCATAACCTTCATAGCTTAGCGTATCGGCGATCTTAGAGGCGATATTTTCATCTGTAAGGAAATGCTGCCCAAGATGCTTCTTGGCTCTTACCCCCTGATCATCTTTAGCTGAAGGCTTGTTGAATGAAGGCTTATATTTTTTCATATTATTATTTAATAAGGTAAATGAGCAAAATGAATTTGCCCTGGGGAAGGTCCCTGCAGATCATCAGATTTTGAATACCTGCAATAATTTTCTACTGTTCGCTGATCACTTCCAGCTCGGTGCGGAAGGCTACGAACTTTCCTTCAAAGGCTTTGGATTTGGAACGCATCTCATCTGCATTTTCAGAATAATAACGCTCCAGCATATCCTTGCTTTCAGCGGTATACTGAACAGAATAGGTGATGCCACCCATAGGTTCCTGCACCATCACTTTAGTCATCAGGGCTTTCTGAAATTTCTTCGTATCCAGCATATCCGGGATATGCTCTTCCTGCATCCATTTTATCCACTCATCGTGAATATCTTCCTGAACGTTTATAGTGACGTTATATATGACCATTTCTAAAATTTAAATTTTGGAATTACTCTATGGTATCTCCGCGAAGCATCCGGTATTTTTTACGGGCGTCCACAAAATAGATACTGTCTGCAAAGTTAAAGATAATTTGCTCGTAATAGCCCTTTGCCTTCTCCGGATCCTGAAGCTCGTTCGCATAAAGCTCTGCCAGGAAATAATAGGCATTATCGGCGAGGATATCCTTCCCGAAGGAGTCTATGATCGCAAGGTAATTATGCTCGGCTTTTTCGAAATCCTTTTCCTGTTCGTATAATTTCGCCTGGCTAAGCAGCGCCTCATCTTCGATCTTCTCGCCTTTATGATTTACTAAAATCGAATCCAGGGCCTGTATTGCTTCAGGCGTTCTTTTCTGAAAAGACAACAGGTCTGCCCGGGCATATTTTCTTAGGGCGGTTTGAGTTGAATCTTCAAGAGAATTATCACTTATAAGCAAACTCAGTTCCATGGCATCGTTGGCAATTAGCTGCGAAGTAGAAGATTTAAGAATATCCAGTTGAGTTTTCGCCCATTCAAAATCACCTTTAAAGTAACTGGTCTTGGCTACTTTGAACCGCGCATTCTGAGCCATCACATCGTTCTTAACCAGGTTCTGTATCTGGGAATAATATATCAGCGCTTCATTGAATTTTTCCTGAACCACCAGGATATCGGCAAGAGCCATTTTTAACCGGGCTTTTTCAAAATCTGTATTTACCTGCTCGGCAGTATTCTTTAGAACCTCTGCCGCTTCCTCTTTCCGGTCTAACTGAAAGGCCAGGAAATTAGCGTAATCGATCTTTAGATTCAAGGTGCCATCGGCCTGGGGATATTCGGTTAAAAGGGATTGAAACTCTTTTTCTATTTCTGCATAGTCTTCAGGATTCGCAGTTTCCAGCTGCAGATTGATCAAAAAATGTCTCGCCTGTAAATTGAATATCGGCGAGGGAGATTCCTCTATGGCGTAAGTGATGATCTCCTCGGCAGATTCATAATCCTTAGCTTCCTTAGCAATAAAAGCCAGGTTAAGAATTCCCTGAAGGTTATTTTCCCCTCTCTTATAAACAGCTCGTTCCTGGGCGAAAGCTTTACTGAAATCCTTTTGCTGAACAAATAACCAGCTCAACATTTCATTATACAACAGGGCCGGGTTTTCCTGAAGCTTTTTCAACAATAACTTTCTAAGAATAACATTTGCCTCAGCCTGAGGATCTTCGGTGATATAACGGTTGAACTCCCGGTTCGCCAGGCCGTAGAATTTCATATCATCTTCTATAAGGTCCAGGTAATTGCTGAACATCTCTTCGATCTTCCCCTGTTCCCCATATATCCGCGCAAGCTGAAGGTTGAAATTACGATCGGTATTTATTTCCATGGCTCTTTCATACGCCCTGGCTGCATATTCTAGTAAATTATATTGTTCGAATCCACGGGCGATGGCATAGGCATAATTTGGCCTGCCTTCTATGGTCTGTAAAGCTTCCTCGTAAAATTTTGTGGCGCGTTCATTCTGATCCTGAAGTTCAAAATTGTGACCTAGCTCAATAAGTATCGAGGGATTATTGGCGGTGTTATTCAGTCTTTGTACCAGT
This sequence comes from Christiangramia gaetbulicola, assembly GCF_003054225.1. GTDB lineage: Bacteria > Bacteroidota > Bacteroidia > Flavobacteriales > Flavobacteriaceae > Christiangramia > Christiangramia gaetbulicola. The sequence continues at coordinate 831,584 of NZ_QBKQ01000001.1, forward strand.
AATTTTTCGGCCATATCAAAATCTTCCATCTGCTGATAGGAAGAGACGAGGCCATTAAAAAAAACAAGGTTCGAGGGATTTTCCTGGTACAGCCTTTCGTAGATCTTAAGGGCCTTTTCATACTCCCCCTGGTCAAAGAAATTCTTGGCCAGTTGTTCACTTTGAGCAAAGGCTCCGCAACCGGCTAAAAACCAAAAAGCTATAAACAAAAAACAGCGCATATGTAAATATAAACATTTGCGCTGTTTTATAATATGATAGAGAAATTAATCTATAATGTCGAAACCACAGTAAGGTACGAGCACTTCAGGGATCTTAATACCCTCTTCGGTTTGATAGTTTTCAAGGATCCCGGCCAGAACTCTTGGCAAAGCAAGAGCACTTCCGTTAAGAGTATGCGCCAGTTCCTTTTTATTTTCTTTATTCTTATATCTCAATTTCAGCCTGTTCGCCTGGAAATTCTCAAAGTTAGAAACCGAACTTATTTCCAGCCAGCGATCCTGGGCCGTAGAGAAAACCTCAAAATCGAAGGTCAAAGCTGAAGTAAACCCAAGATCTCCACCGCAAAGACGAAGAATTCTATAAGGCAATTTCAATTCTTTTAGAAGACCTTTTACATGCTCAACCATGTTATCCAGGGCAGCATAAGAATTCTCGGGAGTTTCCAGTCTTACGATCTCCACTTTATCAAATTGATGTAAACGGTTAAGTCCGCGAACATGAGCTCCATAAGAACCGGCTTCACGACGGAAACATGGAGTATACCCAGTACAAAGTACAGGGAAATCCTTCTCGTTCATCAGATTATCACGGAACATATTGGTCACAGGAACCTCGGCCGTTGGGATCAGGTAAAGATCATCTTCGGTCACATGGTACATCTGCCCTTCCTTATCTGGCAATTGCCCTGTTCCAAAACCTGAAGCTTCATTCACCATTAATGGCAACTGATATTCGGTATAACCAGCTTCGGTAGCTTTATCCAGGAACCAGGTGATAAGCGCGCGTTGAAGCCTCGCTCCTTTTCCTTTATAAACCGGGAATCCGGCCCCGGTGATCTTGTTCCCAAGTTCAAAATCTATGATATCGTATTTCTTCGCCAGTTCCCAGTGTGGCATAGAACCTTCTGCCAGCACAGGAATATCTCCTTCTTTATAAACTTCTTCGTTATCCTCTTCGCTTTTCCCGGCAGGAACAGACTCATGAGGGATATTAGGAATGGTATATAGCAAATTCTGAAGGTCGGCAACCGTAGCGGTTAGTTTCTCTGAAAGCTCCTTGGATTCCTCCTTTAAACGGCTGGTCTTTTCCTTTAAGATATTCGCTTTTTCGTGCTCTCCGTTTTTAAACAAGAGCCCGATCTCTTTGGACATTTTGTTGGAACTCGCAAGAATATCATCAAGGCTCGCCTGGGTAGACCTTCTGGTCTCGTCGAGGGTTAAAACCTGTTCGAAAATATCTGAAGCATCAAAATTCCTTTTTTTAAGGGCTTTGATATACTCTTCTTTATGCTCTGCAATCTTTGAAACCTGTAACATGAGGCGGTTTAATTTAATTTGCCGTTTATACTTTTACGAGCTGCAAATGTAACAAAAGCAGGTAAGATTATTGCTCCGAATCTGAAGGTAAAATCCAGTCGTGATGCTTAAAATGCTGCCATTTCTCTGCAGCCAGGTCTACTTTTGGATCTATGAGCGGTTTATAGGGCCCGCCGTTCACGCTTACTTTCCCTTCTACATAAACCTCGACCTGTTTACCCTTTTCAGCGTATTCCTCTTCCAGGCGCTGGGCAAACTGCCAGATAAGGTCTGGCTTGGAGGTAATCGCCCGCAATTGTTTCCGGGATAAATAATCTTTCTTGTCCACGTAGATCGTATCGCTGGTTCCTTTTTCAACTACCTTAAAAGCTACCCTGCCGCTCTTTCCGCGAAGCATCATACGCCAGCTTAACCTGTGACCTTCTTCCGTCCAGAGCACATCATCCTTAAAGAACCAGTGCCTCAAAGGCAGGCTTACCTGGATCACGAACCAGACCGACATGGCTCCAATTAAAAAATTTCGGTAAGGAGGCACGATGACCTCATCGCCATCATAGTGCTTCTTCTTATTCCGCAGGAAGATCCTGTTGATGGTTTCTGTAGGAAAAAAGAAAATACAGAAGGCAAGGGACATGTAAGGAAATATGCCAATATGGAAAATAAAACTATTGAAAAGATGAAAGAATATAGCTGCCAGGAAAACAGGCAACCTCGTGGGTTTCCATAATAACAATGGAATGATCAAAAGATCGAAAAGCAACCCGAAATAGGCGATGGCATAGCGTATCCAGCCCTGCTGCAGGAATTCACCAACCAGCCAGTAATCCTGCTTGGATCGCATTAAGATCGCCGGGAAACTGCCATCCAGCCAGGCCGGGTATAATTTAGCAACCGAGGCATAGGTATAAACGATCCAGAGTTGTAATACTATAAAGACCCAGACCCAACGCGGCATGGATATCTTACTAATGGCAGGTTTGATCTTAGCATCCAGGGAGAACCAGCGGTTTGCCGGCAAGAAACACATCACAAAACATAACAACATTAAAAGGTAATAATGATTGTTATAAGAGGATTTTTGCATGAGGTAAACCCCCGCCCACATGATGGCATAAGCAATCATAGAAAGCCGGTATTTGAATCCAACCATCACGAAAACCCCGAAGATGCCCATAATGGCATAGTACCAGATCATCCCGTTGCCGGGTAATGGCTGCAGGAATTCAAAGCCAATGAAATTAAAGGTGAAATTGGGTTCTATCAGCGTTCGCCTTACCCAACCGGTGGCAATGGCGCCAAATGCCTCGATGGCGATCAACAAACCAAATAATGCACGGAATACTACAAGTGCTGAATTATCGACCTGTTTGAACAACCACCTGTTAAGCATAGTTATCTTTTATGTATTGCAGTGAAAAGGCGCGGTCCTGCTTCATAGCGATCTTAAGGTCGTCTACCGAATCGAATTTCTTCTCGTCCCTGATCCTCACCAGCATTTCGATCTCCAGTTGCTTTCCGTAAAGATCTTTATCCAGTTCAAAGAAATTGGCTTCGATGGTCTTTTCCTTGCCACCTACCGTAGGATTGGTCCCAATATTCATCATCCCAAAAACTCTATCTCCGTCGATATTGGCACTAACCACGTAAACCCCGTTTTTCGGGATAAGCTTATAATCTTCTTCAATTTCCAGGTTAGCCGTGGGAAATCCCAGGTCTTTGCCTATTCCGCGACCTTTTACGATAGTCCCGTTAAGGGTAAAAGGATGTTGTAAATATAGATTAGCACGTTCCACACGGCCTTCTAAAAGTGCATTCCTGATCTTGGTAGAACTCACCGCTACCTGCTCTACATCCTGCTGACTGATCTCTTCTACCTCGAAACCAAATTCTTTCCCGAATTGCCTTAGGTCGTTGATATCTGCCGTACGGTTACGTCCAAACCTATGGTCGTAGCCAATAATGATCTTTTTAGCTTTTAGCTTATTCACCAGGATATCACGCACAAATTCTAATGCCGTAAGCCGTGAAAATTGCTGGGTAAAAGGATGCACCACCAGGTGATCTATCCCGGTCTCTTCCAGTAAACGCTTTCTTTCCTCGATGGTATTGATGAGCTGAATGCCGCTTTCCTTTTGCAGCACCATTCTTGGGTGAGGAAAAAATGTTAGCACGACAGAATCAAGATTGTTCGCGTGGGCAGAATTCACCAGTCGCTCTATGATCTTGCGATGTCCCACATGAACTCCGTCAAAAGTACCAATGGTCACCACCGTTTGCCGTTCGCTTAGGAATGAGTTTGCTCCTTTATATTCTTTCAAATTCTGCTATTTACCGTTAAAAGTATTCATTGTATTGGAAACTCCGGCGGTTCCAAAAGATTGTATCAATTCTGCCGAAGTCTTTAAACGTTCGGGTAATTTCTTCTCTTCCTGCTCATCCCATTCCCCAAGCACATAATCTACCTGGCTCCCCTTGGAGAACTCATCGCTAATGCCGAATCTAAACCGGTTATATTTCGTGGTATTCAACTGGGCCTGGATGTCTTTGAGTCCGTTATGTCCCCCATCGCTGCCTTTGGTCTTTAATCTTAAGGTCCCAAAGGGAAGATTGAGATCATCTGTAACCACCAGTAGGTTTTCCAGGTTGATCTTTTCCTTCTGCATCCAGTAATTAACCGCTTTTCCGCTAAGGTTCATATAAGTACTTGGCTTAAGCAGAACGAAGGTGCGGCCTTTATATTTGAAGCTGGCCACGTCACCCAATTTCTGGGTTTCAAAAGCCACTTCTTTTTCACGGGCAAGTTCATCCAGGATCTTGAATCCTATATTATGCCTGGTATTTTCATATTTAGGGCCAATATTCCCAAGGCCAACGATCAAAAATTTCTTCATGGGATCGATTTTCTCCCCGGTTTTTTTCTTTCCTAAAATCCTTCCGAAGAATGAAAGCATCCAATTAGTTTTGGTAAAGATAAAATTAATCAGATACTTTTTAAATCAGAAAATCCAAAAGCGGGTATAAATTTCATTTAAACAAAAAAGCATCCCGAAACGGAATGCTTTTTATTAGGTATTCAAAAAAGGATACTAGTTATCTTCTCCCTCTTTTACTGCTGCCACGTCATCAGTTTCAGTAGCTGGTACCTCATCTGCTGCAACTTCATCTTCGTCTTCATCATCATCAAGAGCAACGATGTTACGAGAAGTTCTAACCTGGCAAATTACTGTGTTATCTGGATGCTGGATCACGTAGTCTTTACTGTCTACACCAGTTACATATAGCTTCTGACCAATTTTAAGTTTAGTCACGTTAGCTACGATGTAATCTGGAAGATCTCCAGGTAAACCTCTTACTTTAAGACGACGAAGGTTGTATCTTAATACACCACCGTTCTTAACCCCTCTTGCCACACCTTCAGTGTGAATTGGGATTTCCATAGTAATTGGTTTATCATCAAATATCTGGTAGAAATCCATGTGTAGGATAGCGTCACTTACAGGGTGAAATTGAATGTCCTGTAGGATAGCGTCGTAAGACTCACCACTTTTCAATTTGATTTTTACTGTGTGTACATCTGGAGTATACACTAAATCTTTAAATGCGATTTCCTCTGCTGCAAAGTGTAGTGGATCACCTTCTACCCCGTACAATACGCAAGGAACCTGTCCAGCATTACGTAGTGCTTTCGTTGCCTTCTTGCCTACGCTTTCTCTTTTAGATCCGTTGATCGTAATTGATTTCATTTGAATTACTTAATTTAATTGAACAAATGTTGTCAAGTTCTTCGTGAACCGCCTTCATTTGTTTAAAAATTTTAGGCTGCAAAAGTAAGTCTTTTTCTGAATCTTTAAAACCCTGAAGCTGAAAAAGTTTAGGAGATGGGTGATGTTTGCATGTATAGTTAAACACTGAAGCTTAATGTTTTGTAATTGAATCGAATAAACGTACTGAGATATTTATCCATTATTTATTTTCTATTTCTATTGAATCTGTCATCCTGAGCGCAGTCGAAGGATGGTTCATTCCGATATTTTCTTGTGATTTCGACCGTAGGGAGAAATCTCTTCAATTAACAGTGATCAATTTTATGCACACTTCGACAAGCTCAGTGTGGCAATCGTATTGCTGAAATACCAGGAAGTTGTTTCAGGATCTCATCATGAGACTGCTTCGCGTTGCTCGCAGAGACAATCAATTAGTACCGTCTTTGCGAACGCAGTGAAGCAATCTCATGTTCAGTAATAAATTCTTCTTGTCAATTAGCATTCTTTCTCTTTTCTTTTTCCATTGCTGAAAAAGAAACAAAAAATCTAGTCTTCATTTTCTTGTTCACCCGTTACGGCTCGGAAGCTAAAAGAATTGAACTCCCTCCGGTCAAACAGCAATTCTTTCTTAACGCTTCTTTCACCTACGGGTCCCGAAGTCGAAACTGAGGACGTTTTTAAACTTTCTTTTTGTCATTTCGACCGTAGGGAGAAATCTCATCAATTAACAAACACAATTCGACTGTGCTCAGTGTGACATTCCGGTTTAGAATCACACTTCTCCACACTCCCTTCTCAATACTCAATACTCCCTACTAAAAACCCTCTTTTTTTCACAAAGCCTTATAAGTCATTGCCATCAAATTTCTGTAAATTGAACGGTTGATAGTAACGCAGGAACCTGAAGCATTCAGAAATGGAAAACTCGCAAGACAATGGAACTCCCACCAAACGTATAGCCGCCATAGACCTTGGCACCAACTCTTTCCACGCGGTGCTGGTGGATATTTATCCCGATGGTAGTTTTAGAACCATAGATAAGCTCAAGGAAATGGTCATTCTTGCGGAAAAAGGAGTGGACAATTACCTGAGTGAGGAGGCCATGCAACGTGGTCTGGATGCACTGCAACGAATAAAAGTGCTATGCGATTCCCAGCAGGTGGAAGAGATCATCGCCTTTGCCACCTCAGCCATTCGGGAAGCAAAAAATGGCGGGGATTTCACCCAGCGCATGATAGATGAAGTAGGCATCAAGGCCCGGGCGATCCCAGGCCAAAAGGAAGCTGAACTTATAGGTTACGCCATTCGCCACAGTATTTCGCTGGATAAGGAAATGGTACTAATGGTAGATATTGGAGGCGGTAGCGTGGAGTTCATCGTGGGCAATAACGAAGAGTTCCTATACCACAACAGCCTGAAACTGGGCGTCGCCAGGATGTCGGCTAAATTTGTAAAGAACGATCCTATCACCAAAGAGGAGATCAAGGCGCTAAAAAAACATTATAAGAAAACGCTTAAGGAGATCGCCGATGTGATCAAGGAACATGGAGTGACCACCATGATAGGTTCTTCCGGGACCATGGAAAATATAGGTGCCATGGTGGCTAGCAGGACTTCCCTCACCGCAGACATGACCCTGAACGAACTGGAATTCCAGGCTTCAGATTTTAAAGATCTCTACAAGGATTTTATCAAACTCAACCGTAAGGAGCGTAAGAAGATCAGCGAACTGGATGAGAAACGCATAGATATCATCAACCCGGGGATGGTGCTGGTGAAATACCTCATCAAGAAATTCAATATTGAAAATATCAAAATATCTGAAGCTGCCCTGCGCGACGGGATGATCCTTAATTTCCTGAACCAGGAAAGACCGCACCTGCACCTGGTTGAGAACTTTCCCGATCCGCGTAAAAAGAGCATTTTTGAACTGCTGCGTAAATGCAACTGGCTGGAAGCCCATTCCACGCATGTGGCCGGCATGGCGCTGCAGCTGTTCGATGAATTCAGGGATGAGCTGAAACTGGAAGAAGCAGACCGTGAGTTACTGGAATACGCGACCTGGATGCATGATATCGGCTATTATATCTCCTACAGGAAACATCATAAACACGCGCTTTATATCATAAGGCATTCAGACCTGCGGGGTTTTAACGAAGATGAAATAAATATCATGGCCAATGTGGCCCGTTATCATCGAAGGTCCACTCCAAAAAAGCGACATGAATTCTATAAAAAGATGGAAAAACCGCTTCGGAAAAAGGTAAAAAGGCTTTCCGCATTATTGCGTGTGGCCGACGGACTGGACCGTAGTCATTACCAGAATGTTCAGAAACTGGAAATAGACAACCGCGAAGATATCGTGAACCTTTATCTCACCACGATGGGAGATCCCGAACTCGAGGTCTGGGGCGCCGAAAGGAAATCAAAGCTATTTCAAAAAGTGACCGGTAAAAAACTGGAAATATACGCTGTGAACATGAATGATCTGGAGCGCACCCAGTCTTCTACCGGCAATAAGAATACTTTGATCAATTGACAATTAGCAATTGGCAATTAACAATTACCCACTTTTAATTATTTTTTTAATCAAATCCTGCTTACGTTATTCTGTCCCGAAGCATCGGGAGTTTCAGGATCTCAACATGAGACTGCTTCGCGTTGCTCGCAGAGACAGTAACTTAGTGGCGTCTTTGCGAACGCAGTGACGCAATCTCTTTTCAATCAACGGGATCGATTAAAAGCACACTTCGACAAGCTCAGTGTGACATTCAGAAATCCCGACTGTTGAAATTACATGATAAACTTCGAGCTGATAGACTCGTTATCCTGAACACTTTTCATCACATCGGCGAAAAGTTCAGCACAGCTTACCACTTTTATTTTTTTGCTTTCCTTTCTTAGCGGAATGGAATCTGTAACGATCAATTCCTGAAGTTTAGACTCCTCGATACGCTCATAGGCCTCTCCTGAAAGTACAGGGTGAGTACAGATGGCACGGACGCTCAATGCACCGCGCTCCATCATTACGTCTGCCGCTTTGGTAAGCGTCCCGGCGGTATCTACCATATCATCTACCAGCACCACGTTCTTCCCGGTAACATCACCAATTAGTTCCATATGCGAGATCACGTTGGCCTTTGCTCTCTGCTTGTAACAGATCACCACGTCGCTCTCTAAAGCCTTGGAATAGGCATAAGCTCTTTTAGAACCACCCATATCTGGAGAGGCGATAGTTAGGTTATCAAGACCAAGTTTTCTCAGGTAAGGTAGGAATACCGTACTCGCGTACAGGTGATCTACTGGTTTTTCGAAGAATCCCTGGATCTGGTCTGCATGCAGGTCCATGGTAATGATTCTTGTAGCACCGGCAGTTTCCAGGATACTGGCGATCATTTTCGCGGCGATAGGCACACGAGGTTTGTCTTTACGATCCTGTCTGGCCCATCCAAAATAAGGCATCACAGCCGTGATATGTCTTGCCGAAGCTCTTTTTGCAGCATCCAGCATTAGAAGCATTTCCATAAGGTGATCTGCACCCGGGTGAGTAGAACCAATGATAAAAACGCGCGATCCACGCACCGATTCTTCAAATGATGGCTGAAATTCACCATCGCTATAGGTAGAGGTGATCACGTTCCCAAGTTTCGAACCGTAGTGTTTGGCGATCTTCTCGGCCAGTTCGCGACTTTGTGTACAATTAAAGATCTTAGCTTCTGTTGCAGGCATGTTGTGTGTTGTTTGTAGAGTGTTTTGTTAATGTTGCATGCAAATTTAAAAATTTAATGATGGAAAAAAGCTTTTCGTTTCAGGACTATTGCAATTAATTTTTTGAGCCGGAGCAATTCTGAACCTGAGATCATTTGATTACCAACAATGATTATTAGTCCAAATTCTCATCTTGCAAGTAATAGATCTCTCGCATCCCTCACTCCACCTACCTATTTGAAAACAGTATCTGAAATATTTTGTTGAAAACCGCCCGTTGTAAGGACTTTCTTGTTAATAAGATTTTACAGTCTTAACCGTGCCAAAGATGTTAAAGTTTTAATTTAGCATGGAAGCAACTCCTATCCCTAATTACTATATAAGAATAGTTTTGAGAAGATATAAGGAGTTGTGCTTCATACTGAAAACACTAAGAATAAAAAAAATGAATGAATGAAGAAAGAAAAAGAAGCTGTTTTAAAACAATTACAAACTTGGACAAATAATATTCCTCTAATTGTTCTTGGTAGCGGAGCATCTGTTCCTTTCAATCTTCCTTCAATGTGGACTTTGGGAGATTTCTTGAAAAGTTCAATAAGTTTTTTAGATTCTGATGACCAAGCTCAATTTGCAAAATTTAAAGACGAATTTGACAAAACTGGCGATTTAGAAACCACTCTTACAAAACTTCAATTAAGAACCAATGTACTTGCTGAAATCGTTGATAAAACTTGGCAGCTAGTAAATGAATCAGATTTAAAAGCGTACGAGAAATTTATCAATAAAGAAATTGAATTTCCCTTAGCCGAATTATTAAAATACTTTTTAGACACAGCAGGTAAAAAAGTTTCTGTTATAACAACGAATTATGATAGACTTGCGGAATATGCCACTAGTCTTGCCAAAGCTATTGTATGTAACGGATATGCACAAAGTCATATTGGACACTTTTCAAACAACATTCAATCTAACAATTTAGCATCTTTAAATGGATACAAAGGACAAGTAAACGTATGGAAAGTTCACGGTTCATTAGACTGGTTTAAATCTAAAGAAGAAGAAAATATTCAACTTCCATTAAGACAGAGTATTCCAAAAGACTATCGGCCTTTAATTGTAACACCTGGCTTAAGTAAATATTCAGAGACACATAATGAACCATATAGGACAATTTTTACTCAAGCAGACTCAGAAATTGATAATGCAAATGGATTTTTATGTATTGGTTATGGTTTTAATGACACTCACGTTCAACCAAAATTAATTGAACAAATAAAAAACAATAAGCCAATTATTGTAATAACAAAAGAGCTTACTGAAAAAACTAAACAATCGATCATCGATAATAAATGCCAAAAGTACTTACTTATCGAAGAAGCTAATTCTAAAGACACCAAAATTTATTCTTCTAAATTTGGAGAATTTATAATTGAAGATGCTAGTTATTGGGAATTAGGAGAATATATAAAATTAATCATTTCATAAATAAAACTATGGCTATATTTCAATTTGAAGAATCTACAAAAATCGGTACAGTTTTTAGTGTTGACACTTCTACTCTAATCGTAAAAGTTAAAGAACTTGAAAAGCTTCGAAAACTACAGGTAAATCATTTGATTGCTATAAAAAGTTCAAAAGCTGGACAACATCTAATTGGCATTATTAATCGAATCACACGAAAAGTATCAGATGACGAGAGCCCAGTTTCTGATGATTTAGGTTTGAACAATTTTTTGCTAACAGAAAACATCTTAAAAGTTAACCTAATTGGTACTTTAATAGACAAGCACGGACAGAAAGAAAATGTATTCAAAAGAACTTTAGATACAGTTCCCGAAATTGAAGCAAACTGTTTTCCAATTGACGGAGAAAATATCACAAAGTTTATGCGCACAATATCATCGAAGGAAAATTATGACATTCCTCTTTCACTAGGTAAATACTCAATTGATGAAAATGCGGACGCTTATTTAGATGGAGACAAACTTTTTCAAAGACACGCTGTAATTGTAGGTAGTACTGGTTCTGGAAAATCGTGGTGTGTAGCAAAGTTGGTTGAACAAATAGCAAAACTTCCAATGGCAAATTCCATTCTTTTTGATATTCACGGAGAATATAGTGGAGAAGATTTTAAAACAGATGGAATAAAACATTTAAGGGTGGCTAATCCTTCTGACTTAGGGAAAAATGGAAATCTTCAAAATAGTGTTTTAATGCTTCCTTATTGGCTTTTGACTTACGAAGAAATGTTAGCAATGCTACTTGATAGAAGTGACAGTAATGCACCTAATCAAGCAATGCTTTTTTCTAAAATAGTCTTTGAAGAAAAACTAGCTTTTTTAGACTCAATTGGAGACACCACATTTAAAGATTCTATAACTATTGACAGTCCAATACCATATAAAATTGAAAATGTAATAAGCAAATTAAAAAATCTTGATGAAGAACGTGTTCCCGGAGCAAGAGCAGGTCAAGATAAGGCAGGCCCATTCAATGGAAAATTAACAAGATTTGTACAAAGGTTAGAAGCTAAAAGTCAAGATAAAAGACTTGGATTCTTATTTCAAATATCAAATGACGAATTAGATATTGACTGGATGAATAGTTTATGTAACTCTTTAATGCAAGGTTCTAAACAAAATGACCAAAAATCAGGTGTAAAAGTTATTGATTTTTCAGAAGTTCCTTCAGATGTTTTACCTCTTGTTATTGGATTGGTGGCAAGAATTGTTTTTACAGTTCAACAATGGACTGAAAATGATAAAAGACACCCCATTTGCTTATTGTGTGACGAAGCTCATTTATACATTCCTGAAAGAACAAGTCAAGATTCAGCATCAGAACTTGGATTAAAGAATTTTGAAAGAATTGCGAAAGAAGGAAGAAAGTATGGAGTTAGTCTAACGGTCATAAGTCAAAGACCAGCAGAAGTTAACAGAACAGTTCTTAGTCAATGTAATAATTTCATATCGCTAAGGCTATCAAATGCAGAAGACCAATCAGTTATAAAAAGATTATTACCAGATAATCTTTCTGGCCTAACAGATGTATTACCGATTTTAGATATTGGAGAGGCTCTAGTCGTTGGAGACTCATCTCTTTTACCGACAAGAATTTTAATAGATGAGCCAACTATTAAACCTCAAAGTGCAACAATTGACTTTTGGAAAGAATGGAGCAATGAAAAAGCTGAACAAGATCTTCCAAGTGCAGTAATGGGACTAAGAAAGCAATCGAAATAAAAAGTACGAAAGCACAACACCGTATAACAACAATTGCGGCTTTGTGTCCTGCTGACACAACCGCGCAAGCATAAAAGTCGGTAATTTTAGCTATCTTAATTTTTAACCAATCCGCAACTGATTGTTATACAAGACCGTTGCCTTAAATATTAACATGACGTAAAATATGTACAAGATCTTTTTCATTTTATTCCTGTTGACAAGCATAAATTGTGTTGCTCAAAATGATTACCAGTTAATTGCGAAGGTGAGTGGAAATATGCCTGAATTTGAATATATTATCGATATTCATAGAAATAGTCAAAATACCAAAATCTGTTTTTCAGAATATACTGGCAAGGAAAAGTTTAGCAAGGCTGATAAGGAGAAAATAGAAGAATTGCGAAATAAAAAAGATCGTAAAGCATCTGATATTAAGGAATTAATGAATTTATACGATAATTCAAAAATCTTTACAAAAGAATGTTTTAATTACTCAGTAAATCATCCAATTATAAAAATTAGCGACTCAATAATTCAATCAAAAGAAGATATCATTTCTGAAATTAAAAGGAATAAAAATAGAGTTGTTCTCGATGCTATTCAAGTTGAAGTCACGATAAAAAATAAAAATGGAGTTGATTATTCATATCATATCCATGCTCCAGATAACGAAAATTACGAGTTATTCAGACGGCTTATATATGAAATTTCTGAAGAATTTAGCATAGAATAAAATACTATAGCTAAAAACGGTTCATCACCAATAAGCGGAAACTTAAGAAAGAAATATCAAGGAAATAAAACCGCATGAAGAAAATTTCAATTCTACTTATTGCAATATTGTTAAGCAGTTGTGCGGTCCAAAGAAATTCGAAAGCTCAGCTGGTAGAAACATTTTTCGATGGGTTTAAAAATTCTAATTATAGCAGCATTAAGGAAGTCATCGCAGACAGCCTTACCATCACCGAGGGTGATTATGTAATGCAATACACCAGTGAGAGTTTTTATGAACACTATAAATGGGATTCTGTATTTAAGCCAGCCTATAAAATACTTAAACTGAAAAATAAGGATGATCAGGTTTTAGTTACTACAGAAGTTGCATCCCTGAAATTAGAATTCCTGGAAAATAGCCCTATGATCTGTGATCGTAAATTCTACTTCAAGGCAGGCAAAATAAGAAGGATCGAGAATTTAGATTGCCATAATGCAGATTGGAAGATTTGGGAAAGAAAGGTAGACTCCCTGGTATCCTGGGTAAAGCATAACCAACCGCAATTAAATGGTTTTATCCATGACCTAAGTATGCAGGGGGCCTTGGATTATTTAAAAGCGATCGAACGGTATAAAGAGCAGGAATTAAAATAGAATACGGTTATCAACATAGGAATTCTTTAATAACCCACACCGTTAGAAATAAAATTATTAAATTAAGCAACAAACCAAGCCATTTTAAACCAACACCTTTTATTATGAATTTAAAAAACCTTGCCTTCGGCATCTTATGCTTTTTGAGTTTCAGTTGTTTTGCCCAGACTGAGAAATCCGTTCAATATGAAGCTGATTCTTCTGTATGTCATTTGAAAATTGAAACCGACAGTTATGAAGAATTGAGTGAATTTAAATGGGAATCCATTTATGATATTTTTGAAGGCAACGATCCCGATGATATCATAAACCTGCAAATTGGATTCAATGAAAAATTAGAGTTAGGAAGCACCGATATCGAAGAATGGAGCATCACCCTATCTGGTAAAACTTCTGAGCTAGGTTCCATGGTAGAACGTGCAGAAAACATTCTCAAAAAACTCCACGAGATATAGAAAAATTAAGGTCAGCAAGGCCTGTTACAAAAAGCATTTTTAAGTCGGAACCAAAGTTATGGAACGACTCACATTATCCTGTAAACCGGCAATTACAGAAACCCTTATCCCATTTAATGAGAACACTATTTTTTGCATCCATATTTTTATTTTCCATCAAAGCTCTTGCCTGTAGTTGTGATACTCCAAAACCAGCCATCGAATTCTATGAATCTGATTATGTGTTCAGGGGGAAAGTAATAAAAAAGGTTTACGCCTCAGATTCTCTTACTAAAACCATAACATTTGATATAAGCAAGCATTATAAGAATGGGGATAACCCAAAGCAATTAGAATTTCAGTTTAATTCAGAAGCCGAGGTCACTGGTCTTTATTCGTCCTGTTACTTTTCTGCTGATGTAGGAGAGGAATGGGTAGTATATGCAAAGAAAATAGATGGCCAGTTAAGGTTTCACTATTTCTGTTCCAATAGCACTCCCCTGGACGAAACAGAAATATCGCTGTCTCATCAAAGGGTTCTGGATAATGGAAATAATTTAGATCTTACCGATTTTCGTTATAACGCATTTAGATCCGAACCAATAACCAACATGGATTCCATCATTAGACTTTACCAGAAAGAAAAAATTAGATCTTCAAAAAAATACGCGTCGCTCTGGGTAGATATTGACAGGCAGGGAAATCTTGAAAAAGCAAACCTCAGTCCTAATAAAAAGGTAGTGTTCGCGGAGACCGATACGATCTTTGGAATGAACCTATTAGAAAATGTAAACAGAGAACCGACTTCAGAAGTAGAAAAAAAGGCTTTAGAAATAACGAGGAAAATAGAAAAATGGGAGCTGTATTATCATCCCAAAATCCAAAAGCCGGTAAAATACAGGATCAGAATTGCCTTCTATGTTAATAAAGATTCTTTAATAGAAAAATGGGATTAAAGCTTTTAAAATAAGCACTAGCTACAAATACTTAAATCAGTTATATGTTAGGATTAGTTTTACTCTATTGGATAGGTAAGTATTATTACAAATTAGCCGAGAAATATAACAGGAGTCGTTGGGGATTTGCAATTTTAGGAATTGCTACCTATTACTTTGGAATTATATTTTTTGGATTGATCATCGCTGTGATCTTGGAAATTCTGGCACCTGTTTTCCTTGAAAATCTAAATGAACTTGCTTTTAGCCTGCTGTCCCTACCCTTAGGTATATTTAGTACCTATTCACTTTATAAACTGATCGAAAAAAGGTGGGAACAGAAATACGTGATCCAGGAACCGCAAGAGTTTCCAGAAAGTTATTAGGAATTGCCCGGCTTGAGCCAAAGTTTCGGTATAAAGTCACCTATTCAGACAAATAGCAATAGCCGAGACCGTTACCAACATTAGACCGAATGAAAAAATTCTTCAGAACGAAATTATTTAATATCGATTCGTGATTTTCTTAAAAGGGTATGGATTTTTTCTTAGTTTTGATTCTGGCTAAACTGTATAAATACTCTGCCCTACCGGGTATCATGCAGTATAAAGACTAAATAGAATAAAATATTTCAGTATTAAAAAGATACTTCAGAAGCCATTATAATTCTTCGAAGTAAAACTCATCTATCATAATTAGAATGAGACCTTAGCTTTAGACTCAAAATGAGTATTATATATGTTTAATTTCAATCAAACCAATCAAAATGATTAAAAAATCAGTTAAGATGATGACCATTTTATTTGCGTCATCAATGTTGTTGACCTCTTGTTATTCTTATACCAGCGTAGTTGGAGAAGGAGCTCAGGGAAATAACGAAACAACTAAATGGAACCATTATGTTGTTTATGGATTAGCACCAGTTGGAGTTTCAGATTCAAAGGAAATGGCTGGAGATGCTGAAAACTATACAGTTCACACCAGACAGTCTTTTGTGAATGGATTAGTTTCAGCCCTAACATTTGGCCTGTATTCACCAACTACCACAACAGTAACAAAATAGAACAAAAAAAGGTTAGGCTACCTGCCTAACCTTTTAATATCACCACAAGATGAAAAAGTCATTTTTTTACATTTCGTTATTCCTTTCTTTAATATTGGGATATCACATTATAAAGATCCTTATCGTTGATCTGGAGAGGCTAACAGATTATGGTTTTGGATATTTAACCGGTAAGGTTATTCTATTAATGATCTTACTTACGGTAATATTTTTTACTCGAAAAAGCATTTTTTCGACCAGATCTTAACTCTGAAATAAAAGTCACTTTTTCAGAAAACAAGGTTTTAGAAAATAGAAGTAAATTCGTTTTCAAATAAACCAACTCCCTAAAGCCAATCTTCATTTCAAGAGGCTTTTTTACTCCGAACCGTGAATTGTAATATTTACAAGTATTGAAAAATGAAGAAAAGTGCTTTCTTATTTTATTTCCTTATAATTTTTGCGGGAAGCAGTTATTCTCAAAACATAGAATCCTATGATCTACAGCTACTTGTAATGGGAATGCTGAAGGATTATAAAATGGAATACTCAAAATCCCATGATGCAACTTTCTTAATCGTGGGTAAAAGAATTTCCACTGATAAATTAAGTACAAAAGACAGCATCGAGGTAAATAACGTGATGAAAAAGAATGTATGGAATGCTCGATCTAAAAAGCATTTTGCGCAGCTACTTGACAAGTATAACACCTATAAGACCGATACCGTAATTGTAAAACCAGAAGACTCAATAAGACATAAGGTCGATGATTTTGTTAAAAACTGGAGTGATCTAAAAAGAAACGTGGAAACGAATCCAGATAAAAATATTGGCCTGGATGGATATACCCTGAGATTATCCCTGGAAAGTAAGCTTATATATTACGAAGACATAGATGTTCGTAGTCCTGATTCACACTATTATCCCGAGATCCTAGAGTTAATTACTGAAATAGAAAACTACTATAAAAGATCGGTGAAAGATCCGGTTTTAGACTAGATTAGTCAGTCAATAAAGGATGATTCAATTTAATAACAAGAAATTCAAGGTTGTTCGAAAAGAGTTTTTACAGAAAAAATAAATTGGTAATCTACCTCGATGAAATTTAAAAATGCTTCACTACTTATAATTTTAATATTCCTTTCAGGCTGCTGTGAAGAAGATCTAACCGGCTCCTATCAATTAGATGAATTCGCAAGATCCATCGTTCCATTTCAGGAATATACGACCCTTAATTACCGCAACGATTCCGGGGAAAGAATTCTAGCAAATACACAACCGAGGGAAATAAAGATCATAAAAGACAAACCCGGACCGGAAAGCTGTCAATATTCAGAACATGAAACTTTAAGCAATTTCATCAATTTTCAGGATCCTGAATTCTCCATTCAATTAGGTATGTCTTCAGGCGATAATGGAGTTTCATTCGGTTTAAAATATGTAGAAAGTGGAGATAATAGTGCTACCGAAGTATTCGATCTTGAAGGTTATGATCCTCCAACGAATAATTTGCAGGATGCTTTGAAAGACACTTTAATTAATGTGTATCAGTTCAGCAATGTTCTTGTCTTTAGTAATGCCGCAAATGAAAAGATAAGAACCATCGTATATTCCTCCAGCGGAAGAGGAATAGAAATCATAGAATTTGCAGATGGCTCCTATTTAAAACTGGAATAAACCTATGGATACTGTCAAGCATATCCAATAATCGCAAAGTGGATTCAATGAAAAATTAAGGTCAGCAATGCAAATTGCTGACCTTAAATAAAAAATGCGTTTATACTCTGAGGTAACCTAGAGCTTTGTGAGCACGGTAGAAAAACCATCTGAATCTGTAAGTGTGAGACGGTTGCCCGAAATGGAATAGGTAAGCACCTCGGTACCTTCGGAACTGCTTTCTACCGTAAGCTTATTTCCATTGGTACTCCAGCTGAAATTTTCCGTTTCAGTTTCGGTTTCGCCACCAAAGGTCGTAACGATAACACTTCTTCCAGATTGGTTGGCATTGAAAGTTACGGTCACCTGCAGGGTTGCACCATCTTCAGATTCTGTTGCGCCCCAGGAACCTACTAAGGCAGAATCATTAACATCGCTGCCAGCATCGTCATCACTGCTACAAGAGCCAGTTAACATAAGGGCAAGGGACAAAACGATCAGGTACGTGATTTTTTTCATGATTAGGAATTTAAGTTGAAAGATCTTTTTTGGTCAGGCTTTTTAAACAAAGCTTGTAAAAAATGTAGTGTCTGTTTTCAATAATTAAACACTTCCTAAATTAATCTAAAATTCTCATATACAATCACTTATAAGTACAAATAATTTAGCCCGGCAAACTAGCATGGCAGAGCAAGATGAGCTGAGGATGCACAAGTTTGTTTTGCGGAAAATAATTAACTTCCCCGCCCGGGAAAAAATGCCTAATGACTGAAAAAATAAAACTTGGCCTGAAAGAAAACTGGCAACAGTTCAGCATATTAGTAATTGTAAATGCCTTTGTGGGAGGTATGGTGGGCCTGGAAAGGACCATCTTCCCGAAATTCGCCGAGACCGAATTCGGCATTGCCTCCACCACAGCGATACTTTCTTTTATTGTCGCCTTTGGGATCACCAAAGCGCTGACCAATTACTTTACAGGAAAACTTGCCAATAAGTTTGGCCGGAAGAACCTCCTCGTACTGGGTTGGATCTTTGCCTTGCCTATCCCCTTTATCCTTATCTACGCTCCTTCCTGGAACTGGGTGGTTTTCGCGAACATACTGCTGGGAATTAACCAGGGTCTGGCCTGGAGCAGCACGGTGGTAATGAAAATAGACCTGGTTGGAGAGAAGGACCGCGGGATGGCTATGGGCATCAATGAATTTGCGGGATATTTTGCCGTGGGTATGGTCGCGCTGTTAACTGGATTTATCGCGCAGAATTACGGCGTTACGCCCTACCCCTTCTATTTAGGTATCGGTATTTCAATACTTGGGCTTTTGCTATCTGTCTTTTTAGTGAAAGACACCCGTGTTTTTGTTCAGAAAGAAGAGGGATCTGTAAAAACAGTGGAACTCAGCAATGTTTTTGTGGAAACGACCTTTAAGAATAAGACCCTGAGCTCGATTACCCAGGCAGGATTGGTGAACAACCTGAATGACGGGATGATCTGGGGACTGCTGCCTATACTCCTGCTGTCTTTTAATTATGACGCCAAGAACATAGGTATCATCGCGGCGATCTATCCCGCGGTATGGGGAATAGGCCAGCTTTTCACCGGGAGGATGGCCGATATTTATCCCAAAAAAGCCCTGCTGTTCCTGGGGATGTTATTACAGGGGATCGCCATTTTACTCATTCCCTATTTCACCGAATTCTACCAACTGGCTACCATCTCCACCTTCCTGGGGCTTGGAACCGCCCTCGTGTATCCAACTTTCTTATCGGCCATTGCCGATGCCACCCCACCAAGACAAAGAGCTGAAAGCATTGGTGTTTTCAGGTTATGGCGGGACCTGGGTTACGCGGTAGGCGCAATATTATCTGGGATTATTGCCGATATGTTCGGGATAGAATATTCTGTACTTTCTATAGGGGCAATTACCATTTTATCTGCCCTGGTGATACAGTTCAGAATGCCCTCGCTGAGAAAAAAAGCTAAACTAGATCTATAACTTTAAAAAAGTAAAACAGGAAATGGGAAAGAAACTGCTCCTTTATATTAAATACTTTTTTATCACCGGCCTTATGTACGCGGTATTAAGAATTCTTTTGGACCTGGCCATCGATAGAAAGACAAGCTGGTATGATTTCTTTATAAATTTCGTGATTTTCGGACTGGGCATGTCCCTGGCCGTGGTCTCTTTTCATTTATACAGCCTTAGGGATCTGGCCAAAAGAAGTGGCAAAAAAGACTTCAATTTGGAACCGCAGCAATCTGAGGAAATTCTGTCTTCCACGCAGCCAGCGCAACTTTCTGAAAATTTAAAGAATATCCCGAATTTCAACAGGGTAAAACATGATCATGAAAATAATCATATACGGGTAAAAACCGGTTTTTCAGGAAAATCCTGGGGAGACAGGATCGATATTACCTTTAAGCCCGAAGGAGATAATTTTAAGTACGAGATCATCAGCAGGCCTAAATTTGCCTTGACCATGTTGGATTTCGGGCAGAATTTAGAAAATATTCTAAGGATCGAAAAAGTAGTGCAACATTCAGCCTGATCTTTAATAAACACCTCAGCGATCTCAAATTGTAAATTTCCATCCGTTTAATTTTTATACCTTCAATAAGGTAATTCAAAGAACCCTAGCCTGAACTAATATGAAAATAAGAACTTTACTTTTCAATCTTTTTGGCGTAACCAGCCTTTTTATACTAATCCTTATGATCTCCTCCTGCAACCAGAAAAAAGAAATCCCTGCTGAAGGTTTGATAGAAGTTGAAGGCGGCAAGGTATGGTACCGCATCAATGGAGATTCAGATAAAACTCCCGTGCTCATTCTTCACGGCGGTCCCGGCTCTTCCAGTTACGGGCAGGAACCCCTGAAGGAGATCAGCGATGAATGGCCGGTTATTTTTTACGATCAGTTAGGCAGCGGAAGATCAGACAGGATCACCGATACCACCCTGATGACCGTGGAAAGATATATTGAAGAAGTGGAGCAGGTTAGAAAGTATCTTGACCTGGAGAAAGTGTATCTCTACGGGCAATCCTGGGGAACTGCACTTAGCCTGGAATACTATCTGAAATATCCGGAACATGTAGAAGGGATCATTTTCAGTAGTCCGTATTTCAGCACCAAACGCTGGATACAGGATGCCAATGAACTGGTAAAGACCCTGCCAGATTCCATTCAGAAGATCATCAGGACCAACGAAAAGAATAAGACCTTCAGCAACCAGGAATACAAAGATGCTGTAGATCTTTTCTACAGCAAATTCTTAAGAAGAAAGGAAAGACCGGCAGAAGTTGTGGATACCGCCTCAAAATATTTTGGAACCAACGTGTATGAATATATGTGGGGTCCCAGCGAATTCACTGCTACCGGAACTCTTTTAAATTATGACCGCATAGATGAACTTTCTAAGGTTGAAGTTCCCGTGTTATTTATTACCGGCGAATATGACGAAGCCAGACCTGAAACGGTAAAATATTATCAAAGCCTGGTGCCCGGTTCCCGGTTTAAAGAAATCAGCAATTCCGGCCACGCTACCCTGAACGATAATCCGGAAGAAGCGATCGAGGCTGTTAGAAATTTCCTCGATGAAATTGAATAACAGGTATTTATCTACCTACTGTTCAAATTAAACGCTGAACATTTCAGAAAAAATAATTAACTTATCTATTGATTCACAGGATATAGACCTACACAATTTGCATCCCCACTGCCGCAAATTGTTATATACATGCAGCTGAAGAATATTGGAGGAATCTGTTTTTAGTGATTTACCCATTAAATCTTTATTAGATGGCTTTACATGTTCGGGATGTAAAAGATCTGAAACGAATGCGCAAGCGCGTGTACCAGCAAATGCTGGAAACCAGAGGCTGGAAATACCGCAGCTTTTTAAGATATCTGCGACTTTTTAAATATGCCGCTTTTGCACCTACCAGGGGTAGCTTCCTGGAATCTTATTACGTCCTGATGCGCTACCTGGACGATATTGTAGATGGCGATATTCCCGTACCTGAAGGTTACGCAAGTGAGAGCGCTTACATTTCTGAAAAAATAAGTTTTTCCTTAAACCCGGTTCATCCTAATGATGAGGCAGATCATATGTTGCTTTATTGTTTTGAACTAGCGAAAAGGTTTCATGAAAATTTCCAGGAAGAAACTGCAGACATCCTTAATTCACTTTTATTCGATGCGAAGCGAAGAGGGAAAATGACCATCTTTTCCAGAAGCGAATTAGAACATCATTTCCATCTGCTGGATATCAGGGGGACTATAAAAGCTACTTTAAAGATCTTTAAAGATAATCCCGAAAAATATCTTCTCCTGGAACCCCTGGGTACAGCCTGCAGGTATCAGTATGATATAGAAGATATAGAAGCCGATCTTGCTGCCGGGTATGTGAATATTCCCCGTGAGGATTGTGAAGAGCTGGGCATTGAACCTACAGACCTTATGGATGCATCTTCACCAAAGATCAGGGAATGGCTTTATAAACATGCGCAGGAAGGCCTTAAGCTCCTTGAAGAACATCGCAGATTATTACCTGAAGGCAATTTCTCCCTCTTAGAGAAATATACTTTTCTGCTGGTCTATGAACTTCCCGCCAGGAAAGTATTCCAGAAGTTTATTTCAGAAACGAAATTAGAACCTATAGATCATGAAAAAATCAAATATTCATCTGAATAAATGGTATCTCGATTTTCATGGAAACAACGGGGAAACCGCCATATGCTATGCTGCAAAATTAACCTGGCATGGATTTACCGTTAACTATAGCAGTTTTATTCACAAGCTTCCCGGAGAGGAAGTAACAACAAAAACTCATTTTCGGAAGGCGCAACTGCCCCTTAAAAAAGAAAATGTCATCACCTGGCAGGATGATAAATTGAACGTTGAAGGAACCTGGGAGGCTGCTGCCAAACCTATTGAAAGCAGGCTTTATGATTCTGAAAATGGCTACCTGGACTGGCACTGCTATCAGCCTGCCTCCAGGGTAGATCTTAACCTCAACGGCAGAATTCTAAAAGGAAACGGATATGCCGAGCAACTTATACTCACCGCCTACCCCTGGCACATCCCGATGAACCACCTGCGTTGGGGCAGGTTTCAGACGCTAGATGATACCATGGTCTGGATTGAAATACGGGAAAAAGACAAAACACAATGGCTATGGCTAAACGGTAAAAATATCCGGAACTGCAGCATAGAAGACCATGAGATCTCATCAAAAGAAGAGAATTTCATTTTAAAGCTGGATCGCCACGGGATTCTGGAGTCTGAAAAAAAGATATACCAGGTAGTAGAGAAACTCCTGAAATTTCTACCAGGTTTCAATAAGATAATGCCGGTAAAGTTCCTAATGGCCGAAAATCACAAATGGCTGAGCAAAGGAGAATTTAAGAAAGCTAATTCTGAGATCACAGAAGGCACAGCCATACATGAATGGGTAAATTTTAATGCACAGTCCAGATGATCTTAAAATTAGAGAACATATCAAAATCCTATGCTAAAAAAGCAATTTTAAAGGAGGTTTCCTTTCAGCTGCAAGCTGGAACTTTAACCGGAATCGTTGGCGAAAATGGATCTGGCAAATCAACCTTAATGCGCATCATCGCAGGAGATATCAGCGCCAACCAGGGAAGCATCCAGCATAACGGCAGAACAGGATATTGTCCTCAGGAACCCATCCTCTTCCCCGAGATCACGGTTCAGGAACATTTTAGGTATTTCTCTGCAGCCTATGATATTAACTCAAAAACACTAAGCCTTCGTGTAGAGGAACTTCTTGATCACTTTAATTATCGCAAATATTACAAAACACGGGTGAGCAATTTAAGCGGGGGAACCAGGCAAAAGCTGAATCTCTCCATCGCCCTTCTCCATGAGCCTGAACTTCTCATTCTTGATGAACCCTATAACGGTTTTGACTGGGATACCTATCTAAAGTTCTGGGATTACACCAAAGGCCTCAAAGAGAAAGGATGCGCAATCCTGGTGGTTTCTCATTTAATAAATGAAAAGAAAAAGTTTGACCAGATCTATAAACTTGAAAATGGAAGCCTGAAATGAAAATCAACCGCATCAATACCAGTTTATCCATGATCCTGAAGATGCTTCTTCGAAGAAAGATCGTCCTTATCCTGATCCTGCTTATTCCAACGGTTTTCCTTTCTATAGTGGAATTCACATCTGCCGAAAGGGTCATTCCTTTCCAGCTTGCCTCGGTAGGTGAACAGGTATTTATCAATATGCCCGAGAAAAGCATTTCTTTTATTTTCTTTTCGGTAGCATCAGCGGGCTTTCTCGTGTCTTTCCTGGCTCTTAATCTTATTCAGAAAAATCATAAGGCCAACAAAAGGCTTATTCTCTGTGGGTATCATCCCATTGAATTACTAAGCTCGATCTTACTGGTGCTTATAGTAACGATCCTTTTAATAGCAATATACATTGGGATTTTAACCATTGCTTTCACCCATGTGGACCATCCGGTTAGTTTTACCCTGAGCCTGGCCCTTATAGGTTTCGTGTATGGAAGTTACGGGATGGCTGTGGGCAGCCTGGTAAAAGGAGAACTGGAGGCTATCCTTTTGGTGGTATTACTGGTGAATATAGACGTGGGCTGGCTGCAGAACCCTATATTCTATGCCGGTGCACAAAACCAGGTTATCATTGAATTCCTGCCGGCATACTTCCCTTCTCAGGCATCCATGGTTAAGGCATTCACCAATTATTCTGCGATCTCTGCAAGTCTCTACGCGCTCTTATACGGCATGATATTTTTGATCATTTCCATGCTTGTTTTCTTCTTTAAAATGCGAACAAAATGAAAACACCATCAACTTTTACTGGTAAATTTCTTTACGCTATCACCTTCCTGGTAGTAATCCCCTTAATCCTGTGGCTTTGGGCAATATACACCGAAGAGTTCATTAGTTTTCCTGCCATTGGTTCTGAAAATGCCGGCTGGGCATTTTTTATTGGTGGTTTGTTGCTTATGATCTGGGGAATGTACTCTCTTAAGGTCTACGGAAAAGGGCTCCCCATGAATGCATATCCGCCTGCAAAGTTCGTTGATAATGGAGCTTACCTGTTTCTTGCCCATCCTATTTATTGGGGCTTCGGCATCCTGATGATAGGTTTTTTTATGTTAACCCATTCAGCAAGCGGACTTTGGCTGGTAACCCCGTTAACCATTCTCTGTATGATCGCACTTGTAATGGGCTACGAGACCATAGATCTTAAAAAAAGATTTCCAGATAGATCTATTTCCACAATATTCAAACTCCCCGAAAACACAAAAGCAAGTCCCGATCTAAGGGAACGTTTAGTCTCTCTATTCCTGGTAATAGCCTCCTTATTTTTGGCCAATTTTTTAATTACCAGGGTCATTGAAAATGATGTCTCTTCAATAATTGAAATACGATTAAGCCTGCCCCCTTTTACCCAGAATGAATATTTGCCGCTATTGGGAATAGGCTATTTATTATTAATCCCTTTCATTCTTAGAAGTTGTGAGGTTTTACGTCACTGGACATTAGCAAGCTTGCTCGGTATTAGTATCTATATATTTTGCTCTTTTCTATATCCCGAACTAGTTGCCATATACCTAGAACCTTATCAAAATCTTGTTTATATAGTCCCCATTTTTCTATTATTGATCTCCTTAAAAGCCATCTTTAAAACTTCAAAAATACTGGTGATCCTTTTCGGTCTTTTCACCCTTATGCTGGTCATTTTGCAACTGAGCTACACTTATTCTGCAGTGCTAAGCTTAAGCGTTTCTTTGATCATCTACCTTTGCGCAGATAATTACCTGGAGATCTGGTTGTTCTTAAGACATATTGCTGAAGAGATCGCCAATTCCTGGGATGAATGGACGTTCGGAAATGTAAGGATCATAAATCATGGCTTTTACGTTGGCTTCGGAAGTTTCTTGGGTATCCTGATCTCAGGAATATTAGTAGGCGATTTCTATGCCTGGGGAATCCTGATCTTTGCAATCGTGGTGATCATCTTTTCAGCCCTTTGGGCACAGATCATTGAAGGATCTGAAAAATTAAAAAGGCCTTATGGCTATTACGGCGCACTGGTGGGAATCATTTTCGCCAGCCTGATAGTCTGGGCGCTAGGTTATGACGTCTGGGTACTTATTGGTGTGATCTCGGTAGTGATGCCCTGGGTACAGGCGATTGGAAGGTTTCGTTGTCTCGTCAACGGCTGTTGTCATGGAAAAAAGGTGAACGACCCTAATATTGGAATAAGATATTACCATTATCGATCCAGGGTTTGTGGTATTTCACATCTAAAAGGTGAACTTCTTTACCCCACCCCGCTTTATTCAATGATCTGGCTATTTCTGGTTGGTTTGGTATTGCTCTCCCTCTGGAACAATGGTTTTTCCATGTCCTTTATTTTTGGCTTATACCTCATCCTCACCAGCATTGGCAGGTTTGTGGAAGAAGCTTACAGGGGTGAGGTACAAACACCAATTGTACAAGGATTGCGACTTTATCAATGGACCGCCATCATTTCATTCGCCATAGGAATGATCATGACCTGCATTCCTGTACAAGTAGTAGTCGCAAGTTCCAGTTTCGGGTGGGAGACCATTCTATCTTCGGTTCTGGGAGGATTGTTCACATTCTTTGCCATGGGTGTTGACTTTCCCAATTCTAACGCGCGTTTTTCAAGATTGGTCTAAGTCAGCCTTCAGTATATAAACTAAAAAAGGTGATCCCGCAGGACCACCTTCTCAAGATATTGATTAGAATTTAGTTTATTTAAGATCAAACCTGTCCAGGTTCATTACCTTATCCCAGGCTTTCACAAAATCCTTTACAAATTTCTCCTTGCCATCGCTGGTTCCATATACTTCAGAGATTGCTCTTAATTCAGAGTTCGATCCAAAGATTAGATCCACACGAGTCGCATTCCATTTTCTTTCTCCGGTTTTGCGATCACTTCCCTCAAATTCGGTTTCAGATTCTGAAGTAGATTTCCAGGAAGTCATCATATCCAACAGATTTACAAAGAAATCATTGGTAAGAGTTTCCGGTCTGTCTGTAAAGACACCTTTCTTAGAACCGTCGTAATTGGTATCCAGAACACGCATTCCTCCTACAAGTACTGTCATTTCTGGTGCGGTAAGCGTAAGCAATTGCGCGCGGTCTAATAGTAATTCTTCGGCAGATGCCGATACATTATCACGGTTTCTGAAGTAATTACGGAATCCATCTGCATTTGGCTCCAATGGCTCAAAAGCTTCTACATCTGTTTGTTCCTGAGAAGCATCTGCTCGGCCAGGGGTAAAAGGCACGGTGATATCATGACCAGCTTTTCTGGCTGCCCGTTCAATACCGGCGCAACCACCTAAGACGATAAGGTCTGCCAGGGAAACTTTCTTGTTTCCAGACTGGGAGTCATTAAAGTCTTTCTGCATTTTCTCGTAGGTCTCGATCACCTTTTTCAGTTGAGAAGGATTATTTACTTCCCAGTTTCTTTGCGGTGCCAGGCGAATTCTCGCTCCGTTAGCTCCTCCACGCTTATCAGATCCGCGGAAAGTTGAAGCTGAAGCCCAGGCGGTGGATACCAGTTCTGAAATTGAAAGACCAGAATCAAGGATCTTACCTTTTAAAGTAGAAATTTCATCGGCATTGATCAATTCATGATCTACTGCCGGGATAGGATCCTGCCAGATCAATTCTTCTTCAGGCACCTCAGGACCAAGATATCTTGAGATTGGCCCCATATCACGATGCGTTAATTTATACCAGGCACGGGCAAAAGCATCAGCCAGCTCCTCTGGATTCTCGTGAAAATGTCTTGATATTTTTTCATAATCTGGATCCATGCGCAGAGATAGATCTGTGGTCAGCATAAAAGGCGCATGTTTTTTAGAAGGATCATGAGCATCGGGGATCGTATTGGCTCCTGCTCCATCTTTTGGTTGCCATTGATACGCACCTCCTGGTCCTTTTATACATTCCCATTCATACTTGAAAAGGTTTTCAAAAAACTTGTTGCTCCATTTTGTTGGAGAATCGGTCCAGGCACCTTCGATACCACTGGTGATAGTATTCTCTGCCATACCGTTGTTATAGGAATTCTTCCATCCTAATCCCATTTCTTCGATCTTGGCACCAGCCGGTTCATGTCCTACATATTTTTCAGCATCGGCTGCACCGTGGGTCTTACCAAAGGTATGCCCACCGGCGATCAAGGCTACGGTCTCATAATCGTTCATGGCCATTCTTCCGAAGGTCTCACGAATATCACGAGCTGCAGCTGCAGGATCTGGGTTACCATTTGGTCCTTCAGGATTCACATAAATAAGTCCCATATGAGTAGCACCTAAAGGATTTTCCAGTTCATGATCTCCGGAATAACGTTCCTTGTTTCCCAGCCATTCCCCTTCAGAACCCCAGTAGATATCCTCTTCTGGCTCCCAGATATCTTCACGGCCTCCACCAAATCCAAAGGTTTCCAGTCCCATAGATTCCAAAGCGCAGTTACCGGCAAGGATCATTAGATCTGCCCAGGAAATCTTTTTACCATATTTCTGTTTTATTGGCCAAAGCAGTAATCTAGCCTTATCCAGGTTCGCATTATCCGGCCAGCTGTTAAGCGGTGCAAAACGCTGACTTCCAGAACCTGCTCCTCCACGACCATCACCAATACGATAAGTACCGGCACTATGCCAGGCCATTCTAATAAAGAAAGGACCGTAATGACCGTAATCTGCCGGCCACCAGTCCTGGGAATTTTCCATTAGTTCAAAAAGATCTTTTTTTACCTCTTTAAGGTCCAGTTTTTTGAACTCCTCAGCATAATCGAAATCCTTATCCATAGGATCGCTAAGAGAAGAGTGTTGACGAAGGATTCTAAGGTTAAGCTGATTTGGCCACCAGTCGCGGTTTGAAGTTCCCGCACCAGCAGTATTTTTCAATGCTCCTCCCATAAAAGGGCATCTACTTGACTCATTTACCTGCCAGACTTTGTGGTTATCTGGATTGCTTGTAGAATTGTTATTTGACATTACTAGGAAAGTTTTAATTAGTTAACTATCTAAAGTTAAAATAATTTTTTCTTATTGGTTTTAAATTTGAATAGTTTAAAACTATAGAGCTTAGTCAAAATTTATTGTGGAATAGCCGAACTGAAAAAATACTGGAAGAGTTTCAAAAAACTGTATATAAAAGATTGATTTACATAATGTTCAAATCTGTTGATCAACCAAGCTAAACCTATTTAAAAATGGGGCATACCAGGAAAACAGATCAAAAAATCATCATGCCTTTTAAACCAAACCGTTAGCCATACTTTTTTTATTACATTTACGTAAACGAAAACCCTAGTAAATTACTAGTTTTATAGATTGAATGTTTACTCTTATGCCCCAGAAAACCTATACAACCCAAACGATACCTAATATGAAATCTGCAGGAACTTATAATATGAACTAAAATTTGAATTTTAAGAAATCACCGGTTTTAAGGAAGTAAGCAGACCCCAAATCTTCAAAATTTCCTTCTGAAATAATCGCCTTTAGATATTTCCTTATTAGAATAATGAAGCTCCTAAAGGTAATGATCATCTTAACTATGATTAAATGAATATAAGTTATATAAAGGAGAGGCAATTAGACCTGCAAATAAGGTATCCTGATAGATCCAGCGACGCTTCCCTTAAAAAACTTAAAGAAAATAACCGCCTGGAAGATCTTCTGGATGAGCATAATTGTGACTTTCAAAATATCATGAAAGTCAAAGACTGGGTTTCTTCCAAATGGGAAAATGACTGCAAAATTTTTAAAGCTCAGGCCGAAAAAAGGTCTATTCCTAAAACATCAGAAAGTACGGATGACCACAGGGGTATTGAATATAGCTTAATATTAAAGGCATGTCTGCGTTCACTTGGGTTTACCGTTAGAACTTTATTTTTAGAACCCGGGGATCATGCAGAAGAAGGACAAAGAAAAAAGCATGTTCTCTTTGAGGCCTACTTAAGCGACCGGAAAAAATGGTTCCTGATAGATCCTATTTTCGATATTGTGGTCCAGCAGAATGAGGTGCCGCTCAATGCAGTTGAATTTCAGCAGGCCCTGGTACATGAAGAAGAACTGGAATTAGGGAATACCTTAAAGTTGCTGAGCAGCGTGGAATACCTTGAATGGATTGGTCCTTATCTTTTCTATTTTACGACCAGCCTTAATAAAGGCGGCGGTAACATCTGCAGTAGAATCCTTGGAAGCAAGAAGAAATTAACCCTGGTCCCGGTAGGCATAAAACCTTTTGGGAAATTTCAGAAATCCTTAAAAAAAAGAAACAGGCTCATAACTCACTCCATTGCCGATTTTTATGTGGCTCCCAAAAGCTAGGCCTCTGCCTCACCACCTTCATTTCTGCTCCCCGTATCCTCGCTTGGATCCAATTCCCCCTGCTTTTTATTTTCATTTTCCGGTTCACGGTGTTCTATAGGCACCACTACTTCGGGAACATCTGTATCTTCAATATCCCTGGCTAAAGGTCCTTTTTTATCGGGATCTTCTTTTGGCTCCTCGCTGCCGGGCATACTTTTAATATAAATATCCCTTTGCGGGAATGGTATCTGGATATTCGCCTCTTTAAAGGCATTGTAAACCCCTATGGAAATATCACTTTTTGCCTGCAACCAGTTCTCATAATGACACCAGAACCTTAAGGTGAAATTCAGGGAGCTTTCGCCAAAATCCATAAATAGAGCCTGCGGTGGCGGTTGCTTCAGCGTATATTTGTGACCTTCGGCCACTCTAAAAAGGACCTTTAAAACCTCATTAGGATCTGAACTATAAGTAGTACCCACATGAATCTCCACACGCTTGGTATTATTGGAAAGCGTCCAGTTAATAAGATCATTAGAAATAAGATTATTGTTCGGGACGATCACCTCTGCCCCGTCAAAAGTGGTGATATTCGAAGAGCGAATGCCAATGCGGTTAACGGTTCCCAACAGTTTGTCTACTTCCACCGTATCCCCTTTTATGATAGGCCTTTCAAAAACCAGGATCAATCCCGAGACAAAATTCGAGATCACGGTTTGCAGCCCGAAACCAATTCCCAAGCCCAATGCCCCGGCCATCAGGTTAAATTTACTTAGATCTATTCCCAGCGAGGAAAGAGCCAGCACGATCCCGAAAGCGATAATAAGGTACCGGATAATGATCGAAATAGCCGTAGGAACTCCCTTAGGCAATTTCAGGCTTTTTAATACCCCATCCTCATCATTCAGAAGAAAAGCAATGATGCGCGTGAGCAGAAAGGATATAAAAAGGATGAGAATAAAAGAGAATACATCGTTAAGAGTAAAACTGGTACTACCAACGGTGTAAACCTCCTCCAGTATATCTTTCACATAGGCTACCAAAGGTTCAAGTTGGTCTATAAGCTTTAAGAAAAGCAGGAACCAGATAAAGATGAGTCCAGACTTTATGATCCTGAACACCTTCTTTTCGGTATAAAATTTCTTCCTTATATCAACAGCTTCCTTGGCATGATAATGCCTGTGAATTATACTCAGGAAAACAGAATACAACACCATCAGTAAAGAATTGAACCAGATAAGAAGTACGCCACTACGGCTAAGTATTTTCAGACTAAGATCTGTGAGGTTCACATAACCGAGAATATTAGAAACCAGGGCGACAATTCCCAGCAGGTAAGCAATGGGAATAAGTATGGAAAGAAACCAGCCCAGACTCCATTTTTCATGTTTCTTTTTTGCTCTGAACGGCCTGGTATAGGCAATAAGGATACCCAGGATAAGAATGGTTTCAGTAAGCAGGTAAAGCCGATATTGTTCTGCATTGAACCAGGCATAGGTTTTTACCGAATTCAGTATATACAGGAAAACAGCGAAATAAAGTAGCTTCCTGTATTTCTCATCTACAAAAGTGATCCATAAAGGGACAGAGCATAGCAGCAGAAGCAGGCTGTTGATATCCAGGAAAAGCTTTGGCAGGGGAACAAAGAAATACCTCGCCAGCAATAGCGACAGGAAGAAAATGGTTACGAGGTGATTTTGTAACAGAACCTTACTGGCCTGCTGAATATCGAGGTCCTTTTCTACCAGGGGATATTTTTCAAATGCCTTTTTTAAATAGACAACAAGTAAAGCTAGCAAAGCCACCAGGAACAGGAACAAAGGCAACGAGGACTTGTTATTATCTATGAAATTAAGAATACCTACTTTGGTGATCTCCAAGGAATTCATATTCTCTTCCCTTGACGGTTCTGAAATATTATCGAACGAACTCTGCCATATTGGAGGAATACGCTGGTAGAATAATTGATATACTTCAGAGCGTTTTAAAGCTTTTAGTCGCTCAATTATCTGAGAAGTTTCTTTATTCTCGCGGTTGATGCGGGATTCCAATTCCAGGAGTATATTGTTTTCTCCGGCAATGCTGTCCTTAAGCACTCGCAATTCCAGCCAGGTAGACCTGATGCTATTCTGCACTTCTAAGGGAAGATCCTTTTCGAGGGCATTATCATAGTTTAACTTCCAGGTAGCTTCTTCAAATTCCAGGTTTTCATAATACCGGGAATTCCGATTTTCTATTTCATTGATTTCAGATTCCCACCGCGAGAGGTAATTTTCAAAGCCCTCCCATTTAATAATAAGGTTATCAATTTTTTCCCTGTTTGGATTTGCCTTGAAAAACCTTTCAACATTTTCTCTTTGCGTGTTTAAAAAGCCTTCATAAATAGGAAATATAGAATCTATCTGGGTTTCATTGGCGTTTATTTTTTCCCTGATATTGTCGATGCTTTCATTGGTCTTCTCGATCTCCCCAATTATCTGGTCTAAAGGAATCACCTCCGGTTTCTCTACCTGAATAGTATCCGCCGAGCTTTCCTGGTCTTTCTCCTGAACCTCCTGGGCATTTGAGCAAACAGGCAGAACCAGAAAAACCAGGATTAAGATTAGTCTGTAAAAAGATGGAAATTTGCTAAGCATTCAAATTAAACTAGGATCCTTTCTAGCTAATATAAGATTTTATTTTTCTGATATGCAGAACTTTAAATCACAAAACCGCTATTTTAATTACCTTTTGAAGCTGAAATTTTATCCAACCTGTCATTTTGAAAAGATCCCTGGATCAATGGTTCAGGTGAAAAATGCAAACCCTTAAAGATTAGATCAAATTCTTAAAATTGGACCCCCTATACTATTAATTAGGACGGCTGTGTATTAACTTTTTCTTCGGAAAAAATGCCGTTTTAAAGCATCTATAAAACCTAACGGGTTAAATCTATCACAAAGGCCATCTAAAATTAATGAATGAACGTTCATTTTTATAGTTTTGCTGCAGATTTAAAAGTGCTATGAATATTACTTCCAAATCTGAAATAAAACGAAAAGCATTGATAGACGCCACTATAGAACTGGTGAATAACAATGGTTTCCATGCGACTCCCATGTCTAAGATTGCAAAGATGGCGGGAGTTTCAGCTGGTACAATTTACCTGTATTTCGAGAACAAACAGGACCTGGTAGACCAGGTTTATCTCGAGGTAAAAGCAGCTTTTACCAGTTATGCCTTCAGAAATTATAATGAAGAAATGAGCGTGGAAAAAGGTTTTGAGACCATCTGGAAGAATATAGCTGAATTCAAATTAAAGGAAGTTGAGGAGGCCTATTTCCTTTCGCAATGTGACAATACTCCCATAGTAGATGAACCTGTGAGGCAGCAAGGTTTGAAACACCTGCAGCCATTGCTGGATCTTTGGGAAAAGGGTCAGCAACAGGGTATCATAAAAAAGGTATCCCCTTATTCCCTTTATGCTTTCAGCATCTATCCTATTGCTTTTCTTATGAATATGCAGCAAAGAGGTGTTTACCAACTTACTCCTGAGCATATTGAAGAAGCATATGAAATGGCATGGCACAGCATTAAAAATTAAAAAAACAACGAATATGAAAGAGACCAAAAAGATCTTATTGAACAGCAGACCGGAAGGGAAACCGGACAATTCGAATTTCAAATTCGATACTGAAAATATACCTGAACCTAAAGATGGAGAGCTACTTCTAAAATCGGTTTATGTATCTGTAGATCCATATTTAAGAGGACGTATGAGTGATGCTCCTTCTTATATTCCGCCTTTTGAAGTGAATAAACCTATAAAATCTCTGGTTGTCGCAGAAGTACTGGAGTCCAAGCATGATAACTTTAAAAAAGGTGATCATGTATCAGGCATGCTGGACTGGAAAGAAGTACAGGTAGCCAAAGGTGAAGATATGATGAAAGTAGACAAGGAAAAAGCACCACTTTCAGCATACTTAGGGATCCTTGGAATGACCGGTCTTACGGCTTATCTGGGACTTACTGAAATTGGTAAACCTAAAGAAGGGGAAACCCTCCTGGTTTCTGGCGCTGCCGGAGCCGTTGGAAGTACTGTTGGACAGATCGGGAAAATACTCGGACTAAGAGTGGTTGGTATCGCCGGAACGGATGAAAAAGTTGAAATGCTGAAAAAGGAATTCGGTTTCGATGAAGGTATCAATTACAATACCACCGAAAATATGAGGGAAGCGATCAAAAAAACCTGTCCAGACGGAGTTGATGTTTACTTTGACAATGTTGGTGGAGATATTTCTGACGCTGTACTTTTCAATATCAATAAATTTTCCAGGACCGTAGTTTGTGGAGCTATTTCGATATATAACGAAACCTCGATTCCGCAAAGTAACAGCGTGCAACCATTTTTGATCAAAAAAAGCTCCCTGATGCAGGGATTTGTGATCTCAGATTTTGCCGATAAACATCCGCAAGGAGTGCAGCAACTGGCCAAATGGCTTCTGGAAGGAAAGCTAACCTATACCGAAACCGTAGAAGAAGGTTTTGATAACATTCCGCAGGCATTCCTAGACCTTTTCGAAGGTAAGAACAAAGGTAAAATGGTAGTAAAAGTATAATTGAGCTCTTTAATTAAAAGGACCTCAATTAAATAAGGATTTAATAATACTGGCTTTGAGTTTAAGCACGATTAACGCTAACAGCCAGCAAGAAAAAGAAACTAATAACTTAAAAACAGAAAAGACTATGAAAGTATTATTTGTATTAACATCGCATGACGAATTGGGAGACACGGGAGAAAAAACCGGATTCTGGGTAGAGGAATTTGCCAGCCCTTATTATACTTTACTTGATAAAGGTGCAGATATCACCGTGGCTACACCAAAAGGTGGAAAAGCTCCTATAGATCCAAACAGTGACACCGAGGATAATCAAACAGAAGCTACAAAGCGTTTTCACAAAGATGAAGCTGCGCAAAAAGTGATCAATAACACCAAGAAATTGTCTGAGGTAAAAGCAGAAGGTTTCGACGCGGTTTTCTATCCTGGTGGACACGGACCACTTTGGGATCTTGCTAACGACAAGACCTCTATTGAACTTATCGAGACTTTTAACCGTCAGGAAAAACCTATCGCTTTTGTATGTCACGCTCCGGCAGCATTGAAAGAAGTAAAAGGAACCGATGGTGAGCCGCTTGTAAAAGGGAAAAAAGTTACCGGCTTTACCAATAGCGAAGAAAAAGCTGTGGAGTTGACAGATGTTGTGCCTTTCCTTGTTGAGGATATGCTGAAAAAGAATGGCGGAATTTACTCAAAAGGTGACGACTGGGCAGAATATGTTCTTGTAGATGGAAATCTTATTACAGGACAAAATCCGGCATCTTCAGAACTTGTTGCTGAAAAGCTTTATGCGAAGTTGAAATAGATCGCTTAATATTCAAAATATCAAGCCTGCAGAAATTCTGCAGGCTTTTTTTGTGCTTTATCAGGCCGAATCAAGCTTAAGATGATTGTCTACTAAGCGGGAGCATAATCGCATGAAAATGTTTAATTTCGGCATCTGATTCAAAACCCATTTCAGGGGAAAACCAAAGAAAAATTCCATGAACAAACTTCAGGAAATAATTGATAAGCTTGGCCTGGAACCTCATCCGGAAGGTGGTTATTTTAAAGAGACCTATAGAAGTGAAGGTGAAATAAAATTAGATAGCCTGGGGGCAGAATTTGGTTCCAGCAGAAACTACAGCACCTGTATCTATTTTTTACTTACTTCAGATAGTTTTTCTGCCTTTCACAGAATTAAGCAGGATGAGATCTGGCATTTTTATGATGGTTCTCCAATCAGGCTTCATGTTATTTCAGAAATGGGAGAACATACCAGCCATATTATCGGGAAAGAACTTTTGAACGGAGAGCAACCGCAGTTGGTGGTAAAAGCCGGCGACTGGTTTGCCGCAGAAGTGATGAATAAAGATGACTTTTCGCTGGTGGGCTGTACGGTTTCGCCGGGATTCAGTTTTGAAGATTTTGAGCTTCCTTCCAGGGAGGAACTTATTTCCAAATTCCCTGAACATAAAAACCTGATCAGTCAATTCACTAAATAGAGTCCCATAAAATTTTAAGGATCACAGGCATAGATGATCCAGGAATATTAGCATAGAAATGAACGATAATTATACAGAAAACAACCAGGCAGAAACCGGAACCGAAAAAAGGACCGCTGAGAAACTTCCAGAATTTTATTCAAAAAGATTGATACTGGTATTTTCAGGCTTATTCTCTATCCTGTTCGGAACGGTATTGCTTCTAAGCAACCTTAAAAAAGCCGGGGAGAAAAAAGGAATTTACCAGGT
Source organism: Christiangramia gaetbulicola (assembly GCF_003054225.1). Lineage (GTDB taxonomy): Bacteria > Bacteroidota > Bacteroidia > Flavobacteriales > Flavobacteriaceae > Christiangramia > Christiangramia gaetbulicola. The sequence continues at coordinate 867,945 of NZ_QBKQ01000001.1, forward strand.
CCTCATCTTTGTTTTTATTTATGTAGTCGGGATCATCTATACGATCCAATCGGTCAAGGCCGCATCAAACTGGTCGATTCCACTAAATATCCTGGGAGCATTAATCCTGAACGAATATTTCTGGAACAGATATTTGGGCAAAGACGTGGAATATGAAAAGAAGAGCTGGATCAAACCGGCGATCATCTCCATGTGTATTAGCATACCGGCCTTTTTAGCCCTTGTTTATTTGAGTTAAGATCGTGGAGAAGAGACTCAAATTCTTTAAAGCAAGCATCTCAGATCTCGAAGAAATCCAAAAGCTATTTGTGCAGACCATAAAGGCTGCCGGCCCTGCCCATTACAACCCTGCACAAATAAATACCTGGATTTCATCGGTGAAAAATACTTCCCGATGGACAGAAGCAATAAAAGACCAATACTTTCTACTCTCGAAAATTGAAGACACCTTAGTTGGTTTCGCTTCTCTAAAAGGTGGTTGTTATATAGACTTTATGTATGTTCATTATAAACATTTCAGAAAGGGAATTGCGAAGCAACTTTTAGCGCAACTGGAAAAGGAAGCATTGGAACTTGGGCATTATGAACTGACCGCAGATGTTAGTAAAACTGCCTTGGCTTTCTTTGAGCTAAATGGTTTTAAGATGGAAAAGGAAAATCAAAATATTAGGAATGGCGTTTTGATCACCAATTACCGGATGAAGAAGATCCTTCAGGATTAGAACACTCGTAAGGAGTTAATCCCACATATACATCAAGAAACTGTTTTTCAAAACTTTATATTAAATTAATAGCCGTAAAACCTGGTTATTAATGTTGAGATTCTTCAGAAGATTAAGGCACAAACTTGTACAGGATGGAAAATTCAGTAAATATCTGATCTATGCCGTGGGTGAGATCACCCTTGTGGTCATTGGGATCCTGATAGCCCTGGCGATCAATAACTGGAACCAGGATCGCATTATTGCCAAGAAAGAACAGTTCTACCTGGAAGGGCTTAGGAACGTATTTCAACAGAACAAATACATGTTGCAAAACCTTGTCGAGGTCAACAGATTGAACTACCAGAACTCCAAGAAAATTGTAGCTTTTATAGATGATTCCACGAATATTCCGGAAAAAGAACTGTCTGAATTCCTTTATAATTCCTTCTCAAATGAGATCGCTTATAATCCAAATAACTCTTTCCTGAATGAATTGATAAATTCGGGAAGCCTGGAAGATATTTCGAATCCTGAGTTACGCATACATCTCACCGGCTGGGAGTCTTTTATACAAAGTGTGCATCACCAGGAACTTTCCCTGGCTGCGGAACGTGAAGAAGTGCTTGATCTATTCCGAAGTAATAATGCCAGCATTCGTACGATCCTGGACCATGTAGGCATCACCACTAAAGACATGGGATTACCACAGGCAGGAAGCTATCAGAGTAACCTGGAAATTATCAACTCGCGCGAATTTGAGAATAATTTGCTGGTGTATATACTTACAAGTATCGTTACTGAAAATCAACATTATGAGCCTCTTATGAAAGAGATCGAAAGGATCCTTGCTCTAATTGAAAATGAAATAGAAACCTAACTGTTAGCGCGTTAACCAATCCACTGGTAATTGAAAACTTTTGTAATTTGCCCTGAATGGAAACTATCAAAAAACAAATCCTGGAAACATGGTTTATAAACCATAGAACCAACCTGAAATTACTCAATTCTATTACCGAAGAATCCCTCGCCTTTACGACCTCTAAAAGAGGGGGCGGAGGTGTAGGCCACCAACTGGCGCATTTGTACAATGTGAGGTACTGGAAACTAGAAAGATTTGATAAAAACATGGTTTCAGACCTGGCAACGATCAAGGCTAGTGATGAAAAGACAATCCCTTTTTTGATCGATTGTCATAATATCACCGCAGACCTGGTCGCAGAAATGTTAAAAAAAGGAATTGAAAATGACGGGCAGGTGAAAGGCTTCAAACGCGGCGTGGTTCCGCTTCTTGGCTATTTTATTCATCATGAGGCTCATCACCGCGGCAATATCCTTTTAACTTTAAAACGTTGCAGCTTTAAACTTCCAGATGACTTGAAATACGGCCTCTGGGAATGGAATAAAATTTGAATTTAAAGGAAAGATGGATTCAGGATTTTTAGAAATATCACCTGTATTGCCCAGCCAGGATGTAGAAAGGGATGTGAATTGGTATCATACCTATGCCGGTTTTCAAGTCTTGCACAAAGATGAAATGTATGCCGTATTGGGCAGGGAAAACCTGTGCATTCACCTGCAATGGCATGCAGATACAAAGGAAGACCCGCTACTGGGCGGGTCTGTAATAAAGATCTTTGTAAAGGACATTGAGCCTTTATTCAGGGAATTTGTAAAAAGAGGAACGGTTCCTGAAGATAAATTGAGGCTCAAAACAACTTGGAATACCAGTGAATTTGGTTTCTATGACCTTAACAAAAATGCGATCTTCATAGTTCAGGACCTCTAATTTTTCCTGGAAAGAACTTAGTAATAACTTCTATTGATCGTCTAATTGAATCGAATCTGGATTTGCTCCCAGCTTTTCAAGAATATCTCCGATGGATTCAGTCATTTTTGGAGGTCCGCATACATAGAATCGGCGGTCAAAATCCTTGATTTCTTTCTTTAAAAAATCCTCATCCAAATAGGCTTTGGTATAACTGGTATCTTCCTGATCTGTGATCACATAGGTCGCATTCTCGCCGAGCATGCTATCGAGCTCATCTTTCAGGATAATATCCTTATCTGTCTTATTTGAAAAAATGAGGTGATTATCATCCAGTTCATTATTCCTTCTCAAATCCCTAAGAATCGCTAAATACGGCGTGATGCCCGCACCACCCGCGATAAAATACCCGGGCCCTCTATATTCTATGGCACCCCAGGTATCACTAACGATCAGTTCATCTCCCGGTTTTAAACTATCCAGTTGCTCGGTAACGCCATCGTGATCTGGATAGATCTTAATGGTAAATTCCAGTTCATCTGCATCTGGAAGACTGGTAAAAGTGAAGGGGCGTTTTTCATCTTTCCAGTCCTCTTTGTTTATAGCAACTTCGGTAGCATGACCCGGAGTGAAATCATATCCTGAAGGTTTTTCAGTTACAAAACGTTTTACATCGTGAGTAACCTGGCCAATAGACTTTATCTTAACTTTCTCTTCCATAATTTTTCTTTTTAAGGTAAAATTTTTCCACTTAAAAATGCCATGAAAGCAGCTTATAACCAGATTTTTAACTGAATTTAAACAGAATCAAATCTTATTTTAAGGAAGTTTAATATTTAAGCATTAAGCCGCATTGATCTCTTGCATCACTTCAGAAAATATTCTCGCAGATCTTAGCCTGTCTTCCTGATGATAAATATGGGAGGCCACGATAACTTCGTTCACCCCGGTTTGTTTCAGGAAATCTACCGTTTTTTCCTTCACTAGCTGCTTATCCCCAACAAAGGAATACTGCAGCATTCGCTGTAAAGAAGGATTGTCTCTTAGCTGAATAAGATCTGGGGTCATTTCTACTGGCCTTTGCAGGTAATCTAAATTACCCGTCATCACCCCCAGCATCATTTTCAGGGAGCTGGTAGAAATCTTATCTGCCTCTTCCTGTGAATCTGCCGCGATAACATTAATACCGGCAATACTGTAAGGTTCATCCAGATATTCTGAAGGCTGAAATTCCCGATAATAGATCTCCATCGCCTGGAACAATTGCGCAGGTGCGAAATGACTTGCAAAAACATATGGCAATCCTTTAGCAGCGGCAACATGGGCGCTATCTGTACTGGATCCCAAAACATACATAGGTACTTCAACTCCTTCGGCCACGGTGGCTCTTACTTTGGTGCTGCCATTCTCATTTTTGAAATAACGCTGAATCTCATCTATTTCATGCGGAAATTTAAATACCGAATTCATCCTGTCACTACGTATCGCATGAGCGGTCACCTGGTCTGTTCCCGGCGCCCTTCCCAGTCCCATATCTATCCTGTTTGGATAGAGAGAACCAAGAGTTCCAAATTGTTCAGCAACAATAAGCGGGGAATGATTTGGCAACATGATCCCGCCAGATCCTATCCTGATCTTATCGGTTTTTGAAGCGATATGACTCATAAGGACAGTGGTGGCAGAACTGGCAATACTCACCATATTGTGATGTTCTGCAAGCCAGAACCTTTTATAACCCAGGGATTCTGCGGTGCGAGCCATTTCAACGCTATTTTCAAATACTGTATGATGTGGAATATCCTGTCCTACCACGGCAAGCTCGAGGACCGAATAATCTATATTTCTCTTTTTAGACATATATTATAAATTAAAAAGCCGGCATTGCTGCAGGCCTGGCTTTGGTCTGAAATTAAGCAAAACCTTACTGTTTTTCGGCAAAAACTTATGAATACCGAAGTCCATTAAATAGAAAAACCCCGGTAGAAGATCTACCAGGGTTTGCTGTACTCGAGGCGGGAATCGAACCCGCACTCCCGAAAGAACTGGATTTTGAATCCAGCGCGTCTACCAATTCCGCCACTCGAGCTTGTGGACGGCAAAAATATAAAAATTTTGGTTTAGAAAAATGAAAACTTGCTTATTTCTCAATTCGCTGTTTTCCAGTTTTTTTCTCTATTTCATTTTATACAATTCCTTAAATCAGATCATTCTGCAATGCTTCATTTTCAGCAGTTCTGATAGTATATAGCGAAAGTATAGTAACTAAATTGAATGATTTCGTGATCATATATGTTAGAGTACCCTAGTTTAAGCTCGGAGAAATTATTCCGTTGGTAAGACATTTCGCGACCAGCTCGGTAGTATTGGTACAACCGCTTTTCTGCAAAATGTTTCTTCGGTGCGTTTTTATGGTATGATGGGAAAGATTAAGGTCTTTCGCGATCTGGCCAGCATTCAGACCTCTCGATAATCTTATCACTATTTGTTTTTCCCTTTCAGAAAACAACTCAGAAAGATCCTTTTTTCCTCCTTCGCAGGCCTCGGGATCAAATTCCCCTTTAGAGGTCTCTACATTGAAATAACACTTACCGTCGTCCATATTAATGAAGGATACCGCGCTGGTGCTGGTTACCTTTAGATGGGATACATCTGTTTGTATACATAGAACGTGCTCGGGCATTCCATTTTCAAGAACACTTAGCGGAATTGCCTGGTAAAGCATGGTTCTCACCTGCCCGGTGTGATCTTTCATCCGGTAGGAGTACATGTTTTTATAGCTGAGAACCTCTTCCTCATCCAGAAACGAGGTATAAAAATCACTGATCACTTTCCCCTTTAGATAAATATGCTGGATCTCCTCTGGCAGTAAGGTTTCCAGCAGATCTTTAAGTTCTACCTTGCTGGCATCCATTCCCACAAATTCTTTAACTGATTCTGAAATATATTCCAGTTCAAAATCATGGGTATTTACAATATAAAAATAGGAGTTTCCCGGGGCGAACATGGAGGCATACTTCTTAAAATCCTGTGAGATTTCAAATGGTCTATACTCCTTCACCCGGCTGGAATATATCTCTTTCCAATAATCTGTGATCTTCTTGAGATCCTTATCCATAAAAATAGAACTATAGTAAGGGTAAATATAGGAATTATAAAAATTCCGGTATACCCTAATGCGCATTTTCAGAACCAATCCCGGCTACTGAAAATACAAAAAGCCTCCAGAAAATTTCTAAAGGCTTTTATGCCAAATAAGTCTGATGAATATTAGCTTCTGGAATCATAATGATCTTTCTACACCAAAGAAGAAAAACAGTCTGGAAATTCGTCCCTACCCAAATTTCCAAATGCAATGAAGCTATCTACGATTATCATTTATTTGGCATAGCTAAGTTATGCACAGCTACCGAGTGAAAAAATACCACTAAAGAGGTATTCTCAATGTTCTAATCTTGTAGTTCTTTAGATTTTTGGAATAGTTATTCATCTTTGCTTTTCGATGAATAAGTTGTATTTTCGGGTCTTTCCTTTTTAAAAGTTATATATGTCCCAATTTTGGCTTTACTTCAAGCTTGGTCTGGACCATGTTCTGGACTGGCAGGCATACGACCATGTACTTTTTTTGATCGTGCTGGTTGCTTCCTATGGTTTTAGTACCTGGAAACGAGTTTTGTGGCTGGTGACCTTATTCACCCTGGGGCATACCCTCGCCCTGTTTCTATCGGTTTACGAGATTGTAAGGGTAGATTCAAATTATGTGGAATTCCTCATCCCGGTAACTATTCTGGCTACAGCCATTTTTGATATTGCCACGGCAGGAAAGAAGGTTAGAAATACCAATTTCAATATACTTTATTTCACCACGGTTTTCTTCGGACTCATTCACGGGCTTGGCTTTTCTTCCTATTTTAAAATGATCGCTGCAGGTTCAGATAGTAAATTTCTGCCGCTTATAGAATTCGCTCTGGGGATAGAAGCTGCCCAGGTGATCGTTGTTCTGGGCGTTATGATCATTGGTTTCTTACTTCAGAATGTATTCAAAGTATCTAAAAGGGACTGGATACTTGTTACCGCATCCATTGTCACCGGGATCGTTCTACCTATTTTGATCGATAGTTACCTGGCGCTTTAGATATTCAATTTTTCAGAAGATTTTCTGCCAATAATCCTTTAATTTGCAGTCTATTATTTATTATTAGACCCATTAGTCTTTGCCTATTTCCATGAATAAGAAAAAACAACAAAAATTCGATAAAGCATATTTGAGAATTGCCCGAGAATGGAGTAAATTATCTCATTGTAATAGAAAACAGGTTGGCGCGTTAATTGTTAAGGATAGAATGATCATTTCTGACGGATATAACGGAACGCCTTCTGGATTTGAAAACTTTTGTGAAGATGAGGAAGGCTATACCAAGTGGTTCGTTCTACACGCTGAAGCCAATGCGATCCTTAAAGTTGCCGGCTCCACGCAATCATGTAAAGATGCCACTTTGTATATTACCATGTCTCCCTGTAAGGAATGCAGTAAATTGATACACCAATCTGGTATTAGCAGGCTGGTTTATCATATTGATTATAAAGATAACTCCGGACTGGAATTTTTAGAGAAAGCAGGAGTAGAACTTGAGCAGATAAGCGAACTTGAAGATTGAAAGGGAAGAATAAAATATACACACCGCTGTTATTAAGCATTGCCTGCGCCATTGGGCTTATCCTGGGTGCACGATTAAATTTTGATCCTTCAGACGAGCTTTTTACAGCCAATCCCAAAAAACAAAAATTAAACCGCCTTATAGATTATATCGACTACGAATATGTAGACGATGTGAATACAGACAGCATCGTTGATGTGACGGTGAATAAGATCCTGGAGAACCTCGATCCGCACTCGGTCTATATCCCAAAAGAAGAATACGCCAGGGTCACCGAAAACATGAAAGGTGATTTTGTGGGTATTGGCGTAAGTTTCTATAATATTCAGGATACCATTGTGGTGATTAAAGCACTGGAAGGTGGTCCCAGCGAAAAAATTGGAATACGCGGTGGAGACAGAATTTTGTACGCCAACGGCAAGAAACTTTTCAACCTGGATATCAGCGATGATTCCATCACTACGCAGTTAAAAGGAAAGGAAAACACCAAAGTAACCCTGAAGGTTTTACGCAAGGGCATTAAAGACCTGCTTACTTTCAAGATAAAAAGGGGAAAGGTTCCATTGAAAAGTGTGGATGCATCTTATATGCTGACCGATAGACTTGGTTATATAAAAATAGACCGTTTTTCTGAAACCACTTATAAGGAGTTCAGCGATGCCATTACAGAATTAAAGGCCAAAGGTGCTAAGGAACTGGCCCTGGACCTAAGGGATAATCCCGGAGGTTATTTATCTGAAGCCATCAATATTGCCGATGAATTCATTAAGGATGATAAACTGATCCTTTTCACCAAAAATAAAAGCGGAGCCATCGAAGAGACCTATGCGCAAAGAGAAGGTAGGTTCGAAGATGGAAAAGTATACGTGCTGATCAATGAAAATTCTGCATCGGCTAGCGAAGTGGTTGCCGGAGCGCTTCAGGATAACGATGTGGGTACCATTATTGGCCGCCGCTCCTATGGGAAAGGACTTGTTCAGCGCGAAATGGAACTTGGCGATGGTAGCGCAGTTCGCCTAACCATAGCAAGATATTACACCCCAACCGGCAGGTCTATTCAAAAACCATATGATAACGGTAATGAAAGCTACTTCAATGATTACATGCAGCGTTATAAGAATGGCGAATTGAACAGTGAAGACAGTATCGAAGTGAACGATTCTCTTAGGTATGTTACCCCCGGAGGCAAAGTGGTTTATGGAGGCGGAGGAATTATCCCTGATATTTTTGTGCCCAAGGACACCGATTCTGAAAAGGAAAAACTCACCTTTTTACTTCGTGCCGGCTACATGAGCAGGTTTGTATTTTCTATACTCGAAGAAAACCGGGAATATTACAACTCCATTAGCAAGGAAGAGTTCAGAAATGAGATCAATATTACCGATGAAATGATCAATGATTTTGACAGATATTTACGACAATTGAATATTGGCCTGAAATCTACCAGCGAATCTCACAAACCTCTTTTAAAGAAGTATTTAAAGGCTGAAATTGCACAGCAATTATTCGGAACTAATGTATTTGAACGGTATTTAAATGAAGATGACCGATTAATTGAGAAAGTAATACAGTTGTCCAATGAAAAATAATATTTTGGACATTCCATGCAAAAAATTTTAGAATACTTGTCTGAGATCTGGCCATTTACACCATTATTCCTGTTCATAATCGCAGTATGTTTCAGACTGATGGATAACAGCGCCTACCTCTTCTTAAGAAAGGAAATTCTAATAAGCTCTTCTAACGTTTCCCGGAGTGTACTAAAAGATCAGATCAAAGCAACCGAAGACCCGGAATTCACCAAGCAATTAAAAAGAGCCTTGCTTTTCAGGAATCTTCAGCAAACCTTTATGGCTTCAGCAATTATAAGCCTGCCCGTTTGCGTGGCACTTTTCTATTTACTCTAACTTATCATGCACCTTGGTGTGCTCACCGTTGTTCCATTCGGTTAGAATATCTGTAGCCACGGCTGCACCACTACCGGTGGCGATAGCATACTGGCTTCTCCATCCTGCAAGCGTCCCCGCGACATACAATCCCGGTTTTACCAGATGATCGTCATTCTGTAACTGAATCCTGTTCTTGGCGGTTTTCGCCTTTTTATGCGGAATTAGATATTGCTCCAGACCTTTGATCCTAAAAGGACTTGTATAACCGGTAGCGATCACTAGCATTCTGGAATTAAATTCAGATTTGTTAGTTATGACCCTGTAGCCACCATCTATCTGCTGGACCTCTTTCACTTTTTCTCCTGAAATCTGATGCATTTCTGGATACACTTCAGCCAAATGACCTACACCTTCCTTCAGCACATCACCACCGTTGGTTCCAGGAGCAATTCCGAAGACATTTTTCAACAAGGCAGACTGTAAATGCGATGATCTTTGATGCAGGATAATTCCTGCTTTTTTGTTTTTCGCAAAGTTTTTCTGCAAACCTGAACCTACGACCATCGCACAGGAAAGTCCGGCGGCACCGCCACCTATGATCAATAGATCAAAATCCATAGGATTACTGGTGTTTTTTAGAGATCGTTCTTGAAACTAAAAGTATGATCATAAGAACGATCACACAAAGACTGGCCAGCATCACGATCAATGCATTGGCGCTGTCGCCGCTGTTTATATCTTGAAAATCAAGAGCACTGGCGCTAACTCCAATAAATGCAAGGGCTAAAAATATGATGGTATAAATAAAATACTTCATGAGAATAAATTCTGAATATTTGCTGCGAAAAGTTTCACGGCAATAGCAAGTAGTATCACTCCAAAAACCTTTCTAATTACATTAATCCCCTGGGATCCAAGAATCTTCTCGATTCTCGAGGAAGATTTTAGAACCAGGTATACAAATATAATATTGATAAAGATAGCAACAATGATATTTACAGTTTCATATTCTGCCTGAAGGGAAACAAGAGAGGTCATGGTTCCTGCTCCGGCGATCAATGGAAAAGCCAGAGGAACAACGGAAGCCGTTTCTGGTGCATCGTCCTTATAAAGACTAATCCCCAGGATCATTTCTAAGGCCAGAAAGAAAAGGATAAATGAACCTGCCACGGCAAAAGAATTTACATCTATACCAATAAGATTAAGGATCTCTTTTCCCAGGAAAAGAAATACCACCATAATAATTCCTGCCACGATCGAGGCTTTCTCACTCTGTATATGACCTACTTTTTTTCTAAGATCGATAATAATTGGGATGTTTCCAATAATATCTATCACTGCAAAAAGCACCATCCCTGCCGTAAATATCTGCCTGAAATCTAACACTTTAAACATAACTACCTGTTTTCAAAATTGGCGGCAAAAATACTTCAACTTATCTGATTGACAATCGGGTAGCCAAGTTAAATTTATGTAAATTTTATCGGCTTATTTCTTCGCCTTAAAACATAGAAAATTATCTTTGCGCCATGTTTCAATTAGGGAAGACTTTAGTATCAGAGGAGATCATTAAAAATGATTTTGTGTGCAACCTTTCAGCCTGCAAGGGTGCCTGCTGTATCGATGGTGAGGCAGGAGCTCCGGTAGAGCCTGAAGAAAGGGCCATAATGGAAGAAATTTATCCTAAAGTTAAGCCCTACCTTAGAAAAGAAGGCATAGAAGCGATCGAGAAACAGGGAGTTTATATCACCAGGGAAAATGGTGAAATTGAGACTCCGTTGATCAACAATGCAGATTGTGCTTATGTTACTTTTGATGATAGAGGTACCGCTCTATGCGGAATTGAAGAAGCTTACAACCAAGGAGATATCGACTGGAAAAAACCGGTTTCCTGTCATCTTTATCCGGTAAGGATACAGGAATACTCAGCCTTTTCTGCGGTAAATTATCATAGATGGGAAATTTGTGATGATGCCTGTAGCCTGGGAGCAGAATTACAGGTACCTATCTATAAGTTCGTAAAAGATGCGCTTATCAGGAAATTTGGCGAAGACTGGTATAACGAACTGGAAGTGATCGCCAAGGAAATTCAGCCGGAAAAATCCCGATAATCTTAATTTACAGGCGTTTATATTCCTTATTGAATTAAATTTTAGCTATATTTAATCGTCAATTTGAAAGGAAGATCCATTCTTTTCATTTCTCCCCCCATAGAAATATTACAAATGGCAGGATACGTTGTGCTCCTGTTATGACTAAATGATAATTTCAGAATTATAGTTTCATCTATCCCACAGATTTTTATAGGTGGACCAACCAAAAAATTAATTCTGTTTTCTAGAAAACCGGTAATTTTTTTACCGGTTTTCGCTTAGAATAATACCTCATTTCAGCCAATATTTCTATCATTTCCGTCTCTGTTCAAAACGCTTTTACTAAATCTTTCCTTTTTCAGGTTATTAAATTATTAACAATTTATAAAACACTGAATTACAAAACATTAAATATCATTTTAACCATTTCACTACGAAAATTGAGACTTGAGCTGTGTTGAAAACTTTGTTGAAAACGTTTACACCTATTTCTTTCATTATCTGTCTCATTTTTAAATATTTGTTAAAGACTTTTCACTCAGAACCACAAAGACTTAAAAATTTAACAATTATGGCCCAAAACGAACCCATTTTACAAGAGAACAAAGATCGCTTTGTAATCTTCCCAATTAAGCACCATGATATTTGGGATTGGTATAAAAAAATGGAGGCTTGTTTCTGGACCGCAGAAGAGATCGATCTTCACCAGGACCTTACCGACTGGAGTAACAAATTAAGTTCAGACGAGCGTTATTTTATCAAGCATATCCTCGCCTTCTTTGCCGCTTCAGACGGGATCGTGAATGAGAACCTGGCCGAGAACTTCGTAAATGAAGTTCAGTATTCTGAAGCCAAGTTCTTCTATGGTTTCCAGATCATGATGGAAAACATCCATTCTGAAACTTATTCTCTTCTGATAGACACTTACGTAAAAGACGACAAGGAGAAAGACCAGTTATTCAGAGCAATAGAGGTTTTCCCGGCTATCAAGAAAAAAGCAGACTGGGCCCTAAAGTGGATCGAATCTGATTCATTTGCCGAAAGACTAATTGCTTTTGCAGCGGTAGAAGGAATCTTCTTTTCCGGAGCTTTCTGTTCGATCTTCTGGTTAAAGAAACGTGGTTTAATGCCTGGCCTGACTTTCTCTAACGAGCTAATCTCAAGAGATGAAGGAATGCATTGTGATTTTGCAGTACACCTGCACAACCATCACCTGGTGAACAAAGTACCTAAAGAAAAAATACGAGAGATCATTATCGATGCTCTGAACATAGAACGTGAATTCGTTACTGAATCACTTCCGGTTAGTTTAATTGGAATGAATGCCAAGTTAATGACCCAGTACCTGGAGTTTGTTACAGACAGGCTTCTGGTAGAACTGGAATGTGAGAAAGAATACAATGTGACCAATCCATTCGACTTTATGGATATGATCAACCTGCAGGGTAAAACCAATTTCTTCGAAAAGCGCGTAAGCGAATACCAGAAAGCAGGAGTTATGAACAAAGACAAAGAATCAGATGAGATCAGCTTTGATGCTGATTTCTAAAGTGCAACTGCGCTGTGTCCCCCAACGCGGCGCACGTTGACCTTTAATATTTTCATCCGGAATATTTAATTTATTAACACGGCCTAACCAGCCGGAATGGGAATACCAGACCTACTTCCCAGGGGTTTCTTAGCCCGACTAACTAAATTTTTAGCGTATGTATGTAGTAAAAAGAGACGGGAGAAAGGAGCCCGTTATGTTCGACAAAATCACCGCGAGAGTTAAAAAACTCTGTTATGGACTTAACGAACTTGTAGACCCGGTTAAAGTTGCCATGCGGGTGATCGAGGGACTTTATGATAACGTAAGCACCAGCGAACTGGATAACCTTGCTGCTGAGATCGCCGCGACCATGACGACCTCGCATCCAGATTATGCTAAACTTGCCGCCAGGATCTCTGTTTCTAACCTGCATAAGAATACGAAAAAGACCTTCTCTGAGGTAATGACAGATTTATATGAATATGTAAATCCGCGTACCGGAGAAAAAGCTCCTTTACTTTCAGACGAAGTTTATAAGGTGGTGATGGATAACCGTGAAAAACTGGATTCCACCATCATATATAACCGTGATTTCGGCTATGATTATTTCGGATTTAAAACCCTGGAAAGATCATACCTTTTGAAATTGAACGGGGAGATCGCAGAAAGACCTCAGCACATGCTAATGAGGGTTTCTATAGGTATTCACATTGATGATCTGGACGCAGCCATAGAAACCTATGAGCTGATGTCTAAAAAATATTTCACACACGCTACTCCAACGCTTTTCAATTCAGGAACTCCTAAGCCACAAATGTCTTCATGTTTTTTATTAACCATGAAAGACGACAGTATCGATGGTATTTATGATACTTTAAAACAAACGGCAAAGATCTCACAGTCTGCCGGCGGGATAGGACTTTCAATTCACAACGTTAGAGCGACGGGCTCCTACATTTCGGGAACCAATGGGACTTCTAACGGGATCGTTCCCATGCTAAGGGTTTTTAACGACACTGCCCGGTATGTTGACCAGGGCGGCGGAAAAAGAAAAGGTTCTTTCGCCATGTACGTTGAGCCATGGCATGCAGATATTTTTGATTTTCTAGATCTTAAAAAGAATCATGGAAAAGAAGAAATGCGTGCACGTGACCTATTCTACGCTATGTGGATGCCAGATCTTTTTATGAAAAGAGTTCAGGAAGATGGTAAGTGGACGTTAATGTGTCCACATGAATGCCCGGGCCTTTATGACACTTACGGCGATGAATTTGAAAAATTATACGAAAAATACGAGGCTGAAGGAAAAGGCCGAAGAACAATAAAAGCAAGGGAGGTTTGGGAAAAGATCATGGAATCTCAGATCGAGACCGGAACCCCTTATATGCTTTATAAAGATGCGGCGAATAGGAAGTCCAATCAGAAAAACCTTGGAACCATTCGCTCATCCAACTTATGTACAGAGATCCTTGAATATACCAGTGCAGATGAAGTTGCGGTTTGTAACCTTGCTTCTATTGCCTTGCCTATGTTCGTGAAAGGAGATGAATTTGACCACAAGGAGCTTTTCAAGATCACCAAAAGAGTGACCAGGAACCTTAACAAGGTAATAGACAGAAATTACTACCCGGTTAAGGAAGCTGAGAATTCCAACATGCGTCATCGCCCGGTAGGACTGGGAGTACAGGGACTGGCAGATACTTTTATCAAGCTAAAAATGCCATTTACTTCAGATGAAGCTAAAAAACTTAACCAGGAGATCTTTGAAACTCTTTATTTCGCTGCCGTAACCGCTTCCATGGAAATGGCCAAAGAAGAAGGACCTTATTCAACCTTTAAAGGCTCACCTATTAGCCAGGGAGAATTTCAGTATAACCTTTGGGGAATTAAAGATGAAGAGCTTAGCGGAAGATGGGACTGGGCAAAATTGCGCAAGCAGGTAATGAAAAATGGAGTTAGGAACTCCCTTCTTTTAGCGCCGATGCCGACTGCCTCTACTTCCCAGATCCTTGGAAATAACGAAGCTTTTGAACCATACACTTCGAATATTTATACCAGAAGAGTACTTTCAGGAGAATTTATCGTAGTGAACAAACATTTACTGGAAGATCTTGTTTCCAGAGATCTGTGGACAGAAGATGTTAAGAACGCTATTATGCGTAACAACGGTTCTGTGCAGGATATCGACGTGATCCCAGATGACCTGAAAGAGCTTTACAAGACGGTTTGGGAAATGAGCATGAAAGATATTATCGATATGTCGAGGCACAGAGGATATTTCATAGATCAGTCGCAATCGCTTAACCTTTTCATGGAAAATGCGAATTACAGCAAACTGACCTCGATGCATTTTTACGCCTGGAAAAGCGGACTCAAAACAGGAATGTATTATCTTCGAACCAAATCTGCGGTGGATGCTATTAAATTCACCCTGGAAAAAGAAAAGAAAAAAGAACCCGTAGCAGCAGTGTCTGAAGCGCCGGCGAAAGCAGCAGAAAAACTTCAGGCGAAACCTCAACCGGTAATTTCTCATCAATCTGAAGAAGAAGGAGCTTTGTCTCCTGAGGAATTAAGAGCGATCATCGCTCAATCGAAAGAGGCTGAAGGAGACGATTGCCTTATGTGCGGATCTTAAAATTTTGGCTAATTCAAATTTGAATTGAAAAGGGGAGGTAGTTTTTACTTCCCCTTTTTTTTTGAAACACCTGCAAAGCTGATTAAAACTTCTTTTTTATTAAATTCGGGCCCTGAACAGCCAATTCTTATACTGAAAACTTTACAATGAACTGGGAACAACTTCTATCTCTCAAACGTTTTGGAGACACGCATAAAAGATTAAGAAAAGAACAGAACGAAACCAGGCTAGGTTTTGAAGTAGATTATGACAGGATCATATTTTCTTCGGCCTTTAGAAGTTTACAGGACAAGACCCAGGTTATTCCCCTTTCAAAAACAGATTTTGTACATACCAGGCTTACCCACAGCCTTGAGGTTTCGGTAGTTGGGCGCT
Organism: Christiangramia gaetbulicola; assembly: GCF_003054225.1. Lineage (GTDB taxonomy): Bacteria > Bacteroidota > Bacteroidia > Flavobacteriales > Flavobacteriaceae > Christiangramia > Christiangramia gaetbulicola. The sequence goes on from NZ_QBKQ01000001.1 coordinate 883,592, forward strand.
CTCTAGGAAGACTGGCCGGGCAGAAACTTATAGAAAAACACCCTCATCTTAAGGATACTTTCGGATACCAGATGAACGACTTCGGTGCAATTGTCGCCGCGGCAGCATTGGCTCATGATATTGGCAATCCTCCCTTTGGGCATTCGGGAGAAAAGGCGATTGGCGAATACTTCAGCCATGGAAAGGGAAAACGATTTAAGGATCAACTTTCAGAAAAAGAATTCCAGGACCTGGTAAAGTTCGAAGGTAACGCCAATGGCTTTAAAATACTTACTCAAAACCGTCCGGGGATCACCGGTGGTCTCAGGTTATCTTATTCCACCCTTGGAGCTTTTACCAAGTATCCAAAGGAATCTCTTCCGCATAAACCTTCAAGGAAAATTGAAGACAAGAAATTCGGATTCTTCCAAAGTGAAAGAGCCATTTTCGAGGAAGTGGCTGAAGAACTTGGCTTGAAAAAGACCCGCGAAGGAAAGGATATTGGTTATTCCAGGCATCCGTTAGCATTCCTGGTAGAAGCTGCAGACGATATTTGCTATACCATCATCGATTTTGAAGACGGCATCAATCTTGGGCTTATCGATGAAGATTATGCCTTGGAATACCTCATCAAACTGGTAAAGGACAATATCAATACTTCTAAATATAACCAGCTAAAAAGCACGGCAGACAGGTTAGCTTATTTGCGGTCCCTGGCCATTAATACCCTTATCGTAGAAGCCGCCGACATTTTTATTAAAAACGAAGAGGCGATCCTCAATGGAGAATTCCATGAGTCTTTATTCAATATGAGCCATTACGAAGCGCAGATCAAGGATATCATTAAGATAAGTATTGAAAAGATCTATCAAAGCGAGGAAGTGATAAGCAAGGAGATCGCGGGCTACAGGATGCTCTCCTATCTCCTGGATATTTATACCAGGGCATTGCTTCCGGAAGGAGATGATGAAAATTCTAATTTCACTAAACTCGTGTTGAAATCTGTACCGGAGCTAAACCCATTACAGGATAGCGATTCTGTTTATGAAAAACTGATTGGAATTTGTTCTTATACGGCTTCATTAACCGATGGCATGACCGTAGCCTCGTTCAAAAAATATAAGGGACAAAGTTTATAAGTTCAGAACTCGTAGACGACACCTACACCCAACATTTGTTTTAGCTGAACACGAGGTCCTGAAGTTTCAAGTTTACCATCTCCGTTCGTATCTTCCTTGAACTTTACATCATCGTCATAGCGAATATGTGTGCCCACGTTGGCTTTCACAAATTCGTTCACTTTCATGTTGACGGCCAATTGCCAGTCCACATCTATATTTCCGAATTTATTGAGGTAGTCTGAATACAGGCTCAGCTGGTTATTGACATCTATATTTTCCCAGACCTCTTTGCTATAACCGCTGGTGACCAGGAAACCGAATTCTGTTCTCACATTCTCTCCTTCCCGGAGAATATTACCAAGCTCATCTGTTACTGCCGGTTCCACCCCGAACATTCCTTCATTTGCGAGTCTTTGGTCCAGCACAAAAGTAGATTTAAAGGTTACCGGGGAAAGATAAACGGTAAGGTCCTGCACAGGATCTGAATATTCTGTCCCACCTCCCAGGAAGGTGTAGCCTGGAGCCATGAATCTCGAGATCGCCACCTCGGTATCGGGATATTTATAACCGTTGGAAAACTGTGAGTTAAAACTGAATTTACCTGAGTAATACCAGTTGGAAGTGCTGTCCTGTCTAAAACCAAAGGAAGAATTTATCCTTAACTCATCTTCGGTCTTTCTTATTTCCCGGCCTTCCTGCGCGTTAATTCCATATCTAAGCGAAGCCGAATTCTTCCACATGGTGTAATCCTTTTCGAAATTCCGCTGGAAATTCGCATAGAACAATGCCGAAACAGAATTGTTACCTCCCGAATTCCAGTTCACAAAAGCTACTTCACTAAGATTAACCCCAAAGGTGTTCTTCTCTGTCCAGTAGATCAACATGGAATCTGTATTGGTGGTATCTTTCGCGGTAGTGGCTGTAGTATCAGTTGCCGTAGTGTCTCTTGCCACAAGATGCTTATAATCAGAAGCAAAAGATTTTATAGATGTAATGCAGAATAAGATAAGTAGGATCTGGAACTTCATTTAACTAACACAAGATTTCGGAATTGCAAAAATAAAAAAATCAGCTCATAGATTCGAGCTTTTGCCTTATTCCTTCAACGTGAATTCCGGAAATTTCTTGTAATTGAGCCACACTTCCTTGCTCAATAAATTTATCTGGCACTCCCAAAACCTCGATATATCCTTTAAAATCTAGACTTGCGGCGAATTCTAAAATTTCGCTTCCAAAGCCTCCTTTTTTCACTCCGTCCTCAACTGTAAGAATTTTCGAGAATTTTTTAAAGATCGATTTCATTAATTCCCCGTCCAGAGGTTTCACAAATCTCATATCGTAATGCGCGATATTATCTGGATTACCCATCTTCTCTATAGCAGCTTCTGCATTCGCTGCCATATTTCCTATGCTCAACACAGCGATCTCATTACCTTCCTTTAAACACTCTCCTTTGCCTATCGAAACCTTTTCAAACGGAAGTTTCCATTCTTTCAGAATGCCGCGCCCTCTCGGATATCTAATGATCAATGGAGCATCCAGGCCTAATTGCGCGGTATATAGCAAGTTTCTAAGCTCAACCTCATTTCTGGGAGCTGCGATCATCAAATTTGGAATGGCCCGGGCATAGGCAATATCGAACACCCCATGATGTGTCGCTCCGTCTTCGCCAACCAATCCGGCACGATCCAGGCAAAAAATGACCGGTAAATTCTGTAAGGCCACATCGTGGATTAACTGATCGTAGGCTCTCTGCAAAAAAGTAGAATAGATCGCGCAATACACTGTAAAGCCCTGGGTCGCCATTCCGGCAGATAGGGTCACTGCGTGTTGCTCAGCGATACCAACATCGAAAGCCCTTTCAGGAAAAGCTTCCATCATATACTTTAAAGAACTACCCGTAGGCATTGCCGGGGTGATCCCTATGATCTTTTCATTTTTCTCTGCCAGCTCCACCAGGCTTAGTCCAAAAACATCCTGATATTTTAAAGGCAGGCCGTCGGTATCATATTTTAGTAATTCGCCTGTATCAGGCTCAAACTTTCCGGGAGCATGGTATTTCACCTGGTCCTCTTCAGCCTTTTTAAGCCCTTTCCCCTTCTTTGTGATCACATGCAGGAACTTGGGACCCTTGATGGCTTTCATCTCTATAAGCACCTTTAAAAGCCCTGGCAGATCATGACCGTCTACAGGTCCAAAATATTTAAAATTAAGCGCTTCAATAATATTACTACTGGCCGGCTTATGACCCACGCGTGCTTTGGTAAGATATTCTTTCAAAGCTCCTACGCTGGGATCTATCCCTATGGCATTGTCATTTAAAATGACCAGCAGATTGGCTTTGGTAACCCCGGCATGATTTAAACCTTCAAAAGCCATCCCGCTGGCGATAGACGCATCACCTATTACCGCGATATGCTGTTTTTCGGTTTCTCCTTTAAGGTTAGAGGCTATGGCCATTCCCAGCGCGGCTGAAATCGAGGTAGAGGAATGTCCCACTCCAAAAGTATCATATTCGCTTTCTTCTCTTTTTGGGAATCCACTTAAACCATCCAGCTGGCGGTTGGTATCAAAAATATCCCGTCTACCGGTAAGTATCTTATGGCCGTAAGCCTGGTGACCTACATCCCAAACCAGGAGATCTTCGGGAGTTTGAAAAATATAATGCAGGGCAATAGTAAGTTCTACTACACCAAGACTGGCACCAAGATGCCCTTCTTTGGTCGCAACAATATCTATAATGAACCTGCGAAGTTCCTGGGCGAGTTGAATCAGCTCACTTTCTTTCAGTTTTCGAAGGTCTTCAGGTGTATTTATTATTTTCAGGATCCCGGCCATACCCCGCAAAGTTACATTAAGCAAACTGAATTGTGAACAGAAGCTCGAGATTGAAGGCTCAAAATTTCTATCTTTCGGAAAAATTGAGATCATGCTGTCGCCCTTCAACGATGAATATTTTATGAAAAAGGCCCTGGAAGAAGCCGAATCTGCTTATGAAAAAGGGGAAATTCCGGTTGGCGTGGTCGTGGTGATCAATGATAAGATCATCGCCCGCGGGCACAATCTTACCGAAACCCTGAATGATGTGACCGCTCATGCCGAAATGCAGGCGATCACTGCCGCAGCAAATTTCCTTGGCGGAAAATATCTTCAGAAATGCACCATGTACATTACCCTGGAACCCTGCCAGATGTGTGCCGGAGCACTTTACTGGAGTCAGATCTCTAAAATAGTATTCGCCGCAGAAGATCCACAACGCGGCTACCGAAAATTTGGCGTACAGCTTCACCCAAAGACCGAAGTAAAAACAGGGATCATGCAGGAAGAAGCATCTTCTTTATTAAAAAGATTCTTTATTGAACGACGTAATTTGAATTAGGAAAAGCCTTCCAGTCTATTTCTTAAGGGTTACTTCATCGTGGTTATCGGGATCCAGTCCCGAGGGCATTCCGTTCAATTTATTTCCGTTTACGAACATTTCACCGTTGATGACCTCAAAATTAAATTTATTTTTTGAATCGTGCTGTGGCATGGCCGGCCTGTTAGTCCTGGGAAAGAAAGATACACTAGTAGATTCTCCTGTTTTAAGATCTATCCTGAGTTCTACATCCTGTGGAATAAGATCTGAACTATTCCAGGGCTGAATATGTGCAATGAGAATAGTGTCATTTTCATAGCCCAGGTCAAATGGGTGAAAGGCATATACCGAGTTTGGATAATCAATATCTGACTCTCCCTCGATCATACTTTTTAGATCTGCATCATTTAAGGTATAAATCTTTCTTGCTCCAAAATTGCTGTAAACCTCCAGCTTTCCATTGCTGTTGCTGGTTGGGCTATTGATGTCTGCCATTCCTAAAGCCAGGTAATTAGCATCTGGAGAAGCAGATAATGCATCCAGCCGCCAATTGCCAATGCCAATATCTACATTGGTGGCCTGTACCCGGTCTGGCGGATTGCCTTTATTCGCAAAAGCTGATTTAACGGTCTTTCCTTTCTGGTAGTAGATGTAGGTCATTCCACAGGAAGAAAAAATGAAAATAAAAATTAAGGCTAAAACTGATTTTAGGTAGTGTAGGTTCATATCATTGAAGTTTAGATATGTAATATACACATTTTCAGTGTTTTATAAAACACAAGGAAGTGTAGTTGTATGGAACAAAGTCCATAAACTGAAGGAAAAAAAAGCGAAACCTTAGCTAATCATCCACAATAATTTAGCTAACAAAGTAAATGTAAAGGTTCCGCTTATTTTAAAAATTACATGTCTGCAGGTAATTCGGTAACTTTTATATAATCTATATAAAACTTATCTGGCAGAGCTTCAACATTGATCTCGGCTCCTCCCAGGTTACCACCTACAGCAACATTTATAAGAAAATAGAAGTCCTTTTTAAAAGGATAATGCTGCTCATCATACTTCCTGGGAACGAACTTATAAAGCGATTGCCCGTCCACAAAGAACTCTATATATTCTTCTGTCCAGACCGCTTTATAGGTATGATAACCTTCTTCTATATTCTCTATTCTGGTCTTTTTGGTGTTAATGGTATTCCCGTGACTGGCAGGAGTGTGCAGGGAGGTAAATACCTTTTCCCGTTCCCTTCCAATATATTCCAGGATATCAATTTCTCCGCTGGCAGGCCATCCCACCTCAGAAATATCTGAGCCCAGCATCCATATTGCCGGCCAGAGTCCTTTGGCAGTAGCCAGTTTTGCTTTTACCTCTATGACTCCGTAAGTGAATTCTACCTTGTCTTTAGAATTGATCTTTCCGGAATAATATTCACCATCCTTTTTTAAAGCAGTAATAACGAGGTTGCCATCCTTTACTTCAACATAATTCCTGTTGTAGACCTGCTCCTCGTTATTACCCCAGCCACATAGATTAGGGCAACCATCTCCTTCTTCATAATTCCAGACGTTCATGTTCAGACTATCTCCATCAAAATCATCCTGAAAAATGATCTTTTCCTGTGATTTTGCAGAGAACAACGTCCCAATTATAAAGCTTCCGGTAATTATGAATCTGGAGTATTTGAACATTACTTATTAAAATTTAATTTAACTGTCTTCAGGTCTTCGGAATTTCCTCCAACCATTAGCTCGAATTCACCTTCTTCAGCTTCCCACTTTTCTGAAGCTGTATAGAATTCAAGCATTTTATCGTCTATAGTAAACTCAACGTTCTTAGTTTCTCCTGGTGCCAATTCAACCATCTCGAAACCTTTAAGTTCTTTGATTGGTCTCGCTACACTGGCCACAAGATCATGCAAGTATAACTGTACTACTTCCTTACCTTTTACATCACCGGTATTGGTTACCGATACGGTTAAGGTCGCAGAACCTCCAGTATTTAATTCTGAAGAAGACAAATTAGGCTCTCCATATTCAAAACTGGTATAACTAAGACCGTATCCAAAAGGATACAATGGTCCATTGGTGATATCTGTATAATGCGAATAGGTAACATGCTGGTCGTTAGAAGGTCTACCTGTATTCATCCTGTTATAATACAAAGGCTCCTGACCTACGGCTCTTGGGAAAGAAACCGGCAGTTTACCTGAAGGATTATATTTTCCAAGAAGTACATCGGCAATAGCATTACCGCTCTCTGTACCTAGCTGCCATGCTTCCACGATAGCAGGTATATTTTCTGAAGCCCAGGTAATTTCAATTGGTCTTCCATTCATCAACACCAAAACGATGTTCTTGTTAACTTTATGAACCTCCTTCAGTAGCTCTAACTGAAGTCCTGCAAGGCCAATATTAGCCTGGCTGCGACCTTCTCCAGACTGGAAAGCATCTTCACCCAGTACCATCACCACAAGTTCGGCATCTTTAGCCTTGGCAACGGCATCTGGAATTCCAGACCTGTCTGTTTTATTGATCTTTAAAGGCATTAGAAAGCTACGCTCTCCTTCACCAAGAGTTACCCCTTTGGCATAGGTCATCTTAGCCTTTAGATCGGTATTTTTTAATCCTTCCAGAACTGAAACAGCAGAATTTGCTTCTCCCTGAGCTCTCCAGTTTCCAATAGGAGTATCCTTATCATCGGCCAGCGGACCAATCACCGCGATCTTTTTTACAGAAGATTTTATAGGTAAAAGATCGTTCTCGTTCTTTAATAGAACAATGGATTTTTTTGCAATATCCCTGGCTGTTTTTCTATGCTCCTCGTAAGGCACATTTTTCTTTAGATCTGCATTCATGTATTTATAAGGATCTTCGAAAAGTCCCATCTTGAACTTCACGCGAAGAATTCTTTTCACAGCCTCATCTATTAGCGCCTCATCTATTTTCCCTTCATTCACCAGTTGCGCAAGACCTGCTTCATAGGCTCCACCTTCCATGTCCATATCGCTACCAGCGGTTACGGCAATTTCAGCGGCATGAACCTTATCCCTGGCAAAACCATGCGGGATCATTTCTGAGATCGAACCCCAGTCTGAAACTACAAATCCCTGCCAGTCCCAGGCACCCTTAAGAATGTCTCTTTGCAATCTTTCACTTCCGGTGGCTGGAATACCATCGATGGTATTAAACGAGTTCATAAAGGTTGCCACACCGGCATCTGCAGCCGCCTTAAAAGGAGGCAACACCATATTATGCAATTCATGTTTTCCAATATTTACAGCGTTGTAATCTTTACCGCCTTCGGCAAGTCCGTATCCTGCAAAATGCTTTGCAGTAGCGGCGATGGTATTTGGATCTGCCAGGTCTTCTCCTTGATATCCATTTACCTTGGCTACCGCAATTTTAGCGGTTAGATAAGGGTCCTCACCAGAACCTTCCATGATCCTACCCCAACGGGCATCCCTGGAAATATCTATCATTGGTGAAAAGGTCCAGTTCACACCTTCTGCTACAGACTCAAGAGCCGCGATCCTGGCAGATTCTTTAGCTGCATCAAGATCCCAACTGGCTGTTTCGCCTAGTGGTACTGGAAATATAGTTTTGTAACCATGGATCACATCATAACCAAAGATCAAAGGGATCTTCATCCTGGAGTTCTCCATGTTCATTCGCTGGGCTTTCTCTGTTGCCTCTACTGAAAGTACATTAAGCATTGAACCAACAAGACCTTTCTTAAGTCTTTCCTCTTTCTCTTTGTTGCCTACTTCAGAAGCAGGACCAGTTAAGTCCCAGCTCCCGTTATACTGCACCATCTGACCCACTTTTTCCTCTAAGGTCATTAGATTTAAAACCGAATCTACTTTGGTCTCTACCTCCTGCACCGAACTCTTTAAACCCGAATTCTGGGAATATGCTCCCATGGTCCCAAAAAAGAAATAAGAGATTATTATTAAATATTTTTTCATGATCTTAAAATTAGATTAAGGAGGAAAATATATTCTCCCAGTTTATTTTTGAAAGGATCTACAAACCTTAAGTTTTAATTTCAGTCGCGGTTCGCTATTCTATGCCAGAGCAGGCAGAAGAACACTTCTTCGCATCCCTTCCGGAAGAACTTAAAAGCCCTGATAATAAATGGTAATCCTCAAAAATGAACTTTTTGGGAAGTACCCGGCTAATGATTTCTCCTTTTACTTTTTTATTAAAACCCAGTCGATAAGAACTTCTGCTTTTCCTTGTTTTATAAGCTCAACCGTAGATTCTGGTAGCCCGTTATAAGGTTCTTCAACCCCATTGGTTTTATAAGGGTATGCACCCCCTAAAGCCAGATTGAGAATAAGGTATTTTGGATTGTCAAATTTCCATTCCCCGTAATTCTCTACCATAGGTTTTGTAACCCGGTAGATCAACCTTCCATCAACCTTAAAATTAAGTGCCTCAGGCGTCCAGTCTACAGAATACACATGCCAGCTAGTCACGTCTTCGCCTTCAGGAAAGAAGTATTTATTAACCAGCGGGGTTTCTCCGGAATATCCCGGGCCGTGCAAGGCAACTCCTATCCAGTCTGTCTCTCCCACATATTCCATAATATCGATCTCCCCGGTAGCTGGCCAATCGCCACCGCCCAGTGCCCAGAATGCGGGCCAAAAGCCGGAACCTTCAGGAAGTTTCATCCTGGCCATAGCCGTACCATAGGTGAACATCACCTTGTCCCGGGTATTTATCCTTCCCGAGATAAAATCGAAATCATTACCACGGTATTTTATATAGTTGGGGCTGTAATGAGCCTTAAGCACCAGAGCATTTTCGGCTCCTCTGGCATCATCACCTTTTACATTAAAAATCGTTGCAGTGGAATCCACATAGACCTGTTGCTCGTTGTTTACCCAAAAGTCTGTTCCAACAACATTCCATTTTTTTCTATCGAGTGAACTTCCGGAGAAATCATCAAAGAAAATAGTGTCGCTTTCTATAATTGCAGGCGAGTCCTGTGCAAATAAGTTTCCGCTAGAAATAATAGCTAGCACCAGGAAGGTTTTTAAAAATAAGTGCTTCATATACATTATTTTAAAAAGAATAATCACCATGAAAAACCCGTGCCTTTAGGGCCATTATAAAAACAAGAAAATTTTATGATGATAAGAATAAATCCCGGAGATCTAGAAGATACTCCGGGAATTTAAAGCCTAAACAAACAACTATTGGTAAACTCTTACGTAGTCCACTTCCATAGATGATTCCTGGAAATCGGCTGCGATATTACCTCCCAGGGTTCCGCCCATTGCTACATTCAGCAATAAATAGAAGTCGTTCTGGAAAGGAGTGTCATCGTTATTATTAAATTCTAAGTGTGGAGTACCATCAACAGAAAAGATGATCTTATCTGTGGTCCATTCCACCTCGTAGATATGAAATTCTGTGGTAAGATCTGTAAATCCTTCGGTTGCTCCTACTATAGCATTACCTCCAGAGTTACCAGGGAAATGAAGCGCAGATGAAACTCTGTCTGGATCGTTCCCAACGAATTCCATGATATCCATTTCTCCTACACCTGGCCATGCTTCTTCAGGCCACTCGGCTCCAAGCATCCAGATAGCAGGCCACGTACCACCTCCCGCAGGAAGTTTAGCACGTACCTCGACTCTACCGTAAGTAAATTCGAATTTATCTTTTGTGGTTATACGAGCAGAAGTAAAATCAAATCCGCTTTCAGATTCTCTTTTAGCTGTGATTACAAGATTCCCATTCTCAACTTTTACGTTGTCTTGAGAATCTGTGTAATACTGGGATTCTCCATTCCCCCAACCGTTATCTCCGTTACCAATCGCAAAATTCCAGTTATCTGCGTTTAAAGAATCTCCTTCAAATTCATCAGACCAGATCAATTGCTCTTCTGGTTCTTCTCCACCATCACCTTCTTCTCCAGAAGTGATAATGAACCACCAGTCGAACTCACCATTACCATCTGTAGATCTAAGGATAATGTCATTTGAACCAGAACGGTCAAAGATCTCATACTGGTGATCACCACCTATATAGTACCCGATAAAACCTATACCAGTTAGATTGATCGTTTCATTTCCGCCTGGAGCAGAAATAGACCAGTTCTCTGTATAATCTCCGTATTCAAGGTTAAGCACATCGGCACCATCTACGGTTCCACCGCTTCCACCTAATTGATCGATCAAGCCAGCTCTTCCAAAAACGGTTCCTCCGGTAATATGAGTGAAAGTACCATCTTCATTGAAGATATATCTGTCATCATACATTCCCGCAGCAGACTTTTCATTAGCTCCGGCACTGTACCATTCAGCAGGAACAACTCCTCCAACAGGTCCCAGACCAAAATGACCAGGTACTTCTGCCTTAATTCTCCATTCTTTGTTACCATCTCCAACTAATTTATCGATTAGCTCTTTTGGCGGCTCATAGGTTACCAGAACTTCAACATCTACGACCATAGAAGTAGCTGTACCACCGGGACCATAAGCGATAACATTAACGGTATATACCTTTGTTCCTGTTTCTGAAAACTGGTGAGTATAGGTTCCACTTGAGGTGGTAGCCGAACTTCCGTTCTCAAAAATAAATTTATAGGTCATGGCATTGTTGGCACTCACATTGAATGTAACCTGCCCGCTACCGTCACCATTTGGCATTTCTCCAGATTGTCCCACGATATTCGCGTCTACCTGAAGATTGGTTGGAGCGGTAATCTCCCCAATATCGTAATCGTCCTCTGCACAGGAAAATAATCCTGCGCAAAGAGCCATTACAAATGTTAATTTTAAAAATATATTTTTCATTTTATTCTGTTTTAGTTCTAGTTATGGAAATAAACATTATCCACGTATACATTTGCTGTTCCAGCAGGTTCAGCAGAATAAATAAGCTGCCCAATATGAGCTCTACTCTGCAGTCCTGTAAATTCTGATAATGGAATATCAAGAACAACCCATTCGTTCTGTGCTGGATTCTCGATTATTATCTCGTGCTCAGAAAGATCATCACCGGCATAAACACCGTCTGGACCTAGATCCACTAATTTAATTCTGAATACGGTTGCATTATCAGTATAGATCTCTGTATGGAAATATGTCATTTCGCTGGCATCTATAGGTTCAGCTATAGTTTCTATCCCTACAAAACCAAGATTAAAATAATGCTTGGTAAGTCTACCGTCGAATTCTATTTCTTCATAACCTGAATTAGACCAGTCTGTTCTCCAGGTATCTACATTTACGTCATCTCCAAAATCACTGAATAAAGAAATATATTGAGTTTCTCCAGCTGCGAATTGGATATCATCTACATAGAACGTTCCAGAAGTATTTCCAGGACCATCTACGAACATTGTCATCGTTGCATATTGCCCTGTTGGAACAAATGGTTCTCCTGCACCCTGATTACCATCTATATAACTTTTAATAGCATCTGTAGCGAAGTTAAAACTTAGTTCTTCCCATCCAGATCCGGTATGGTTAGCAGAAACTTCGGTTTGTCTCTCACCATTCACACCACCTTCAAATTTCAGTAAAACTGGGAGGGCTACATCAGACCAGAACTTCATAGTAATGGTTTTATTATCACCACTGAAATCTACAGGTTCTCCAAGATTAAATGCTAAACCTTCGTATGCATTCCCTGCATTGGTAATCGCACCAACCATTGTTGCTGAAGTATTCGCACCTGATAGATCTGGGTTTGAAACCACTTCAAAAGAAGCACCTCCAAAAACTCCCGGAGTGTAATTTACAATCGCACTATCAAAAGTCATAGGTAGCTTTAACGGTTCCAGGGTAGTTGTTTTAATATTATCGAAATAATAAGTTTCTCCCGTACCTGGTGTTCCAAGATTAAAGAATAACACTATTCTACCATAATCGATAGACTGATCAACCGCTGTCATATCAAAAGTTAGAGTCTCCCACTGGTTGCTTACAGTAGTTACTGAGGAACTTTCAACAAAAATACCCGCATCATCAAGGTTTTCTATCTTAAAGGTCACTGGGGTTCCTGCGGTTGGAGACCAAACATCTACACTAATATATTTCTGGGTAGAGAAGTCTATAGGTTGATCTAATGCGGTAGTAGTTCCAGCCCAAGGTTGAGAACCAGCAGGCTTCGTATAAGTAGCTACTTTCGAACTAGTATTAATTCCACTTGGATCTGGATTATCAATTACTGGATCTACAACCTCATCTGGTCCAAAATTAATGAACGTATAATTCTTGGTTGGTGATTCAAAATCGATAGGTAAGAATAATGGATCTCTTATCTCTACAGTTTGAGTAAGCTCGGTTGTTGCAGAACCTCCACTAAGAGCTACCACACGAACATCATAATCTCCCACGTTTTCGTAAGTATGCGAAACCGTTTCTCCAATCATCATTGGAGTTGGTTCTTCATCATCTACATCTCCAAAATACACTTCGAACATGGCCGCATATTCTGCCGCAGCCGAAACATTGATAGTATAATTATCATCTGGAGCTTTGTTTATATTTACTTCCAATCCTTCAGGAGCCCTGAAAGAAACGGTAAGCGGCTGAGTTCCCGTAGCAGTTCTTCCGTTAAGGTTAAAACCAATAACTTCAACGTCATAATCTCCTTCAGCGAAGATATGATCTACAGTTTCTCCTGCTTTGATATCGGTTGCCAGCGCTGAGCCGTCACCAAAATCTACTGTAAAAGTATTGGCACTTTCTCCTTTAGGGATAATCGTTACCAAACCACTGTTATCCTGAGTGATCTTGAAGGTGGCTCCTAAATTAGAAGGCGCCGCCAGGTCACTTAGGTCTACTTGGTCATCATCGCTTTCACATCCAAAAATCAGGACGCTTAAAGCAATGAAAAAGACATGTTTAAATAAGTTCTTCATAGTTCTTTTTTTTTAGTATCCAGGATTTTGTTCCCAGTTTCCTTGAGAGAATTCGATCTCTTCAAGTGGTATTGGAAAAAGTTCGTTCTTATTAGGAGTAAAACCATCTATAGCAGCTGCTGCTCTTCCAGTTCTAACCAGGTCAAAGAATCTGTGACCTTCACCAACAAGCTCCAGTCTTCTTTCAGCAAAAATTGCATCGGTAAGCGCCGCTCCGGTTAGGTTTAGATCGTCTAATCCAGCACGATCGCGAACCTGGTTAAGATAACCCAGTGCAAGCTGATCGTTGATTCCTCCTCTGTTAAGTGCTTCTGCAGCCATCAATAATACATCTGCATATCTAATTGCACGGTAATTATTAGGCTGAGTTAAGTTGGCATCTCCAACATTATCGTTCTTTCTTGGAAGGTACTTACGGTTAAAATAACCTGTATGTTTGTAACCTTCAACATAAGTAGCACCGGTTTCTTCTGCCCATGCTTCGATATCAAGAATAGAGTAATCCTTTCTAATATCGTTATCATCAAACAGGTTGTATACTTCTTCTACAGGAACGTTGAAACTGAATCCAGATTCGAAAACCGGACCGGTATAGTTTCTTATTCCCTGGAATCCTACAGCTACGTTACCTTCACTACACTGTAAACATCCAAATCCTGCACCTTCTTCTCCAGTGTACTGAATTTCGAATACAGACTCCGGGCTGTTCTCTCCAACTTCTTCGAAAAGGTTGGTATAAACCTCGTCTCCCTGAGTTCCGTAAAGATGATATTGTCCACTGTTGATCAGTTCTCTAAGAACATCTGACGCTGCCTGAAATTTATCCTGATATAAATAAGCCTTACCTAGCAAAGCCTGAGCAGAACCTTTAGTAGCTCTACCAATTTGAGGCGCGGTATAATCAAGGTTATCTATAGCAAACTGCAGATCTGATTCTATCTGAGCGTATACTTCACTTACCGGAGCTCTTGGGATAGTTTGTTCATCACCAAGTTGAAAACGCTGATCTCCATTCAATGGAATTGGACCAAACCATTTTACCAGTTCAAAAGTGAAATAAGCTCTCAGGAATCTTGCTTCAGCAATGATCCTGTTCTTACCTTCAAATTCTGTCTTGTCTTTAAATTCAAGGATGTAGTTAGCACGTTGAATACCGGCGAAATTCCAGTCCCAAACATCATCAAGGTTGTCATTAACCTCGGTATGGGTCATTTCGTCTACCTGTTGCCAGCCAATTACATCGGTTGCACTCTCACCACCACTTAAAGTGTTATCTGAAGCTATTTCTCCAAGGATAACATTTACATAAGTAGATTGAAGAATATCATATGCACCTACAAGGGCATTATAATATTCCTGTTCAGAATTAAAATAATTTTCTGAATCTATAACATACTCCTCGGTCTCATCTAGAAACTGCTCGCTACACCCAACCAGCATAACGATCCCCATGAAGAAGTATATCTTTTTTAATATTGAATTCTTTATATTCATATTACAATATTTTAGAAGTTAAGGTTTAAACCAAACATATAAGTTCTTGGAACCGGGTAGAAACCGTAATCTATTCCTCCACCAATTGCTTCTCCTGTTGAAGCTGAAGGGTCAAATCCTTTATAGTCTGTAAACGTATATAAGTTGTTTCCTGCCACATATATTCTAAGCTTATCTATACCAACTCTGTCCAGGAAGTCTGCTGGTAAGGAATACCCTATTTGAGCATTCTGGATACGTACGTAAGAAGCATCTTCTACGTAGAAGTCTGAAAATACTCCGTTAGAGGTTGCTGCAGTGGTTAATCTTGGAACCTCGTTGCTTGTTCCTGGTCCTCTCCAACGCTCAAGGTAGTATGCGTGTCTGTTAACGTTTGGCTGATTTCTTTCGTAGTTTCTAACCATCTCGTTTCCTAAAGACGCATAGGTATAAGCAGTGAAGTCGAAGTTCTTAACCGTGAAATTAAGATTTAATCCCATAGTAAAATCTGGAATTGGATCTCCAATATTGGTACGGTCATCTGTATTGATCACCCCGTCACCATTGATATCTACATATCTAATGTCTCCTGGCTGAGCCGGAGCACCTAAAGCATTCTGTGCAGGATGCGCATCAACTTCAGATTGGTTCTGGAAGATCCCGTTGGTTCTGTATCCGTAGAAATAACCAATTGGGAAACCTTCCTGCATTCTTGCAGGCTGAGGTTGTCCAACTCCAAAAGCACCTCCTGGAAGGAAGTCTGTTCCATTAACTTCAGTCACCTCATTCTCAAGATAAGTAAAATTATAGGAAACATTCAATCGAACATCATCAGAGAAATTCTCTTTATAGTTGATCGCGAATTCAGCACCCTGGTTTCTTGTAGTACCAGCGTTGATCGTTGGCGCACCTGCTCCAGGAGCAGCACCACCAAGAATTCCCGATACTGGAATACCAGCAATAAGAAGGTCTTTTCTTTCCTCTCTAAAGATATCTGCGGTAATATCGATCTTGTTATTCAATAATCTAAGGTCAAGACCAAAGTTGATCTTTTCTGCTTCTTCCCATCCAGATGAAGGGTTTGCTAGTCTTCCTGGAGCGGTTCCATTTACCAACTGGTTATCGAAAACATAAGTAGCTTCTCCAGTAAGTGCAGAACGGTAGAATTGAGCTCCACCGGCTTCATCATTACCCAGGATACCGTAACTACCTCTTAACTTAAGGAAGTTGAAAGTTTCAGAATCAAACCAGCCCTCTTCAGAAATGATCCAACCTGCAGTAGCAGAAGGGAAATAACCTACACGGTTATCTGGATTAAATCTTGTAGAAGCATCTCGTCTAAGCATACCAGAAACAAGGTACTTTCCTTTGAAATCATACTGAAGTCTACCAAAGAATGATAGTTTTCTAATATCGTATACATAAGAGCTATTATTAAGCCCGTCATTAGTTCCTGTAGTAAGGCTGATGTCTGCAAATTCGTATGAATTGTTAGGTACATCATATCCAGTAGCATATAAACCATCACCCCACTGTCTAATAACAGTCATACCACCAGTAGCGGTTATGTGATGATCTTCATTATATCTATCCTCGTAAGTACCAAAAAGGTCATACGTATAAGAATTATCATTAATTCTATTTTGATTCACCGTACTTCTTGGGTTATTGAAAACCTTTCCTGGACCGTAAACTTCAGCACCTATTTGTGGGCTAAATGTTTTACCGTCACTTTTAGACAGGTTATAACCGATTCTTGAAGTGAACACCAATTCTTCGATAGGTGTAAAATCAAGGCTGAAGTTTCCGTTCAGCTTATCAAGATTGTAATCGTTAAAAGTATTCTCTATCTGAGTTAACGGGTTAATGATCTCATTCCCCAGGCTTCCTGTAAGATCCTGATCATTTACTCCGAAAGTAGGAGAAAAGTTCAAGGCATTAAATAATACAGATCCAAGCCCATTCTCGTTGATAGATTTTCTCGCGATGTTAGTGTATGTCGCATTCAACTGAACGTCGAAATAATCGTTAACATCAACTCCTAAGCTAACTCTGGCCGTATTACGTTTAAAACCAGATTTATCTCCACCTACGATACCTTCCTGATCCAGGTTAGAACCTCCTACAGAATAGGTAACTCTTTCTCCACCACCAGTAACACTAAGGTTATGGTTAGAAATTGGTGCTTGTTTAAAAACCTCGCTCTGGAAGTCTGTTCCTTCACCAAGTCCACCTACCGTCGGGTAAGGAATATCCTGACCTCCGTTAGCATAGCTCTCATTTAAAAGCAATGCATATTCGGTTGCGTTTAAAACAGGGATCTCTCTGGAAGCTTCCTGTATACCATAATATGTCTGGTAGGTCACTTTTGGAGCGGTATTCTTTTTACCTGTTTTGGTAGTAACTAAAACCACACCGTTTGCACCAGCAACACCATAAATGGCTGCCTGGGCATCTTTAAGTATAGATATAGACTCAATATCATTCGGGTTCAAAGTATTCAGATCTCCCTGATATCCGTCGATTAAAACTAAAGGTCCATTGACGCTATTCGAGGCGATACCACGAATATTGATGTTAATTCCCGCACCCGGCGCACCAGATGATGGAGTTACATTCACCCCGGCAGCAGTACCCTGAAGTGCCTGCTCTACCTTAATAGGCTGAAGTTCGTCAATAGTTTGATTGTCTACTACCGATACTGCACCGGTAATATCTTTTCTTTGCTGAGTACCATACCCGATCACCACCACTTCTTCAAGGGCTTCAGAATCGGTTTGCAATACTACATTAATGGTTCGTTGATCGTTAATAGTGATTTCCTGGGCTACGAAACCAACATAACTAAATTGAAGTACATCTCCCGGAGAGACATTTTCTATCGTATAGTTTCCGTCAAAATCTGTGGTAGTTCCACGCGACTCTCCTTTTACTATTACATTAACTCCCAATAAAGGCATGTTGTTTTCATCAGACACTAATCCGCTAACCGAAAACGATTGCGCATAAGCCCCAAAAAACCCGCTTAGAAATACAATCAAAAGACAGGTAAATTTCCTCATGTGATTATTTATTAAAATTGATACCTCAATATATTAACATCAATTTAAGAAGCGAGGATTACAACCTTTACAAAAAATCTACAATTGAGAATTATTCATTTTCAGAGGCCCAATTTTAAGCATTTCACAATACTATAAGGGCTTTATAGCGATATTACAAAGCGAAAACGTTTTCATTGAATATCAGAATAATAGGGGTATGTAGAGGTAATGTAGAGTTAATTTATGCAGATGTAAAGTTTAAAGATCCAGAATATACTCCGTAAGATTGGTCTCACGGTCTAAATCCATCTTTTTACGCAAACGATATCGTTTAATTTCGACACTTTTTACAGAGATATTTAGCAGCGGAGCGATCTCTTTAGAGGAAAGATTAAGTCTTAAATAAGCACAAAGCTTAAGGTCATTCGAGGTGAGTTCCGGATGTATTGCTTTTATCTTTTTGAAGAAGTCTTTATCGGCATTACTAAATGCCTTTTTGAAGAATTTCCAGTTGTCTTCTTCATTTATATCCTTATCTATTGTATTAATTACCGACTTCACCTTGGAAGTGCCTTCAGATTTCTTTAGTTCTTCTTTTATGCTGGTAAGGAATTCGTTCTTTTTAATAAGGCTCATGGTAGATACGGCAAGCTCCCTGTTCTTATTCGCCATATCCTGCTCCAGCTTTTCGTTACGTAATTTAATGATCTCCTGCTCTGCCTCAAGATTACGCATCTTGAGTGCTCTTTCATTTTCAGCAAGATTTTTCCGGTGGTGCCTTTTATTGAGCAAATGCATAAGATATAAGATCAGCACGAAGATTATGAAATATCCTATGATGGCAGGAATACTTAAATAATATGGACGCTGAATGCTGAATTCATAGCTAACGCTATCGGTTACAGAATCTCCAACCCTGGCTTTAACTTCGAAAGTATAGTTCCCGAAATCCAGGTTTTTAAAATTAACCTCGGGACTGCTGCTCCACGAACTCCAATTCGGGCTTAGACCCAGCAGGCGGTAACTATATTCGGCATTAAGATATTTATCATGCACCGGGGCACTAAAGTAAAACGAGATATTATTCTTATCATATTCAAAGTCTCCACTTTCCTTTAAGGAAATAACACTGGCAGGAGCATCAAGGGCACTAAGCTCTATTTGGTTCAGGCTAATAGATGTTTCTACATCAATTTCCTCGGGATCACTGAATTTCAAATATCCATTAGCGATTCCCAATAAATATTCTTCCTCACCAAAATTTGAAATATTCTCATAACCAACGGCAATATTCCTGAAATCCTGATCTATAAAAATAAAATCCAGGGAATAGTCCTTGCTCAGGATAGAATTCTGAATAGAAAAGATGCCTTCGTTGGCAAATCCCCAGAGTTTATTCTGATTTCCTTCACTTATCATTTTCCCAGATACCCTGTCTAGGCCTGAGATCAGGCTGTTCAGAGAATTCTTATCGCTGAACCTGTCCTCTTTCTCCTGATATTGATAGATCTTTTCTTTGGAGCTATAATACAGACTATCATTAAACTGGAATAAACTAGAGGTGATCCCAGATTCTTCCGGAAACTTATAATTCTTGATATCCGCTATGGTTGAAAGAGAATCTTCAAGCTGCATTTTAAAAACTCCTTTATGCTCATTGCTTATCCATACATTCTTATCCTCATCTACTTCAATGAACTTTGAAGAATGCGGAAATTCCTCGACCATAGGTAAGGTTTCCAGGTCATTTCCATTTTTGCGAAGAAAACTTATCCCGTTATAATGACCCTGTATAAAAATATCCTCATCATACTGCTGCACGGTCCAGGTTCCCAACCTGTCACAGATCTTCGTGGCAGTATCTCCGCTGATCAAAAAAGTACCGCTATCCTGCCCGCATATGATCATTCCATCTACCTCATCTACAAACCAGACCTGCCCGTTCGTTCCCTCGATCAAACTGAATTTATTATCATCTTTTTTCCGCAGATACAGACCCTGGTTCGTCCCAAGATAAAGCGCGCCATCTTTTTCATAGGAGGCATAGACCGATCCTATTTCTCCGCGGTTATCCTGGAAGGACCTGAATGAAGATCTTAGGTCTATACTGCTAATTCCGTAATCCAGTCCGGCCCAGAGATTGTCATCCTTATCCATGAAAAGATCCAGCACGGTATTATTAAGAAGAACATTCCCCTGATTAAAGGCATTTACAATATTTCCTGCAGCATCTATTTCAACAACTCCATTTCCCACGGTACCAAGGACAATATCACCGCCGGGAAGATTTATGGCGTCAAGAATATTAGGATTACCAATTTCCCGGTTAACAGGTTTTATATTTTTCTGAAGCTTGTCACCCCGCCATTTATAAAATTCGGTCTTACCTGAAATAAAAGAAAGGATCCCTTCTTCAAGGTAAATATGCATGATTGCGGTTTCACCCAGTTCTTCAACAGGAATAACCTCCTCTGCACTTCCGTTCCTTATCACGTACAGTCCTTCGCCAACAAGCTGGAAATACAGTTCTTTTTCAACCTTAAAGATCCCGGAGATAGGCTTACCTAAAGGATTTGGCATTTTTGTGATCGCATCCTGTTTTGGGTTATAAAAATAAACTCCGCCAAAACTCCTGAATACGACCAGGTCGTCTATAAATTCTATATCCCAGAACTGCTCTCCTTCCCCAATGGCTCCATTAAATTTAGAAACCAGGCTGGTATATTCCAGCGCACCAAAATCATTTTCTTCCCAGTAGCCCACTTCCATGTAAGCACCTGTATAGACTCTGTTCCCAACTACTTTAAGAGATCTAACAATAGTATTATTCGGGACTGGATACAAGATCCATTTCTCACCGTTATACTCCAGTAATCCCGTGCTATTGGCAAAATAAAGGTTCTTGTTCTCTGCCTGGTCTATCATCCAGTTCTGGTTCCCTGCAGAATACTGGCTGGGCCCAAAATTCACGACCGGGGGTAATTCCTGACCCCAAACCATGCAAACTGAAAAAACGAATAATATTAAAACGAGCTTTTTACTCAAAGGGAAAATGTAATTATGATGCGAAAGTTAAGTATCACAGGCTTAACTGGAAAATTTTATGCCTTATTTAGACACTAACTTTATTAGTAAAATTTTTAGGCTTGGATGTTAAAGTATTATAAAGACTTATGACATCCTAAGAATTATGAATTTTTTTGGGAGTTAAGTATCCAGCAAGGTACTAACCATAAATTCAATCAAACAACCTAAGCTTATATGAGCCATAGTATCCTACGCACCAATCCTGTAGTCCTTAAAAAAACAAGCCTTTTCAGTTTTCTCTTCTTATTAGCTGTTTCAGCCGTGTTTGGCCAGGATGACCAGAATCAAAATAAGAAAGTAAAACACCATTCGGTCTATGTTACCTCCAACACCGGTATAAGAAGTGATGAGGCCAACCGGGAATTACTCTCTACCATAGTGGAAGCTTCAAAAAAAGAAGATTCTTCCAGCCTGGTTATCGTAGGTAACTTAGTGCCGAAAAAAGGTTATCCTAACAAGGATAAAGGTCGCGACGAAGTAAAAAAATATCTAAAGGCGAATTTACTGGATCATATAAAGGACTTTAAAGGTAATATCATCTTTACTCCGGGCCCGAACGAATGGAAAAAGGATGCTCCAGATAATATCGATGACATGGAGTCCTTTCTTCAGGATAATTCTCGAGCAAAATTCTGGCCTAACGATGGCTGTCCTATAGAAAGCGAAAGCCTTAGCGATAAGGTGCAATTGATCATGATCGATTCTCAATGGCACCTCGAAAACTGGGACGATCATCCATATATCAACAACAAGTGCGAGATCAAGACTCGCGCTCAGTTTAGAGAGGCATTTAATGATGAACTAGAGGATGCTCAAAAGAAAACCGTTCTGGTCGCTGTTTACCATCCTGTATTAACGCAGACAAAACTTACGTTCCTGGAAAAAATGGTTGGCCTGGGAGAACATACCAGGAGAAATCCTCAGCTAAAAGAACTAATGGGAACCCTGGAAACTCTGGCCAGCCAGTATCAGGATGTTATCTTTCTATCTGGAAAAGACAGGAATTTACAGTATGTGCAGGATGACGGGATAGAACAGGTCATCTCTGGAGTTACTCAAAAACCTAAGAAAGCAAAGCCTGAAGAGGACCATGGAGATTTTGCAGCC
Source organism: Christiangramia gaetbulicola (assembly GCF_003054225.1). Taxonomy (GTDB): domain Bacteria; phylum Bacteroidota; class Bacteroidia; order Flavobacteriales; family Flavobacteriaceae; genus Christiangramia; species Christiangramia gaetbulicola. Next base: position 905,641 of record NZ_QBKQ01000001.1, read on the forward strand.
TATGAAATGGGATATGCTAAAATAGATATCAATGAAAATGGTAGTTCGAAGGTTGAATTCTACGAATTAACCCCAACCGGTCCAGAAAAGATATTCACCAGGCAGATCTCGCGTGAAAGACCAATGCTGGATGAAGTATACTGGCCTGAAGAAAGAATCGGTAAAACCAAGGTCACTTCAGTCTACACCGAAGAAGAAACAGATAAGGATGGCCTGTATAAGGCACTTTGGGGAGAACATTACCGCCCGTTATACAGTAGAAAATTTGAATTTCCTGTTCTTTACCTGGATACACTTCCTGGAAACCTGGAAGTATTGGGAGCAGGCGGAGGTCACCAATCAAGATCTCTCGGATTCGTAGACGACAATGATCACGAATATACCATGAGAGCGCTTAAGAAAAGTGCGCTGCAATTTTTACAAACTACAGTTGTGACTACTCACTACGTAGAGGATTACCTCGAAAATACCGTAGCAGAAAGATATGTACAGGATTTTTACACCACAGCTTTTCCTTATGGAACATTTCCTGCCGGAAAATTCATGGATGAACTAGATATTTTCCACCCTAATTCCAGTCTTTATTATGTACCAAAACAGGAAGCTCTTGGGGTTTACAATGAAGAATACGGAGACGAATTGTATATGTTCGAAGCTCACGTAGGTGGAGAAAATAAAGACCTGGAGATCTTTGGCAATGCCGACGATATTCTGAACACTTCAGACCTTTTCCTGGAAATGAGAGAAGATAAAAACGGTTATGTAGACGAAGATATGTTCATTAGAGCAAGATTGCTGGATATGCTAATGGGAGACTGGGACAGGCACCAGGGACAATATGAGTGGGCAGAATTTGAGGAAGAAGATGGCAAGAAAAGATATCTGCCTATCGCCAAGGACCGCGACCAGGTATTTTCAAAAACCGATGGTTTTATCCTTTCGCTGTTAAGATTCGGTTTCCCGGAGTTCAGAGCCATGGAAGAATATAGCGAAGATGTAAAAAGACCAAAATGGTTCAATATTGCCGGTTACCCAATAGATAAGGCGTTTATAAGGAATGCCGAGTGGGAAGACTGGGAACAACAGGTAGAATACATCCAGGAAAACATCACAGATGAAGTTATACAGGAAGCTTTTGCCGTTTTACCTGAAGATATTGCGAACGACCCTTATGTAGATGAGATCAAGGAAATCATGAAAGCCCGTCGCGGCAATCTTGAGGATATTGCCAGGGATTATTATAAGCATCTTGCAGAATTCGATATGTTCACGGGAACTGAAGACGACGATAAGTTCCTTATCACCAGAAAACCAGACGGTATTACCAATGTTCAGCTTATGAACGAAGACGGTAAAGTTATAGCTGAAAAAACCTATGATTCTCATGAAACCAGGGAAGTTTGGATTTATGGTTTGGATGGTGATGATGAATTCAAGATCGTTGGTAGCGGCTCAAAACCTTTATCATTAAAAGTGATTGGTGGAGAGGAAAATGATATCTACGATTTTCAGAATACAAGAAATGCCAAGCTCTATGATTTCAAGAGTAAGAAAAATACCATCAAAACTCCCGGAGCTAATAAAATGCTGGTGGATTCTTATGAGATCAATAACTACGATCCAAACAAGAAAAGAATAAGACAATATAATTTATTCCCAAGCGCAGATTTCAATTCTGATATTGGTTTTAAACTCGGAGTAAAGAACGTTTATACCACTTACGGTTTAGTAAGAAACCCTTTTACCACCAGGCAAAATCTTATTCTGAACTATTTTTTCAGAACAAAAGGTTTTGAAGCCGACTACAGCGCAGAATTTGCTCATATTTTTTACAACTGGAATTTTGGAATTAACGCCTACTATTCCAGCCCTAATTATACCATGAACTTTTTTGGTATAGGTAATGACACTGAATATGATCCAGATGATGTTTCCAATAGCTTTAATCGTGTGAAGATGCAACAATGGAGGTTCGCCCCTTCCTTGATCTACAGGAACACCAAAGGGACAAGCTTTACCATTAAACCTTTGATCGAGTCTATAGAAGTAGGATTTGACCAGGATCTATTCGTATCGAACAGGTTTACCAGGGCAAATACTATTTACAACAGCCAGCTTTATGCCGGTGGGGATGTTATCTATAATTATAAAAACAAGGATCGTGCTGCCTTCCCTTCCAGAGGGGTTGAATTGGATGTTACTGCTGGATACAAGACCAACATAGATGAGTATGACAATGAGTTTGCCTACGTTAGACCAATGTTGTCTATGGACTATCCGTTACACGAAAGCGGTTTTGCAGTAATCGCCACTAAAATAGGTGGTGAAGCGATCTTCGGCGATAATTATGAATTTTACCACGGGGCTACCCTGGGTGGAGGTAACACGAATAGTTTGAGAGGTTACAGAAACGATAGATTTAATGGTAAATATGCCTTTTACCAGAACCTGGATCTTAGAAGCGGTATTACCCAGTTCAGAACAAATTTCATCCCTCTACGAATCGGGGCAAGCCTTGGATTCGATTATGGTCGTGTTTGGACAGAGGATGACAATAGTAACCAGTGGCACACAAACTACGGTGGTTCCATTTTTATCAATGCTTTTAAAGCATTTACCGGTAATATTGGATATTATGTAGGAGATGAAGGTGGCCGGGTTAACTTTACTTTTAACTTCGATTTCTAGAAGTAACATATAAATCAAAAAAAACCGCGTTGGAGATGCTTCAACGCGATTTTTTTATATCCGGGTCCTATCATATTAAGATAATTCAGAGGCCAGGGACCTTATATCTTTAGAAATAATTGTTGGTTCAGGAGCCAGCGGAAAAACGAATTTCCCTTCTCTCTGGATAAAAGCCGTTTGCATTCCGGCCCTGGCTGCCCCGGCAATATCCCATCCATGTGCGGCGACCATCATGGAAGTATTTAATTCTGCCCCGGCCTTTTCCACCGCAAAGCTGTACGTATCTGGATGTGGTTTGTATTTCTTTACGGCATCTACGCTTAAAATAAGATCGAAGTATTGTTGTAATCCGGCAAATTCCAGCTGATCTATTAATACCGAAGGTTTCCCGTTGCTAAACGCGATCATTTTATAACCTGCCTGCTTCAGCTTTGCCAGGCCTTCTGCCACTTCAGGATAAGCATGCAAAGAGCTTATAGGACTAAGGATCTCTCCTATTTTCTCATCTTCAAGATCTAAATCATGTTTCCGGGCATTCATCTTCAGCACCGAAGCTGCGATCTTGCTAAAATCGTGGTAGCTACCTGTAATGGATTCTACCAAAGAATACTGCAGCAATTCTGAAAACCATACCTCAGCGGCATTTTCATCATTTAAGGCAGAATTGATGCTGTCTTTAAGTGGCTGCAGATCGAGCAGGGTCTCATTCACATCGAATATTAGCGTGGAAATATTTGCTTTCATAGACACAAAATAAAAAAGCCGGCTTTAAAAACCGGCTCGTCCTTTATTATTTAACTTTTACTTATCCTTATACTTAAATTTCTGGCCACCCACAGAGATCTCTATCATCGCTCCGCCTTTAGGCATGGTAACCACGGCCATTCCATCTTCAAAATTAACGCTTCGGGAAGCCCCTTCAGTAATTGCTACTGCCGAAACTCCCCCGGTAAATTCCAGCTCCCCAGATTTGAACTCTTCAAGATCCTGCTTGGTCTGGAAAAATATCGCTTCTCTAAAAGCTTCACCACCAATTTGAAGACCTACATCTACCTGTCTTAACTGGGCCCATCCAATTTGTTCACCTCCTTGGTATACAACTCCGTTTCCCGCAGCACCACCGGCGATAAAGGCTCCTTTTCCAACATTAGGGAAAACCACATAACCGTAAGCATCATCTGCAAGCCGGGCCACATCTGCGTTATTTTCACGTAATTCCTCCATGGCATACCTCGCATCTATCACCAGTGTTTCCTTATCTTTATCTTTTATAAAATCTTTCTGATCCTTCGATTGCGCATTGACATCCAGGTTGAAGACCAGTGAAAGTATAAAAATCATAAACCCGTATTTCTTCAAATTTTTCATAATTCAGCTATTTTAGATTGACCACAGAAGTTAACAAAGTATCGCCTAATATTCTGTTAATCAGATGTTATAAGAATACACTTTAACAATGACCACTTCTAATTAAAGCATCTGTTTTTGAACCTAATTAAATTATTTTGCCTAATTTTTACTTTACTAAAACTTCAAAATGAAAAAATTAGCTTCCATTCTTATTCTGGTTATAGCCTTAGTGAGTTGTAAATCTGAAAATAAAAAGAGCAAAGAGCTTTCTTCCAATATCGAACAGGCGAATAATGACAGTACTATATTAAGAGAAAAGCCTGAAGATATCGTAGAGCCTACGGGAATGCGCTGGGTATCTGGAGTGGACTTTACTATGGGAGCACCAACTTCAGATCCTTTGGCTTTACCCAGGGAACGCCCCGCACATCCCGTTGCAGTAGATGGATTTTTTATTGATATTACTGAAGTCACCAATAAGGAATTCAGGAAATTTGTAGAGGAAACCGGGTATATAACCGTGGCAGAAAGGCCTATAGACTGGGATGAACTTAAAAAACAGTTACCTCCCAGTACTCCAAAACCTCATGATAGTCTATTGCAGCCAGGTTCACTGGTCTTTAAAAGAGACCTGGAAACCCTTAAAGAATATAATTATTCTCAGTGGTGGGAATGGAAGATCGGTGCAAATTGGAAACACCCTCTGGGACCAGGAAGTGATATAGAGGGAAAAGATGATTTCCCCGTGGTCCATATTTCTTTTGAAGATGCCATGGCCTATTGCAAATGGGCCGGCAGAAGATTGCCCACCGAAGCTGAATGGGAAGCTGCCGCTCATGGCAAGAGACCCGGCGGGATCTACACCTGGGGTAATGATGAAAAAGAACTTAATTATCTCGCAAATACCTGGCAGGGTGAATTCCCTTTAAAGAATATACCTGAAGACGGTTACAAATACGCCGCTCCGGTAAAATCATTTCCCGCAAACAGCCTGGGAATATTTGATATGGCCGGGAATGTTTGGGAATGGACCCAGGATTGGTATGATGAAAAGTATTATGAAAAACTCATTGCCAACGGGAAAGCAATTAATCCAGCAGGACCAGATAAACCTTATAACCCTGTGAACCCTTATGAAAAGGAGAAAGTGATCAAGGGAGGATCTTTCCTTTGTAATAAATCATACTGTGCCAGCTATAGAATTACCGCAAGAATGCCCCAGGCCCTGGATTCAGGTTCAGATCATCTTGGATTTAGAACGGTAGCAACGGTAGATATGCTTAGAAACGAGTAAAGAAAAACACAACTTCATCTTCAGGAAACCATGAAAAAATTAGTGATCGTTTTTATTACCGGCATATTAATGATGCTAAGCTGTAAATCACAAATGAACAATAAAAGCACGGAATCTATGGGAGACAATTCGAGAAACTCATTAGACTGGAACGGCACCTATTATGGAGTGCTGCCATGTGCAGATTATGAAGGCATTCAAACCAAGGTCATTTTAAACGATGATCTTACCTATAGCTACCAAACCAGATATAAGGGGAAGGAAGATGCTGAAATTATTACAAAAACCGGAAAATTTAAATGGAGCGATGATGGTAGTAAGGTGACCTTAGAAGGTCTTCCCGAACCAAATATGTTCCTGGTTGGCGAGAACAGGCTATTTAAGCTGGATAAAAACGGGGATAAGATCAAAGATGAACTTGCAGACAAATATATCCTCGAAAAGCAGGAAAATAATCTGACCAACAAATACTGGAAACTGGTAGAACTACTGGGAAAACCTGTAAAGACCGAGGGAAATCAGAGAGAAATTCATTTCATCTTAAGACCAGAGGACCAGCGAATTGGTGGTTTTGCCGGTTGTAATAATTTTAATGGCTCATATGAAATATTACCCGGTAATAGAATAAATTTCAGTAAAATGGCAACTACCATGAAAGCCTGTATAGATATGACCCAGGAAAATGAATTTCTTAAAGTCATGGAAAGGGTAGATAACTACAACCTTAATGAAGACAGGTTGCAATTAAACCGCGCAAGAATGGCTCCTCTCGCCAAATTTGAAGCCGTTTATTTCAATTGAAAACCTCATCATTACAAAGCCATATTTTTATAAAATTTGAATTATAACTAGGCTTATTATCTCCATGATTTTTAAAATCTTCATGACGAAAAACAGCTTTCGCAAGAGCTGATACATTTTATAGAAACGACCAAAAAATTCTTAATACACTGCTAAACAGTATATTGTAGGTTTTTATTTATTATATTTAATTGTTTTTGAGCGGAATTCTTCTAATCTGCGCTCATTCTTTTATTAACTACTATATAAATCTAAAAACAATTTTAGCTATGAAAACTAATGTTTTAAGTGTGTTGATCGCAATAGTTCTTTTTTCATGCGGAACCAACACTCAAATTGTAGGCGCCTGGACCAAGGATAATATTGCCGCTAATACTTCCTATAAAAAAGTATTTATTGCCGCGTTAACTCCCAATACCAACGTACAGAATGCCCTCGAGAATAATTTGGCTTCAGCAGCACGAGAAAGAGGAATTGAAGCGTCTACCAGCAAACAGACTTTTTCAACAACTTTTACCTCAACGAACCAACCCACCAAAAGCGAAATTCTTGATAAGGTAAGGGCAGAGAACGCAGATGCGATCTTTACCGTGACCCTGCTAGACAAGGAATCTGAAACCAGGTATGTACCAGGTTCTACTACCTATTACGCTCCAATGTCATATGGTGGCTACTACGGCAATTTCTATTCCTATTACAATACCATGTATCCCATGACCTATGATCCTGGATATTATAAAACAGATAAGATCTACTATTTAGAGAGTAATTTATATGATGCCACTACCGAAGAACTTATCTGGTCTGCCCAATCCAAGACGGTAAATCCTTCAAACATAGATTCATTCGCCAGGGATTATACCCAGGCAATGATCAATGAACTAATTAAGGATGGTGTTTTGAAAAAATAAATTCCATCCATAACCATTAAAGTCAACGGGTTATGAAAAGATCATTTTTCCTGTTAGTACTGGGCATAGCAACATTTTTTTGCGGCCAGGCTCAGGATTCGCATTACTGGACCCAGCAATACGGGACCCGGTCTGCCCTGCTTTCCGGGGCTGTCCTTGGAGGAACCAATGATAATACGATGATCTATTATAACCCGGGAGGGCTTGGTTTTCTTGATAATTCATCTATTTCTATCAACGCTAGCGCCTACGGAATTGGAAATATAAGAGTTGAAAATGCTCTGGGTCAACAGGCAGATTTTGAAAGCATGCAAGTAGGTTCTGTTCCTCTTCTCGCCGGCGGAATGATAAAGATGAAAGACCAGAAATGGAAAATTGGTTATGCCTTCATCACCCCGGTAGATTTCAGTTTTAAAGGAATTGCCCGGCTAGACAATAGTTTTGAGGTGATCGACGATCCTGAAAGTCCAGGCCTGGAGGAACTGGTTGCTGAAGCCGCGGTTACCACCAAGACTTCAGAGATCATCTTTGCTCTGGGCGTTGGAAGAAAACTGAATGAAAACTGGTCGGCAGGATTGAGTAATTTATTTACGGTACGTTCGCATTCTTACCAGCGTAACTTTTCTTCCTATGTTTTTATGAACGACGAAAACCGCACCCTGGTTGGTGCAAACCAGAACCAGAACGCAGAATATTACAATGTTCGTTATGCCGCCAAATTAGGCGCGGTTTATAAAAGTGGATCCTGGAGTACCGGCCTTACTATAACTACTCCATCGGTAAACTTTTTCGGGCAGGGAACCCTGGCTAATAACATCGCGGTAAGAAATTTAACGCTCATAGACGATAATCGAATTAGCGGAGTGGCCACGGCCAGGCAGGCCGAGTTAAAAAGCACTTACAAATCTCCGTTTTCGGTAGCCCTGGGGACCAATTATAATAAAGGAAATTCCAGTGCAGGAATCGCCATACAGTACTATAATTCCATCGATATTTATGATATCATGGAACCTGTACCTGGAACTTTCGTTAGGCCTGCCGAGCTTGCCCCGGAGTTGCAAAGCGACCGATTTCTTAGGAACAGGGCGGGTGCAGAATCAGTGCTTAATATAGCCGTTGGATATGAACATCAAATGAGCGAATCCTTATCGCTGTTAATAAGTGCGAGGAACGACATGTCTTATTTCGACGATAGGCTCAATGATGGTCCTGGAATAAAAACCACCATCAGCTCCTGGGATATTTATCATTTCACCGGCGGGGTGAATCTTGATCACAAGAATAGCAGTTTAAGTTTAGGACTTCTCTTTAGTACCGGTAATACCGGGAAATATGAACAGCCCGGAAATATAAATCCAGAGGATGTCAACCTTCTTGAAGGTACCACCACTATTACCCGGGCGAGTTATAACAATATTGGCCTGTTATTGGGCTATACGCTCTACCTTAACAGGCTTAATCCTGAAAAGAATAAATAAAATCGAGAGGTCAGAATCTGTAAATATTTAACTGATTTCCAGAGTATCAACAAGTCCAACAATTCGTAAAATATTCTTAAACATTTCTTATTTTACTGTTTTTCAGTGATTTATAATTCTTTTTATTTTTAAATTTATAATCCTCATTTCAAATTATCCCAAACTAAACCCTATTTAGCGGAAGATATTTACAGGTCTTTCTACAGGTCTAATTCTTTGAACATCCATTAAAATTGAATTTATGAAAAGGCTAGGTTTAGTTTTATTCATCAGTACTATATTATTTACAGCGGCTCATGCCCAAACCTTTACCATGGGTAAAAAGTGCCAGGAAATTTATCAAAAAACAGAAACTGCCCTGGAACAGGACGCCTTTCAGGAAGCATTGAACATACTCGATGAGTTTTCCAGCGAATGTAAGACCAAGGATGCACGTGAAATGCGCAGTGTTGCTAAAGCCGAAGCATATAATGGCCTGGGACAGTATGATGATGCTATAAGAGAAGCCGATCTTGCCTTGGACATCACCAAGCAAAAAAGCCTGAACGCCTGGTTCCAGAAAGCCATGGCCCAGAATAAAAAAGGAGATATACAGGCTTCAAAAGAAAGCCTTGAACAGGTAATGAACCTTACCGAAAATAACCAGAACACCAAAGAAAGAGCCTCTAACTACGCGTTGATGGGTGCCTTATACAGCCGGCAACTGAATTCTCCAGATTCTGCCTTTTTTTACCTGGATAAAGCAAAAGCCCTGGATCCCGGGAATCCTAACATCATGATACAGGAAGGCGATATCTATGTGAATTATAATGAATATGACAAAGCCTTTGCCGCTTACGACCAGGCCCAGGCTGCCGGGAAGAACGATATGGAAATGTATATCATTAGAAGTGAGGCCAGGCTGAAACAAATGGACAATAAATATGGCACTGCCAATGCCCAGGAATTAAGATCAAAAATGAGTGCGTCAGAAAAAGAAACCCTCTGTACAGACCTGCAAAAAGCTATTGAAATGGGCTGGCGGGACATGAATAAAGACATGTTCGCTGCCTTGGTATGCAAATAAAACCTTGAAAATATGAAAAAGACGATCACCTTATTATTAGTTGTAAGCCTGTGTATTGGCGGCTGCGGAACAATGAATAAACAACAAAAAGGAACTGCAGCCGGTGCTGCCGGTGGAGCCCTCATTGGGGCAGCAGTATCTAAAGGAAGTATCTGGGGTATCCTTGCGGGTGCCGCGGTTGGAGGCGCTGCCGGAAACCTAATAGGTAAGCACATGGATGAACAGGCCAAGGAACTCGAGCAGGCCGTACCTACTGCCGAGGTAAATCGCGTGGGAGAAGGTATCAATATGACCTTCGATTCCAGCCTCGCTTTTCAGATCAATTCTGCCGACATCAGTGATTCCTATAAAGATGAGCTTAGAAGTGTAGCCGATGTTTTTAAGAAATATGATGATACCAATATTTTGATCGAAGGTCATACCGATGATTCCGGAGCAGAAGATTATAACATGGAGTTATCCAAAAAAAGGGCACAGGCGGTATCAGACTTCCTGGTAAGCCAGGGAGTAAGCTCGTCCAGGCTTACTACCAAATGGTATGGGGAAAGTCAGCCAAAATATCCCAACGATGATGCCAACCGCGCTAAGAACCGAAGAGTAGAATTGGCTATTTACGCCAATGATGATATGGTAGCCGCCGCGAAACAAGGAGAATTAGATTAGTTTGTTTATTAACCATTCTGAAAACACCGTTTGTAGTTATACAGGCGGTGTTTTTATTTTCTGTAGCACACTGCTACGGTCTTAACAGTATCCAAAAAAAGTGTATCTTTTGTTTAGTTTTTAATACCTAAACTTTTCAAATCCAGAACTTTTAAACCGGTAAAGAGAATTTTTAAACTTTAAACAAAGGACCTGTCTATGCTCTCTATTCTGAAAAAGCCTATAGCGCGAATCATACTTTTTGGCCTTTCTCTGGCGGCTATTCTGCTTATCATTTATGGTCCCAAACAACCCGGACTGGAAGATAAAAAAGTACTGGTGGGCAATGCAGACGTCGCCCAGCTAATCGCCAGCTGGAATCGTACCTGGAACCGTATGCCTACCGAGGAAGAACTTAGCGGAATGCTGGAAAATTATGTACGCGAAGAGATACTTTACCGTGAGGCACTAAACCAGGATATGGATGAGAATAATTCGATGATCCGCAGGGGCCTTATCGTACAAATGAATATGCTAGCCGAATCCCAGGCTCAGGAAAAAAAGATCTCTGAAGAGGCGATCAGGGCTTATTATGACCTGAGAAAGGATCAATTTACCCGGTCTCCCATTTATTCTTTTACCCAGCTGAATTTCGATGGCGGAATTGCTTCCGAAGAAATTGAAAAAATTCGCGAAAAATTAAATGCAGATAAGCTCACACCAACAGCCAAAGATCTTCCCGGAAATAAAGGAATGCTACCCAGGAATTTTGAGAAAGCAGGTGCAGATGAAATAATAAGAACCCTGGGCGAAAACTTTATACAACCACTGGAAGAACTGGAACTAAATACCTGGGAAGGCCCGGTAAGATCTGGATTTGGATGGCACCTGGTATATATCACCGAAAAATTACCGGCTGAACCATTGCCCCTGGAAACAGTTAAAGACGCCATCATTACCGAATTGCAGTATGAAGAGGCCCGGGCGGCCAAAGAACAGTTCTATACCGAGCTAAGGCAGCAATATGACGTGGTTTATGAAGGTATCGCTAAAGACCTGCTGAATGATTAGAAGCTTAAAAAAGCTGGTATATATTCTCCTCCTTGGAATTTGCTTTTTAAACCCCGCAGATTTCAGGGCAGATATCGTATATCCCGCCAGGCTCGAACTTACCGAAACTGAATCTGGTGTTTTTGAAGTGTTCTTTACCCTGCCCGTGATCAACGGCAAGGTACTCAAGGCCAGCCCGGTATTACCGGAAACCTGCGAGAATCTAAGCCAACCCGAGATATCTGGTTCTGCCTATTCTAAAGTACTTACCTGGAACATTGCCTGCAAACAGGAGCAAATTTATGGGAAGCAAATTGGGATTGAAGGCCTTCAGGGCAGCCAGGTAGAGATCCTGCTCGTAATAAACTTGCTGGATGGTCGCAGCTATAACAGGAAACTGAGCCCGGCCATGGCTTATTTTGAAGTGCCCTATCCTCCCACCAGCCTGGAATTACTTACAACTGGCAGCCTTAACGGCGCGAGGGCATTGCTCCTCCAGCCTTATTTCTACCTTTTCCTGCTTTCGTTGATCTTCTTTTTAGGCCTAAGCGGAAACAAAAAATATTACCTCGCCCTATTCCTGTCTATAATAGCCGGCTACCTTTTAGGAAGCTTCGAATTAATGAAATCTCCCGGTTGGATTTTTCCCGTAACCAGTCTTTTCATAGCATTTCTTATTAGTTTGCAAGCCAGTAAAAGCAAGCTAAATTCATTTTCATTGCTGTTGATCTTAGCTCCGGGACTATTCCTGGGAAATGTGCTGAACCTCCAGGAAATTGAAATGGTGCTCACCCCGGGAGAAAACCTGGGCTATTCTGTCTTTTTTTGTTTGGGGATCGCACTGGGACTTTTTCTGGCCGGAATACTATTTTACCAGCTCAGGAATATTTTAATAGGTTACCATATTTTCGAAAAGATCCTTGTTCCCATCTCCATTCTTATAGGTTCCCTAAGCCTGGGATTATTCATTTTTGAGGCCAGCCTTTTCTGGAGAACACCCTCTATGCTTCCGCAAATTCCGGGAGTGAACCTGTTGTTTTTTCTTCTGCTAGCAATAATCGGCCAGGCGCGAAATTTAATGACCACGGGCTTAAGTTTTGCCATTTTTTCAACAATGGGGCTGATCCTTCTTATGAACGGCTTTTCCATTCCTTATGCCGAAATAATGCTGCTCGCCCTGATCCTGATCAGCAGTATTATTTTATTGCTGAAAGGAACGCTTCCAAAACAAATGCTCCTGCTCACGATCGTTTTGGGGTCCCTTCTCTCTGGAAATATCCTGGGAGCCTTCGCCAACAATAACCTGTCTTTTCCTGTGGGGCGATCGGTTGGTTTCCTCGTTTTCGGATTATTTCTTATCAGCATCCTGGGAAGCTTTCGAACTAACAGGCCTGCTTCAGGTATTTTTGAAAAGATCATTTCCACAGCGCTGTTGGGCTTCGGTCTGATTTTGGTAATTCAGCTTTTCAGTAACGAATATTTTGAAGGTATCGCTTCAGAATATTTAAGCGGAAGCCTTCCTATCCCTATATTAAGCCTGGTTTTGATCATCGCGGCGGTAATTTCCTGGCCACGTAACCGGAAGATCCACCGGCAGATGAAACTGAAATCACGAAAACCTGTACTCAGCCTGAGCCTGGTCATCCTGGCCATCCTATTATTGCCCTTCCATATTGGCATTAATAATCCGTGGTTCGAGGCGAAAGACCTGGACCAGCAGGGAATGAAACTTATCATGGAAAATGTACTTTCCAATACCTATACTGCCTTCAATGAGGAAGATGAAGAGAAATTGTTCGAGGAACTCTCGCGGAATGTAGATACCGAACTGCTTGATAATGTGTACCTGGACAGCCGCAGGAGGTTGAATATAGGCCTGCGTGAAGGTGCCGAAGTAAGTGTACAGGAGGTAGAATTGAACAGCCTGGGAGAGCCCGATTTGCAAACAGATAAAGATGTCTTTGAATATCCTGTGCAGTGGACCGTGACTGCCCGGGTACGGCATTTAAAACATATACACTACCGTAAGAATTCCTATACCGGCACTATTGCCTTAAAATCTATAGACAATAAATGGAAGATCTCAAAGATAAACCTCACCTCCGAAGACCGGAAAGTGATCGCGGCTTCCAGCCTTTGATCAAACTTGAAGAGATCCGGTTTTTTTATACCAGGGATTCTTTTAATCTAAGCATCCCGCAACTTGCTATTGGCAGATCTGAAAAACTGGCCATTACGGGACCAAGCGGCTGCGGGAAGACCAGCTTACTGAATCTTATTTCGGGAATTGTAAGGCCAGTTTCTGGGAAGATCTTTCTCGGGGATATCGAGTTAAGCGCCTTGAACCAACAGGACCTGAAAGACATGAGGTTGATGAAAATGGGGCTTATCTTCCAGCAGTTCGAATTACTGGAATACCTCAACGTACTGGATAATATCCTCCTGCCCTTCAGAATCAATCCTATTTTACAACTTCAAGAGAAAACTAAAGAAAGAGCTGCCGCACTTGCTGCTTCCATGGGACTTGGAGATAAACTAAAGCGCTACCCGGCGAAGCTTTCGCAGGGAGAACGCCAAAGGGTATCGGTCGCGCGGGCTCTGGTCACCAAACCCGAAGTGCTTATTTGCGATGAACCGACCGCTAACCTGGACCCGGTGAATCGGGATAGGATTCTGGATATCATTGATTCCTATTGCGATGAAACTAAAACGACTTTGATCATGGTTACCCATGACCAGGAGATCCTGCACAGGTTTCACCGCATCATTAACATCCTGGATTATTCGAATTATAAGGATAAAAACGAGCTAAATGGGTAACAGTTTTTACATAGCCTGGAAGTACCTGCAGTTCTACTGGGGCAAGACCCTGCTGCTTATACTTTCTATCGCGCTGGTCATCTTTATCCCTCTGGGACTTAATTACCTGGTGAATAAAGGTTCGGCAGATCTTATGGACAGGGCAGAAAAAACACCTTTGATAGTCGGGGCAAAAGGCAGCGAGACCGAACTTAGTTTAAGCTCGCTATATTTTAAAAAGCCAAAGATCGAACCACTTGAATACAGGGAAGTTGAAAAATTGAAGAGTCAGCAACTGGGTAAACCCATCCCGCTGAACCTGGAATACCAGGTGAAGGAACAGCCTATCGTGGGGACTACCTCAGATTATTTTGAATTCCGGGAACTGGAATTAAAAGAAGGAAGAAGAATGGCCATTCTGGGTGAATGTGTCCTGGGTGCTAAAGCGGCTGAAAAACTCAATGCAAAAGTTGGTGGTTCAGTGATCTCTTCGCCTTCAGGAGCTTTTGATGTAGCCGGAAGTTTTCCTTTGAAGATGAGCGTGGTGGGAATTTTAGCAGAGACCGGTACGCCCGATGACGAAGCCGTATTTACAGATATCAAGACCAGCTGGGTCATTTCGGGAAAAGCTCACGGTCACCAGGACCTGCAACAAATTGAAAACGACACTTTGCTGCTTAATAAGAATGAAACTCAGGCGGTGGCCAGTCCTGCCGTACTTTCTTATACCGAGATCACGCCTGAAAATATCAATTCCTTCCACTTCCATGGAGATCCCAGCGATTATCCTGTAAATGCGATCATCGTTCAGCCAAATGACCGTAAATCGGCTTTGATGCTGAGGGGACGTTATGAGAACGAACAGGATGCAGCGCAAATGCTGGTGCCGGCAGAAGTCATTGCCCAGCTGGTAGATACCATGATCTCGGTGCGTGACCTGTTGATCCTGGCTGGGGTCATCATTGGCATTGCCTGCCTCGCGATCCTGGCCTTTGTGTTCGCTCTTTCCATTAAACTTAGAAAAGCCGAACTCACTACCATGAAACATATTGGCGCTTCCCGTAATTTTATTGGGAGCGTTCTAAGCCTCGAAGTAGGCATCGTGCTTATTTCAGCCATAATCATTTCCGGATTATTAACTTTACTGATGGGAAATTTTGGAATTCCCCTAATCGAAAAATTCATCTCATGAAAAAGATCATTTTATCATTGACGCTTTTGGTCCTGGTTTTCGCCTGTAAAAATAAAGAAAAACAAAGTTCACCGGATGAAACCAAAGAGCCTGAAAAACAACCGGTGGTATATGTAAGCAATTATCCCCTGTATTATTTCGCCAGCGAGATAGGCGGTGATGCTATAGACCTCAGGTTTCCCGCCAGTGACGAAACCGACCCTTCAGACTGGGTTCCCGGGGCTGAAAATATCGTAAAAATGCAGGAAGCAGATATTATCCTGCTGAACGGAGCCACCTTCGAAAAATGGCTGAACAATGTTACTCTCAAGAATGAAGATATGGTGAATACCACCGAAGGTATGCAGGATAAAATGCTTCCTCTGGGAGAAAAATTTACCCATAGCCACGGGGAAGGCGGTGAACATACCCACGAAGGGACTGCCAGTATCACCTGGCTGGACCTCTCCCTGGCGATAGCCCAGGCCGAAAAAGTGAACGAAGCGCTGAAAAAAGAAGCCCCCGGTAAAGGTGAAGACTTCCAGGCGAATTTTGAAAAGCTGAAAAACAGTCTTTCTGAATTGCATAAGAACTACCAGAACCTGGAAATAGATCCTGAAAAGGTACAGTTGATCTATTCACATCCTGTTTATCAATACCTGCAAAACGCCTACGGACTAAAAGGCGAAAACCTGCACTGGGAAACTTCAGACGGCTGGGACAAGGATAAAAAACATGAGATAGAACACCTGGCTAAAAAAGGCAAAAAGACCTACCTGGTTTGGGAAGATGAACCCTCCAAAGCTATGCGTAAAGGCCTGGAGGAAATGGGAGTGACTTCTGTTGTGGTGAACCCACTGTTCGGGCAGCCGGAAAACCTGGATATGCAGGAGGTTTTGTTCAAGAACCTGCAGAGCCTGCAGAAGATCTCTGAATAAAATATAGGCTGTCTAAAAATCGTTTTTTCGTCAACCTGTCCCGATACTTCGAAAGTTTCAGGTTCTCATTAAATCTACTTTAGTTCTTGAGATTCTGAAATAAATTCAGAATGACGCTTTTCTTGAAATCAATATTACGTCAACCTGAACTTCTTCAGGTTCTCCCCAGGAATAAAAAAACCGGGCGCAAACCCGGTTTATGTTGTTTTATTCTGATGGACTATACCAAATGGGGCTCGTCCAGGCTCGTTCCTGTATGGTCTTGGGAAGATCATCCCTTAATGGCCGGTTCAGTTTTATAAGGTCTAAAGTGGACCAGCGCGGAGTGGGAATTTGTAAAACCCTAACGTAATAGAATGCATGTTGTTTAGGATCAAAATCTGGATCTTTCCAAACTGTAGAAAGAGCCTCATCCCCAATATCATTGCTATACTTACCGGTTTCCAGGTCTACACTATTTCCAACCTCTGGAAGTGAACCATTTCCATCCAGTTTTCTATCCCCAGACCAGGCCACATTATATATCTTTTCCTGATTTTTGCCATTGTCAACCCATCCTTTTATTACCTGTATTCTGTCCAGGTTAGCACCGTCGGTTTCTTTTAATGCCTGAATAATAAAAACAGGAGCTTTACCTTCTGAATTTACCGAAAGATCACTGCCCATAGGAACTCCTTCACTATATGCCGATTCCAGCCAATTATCATTATCCAGAATTTGCTCATTAAAGTCGTAGCCGGCAAAGAAACGTACTTTCATCCTGGGACCTGAAGTAGCGAAGGTTTCTTTTCTCTGCATGGCCTCAAAAATAGCCTCACGTGTATTAGACGTAGCCCAGATCGCTCCCACGCCTCCGGTGCTGAATTCACGTACCTGCTTGGCTGCTTCCTTGCTAACCCCAGGCGGACCATCGATGCGATGCTTAGGATCGTTCTCAAAACCAAATTTACCGGTATAGTTATCTTCTTCGATCGATGCGGCGGAATTATGCGTGTCAGAATCCCCAATAAAACCCATTTTAAAAGGATTAATATTTTTAGAATCCTGCAACTCTATACCACGCAACAAAGCGTCCCGTGCATAACCTCCTTTTTTATTCTTTGGAGGAGTCGCTGTACTTGCCAGCGTATAATCCCAAAGCTCGAAATTAGCGAACTCATCTTTAGGATTCAGTTGCGGGTGTACTTCAGAGGTTCCTTTGATCTGACTGATCTCATACAATGGCTCATTTCGCATACGGGTTTCAGCATAGGCTTCAGCCAATTCACTGCCACCATAGGATTTGGTAACCGGAAACATGAGACCATCACTGGCATTTCCGTTATGAGGAATCGCTAATAATTCATTTCCCTGTGACCTTTGTGAATCCATCCACTCCCAGAGTTTCTCCGGCACATCAGAATCTATTGCCGAAAATGGTTTAGGAGGTACATTTTCAGTATCAGCGAAAACCACGATTCGGTGGAGGTTTTGCCAGTCTGGATTAGATGTCCATTCATACCCGGCGAAGGTGGTAAATTTTCCTGGCTCATAATGCTTATCAGCTATATCACAAATTTGTTTCCAGAAATCCTGCTGGACTTCGGGATCACCTAGGATAGAATCATTTTTACCATTGGAAATCATGTCCAGTATCTGCGTGTAAGCATCAAAGGATTTTTTTGGATCATCCCCGGTAACATCGGCTGCCAGCGGATGTTTACTAGCCGGATGAGCGGGATCTGCCATTTTGGGTAGGGATCCCATAAACTCTGAATGATCTGATACTACGTACCAGTCCAGCGGTTTCTTGATCTTTAAAGGAGTACCATCTCCACCCCCAGGGATCTGCTCGCCTTTGGCCCAGCGATAAGCCCCATCAGGCCCGGAGGCCGCTCCATTGATATAAGCATCAAAAGACCATTGCGTATGCACATGAAGGTTCCCAAAATAAACATCTTTTGTTGGATTTTCCTGGATCTCAGGTTCATCGGTTTCTGTAGAAGTTTGGGCGGTATCTTCGGAATCTTTATCAGACTTACAGGAAATGAAAATTATGAGGACAAATACGAAAAAATAAGGTCGCAGCTTCATATTAAAATGTATTAGAAAGTTAACAGAATATCTAATATACTGAAAAACAGTTTTTTATATGCCTTTTTTTGTAACTTAATGTTCGCTTTTGCAAAAATGTTTTTGCACAAAATTTCTGTGTAACTAAAAAAACTACCAACTATGAAAAATTTATTCAGGTCGCTTGGGATACTATTAAGCCTTTGCCTTTTCTGGAGCTGCGGCGATGAAAAAAAGGAAAATGCCGAAAATGAAACTGCTTCCAACAATATGGAAAGCGAGCAGATCGAAAGAAATCCGTTAAAGGAAGCCTACTTTGGAGACACCCACGTGCATACCGGCTGGTCATTTGATGCCGGCCTTGATGGAGCAACCCTGACTCCAACCGATGCCTATAGATATGCCATAGGTGAAGAAGTCACTTCAAATTCTGGAATAAAAACTCAGTTATCTCGTCCTTATGACTGGTTTATGATCACCGATCATTCCGATGGAATGGGAACTATCAATGAAGTGATAGATGGAAACCCGGAAATGATGGAAAGCGAAGTGCTGCAAAGGTGGAACGAGGCTTTTGCTTCAGGCAGTGAAGAAGCTGCAGGTGATGCCAAAAGTGAGGTCATCAACCTGCAGTCTAATGGACAGTTACCAGACCAAATAATGGATCCAAAATGGATGGAAACCGCATGGAATAAAACCATTGATGCGGCAGAGCAATTCTATCGTCCCGGTGAATTCACCACCTTTACCGCCTATGAGTGGACGGTGAATGCCGGAGGTGGAGATAACCTGCATAGAAATATAATCTATAAAGAAGGTGGCGACCAGGCTCGTGATATCCTTCCCTTTACAACTTTTGAATCTGAAGACGCTAAGAAACTTTGGGAGTGGATGGCCAATTATGAGGCCAAAACCGGGGACAAATTACTGGCCATTCCTCATAATGGTAATATGTCTAACGGCCGGATGTATGAAGAACAACAATTCGATGGTTCCCCTATGACCAAAGAATGGGCTCAAATGAGACAGAAATATGAAAGACTTATGGAATTGTTCCAGTATAAAGGGCAGAGTGAAGCTCACCCATTCCTTTCCCCAGAAGATGAATTCGCCGATTATGAACTCTGGGATCGTGGTAACCTGGTGTTGAAGCCAAAGGAATCAAAGGAAACCTGGAAGTATGAATACTGGCGTGAAGGGCTTAAATCTGGGATGAGGATCAAACAGGAACTTGGAGTTAACCCTTTTATGTATGGCTCCAATAGTGCAACAGATACGCATACGGGAATATCATCAGTAGAAGAAGACGAATTCTATGGGAAGTTTAAAACCGTGGAACCCAGCAATAAGGAAAGATGGAATTTTCCATTAATTTCAGGGAACAACGATGCCTATAAAGGCTGGGAAATGGCGGCTTCTGGTATTATGGGTGTCTGGGCAGAATCTAATACCCGTGAGGATATCTGGGAAGCCATGTATAGAAGAGAAACTTTTTCCACTACCGGTCCGCGTATGAAGATCAGGTTTTTTGGAGGTTTTGACTATACCGAAGAAGATAAAAATGACCTGGCAAAAAATGGATATGATAAAGGTGTAGCCATGGGCGCCATGCTTGGCGCTGCTCAAAATGATAAAGCGCCAACATTCCTGATCCAGGCGATGAAGGATCCGGAAGGTGCGAACCTGGACAGGGTACAGGTGATCAAAGGCTGGGTAGATGCAAATGGTGAGACTCAGGAAAAGATCTATCAGGTAGCCTGGTCGGGAGATCGAAAGCTTGATAATAGTGGCAAGCTTCCCGCAGTGGGAAATACAGTAGATATGGAAACTGCAGAATATACCAACGATATTGGGGATACTGAATTCACTACCTACTGGACCGATCCCGACTTCGATTCAGCATTACCCGCCTTTTATTATGTAAGAGTGTTGGAGATCCCAACACCCCGCTGGACATTATATGATAAAATAAGACATGATCTGGACCTTCCAGATGAAGTTCCCCTGGTACACCAGGAGCGAGGAGTAAGTTCTCCCATCTGGTATAACCCGGAGTAGGAAATGAATAAAATTTTAAAAAGCCTGGATTTTAAACCGGGCTTTTATTTTTTAAATAACTGTAATTCAGATTTTTAGTATCTTAATATGCGCTTTTGCAAAATTATTCCGAGATAAAAGTGTTCAATAAAACTACCAACCATGAAAAATTTTTTGAAGCCATTTGGGATACTGTTCAGTCTTTGCCTTTTAGGGAGCTGCGAAGATGAAAAAAAGGAAAATTCAGATGAATTAGCAATCAATAGTAGGGCTGAAACTAAAGCAGTTGCAGAGAATCCGCTTAAAGAGGTTTATTGGGGAGATACGCACCAGCATACGGGGAACTCATTCGATGTTTACCTGTTTGGTACTCCTAATTCCACCCCGGAGATCGCCTATAGGTTCGCCAAAGGGGAAGCGGTGAAAAGCCCTACCACGGGCGAAACCATGCAGTTAAGCAAACCACTGGACTTCCTTGTAGTGGCAGACCATGCCGAATTACTAGGCTCTATCGCCCTGATGTATGAAAACACCCCTGGAATTTCTGATACCAAATCTGGAAAGGCATTCCTGGAAATTTCTCCGAACGCAGATGAAGAAGGAATGCAGAAGATCTATGACATTTTGAATTATGCAGCCTTTGACAAGCCAAATGAAGCCAATTTAACCGGTAAAGACCTGATCAACGATCTTGGAGGTGAAAAAAGAAAAACAGCCTGGAATAATTACCTGGAAACATCCAAAGCTCACAATGATCCCGGGAAATTCACAACCCTTATTGGCTGGGAATGGAGCTCAAATAATGGCGGGGCGAACCTTCACCGGATAGTTTTTATGCCCCAGGACGAGGAAGTAGCCAGTAAATTTATACCATATAGCGCCTTAAGCAGTGATGATCCTGAAGATCTTTGGGATTGGCTCGATGAAACCAGTTCCCGAACAGGAGCCGATTTTGTGGCGATTCCGCATAATCCAAATATCAGTCTCGGGCTCATGTTCCCTGAGGTTCGTTTGAACGGTGAACCGGTGGACGAAGCTTACGCTCTACAAAGAATGAAGTGGGAACGAGCCGTGGAGATCACCCAGATCAAAGGAGATTCTGAAACACATCCGGCGCTATCTCCTAATGATGAGTTCGCCGATTTTGAAACCTACGATTTTGCTTTAACCCCCGAGGGTACAAGGCCAGACCCAACCCTTGCAGATTATGTTAGAACAGGCCTTATGCGCGGCCTGGAACTGGAAAAAAAGCTAGGTACCAATCCATATAAGATTGGACTTATTGGTAGTTCAGATTCCCACACAGGAATGAGTGCAATCCAAGAAAATAATTTTGCCGGGAAGGGGCAGCATGATGCCACTCCAGAAAAACGGCCACATCCTACAGGGATTGGCTCTTCCAAAGGCTGGGATATGGGTGCAGCCGGATGGGTTGGCGTATGGGCTGAATCCAATACACGTAAAAGTCTGGTCGATGCATTTAAAAGAAAAGAGGTTTATGCCACCACCGGCCCACGGATCACCTTGCGATTTTTCGGCGGCTTCGAGTATGCTGAAGATGATGTTTCTGGAGAAAATATGGTTAAAACGGGTTATGATAAAGGAGTACCTATGGGTGGTGATCTTTATAATACTGAAGGAAAGGCTCCGTCTTTTATGATCGCCGCAATGAAGGATCCTGATGGAGCCAATCTCGATAGAATTCAGGTGGTTAAAGGTTGGTTGGGAGCCGATGGAAAATCAAAAGAAAAGGTATTTGATGTGGCTCTTTCCGGTGACCGTACCGATGGTAGCCAGGCTGTAGGTAACACGGTGGACCTTAAAACAGGAAAGTATACCAACAGCATAGGAGCCAGTGAGCTCTCAACCTTGTGGACCGATCCAGAATTTGATGCCAAGCAAAGTGCGTTTTATTACGTTAGGGTACTGGAAATTCCAACGCCAAGGTATTCCTTACTGGACGCTATAGAATTGGGGATAGATGTGAAGGAAACCAATCATCCTGCCACCATTCAGGAGCGGGTTTACAGTTCCCCTATCTGGTATAACCCGGAATAGAAATCTGTACCAACGATAAAAACCTGCAATTCATAAAATTGCAGGTTTTTTATTTCAAATTGCCGAAAAATGCATTTTCAGCCTATATAATTGACTTTAAATTGTTTAACTTTTAAAATGAACAATTGTTAAATATACTGCGTCAAACCCAGTATTTTCGCACAAACGTCTTGTTTACAATAACTTAACGTTGATTCAATGAGTTTTTTTTCTAAATTTAGAAAAATCTAATCTAAATAATACCACCAATATAATCTCTACACAAGATGGCCGTATCCCCACTCGCCATCAGGGTGACTTAACCCCTAATTTCAATGGTATTTAAAGCCAGGCATAAACGTGTGGCTAAATTGAAAAAGCAGTATTCAAGAGAGATCTTAACTTTTAATAACTAAACTTAGCAATTATGAAAAAAAGCTTCACTACAATGTGTCTGTGTCTTTTCCTTAGTGTATGCTTCGCCCAGGAAAAACCGAATATCCTGGTGATATGGGGCGATGATATAGGAACCTGGAACATTAGTCACAACAGCCGCGGAATGATGGGATACCACACCCCTAATATCGACAAGATAGCCAGGGAAGGGATCGCATTTACCGATTATTATGCCCAACAGTCCTGTACCGCAGGGAGAGCGGCCTTTATTGGAGGTAATGTTCCTGTACGCACAGGAATGACCAAAGTAGGCTTGCCCGGTGCAGCTCAGGGGTGGCAGAAAACCGATGTGACCATGGCTACCGTGCTTAAAAGCCTGGGCTATGCTACGGGACAATTTGGAAAGAATCACCAGGGAGACCTGGATGAACATTTACCAACAATGCATGGATTTGACGAGTTTCTTGGTAATCTTTATCACTTAAATGCCGAAGAAGAACCTGAAAATTATGATTATCCAGCAGATATGGTAATGAAAGATGGGCAGACCTTCAGGGATAAATACGGGCCAAGAGGAGTGATCCATTCCTGGGCAGATGGTAAAGGAGGCCAGCGTATAGAAGATACCGGCCCACTAACCAAAAAACGTATGGAAACCATCGACGAGGAAACTTTAAAGGCAGCAAGTGATTTCATTAAAAAACAACATGAAGCCGGGGAACCTTTCTTCGTCTGGTGGAATGGAACACGTATGCATTTTAGAACCCATGTAAAGGAAGAGCACAGGAATAAAGGCAATGATGAGTATACCGATGGTATGATAGAACACGACATGCATGTTGGGCAATTACTAGACCTATTGGATGAATTGGGAATTGCAGATAATACGGTAGTGATGTATTCCACAGATAACGGTCCTCACTATAATACCTGGCCAGATGCCGGAACAACACCGTTTAGAGGAGAAAAGAATTCCAACTGGGAGGGAGCTTACAGGGTCCCTACTTTTGTGAAATGGCCCGGAAAATTCCTTAAAGACACAACCCTTAACGGCATTGTTTCACATGAAGACTGGCTACCAACCTTTGCCGCCATAGCCGGAGATGCTAATATCAAGGAAAAGATAAAAAATGGAGTGAACCTTAATGGAAGAAGTTATAAGAATTATATAGATGGCTATAATCAGTTAGATTATCTAAGCGGTAAAAGTGACGAGTCGGCAAGGCATGAATTCTGGTATGTAAATGATGATGGCGCCATCGTAGCTGCCCGATATGACGACTGGAAGGTTGTCTTCCTTGAAAATACCGGGGAAAAATTTGGTGTATGGATGGAACCCTGGAGAGAATTGAGAGTTCCGCTTGTTGAAAACCTGCGCAGGGATCCTTTCGAAAAAGCTCAGCATAATTCTAATACCTATTATGATTGGCTATTAGACAGGGCTTATGTCTTGGTGCCAATTCAGCAGCTTGCCGGGCAATTTCTTACTACGATGAAGGAATACCCTCCAAGCCAGAAGCCAGGAGCATTTAATTTAAGTGCAATTCAGGAAACTTTGAACTCCACGGTTAGTGGAAACTAAGTGTTAATTACAGAGCGGTCTTTAAATAAGTCCGCCTTTAATTTTTTTCTATGAGCACAAGAACATCATACATTCTATACATCTTTTTTAGTTGCCTTTTCTTTTCATGTGGAGAACAGGAAAAAAAGGATGTTGAGAAACCTGTTGCTGCAGAGGAGAAAAAGTCAGCTCAACTACAAAGCTGGGCAAGTAAACCTCAAAAAGAGATCCTGGATTGGTTGAATAAGGTGACCGATTCCACCTCTTCAGATTTTATCCCGGTTAAGGACAGGATCGCGGTATTTGATAATGATGGCACTTTATGGCCGGAGCAGCCCTGGCCAAACCAGTTACAATTTGCCTTCGATTATATCCGGGCAAAGAAGGACGATCATCCAGAATGGCAAAAAGATCAATTCTTAAAAGAAATTTCTGAAGGAAATTATAGTGGTTTAAGTAAGGCAGGAGTTCCAGGAGTTTTTAAAGCCGTGAATGCTTCCCATACAGCTATGAGCGAAAAAGAGTTTTCGGAAGCTGTTCGGAAATGGCTTGACACGGCCACCAACCAGAAATTCAATAAAAAATATGATGCCCTGGTATATCAACCCATGCTGGAACTTTTGGAGTTGCTTCGAGAGCATGATTTCAAAACCTTTATCGTAAGTGGTGGGGGTGCAGATTTTATGAGGGTATTTACCGAAGAAGTTTATGGCATTCCGCCTTACCAGGTAATAGGAAGTTATGGAGAAGTAGATTTTGAAATTAAGGATGGCGAGCCGGTAATAAACAAGATCGAGGGTGATGTGTACTTCGATGATAAGGAGGCCAAGCCAAAAGCTATCCACAGGTTTATTGGCAAAAGACCAGTATTCGTAGGTGGAAACAGCGATGGTGACCAGGCCATGATGGAATATGCCAGCGCTTCAAATTATAACACCATGTGTGTTCTGTTATATCATACAGATGATGATCGGGAATATGCCTATGATACCAAAACGTTGAGCGGGCATTTGGAAACTGCGCTGGAAAAAGCCAAAGAAAAGAATTGGTTAGTTATAAATATGAAAGAAGATTTTCTAAAGATCTTCTAGATCGTCCTTAAAAAATTAATTCCAAAAATACCGGTAAGTATCATGCTTACCGGTATTTTTTGTTTGAAAAATGCAAAATTGACCTTCATGGTGATTCTTTCCAGGTTTAACCTCTTTGTAAAGCAGATTAAACATTAGTTAAAAATATTCGCTCACTGCTTACAATCACTACAAATATCTGAATTATAGTTAGTTAGGGTGTTTTGTAAGTTTTTTTTGCTAAATTAATGCTTGCATTTTGGCATAACTAATCTGAATCTCATAACCATTACAGGACTTTAATGATAGGTGGCTCTTTCCCCACGCGCCATCATAGCAACTTAACCCAATTTTTTAACTGAAATCCTGTGTTTACATATCAGGCAAAAATACCTGGTACTATTATTTGAGAGAGACCAATTTTTAATAACCGCTAAAATCATACTTATGAAAAAAAATTTCGCCATTTTAATTTTGTGTTTTGGGCTAATTACTAATTCAGTTATGGCACAGGAAAAACCCAATATCCTCGTGATATGGGGAGATGATATTGGCTGGACCAACCTGAGTGCTTATGAGCACGGGGTAATGGCTTATACCACTCCCAATATTGACCGGATAGGTGAAGAAGGGATCATTTTTACAGACCATTACGCACAGCCTTCCTGTACAGCAGGACGTGCCGCATTTATAACCGGGCAGTACCCTATACGTTCGGGGATGACCACCGTTGGTCAGCCGGGAGACGCATTAGGTTTGAAAAAGGAATCGCCAAGTCTGGCAGAGGTATTGAAAAAGCAGGGGTACCGTACAGGTCATTTCGGAAAAAACCACCTTGGGGACCGAAACGAGCATTTACCAACCGTTCATGGTTTTGATGAGTTCTTCGGCAACCTTTACCACCTGAACACCCAGGAGGAAGCCGAACAAAGGGATTACCAGAACTTTGGAAAAGCCTATTCCGGTTCCCTGGAAGAATACGAAAAGAAATTCGGTACTCGTGGAGTGATACATTCATTTGCTACCAATGAAAACAATAGTTCTTCAGATCCGCGTTTTGGTCCGGTAGGCAAACAACGTATCGAGGATACAGGCCCGCTTACCCAGGAACGAATGAAGAATTTTGATCGTGAGGAAGTAATTCCAAAAGCACTTGACTTCATAGAAGAGTCTAAAGATTCCAACGAGCCATTCTTTGTATGGTTAAATACCAGTAGGATGCACCTGTATACCAGGGTCGAAGAGGAATGGCTGAATAAGGTCGAAAAATATACCTCGGAAGCAGATTATTATGGAGCGGGGATGCTGCAACATGATTCAGACATAGGTTATGTACTGGCCCAACTGGAAGAAATGGGAATGCTTGACAACACCATCATACTTTATTCCACAGATAATGGCCCTGAACATGCTTCCTG
Organism: Christiangramia gaetbulicola; assembly: GCF_003054225.1. Classification (GTDB taxonomy): domain Bacteria; phylum Bacteroidota; class Bacteroidia; order Flavobacteriales; family Flavobacteriaceae; genus Christiangramia; species Christiangramia gaetbulicola. The sequence continues at coordinate 932,400 of NZ_QBKQ01000001.1, forward strand.
GCCTCATGGAGGTACTACTCCTTTCCGAGGAGAAAAAATGACCACTTACGAAGGTGGAGTTCGGGTTCCCTGTTTGGTGAGATGGCCAGGCAAGATCCCTGCCGGTCAGCAATTAAACGGTATACAAAGCCATATGGACCTGTTCACCACGCTTGCCGCGGCCGCGGGAGTAGATAATGTGGCAGATAAGATGATGAACGAGAAAAAGCAGTATATCGATGGGCTGAACAACCTGGATTACTGGATGGGAAAATCTGATAAATCTGAGCGAACCCATATTTTCTATTATTACGAAAGCAAACTTACCGCCGTGAGAATGGGACCCTGGAAGTTCCATTTCTCTACCAAGGAAGATTATTATGCCAACGTAGTTCCACGTACTGTGCCGCTGGTTTTCAATATCCGCATGGACCCGTATGAAAGTTATGACAGTACCGATTCTTATGGGCATTTAATGCAGAAAGTTTCCTGGCTTATTCAGCCAATGGGTGAATTAATGGGTCAGCATTTGCAAACTCTGGCAGAGTACCCACCGGTACAGGGAGGTAAATCCTTTGATATGTCTAACGTGGTGGATGAGTTCATCAATAAGGCAAGGCAATAATATTAGATCCTTTCAGGAGCTGTGAAAATAAATTAGTTGAGAAGCCGAAGATGGTCTGGGTCAGTTCAGGTTGTCTTCGGCTATTTATGCCTCTACCATAGTTTTCAAAAAGTCTGGAGGATCAATTATATAGAAGTTCTAAAAAATCGTTTTTAATATGAAAAATTTAGCAAGATGTAGCCTGCTTGTTTTCCTCTGCCTGTTCGGTTTAAATCTATCTGCTCAGGAAGAAACAGAACTTGAAGCCGAACATGAGCGGCATGAGGAACACCGGCATAAGAATGTGATATCCCTGGGGATAGGTCACGCTCATATTAACTCAGGAGTTGAAAATGGTGAAAAACAATGGCTGGTCTTACCCTCCTGGATGCTGGATTATAATTTCTGGTTCACCGAAAAATGGGCCATAGGTTTACATAGCGACATGATCATAGAAACCTTTGAGGTGGAAGATGAGCACAGTTCAGAATCTGTCATAGAAAGGGAAAATCCCATTGCCCTGGTAGGAGCCTTATCCTTTCAGCCAATAGAATGGTTAAGCCTGGTTGCCGGTGGAGGTGTGGAATATGAAGCGAACGAAAGTTTCGGCCTGTTTAGGCTTGGAGTAGAACCGCACTGGGAAATACACGAAAAATGGGAAATATTCGTCAATATTGGCCACGACATCAAATTCGACGCCTATAACACCTGGAATCTATCCCTGGGCATAGGCCGCGGATTTTAGAGCTTTCCATACCAACTAATCCTCCTTAAAATGAAACAGTTTTATCTTTTTCTTATTCTTTTCAGCTTTAGTGCTCCGCTATTCAGCCAGGCAGAAGAAGAGTCTGAAGAAAAACAGAAGAAGATAAAAATAGCCGGGGTTCCCTATGTGAATTATAGCAGAACCGTAGGTTTTTCTTATGGTCTCCTTGGAGCTGCCTTCTACAAACTGAATGCTAATGATACGATCTCTCCCTCTTCCTCTACCACGGTAGCGGGGATCTATTCAACTTCTGAGAGCTATATAGGTATAGGCATACAGCAGTTCTATTTTGCCGAGGATCGCTGGAGAGCCAAGCTGTCTGGAGGAGTAGGAAACGGAAATCTACAGGTCTACCAGAATTTCTATGCCGGGGGCACTTTTATAGATTACAGTACCAAGATTAGGTTCTTATTAGGCGAGGTAGCCAGGCGGGTAGCACCAGATCTATATGTGGGACTATCGGGAGGGATCGCCAATGCCCGTACCGAGTTCGATCTCGATCTTCCTTTTACCGAGCGCCGGCCAACCATAGATATTCCCATTAACTATGTGGGAACTTTTATACAAAGTGATTCCCGTAACAATGTGAATTACCCGAATATTGGCCATAATATCACGGCCAGTTTTAAGACGGCCGGAGAATGGCTGGGGAACGAATCGGGTTTCAACCAGTTGGAACTCACTTATGATCTTTATAAACCACTGAAATCTGGCCGGGATATCTTTCTGGCCCGTTATTATTCCATAAGTTCCTTCGGCGACGTTCCTTTCGTGGGACAGAATACCGTAGGTGGAGATAATATTAGAGGCTACTCTGAAGGTAAGTACCGGGATGACCAGCTTTACTCCATGCAGGCCGAATACAGGCATAATTTCATGCCGAAGTTCGGGATGGTCTTCTTCGGTGGATTTGCCACCGTAGTGCCCGAGATCTCCGAAATATTCGAACATGACTTTTTACCTGGCATAGGTACCGGCGTCCGCTATCTTTTGCTTCCCAAGGAAAAGATAAATATTGGCGTTGATGTGGCGGTTGGCAGGGACGACTGGAGCCTGAGTTTCAGAATTTCAGATGCCTTTTCCAGATAATTTAACCCCCGTGATATGAACCCTAAAAAGCTAATTTTTGAAAATAAAAGAAATCCTTTTTCAGTAATCCTGCTCTTGATACTGGCATTTTTCCTGGCACTTCCCGGGAATGCCCAGGTCACAAAATTAAAAAAGAGCGAAAGGGATAGCCTGGCTGCCATTCCCTACCCGTATGTGCTACCCATCTTTGGTGGAAAGATCAGGGAAAGAGGGATAGATTTCCCACTTCCTTTTGGAATAATGACCAATTACATCTACCAGGAATCGAAATACGATCTGGAAAATCCGCAAATTGGTTTTGGAGATTCAGACCTGGTAAGCATAGATTTCGTTGACTTTAAGACCGTAAAAAACCGGACCAATATCCTCAACTTCAGGGCAGATGCCTGGTTGTTTCCTTTCTTGAACGTTTATGGAATTTACGCGAGGTCTGAGTCACGGAGTAATATTGAAATCGGTTTCCCGCTGAACATCGAAGTGGAAGCAAATCCTACCGGGGAAACATTTGGATTTGGAGGTGTGGTCGCTTACGGAATCGGAAATTATTTTGCCGTAGGTAATTTGAATTATTCGTGGACAGATATTAGTTCGCTAGACGATCCCGTGCAGGGTATGGTCTCATCGATAAGATTTGGGCGCAATTTCGAACTGGGAAAACGCAACCGCAGTTTTATTCCCACTATTGGGATACAACACCAGCGAATCACCCAGGATTCCGGAGGAGAATTACCTATTTCCACCATCTTTTCCAAATTCGATCAGGATAACCTTAACGACCTGAAAGCCCAGATCGCAGATGAAGCTATGAACTGGTACGATGAGCTAAGCCTTCCGCAGAAACTGGTAGTAGACCGCCTGGTGAATGTTCTGGATAACTGGCTGGCTGGGAGAGATGTTGGCAGCACACCTTTGCGTTATACCTTCGATAAAGTTCCCGTTGGAGAGTGGTCTTTCCAAGTAGGATTTCAATATAATCATAACAAGCACTGGTGGTACAGGCTGGAAACAGGATTTGGTCCCGGGCGTTTTCAAATGATGACCTCTATAAATTACCGCTTTGGAATATGAAATCAAGCCCGATAAAATTTTGCTGCATCCTGCTGCTGTTCATATTCAGTATAGAAGGCTATGCCCAGGAAAAAGGCATCAAGGGCTACATGAAAAGAAGGGCGGCTAAGAAAGAGGCGGCCATTGAGGAAGGCAGACCATTCCTGAGCGTGCTGGCCGGTCCGGGATATACGCCTGAAAATGGCTTACTTCTGGGAGGTGGGATCTTATATACCTTTAAAACCAATGCCGAAGATTCTCTTATCCAGAGATCATCCATTCCCATAAATACTTTTTTCAGCACCAAGGGAAATTATGGCTTCAATGCTAAGATGGCCACCTTCTGGTTCCAGGATAAGCTACGCATTAATTTCGTAGGTAAATTTTCCAACGCCAACGATAATTATTTCGGGGTTGGTTTTTCAGAGATCAACCGGCTTTCCCTTGGCGATAGCACCACAGCCTACAAAAGAGAATCCTATAAGATATCCCCTACCGTAATGTTCAGGCTAATGAAAAACATCTATGCCGGTATGGGGGTAGACCTCAACCGGTCTAAGGTTACCGAACTGAATCCATATATGGAGCAGAACTCTTATTATAATGAATTTGGCCCGGAAAACTATAACGCCGGCTTGAAATTCACGGGCAGTTACGACAGCCGTGATATCACCGTGAACGCCTGGAAAGGCTGGTTCGTTAATTTTAACGCGACCTTCTACGGCGATTACCTGGGCAGTGATAACGATTATAATATCTATGAACTGGACATAAGGACCTATCATCAGCTCAACCGCGAAGGCAATACCCTCGCCTTAAAATTATATGGTCGTGTGGGGACAGGTGATATTCCTTATGAAGAACTGTCAAGGATAGGTGGCACCAATGCGCTAAGGGGTTACATAGATGGGCAGTACAGGGACAGGACCGGCGTATACCTCATCTCTGAATGGAGGCATATGTTCCTGAAATCCAACGAAGAACTGAGCAAACATGGAATCGCGGTCTGGCTGGGTTCAGGTAGTATCGCCAACGACCTCGATGCCATTAACGAATGGATCCCTAACCTGGGAGTGGGATATCGCTTTGAAGTACAGCCAAGAATGAATTTGAGAATAGACTTCGGAATTGGACGCGAAACCTCGGGTCTGTATTTTAATTTCACCGAAGCATTCTAAAGCTTAACAATTGAATTACAGCACTATATAAATATTAATTAGTAGATTTAAGCTACCTACAGGCTATGAACTAATCAAAAATTAAAAATTCTAATTATGAGAAATTTTTTACATGACCAGCCAAGGGTATTCCTGATCGTTCTTTTACTCCTGTTTTCTCCACTTATTTCTCTCGCCCAGGAAGAAGAACAAGAAGGAGCTCCCAGCGCTGAAGAGCTGGCAAAAAAATTACAGAACCCGGTAGCAAGCCTTATTAGTGTGCCCTTCCAGGGAAATTTCGATTTTGGAGTTGGTCCAGATGACGGAAGGAGATTTACCCTCAACGTGCAACCGGTTATACCATTAAGCATTAGCCAGGACTGGAACCTAATTGCCAGGGTGATCCTGCCTATTACCACCCAAAATGATGTCTTCGGAAATAGCGGAAGACAAACGGGCCTTGGCGATATGGTGGCCAGTGCTTTCTTTTCTCCTAAAGAGCCAACTTCTGGAGGATTAATCTGGGGTGCCGGGCCAGTATTCCTGGTTCCCACAGCAACCGATGATCTGGGAACCAAAAAATTCGGGATAGGTCCCACCGGGGTGGTTCTTAAACAAATTGGAGATATTACTGTTGGTGCCCTGGCCAACCATATCTGGTCTGTAGCCGGTGACGATGATATGCCAGATGTGAATTCCACGTTTTTGCAACCTTTTGTCGCCAAAAACTTCGCGGGTGGATATGCCATCACGCTGAATACTGAACTTACCCAAAGCTGGGATTATGATGCTACTTCTGGAACCATTAATTTAACCGGGTCTAAAGTGATTAGTTTAGGTAGCCAGCTGGCCCAGGTAGCTCTAGGTCCAAGAATACCTTATGGCAATGCCAATACTTCGGAATGGGGCTTCAGAGCTGTTTTTGTACTTCTTTTCCCGAAATAATGGCTTATGAAGAGAATAATCGTTCTTTTTTACTTTATCCTGTTCAATTTTACGGCAAAGGCCCAAAAAGACTCCCTCGTCTTTACCAATAATAATATCATGGTTGGGGAGGTAAAATCTTTAGACAAAGGCGTTATTACTATTGAAACAGATTATAGTGACAGCGATTTTAAGATAGAATGGGATAAAGTAAGTGAACTTTATTCTGAAAGTACCTATTTGATCAATCTCACTGATGGCCGCAGGCTTAACGGAACCATTAGCAGCGTGGCTCAGCCAAATTGGGAGATCTACAGGATAAGCGGGGATACCGTGCGGGTTAAAAGAGATGAGATCGTCTATTTTAAATCCTACGAAAAAGATTTCTTGAGCAGGATCAACGCCTCTATAGATGCCGATTATAGTTTTACCAAGGCAAATAATTTCTACCAGATCGGCGGAAGGGCAAATATAGGCTATACCGCACCAAAATGGTGGTTAAAGGCCAGCTATAGCATATTAAGGTCTAACCAGGATGAAGTAGCAACGGTACGACGCCAGGATGGTGATCTCTCTTATCGTGCCTTTCTGAAAAAGGACTGGTACTATAGTACCGTGATCTCTTTTCTTTCTAATACTGAACAGCTGCTGAATTTAAGAACGAACCTAAAGGCTGGATTGGGAAAATATATAATCCGCACCAATGTGTCCTACCTGGCCGCTGAGGGTGGGATCTCGGGAGTTAACGAAAATTTTGAGAACCAGATATCCAGTCAGAATTCCCTCGAGGCTTATGTAGGTTCTGAGCTTAATCTTTATGATATTGGAGACTGGAGTTTATTAACCAGGCTTATTGTGTATCCAAGTTTAACTGAAAGCGACAGATGGAGGATAGATTACGTGCTGGATACCAAATATGATCTCCCCCTTGATTTTTATATAAAAGCCGGACTTACCCTCAACTACGATAACCAAGCCGTAGAAGGAGCGACAGACCTGGATTATGTGGTACAAACCGGACTTGGCTGGGAGTTTAATTGATCAGGAATGCCTTTCATATTTCTGGATCACCGCCATACTTACAGAAAGAACTAAAATTGCGACCGGCACTATTAAAAGATTCCATTCCATAGTCCCTTCATGTTCAAATAATTGATCTACAAAAAGCACGACCAGGGAAACCAGGATCGTTTGCCATAATAGAATTTTAAGTTCAAAGAAGTTTTTGATCCTAAGCCACTTCGGTAAATTACTTTCATCATCTTCATCCCCTATCCTACCCAGGAATAATTTAGTTAGTCCCAGAGAAAAAATAAGGAATACCAGCCCGATTAGGAACAGGTCTATGGATTCCAGTATCTCTACCCCCGGCGGTTTGTCGCTTTCTAAATTAAAAAATACGATCCCATAGGCGTGTACCGATCTTTTTACCGCCAGGAAGATGAGGATGAGCGAATTTAAAAATGTAAATAGAACAATGATAACTACCAGGAACCTCAGCCTAAGGAGAAAATTCAGCATAATTAAAAGATTGGTGAGTAATAGTATGATCGGTATTTAAACCAGAATCGTTATGAAGTTAGTTCAATTTGACAAAAAAACAAACACAAAATTCTAAATAACAGAGTCTTACACCTCATCCGACCTTTCGAAGAAGTGAAATTTTAGATTAAAGATATCATCCTCATTCAGGGGAATATTCAGGATTATTTTGTAGAAATAAATGCGCTTGAGGTGGGATTTGTAAGGATATTCAGAACAAAGATCTTATTAGATCTCATTTTTTCAGACACAAAACGTCCGGGAGTTCCTGGGAAGAACTTCCGAACGTTCCTTTCAACACAACTCCTCCGCTAAAATGGAGCTGGTGGATTCGCTGTAAGCATTTCTGGCACTGGCTTTTTCCCGTCCTTGAATGGGCTCGGGGCGTAGGTCTTTGCCGTTAATACAAATACCAGTAATGCGATAGCTGTAATTAGAAAGAATTTGAACAGGATACTAATAATGTTAATATCAGTAACCGATTGGTCAATTAATTTGATTTGGCGCAAAAAAAGTCTCATAAAGTGTGATTTATCAGTAATCAGATTACTGTAGGTTCTAAATCCAGCTTTTATAAGTAGGGTGGGCTTGGGGTATGTGCAATTTAATGAGACTTAAGATTTATATTCAGACTACATCTAAATAGTTTTTAACCAGGATATTAACAATTAACAAATTATTTAGAAAACTGAGTTTAAAAAATTCAAATCCCAGCTTTGTCTTGTTTATTGTTAATAACAAACCCCTGAAGTAAAACTCCAGGGGTCTGCCTCACCTGATAATAAACTATTATCAGACCTCAACACTTTCTATCAAAATATCTATCCATCTTTCATTTTATTCCCGGTTATTTTTAATTGCCGCCTGTGCTGAAGCTATACGTGCTATAGGCACCCTGAAAGGTGAACAGCTAACATAGTTCATCCCCTGTTTATAACAGAATTCTATGGAGGATGGTTCACCGCCATGTTCACCACAGATCCCGATCTTAAGATCTGGCTTGGTACTTCTTCCTTTCTCTATTCCTATCCTGATCAACTGTCCCACACCTTCCTGGTCTATAGCTTCAAATGGATCTCCTCCCAGGATTCCTTTTTCGTAATATACCGGCAGGAATTTACCAACGTCGTCACGGGAATACCCAAATACCATCTGGGTAAGATCATTGGTTCCAAAAGAAAAGAACTCAGCATGTTTTGCAATTTCATCTGCGGTAAGTGCCGCTCGGGGAATTTCGATCATGGTACCCACGAGATACTCTACCCTGCTTTCTCTTTCAGTGAAAACAGTTTCAGCGACTTCCCTGATAATCTGCTCCTGAAGGATAAATTCCTTTACAGTACCTACCAGCGGAACCATAATTTCAGGTTTAACTATAATGCCTTTTTCCTTGAGGTTCAATGCCGCTTCAAAAATCGCTCTGGCCTGCATTTCGGTGATCTCAGGATAAGTATTTCCTAAACGGCAGCCGCGGTGGCCTAGCATTGGGTTGAACTCTTTTAGCTCATCTACCTTGTTTTTCACCTGTTTTACAGAAATATGCATTTCCTTGGCGAGTTCCTTTTGCTGTGAAAGCTCATGAGGCACGAACTCATGCAGCGGTGGATCGAGTAACCTGATCGTTACAGGTAATCCCTGCATGGCTTCAAAAATACCTTCAAAATCCTCCCTTTGCATAGGAAGCAATTCCCTGAGGGCTCTCCTTCTACCGTTGGTAGTTTCTGCCAGGATCATTTCTCGCATGGCTTTTATCCTTTCATGCCCAAAGAACATATGCTCGGTCCTGGTCAAACCAATACCGTTTGCTCCAAAATTTTTAGCAGCAAGAGCATCTTTGGGAGTATCTGCATTGGTTCTTACCTTCATACTCGCAAACTGATCTGAAATTTCCAAAAGCTCAGCCAGGTCTCCACTTAGTTCTGGTTCAACGGTAGCAACCTTTCCTTCCAGGATATTACCGGTACTACCATTTAATGAGATCCAGTCGCCTTCATGATAAACCTTATCACCCGCTTTCATAGAGCGACTCTTATAATCTATGCTTAGCGAACCTGCGCCAGAAACACAACATTTACCCATACCTCTAGCTACCACAGCAGCATGGGAGGTCATTCCGCCACGAGCAGTAAGGATTCCTTTTGCAATGTTCATCCCTTCAAGATCTTCTGGAGAAGTCTCCGTACGCACGAGTATAGAATTCTTGAACTTATAGGCCTCATCTGCAAAGAAAACGATCTGGCCGGTGGCTGCTCCTGGTGATGCCGGAAGTCCCTGGGCGATCACATGTGCCTTTTCCAGCGCATTCTTATCAAAAACAGGGTGCAATAACTCATCCAGTTTCATAGGCTCGATACGAAGTATGGCTTCTTTCTCATTGATCTTTCCTTCCTTAAGAAGGTCTACCGCGATCTTGATCATCGCTGTACCTGTACGTTTCCCATCCCTGGTTTGCAGTATCCATAATCTACCTTCCTGTATGGTAAATTCCATATCCTGCATATCCCGGTAATGATCCTCTATTTTTTGTTGATATTCATCCAGTTCTTTATAAAGTGAAGGCAACAGTTCTTCTAATGAAGGATATTTTTCGATTCTTTCCTTTTCATCTACCCGCGCTAGTTTAGCCCAGCGCTGCGACCCCAGTTTGGTGATCTGCTGGGGTGTCCTTACTCCCGCAACCACATCTTCCCCCTGGGCATTCATAAGATATTCGCCGTTGAACACGTTTTCCCCACTGCCGGCATCCCTGGTAAAACAAACCCCGGTAGCCGAATTATCACCCATATTTCCAAATACCATGGCCTGCACATTCACTGCGGTTCCCCAGTCTGAAGGGTATCCATGCATATTCCTGTAATACACCGCTCTTTTACCATTCCAGCTGTTAAATACCGCCATCGTCGCGTTCCATAGTTGTTCCCATGGATCGTCAGGGATACTTTCACCAGTAGTTTTCTTTACCAAAGCCTTGAAATCACGAACCAGTGCCTTGAGATCTTCTACAATAAATTCGGTGTCGAGTTCTATATTTCGTTTCTCCTTAAGTTCCTCGATGATCTGCTCGAAACCATCATTATCTTCCTTATTATCGGGCTTCATGCCTAAAACCACACTTCCATACATCTGTATAAACCGGCGGTAAGAGTCCCATACAAAGCGTTCGTTCCCCGATCTTTTGATCAAACCTTCCACGGTCTCATCATTAAGCCCCAGGTTAAGAACGGTATCCATCATTCCGGGCATGGATTTCCTGGCACCAGATCTAACTGAAAGCAATAATGGATTGTCCTTATCGCCATAAGTAGAGCCCATGATCTTTTCTATATGCCTCACTCCATCTTCAACTTCAGGTCTAAGAATTTCAATCAACTCTTCCCTGCCTTTTTGATGATATTCTGTACATACTTCAGTGGTGATCGTAAAACCCGGGGGAACCGGAATACCGATCCTGCTCATTTCAGCCAGGTTGGCTCCTTTTCCACCTAAAAGGTTCTTCATGTCCCTGGTTCCGTCGGCAGTTTTATTCCCGAATCTGAATATCCTTGCCTTTGTATTTATTGCTGTTTCCATAATGCTGATTATTTTGAATGAAAAGAGATATTAACGGACTGAAATTAGAGAAGAATAGCCTGATTTAGTATGACATTGATCATCTAAGGGATTATTTTACAGGGAATTGAAAACCGATAAGATCGATTAGAAATCAGTTTCAAAAATTGAAAAAAAAGCCTCCAGGTGAAACCATTTAATATTGTTTTACGGCATGAGTTTCAATTCTTTAATTTTTCTTTAGGAAGCTTGAAATTTTAAAATTTTACATTTGATAGACCGAAATCTGAATAAATGAATTGCTACATTTAAACCTAATGCACCAATTAACCTGCTTTTATGCCTGAATTCAACTCCCGCCGCTGGGCAGTAATATTAGTATTCTGGCTTATCTCCTGCCAGTTCATAATCGCCCAGGATACCAGTGAAACCCCACCCGAAGTTGGCACTACCCAGAAGGTAGGGGATGTGATCTTATTCGCCCTTCCGGCAGCCACTCTTGGAACCACTTTCATTATCGGCGATAAAAAGGGAACCTGGCAGTTCACCAAAGGTTTGCTCCTAACCGAGGCAGTTACCTTTGGATTAAAATTTGGCATCAATAAACGCAGGCCAGATATGAGCAACGACAATTCGTTTCCATCTGGGCACACCTCAACAGTATTTCACAGCGCGGGCTTTATCCACAGGCATTACGGCTTTAAATACAGTATTCCTGCTTATGCCCTGGCCGGATTTACCGCCGCGAGCAGGATAGATTCTAAAAAACATGATATTCTGGACGTACTCGCCGGAGCCGCAATTGGTCTCGGCAGCAATTTGCTGTTCACTACAGAATATCAGCAGGAGCATATGGAATTAACGTTTAGCAGTGGAGATGGACAGTATTTACTGGGTTATACCTACAAATTCTAGATGATGCGGAAAACCTTAATTGAATTCATATCCAGGATCAGGGACTTTCTACTGAAAAAATTTAAGGCTTACGACGATAAGCTGCCATATATCATCATTGCTATTATAGCCCTGATCATAGTGGTTAGCAGTATCAACTTGTTTATTGAACTTACCGACACTTTAAAAACGGATATGCTGGCCAGTATGGACGATAAGATCACAGAGTACGTGATCTCTTTTCGAACCCCGGCCCTGACCGACTTCTTTGTCTTTATGACCAAGGTTGGTGATTTTTATGGCTATCTGATCGTACTTACCATCTATTTTTTGATCTCCAGACTCGTCTTTAAAAGATGGAAATATGTGTTGCAATCTACCCTGGTATTGATACTGGCTTCGGCTTCCAACATGATGCTGAAGCGTTTTATAAACCGGGCCAGGCCTGGCATTGAGCATATGGTTTCGGTGGAAACCTTAAGCTATCCCAGTGGTCATGCTATGAGCGCCATGGCCTTTTACGGTTTTCTAATTTACCTCTGCACCAGGTTCAGGATCAACAAATTTCTGAAAACAGGTCTTATAGCCATGCTTGCTTTTATCATCTTAAGCATCGGGATTAGCAGGATCTACCTTGGGGTGCATTTCCCTTCAGATATTGCGGGAGGTTATATTGCCGGCTTGATCTGGGTCTTCTTTTGTATCCTTATTTTTAACCTCATAGAAATCTTTAGAAGCGACCCGAAAACCTGATTCAGCTAAAAACAGAAAAACCTGTAGATCTAAAAATCCACAGGTTTAAAAGTAGCCTCACCAGGAATCGAACCTGGATCTAAAGTTTAGGAAACTTCTATTCTATCCATTGAACTATGAGGCCAATTATTATAATATATTTTAAAAATTCTAAAGTTTAGGACCCCGATGCTTCGGGGCTATTCTATCCATTGAACTATGAGGCCGGTTGCTATAATATATTTTTAAAACTCTAAAGTTCAGGATCCCGATGCTTCGGGACTATTCTATCCATTGAACTATGAAGCCAACTGCGAACAAAAATAAGCGCTTTCTATTAGATATTAAAAAGCAAGATATAAAACTTCTATTTTTAATTTCCAGGAACAAAATCTAAATTGAGATCGGTTTAAAGTCGGCTATTATGAAAATTAAATCTATACTCCTTACTGGCATTTTATTGGTGATTTCCATCGCTTGCGGAACAACAAAATCTAATAATGAGGATACCTATTCGGGCATTATCGAACCAGCCGGTATTACCACTTACCAGTATGGCACCCATATTCTTAAGACTGAAAATACTTTCTATGCCCTGAAGAGTGAAAATATAGACCTGGATGAGCATTCAGGAAAAAAAATAAACTTACATGCCGAAGAGATAGAAGGCTATCCAGTAGATGGCGGCCCTGTATATCTCCAGGTTACTAAGATTAGGGAATGAGCCGGGATGTTAGCTATAATGCATATCTTTAGACTTTAACTTATGCCTGAAATTATGAACAGACTATTACTTTTAATATTCATCCTAAGCCTTACCAACCTTCAAGCTCAGAACATTGGAGTAGAAAAAGACGCTTTTGCACATACCTATTCTATCGTAGCCAGAGACACTATTACCGGTGAAATGGCCGTAGGAGTACAAAGCCACTGGTTTTCGGTAGGTTCCATTGTTTCTTGGGGGAAATCCGGGGTTGGAGTGGTAGCTACCCAGTCTTTTGTGAATCCCGCTTACGGTCCTGAAGGTCTGGAGTTGATGGCTAACGGAGTTTCTGCCGAGCAGGCTTTAACCCAGCTGGTGGAAGAGGATGAAGGCCGAGACTTCCGCCAGGTAGCCTTCCTTGATGCCAGTGGAAATGTTTCAGGATTCACCGGGAAAAATTGTGTGGAAGCCGCTGAAGATCTACAGGGAAAAAATTTCTCGGTACAGGCGAACATGATGGTCAACGATAAAGTTGTTCCAGCCATGGCTGAGGCCTTTGTAAGATATTCAGATTATCCCCTCGCAGAAAGAGTTGTTGAAGCTTTAAAAGCGGCCCAGGAAGCAGGTGGAGATATCCGCGGAAAACAATCTGCAGCTCTTATCGTGGTTGGACCTGAAAAGACCGAAAATAGCTGGGAAGATAAAAAGATAGACCTTAGGGTAGACGATCACGAAAACCCGATAAAAGAATTATCCAGGTTATTAAAGGTTGCCCGCGCTTATGAGCATATGAATCGCGGAGATCTTGCCGTTGAAGCCGGCAATATGGAAAATGCCTTAAAAGAATATGGCGCTGCCGAGAAGATGTTCCCAGACAATCTGGAAATGAAATTCTGGAAAGCCGTGGCCCTGGCCAACTCTGGCAGAATAGAGGAAGCGAAACCTATATTCAATACTGTTTTTAAAGCAGATAAGAACTGGAAGGAAATGATCACCAGGTTACCTCCTTCAGGAATTCTAACCATTTCTGAAGAAGAACTTAAAGAAATAACAGAATAAATTAAATATATTTATAAGTCTAAATAATTAGTTATGAAAAGCATACAGAAACTATCCTTAATATTTGCCTGCCTTCTTTCGGTTCTTATTTTCTCCTGTAAGGATGAAGAAAAAACAGCCGATAAAGAAGAAGCAGTTACCGAAACACCTTCTGCTGAAGAAATGAAGGAAAAGATGACCAAAACGGCTGAATTAAAATACAATCCTGCCCATGGAGAGGAAGGACATCGCTGCGAACTTCCGGTGGGAGCGCCACTTGAAAGTGCAAACGCTTCTTCTACTCCGCAGTTAAAGACATCACCGGTGAGAATGCAAAGTGCAACTCCAAGGATCAATCCTCCACACGGGGAGCCTGGACATGACTGTAGCGTAGCCGTGGGTGCAGAGCTCAAATAAAAAGAACATAAATCCTACCTCGAAATCAAATAGAAATTATTTTGCTTTTGTTGCGACCTAAAATGTATGAAAGCTACCAATACTAATTTCTATTCAGATCTTGAAGTTCATGATACCTCCATTAGTACCCTCATCGGGAATAAGGAGCATTTTTCAAGAATTCCCGGGGACTGGCATGTGCTGGTAGCCGATATTCGAAATTCTACCCAGGCAGTACAGAGCGGAAATCATAACCAGGTGAACCTGGTCGCGACCGGTTGCGTTATTGCCGTTTTAAACCTTGCCGAAGCTCACAAGATCGCGGTACCCTTCTTTTTTGGTGGCGATGGAGCTACTTTCCTAATTCCCGGAGAGATCAGGGAAAAAGCACTCTCGGTCCTGGAAAAACATAATAAGAATACCGAAAAGAACTTTGGTTTTACCCTCGCTATTGGCAGTTTTAGTGTTGCCGACATCTATAGCGAAAATATCGACCTCAGGATCGCCAGGGTCAAGGCCAACCAGGTTTTGAATATCCCCGTGGTGCTGGGAAACGGATTGCAATATGCCGAAGACAGGATCAAAAATGAACAATTCCCCCTGGAAACCTATTCAGAAGACGCTCCTCTAAACCTTACCGGAATGGAATGCAAATGGGATAAGATAAAACCTCCCAATGCAGACCAGGAGGTGGTGAGTTTGATCATTTCGGGTTGCGAGGAATCAGATTTTTCAAGAATATATTCCAAGATCATGGCCAGTATCGATGATATTTATGGCTCGGTTGGCAGCAGGAAACCTATTTCGGTAAAAAGACTGAAAATAAAGGCTGGGCTACAACGCATCAAGGATGAAATGAAAACCAAACTGGGAAGATGGAGCCTGCCTGCATTTCTAAAGAGCTTCATGATCGCCAATTTTGGGGAATTATACCTGCGGAATACCGATGCCGGTATAAGCTATCTTCAGAAACTGGTCGAGCTTTCAGACAATCTCACCCTGGACGGCCGCATAAATACCGTAATTACCGGTAACCGCTCACAGCGTAAAAAGCTGATGGCCTACCTGGATAAGCTTGAAAAGTTGAAACTAATTAAATATGGGGTACACGTGAGCGAAGAAAGCATCATGTCCTGTTACGTGAAAGACATTAGCACAGACCAGCATATTCATTTTATTGATGGGGGAAATGGTGGATATACAAAAGCGGCCAACCAGCTGAAATTAAAATTTCAGGATTGACCGCTCTTATAGTGTCTAAAATTATCTAATCTTCCAGCATTCCTGCTCTCTCAGCATCCCTTGGCTCTGGCCAGGTCATTTGCTCACCGGTTCTTCTGCTAACCGGAAGAACGATCTTATCCCTGGAAGTAGTTTCTTCATCCTCACTGGCCATATAAGCAAGCACAGCCGTTAGAATCACATTATTCTTTACGTCATCAAAAACGATCTTATCATAAGTATCCCTGTTGGTGTGCCAGGTGTAGTTCCAGTAATCCCAGCTTAAAGAGCTTAAATTGAAAGCAGGAGCTCCCGCCGCTACGAAAGAAGCATAATCTGATCCTCCCCTTCCCGGAGTTCCCGGAAAATTAGTTTCTATATGCTGGCTAACATTCTCTGGTACCTCATATAACCAGCTTCCCAGGTAATCGTAAGAATTAAGAAATCCGTTTCCAGAGATATTAACTACTCTACCCGTTCCATTATCCTGGTTAAATACCGCCTGAACATTATTTACGATTTCAGGATTATCCTTTACAAAAGCTCTTGAACCATTTAAACCCTGCTCTTCACTTCCCCAGTGCCCAACCAAAATGGTCCTTTTTGGATTTGGATATAATTTCTTAAGAATACGCATGGTCTCCATCATAACCAGGGTACCCGTCCCGTTATCTGTTGCCCCGGTAGCGCCATCCCAGCTATCGAAATGTGCTGAAAGGATCACATACTCTTCAGGCTTTTCAGTTCCTTTGATCTCGGCGATGGTATTAAAAGTAGGTACTTCACCAAGTTCAGAAGATTCTGCTACCACCTTGATCTCTGGCTTATCGCCATATTCCGCAAGTCGGTATAACATCCCGTAGTCTTCCAGGGAAACATCTATCGTTGGAACTTCTTCAGTATATGCTGAAAATACTTTATTAACCCCAAAGCCTTTAGACCAGTAAGAGCTAATGATTCCTTCAGCACCGGCTTCTTCCAGTGCTTTTGGCAGTTCTCTTCTAGAAAGCCCGGTTTTTCTTAACCTTTCATCCCATAATTTTTCAAGGGAATCACGCTGAGTCTTCATTTTTTCAAATGACTCTTTAGTAGCCCATTCTTCCCAGTTATCATCTGGTCTTCCCGTAGGTTGCGGCATCGAGATCATTACGAATTTTCCTTTCACCGATTTCAGTTTTTCAACAAAATCGAGGGAATCTTTAGCTTCAGGAAGAATTACCACTTCAGCGGTAACACCTTTTTTCCCTGTTGAAGGGCTCCAGGCAAGCTGTCTTCCCGCAAGGCTTTGAATTCTAGGGGAGATCATATCGATGTGAGTAATACCTCTTTCCCAGCCTTTCCATTTTCCCCATTGTTCATTTCTGGCCGGTATTTCCCAGCTATTATATTTTTTCACGGCCCAGTCATGAGCATTCTTCATTTGTGGAGTTCCCACCAAACGTGGACCTACAACATCCAGCAATTCATGGGCAAGATGTTCTAATTGTGAATTATTTTCTGCTTCCTTTACGATCTTATCGATCATTTCTTCCCTGCTCTGGGCAGAAATTACTGCTGTAGATAAAAAGAAGAGAATAAAAACCGAGAGTACTCTGTTTGTCATAAGTAAAAAGTTTTTGGGTTGATTTCAAGAGGTTACAATATCGTGCAATTTTGCCAATACATGAAATAAGACCGCGGCAAGCTGATATAGTTTAAAATACGAGCGAAAATTAATTATCTTGGCAATCCTTAAATCTGAAAATTTAAAATAAGAACATGCCTAAAATTTTACATACCCTAACCTTCTTCCTGATCGCTAGCGCCATTAGTTATGGCCAGACCTCAGACCTGAGTGTTGAAAAAGTAATGCAGGATACAGACTGGATGGGAACTTTCCCAAGCTCTGTTAAGTGGGGTATCCACAGCGAGAACATTTATTTTGATTACAATCCAGACCGGAATCCTTCAGATTCTTTATACCGCATTAATATTAAGAATCCGGCGAAGATCCTGAGCGTTTCTGCAGAAGAAAAAAGGGAGATCATCCCTATATCTGGAGATTTCAATAAGTCCCGTTCTAAAACCATCTTCACAGAAAATGGTGATCTTTTTATTTATGACCTAAAGGCTAAAGAAAAAAGAGAATTACTGGATCTTTCTTTCTCCATCCAGGATGCGGAATTCATGGCAGATGACAGAAAGATCTCTTTCCAGGCAGAAGGCAACGCCTTTATTTACGACCTGGAAAATGGGAGTATAAAGCAGATCACTCATTTTAAAAAGGGATCTGAAAAGCAAAAGAAAGACAAGGATACCTCAGCTAAAGAAGATTGGCTGGAGAGCGAGAACCTGGAGCTACTCGAGGTTGTAAACCAACGCAAGGAAGAAAAAGAAAGTTCTGAAGCCTATCTAAAGTCCACAAAAGAAGATGAGGATTTTGTTTTCTACCTGCAGGGCAAGGAACTCAGGAATCTTGAAATTTCGCCGAATGGGAATTTTGCCGGTTTCAGCCTTATTGAACGTAAACGCGGTAAAGAAACCGTGGTTCCGAACTATGTAGACGAAAGCGGTTATACCGTAGACCTTCCCGCTAGAAGTAAGGTCGGAGATATGGAATACACGGCAGAGCTTGCCTTATATGATCTTAGAAAAGATACGGTGTATATGATCGACTTTTCAGATTTGCCAGGAATCAAAGACCTGCCAGATTATACAGCCGACTATCCAGACAAAGACTGGGAAAAAGAAGAAAGAGAGATCATTCCTTCGAAGATCTACTTTTCAGATAACGGCGAAAAAGCTGTGGTGAATTTAAGGTCTACCGATAACAAGGACCGCTGGATTGCGGCCATAGACCTGGAAAAAGGAACCCTGAGATCTATCGAAAGACAAAGAGACGAAGCATGGCTGGCTGGACCCGGGATAGGATATACTTATTATGGAAATGCTACCATGGGCTGGTTGCCAGACAATAAGCATATCTATTTCCAAAGTGAAGAATCTGGTTACTCTCATCTTTATGTACTAAATGTTGCCAGCGGAGAAAAAAAAGATCTTACCCCGGGAGATTTCGAGGTTTTTGACCCAATGATCTCCAACGATAAAAAGCACTGGTACTTTACTTCTTCTGAAGTGCACCCGGGAGAGAGACATTTCTACCGCATGCCGCTTATGGGAGGTAAGACTGAAAAACTTACCAGTATGACCGGTAAAAATGAAGTTAGCCTGTCGCCAGATGAAAAATATATGGCCATCACCTATTCTTATATGAATAGCCCGGAAGAATTATATTTGAAAAAGACCAGTTCAAATGCAGAACCTCAGCAATTAACCAGTGGACAATCTGAGGCTTTTTCAGCCTACGACTGGAGAGAACCAGAACTCATAAAATTTGAAGCTCGAGACGGTGCTATGGTGCCGGCAAGACTTTATGTTCCCGAAGAAAGCGTTAAGAACGACGCGGCAGTAGTATTTGTTCACGGTGCGGGATATTTACAAAACGCCCATAAATGGTGGTCCAGCTACTTCAGAGAATATATGTTCCACAACCTGCTTACCGACCTTGGGTACACCGTGATCGATATAGATTATCGCGGAAGCGCGGGTTATGGAAGAGACTGGCGAACCGGAATCTATCGCCATATGGGAGGTAAGGACCTTACCGACCAGGTAGACGGAGTAAAATATCTTATTGAAAACCATGATATCGATCCCGAAAAAGTGGGAATCTATGGTGGAAGTTATGGCGGTTTCATTACCCTTATGGCGATGTTCACTGAAGCAGATACCTTCAAGGCCGGGGCTGCCCTGAGGTCGGTGACAGACTGGGCGCATTACAACCATGGTTATACTTCAAATATCCTGAATGAACCTTCTAAAGATCCCATCGCCTATCGCAGGTCTTCCCCTATCTATTTTGCTGAAGGTCTTCAGGGAGATCTTTTGATCGCCCACGGAATGGTAGACACCAATGTACATTTTCAGGATGTGGTGAGACTGGCCCAAAGGCTTATAGAATTGGGGAAAGAAGACTGGGAAATGGCCGTTTTCCCGGTAGAAGGACATGGTTTTGTAGAACCTAGCAGCTGGACCGATGAATACCGCAGGATCCTGGAATTGTTTAACGAAAATTTACTGGAAGAATGATGGATATCGAATATGTACGGGAACAGTTCCCGGCGCTTAGCAGAGATTTTATCTTTATGGATAATGCCGGTGGCTCCCAGGTTCTGAAAAAGGTCATTGAGCGCATTAGCGGTTACCTGGTACATCATAATGTACAATTAGGAGCTTCTTATAAAGTTTCAGCAGAAGCAGGTGGGAAATTAAAGTACGCCACTTCCAGAATTGCCGAGCTGGTGAATGCATCAAGAGACGAAGAGGTAGTGATAGGTTCCTCGACCACCATGTTGCAAAGGATCCTGAGCCTTACCATTAGTAGCCAATGGAAAAAAGGAGACGAGGTGATCGTGACCGATACAGACCATGAAGCAAATGTATCCCCATGGATGGACCTTCAGGAAAAAGGAATCAAAGTAAAGACCTGGCAGGTAAACAAAGAAACCCTGGAACTAGAAATCTCAGACCTTCAGAAGTTAATGACCGAAAGAACGAAACTGGTCGCAGTTACCCATGCGTCTAACGTCCTGGGAACGATAAATCCTATCAAAAAGATCACGCAAGCGGTTCACGAGGCCGGCGCCCTTATCTGCGTTGATGGTGTGGCTTACGCCCCACATAGAAAGGTAGATGTTAAGGACCTGGATGCAGATTTCTATACTTTCAGCTGGTATAAGACCTTTGGTCCCCACCTGGCCGTGATGTATGGGAAGTATGAAGAACTGGCGAAACTGGATAGCATTAACCATTATTTCATAGGTAAAGAGAGCGTACCCTATAAGCTGCAACCAGGAAATTTCAATTTTGAGCTTACCTATAGCACGCTTGGTATTATCGAATATTATGATGAAATATTCCGGCATCATTTTGGAGCTGAAAAGGCCAGTTACCAGGAAAGACTTACCAGGACATTCGAGCTTATTGCTTCCCATGAGGAAAAACTTGCTACGCTGCTTTTAGATTATCTCAATAGCGTTCCAGAGGTCAGGATCATTGGAATTTCAGAAGCTGATAGATCTAAAAGGGTACCAACCATTTCATTTGTTCATGAGAAGTTTAAAAGTGAAGAGATCGTGGAAAAAGTGGATGGTCACAGGATCGGGATTAGATTTGGAGATTTCTACGCCAAAAAATTAATTCAGGCTTTAGATCTTGAAGAAAAGAATGGCGTGGTAAGGGTAAGCCTGGTGCATTATAATACTACTGAAGAGGTTAGAAAATTGATCGGTGTATTTAAAGGAATATTTTAGACTAACGGTAACGCCAAAAAACACGGTTAAAAGGAACTTTGACCCCGAAATAAACCGCAGTTCTGCGCACCTGATCTTTCACCACCTCGAATAATTCGGCCTGAGCTCCCAGTTCAAAAGTGATTTTGTTCCTTATCCTGTAAGAGGTTGTTAACTTTACCGGCATGGTGATAACCCGAACGTCTTCTTCTTTTACGCTGGAGCCATAATCTGGTGATTCCTGTATGAACGAAGCTCCAATTCCACCTCCAAAATACCAGTTTTCGATCTGCCTGAAAGGATCAAAATTCACATAAGGCATGAAGGTTAGAGAGTTGTAGTAATTATCGGTCTGTAATTCTGAAGAAGTGGTCTTCTGGTAAAAAAGCTCTGCTCCCAGCCCCGTTTTTGGCCACAAATAATAGATGAAATATACTCCCGCACCAAAATTCGGTTCAAAACCAGACATTGAGAATCCTTTACCATCACCGTTACCAAATACATCATCTGCCACATATAAGGAGGTATGCTCATAATTGAGCATGGGGCCTATCTCATAATCTCTGTAACGCTGACTGTAACTGTGAATGGAAAAAAGGATGATCAGGAGGAAAAATAATTTCTTAATCATAGACCAGTTTCCTTTCAGTTTGAAAAAGCTTGAGCTTATTTGTCTCGAAATTAAATAATAAGCCTGAATCTGTCAAGTTTATATTGGCAGATTCAGGCTTATTAATTTTTATAGCTTCTTTAGATCTTTTGCGTCCGTTTTATCTGCCTCTTTAATGCTTATGGCAAAACCACCACCCGGAGCCGATAATTGAGAAAGTTTCGACCTGCTATCTACTCTATATTTCTTGATCTCGTAAGCCTGCGGATTCATTCTATAGTGAGCGGACGGCGCATCTGAATAAATTGTGGCGATATATGTCTTTCCCTTATCCAGAAAATCGAAATTTATCCTGGCAGTCCTGGCATCATTACCATTCACATTACCCACGAACCAGTTGGTGCTTCCTTTTTCCTTTCTGGCGACAGTAACATAATCTCCCGGCTCTGCTTCCAGGTATACACTCTTGTCCCAGTCTACCGCGACATCCTTAATAAATTGAAAGGCATCTGGAAATCTCATATAATTTTCAGGAAGGTCTGCTGCCATCTGCAACGGGCTGTACATTGTAACATACAATCCCAGTTGATTGGCAAGGGTGCTATTCACTTTAGAATCATTTTCAGGATTCAGTTTAGAAAGATCCATTTCGAATATTCCCGGAGTATAATCCATAGGGCCTCCCAGTAACCTGGTAAAAGGAAGCACTGTTACGTGGTTAGGTTTTGAACCTCCAAAAGATTGGTACTCGGTACCACGGGCAGATTCGTTCCCTATAAGGTTTGGATAGGTACGGGCAATCCCGGTAGGTCTCACCGCCTCGTGGGCATTCACCATGATCTTGTAATCTGCTGCTTTTTCAAGTGCATACTGATAATGGTTTACCAGCCACTGGCTGTAATGGTTTTCTCCACGCGGAAGAATATCTCCTACATATCCGCTTTTTACAGCAGGATAACCATATTTGTTCATAAACTGGTAAGCAGTATCCAAATGCCTTTCATAATTACGAACAGATGAAGAAGTTTCATGATGCATGATCATTTTCACTCCTTTGCTTTCCGCATAGTTCTGAATTTCTGCCACATCAAAATCTGGATAAGGAGTTACAAAGTCAAAAACATAATCCTTAGAATGACCAAACCAGTCTTCCCAGCCAATATTCCAACCTTCAACAAGAACTCCATCGAAACCATGTTCAGCAGCAAAATCTATATATTCTTTTACATGTTCGGTATTGGCAGCGTGCTTCCCGTTTGGTTCAGCCGCTTCAAAATCGGTTTCTCCTAGTTTTACCGCTTTAAATTCATCAGTATAATTCCATGAACTCTTGCCGGTGATCATCTCCCACCAAACTCCAATGTATTTCATTGGCTTGATCCAGGAAGGATCTTCAATCGCGATAGGTTCATTAAGGTTATAGGTCATTTTTGAAGCAAGTATATCACGGGCATCATCGCTTACTATGATGGTTCTCCAGGGTGAAACTGTTGGAGCCACAAGATAACCCTTGTCCCCATTTACATCTGGAGTCAACCAGGATTCAAAGATCATCTTTTCATCATCCAGGTTAAGGTGCATGGTCGCATAATCTATTAGCGCCGCCTCGTGTAAATTGATGTACAAACCATCTTCGGTCTTCATCATCAATGATGTCTGCACCCCGGTATTGGAGAAAGATGTCTGGGAAAGATTTGCCGTGATCGCAGTTTCCATGGTCTCTCTTATCTCAGAAAGTTTAGATTCTGTATAATCATATTCCTGGGTGTCATAATCTCCCGGGATCCAGAAAGCAGTATGGTCTCCGGCCATAGCGAACTGAGATCTTTCTTCCTTGATCACAAAATGCCCCAGGCTGCCCTGCTGCGGAAATTCATATCTAAAACCTAACCCATCATTGAAAAGTCTGAAACGTATGATCAGATTTCTATCTGTTTCCTCCTGAAGAAGGTTTACTTCTAATTCGTTGTAATGATTCCTTATTTCCTTTTCCTCTCCCCAAACCGGTTCCCAGGTCTGGTCGAATGTAGATTCTTCGGTTTCAGAAATACTGAAACCAGATAAAAGGTCTTTTTCATCTCTTAGATCGAAGCCAAGTTTACTAGGCTTTATCACCGCCTGGTCTTTATAAGTTAGACTGTAAACTGGAGTTCCATCTTCCTGAAGAGAAAATTGCATTACGAGCTCTCCATTGGGAGACTCTAAAGTTTGAGCAATGGCAACCTGAATGAAGACCAGGCATAAAAGGGTAAATAGTAGAGTTTTTTTCATTTTTGGTTCTTTAAAAAAGAAAGGCCAGGATTAGCCCGACCGGGTTATTCTTATAAAATTAAATTGTTTTAGCCTATCGCCTGTTTAAGATCTGCGATCAGGTCTTCTTCATCTTCCACTCCTACACTGAGTCTAATTAATGAATCTACGACCCCGATCTTTTCTCTTTCATCTTTAGGAATAGATGCATGGGTCATGCTTGCAGGGTGGCCAGCAAGAGATTCCACTCCACCTAGTGATTCAGCCAGGGTGAAAACTTTAAGTTTTTCAACAATGCTGGTAGCACTCTGCAGGGTATTTTCTTTAGTGGTAAAAGAGATCATTCCGCCAAAACCTGACATCTGCTTTTTGACAATATCGTGGTTTGGATGATCTTCGAATCCCGGCCAGTAAACCTTATCGATCTTTGGATTTGCTCTAAGAAACATGGCCACAGCCTCACCATTTTCGCAATGACGCTGCATTCTAAGGTGAAGGGTTTTTATACCTCGCAATACTAGGAAACTGTCCATAGGACCACAAATAGCTCCGCTTGCATTCTGGATAAAATAGAGCTTATCTGCCAGCTCCTTATCCTTTACCACAAGACCTCCCATAACTATATCACTGTGCCCACCCAGGTATTTGGTAGCGCTATGCATAATAATATCTGCACCGAGCTCCAGGGGCTGTTGCAGGTATGGCGTTGCAAAAGTATTATCTACCGCCAGTAAAAGCTCATGTTTTTTAGCAACCCTGGAAACCGCTTCAATATCGATAATATTCATCATCGGGTTTGTGGGTGTCTCTACCCAGATTAGCTTCGTGTTCTTATTAATATACTCCTCGATACGATCTGCATTCTGCATCCCTACAAAATGGAATTTTATACCCAGACCTTCAAAGATCTTAGTGAATAGCCTGTAGGTTCCACCGTAAAGATCATTGGTGGAAATTATCTCATCACCAGGTTTAAATAGTTTTAAGACCGCGTCTATAGCTGCAAGTCCCGAACCAAAAGCAAGTCCGAAATTTCCATTTTCCAGGCTGGCCAGAGATTTCTCCAAAGCAGACCTTGTTGGATTAGCACTTCTAGAATATTCAAACCCCTTATGTCCTCCCGGCGTACTTTGAGAATAGGTACTCGTTTGATAGATGGGAGGCATCACCGATCCGTATGCCGGATCTGTATTTTCCTGGCCACCATGTATGGTCTTCGTATTGAATTTCATTATTTGATAATTAAAAGGTTTCGATCTTTCGTATAAAGACTGAGAAGAATAAAGGCATCTGTGACAGATTTATCAGTCTGAAAAAATCGAAAAACAAATGTAGTGAGCCTGTTGGGCAATCACAAAATTGCCTTTACCTTTATCGCTTTATTTAACACCTATTTATCGTGAAAAGATTTTTTGCCGCCTGTTTACTGGTATTCCTTAGTATTTCCTGTGCCGATGATAAAAAAGAAGAAGAAAAAGACACGATAAAAGCCCTCTCTTTTTCCTCGAAAACCATCGAAAAAAGCCTTAATGATTGTCTTCCAGAAAATGGAGAATGCACCTTCATTTCCCTGAACTTCCCTGTTGCAGAAAATGGAAAGGGCGAAGCCGAAAAGATCAATAAGCAGATCGAGAATTTTATCGTAAAAACAGTTGATTTCCAGGATGAAGGTAGTGTTGAAAAACCAGAAGAACTGGTAGAAAATTTTATCAAGGACTATAAAGAGACCGCCAGTGATTTTCCTGAATATGAACTGCCTTGGGAGGCTACGGTTGTTGGAAAAGTGAATTACAGGTCTCCTTCTGTGATATCCGTAAAATTCAATACCGATATGTTCACAGGAGGAGCACATGGTTATCGCAGCACCAATTACTTGAATTTCGATCCGGAAACCGGGAAAATATTAAATGCTGAAGACCTCTTTAATTCAGAATTCATGGCTTTCGCTGAAGAAGACTTCAGGAAGAAAAATGATATTCCGCTTGAAGAGAATATTAACAGCACCGGGATGTTCTTTGAAAATGATGAATTTCATTTACCTAAAAACATTGGTGTTACCAGAAACAGTATTATCCTGCACTATAACGCTTATGATATCGCGCCATATTCCGCAGGAGATTTTGTATTGAAATATCCACGAACTGATATACAGCAGTTTTTAAAGTTGAAGAAATAAGCATTAAATTTTCAAAATTTAAGACCAAAGAGTATGAAAAAAATATATCACCTTTCAACCTGCGATACTTGTAAAAGGATCATCAAGGAACTTGATCTGCCAGATTCATTCATATTTCAGGATATTAAAACCGAGGAGATCACCGAAGCTCAGCTTGAAGAAATGAAAGAGCTTTCTGGAAGTTATGAATCTCTTTTCAGCAAAAGAGCGAGGTTATATAAGGAAAGAGATCTAAAAAATAAGGATCTGATAGAAGAGGATTTCAAGAAACTCATTCTTGAGCATTATACTTTTTTGAAAAGGCCCGTCATCATTAACGAAGAGCAGATCTTTGTTGGAAATTCCAAGAAGAATGTTGCTGCCGCGAAAGAATCTGTTCATGGATAAAAGCCGGCTTTTGGCTATCCTGGCCGCCTTTCTTGCCAGTGCTATCTACGGGGTTAACCATACGATAGCAAAAGGACTGATGCCCCTTTATATAGAGCCTTTCGGTTTTATACTTTTAAGGGTTACCGGCGCGGCTATACTTTTCTGGATCATTAGCCTGTTTGCGCCGAAGGAGAAGATCGCAACTTCAGACTGGCCAAGAATACTAGGGTGTGCGGTGTTCGGCATGGTATTGAACATGCTGTTCTTTTTTAAAGGTCTCAGCCTTTCCACACCTATTAACAGTTCGGTCATTATCACGCTTTCTCCGGTAATGGTCCTAATCCTTGCATCTATTCTTATCAAGGAGCGTATCACCTTACTCAAGACCCTTGGCATCATAGTAGGAATGGCGGGAGCCCTTGTCCTGGTAATCTTTAGCAAAGGCGAAAATTTCAACGCGCCCAATATTCCCCTGGGAAATGTATTGTTTATAGTCAATGCCTTTTCTTATGGCTTATACCTAATCCTGGTAAAACCGCTTACTAAAAAATATCACGCATTCACCCTGATGAAGTGGCTCTTCTTTATTGCCATTTTTATTAATCTGCCGATGACCTATTCTGAATTTGTAGCTGTAGACTGGGCTAACCTGCCTTTTGATGCTATCTGGAAAATGGGATTTGTCGTGCTGGGGACCACTTTCATGACCTATTTACTGAATATCTACGCCCTGAAGCAGCTCTCCCCTTCTACGATAAGCGCCTTTATTTATTTACAACCCCTAATCGCAATTAGCTTCGCCATATCTGTAGGTGCAGATAAACTTACCTGGGTTAAAGGTATCGCCGCCGCTCTGGTGTTTATCGGGGTTTATATGGTAAGCGCAAAAAAGACTAAGGTAAAGTCATAACCAAATTTATCTTTAATAGGAAAAGTAACCTCCAGACCCACTACCATCCAATGCGTCATTGGCTATTATTACAAGAATCACAAATAAGCCAATAATTGACACTGCTACCGTAGCAATTGTAGAAATAGGATAATTTTTCGCCTGAATTTTCTGAATATCCAGTTTTTCCAGGTTAAAACTATAAAGATTACCACTTTCACGCCCTATCACCCCCGCTTTTACAAGTTTTTTAAAGGTTGAGTTATTTTTTCGCACCAGTCCGTAATACTCGCCATTAGAACCTTTGATGCCTTTAAAGATATATTTCTCATTGGTAGTGGTAACTTTTACCTTTTTGCCCTTATCCCTTGCTTCAGAAAGGCTTATAGGAGCTGTATTATATATACTGCATGCGTAAAATAAAAAAGAGAAAACCACCAGGTAAACCAGGAACCTTAAATTTTTATTTCTGAAAATTTCCATGAGCTAAATGGTTTTAATTATTGAACATATTTTAATCTAAAAACAAAAGGTCATCAAAGTAATTATCAACTGCCACCCATAAGATCACAGTGGAAGCAATTAAACCTATTATCGCCGTAGCTATCGCTGAGCCCGCGGTATTCTTGATCTTAAATTTTTCATATTTCTGGGGGTCGATCTGGTAGGCCAGGAATCCCTCATAGCCTAGGTCTACGGATTCTCTGTTTCTGAATCCGTTCTTATAAAAAATTGACTTTTTTGCTAAGGCGTAGAAATTACTGTCCTTCTGTATCAATTTGTAAAAAGGATATGCTTTGCCCTCTTTGTCTATCATCTTGAATTTCTTTTGTGATCTTACCACCTCTTCAGGAGTGAAACTCTGTTTATAATAGACCGTGCAGCTTTGAAAGATCATTGCGGCAACCAGGAAGGCAACAATAATTTGAAGAGTACTTTTCATTCCTGATCATTTAATAAAAGATCAGGGGCAGAATTATATAAAATTAATTATTAATTACTGATTAACAGTATTTTGCGATTAATTTTTGCTCATGAAATACGTTAATTACCTAATTCTGAAGTTCGATTTCAATTTATAAAAACAGCTCAAAAGATCTACCCTCCCCAACTTGAAAAAATGATAATTCCCGCTGAGATCACCAGTACCGTAAAGGTAACCAGGACTGTTACTGCAACTGTCACTATCGTCGAGACCGGTTTATTTTTGGGATAGATCTCACTTACCTCCAAAGAATCCAGAAGGTAATGACGCATTCTGCCATGGTCTGAATATTTAATGCCCTGCTCATCGAGGTATTTTAAAGTCTTCCTTTTCTTCGCAACCCCTATCAGGTCATTTTCATCTTTCAAAAGTTTTTTGAATTTCAACTTTGTACCATCATTAGTAACCAGCACTACCTTTGTATCTTGTTCTATCGCCTTATCTGCGCTAACACTGGTTCCCCTGTACACGGTACAATTTTGAAACAGAAGAAAAATAAAAATCCCTAAAAATCTCAAAGAGACTTTTAGGGATGTATAATGTAAAAAGGATTTCATGGATCTAAGATTAGTTAGACTCTAAGATATCTAAAAATCAGTTTAATCCATTTAATATATCTGAAAGTTGTGTTTCCATCTCAAAGTTCTCGATTCCGGTTTTGGTCCGGAAATATTCAAATATTTCAGGATTGCTTAGATCGTGTACTTCTTTTATTCCCTTTATGATGGTTGAAATATAGGCTTCACTTGGCTGGTTTATCTCATCCTCCAGGTAAACTTCACTGATAAAAGTTACCACCGGTTTTCCCTCTATATCTCCCAGGTAGATCAAATGCCCGTACCTGCCACTGGTCATACAATCGTAATGACCTTTATTTTTCAATTCTTCAAAGTCGATTTCGATCTCACCTTCAAACTTAAGCTCCTGTCTCACCAGGTCTTTGAACTGGCTGGAATTTATGAGATAAGTACGCCCTAAAGTTTCAATGGTCTCATCCCGGTTAGCTTTCAAAAAGCAGATGCCACCACCATTCCAGGTTTCTGCCTCCTTGGCAAAATACATCTCTCTGTTTATGATAAATGGCTTGCTGTCCTTAGGTTTGGTTTTGTCTGAACATCCCTGGAAATTTTTCACAGCTCCAGCAGGAGTTCCTCCCTGGATATAACACATAAAACGCTCTTCCCTTATATTGGACCCATAGCACGCATACCATATCTCGTTGATGCCTGTTTCCATCATATCTAAAGCGCTTCCATTTCTTCAGGAGACAAATTATTCGGGCGCTTTCCAAATTTACGAGTGTCCTCTTTTGTGAGAATTCTGAAATCTTCAGATTTCGGTGTATGATCTAACCTATCAAAAAGTTCTTCGGGTAATTGAGTTAATTTCCTGGTTTCAAGATTTATCCAGGAACCCATCATTTCACAGGTAGCACAGTTTTTCCCGGTATGATCATAGATCCTGTGCGTAAATTCAAAGAACATTCCATCTTCAGAAAGTCCGCTTAATTCCAAGGTTACCTTTACCGGTTCTCCTGCAAATATCTCCTTGAAATAATAGATATGCTCATAAAAAACTATAGGACCCAGGTTAAAATGAGACAGTTGTTTATGGCCAAAACCGTTTTCCATAAGAAAACTCATACGCGTATGGCTCATAAAATTCACGAATGCCGAATTCGCCAAATGCCTGTTGGCGTCCAGATCACTCCATCTTATTTCGAATTTCTTGCTGTACATAAACTTCAATTTATTCAAAACTACCAATAAATATTATGCGTGCATACCTTATTTTACCTAAGTTTATATTAAAATTAGGAAAGGATGCCGGTGATCCCAGGAAAATACATTCCGCCAGGAATTTTTAAAAATGCTGATGCTTCTACCATCTATGCGGCCACTTTAAGAAAGGTTGAGATACCGGTTTTCGAGAGGGAAAGGATCGAACTAAGTGATGGTGATTTCCTGGATATAGACTGGAGCTACACCAAGGACAGGGACTCAGAGAACCTGGTCATTTTATTGCATGGCCTGGCAGGCAAATCAGACCGGCCATATATGAAAGGAATGGCCAGAGCTTTCAATCTTAAGAACTGGACGGCGGTGGCTATGAATTTCCGGGGTTGTAGTGATGAGTTAAACCGACTTTATAAAAGTTACCATGCCGGGGCCAGTGATGACCTCGCCGAATTAATGACCCATGTGCTTTCCCTAAATCAATATAAAAAAATAGCCCTGGTGGGATTTAGTCTTGGCGGCAACATGCTCATGAAATATCTAGGCGAAAACCGCACTCTGCCTGCTCAGGTCGTTGGCGCTGTAGGAGTTTCTGTACCCTGTGATCTTTCAGGTTCGCTGGGCGCCATAAATAGGATGAGGAACTTTGTGTATTCAAAAAGGTTTGAACTGAACCTGAAACAACATCTATATGACCGGGCTAAAAAATTCCCGGACCGCTTAGACAAAAATGATATTTCTGCCTGTAGCTCACTTAGGGACATAGATGATCTATATACCTCTAAAGCGCATGGCTATAAAAATGCGGCAGATTACTATAAAAAAGCCAGTGCCCTGAATTTTCTGGAAGGTATAAGCAAGCCGACTTTAATGATAAATGCAGAGAACGACAGTTTCCTCTCAGAAAAATGCTATCCTGAACAGATCGCTTCCAACTCGGAGTTTCTTCATCTTGAAGTTCCTAAATATGGCGGACATGTTGGTTTTGTGACCCGAAGCCAGATTTATTATCACGAAAAAAGAGCTGTAGAGTTCATAGAGTCCCTGTTATAATTTCAGTTTTCTGAAGACCGATCCATTAGGCATTAGATTGGAGATGCTATAGAATTGATTATCTTTGCGCAAGCTTTTAAAATTCAGGCATGATTCAATCTATGACAGGCTTCGGGAAAAGCGTTACTCAAATTCCCAACAAAAAAATCACTGTAGAGCTAAAATCTCTCAACAGCAAGAATTTTGACCTGAATGCTCGCATTCCGTCTCAATACAGGGAAAAGGAACTGGACCTTCGGAATATCATTTCAAATTCTTTAGGACGAGGAAAGGTAGATCTTTCTATCTACGTGGAATATACCGGCGAACAAACTTCGACGAATGTAAATACCGAAGTGGTAAAAAACTATATGGATCAATTGAGAAATATAGTAGACACCAGTGAAGTAGAATTACTTAAAATGGCCGTAAAGATGCCAGATGCTCTTAAAACCGAAAGAGACGAGATAGACGATGAAGAATTCATAGCTATTGAAGGTGCGGTTAAAGACGCTCTGAAAGAGATCAACGGTTTTAGATCTGATGAAGGTAACGCCCTGGAAAAAGACCTAAGCATGAGGATCGCCAACATCAAGAGCCTTCTTGACGATGTGATAAAAATAGATCCAGATAGGGTTGACGCGGTAAGAGAACGACTTAGAAAAGGTATCGAGGAGATCAAGGAACAGGTAGACGAGAATAGATTTGAGCAGGAGCTTGTTTATTATATAGAGAAATTTGATATCACCGAGGAAAAAGTAAGACTGGATAATCACCTTGATTATTTTCAGAAAACCCTGGATTCAAAAGATTCTAACGGAAGAAAACTGGCCTTTATCTCTCAGGAAATAGGCCGGGAGATCAACACCATTGGTAGTAAATCTAATTATGCTCCCATGCAGCAAATGGTGGTGCAAATGAAGGATGAGCTGGAGAAAATTAAAGAACAAATTCTAAACGTACTCTAAATGAGCGAAGGGAAACTTATCGTATTTTCTGCTCCTTCCGGATCTGGAAAAACCACGATAGTACGTCACTTATTAAGGCATGAGGAATTGAAACTGGATTTTTCCATTTCGGCTACCTCTCGCGAACCAAGGGGAAATGAGGTAGATGGGAAAGATTATTACTTTCTGTCTTTGAACGATTTCAAACAGAAGATAAAAAATGACGAATTCCTGGAATGGGAAGAAGTCTATCGCGATAATTTCTACGGAACCCTAAAAAGTGAAGTAGAGCGCATCTGGAAAAAAGGCAAGCATGTTATCTTCGACATCGACGTAGTGGGTGGCCTGGATATTAAAAAAATATATCCCGAAAGAACCCTGGCCGTTTTCGTAAAACCGCCGAGTATCGAGGAATTGAAGATACGCCTGAAGAAAAGGAAGACCGAGAGTGATGATAAGATCAATATGCGCGTTGCGAAAGCTTCTATTGAGCTGGCCACCGCGCCTCAATTCGACTTCATTATAGAAAACAATCATTTAGGTACTGCTTTAAAGGAAGCATACAGCCTGGTGTCCAGTTATGTTGGAGCTGAAAAACCAAAGGAATGAACAGAAAGGTAGGCTTGTTTTTTGGAACTTTTAACCCTATACATACCGGCCACCTGATCATTGCTAATCACATGGCTGAATATTCAGACCTTGAAGAGATCTGGTTAGTGGTTACTCCGCATAATCCACATAAGAAAAAAAGCACTTTACTGGATAATCACCATAGACTGGAAATGGTTTACCGTGCTTGCGATACCTACGATAAACTGAAGCCGAGCAATATAGAATTTGGTTTACCACAACCTAATTATACGGTAAATACCCTGGCGCATCTTCAGGAAAAATACCCAACGAACGATTTTTGTTTGATCATGGGTGAAGACAACCTGAGAAGCTTTCATAAATGGAAAAATTCTGATGTGATCCTGGAAAATCACGAGATCTATGTGTATCCAAGGATCTCTAATGGAGATATAGCCGAAAGGTATAAGGACCATCCTAAAATAAACAGGATAGAAGCTCCTATTGTGGAGATCTCATCAACATTTATTAGAAAATCTATAAAGGATTCAAAAAATGTAAGACCACTATTGGCTGAGAAGGTCTGGGAGTATATAGACCAGATGAATTTTTACAAATAAGTAAAAGACTGTTTAAAAATCTATTTTGAATCTTCTTTTTAGCTGATTGAACCTACTTTTTTCATTGTGGAACTACAAGCTCTAGAACGTCGACTGCTCTCAGTGTAACATTCTCAAAATTCCTAAACAGTCTTTTGTTATTTTATCTCTTATCGCCTAAAGGCGGAATTCTTAATACCTGGCCAGGATAGATCTTATCCGGATCCTGTAACATTGGTTTATTAGCTTCAAAGATCAACGGATACTGATTTGCATCTCCGTAATGCTCTTTGGATATTTTACTTAGAGTATCACCTCTTTCTACTGTATGAAAAACAGCTTCTGGCTCCGCATTTTGAACATCCATTCTATCATCTACCTGAGCGATCCCTTCAGAGTTTCCAACTACCAGGATGATCTTCTCTCTCGTGGCCTGGTCCAGAGCTCTTCCAGATACCACTGCCATATCATTTTCTATATGTATTTTTAAATTTTCAGCTTTAAGGTTCAGGTCTTTTATGGTTTGTTCCAGTTTCCTCGCTGCGTTCTCATTTTTCTTAAGATCATCCTTAACTCCTACTTCTTTTGAATCGGAATTATCGATCCCAAAAACTTTTTTTCCAGCTTCCTTAATAAATGAAAATATACCCATATTGTTGATTTGTAGTTAGTTATTAAATGTACAAAAGTGAAACAAGTTTAGGGTGATGCCCAGTCCTAAAGTTTTCCAAAAAAAATCTTTTTGAAATCAAAAAAACCGCCTCTTGCGAAACGGTTTTTTTCAACTAAATAACCAACCAAAAAAACTAAGTAAATCCTCCGGTAAAAACCTGAAGAGGACAGTTTGATAACGGAGGTATTGTTATTAGATTGTATTAATCCTCAACCCATAATGTTAAAGTTCTTATCATAGAATATTGAGAAATTCTCAACAAAAGCTCCTAAATAAAGAGAAAACCTTTATATCCCTGTAAATTTGATTATTTTTGAAGTAGAGAATGTAATTATATGGATAAAGCTCCGAGTTTTGGCGTAATAGGCGGTGGTAGTTGGGCTACTGCGATTGTAAAAATGTTGTGTGAAAACCTTGAAGAGGTCAATTGGTATATGCGTAGTGTTTATGCACTGGAACATATCAAAAAACAGGATCATAATCCAAATTACCTGAGCTCGGTAGAATTTGATAATAACCAGCTTAATCTTAGCAACGACATTAACGAAGTTGTAAAAGCTTCTGAGTTTATAATTTTTGCAATTCCTTCTGCCTTTCTGAAACGTGAACTGGATAATTTAACGGTTCCTTTAAATGACAAGGTTATATTTTCAGCCATAAAAGGTATCGTACCAGAGACCAGTTTGATCGTTGGAGAGCATTTCAACCAGTATTTTGATGTACCGATGGAAAATATAGGTGTTCTAACCGGACCCTGCCATGCAGAAGAAGTTGCCCTGGAAAGACTTTCCTATCTCACGGTTGCCTGCCAGGATGAAAAAAAGGCCGAGATCGTCGCCGGTTATCTAGGCAGCGATTATATTACCTGTAAAACCAGTGATGATGTTATTGGGACAGAATACGCAGCAGTTCTTAAGAATATTTACGCCATTGCCGCGGGTATAGCCCACGGACTGGGTTACGGTGATAATTTCCAGAGCGTTTTAATGAGTAACGCCATCAGGGAAATGAAGAAATTCATCAAGAAAGTACACAAGATGAAAAGGAATATCAACGACTCTGCTTACCTGGGAGATCTGTTGGTAACAGGATATTCTGTATTTAGTCGCAACCGTATGTTCGGCAACATGATCGGTAAAGGTTATACGGTAAAAAGTGCTCAAATGGAGATGAGTATGATCGCTGAGGGCTACTATGCTACGGAAAGCGCTTATAAAATAAATAAAGAAAAAGGTGCCAAAACTCCTATAATCAACGCGGTCTACGCGATTCTTTACGAAGGGAAGAATCCTAAGAAAGTTTTCAATAAACTGGTAGATAAGCTGGATTAAGCATAAGTTTTTTCCTACATTTTAGGCTATAAATTACTGATATTAAACTTTTCAGCGATTTTTTTGTTAAAGTTATGGAATTTAATATTACATTTACTTTAACAAATCTAATGAACCAATCTTATGAAAACTAAATTATTAGGCCTTGCCCTTGTGGCTGCTATGGGTTTTATTTCCTGTCAATCTGATGTTTCTTCTGAAAATCCCGAAGAAGTACTGGAACTTCAGGAATCTGAAAAGGTAAAGATCCATGATGCAAACAAACTGCACATTCCACTAATTGTTGGAGGAGAGTCTGAGGTTGACGGTTACCGTCTACACGAAGCCGGAACTTTTACCGGATCGCTGGCAGACTGTGATACTTACGTACATTACCATGGCTCTGATGAACTAACAGTTTTTGAAGGTAAACCGCAATCTTATCATGGAGAAGTTGAACTTAGCAGTCTAGCTTTGAATGATCAGCTGAATATTTGTGGAACGTTTAAAGTACAGAATGATGTAGCTATCAATTACGCCGGAGTTCTTAACCTTGGTGGTGACGCCTGGGTAGGTGGTGATGTAACCGTGATCTACGGTGGTCATTTAACCGTTCAGGGAAAAGTAACCATTGAAGGAGACCTGGTATTAAAGAAAGGAGCAACTTTAGAGTTCCTTGGACCAGACGATGCTATCGAAGTACTTGGAAAAGTTAAGATCGCTAAGAAGGCTATCGTTAACGGTGATTTCACAGATATTTCCAACAAGATAAAATAAGTTTCACCCCCCATTTCTATATTAGAAGGCCGGTATTTTACCGGCCTTTTTCATTTGACAGAATTATCCTATACGTCTTTTCTTACACTTTATCGAATAGTCCTGCCGTTTAAAGAGTTTATAGTTATAATCTCAGCCTAATTACTATTTTTAGCCGTCCAAATACCAAATCTAAAATACTTATGTTTAAAAGATTACTAGCATTAAGCCTGTTTTCGGCATTAATTTTCACTTCCTGTGAGAAAGACAATCCTTCGCCAGACAACCCGGCACAGAATTTCAATATCTCCAGAGACGCTTCTGAACTAAATGGAGCTATCAATTTTGATGAGACCGGAGTCATTGGGGTAGCAAATTTTAATACCAACAGAGGTGCGGAAGCAGCCTCGGTCTTCGGGATAGAGCAGATCGCTTTCGTGGAGCCACCAGTTGTTGATGGAACTACATTACGTGCAACGCACGTAGATGTAAGAGATAATTATGCCTATGTTTCTTACAATAAAGAAGGTGCTGTATATCTTGGAGCGATCGATATTATAGACGTAAGCGATAAATACAATCCAGTATTAGTAAGCAGAATGACCACAGATATCGCCGATATCAACTCTCTTTATATGGATGATAATGGCTATCTCGTTTTCACCGGAGCCTCAGCT
Organism: Christiangramia gaetbulicola; assembly: GCF_003054225.1. Lineage (GTDB taxonomy): Bacteria > Bacteroidota > Bacteroidia > Flavobacteriales > Flavobacteriaceae > Christiangramia > Christiangramia gaetbulicola. The sequence continues at coordinate 968,950 of NZ_QBKQ01000001.1, forward strand.
AAAGGAGCAAACGGTGGAGCTGGTAACCGCACTCTGCAAGGTTATGTAGCTGTGGAAAACGGTCAGTTCTCAAGAGATTTTGAACTGGACTACAACAATCCTGGTAACGCAGGGGTTCATATCCTCGTGATTGATGGCGAAGCAATCGTTGTTAGCGGTGACGCTGGTGGTGTAGGTAGTTTTATGTATCCGGGAGTTCTTACTCCATTCGACAATCAATCTTTCCTTGACTATGGGGATCTAAGGTCTGCAGCTTATAAAAACAATACTCTTGCTGTTCTAAGCGGTGAAGACGGACTTTTAAACCTGAGTATCAATGATGAGTTAATCGAGAATTCCAGAATAGCAACAGCTGCACTTACCCCAGAATCTAAAAGAACTATGGCCTGGTATGGTGATAATATTTTGGTTTCTGAAGGTGCTGAGGGTGCAGGAATCTATAATTTCGAAGCTGGAGCAAGGATTTCCAGCCTTCCTTTAAGATTACATCCTGATGCTTCAGAAATTAATCCGGAAGATAAAGTAACCAACGCAGTTTCTACAGATGACCACTTTATTTATATGGCCAATGGTGGAGCTGGTCTGGATATCATTAAATTAAATGAAAGCTTAAATCCAGTTGCCGAAGGTATCGCTGAGATTCAGGGAAGCGCGAATTTCGTTCAGGCGAAAGGAGAATATATTTACGTGGCCTCAGGAACCGGTTTAAAGATCCTGAAGATCATTACTCCATTACTGGATGAAGAGACTGGTAGTTTCCTTAATTGTTCAGAATTTGATCCTTATACAGGTGATAAGAACCTAACGATCCCATCAGACATAGAAGCTTCTTACAGCGGATTAATTAACCTGAAACATCTTAATGTTAATGGAATCCTGAACGTTTGTGGTGATCTACTTATCGAGAAAAGTGCCAATCTAAGCAGCGATTCTGCTCTTAATATGTCTGGAAACTTTAAGCTTGGAAACAAGAAGACTTCAGAGAACCTGGTAATTAATTCCAAAAGTGCCTTCCACATAGAAGGTGTAATGGAGATACACGGTGACCTTATCATCGCCAGTGAAGGTGTATTGGAGTTCGTAGGCGAAGATTCAAAGATATATGTGGCTGGTGATGTAAAGATCAACAGCGGCGGAAAAGTGATAGGAGAATTCGAAGATCTAAATAATAAATTTGATTAGATTCGGTTAATCTATTTCAATAAAAAAGCCCCGGAAAGTATCCCGGGGCTTTTTTTATTTCTATATATAGCTTACTTCGCTAATATTCCCTTTTCCGGAATAATAGGAATCTTCTTTGAAGTACTTTCTTTTATAGTATTCGGTTTAAATAGAAAGGTCTTTTCCATCATTTTCGAACCTTGAAAATAAGTCACTTTAAATTCATTGTTCAACTGAAGCACCTCATCCTGCAAATATTCGATCTTCGCAAAGCTTTTGGAAGGCAGCACCTCGATCTTATGGCGCATAAGCGAAGTTTCCCGCTTCTTATCGAATCCTTTAGAGACGATAAGTACCATTTCCAGTGGAACACCAGTGTCATTAATTAAATACACATTCCATTCGTAGGTTTCAAATTCTTCATTAAAAACCTTAACCGCTGCAACGTGTACATCCTTTACTTCTGGTATCTCAATATCTTTTTTCAAACGGAAATACTTTTAAAGTGCCGACTTGAATTGCTCCAGAAAACGAATATCGTTCTCATAAAACATACGGATATCCTCAATCTGGTATAACAACATCGCGATCCTTTCTATCCCCATTCCAAAAGCGAAACCAGAATATTCCTGAGGATCTATATTACAATTTCTCAATACGTTTGGATCTACCATTCCGCAGCCCATGATCTCCAGCCAGCCGGTTCCCTTGGTGATCCTGTAATCTGTTTCGGTTTCAAGACCCCAGTAAACGTCTACCTCAGCACTCGGCTCGGTAAATGGGAAATAAGAAGGTCTAAGCCTGATCTTTGATTTCCCGAATAATTGCTTGGTGAAATAAAGGATGGTCTGCTTCATATCTGCAAAAGAAACATCCTTGTCTATGTATAAACCTTCCACCTGGTGAAAGATACAGTGCGATCTGGCTGAAATGGCTTCATTTCTGAAAACCCTTCCCGGTGAGATCGTCCTGATAGGCGGTTTATTTTCTTCCATATACCTCACCTGAACCGATGATGTATGGGTTCTAAGTAAAATATCAGGATCTGTCTGAATAAAGAAAGTATCCTGCATATCCCTGGCCGGGTGATATTCTGGAAGGTTGAGGGCCGTAAAGTTATGCCAGTCATCTTCCATTTCAGGACCTTCAGAAACATTAAAACCTATATTCGAAAAGATCTCGGTGATCTGGTTCTTTACAATAGAAATTGGGTGGCGCGAACCTATTTCAACCGGTTCTCCCGGTCTGGAAAGATCACCATAAACCCCTTTTTCCTCCTGGCTATTCTCCAGCTCCTCTTTTAAAGCAGTCACTTTATCCTGGGCAGCTGTTTTCAATTCATTTATAGCCTGCCCAAAAGCCTTCTTTTCTTCATTAGGAACATTTCTGAATTCAGCGAAATACTCATTAAGAATACCTTTTTTTCCAAGATATTTTATTCGGAAAGCTTCGATCTCGTCTTTTGTTTTAGCATTAAAGCTTTCAACATCAGCGATATGTCCTTTAATTTTATCGATCATAGGTGATTTCGTTTCGGAAGCGCAAATTTAATAAAATTTAGAGCTAAACCTTCTCCTTTTAAAGGCTTATTCCAATTTCTATTTATCGGAAGAAACCTCTGCTAAAGGAAGCTTATCGTTATAGATATAATTTATCAGGAAAAATACCGATAACGCCCCAAATATATGCCATAGCCAGTGTGTTCCCATAGGGATAATATACAGAAAATTGTCAAGGATTCTGAAACTTATAGCCAGGCCAAAGCTCAAAAAAGCGAGAAGCACATAGCCCCAGTGATGCATTTTTGTGGTAAAGAAATAGGTGATTATTGGCAATAATAAACCCAGGGCCGTGGCGATATATCCTACCGAGGTTGTCACATGCGGGGATAAGGGAATTAACCGTACGCCAAAGACCAGGAATAATATCAGCAATATAAGCAACAATCTGTTCCTTCTGCTTATTCTAAGTTTTATGGTATAATATACCGAAACCGCCAGGCACAGGATCACAATAGGCAGCCAGTCCATATACATCCATACATCATGACTTCTTGTAGCATGATATACGGTTCCTCCCACAAAACCCATAAAAAGGACGGGCAGGCTCCAGGCCAGAAACCTGTGGTTCTTATAATCCTTATATACCTTTAATGAAAAGTAGATAATGATGAATAAAAATAGAATATTGCTATAGGTATTGAATGGCTCCACGGGCAGTCGCCCGGCTAATGTTTCCTGGTAAATAGGCCCGCTATCCCGCGGGAAAGTAATTATTAAAGGCCATAGGTTCATTTATGAAATATATTCCTTTTCCATAAAATATTGCACTATTGCCTCTTTCATTAACACAGATTGTTCGCCCGCCTTAAGCGTAGGCAACTGTTCCTTAACTTTGAAATGCGGCCAGCCATCATCATCAAAAAAATCGAATTCATAATAACCATAAGGCTCTAGTAAAGTGCATATTGCTATATGCATTAGATCCAGTTTATGGTCCTTTTTAAACCTGCGATGGGGTTGCCCCAGTTCCTGTACTCCAATAAGGTAAATTATAGCATCCAGCTCCATGATTTCCCCGTCTGCAAACTGGTCTGAAAGTTTCTTCTGAACTTTTTCCCATCTGTCTTTTAATTGTTCATCTCTTGCCATATTGCAAAGATACCATCTAGATTTAATAATTATTATATTTGATTTATGAATACCGTGGATATTATCTTAAGTCTGGTACTTTTATATGGATTAGTACGGGGCTTTTTTAGAGGATTGCTGGCAGAACTGGCCTCTTTAGTTGGAATTGTTGCCGGAATTTACGGGGCGATCCATTTCTCCTATTATGTTGGTGAGTTCCTTTCTAATCATGTGAACTGGGAGACGAAATATATAAACCTGGCAAGTTTCGCCATCACCTTTATTGTGATCGTATTCCTGGTTTCTCTCGCCGGTAAAATGCTCACCAAGGTTGCCGGTTTTGCGGCTCTGGGTTTAGTGAACAAACTTCTGGGCGCCGTATTCGGCCTTATTAAATCTGCCTTTATCGCCAGCGTGATCATCATGTTCTTTAAAGCCACTAATGAACAGATAGAGATCGTGGAAGATAAAACTCTGGAAGAATCTATTCTTTATGATCCTGTAGAGACGATTGCCCCGGTGATCCTCCCATCAATCATTAAACAGGTGCAGGAAAGGGACCTTCTGGACAATAATGATGAAGAAGAGCATCTCTCTTTAAAATAAGAAATCCGGGAAACAGCTTTTGCCATCACCCGGATAATTTCTGAATCTAATATTGCTTTACAGTAGAGTAACTTTTCCCGTAGAGATAGAGTAAACTCCCCCTACGATCTTAATTTCTCCATTTTCTTCCATCTCCTTCAGGATAGGACTTTTTTCCCTTATCCTGTTCATGGTAAGCTTTACATTGTTCTCCACCACATCGGCAACAAAAGAGTTGTTCTTTGAACTTCTTTCGCCATCGGTACTGGTTGCTTCTACTGCAGGCTTAATATTGCTGAGCAGGTGAGTAATATTCCCAAGCTCTACATTGTCACAGGCAGCTTTTACAGCACCACATCCCTCATGACCAAGGACCATTACCAGTTTACTACCGGCAACCTTACATGAATACTCCATACTCCCAAGGATATCGGTATTCTCAAAATTACCGGCCACACGGGCTACGAAAATATCCCCGATCCCTTGATCAAAAACGGTTTCCACAGCAACCCTTGAATCTATACAGCCAAGAACTACCGCCTGTGGCCATTGTCCTCCACTGGTCTTTTCGATCTGTGAAGTAAAATCCCTTTCATACATTTTATTGTCTGTAAATCTTTTGTTACCGGCCATAAGATCCATTAAAACGGCATCTGGGGTTAGCTTATCCTGTTTTTCTTTATTTATTATCTCTTTGATCATATTATTCTATTTAATTAATAATTCCAGAAAGAAAAAAGCCTTTCCGGGTATTTCCGGTCTAAATTTAAGCTGGTTTTTTATCTAATTCAAAAAATTCCAGGTAACTCTCCGGGTTTTCGACAGTTCCTCTTTCAGAAACGATCTTAATATCAATGTTCTTTTCTTCTGCTTTGATCTTGAAATCATCCAGGATATCGATAATATCCCTGTCCAGATATTTGGTTTTGGTTACATCCATTATCAGGTAAGAATCGTTCTCAAGATTGTTGAGCTCTTTCAGGATCGCTCCTTTATTGATGAAAGTAACCTCTTCTGCCAACCTCATCTTTACGGTCTTACCGCCATTTTCAACATTCTCTATATGCAGGAAGTAAGAATTCTGGTAACTCTTAATAAGGATCACCACGATTCCAACTACAAGACCAAGGCTTATTCCTATTAATAGATCCCCAAATATGATACCTATAATAGTAACCATGAATGGAACGAATTGCTTCCATCCAGCTTGATACATCTGTACAAATAATGCCGGTTTGGCAAGTTTGTATCCAACAAGGAAAAGGATCGCTGCCAGTACTGAAAGCGGAATATAATTAAGGATATTTGGAATGATAACCACAGAAATCAATAGCAGGAATCCGTGCAGGATCGCAGACATTTTCGTTTGTCCTCCAGACTGGATATTCGCAGAACTTCTTACGATCACCTGTGTAATTGGTAATCCACCAACCATACCTGACATTAAGTTACCTGTACCCTGTGCGAAAAGCTCACGGTTGGTTGGGGTGGTTCTTTTGTGCGGATCCAGTTTATCTGTTGCCTCTACACATAAAAGAGTTTCCAGGCTGGCTACCAGAGCAATGGTAAAACCTGTGATCCAGATCTCCATAGTCCCTATCATTTCAAAAGAAGGCAGGGTAAACTGACCTACAAATGAATCGAAACTATCTGGTACCGGAACATTTACAAGATGATCTGCAGAAATTCCAAAGGTTTCAGAATCCCTGGTCAATAGATAATATATAATACCAACAGCTACAGCTACCAAAGGCCCCTGCACCAGTTTAAAAAATTTACCTTTTTTAGAAAGTACGGCCTCCCATAAAATAAGGATGGTCATACCTATGATCGCGATAAGAGTAGCTCCCGGGCTAATATTATTCAGCGCATTAATTAACTCTGAAAAGGTATTCTCGCCATCAACCTGGAAAAAAGCCCAGTCCCCCTGAGGATCTCCATCGTAACCAAAAAAGTGAGGGATCTGTTTCAGGATAATAATGATCCCGATACCTGTAAGCATTCCCTTAATTACACTATTCGGAAAATAATATCCAATGATACCTGCTTTTAGCAATCCGAAAACGATCTGGATAGCACCACCAATCACTACAGCCAGCAACAGGTTCTCATATCCTAATTTTGAAATTGCGGCAAGCACGATCGCAGCAAGTCCTGCCGCCGGGCCACTAACTCCAAGACTGGAACCACTAATGGCACCTACTACGATACCTCCAATTATACCGGCTATTAATCCTGAAAACAAGGGAGCTCCACTGGCTAATGCGATTCCTAAACACAAAGGAATAGCAACAAAAAACACGACAATACTTGCCGGAAAATCTTTATTAAGATGTTTGAACATAATACACTAATATTTATACAGGCGACTTGAATTTTGCACCTGTAATTAAATTTTAAAAAATAAATACGTTGAGCAATCCGCTGAAGAACAGAAAGACGCAGAGATCAGCTAAGTGATCTTGAAACGAAATGTATTATGCTAATTTTGGAGGGGGAGAGGACACGGTAAGACATACGTCATAAACGTTCTCTTTATAATAATGCCCGTCTGTTTTTCTAATCTGAAGAAAATGTATGCTTTCATAGTTAGAGACCATCTCTTCGATATTATATTCAAATGAGATCTGGTTCTTTGATGAGCTCTCTTCCTCGTTCACGTTATACGCAATAGAGATATCAACATTTCTATCTATCAAAGCGATTACGCTTGGTGTAAACAGAAAGCTGATAAACAAAAAAGCAAGTATATAAGCAAATTTCTTCACGGTATCAAAAATAGGGTTTTTCCTGAACAACAAAAAAGTTCGGGTAATCCCAATTAAGAAATAAATATAAAGATTTCTTATAGCTTCTTGATAACCGAGTTTTTTACCCAGCCCTGAGCGCCGTTGGCAAGCTCTATTCTGGACCACTCCTGGTAATCTTCCAGCACCTTGGCTTTGGTACCTTCATGAAGTTCAAAACTTGCATCTCCCCTTAGGTTTGGCTCGTCTCTCACCTCTACTTCTTCTTCAAAGATAATGGCGTATTGATTATCCTGAACATAAGATTGTTGCTGAAAAGCAAACACCACTGAAAGTATGCATAACAACACACTTAGCATGGCACCGCCGAAAAGAAGTCTTTTATAAAGCGGGGTATAAGAGAAATAATATAGCAGGAAGAATACTACAAAAAGTACGGAGAATACAATGGCGAATATCGCCCAGCTGGAATAACTATACGCAGAGATCAATCCATTGAACCACTGTTCAAAACCGGTCTGCTCTACCGCTTCAATATCATCTATAGCCATATTTCGGGCAAATTCAATATTGTTTTGAATATCCTCATCTGTAGGAGCCAGCTGCAATGCTTTTTCGAAATAATAGATGCTTGGCGCCACCTGGTTCAACTTATAATGGGCATTCCCCAGGTTATAATATAGTTCAGCAGAAGCCTCACCGTTATCCAGGATCTCTTCATAAACGCGAATCGCATTTTGATAATCCCCGTTCTGGTAGGCCGAATTAGCTTCGTCAAATAGCTTCTCGTTCTGGCAGAAACCAGTAAAGCTGCATATTATCGTAAATATCAGGATCAACTTTCTCATCACTATAATTGTTTATCAAGAGTTGAAATTACACTTACGGCCTTATCATAGTCATGTTGCATGGTATCTGAAGATGCCGGGGTATACCTGGCATATTCGCAACTTTCCAGTAAAGAAATGAATTCAGATCTCGTTTCCTGGTCTACACCTTTTTCACTAAGCAATGCCTGTATCCTTTCCTTGCTCATTTCGCTGGTCTGGATACTTAGTTTTGCTTTCAGATAATTATGCATGGAACGTTCGAGTGACAAATAGAATTCCTTTTGATCTCCAAGATTTCTTTTAGCTTCAGAAAGATATTTTCGGGCCAGTTTATCTGCTTTTCTCATCCTGTTCCCTCTTACATCATTCGCTCTCTGCTCCCTTTTCTTTCCGAATAAGATGAACAATGGAATTGCCGCCAGCGGAAGCATTAATGCGCCCCAGAATGCTGCCGATCCCAGAAAATCACTGCTATCTATAGGCTTAAGGTTTGTATTAAGTTTAATAAACCTGAATTGACTACCATCTAAAGCCACCGCCTGTTTATTCACCCCAGACAAACCTGAAGGTTCATTTCCTGCCAGTGGTCCTCGATTCACATTGATAAGGATCTCTTCAGAGGTCTTTGTCTTATAGGTTTCTGTAGAAGGATCAAAATAGGAAAACGATAGTGCCGGCAACGGATATTTCCCTTTTTGTGTAGGCACCACGGTATAGGTTTGTGAAATACTTCCCTGCATTCCGTTGAGATTGGTATTCACATTCTCCACGCGTTCCGGGTCATACATTTCTAACGAGGACGGAGCGGTTAATTCCGGAAGATCAAATAATTTCAGATTCCCGTTTCCTCTTACTTCTACTTTCGCCTGAAGGCTCTCACCCGCATTCAGCTCATTTTTATTTGTGGTAACCTTAAAATCGAATTTACCCACAGCCCCGGTGAAATCTGCTGGTTTCCCGGCAGGCAGTGGCTTCACATTGATCTTTTTATTATTGGCGGCGACCGTTTTATTCACGGTCTTATAGATCCTGCTTCAAAAAATATCTCTTCGCTCACTTGGAACATCTACCGCGATAGAAAGAGTAAGAGGCTCTATATTTAGTTCACCTGTTTTCTGTGGATAGAGAATGGTCTTTCTTAAAACCACATATCTATAAGGCTCCCCGTCATATTCCCCGTTTTCAACTCTTAATTGCTGGATGTCGATACTCTGGCTCCAGAAATCGTTGTACTTAGGACTATCGAGTTCACGCCAGTTGCTCACGCTAACACGCGGACTAACATATAGCTTATAAACTACGGTAATGGCTTCGTTAAGATATGGATTAGCCTTGGAGATCTCAGCAACCAGGTGCAGGTTATCTTCTGCGATCATTTCGGTATTATCCCCATCTGTAGGTTTATCTACTGCTGAAGTGATCTCTACCTTGAGAGGCGATGTTTTATAAGTCTTATCATCTATGATTATTTCTGCCTGGCCAATGGTAAGTTTACCAATTTTCTTGGGCTGAAGGTAAAAACTATAGGTTTTGGAATATTCCATCCTTCCATTCAGGATGCTCGTGCTTATCTTCTGGTTAGGACCTCCAACCACGGTGAATCCATCGAAAGACGGCGGATTGAAGTTGTCGCCATCCTCGTTCATTTCGAAATCTACTCTTAGCCGTTCATTAATTCCCAGCTTTTCTCTGCTCACCTTCGCTTCAAACCTCACCTGGGCCTGAATGATCCCGGAAGCACACAATAAAAAACTTAAAATTAAATACTTCAATTTCATCTTTTTCCTCCTATAGCTCAATTCTTTGTCTCGTAAACATCAAAAATGTTACCAGTCTTTGTCAGTTTTCGTTTTGACATCTTTCGCTTTCTCTGCGTTTATTTTATCCTGAACTTTTTTCTCTTCGTTATTCATGGCCTCCAGCAAGCTCTGGATTTGTTGTGGAGATAACTGTCCCTGGGTAGGTCGCTGCTGTTGCTGCTTTTCCTTGTCTCCTTCTTTAGGATCTTTTTTCTCTCCCTCACCCTGATCTTTCTGCTTATCCTCGTTTTGATCGCCTTCTTTTTTATCTTTTTCGTTCTCTCCTTCGTCCTGAGGTTTCTGATCCTCTTTTTCATCTTCACCGCCTTCACCATCCTGGTTCTGGTCCTTGTTCTGCTGATCCTGGTTCTGGTCCTTATTATTTTCGTCCTGCTTGTTCTGATCCTGATTACCTTCCTGATTTTGCTGTTCTTTCTCCAGCATTTTTTTGGCTAAAGCAAGATTATATCTGGTCTCTTCATCTGTAGGATCGTTGCGCAAAGCATTTTTAAAGGCATCTACCGCTCCCTGGTAATTCTTTTGCTGCATGTAAGAATTTCCGAGGTTATGATAAATACGATGCTTTTCGGTTTTTGTTGCAGCAATTTCTGCGGCTGCTTTCAGCCTTTCTTCAGCGTTTAATGATTTCTCCTTGACATAATACAGGTTCCCCATATTATATTTAGCGGTAGTGTTATTAGGATCTTTTGCGATCGCCTTTCTATAGGAAGCTTCTGCACTGGCAAAATCATTTTCAGATAAAGCCTCCTGTGCTTCAGCAATAAATCTATTGGATTCTTTAGTGAGCTTTTCAGGCTTTTCCTGGGCATTCACCTCAAGGAAACCAAAAAGCAGCACGAGACCGGTTAAAATGACATTCTGACATTTATTTTGATGCATCTTTCGCTCCTTTCTTCTTTCGTTCATTAAAAAGATTCAGTTTACGCAGCCAGGCCGTACTACGCTCAAGTACAAAGATATCAAGAAATAATAATGCCAAAGCTATTCCCAGGAACAACTGAAAATGAGATTTAAAATCGGCAAACTGTTTTGCCTCAAATTCGGTCTTCTCGATATTCTGTAATTCTTCGATCACTTTATCCACAACGTCACTAGTGACATTCCCCTGGATATAACTGCCTTCTGCAGCATCTGCGATCTCCTTGAGAGTTTGCGGATTCAGTTTGGTAATAACGGTTTCTCCCTGGTTATCTTTCTTATAATTCTGAATTACCCCGTTTCGCTTAATAGGAATAGGACCTCCTTTTTCGGTTCCCACTCCAATGGTGAATATTCGAATGCCCATTTCTGAAGCCTGCTCCGTAATTTCCTCCACATTCCCTTCATGATCTTCACCGTCACTTAGGATGAACAATACGCGATTGGTTTGCTGCTCGTCATCATAATAGGTAGTTGCCAGTTCGATCGCATCACCAATGGCAGTTCCCTGAGAGGAGATCATATCTGTATTTAATGCCTGAAGGAACATCCTTGCGGCCGAATAATCGGTAGTAATTGGTAATTGCGGATAGGCGCCACCGGCATAGGCAATGATCCCAACCCGGTCACTTCCAAGGTTACTAAGGATCTGGCTTACCAGTTGCTTGGACTTTTCAATTCTGCTTGGCGCGATATCTTCAGCATCCATACTTTTAGAGACATCTATCGCAAAAACAATATCTACTCCCTCCCTTTTTACGGTCTTCAGTTTGGTTCCCATCTTAGGATTTACGAGGGCTACGACCAGACTGGCCATCGCCAGCAATACCAGGATCAGTTTAATGACCGGCTTGGAACGCGAACGGTTAGGCGCGAGGTGTTTTAAAAGATTGCTACTGGCAAATTTCTTCCGGGTCCTGTTCTGCCAGAAAACAAAAATAAGGAACAACAGGACGATCACCGGGATCACCAGCAATAACCAAAACCATATTTTTTCTTCCAGTACAAACATTCTATATAAAACTTCTGAATAAGGTGAGTCTTAATAATATCTCGAATAATAGCAGAATTCCGGCTAACAGGATCAATGGCCTGTATTTCTCATCATAATTATAATAACGAAATTCTTCAATTTCGGTCTTTTCAAGTGAATCGATCTCGTTATAGATCTCCTCAAGCTTTTCATTATCTGTTGCCCTGAAATATTTTCCTCCGGTAGAAGCGGCGATATCTTTTAAAAGCTCTTCATCGATCTCCACCTGAACCCGACCAAACTGTATCCTTCCGCCGGGTGACATGGCAATTGGTGAAAGAGCCATCCCGTTACTACCTACTCCAATGGTATAAACCTTGATCCCGAATTCAACCGCAAGCTCACTGGCGGTATTGGGATCTATAAATCCTGAATTATTAACTCCATCGGTAAGCAGAATGATGACCTTACTTTCGGCTTCACTGTCTTTAAGCCTGTTCACCGCGGTAGCTAGGCCCGATCCTATAGCCGTACCGTTTTCCAGTACATTGTTATATTCAATATCTTCCAGGGCATTAAGAACGATCGTTTTATCGCTGGTTATAGGAGTTTTAGTGAAACTCTCGCCGGCATAAGCCACCAGCCCGATACGATCTCCCGGCCTGTCTTTTACGAATTCTTCAGCCACCGCCTTTAAAGCATCCAGCCGGTTTGGCTGCAGGTCTCTAGCCAGCATACTGGCTGAGACATCTATCGCCATTACGATATCTATCCCCTGTGAACTGCTGGTTTCTGTAGAAACATCCACTGTTCTCGGCCTGGCCATGGCTACAATTATAAAGGAAAGGGCCAGTAAACGAAGCAGGAAAAGTACAGGTCTTAATTTTGGTAAAAATCCCGACTTAACCTTGAATCCTTTGGTAGTGGATATTTTTAATTCGGCAGTTTGCTTATTTCGTTTCCACACATACCAGGCTATTGCCAGTGGAAGCAGCAGGAACAACCAGAAAAATTCCGGGTTTTCAAATGTGAAATTGGCAAACATTATTCGTTCAGGTTATTAATTTCTACAGAGTTAATTATACGCTGGGTGATCTCCTTAGCATACTGATCATTTTCATTGTAAATGACCATGATCTGCTCAAAACCTCCTTTTTCAGCAAAGTTCAGGATCTCGTATTCATTCGGGATCGATTCACCGGTCACAGGGTTTTCAGCTTCAAGGGTACCAAAGATCTTAGTTCCCTTGGTGCCGTTCACTGTGGTGAAATCCTCCTGTTTCATTATTATATTCCGTGCCCCCTGGGCTTCAAGATTGGTGTAAATTCCATCGATGGCCTTTTTAGCATCGAAATTCACTTCACCCTTGAATTTGATAGTGCTCAGGGTCACATAGAAATTACTCAGCAGGCTACCATAGATAAAGGTCTCGGAACCTACCATCATTTGCTGCACATCCTGTGGCATTTCTATCTCTCCCCGCACAAGAACTTCAGGCGTGGTTACTGCTACCGATGGATTACCGTACTCACTTCTAATCCATTCTCCTTCTAGCAATTCCTTTGTTGGATGACCTAAATAAGTATCCTTCACGTAGGTATATCCTTTTGTGGCAATAAGCGCGGTCACACCTATAATAATCACTAGGACCCCGGCTAGAACACCAAGAATAATGCGACGCTTCTTTCTTTTCCTGGCCTGCTCTTCACGGAAAGCTTCATCCTGAAGCAATTCTTCCTCGGTAGGCTCTGGTACGGATGCCCTAAGGTCATCGATAATATGTTGTGTTTTTGAACGATCCTCCTTGGCCGTGATCACATCTGGTTTGGATCTCGCAAATTTGGCCAGATCGGCACGTCTTAAGATCTTTTCAAAATCCCTGATGGTCTCATCGGTAAGATTCAGTTTCCCCTGGCGTTTCTGATCTTCCAGGTAAAGGATCAATTCGTTCGTGGTTCTTTCCAGACCGTGATCATAGATCTTCCTGTCCAGGTATTTACGCACAGCAAAACTCAGCTGAGAATAATATTCTTTAATTTCCCGCTTTTCTAAATATTGTGCCTGGTCCAGTTTCTGTAATTCAGCCATAGCTTCTTCATATGGCGGTAATTCAAATTCCTCTGCATCTTTTTTCTTTTTCCTGATGATCAAAAATGCCACCAGGCCGGCAATAAGAAAAATTCCCAGTAACCACAATAGCCAATCGGGAATCCGGAAACCCGGGGGAACCTCAACAGATGGTTTTATAGGATACAGTTTTTGCTTGGTGGTATCTACCACCACATCATTCACCTCAACGGCGATAGAATCTGTAAAATAGGAACTGCTTGCAATTATAACTTCCTGGCTTGGGATAACATATTTCCCGGAGTCGAATTTAGTAAGGAAATATTCTTTCAATAGCCTGTAATTGCCATTTTCACGCAGCGTATCTGCATCCAGGGATTCCACTAATTCTAATGGAGAAAAGGTCTCGCCTTCAGGAAAAACCACCAGGTCTTCGGGATCTGTCTTAACCTTGATCTGGTATTTGATCTGCTCCCCGATCTTGATCGTTGTGGAGTCTATACTCGCTGAAACCTGTGACTGGGCTTCCGCAGTATTAACCAATAATAATGAGCATATAAAAAACAGAAATCCCAGGCCACCTGAGATATTTGTAGTTGAATATGTGTTTTTAAGGTTTCTAAACATTTTTCTTTTAAGCTCTTCTTTTAAAATAGCCCAGTAATTTTTTCACATAGCTTTCATCGGTCCGGTTGCTAATAGTCCCAGCACCGCTTACCGAAAAACTCTGGTGAAAGTAGTTCACGCGGTCATGGAAATATTTTGAATAAGACCTGCGTACCGCCTTGGAACCAGTATCTACAGTAATATATTCCCCGGTTTCCTCATCCTGCATTTGCACCATGCCCAGGTTAGGTATGGTTTGTTCCATCTTATCAAAAACCCTGATGCCGGTAAGGTCATGTTTTCCTGCCACGATCTTCAAGGTATGCTGGTAATCATCTGCCATAAAATCTGAAAGCAGAAAAACAATCGCTTTCTTTTTCATGACGTTAGAAAGGTATTTCAAAGCTCCGGCAATATCGGTGTTCTTACCTTCAGGTTTAAATTCCAGTAATTCCCTGATGATACGCAGCACATGCGACCTTCCTTTTTTAGGCGGAATATATAATTCTATACGGTCTGAGAACATCATCAAACCTATCTTATCGTTATTCTTGGTTGCTGAAAAAGCTAGAGTCGCAGCGATCTCTGTAATAACCTCTTTTTTGAACTGTTCCTGGGTCCCGAACATTTCTGAACCCGAAACATCTACCATCAACATCATGGTTAGCTCGCGCTCTTCTTCAAATACCTTTACAAATGGTTCATTATAACGGGCGGTCACGTTCCAGTCTATACTTCTAACGTCATCCCCAAACTGGTACTGTCTAACCTCACTAAAGGTCATACCCCTTCCTTTAAAAGTAGAATGATACTCGCCCCCAAAGACATGATCGCTCAGTCTGCGGGTCTTGATCTCTATCTTTCTTACTTTTTTAAGGAGTTCCTTTGTATCCATTTTGTTCAATAAACAATAAACAAGGATCAAAAAACACTAGCTTATTTGATCATTGGGAATTGATAATTGCTAATTGTTACGGTACTTCGATCTCGTTCACGATCTTATTGATAAGATCTTCTGAAGTAATGTTTTCGGCTTCGGCTTCATAGGTAATACCAATTCTGTGACGCAGCACATCATGCACTACTGCACGAACATCCTCTGGCACCACATAACCTCTTCGTTTAATAAAGGCGTAGCATTTTGAAGCCACGGCAAGGTTGATACTACCACGAGGAGAAGCTCCAAAGCTGATCAAAGGCTTTATGTCTTCAAGATTATATTTTTCAGGAGTACGGGTTGCAAAAACGATATCCAGGATATATTTCTCGATCTTTTCATCCATATACACATCCCTTACCGCACTTTGTGCTCTCAGGATCTGTTCAAGATCTACCACCTGATTCACTTTTTCGAATCCACCTTTAAGGTTGGCGCGAATAATCAGCTGTTCTTCGGCCATCATAGGATAATCTATTACTGTTTTGAGCATAAATCTATCCACCTGTGCTTCAGGTAAAGGATAAGTTCCTTCCTGTTCCACCGGGTTTTGCGTGGCCATTACCAGAAATGGCTTATCAAGGATAAAAGTTTCGTCTCCAATGGTCACTTGCTTTTCCTGCATAGCTTCCAGCAAAGCCGATTGCACCTTAGCCGGCGCACGGTTGATCTCATCTGCCAACACGAAATTTGCGAAGATCGGCCCTTTCTTTATACTGAAATCGTTAACCTTCATATTGTAGATCATGGTACCAACAACATCTGCCGGTAAAAGATCTGGGGTGAACTGAATACGGCTGAAGCTTCCATGCACAGCCTGGGCGAGGGTATTGATCGCCAGTGTTTTCGCCAGCCCAGGAACACCTTCTAAAAGTATATGTCCCTGACCTAAAAGGCCTATCAGCAGGCGCTCTACCATGTGCTTCTGGCCTACGATCACCTTATTCATTTCGCGGGTGAGCAAGTCTACAAAAGCACTTTCCTTTTCAATTTTCTCGTTAATACTGGCAATATCAACAGATGAATTGTCTTCCATCATGATTTTCAGATTTTGATGTCGTGAATATACGTACTTGTTGTAAGCGTCGCAAATTGAAAATTTATTGGAATGAGAATGGTTAAAAAAAGGTTAAAATTAAAAAGGCAACACTTTGCAGTGTTGCCTTTTACAAAAAATTATTTTCTGAAAATATTATAGAGTCAGCTCTCCAAGGTCTGTAGTTTCATTTGGTTTTACCTCTACAGTTCCTATAGCATAAACATCCAGGTTGCTATCTGCCTCTGGAATCACCTCTATACTATATACTCCGGCTGGTACTCCATTTAGAGAGAAGTTACCGTCAGCATCGGTATAAGCAGAAATAGTTACAGACTCTCCGGTTAATACTACCAGGCTCTGGATAGAAGTTTCAATATCTACTGGAAGAACCACGGCACCAACTACAACTCCTGCATCAGCTTCAGCAGAAAGTCTTATCACCGGTTTAAGGTTATAACTTCCATTACCAGTAGCAACAATAGATTTATCTACGTCGAAATCAAGAAGGAAAGCATAGTTCTCACCAGCTTCTAAAGTCTGGTTCAATTGCAGTTTAAGACCAGATTGTTGTGCACTTGGCGTATTCAATGGTTTTTCTTCACCATCTACAATTACCGAGTTTTCAGATCCTAAGATCAAACGCATCTGGCTCACGTACCCTGCAGGCACTTCTGTATCAGCTAAAAGTTGAGAAACACCTCCGGTAAGCTCTAACAGGTCATAAACACCAGTTTTTACTTCACCTACGCTTACCCATCCATCACCGTCAACATCAGCTTCGGCTTCTAATTCACTATCAGCCTCAACCTGAATTTCGATATCCTGTACATCCACAAAAACAGCATCGTAGTCACCAGGAGCATCGGTCATTCTTACGGTTAGATTTGCTTTCCCTTCACCAGAAGTAGTAGAACCATCGTCATCGCTACAACTTGTTAATCCAAGGGAAATGAAAGTTGCGATCATTAAACTTTTAAAAGTTACATTTTTTAAATATCTCATAAGTAGATTTTATAGGTTACGGAAGGACTAACGGCAACCTTTGTGCAAGATTTCCCACAGGTCTTTTTATTTAACAAAATTTAACGGAACTTAACCCTGCGTTAATAGACTTTGATACGCTAAGACTTAATTGTTTCTTACATTAGAAATTAAAATTGAAACTATGAAAACGGCCTTAATAACCGGCGCCACTAGCGGCATTGGGAGATCCACAGCGATTAAGTTCGCATCTGAAGGAATTAATCTTATTATCTGCGGAAGAAGAACCGACAGGCTTGAAAAACTGAAAAAGGAGCTATCTGTGGAAACTTCGGTACATATCCTCAGTTTTGATGTGAGGAATCGCGAAGAAGTTCTACAAAAAATTGGTTCCCTTCCCGAAGGATTCGGGAAAATAGACATCCTGGTGAACAATGCCGGAAATGCTCATGGTCTGGATCCTATCCAATCTGGTAGTATGGATGACTGGGATGCGATGCTGGACATTAATGTAAAAGGACTTTTATATGTAAGTAAGGCAGTAATTCCAGGAATGATCGAGCGACAGTCTGGGCATATCATTAATATTGGTTCTACGGCTGGAAAAGAAGTATACCCGAATGGAAATGTCTACTGCGCCAGTAAACACGCCGTAGATGCCATTAACCAGGGAATGAGAATAGATCTTAATGGTAACGGAATTCGCGTAGGCGCTGTAAATCCCGGTCTTACCCAGACAGAATTTAGTGATGTAAGATTTAAAGGAGATGCAGATAAAGCAGAAAAAGTATACCAGGGATTTAAAGCATTGCAACCCGAAGACATTGCAGATATCATCCATTTTGTGGTCTCCAGACCTTACCATGTAAATATCGCAGATCTTACGGTTATGCCAACGGCACAGGCTACAAGCACCATCCTTAATAAGGATTGATTATTTTTTATTGATATTAATTATTTAGTCATGGCTCATTATCAAAATTTCGAGGAATTGGAGATCTATCGCTTAGCTAGATCACAATGTATGCAGATATGGAGTCTGATAAATGAGACCAGTCTTTCTAAGGACTACAAATTAAAAGAACAGATAAACGGGTCATCCGGTTCTGTCATGGATAATATTGCCGAAGGTTTTGGTAGAGGTGGAAATAAAGAATTTATTCAGTTTTTAAGCTTTGCCAGAGGTTCAAATCATGAAACTAAAGCTCAACTTCAAAGAGCGTTTGATAGAAATCATATATCATTAAATGACTACGAAGACATGATAAGCAAGTTGAAGTTATTAATGAACAAATCTCGAAATTCATGAACTATTTAAAGTCATCTGATAGAAAAGGTTTCAAATACGATTAATAAAAAATAAAAATCACTAATAGATAATATCCCGTGATCAACAAACGCCTCCTCATAAAAAACCTGCTAGCTCACAATGATGAGAACAGCTTTTATGACAAAAAGCGACAGTTGAATATTGGCGAAAAAGAAGGTAAGGCGAAATTCCTGAAACATATCTGTGCCTTATCTAACTCCAACCCTGAGAACAATTCCTATATAGTAATTGGGGTGGAAGATGAAGACAGCAGAATTGTAGGGATAGATTTCTTTGATGACAGTAAGATTCAGAATCTTGTAAATGCCTACCTCAGCAATCCACCAATAATATCTTACGAAAATATTCCTTTTCCCCACCTGCCAGACCACCTAGTGGTGGGTTTGGTAACCATTCGGCCCAATCATGGCAAGATATGTTCTTTTAGAAAGAACATCTGGAAATATTACGGCGGATCTGTATTTCTTAGAGATGGCAGCATAAGCATGCCCAAGGTTTTTGATATCGAGATCAAAGATGTAAATTCGGCCATCGTCGCTTCTATCGAAAACCATTCTCATAATAACCTGGAGTATACCTTAGATGGTGTTTTCGATTTCATGAAAAAAAGAAAGGACTATAATCCTTCTTACCGGGTTTTTAATGAGTATTTCGTGGTTTGCTGGGCCGGGAAAGAAAAAAAGATCAAGAATGAAACATATTTTTCCAGGGTAGATATCGAACTTATTAACGAACAGGTAAAATTATTCTATTCAGACCTGGATGAAGTTAGTATCGTGGAAGATAAAGATCAGTTCAAGATCACCGAATATGTTCATCTTGGTTTACATGACCAGTTTCAGTATTATCCTCTGGAGGAGGTGGTGATCAGGTTCAGAGACAATGGCACCTATGATATAGATAGTAAGCTTTTGTTCGTTCCGCCGAGATTCAATAAAAAAACACTTTATCATATCTACAATACCAACAGGGCGCTGATAGAAAAACTCAAAAAAGGATTTGAACTGAACGCAGTGGAAAAGAAGGATATCAGGAACCTCCCCTCCACTTATTTATTATGTTATTTAAATAATTTTACCGAAGCTTTAACCAAGCTTGAGGAAGCCAAACCTTATCTTAAGGCCTATAGCAAGGAAGTATACCATTCCTACAAAGAAAGTATGCGAATTTTAAGAAAGGTGAAATACAATTAATATGTCAAGAAAACTGGTTTTTGGAGACCTGCATGGAGGATTAAAAGCTCTTATTCAATTACTAAAAAAGATAGACCTTAACCCAAAAGACGAATTAATTTTCCTGGGAGATTATGTAGATGGCTGGAGTGATTCTGCCAATACTGTTAGTTACCTCATCGATCTCGCCAAACAAAATTCCTGCATATTCGTGAGAGGAAATCATGATGATCTCGCTCATAAATGGCTTGAAACGGGCGAAATGAATCAAAAATGGCTTGAGCATGGAGGGCAGTCCAGCCTAAATGCCTACCGTAATTTTACTGAAGAGGATAAGAGCAAACACAAAAAGTTCTTCCGGGAAATGGTTAATTATTATCATGATAAAGAAGACCGTCTTTTTGTGCATGCCGGCTTTACCAATCTGCATGGTCCGGAATTAGAATATCACGAAACCGCATTCTACTGGGACCGCACCTTATGGGAAATGGCACTTTCTATGGACGATGCCCTGGAACCTGATGATCATCGTTACCCGAGAAGATTAAGCCATTTTAAAGAGATATTTATAGGTCATACGCCGGTGACCCGCATTGGAGAAACTACCCCTGTGAACAAGGCGAACATCTGGAATGTGGATACGGGCGCGGCTTTTATGGGACCAATTTCCGCAATAGACGTAGACTCAAAGGAGGTTTATCAAAGTGATCCCGTGCACACTTTTTACCCTGATGAGCAGGGTAGAAATTAGGCTTTTATTTATTGCGCCCTCTAAAAGACTATTCATATATTTGAAGTTCAATCCGTTCCAAGATCTAAATATATGATTTTGGATCATTTTGAACGCTGCACGTTTATTGCAGTATATTGAATTGTAACAGAATATTAGACCCTAAGAAATAAGAAATGAGTTTAAAGAATATACGTTTAGAAGTAATGCAAACGGTGGAGAAATCTGTTCAGGGTTTCATCGATCAGTATTTAATCCCCGTAGATGAGATCTGGCAGCCTACAGACCTGCTTCCAAACCTTCAGGATGAATCCGGGTTTGAAGAAGTTCACCAGATAAGAGAAGAAGCCAAGGAGCTTGGATATGACTTTTGGGTGGTACTTGTAGCAGATATGGTTACCGAGGAGGCTTTGCCTACTTACGAATCATGGCTAATGGACATGGAAGGTGTGGAACAGCATGGTGCCAATCGTGGAGAACAAAATGGTTGGGCCAAATGGGTTCGCCAGTGGACGGGTGAAGAAAACCGACACGGAGATACGCTTAACAAATACCTTTACCTTTCTGGTAGAGTAGATATGAAAGAGATCGAAAAAACGACTCAGCATCTTATAAATGACGGGTTTGATATTGGAACCGGAAGGGACCCTTACAAAAACTTCGTTTATACCAGTTTCCAGGAACTAGCTACCAATATCTCTCACAAGCGTGTGGGACAGCTGGCTAAAAAGAAAGGAAACAAGATGCTTGGTAAGATGTGTAATATCATCGCTGGTGATGAGATGAGACACTATATGGCTTACAGGGAATTCGTTAAGACCATCTTCGAACACGATCCAAGTGAAATGATGCTGGCTTTCCAGGATATGATGAAGAAAAAGATCGTGATGCCTGCACAGTTCATTAGAGAATCTGGCCAGGGAATTGCTGAAGCTTTCGAAAACTTCTCCAATGCCGCGCAGAGATTAGGTGTTTATACCACTTACGATTATATCGACATCCTTAAAAAGCTTAATACTTACTGGGAGATAGACAAAATGAGATCACTTACAGACGATGCTGAAAAAGCCCGTGATTACCTGATGGCGCTTCCAGACAGGATGACCAGGATCGCAGACAGGATCGCAATTCCTAAGGATCAGCACCAGTTCAAATGGGTTGAAGCCAACGGAATGGTTTAATAAAATATTCTATATTAGAACCTATAATAAAACCCTGCCACTTGTTAGCAGGGTTTTTTAATGAAATTCTACCCTTAAAAATTCTTATGAAAAAAATATTATTAGCCCTTATCTGTGTAGCCACTTTTAACTTTGGACATGCTCAAAATGCTGAAAAATACAACGAGATAAAATTAAATATCGCCAATACCATCGCTATCGCTTCGGTAGAATTTGGCTATGAAAGATTTCTAGACGAACACCAATCTATCGAAGGAGCTATCCTCATTAACGACAGGATGAATTATCATTCTGAAAAAGGTTCCAGAAATTTCGATACCAACAGTTTTAAAATTGGGTATAACTATTATTTTGGAGAGGAACATGCCGCTTCCGGATTGTACGTAAATCCATTTCTGAAATATCGCAGTGGGGAATTCAGTGAAGATGCTCCAGATGCTGAATTTAATGGTTCATTAATTACAGATATGGATTCATTCATTATCGGGCTCGGTACTGGATATAAATGGAATTTTAACGACACTTTCGTATTAGGGCCATTTATAAACATCGGTAGAAATTTCAGCGACGAGGTAAAAGATAGGTTCTCGGCGATAGAATTCAATGCCGGTTTTAATATTGGCTACAGATTTTAAAGAAAAATAAAGCATAAAAAAACCCGCTCATATCCTGAGCGGGTTTTTTTTGATATTTTCTAAAGTTAAATTTTACTCTCCTTCCATACCTTGTAAGAAGCAAGGTCCTTTTCCATTAAATTCAAACAGAAAGCTACTACCGCAGCATCATCCAGGTAACCTAATACCGGGATAAAATCTGGAATAAGATCTATGGGAGACAGCACATACAATAATGCGGCACCAGCTGCGGCCACTATATTAAATGGGATCTCACGATAGGAACCGCTGGCATAATCTCTAACCAGCGAAAATAAAAGGACGGCATCGTCCATATACCTTTTCAGCTTGCCTTTACTTTCAAATTTATCCAGGATCTGTTCTTCTTTATCTATTACTTTCTCTACATCATCTTGGTCAAAGTCTTTAGCTCTCTTAGAAAGTTCTTCTTGCGCCTGTTCTCTGGAAATTTCGCTCATGTTGTTTTAAATATTTTATCTGAGCCGAAAATAAAAATTATTAAGGCTGAAGACAAGAAAGTTGGCTTCATTTAAGTTCGATTTAACTTAGACTACAAAAAGCCGATCTCTGAAAACCAGTTAAATAAAAAAGCCCCGCAATTTGCGAGGCTATCTTTCACACTTAAAAAACTAAACTATAGATCGAATTTTATCCCCTGTGCCAATGGCAATTCAGTAGTATAATTGATCGTGTTTGTTTGTCTTCTCATATAGATTTTCCAGGCATCAGATCCGCTTTCGCGACCTCCACCGGTTTCTTTTTCACCTCCAAAGGCTCCACCGATCTCAGCTCCAGAAGTACCAATATTAACATTGGCAATTCCGCAATCAGACCCTTCAGCAGAAAGGAATCTTTCAGCCTCTCTCAGGTTATTGGTCATTATTGCTGAAGAAAGACCCTGTTTCACCCCGTTCTGAAGTTTCAGCGCGTCACTTACATCACCTTTATATTTCATGATATAAAGTACCGGCGCGAAAGTCTCATGCTGCACGATCTCGAAATGATTTTCAGCTTCGGCGATAGCTGGTTTTACGTAGCATCCGCTTTCGTAACCTTCACCTTCAAGCACTCCACCTTCTACCAGTATTTTTCCACCTTCTTCAACTACCTTATCTAAAGCAGCCTGGTAGTTCTTCACCGCATCTTTATCTATAAGCGGCCCAACATGGTTATTTTCATCCAGTGGGTTACCAATTCTAATTTGTTTGTATGCGTTCACGATAGCATCCTTCACTTTATCATAAACATCTTCGTGCACAATAAGTCTTCTCGTAGAAGTACAACGTTGTCCGCAAGTTCCAACCGCTCCAAATACCGCACCTATCACGGTATTCTTAATATTAGCGTCTGGAGTAACGATAATGGCATTATTCCCTCCTAGTTCAAGTAATGATTTTCCAAGTCTGGCCGCTACTGCCTGCGCAACGATCTTACCCATTCTAATAGAACCGGTAGCCGAAATCAAAGGCACACGCTCATCTGTGGTCATCATCTCACCTACTTTATAATCTCCGGTAATCAAACTTGAGATCCCTGCAGGCACGTTATTTTCAGCAAAAATTCTCGCCGCAATATTCTGGCAGGCTACAGAGGTCATTGGAGTTTTTTCTGAACCTTTCCAGATACAGGCATCTCCACAAACCCATGCTAAAGCAGTATTCCATGACCAAACCGCTACCGGGAAGTTAAAAGCAGAAATAATTCCCACCACTCCTAGCGGATGGTATTGCTCATACATTCTATGTCCTGGGCGCTCACTGTGCATAGTAAGCCCGTAAAGCTGTCTGGAAAGACCTACCGCGAAATCACAGATATCGATCATTTCCTGAACCTCTCCAAGGCCTTCCTGGTAAGATTTTCCCATTTCATAAGAAACGAGTTTTCCCAGCGGTTCTTTCAGTCTTCTTAATTCGTCATTGAACTGGCGTACCACCTCACCTCTTTGTGGGGCTGTCCAGGTTCTCCATTCTTTAAAACCCTTTTCAGCAGTAGTGATCACCTTTTCGTAATCTTCTTTGGTGGTCGTCTTAACTTTACCAATTAAAGCTCCGTCTACAGGTGAATATGATTCAATGATATCTCCGTTGCTAAACCAGTCGGTTCCGGTAGAAGTACCATTATTGATGTCGTTCAATCCTAAATCTTTCAGGGCTTGTTTAATCCCGAATTCTTCAGCAATTTTGCTCATTAATTTGCGTTTTTATCGATTAATTTGTGTAGTTGTTGCGAAAATAGTAAAAATAAAGCTCTATTCCACCTCAGATGTGAATCTGGAATCCACAGGCATCACTTCCCCGCAGTTATCGCAGGTTCTTAATTCTTCGCTATTATAAAAATGCCTGAAATGCTTAAGAAAATCTGTCTCAATATCCTGAAGCGGGAAATACACTTCGTATAATTTATGGTTGCAGTTATCGCAGAACCACATCAAGCCATCCTTGCCTTCCTCGCCAATTCTTTTGCGTTCTATCACCAGCCCAATGGAGTTTTCACCTCTCTCTGGAGAGTGTGGAACTTTTGCCGGGTGCAGGTACATATCTCCAGTCCCTAGCTTCATCGTGCGCTTCTTCCCATCTTCCTGTATATGAACTTGAATGTTGCCTTCGAGCTGATAAAAAAGTTCTTCGGTTTCATTATAATGGTAGTCCTTACGAGTGTTAGGCCCTGCAACCACCATTACGATATAATCTCCAGATTCCTTGTAGAGATTCCGGTTTCCAACAGGCGGTTTCAAAGTATCCCGGTTCTGTTCGATCCATTTATTTAAATTAAAAGGCTCATTAACTGCCATATTTTCTATTTTTTACTAAAATTAAACATTACTTTTTAGAAAAGTCATAGGATAGTCTTAATATCTCTCCTGGCGCCTGCCCTGGAATTCGGGCACCGCGCTATCCACTGCAAGTCCTCGTCGTTTTTATAAAACTCCTGCGGGCTTTACGCTACTATCGCTGGCGCAAAACATTCAAAATTGCCTTGGATTAAGACTTTTAGCTTGATTTTTTAGTAATTTCAACCAAAATTAATCCCAAAACATGAAAAAAGCCCTTTTCCTCTTCAGCCTGATACTTTTTATAAGTTGTAATGATAAAACCACTCAGGATTCCGCAGAAAATGAACAACCCGTCTCAGAACAGAAAGATTCCATCCCTAATTTCGGAATTGTAATTCACGGGGGCGCCGGAACCATCCTTAAAGAGAACATGAGCGATTCACTTGAAAATGCTTATAAATTGAAACTTGAAGAAGCGATTAGAACCGGCCATGAGATCCTCGCCAATGGCGGCACCGCCCTGGAAGCCGTGCAAAGAACCATTAATGTGATGGAAGATAGTCCGCTTTTCAATTCTGCCAAAGGAGCTGTTTTTACCAACGAAGGCAAAAATGAACTGGACGCGTCGATCATGGATGGAGAGACCCTGAATGCCGGGGCCGTTGCCGGAGTGACCAATGTGAAAAACCCTATCAACCTGGCCTATGAGGTGATGGTGAATTCAGAACACGTGATGCTTTCCGGGAAAGGTGCCGAGCAATTCGCAAAAGAACAGGGACTGGAGATCGTAGATCCCGAATATTTCTATACCGAAAAACGTTTCAGGTCTATGGAAAGAGCCAGGGAACGTGAAAAAGAAAAGAACAATAAAACTGCTTTTTATGATCCATTCATAAAAGATGAAAAGTTTGGGACCGTAGGTTGCGCAGCCCTTGACAAGAATGGGAATATCGCTGCCGGAACCTCTACTGGCGGAATGACCAATAAGAAATATAATCGAATTGGAGATGCTCCTGTTATTGGTGCAGGAACTTATGCCAATAATAAGACCTGTGCGGTATCAAGCACGGGCTGGGGAGAGTTCTTTATAAGAGGCGTGGTGGCTTATGATATTTCAGCCATGATGGAATACAAAGGAGCTAGTCTTCAGGAAGCAGCCCGGGAAGTGATCCAGGAAAAAGTTCCCGCTATGGGTGGTAATGGTGGTATCATTGCCATAGATCATGAGGGGAACGTAGCTATGGAATTCAATACTGCGGGAATGTATCGCGCTGCCATGAACAAAGAAGGAGAACTTACCATTGGCTTATATAAAGAAAATGAAGATATGGAATAAGATTCCCACAATACCAAACAACCTAAGCTCCATACCTATGGAGCTTTTTTTATGTTTTGTTTGACTTGCATCTGCCAGTAACTTAATAGTTTTCCTAAAAAGTTAAAAGTATCTTTGCGACTGAAAATCTTTCAGTGATACAGGCCTAAAAAACAGATCATGAAGCGATTGACCTATTACTGCTTTTTAATTTGGGCTTTTTTCAGCCCGTTAGATATCCTGGGCCAGCGTCTCACCAGGCAGGAGATTTATGATACAATCCAGACCATGCCCTCATTTTCCAGTTATCATGATAACTTTTTAATTAGCGGTATTCCAACCAATAAAACGGCCTCAAAAGATAATTCTGATATTAAATACCAGATCAGTTTTAAACAACTGGTTACCAGAACCACTTTACCTTTAAATAGCTACCTTTTTGTAAGCTATACGCAAAAAGCCTTCTGGGATGTATATAGAAGATCCAGTCCCTTTGAAGAGATCAATTTTAACCCCGCGATTGGCCTGGGAAAACCACTTTTTAATAAGGACGGATACATATTTGGTCTTGCCGAATTAAAAATGGAACATGAATCCAACGGTAGAGCAGGAGAAGAAAGTCGGAGCTGGAATCGAGTTAGCGGAGCCTTTCATACACCATTAGGCAGAAGAACAACTCTTAGCGTGAAAGCCTGGATCCCATTTGCCTATAAAGATCCGCATCCAGATCTTCTGGATTATGTTGGTCTTGGCGAGGTAAAAGTAGAGCAAACCTTTTTTTCTAATCGTTTTATCGGGGAGGTAACTTTAAGAAAAGGCCTGGAGGACTGGAAAGGATCTTTGGGTGCCAAACTTTATTACAAGCTATTTAATAATTCGGGCAACCAGTATCTCATGCTGGAATGGTTCGCGGGTTATGCCGAAAGCCTTATCGATTACAACCGTTACACCAGTATGGTTAGACTGGGTTATGTTATAAAATCTACCGACCTGGATATTCTTAAAACAAGATAAACCAGACTTGAGTTCCAGATTCCTTTTTTAAAAAAATTTCCGTTTTTCAGCCTGATCAGGTTTAACTAATTTTTAGGGTTTGATTAGTTCGGTTAATTCCGAACCAATTGTATATTTGCAGCCTCAATATTTAAAATACCTGATATGAACTGCTGTTCACCAGAAAAACAGAAATTGATCGAAGAGATAGGTGTTCATTTTGAAAAAGTGCACAATCTCGCTCCCCTGGCCGCCAGGATCTACGTGATCATGATCCTGTGTCCCAATGACGGGCATACTTTCGATGAGATCATCTCGATTACGGGAGCCAGTAAAAGTTCGGTCTCTACCCAGCTTAATCTCTTGATGCAAACCAATAAAGTGGAGTATTTTACTAAGACCGGAGACCGCAGAAGATATTTCCGTTCCAGTAGAACCTATCTTAAGAACAACCTTCTGGACCAGTTGGAACAGGTCAAGGAAGACATTCGGTTAATAGAGAAGATCCATGATTTCAATGCCGAATTCAACAAAGAGAAATTTGAAAAGACCGGTGGAGTAGCGCTTCTGTACAAAGAATATCTTATTGCTCAGAAAAAGAATCTTGAGACTACCATAGAACAAATGAGCAAAATCACTATAGAATAATCCCCTGAATAATCTGAATATAAGATCATGAAAAAAGCAATTAAATATATAGCTGTACTGGCGGGAGCACTTAGCCTGGTTTCCTGTGGAGGTGACCAGAATTCTAAAGCGAATGCAGCACCGGCGAAACAAGCCATGCCTTATCCCGTAACCGAAGTACCTACAAAAACGTTAACCGGCTATACCACTTATCCCGTGAGTATCGAAGGAATGGTGAACAGTGAGGTTCGAGCTAAAGTAAGCGGTTACATCACCGATGTTCTGGTAGATGAAGGTGAAAAAGTAAATAAAGGACAGGTCTTGTTCAGACTGGAAACTCAATCCCTGAATCAGGATGCCGAAGCGGCCAAAGCAAATGTAAATGCCGCCCAGGTTGAAGTTGATAAGCTAAAGCCTCTGGTAGAAAAGGATATTATTAGCGAGGTACAGCTGGAAACAGCCAAGGCAAAACTTCAGCAGGCGAAAAGCAATTACAACAGTATTACGGCTAATATTGGCTATGCGAATATCAAAAGCCCTGTAGATGGATATGTTGGGGCCATTCGATTAAGAGAAGGTGCCCTGGTAAGTCCAACAAGTCAGGCGCCCTTAACCACAGTTAGCGACATTAGTAAGGTATATGCCTATTTTTCGCTGAGTGAAGTAGATTACCTGAATTTTCTTCAGAATAATGAAGGAGAAACGGTGGAAGATAAGATCGAAAATATGCCCAAAGTTGAACTCGAACTTGCGAACGGAAATATTTACAAGGAAGAAGGAACCATTGAGACCATCAATTCCCAGGTGAATGCCAATACCGGTTCTATCTCCTTTAGAGCTGTATTTGATAATCCTTCCAGGTTACTTACCAATGGCAACAGCGGTAAGATCCGCATCCCGAAAATTTACGAAAACGCCGTAGTAGTGCCTCAGGAAGCCACCTATGAAAAACAGGGCAAGATCCTGGTTTATAAACTAGGTGAAAATAACAAGGTGAATACATCGGTAATTGAAGTCCTTGCAAGCATTGACAACCTTTACGTGGTAAAGTCTGGAGTTAAAAAAGGCGACAGTATCGTGGCTAAAGGACTTGCAAAATTAAGGCCAGATACCGAGATCAAACCTCAACCCGTTGCTTTCGACAGCATCGCCAAACCTATAGAACAAGTATTCAGATAAGCCATACTGAAAAAGAAAAATTATGCTAAAGACTTTTATAGAAAGACCCGTACTCTCTACGGTGATCTCGATAATCATAGTAATACTTGGGATTCTGGGACTTCTAAACTTACCCATCACCCAGTATCCAGATATTGCCCCACCAACCATCACGGTAAGCACCTCCTATCCCGGAGCGAATGCAGAAACGGTGCTGGAAAGTGTGATCATCCCCATCGAGGAGCAGATCAACGGCGTGGAGGGAATGACCTATATAACCTCAACAGCCACCAATAATGGTACGGCAGAGATCACTGTTTTCTTTGACCAGGAAGTAGATCCAGATATAGCCGCGGTGAACGTACAAAACAGGGTTGCCAGGGCGAATCCCCTGCTCCCGGCAGAGGTTAAACAAACCGGTGTTACCACCCAGAAGCAGCAGACCAGTGCCTTAATGTATTTCTCGGTTTACAGTGATAATGAGGAATATGATGATACTTATATTCAGAATTACCTGAAAATTAATGTCATCCCCGAGATCCAAAGGGTGAATGGAGTTGGTAACGTTCTCGTGTTTGGAGGAAAGGATTATGCGATGCGAATCTGGCTTCAGCCCGATAAACTTGCAGCTTACAACCTCGTACCTTCAGACGTTCTTGGCGCTTTAAATGAGCAGAGCCTGGAAGCGGCCGCAGGTTCTCTGGGGGAGAATAACGGGGAAGCTTTTTCCTATACTATCAAGTACAGCGGGAGATATAATTCTGAAGAACAATACAGTGATATCATTATTAAAGCCCTGGGAAATGGTGAATTTCTGCGCTTAAAGGATGTGGCCAGGATCGAACTGGATGCACAGTCCTATAATGGAAATTCAAAAACAAAAGGCCTTCCCGCGGTGAATATGGGAGTTTTCCAGACCAAGGGTTCCAATGCCCGTGATATTATCCTGGAAATCGAAGATCGCCTCGAGACCATCGAAAAAGAGCTTCCCGAAGGTTTAAAACTATATGTTCCCTATAACACTAATGAGTTCCTTAATGCATCCATCAGCAAAGTGGTGCACACATTGATCGAGGCATTTATACTGGTTTTCCTGGTGGTATTCATCTTCCTGCAGGATTTCAGGTCTACCCTTATTCCGGCGATTGCCGTACCCGTGTCTATTGTAGGTACTTTTTTCTTCCTGAACTTATTTGGTTATTCCATCAATTTACTAACGCTTTTCGCTCTGGTGCTCGCTATTGGTATTGTGGTAGATGATGCGATCGTGGTGGTGGAAGCCGTACACTCCAAACTGGACGATGGAGCCAAAAGTGCCAAAAAAGCGACGGTAGACGCCATGCATGAAATTTCCGGAGCTATTGTTTCCATTACCCTGGTGATGGCAGCAGTATTTATACCGGTGACCTTCATTAAAGGACCAACCGGAGTTTTCTACGAACAATTTGGGATCACCCTTATCGTGGCGATAGGAATTTCAGCAATTAATGCGCTTACTTTAAGCCCGGCATTATGTGCGCTTTTCCTGAAAACCCATGACGAAAAAGACAGGTCTAAAAAGACCTATTTGCAAAGATTCTATGATGCCTTTAATAAAGGATTCAATGCCACTATCCACCGCTACGGTAGATCTTTAAGTTATTTATATAAGAACAAATGGATCACCGCGGTTATTCTGATTCTTGCCGTTGCCGGGATCTGGTGGTCATCCAGTACCACTCCTTCCGGTTTTGTGCCAGATGAAGATCGTGGGCTTATTTTCGTGAATGTTGAACTTCCTGCCGGGGCTTCTATAGATCGTACCCAGGAAGTAAATGATAAATTATACGATAAGATCAATAGCCTTGAAGGTGTTGAAGGCGTATCGGTGATTTCAGGGAGAAGTTTGATCAATGGTGCCGGTAGTAACTATGGGCTTGGATTTATCAAGCTGGATGACTGGGATCAGAGAGAATCCGATGAACTTTCGGTTGAAGCCATTACTGGAAAACTGTTCGGGATCGCGGCTACCATGCCCGAAGCGAATATTATCTTTTTCGCACCACCGAGTATTCCAGGATTTGGTAACTCCTCTGGATTTGAGGTGAACCTCTTGGACAGGTCAGGTTCTAGTTTTGACGAACTTGATGCAGCCAACCAGGAATTCATTCAGAAGTTGAGTCAGAGACCAGAGATCCAATATGCCCAGTCCTCATTCAACACCAATTACCCGCAATATGAATTGATGCTGAATGTGCCGCTGGCGAAGGAAAAAGGTGTAACCACAAGAGAGATCTTCACGACCTTGCAGGGTTATATCGGTGGAATTTATGCCGCAGATTTTACAAAATTCGGTAAACAATATCGAGTTTATGTACAGGCGCTACCGCAGGATAGGGCTGATAAAAGCGATCTGAATAAACTTTACGTAAGAACAGATTCAGGAGAAATGGCTCCAATTACCCAGTTTGTTAGTCTTAAAAGGGTTTATGGGCCACAATCTGTGACCAGGTTCAACCTTTTTAATTCCACCAAACTTTCCGGAGCAACAAATCCGGGATATAGTTCTGGAGATGCGATCGCGGCCATAGAAGAGGTTTCGTCTACACTGCCTGAAAATTATAGCACAGCTTATTCAGGTTTGACCAGGGAAGAAGTAAATGCGGGTAACCAGACCACTACGATATTCTTATTGTCTATCCTGTTCGTGTACTTCCTGCTGGCAGCGCAATATGAAAGCTATTTATTACCATTTTCGGTATTGCTTTCACTTCCGCTAGGAGTTTTTGGTGCCTATATCACCACAAAATTTGCCGGACTAGAGAATAACATCTATTTCCAGATCGCGCTGATCATGCTGATAGGACTTCTGGCCAAGAATGCGATCCTGATCGTGGAATTTGCCATACAGCGAAGAAGGCAGGGTGAGTCTATCCCAGACGCGGCCATTAATGGAGCCAAAGCCAGGCTAAGGCCAATTTTAATGACCTCATTCGCCTTTATCCTTGGACTTTTACCATTGGTGCTGGCCACAGGAGTTGGTGCTGAAGGAAACCGTTCTATAGGTACCGGTGCCGCCGGAGGATTATTGATTGGTACGGTCACCGGAGTATTTGTGATCCCGATCTTGTTCATTCTCTTCCAGTGGCTTCAGGAGAAAGTTGGAAAGAAACCGGCAGCAGTAGAAAACCAATAATTAAGAAAAGTATCATTTAAGATGAAACGAATATATAATATCAAATTCCTTATTGCTGGTGTGGGTCTTTTAAGCCTACAGTCGTGTTTTGTAGCAAAAGAATACGACCAGCCAGAAGTTGTAGAGGAAGAATATTACCGAACAGATAATATAAAGCAGGACAGCCTGAATATGGCCAATATTTCCTGGACCGAAATGTTCACAGATCCAATCCTGCAGGATTATATCAACAAAGGGCTGGAGAATAATATCGATATTAGGGTGGCCATGCAACAGATAATTGCTGCTGAAGCCTACGTAAAACAAGGTAAGGCCGGATATTTGCCAACCATAAGTGGTAATGGGACTTATACTCACCAGGAATTGTCCCAGAATGGCCAGTTCGGAAGCTTTTTTAGCTCTGTAAATCAATATCAAATTAATGCAGACCTCTCCTGGGAGGCCGATATCTGGGGAAAGATCAGGAGCCAGAAACGCGCATTCGATGCCCGTTATTTACAAAGCATCGCGGCGCATCAGGCTGTTAAAACCAGACTAATCGCAAATATCGCCTCCACCTATTACCAGTTGTTATCCCTGGATGAGCAAATTAGGATCACTAAGGAAACCATTGACACCAGGGAGAACAGTCTTGAAACCACCAGGGCGCTGAAAGAGGCTGGAAATCTTACCGAAGTTGGGGTAAAACAAACCGAAGCACAATTATATACGGCTCAGGGAATTTTAATAGATCTTCAAAACGAGGAAAGACTGCTGGAGAATACCTTATCTATACTTTTAGGAGAGGCGCCCATGCAAATAGAACGTTCTGAACTCGATGAACAGGAGATCACCACAGAACTCAATATTGGTGTTCCGGTGCAGCTCTTACGAAACAGGCCAGATGTGATCGCTGCGGAATATGATCTCGTGAATGCCTTTGAACTCACCAATGTCGCCAAAAGTAATTTTTACCCGTCGCTGACTTTAACTGCTTCAGGAGGGCTACAGGCTCTAGAGGCAGGAGATCTTTTCGATGCGAATTCGCTATTTGCCACGATCATTGGAGGAATCGCCCAGCCAATTCTTAATGGTAGAAGGATAAGAACAGAATATGAAGTTTCACAGGCGCAGCAGGAACAGGCCCGGCTGGAATTCCGAAGAGCCATTTTAACTGCAAGCAAGGAAGTTTCAGATGCGCTTTACACCTATCAGGCGGCTACGAACAAGATAGAGGTAAAACAAAAGGAATATGAGGCCTATGGTCTCGCCACAGATTATTCAGAAGAATTATTGAATAACGGGCTTGCCAATTATCTGGAGGTATTAACGGCCAGGGAAAATGCCCTGAACTCCAGTTTAGATCTTAGTAATGCTAAATACAACCAGTTAAAAGCGGTGGTAGATCTTTATGAAGCCCTTGGAGGCGGATGGCAGTAAATTGTAATTTTAGTTAGTTGTTGGTTGAATCTGACCTCAGGCTTGCGTGGCCTGAGGTCATTTTTGAATAAATATTATGAAGAAGAATATCCCTGTTTTTATTTTAGTTCTATCCGTGTTATTTCTGAATGGAATTACCGCCCAGCAGTTAACACCTAAAGATAGCCTCCCATCTACCTGGGATTTGATGAAATATGATGGTGTAAGCGCATTTGGCGGCCTTAAAAAAGCATATACCGCGCCTTTGCATTGGCAAAAAGATGATATCGTGATTGCAAGTGCAGTTGTTGCAGGTACAGCTGCTATTTATATTTTCGACGAGGAGACCAGCGAATATTTCAAGAAACAAGGTGAAAACGCACCTTCTGTAGTTCGAGATTTTGGATGGTATTTTGGAAGCCCTCAAAACAATTATGGCATTACCGGGGCAGTTTATCTGGTAGGATTATTTACGAAAAATGAGAAGATAAGAAAGACAGGGGTTTTGATGATCTCTGCTGCTACAGCTTCCGGAATTATTCAATCTATTTCTAAAACCGCAGTTGGAAGAGCAAGGCCTACCGCAGAAGAGGGAAAGGCCAGCTTCAAGCCATTCAGTAAAGAAGGGACTTATCATTCATTTCCTTCTGGGCATACCATCCTTTCTTTTACTACTATGTATGCCTTATCTAAGCAGTTTGAAAGTCCATTTATAAAAGCAGGACTTATGGGTGTTGGTCTTATCGCCCCAGTATCCCGGCTTTGGGACGGTGCCCACTGGCTTACCGATGTTGGGCTAAGCCTGGCCCTGAGCGTAGCCGTAGTAGATACCATAGACAAATATCTAAGTACCGAGCGCGATTATGGCGTAGAAAAAGAAAAAACGATCAGCTGGAAAATGCACGTTGGCCTTGGCAGGGTTGGGATTGTAGGCACTTTTTAACCATGTATTGGCTGTATTAATTCCCGGGATTTTTTAAATTTCAGTAAATTAAAGATCATGAAAAGTAGTTTCAGCGAAATAATCAAAAGTGATACTCCGGTCCTTATAGATTTCTATGCCGATTGGTGCGGCCCATGTAAAACGCTCGCTCCTATTTTAAAAGAAGTAAAGTCTGAATTAGGAGAAAAAGTGAAGATCGTGAAGATAAATGTGGATAAGAATCAATCTCTGGCTGCAAAGTACCAGGTAAGAGGAGTTCCAACGATGATGATCTTTAAAGATGGTAAACAGTTATGGCGTGAATCTGGCGTTTTACCAAAACATGTCATTGTAGATAAGATCACTTCGCTCTAAAGTTCTTTTAGCGGAGGAACCTTAAAATTTTCTATATCCCAACCGGCCAGGGAAGCGCCCGCCTGGTATGCACTCTCCAGAAATTCTAGCAATATTTTTCTGGGATTATCTTTTTCTTTAAGATCTGCATAGGTTAAAACAGCCATCGGGCTGCCGTTATTCATGATCCAGTTCGCATTCCCAGGTTCTAGTGGCTGATTGTCTAAATTTTCAGGCGCAGGAAAGGTATATGAATAGAATGCCGGTTCCTGTACATTATCATCACCCGCCCAGAATCCAAAGCTGATACACTCGTGACTATAGGCATCTTTATCTGAGGTTCTCGCTTCTGCCGGCATCGCAGGTGCTTTTTTTCCGGAAAAACGGGTTACCGCAAGGTCCATGGAATGCCAGTACAAATGAACCGGACAGGTCTTTCCATAAAACCTTCCGCTGAATTCCTTAAAAACTGAACTAACCCATAAAAAGATCTTCCAGTAGGCAGTTACATATTCTTTATTATAATGATGATACTCGGTAATTTCAGAAAACCTCTTGTCGATATTCAAATCGAAAGGTTTACCATTGATCTTTACATTGATATCAAGTTCTTTAAGAGTGCTGAGCAAATAATTATAAAAATCGGAAACACTTAAGCCTTTTTCCAGCCTGAAGGATCTTATCTCACCCGTACTTTTAAAAATATCAAGTTTGTTTTCGAGAATATTTAGGGTTAGGGAAAAGGATTCAAATCCATCCTCGATGGGTATAGGCCCGGTCGTAAAACCCTTCTCATTCACATATAAGGTAATGTACCACCAATGATTTTTCCGGGGCATAAAACACATTCTCACCTTCCCAAGGATCTGGAAAAAAAGATGCAGCGTGAGCTTTTTCTTTTCGTTGCCTACATATTTTAACTCCGGTAAAACATTGATATTTTCCATATTATTTCAATTTACCTCCTTTGGCGGCCCACCAGGGATGAACCTCAACAACGAGTCTCCCTGCTTTTACCATAGGATCAAGATTTGCCAAACTATCGGCCTCTTTTTGAGTAGCCGTGTTAAAAACCACTATCCCGCGTATGTCTCCATTATCGCCCATGGGCCCGGTTAAGCTGGTGTAGCCTTCGTTAGCCATGCGTTCAAGATGCGCCAGGTGCCTTTTCTGAAGTTCGGCTGCCTCGGTAGAGTCCTGACTACGGGTTGGTCCCGACTTTAAAAATACCATATAATATTGCTGCATTAAATAGGTGGTATCCCCTTCTTTATAACTAAAAGTCTGATATCCATCTTTTTTTAATTGCGCTTCGATAGAGGCCATATCCTGTGCTTTGACACTATCTTTTTCAGTTCCGGTTTTCTCTTTTTCTGACACATTCTCCTTCTGGACATTATCACAGGCTAGTATGCCCAGGCTCAAAAAAATATATAAAAGTGATTTTTTCATTTCCAGTTCTTATAAGGATTGCTAATTAAATTCGAATTATAATAATCCAGGTTACCGGTCACTTCCTTACCCAGCCATTCCGGTTTTTTAAATTCCTCTTCTTCATGCTCAAGTTCTACCTCGGCCAGGACCAGGCCATGGTTATCTTCCAGGAATTCATCAACTTCATATACATGATCCCCATGGTTAATATGATACCTGTATTTTTCGATCTTACCGGGTTCACATATTTTCAAAAGTTCTTTGGCTTCTGCTAGCGGAATTTCCTTTTCCCATTCAAACCTGCTCAAACCATTTTCAGATGATTTCCCCTTGATGGTCATAAAAGCCTTATCATCTGTGATCCTGATTCTAATGGTTCTTTCTGGATCTGTATTCAAATAAGCCTGGATGAATAATGTCTTTTTAGAGGCTTCTTCTTTGAAGTCATTAGAACTCACTAAAAACTTCCTTTCTATCTCTGTCATTCTATTTCTTTTCTTTCTCTGCTATATTTTTGATCTCATCATTCTGAATGATTCCACTGCGATATTCGTTATTGGCCAGGTGGATCATAGCATCTGCAATAGTCGACGGATGTATAGATCGGTACTTTTTCAAACTTCCCACCAGCAAATGGTCTCCCACGCTCATGATCTTTTTGAAAACAGATTCAAAAAACCTGCTTTCTTCGCGTTCTCCCCCAATAAGTGCCGGTTGGAGTATATACGTATTCGAGATCTTTTGCTCGAGTACAGCGCCTTCCATCTCTCCCTTAACCCGGTTGTAAAAAATTCGGCTATGTTCATCTGCACCCATGGCAGAGATCACCTGGAAGGTTTTGATCTGGTTCTTTTTTGAGAGTTTTGCTGCGGTTGCCGGTATGCAAAAATCCACTTTTCTATAGATCTCCTTATCTGGTGTTTTTTGCTTGGTGGTACCAACACAACAATACACCTCATCTGCTTTAAAAAGTTCCTGGAACTGGTCCAGTTCAAATAGATCGATAAGGTATTCTTCTATTTTTTCATGTTTCTGGCGTACATGATTCCGGGTAAACACCAGTATTTTATGATACCTTTCGTCTTCCAGTAATTTATCCAGAAGGATCCCTCCGGTTAAACCGGTGGCCCCTAGAATTATCGCTGTTTTTTGTTTCATTGCTGCAAATTACTATATAAAGATAAGTTATATGGCCAAGAAATTAAATGTTCGCTACATCTATTCGAAGGCCTATTGAGAATAATGACAGATAAGCAAAACCAACCATTTCAAACTCACTTTTTGCTTGCGGAAATTTATAAGCAGTACTATTTTGAAGAGAGAGATTCCTCCCTTTGGTCGGAATGACATCTTCTGTCATTCAGAGCGAAGCGATAGCGTAGTGAAGAATCTTTGTAAACTTAAAACAGAAAAACTCTCCTAAAGTCGAGATAGGTAAAAATAAGTATTCCGTCTCGTCTTTAGCTTGCTGCGCTGTAGTTTCACTAAATTTACCCTGTGGAGAAACTTCGTAAAATAATCCATATAGATATGGATGCTTTTTATGCCTCGGTAGAGCAACTGGACAACCCCGAACTTCAGGGAAAACCAGTGGCCGTTGGTGGTAGTTCACAACGTGGCGTGGTGAGCGCAGCCAGCTATGAGGCGAGAAAATTTGGAGTCAGAAGTGCCATGAGCAGTGTTATTGCTAAAAGGAACTGTCCCGATCTCATTTTCGTAAAACCCCGTTTTGAAAGATATAAAGAGATATCCGGACAGATACGGGAGGTGTTTTTTGAATATACAGACCTTGTGGAACCACTTTCCCTGGATGAGGCTTACCTGGATGTGACCGAAAACAAAAAAGGTCTGCCCAGCGCCACTCTTATCGCAAAACAAATAAGAAATCGCATCAAGGAAAAAACGGGTTTAAATGCTTCCGCAGGGATCTCTATTAATAAGTTCATCGCGAAAGTTGCCAGCGATGTAAATAAACCCAATGGGCAGAAAACCGTTCCGCCGGAAGAAGTACTTCAATTCCTGGAAGATCTTGATATTAGAAAATTCTACGGCGTGGGAAAGGTAACCGCAGAAAAGATGTATCGCCTGGGAATTTTCACCGGAAAAGATCTTAAACTTAAAACCGAAGAGTATCTTACCGAGCATTTTGGAAAGAGCGGGGCTCATTTCTATAATGTGGTTCGAGGGATACATCTTAGCGAAGTAAAACCGCATAGAATAAGAAAATCCCTGGGTGCCGAAAGAACCTTTAATGAGAACATATCTTCTGAAATATTCATGCTGGAACGGCTGGAGAACATCGCTGAAGAAATTGAACGCAGACTCAACAAAAGCAAAGTGGCTGGCAAAACGGTCACCTTAAAGATAAAATACAGCGATTTCACTCAGCAAACCCGCAGTAAGACGATCAGTTATTTTATTTCCAGCAAAGAACTCATTCTCGAGATCGCCAAAGAGTTGCTTTATCAGGAAAAAATGAAGAATTCGGTACGCTTATTAGGCATCAGTTTATCGAATCTGAATACTGAGAAAGATGATCCCAAAGAAGAGAAAAAAGAGATCTCAGTTCAATTAAAATTTAAATTCTAAAATGCCATCGGCATTAAAATCACAGCTGAACTAATTGGATAAAAAAAGCCACGAATACAATGATAGGTTGTGCATTCGTGGCTTTTATAATTTTCGAAATAAATCTATTCTATCTCAGAAACTCTTAGCGTATTCACCATTCCTTTAGCGGTAATTGGCATGGCGGCCAGGTTGATCGTAAAATCACCTGTCTCTACGAATTTGTCTTTTTTAGCGATATCGTTAATATCATCTATGGTTTCATCTGTGCTTACGAATTTATCGTAATAGAACGCTTTAACACCCCAAAGCAGACTCAATTGATTTAATATCCTTCTATTCGAAGTAAATACTAAGATATGAGCTTCGGGTCTCCAGGCTGAGATCTGGAAAGCTGTATAACCACTATTGGTCAAAGTACAGATCGCTTTTGCCTTGATCTCATTAGCCATATGCGCGGCGTGAAAACAAACCGCCTTGGTAATATATCTTTTTGTTCTTACGTGTGGTGGTTCATGCGGAACCTTGATCAATGGTGAATTCTCTACACTATGCAGGATCTGGGCCATTTTCTGGATCACCTGAACCGGGTACTGCCCTACTGAGGTCTCTCCAGATAACATTACTGCATCTGCACCATCCATTACCGAGTTAGCCACGTCATTCACCTCTGCCCTGGTTGGAGTAAGGCTGGTGATCATGGTTTCCATCATCTGTGTTGCGATGATAACCGGTATTCTCGCTTTTTTAGCAGTAAGAACCAGTTTCTTCTGAATCAATGGTACTTCCTGAGCAGGAATTTCCACGCCAAGATCTCCACGTGCCACCATAAGTCCGTCGCAGTAAGCCACGATCTTATCGATATTGGCCACCCCTTCAGGCTTTTCAATTTTAGCTACGATCGGGATCTTGTATTTTGAATGTTTCTTTATCAACTCCTGAAGTTCCATAAGATCTTCAGCATGTCTTACAAAAGAAAGTGCCATCCAGTCTACCCCAATTTCGCAGGCGAAAATCGCATCCTTTACATCCTTTTCTGTCAAGGCAGGTAAAGAGATATTGGTATTTGGCAGGTTTACCCCTTTTTTAGATTTAAGTGGTCCTCCCTGGATAACCTTTGTTTTTACTTCGTTCTTTTTGTTGGTGCTTACTACCTCAAAGATAAGTTTACCATCATCCAGCAAAATCCTTTCGCCGGCTTTTACATCTTTTGGAAAAGAGTCATAATTCATGTAAACTCTCTCGGCCGTTCCTTTGAATTCCTCTCCGGTAGCGAAAACAATCTGATCGCCTTCGTTCACCACGACCTCTTCTTTCATCACCCCAACCCTTAGTTTCGGACCCTGTAGGTCACCAAGGATAGCTGCATTAAAACCGTGTTCATCATTAAGTTCACGTATCATCTGGATTCTCTCCTTTACATCCTCGTAGTCTGCATGAGAGAAATTGATACGAAAAACATTTACACCTTCCTGCAACATTTTTCTTAAGACATCTTTACTACTGGTTGCAGGGCCCAGCGTAGCGACTATTTTTGTTTTCTTGTTGGTAGGCATTATTCGAATATTAGATTTTGTTTGGATTTTAGTTTATCTACGTCAATAGCATAAGCAGCCTGTACTCCTGGAATCTGCCCGATCTTATTAAGCACCTTTGTAAACTCTTTAGGCTGAATCTCTTCACTTATTTTGAGGAAGTAATCCACCTTATTGTATTCCGGTATCAGGTACACTTCCTGAGGGCTTAATTCTTCTTCTTCAAATAGTGATCCCGAGCTTAGAATTCTTTTTGGTTCACCCTTGAATTTATTTGAAACAAGGTCAAGACGATAATATGAATTTGGGTCTTTGTGCGAATACAACGCGTATAAAGCATCATATTCTGAATGATTGAAATCTATATCTCTTCGTTCTCTTTCGAGTTTGATCTTAAGATGCTTATTTAGAAAATAAGCCATCTTATATCCCTCAAGGGAGGAATATATTCCAATCAAAAAGAAATATTCATCTTCAACTTCCAGTAGCATTTTATGCGATTGCATAAACTTAAACTTAAAGGCTAAAGATACTATTTGATTAACAAAATGAAGATTTTAAGGGGTTAAAATTCATAATTTTTTACGAAAACGTTATAGTTTACGACAATTCGTTAAAAATTATTCTATTTTATTTTGAAGCGCATAATAGGCTCTCTTAGAAGCTTTTTCTTCGGCTTTCTTTTTAGAAGTAGCCCTGGCTTTTGCCACCACCCTTTGATTAATTCGCAATTTTACCGCAAAATGCTTAAGTTCATCATTGCCGGTATCTTCATAAACTTCATAATCGAATTCCTTCTTTTCTTTCTGGCACCATTCGATTACAAGACTCTTATAACTAATAACCTTTCCTTCCAGCTGCTCAATATCAACATAAGGGTCTATCACCCGTTCGTAGATAAAGCGCTTACAGTATTTGTATCCGCGGTCGAGATAAATCGCCCCGACCAAAGCTTCAAAAAGATTTCCATGGATGTTCACTCCAAATTGATCCTTAGGAATATTGGTTTGAACGTGATTAATAAGTCCAAGATCTTTTCCGAGTTCATTTAAATGCTTCCGGCTAACTACCTTGGATCTCATTTTAGTAAGATACCCTTCATTTCCTCCGGGAACGGCCTTGAACAAGTGCGAGGCAACAACAGCACTAAGCATAGCGTCACCAAGGAATTCCATTCGCTCAAAGTTGATAGCATTTCCTTCCTCATCCTTTCGGTTAAGAGAGCGGTGAGTAAAGGCTTTTTTATAGTGGGTAAGAGATTTCGGTTTGAAACCGAGTATTTGAGTAAGTATATTAAAAAAATTCCCGCCTTGTGAAGAACGGGAATTTAATATGTTACGAATAACGCTCATGGTTTATTCGTCAAGTTTTTTAAACACCACGCAGGCATTATGACCTCCAAAACC
Organism: Christiangramia gaetbulicola; assembly: GCF_003054225.1. Classification (GTDB taxonomy): domain Bacteria; phylum Bacteroidota; class Bacteroidia; order Flavobacteriales; family Flavobacteriaceae; genus Christiangramia; species Christiangramia gaetbulicola. The sequence goes on from NZ_QBKQ01000001.1 coordinate 1,010,950, forward strand.
AAAGGTATTGCTCATCACGATGTTAACGTCTCGTTTCTGAGCCTTATTTAAAGTAAGGTTTAGCTCAGGATCGATGTTCTCGTCTATGTTCTCATGATTAATGGTTGGAGGAACAATTCCATGTTTCATGGAAAGAATAGCTGCAATAGCTTCTATTGCCCCAGCCGCCCCTAGTAAATGCCCGGTCATAGACTTGGTAGAGTTGATATTAATATTCTTCGCATGATCCCCAAAAACCTTGGTAATTGCCTTTAGTTCGGCAACATCTCCAAGAGGAGTGGAAGTTCCATGTGTATTAATGGCATCAACATCTTCCGGCTTTAAACCAGCATTCTTAAGGCAGTTTTTCATAACCGCAACAACTCCATCACCCTCAGGATGTGGAGCGGTCATATGATAAGCATCAGATGACAATCCACCACCAAGTACCTCTGCATAGATCTTTGCTCCTCTGGCCTTAGCGTGCTCATATTCTTCTAATATAAGCGCACCTGCACCTTCACCAAGAACGAATCCGTCTCTGGTCGCATCAAATGGTCTTGATGCAGTTTCGGGGCTGTCATTTCTAGTAGAAAGGGCATGCATTGCGTTAAATCCACCCATTCCTGCTATAGTAACAGCTGCCTCAGATCCTCCGGAAACAATTACATCACTATATCCCAAACGTATATTGTTCAGGGCATCTATCATGGCATTCGCCGAAGAGGCGCAAGCCGATACCGTGGTATAATTTGCTCCCATAAACCCATGCTTGATCGAAATATTACCAGGGGCAATATCTGCGATCATTTTAGGAATAAAGAAAGGATTGAATCTTGGAGAGCCGTCTCCTTCCGCGTAATTGATCACTTCGTTCTGGAAAGTTTCCAGACCTCCGATACCGGCACCCCAGATAACGCCAACGCGATATTTGTCTACCGTATCAAGATCTAACCCCGAGTCGAGGATCGCTTCATCTGCAGATACCATCGCATACTGAGCAAATCTATCGAGTTTTCGGGCTTCCTTTCGATCAAAATGATCTAGCGGATCAAAGTTTTTGAGTTCGCAAGCGAATTTAGTCTTGAACTTTTCGGTATCAAAATAAGTGATAGGCGCGCTACCACTTCTACCATTAATAAGCCCATCCCAATATTCCTCTAAATTGTTACCAATTGGGGTTAAGGCACCAAGGCCTGTAACTACTACTCGCTTTAACTCCATATGGTGTGTCGATTTTATTTCTTAGCGTCTTCGATATATGAAACTGCCTGACCTACAGTAGCGATATTCTCTGCCTGATCGTCTGGGATCTGGATATCAAATTCCTTCTCAAATTCCATGATCAATTCTACTGTGTCTAGTGAATCAGCACCCAAGTCGTTGGTGAAGCTGGCTTCGTTTACAACTTCATTCTCGTCAACACCCAATTTGTCAACGATAATAGCTTTTACTCTTGATGCAATGTCTGACATAATTTTTTATTTTAATTTTGATTAGGTGGCAAAAATAAAAAACTTTATTTTAAAACCGATTTTTCCTCTAAAAATGTGATGGTAATTTACATAAAATTCATTGAAAGCCTTTAATTTTACATCCAATTAAATGTTAACAACCTTATTTTGAGCCACAAAGAGAATGCTAAAACCAGCAAGATTGTAATTTTTGCTTCAGGTTCTGGCACCAATGCCGAAAATATCATCAAATTCTTTCAGAAATCCAGAAATGCCGAAGTTACCGCTGTACTTTCTAATCGCAGATCTGCCGGTGCATTAAAAAGAGCACATGATCTAAACGTCAAAGCTCTTTTATTTGATAAGGACGCCCTCTATAATTCCCATGATGTATTGAATATCCTGAAGGATATGGATCCAGACCTGATTGTCCTGGCCGGATTTCTATGGTTGTTCCCTACTAATATCATAAAGGCATTTCCGAATAAGATCATAAATATCCACCCTGCACTTTTACCAAAATATGGTGGCAAGGGAATGTATGGATCAAAAGTTCATGAAAGCGTGATCGATGCAAAAGAAAAAGAAAGCGGGATCACTATTCATTATGTGAACGAAAAATACGATGAAGGCCAGACCATTTTCCAGGCTACCACACCCGTAAATGAAAATGACACTGCAGAAACTCTCGCCGAAAAGATCCATGAACTGGAATACAGGCATTTCCCAGAGGTAATTCAGCAACTACTAGAAAAGAACAATTAGTGCATACACCAGAAGTTCACATTTACACCGATGGTGCAGCAAGAGGTAACCCGGGCCCTGGAGGTTTTGGGATCGTGATGGAGTGGGTAGGTAAACCCTATAAAAAAGAATTTGCCCAGGGCTTTAAGCTAACTACCAATAACCGAATGGAGCTAATGGCCGTGATCGTCGCACTAAGCAAGCTGAAAAATCCCGGAACACAAGCCACCGTCTTTACCGATTCTAAATATGTGGCAGATGCCGTGAACAAGGGCTGGATCTTTGGATGGGAAAAAAAGAATTTTGTAAACCGTAAGAATACCGATCTCTGGAAAGCCTTCTTAAAAGTATACCGCAGGCACAAGGTGAAATTTCAATGGATTAAAGGCCATAATGACCATCCCCAAAACGAACGCTGCGACACTTTAGCGGTGATCGCCTCTAAAGGAAAGAACCTTATCGAAGATACCGGTTACAAAGCTTAACATATCGAAGCCAAATTGAGGTTTATACCTTGAAAAACAAACTGTATATTTGCAGCGTCATTTTAAAACCTGTTATGAGCAAATTACTTATTGTTGGAACCGTTGCGTTCGATGCTATTGAAACTCCTTTTGGAAAAACTGACAAGATTCTTGGTGGTGCGGCCACTTATATAGGACTTTCGGCTTCAAATTTTGATGTTGAAAGCGCTGTGGTTTCTGTTGTTGGAGAAGATTTCCCGCAAGAATACCTAGACCTTTTAAAAACTAATAACATCAATATTGAAGGTGTAGAAGTTGTAAAAGGAGGTAAAACTTTTTTCTGGAGTGGTAAATATCATAATGATCTTAATACCAGAGATACTCTGGATACCCAACTTAATGTACTTGCAGATTTTAACCCTGTAGTACCTCAATCTCATAAAGACGCCGAGTTCGTAATGCTAGGAAACCTGCATCCATTAGTACAGCTAAGTGTCCTGGAACAGGTGAAAAATCCAAAACTGGTAGTGCTGGACACTATGAATTTCTGGATGGACAATGCCCTGGAAGATTTAATGAAGGTTATTGAGAAGGTAGATGTAATTACCATCAACGATGAAGAGGCCAGGCAACTATCAGGCGAATATTCCCTGGTAAAAGCTGCCAGAAAGATCGAAGAAATGGGTCCTAAATATGTAGTGATCAAAAAAGGAGAACACGGAGCACTTCTTTTCCACAAGGAACAGATCTTCTTTGCACCGGCCTTACCGCTGGAAGAAGTATTTGATCCAACAGGAGCCGGAGATACTTTTGCCGGAGGTTTTATTGGATATCTAGCCAGAACAGGCGACATTTCATTTGAAAATATGAAAAGCGCTATTATCTATGGCTCCAACCTCGCTTCCTTCTGCGTGGAAAAATTTGGAACCGAAAGGATGCAAAGCCTTACCGGAAGCCAGATGAACGAAAGGCTTGACGAGTTCAAGAAACTAACTCAATTCGAAACACAACTGGATTAATATCATGCCCTGTAATTTCAGGGCTTTTTTTATGACAAACACAACAAAATTCCTAAAGGAAACTAAGATATGAGTGATGCTTTAAAACACGAATGCGGAATTGCCCATATAAGGCTTTTAAAACCTCTGGACTATTATAAGGAGAAGTATGGGACTGCATTTTACGGGGTAAATAAAATGTACCTGATGATGGAAAAACAGCATAACCGTGGGCAGGATGGCGCTGGTTTTGCAAGCATCAAACTCAACACGATCCCTGGCGAACGTTATATAAGCCGGGTAAGATCTAATCAGGCTCAACCAATTCAGGATATTTTTGAACAGATCAATCAAAGGATCAACGACGAAATTAAAGCCAATCCTGAGTATGCCGACGATACAGATCTTCAAAAAAGATATATCCCTTACCTAGGCGAGGTTTTCCTGGGACATGTTAGATACGGTACTTTTGGGAAGAATAGCATAGAAAGCGTACACCCTTTCCTTAGGCAGAACAACTGGATGCATCGTAACCTGATCGTTGCCGGAAACTTCAACATGACCAATGTAAACAAGCTCTTCAATAATCTTGTTGAATTGGGACAGCACCCAAAGGAAAGAGCAGATACGGTTACAGTGATGGAAAAGATCGGTCATTTCCTGGATTCTGAAGTAAGAAAACTGTACAAGAAACTTAAAAAGGAAGGCTACTCCAAGGTACAGGCATCACCAATTATTGCTGAAAAATTGAATGTAGCCAAGATCCTTAAGAAATCTTCAAAGAACTGGGATGGTGGGTACGCTATGGCCGGATTAATTGGTCATGGAGATTCATTTGTATTACGCGATCCTGCCGGAATAAGACCAGCATACTATTATAAAGACGACGAAGTTGTCGTGGTGGCTTCAGAAAGACCGGTGATACAAACCGTTTTCAACGTTGATTTTAAAGATGTACATGAATTACCTCCAGGTAATGCTATCATTACGAAAAAGAACGGAGAGGTATCAATTACAGAAATCATTGAACCACTTGAGAGAAAAGCATGTTCTTTTGAAAGAATCTACTTTTCCAGAGGTAGTGATGCAGAGATCTACGAGGAAAGAAAAATGCTGGGTAGGCTATTGATGCCAGACGTTTTGAAGTCTATAGAGCATGATACCCTTAAAACGGTATTTTCGTTTATCCCTAATACTGCCGAAACATCGTTTTACGGAATGGTGGAAGCAGCCCAGGATGAACTGAACAAACAAAAGAACGAAGCAATCCTGGAAGAAAAGGAAACACTTACCGATGCCAGGCTTCAGGAAATACTTTCACATCGCTTAAGAACCGAGAAGATCGCAATTAAAGATGTGAAGCTAAGAACATTTATTACCGAAGACAGCAGCCGGGACGATCTCGTTGCTCACGTTTATGATGTTACTTATGGTGTAGTAAAACCGGAGGACAATCTTGTTATTATAGATGATAGTATCGTAAGGGGAACCACTCTTAAGAAAAGTATCATAAAGATGATGGACAGGTTAAAACCTAAGAAGATCATCGTGGTTTCCTCTGCTCCTCAAATTAGATATCCAGATTGTTACGGTATAGATATGGCACGCCTGGAAGACCTGGTAGCATTTAGAGCCGCGCTGGAACTTCTAAAAGATGAAGGTAAATATGATATCGTAGAAAAAGTTTACGAAAAATGTAAACAACAGGTAGACCTGGATGATCGCGAAGTACAGAATTTCGTAAAGGAGATCTATGATCCTTTTACCGATGAACAAATTTCAGATAAGATCTCAGATTTGCTTTGTGATGATGATGTGAATGCAGAAGTGAAGGTCATCTATCAAACGGTTGACAATCTTCATAAGGCATGTCCGAAAAATCTTGGTGACTGGTATTTTACCGGAGATTATCCAACGGCCGGTGGTAACAGGGTTGTTAATCGAGCATTTATGAACTTTTTCGAAGGGAAAAAGGATAGAGCGTATTAAAATTTACCATTTAACTAATAATCATGCACTTCATCTATTATTCTTTGTGCATGAATCAATTCTATCTACTTTAGTATCACCATAACATAAGTAGGTTAAGTTCATGGTAGATTTGGGGCAAAAAAAGGTGGAATTCATTCCGCCTTTTTTTATTTTGTGCCGGCTCTGAATTTAGTAGAAAATTATTACTAATTTTCTTTCATTTATCTGTCTTTCAGCTATTTAACCATTTAAACGGCACTTCATCTAAAACATTTATTTCCAAGGAATATTCTTTTTATCTTTAATATACCATAGCATAAGTAGGTTAAGTTCATGGTAGATTTGGGGCAAAAAAAGGTGGAATTCATTCCGCCTTTTTTTATGGAAAAAATTCAGATCAAATTTTGATATGCATGCATAACAAACTGCTTTTCAGTATTTTAACTAATATTTAAGCATTTCGTCTAAAAACTAAAACTACCCCGAATATTCGTTTTATATTCACTATACCATAGCATAAGTAGGTTAAGTTCATGGTAGATTTGGGGCAAAAAAAGGTGGAATTCTATTCCGCCTTTTTTTATGGAGTAAATTCAGATCAAATTCTCAAACAGCCACATAAAAAACTGTTTTTCAGTATTTTAACTAATATTTAAGCATTTCGTCTAAAAACTAAAACTACCCGAAATATTCGTTTTATATTCACTATACCATAGCATAAGTAGGTTAAGTTCATGGTAGATTTGGGGCAAAAAAAGGTGGAATTCTATTCCGCCTTTTTTTATGGAATAAATTCAGGTAAAATTCTCAAATAGACCTATAAAAAACTGTTTTTCAGTATTTTAACTAATATTTAAGCATTTCGTCTAAAAACTAAAACTACCCCGAATATTCGTTTTATATTCACTATACCATAGCATAAGTAGGTTAAGTTCATGGTAGATTTGGGGCAAAAAAAGGTGGAATTCATTCCGCCTTTTTTTATGGAATAAACTCAACCTCATTCATAAAAAAAGGCCGCATGATGCGGCCTTTTCCTATATCATTAGATATGCTTTGATCTATTTCGCTTTAGCATAACGACTGGAAACTTCTTTCCAATCTATTACATTAAAGAATGCCTCGATATAATCTGGACGCTTATTTTGGTAATGCAGGTAATAAGCATGTTCCCAAACATCAAGTCCCAGAATTGGAGTTCCTCCACAACCTACTTCAGGCATGATAGGGTTATCCTGGTTTGGAGTAGAACAAACTTCTACCTTACCACCAGCATGAACACACAACCAGGCCCAACCAGATCCAAACTGACCTGCAGCTGCCTTAGAAAACTCTTCTTTAAAAGCTTCAAAAGAACCATATGCGCTATTTATAGCTTCAGCAAGTTCACCTTCAGGCTTACCTCCTCCATTTGGAGACATGATCTCCCAGAAAAGGCTATGGTTATAAAAACCACCACCATTATTACGAACAGCCTTGTTAGACATATCAAGATTCTTCAAGATGTTCTCGATATTTTTCCCTTCAAGATCTGTTCCCTCAATGGCAGCATTTAATTTACTCGTGTAACCTGCGTGGTGCTTACCATGGTGAATCTCCATAGTTCTTGCATCAATATGTGGTTCCAATGCATCAAAAGCATATTTTAATTTTGGTAACTCAAAAGACATAATTATCTGATTTTTTAGTGATTAGTACTTAAACTGATCCAAATTTAGCCATTAGGCTATTTAATGGAAATTATTTAGTGTTATAAAATACTTAAAAGGATTGCCCTTCCGGCTCTCATTTTTATTTTAAATTTAAACTTTTGTAATTCTGGCTAATCTCACTAATATCCTTCTTTTTGAAAAATTCCTTTAATATTTACAATGCCTCGGCCGGTTCCGGTAAAACCTTTACACTTGTAAAAGAATATCTTAGCCTGCTCTTTACTTCTTCTAAAAAGGATCGTTATAAAAATATCCTGGCGATCACCTTTACAAACAAGGCAGTGGGGGAAATGAAAAAAAGGATCATCGATAGCCTTGCCGATTTCTCCAAAACTGAAAATGATAAGGAGGATAATGCCTTACTGAATATTATCTCCGCAGAAACCGGCCTTTCTACCGCAGAATTAAGAACCCGATCTGCCGAAATACTAAAGAGTATAATTCATAATTATGCTGCTTTCGAGATCTCTACGATCGATGGCTTTACACATAGAGTGCTAAGAACCTTTGCCAGGGATCTGGGAATTCCCATGAATTTTGAAGTAGAACTTAGCGCAGATGAAGTATTAATGGAAGCTGTGGAAAGCCTGATTAGTCGTGCCGGGAATGATAAAAAATTAACCAAAGTCCTTATAGATTATACGCTGTCTAAAACCGATGACGACAAAAGCTGGGATATAAGCCGTGATCTTTTTCAGATATCGAAACTGTTAATTAACGAAAATCATCAGAAAGCGATACAAACGCTGAAAAGTAAAACCCTAGAGGATTTTGAGAAATTCGGTAAAAAATTACGTTCAGATATAAAGACCGCGGAAGAAACCGTAAAACTTTCTGCGGAATCATTTTTCGATCTTATAAATAGCAACGGAATACAGGAATCAGATTTTAGCGGACAGTACGTTCCGAAGCATTTTAAAAAGCTTCAATCTGGTAATGTTGCGGTTAATTTCAGCGCGAAATGGGCTGAACATATAGCAGAGCAACCTTTATACCCGAAAAAAGCCAGTGAAGATGCCAAAAGAGCTCTTGATGGCATTCAGGATGATATTGTAGAAATCTTCAATACTACCAAAAGAGCCTATTTTCAGATAGAATTTTTAGGAGAGATCAAAAAGAACCAGGTGCAATTATCTCTTCTTAACGAGATCAACCGGGAGGTAGAAGCTATCAAGAAAGAACGCAACCTGGTTCTAATTTCAGAATTCAATCCCAAGATCAGTGAACAGGTAAAGGATCAGCCGGTACCTTTTATATATGAGCGTCTGGGAGAAAGATATGAGCATTACTTTATTGACGAGTTCCAGGACACCTCGACCATGCAATGGGAAAACCTGATTCCACTTGTAGGCAATAAACTGGATTCTGCCGATGCTGCCGGACTAACCATTGTTGGAGATGCCAAGCAAAGCATTTATCGTTGGCGTGGTGGGCGGGCAGAGCAACTCATTGACCTTAGCAATCTTAAAACCCTACCATTTCAAACGGAACAGAAAGTAGTAAATCTACCTGACAATTTCAGGAGCGGTTCCCAGGTGGTTAATTTCAATAATGGCTTTTTTCAATATGCCGCTTCCACGCTTAATTACCCGGAATACGCAGAGTTATTTCATAATTCTGCCCAGAATCCAAAAAAAGGGGATTATGGCTATGTGAATATTGAATTTGTACAAGCTGAAAATAGGAATGAAGAATTTGAGATCTACCCGCAAAAGATACTCGAGATCATCAAAGACCTGGACGCCAAGGGCTTCAACCGTAAAGACATTTGCATACTTACCCGCAGAAGAAGCGAAGGCGTGGCGGTTGCTGAATATTTAAGTGAGAACGCTGTTCCTGTGATCTCATCAGAAACTCTTCTTCTATCACAATCGCCTGAGGTAAGGTTTATTGTCGATCTGCTTTTCTATTCCATGAATCCAGATGATGACAAGATAAAACTGAGTATCTATGATTACCTGGCTGAAAAATTGATCCCTGAAGAAAAAATTCACCAGATCCTTATTCAGAATTTAAAGAAAAACGGTGCTGAATTCTTTGGCTGGCTTAAGGAATATGATCTTGAATTCGACCTTTCCCAGATAAAGAGGCTCTCTTTATATGAGGCTGTTGAATATATTATTCGTGCCTTCGATCTGGTAAAAGACTCTGATGCCTATATACAGTTCTTCCTGGATTTCGTATTTGAAACGGCGCAGAAAACCTCTAACGGACTGGGAGAATTCCTGGATAAATGGGAGCAGAAAAAAGATAAACTAAGTATTGTGGTGCCGGAAGCAGATAATGCCGTCCAGATCATGACCATACACAAATCTAAAGGTCTGGAATTCCCTGTGGTTATCTATCCTTTTGCTAATTCAGACCTTCAGGATACCAGAAATGACAATTTATGGCTGGATATAAATGATGAAAATATCCCGATAGCCTATGTTAGTGCTTCTCAGAAAATGTTGAACTGGAATGAGAATGCCGCTGCTAAATATGAAGACCTCTTATTTAAGAATGAGCTGGATACTTTAAATGTATTATACGTAGCCTGCACCAGGGCGGCCCAGCAACTATATATACTTTCTAACCATAACGAAAAACCAAAAAAGACCCCGAATGTATCAGATATGCTGGTAGATTTTATAAGGTCTGCAGGGAAATGGGATGACGGCCTAAACTATAGCTTTGGTGATCCTGGGAAGGTCATAAATTCAAAAGCATCCGGGAATACCGGCATAGAGGTTTCAAAATATTATTCTTCGCCAACCCAGAATCAGGCGGTGAATATTGTGACCAGATCTGGTTCCTTATGGGATTCAAAACAACAGGAAGCCATAGAAAAAGGTGAGATCGCCCATGAGATCCTGGCCAGGATCCATAAAAAAGCAGACCTAACCACGGCTGTTGACTGGGCTGTAAACAACGGGATCATTACCGAAGAATCAAGAAATGAAATTACCGGACTTATTTCAGGAGTAATTGAACATCCGGAACTACAGGAATTCTTTTCTCCAGAGTCAGAAAACCTCAATGAAAAGGAATTGATCACTACTTCTGGCAAAAGATTAAGGCCAGACAGACTGAATTTTAAAGGAAAAAATGTAAGCGTTATAGATTATAAAACCGGAGGATTTGTGGACACGCATACCAGACAGGTTTTAGAATATGCTAATGCACTGCAGGATATGGGCTATTTAATTGATAAATGTTTATTGATTTACACTAATAGCCCAATTATCATTAAGAATGTATAAAAGAAGTTTAAATTTGTGAGTCGCGAACAGGCAGAATATGGATGCCAGGTAACTTTTATATGTAAATAAGGTTTACTAAAAGCCATAAAGTAAAACAGATGAAAATTATTTTAATATGTACGGAGACATAAAAGAGCACTTAGAAAAAGAGATTGAAGAAATAAAAGAAGCCGGACTTTATAAAAAAGAAAGGATCATCACCAGCCCACAGGATGCAGTTATCAAGATCGCATCTGGCCAGGAAGTGATCAATTTCTGCGCAAATAACTACCTGGGATTATCTTCACACCCAGAAGTTATAAAAGCGGCCAAAGATACCCTGGATTCACATGGATTTGGAATGTCCAGCGTACGTTTTATTTGCGGTACCCAGGATATCCATAAGGAACTGGAGCAGAAAATTTCAGATTTCTATGGTACAGAAGATACGATCCTATACGCGGCATGTTTCGATGCCAATGGGGGAATCTTTGAGCCTTTATTGACTAAAGACGATGCGATCATTTCAGATTCGCTTAATCATGCTTCTATTATCGACGGGGTAAGATTGTGTAAAGCTGCACGTTATAGATATCAAAATGGCGATATGCAGGACCTTGAGGACAAATTAAAAGAAGCGAACGAAAAAGGTGCACGCTATAAACTAATTGTCACCGATGGTGTATTCTCTATGGATGGCCTGGTAGCCCCATTAGATAAAATTTGTGATCTGGCAGATAAATATGACGCCATGGTAATGATAGATGAGTGTCATGCTACCGGATTCATCGGCGAACAGGGAATTGGAACCCTGGAAGAAAAAGGTGTTCTAGGCAGAATAGATATAATTACAGGAACCCTTGGTAAAGCATTAGGTGGCGCCATGGGAGGATATACTACCGCCAAAAAGGAGATCATCGAGATCCTGAGACAAAGATCCAGACCTTATTTGTTTTCAAATTCACTGGCACCGGCTATCGTTGGAGCATCTATCAAAGTGTTTGATATGCTAAAAACAGATAACAGCCTTAGGAAGAAATTAAAGGAAAATACAGCCTATTTCAAAAAAGGAGTAAAAGACACTGGTTTCGAGATCATTGATGGTGAATCTGCGATCGTACCGGTGATGTTGCACGATGCAAAGCTTTCGCAGGATATGGCAGATAAATTATTAGAAGAAGGAATTTACGTAATTGGCTTCTTTTACCCGGTAGTCCCTAAAGGAAAAGCCAGAATTCGAGTGCAACTATCTGCAGCTCACGAAAAAGAGCATTTAGACAAGGCAATTAATGCTTTTAAAAAGGTTGGAAAAGAATTAGGCGTAATTTAATTTTATAGAAGAGTGATAAAAACTCCTTAAATTATTATCAAAATATTTGATAATCAGATATTAAAATGTTTATTAATCACTTGGAAACGCTCTGTAATTAAGAAAACTTTATTATTTTTACCTTTGTTAATATACATTAAGCGTATACTTTTGTTCACAATTAACACTTAAAACTAAACTATTAAATATGAAACATCTTAGCAAAATTGTACTTGCCTCATTACTGATATTGGGCTTTACTTCGGTTAAGGCACAGGATGCTGACAACCCATGGGCAATTGGTATTGGTACCAATGCTGTCGATTTCTATCCTGTAGGAGAAGATGCTCCTCGTGGAGGAATGTTCGACGAATATTTCAATTCAGGAGACCACTGGAACGTTCTACCAGCTGTATCCAGATTAACAGTATCCAGATATATCGGTGCAGGATTTGTTGGGGAATTAAGTGGTACAATCAATTCAATTGATAACTATGGTGATAGATCTGTGGGAGATCTTGCATATTATGCAGTTGACCTTAGTGCAGATTACAGCCTTAGAGCAATGCTAAATGGCGGATGGTTTGATCCGGTAATTGGTATTGGTGGTGGTTACACTTGGATAGGTGACCAGGGTGGACAGGACATCGATAATGCCGATGCTGCAACCCTTAACGGTAAATTCGGAATTAATTTCTGGTTCTCAGACAACATTGCACTTTCTGTAGAGTCTAAGTATAAGCATGCTTTCGAACCTGAAAGCGCTAAGCATTTCCAACATGCTGCTGGAATTAAATTCATGTTCGGTGGTAAAGATACTGACGGTGACGGAATCTATGACAAATATGATGAGTGTCCAGAAGAGCCAGGTCTAGAAGAGTTTAACGGTTGTCCTGATACTGACGGTGACGGAATCGAAGATCGTCAAGATGCTTGTCCAGAAAAAGCTGGTTTAGCTGAATTCGACGGATGTCCTGATACTGACGGTGACGGAATCGCAGATCCAGATGATGACTGTCCAGAAGAAGCTGGTTTAGCTGAATTAAACGGTTGTCCAGATGCTGACGGTGACGGTGTAAGAGATGGTGAAGATAACTGTCCAGACGAAGCTGGTCCTGCTGAAAACGACGGATGTCCTTGGCCTGATACTGACGGTGATGGAATCCTAGATAAGGATGATGACTGTCCAGAAGAAGCTGGTCCTGCTGCAACTAACGGTTGTCCAGAGCCAACTGCTGAAGTTATTTCTGAATTGAACGAATATTCTAAAACTGTTCTTTTCGATCTTAACAAAGCGACTATCAGACCAGAATCTGAAGAAGCACTACAATCTATCGTAGATATCATGAATGAGTACTCTACTACTATTTTCCACGTAGAAGGTCATACAGATAGCTCAGGTAGTGATGCTTACAACATGAAGCTTTCTAAAGAGCGTGCTGCATCTGTAGCTAAGTGGTTAGAAGAGCACGGTGTACCTGCGAAGAGATTAACTTCTGAAGGTTACGGTGAAACTCAGCCAATCGCTACTAACAGTACAGCTGCTGGAAGACAAGAAAACAGACGTGTTGAGATTTCTCTTGATAAAGACAGAGAGATGAAAGACACATCTAACGAATAGTAATACGGTTAGTATTTACTAATAATTCATACAAGAAAACGCTCCGCATTGCGGGGCGTTTTTTTATTTTAGGCGTATGGAATCATTTATACGCGAAGTATTACAGAAGCTTCAGAATTCTGATACTCCCCTTTCTGAAATTATATTCATTCTTCCCAGTAAAAGAGCAGGATCTTACCTGATCAAGGAACTGGCTTCCATCTCAAAAAACACTCTTTTTGCTCCTAGGATCTATAGCGTGGAAGAGTTTACAGAAGTGATTTCAGGCTTACAATCCATAGATAACACCATCAGCCTTTTTGAGTTTTATGATGTTTACAAAGCCCTTACTCCAAAAGAAGATACCGAGGATTTTGAAACATTTATTACCTGGGCTCAAAGCCTTATCCAGGATTTTAATGAAATAGACCGGTACCTTATAGATCACAAACCCTTCTTTGATTATTTATCAGGGATCCAGGACCTTAAGCACTGGTATGTTCAGGAAGAAAAAACAGATCTTATAAAGAAATATCTAAAGTTCTGGAAAAAGCTTCCGGAGTATTACGAGGAGCTATCAAAAAGACTTATAGCAAAAGACCAGGGTTACCAGGGTCTCATCTATCGTAAGGCCACAGAAAATATTCAGCAATATATATCTGAAAATAATCAGAAGCATGTTTTCATTGGCTTTAACGCCTTGAATGCCGCAGAACAAAAGATCATCCAGGAATTACTGGAAAAAGAGCAGGCCGAGGTTTTCTGGGATATGGATAAAGTCTTTTACGAAGATGGATCTCATGCAGCTTCTATTTTTATAAGGGACTACCTCAAAAACTGGAAATTCTACCAGGACCATTCATACGAGCATTTTTCAGAAAATTATGCACAGGAGAAGAATATAGAACTAATTGGTGCACCTAAAAATATCGGCCAGGCGAAATTTATCGGGGAGATCCTGAATAGTCTCGATCCATCTCAACTGGAGAATACGGCGATAGTGTTAGGAGAGGAAGAACTCCTGTTACCTGTTCTTAATTCACTGCCTTCAGAGATCAACGAGCTTAATATTACCATGGGATTCCCTATAAAGAACGCTCCCATCAACTCTTTGTTCGAAAGCCTTTTTCAGATCCATTTAAACAACAATAGCGATTATTATTACAAAGAGATCATTTCTGTGATCAACCATCCTTCTCTGAATCCACTTTTAGGAAATCATGCCGAAGAACTGGTTTCGAGGATCAATGCTGAAAATTTGGTTTACTTAAAATATGAAAAGATCAACGCTGCTTTTCCTGAAGAGATCAAACCGATAATTAAGGCATGTTTTGAACCGAAAAGAGATTCCGTTTCCAGGCTTATAGAAGATCTTCATTCTTTGATCCAGTTATTGAAAACCCATCTGAAAGAGGGAGAAGACACGATATCCCTTGAATTCTTATACCACTTCCATGTTTTATTTAATAAACTGGAAAACCTGAATGGCAAATACCCGCATTTAAAAAGCATTAAATCGCTTTATAACTTTTACAAAGAATTACTGAGTACAGAAACCCTGGATTTCCAGGGAAAACCATTTAAGGGACTTCAGTTAATGGGAATGCTGGAATCAAGGGCACTGGATTTTGAAACCGTTATTATTACTTCGCTGAATGAAGGAGTATTGCCAGCAGGTAAATCTGATAATTCTTTTATCCCTTATGACCTGAAACAGGAATATAAACTACCCACCTACAGGGAAAAGGATGCGGTATACACCTATCACTTTTACAGGCTGCTGCAGAGAGCAAAAAATGTTTATTTACTATATAATACCGAGTCTGAAGGTTTGAATTCCGGGGAAAAGAGCAGGTTTATAACGCAACTGGAGATCGAGAAACAAAAGGCACACCAATTAAAAAAGGTGCTGGTGAGTCCTAAAGTACCGCAGATCAAGAACGAATTAAAGGAGGTCAAAAAAACCCCGGAGATGCTGAAGCAGATAAAGTCTCTTGCAGGATCAGGATTTTCACCTTCGGCCCTTACTACCTATATCAGAAATCCGCTGGACTTTTATTACCAGTATGTTCTGGGTGTTAGAGATCAGGAGGAAGTGGAAGAAACGGTAGCTTTTAATACCCTGGGGACGGTAGTTCACAATGCCCTGGAAAATCTGTATAAGCCTTATGAAGGAAAATTAATTACAGAGGAGATCATTCAAAGTTTCATCAAGCAGGCAGACCAGCAGATCGCGAAAGAGTTTTCAGAAACCTACAGTAAATTACCTCTGGAAAAAGGAAAGAACCTTCTCATTTTTGAGGTGGCCAAGCGCTATCTCCATAATTTTCTGAGGTTCGAGATAAAAAGATTAAAAAGTGGGGAAGAGATCGAGATCGTTCAGATAGAAAAAGATCTGAAAGTAGAACTTCCTATAGAAAATTTGCCTTTTTCAGTTTATCTTCGCGGCAAGGTAGACCGCTACGAAAAATCTAACGGCATACCCAGAATTATAGATTACAAAACCGGGAAAGTAGAGTCCAGGAATCTTAACGTTGGCGATTGGGGTGAAATAACAAAAGATTATGACAATTACTCCAAAAGTTTTCAGGTTTTAACTTATGCAAGCTTGATTGCACTGGAGAAAGACCTTAAATTCCCCGCCGAAGCCGGTATTGTCTCATTTAAGAACCTGAAATCGGGATTTTTAAAATTTGAGAAGAAAGAAGTTGGAACAAGAAAGAAGGATTCAATGATCACTGAAGAAACCCTGGAGGAGTTCCAAATTGAATTAAAAAAATTAATTATGGAGATCTGCGACCCGGAGATCCCATTTGTTGAAAAAGAAATTAAGAAGAGTTATGGAAGTTTCTAAAGATTTAAACCTGGTAATTGAAGGTAAGCATGATAAGCCGATCGTGGCCGATCTAATCTTTAAAGATGATGGTAAACCAAAACCGATAGTTATATTTTGTCATGGTTACAAAGGTTTTAAAGACTGGGGAGCATGGGATAAAATGGGAGAAAGAATTGCAGAAGAAGGTTTCTTTTTCATAAAATTCAACTTTAGCCATAACGGGACAGACCCGGAAAACCTAACCGAGTTTCTGAATATTGAAGCTTTTGGAGACAACAATTACACCAAGGAACTTGACGATCTACAATCTGTTCTGGACTGGATACTTATGCCAGATTTTAAATTTGCCAAGCAAATTAAGCCAGATGATATCAACCTCATAGGTCATTCCCGAGGTGGCGGAATTGTAGTTATTAAAGCTGCTGAGGATAAAAGGGTTACCAAATTGATCACCCTAGCCTCTGTATCAGATTTTGGATCTCGTTTTCCTGAAGGGAAAAAACTTGAAAAATGGGAAAAGAAAGGGGTGCAGTATATTGTAAATACCCGCACTGGGCAACAATTACCGCATCATTACCAGTTCTATAAAAACTTCAAAGAGAACAAAGAGCGCCTTAATATTAAAAAGGCAGCAAAAAAATTACAGATCCCGCATTTAATCGCTCATGGAAGCAGCGATACCAGCGTATCTATAGGCGAAGCCGGAAATCTTTTCGAATGGAGCCCGGCACCAAAGTTATTGCTAGTGGAAAATGCAGATCATGTTTTTGGAATTTCACACCCGTGGAAGGAGGAAGAACTTCCGAAAGTTTTCAAACATGTGATCAATAAAAGTATAGATTTCCTGAAAACCGATTCTAAGGTTCTCTGGGATGAATATGGAGATTCCAACGATGATTAAAAATTCAAACCACTGCGAAATCAGTGGTTTTTTTTATGAGATATAATAAACCTATCCAAACTTATGGTGGTTGGGGAAAATAGAAAGCCGCTGCCCTTAAAGGGCATTTATTAGAGATTCTTCAGCTACAAATTCTCTATGAGAAATATGTAAGTTTTTCCAAATGAAAACACCAATGTTCAATGACAGTTTTAATTGAGAAAATCACCCGGAAGCCTCGGGAGAACCGATGACCTTTGTAAATAAAAAAACCACCGCTATAAAACGGTGGTTTTCGTGGAGAATATCGGAGTCGAACCGATGACCTTTTGGCTGCCAGCCAAACGCTCTAGCCAGCTGAGCTAATCCCCCGACTGGGAGCAAATGTAACAATTTTTCCGAAATATGGAAATGTTTATTTTTCTGAAATTATATGATAAGAACAGCCCAAATAAAAGACCTACAGGAAATAAAATCACTTACCGAAGCCTGTGCGCAGGCTATGATCAAGAAGCATATCTATCAATGGAACGAGCACTATCCTTCTCTGGAAAAACTGGAAGCAGATATACTTAAAAAGGAACTTTTCGTTCTCGAAGAAGGAGCGAAAATCATTGGTATCATTGTGATCACGCCTACTAAGGATGAAGAATATATTCCTATCGTTTGGCTCAGTAAAACCGAAAATAATCTTTATATCCACCGCCTGGCAACACATCCAGATCACTGGGGTAAAGGATATGCGCAAAAACTGATGGATTTTGCTGAAGATTATGCGAAACAGCACAAATATGAATCAGTAAGACTCGATACTTTTAGTCAGAATCTCCGAAATCAAAGGTTTTACGAAGCCAGGGGATACCAGAGACTTGGTAATATCTTTTTCCCTAAACAAAGTGAACATCCATTTTATTGCTATGAATTGCTTATTTAAGCCATTGCATTCTATATTTGTCCAGCATTTGATGAGCCCTTGGAAAATTCAGTAAGCTTTAAGAACATAAATAAGATCGCAATTCCGGCAATTATCGCAGGAATAGCAGAACCTCTTATCTCCCTTACCGATATCGCAGTAATAGGGAACGTAGATGAAAATTCCATTGAAGCCCTTGCGGCAGCAGGTATCGTTGGTTCCTTTCTTTCTGCGATCATCTGGATCGTGGCTCAAACCAAAACTGCTATTTCAGCTATTGTATCCCAGCATCTAGGCGCAAACAGGCTGCATGCAGTTAAAACTTTGATTCCGCAGGCAATAGCGTTCAATTTTATTTTCAGCCTGGTCATTTATGCGACCACGGCCTTCTTTGCCAGAGCTATTTTCAGTGCCTATAATGCCGAAGGTCTTATTTTACAATATTCCGAAGATTATTACCAGATACGTGCCCTGGGTTATCCCCTAACCCTGGTCACATTTGCCATATTTGGAGTTTTTAGAGGATTACAGAACACTTTGTGGGCCATGAAATGTAGTTTGACCGGGGCAGCAGTAAACATTGTGCTGGATTATCTCCTGGTTTACGGAGTCGACGGACTAATACCTCCGCTACACCTCAAAGGTGCAGCTTATGCCAGTTTAGCGGCCCAGGGAACCATGTTAGTAATGGCACTATGGTTCTTTTTCAAAAAAACTCCCTTTCATTTAAAACTGAGCTTCAATATAAATCCAAGAATGCGAGGCCTGCTAATTATGGCGGCCAATCTTTTCATAAGAACAGCAGCCCTTAATTTTGCTATCTACCTGGCCAATGCCTATGCCACAGATTATGGTAAGAATTATATCGCTGCGCAAAGTATACTCATGAACATCTGGTTGTTTTTCAGCTTCTTCATTGATGGCTACGCCAACGCCGGGAATGCGATTGGAGGCAAATTACTGGGAGCGCATGACTATAAAAATTTATGGGAACTTAGTAAGAAAATAAGCAAATACGCCGTACTTATTGCCCTAATTTTAATGGGACTTTGCGCGCTTTTCTATGACCAGATAGGATTGCTCTTTAATAAGGAAGCTAGTGTGCTGGCCATATTCTCTTCAGTTTTCTGGATCGTACTTTTAATGCAACCCGTGAATGCGATCGCTTTTATGTTCGACGGCATCTTCAAGGGCCTTGGAGAAGCAAAATATCTTAGAAATGTTCTACTTGTAGCTACCTTTTTAGGCTTTACTCCTACCCTTTTAATTTCAGATCACTTCGGTTTGAAATTATACGGTATCTGGATCGCCTTTTTTGTATGGATGCTTATTAGAAGCAGTACGCTGGTTATATATTTCAGAAGGAAATACCTGCATAAGGACGTTTAGATTGTGTTAAGCAAGCTCCTGCTTTGGCACAATATCCTTAACTTTGGTGAAAACCCTATTTTTTATGACAACCAGCCGCGACAACGGAAGTTTATATACCAATATCAAAGATAAGATCGCTACTGTAGAATTTGGTCACCCTGCCAGTAATTCATTTCCCTCTGTTCTTTTAGACCGATTGGAAAAGGAGATCATTCAACTTTCAGACAACGACGATGTGAACATTATTCTTCTAAGATCTGAAGGTGAAAAAGCATTTTGCGCGGGCGCCTCTTTCAATGAACTTATCGAGATCAATGACCTTGAATCGGGAAGAAAATTCTTTTCTGGCTTTGCAAATGTGATCAACGCGATGCGCGAATGTAAAAAGCTGATCGTGGGAAGAGTCCAGGGAAAAACAGTTGGTGGAGGAGTAGGTTTGGCTGCCGCCTGCGATTATGTATTTGCAACAGATGCAGCGGCCATAAAATTATCTGAATTAAGCATCGGGATAGGACCTTTTGTGATCGCTCCGGCGGTAGAAAGAAAAATGGGCGTTGGTGCTCTGGCCGAACTCAGCCTTGCTCCGCACGAATGGAAAAATGCCTATTGGGCCAAGGAAAAAGGATTATATGCCCGGGTTTTTGAAACCATAAAAGCTATGGATAAAGAGGTGGATATTTTCACTCAAAAACTAGCTTCTTACAATCCTGGAGCATTAGTGCAGATGAAGAAAACCCTTTGGAAAAACACAGATCACTGGGCCCATACTTTATATGAAAATGCCGGAATTTCAGGAGAATTAGTGCTCTCTGAATTCACTAAGGAAGCGCTGGCAAAATTTAAAAAATAGACCAGTTTTACTTTGGCCCATTAAAATAAAACCATGATGCAGGAACATTTACCAAAAGATAAAGACCCAAGTGAAGTACAGGAATGGGGTTGGACCTTTCAGGAGTTCATCACTGAGAATTTCTGGTATTTACTGGCGATCCTGGTCCTGCTGGCACTATTCTTTTACGCCCGCCATCGCTGGAATGTTAGGAATTCACGAAAATATAAGAACTGATGGATCAGGATACCTGGGAAATATTCAGCTTTTTAAGCGGCATGGGGTTCTGGCTGTTACTGGCCCTGATCCTGATTGGGGTTTTCGTTTATAAAAAATTCCGCAAATAAATTATCTCGTCTTTAGCCAGCCGGTGATACTTAATCGTGGAACCTTTACCGGTTTCACCTCGTGTTCGAGTTCCTGGCTTTCGAAGATCACTACCCTACCCGGGAAAGGATACAAGTTGATCGTTTTTTCTTCTCCGTTTTCCTGGGTATAAATAGCAAGCTCCCCACCATTTTCAGGTTTCCAGTCTTCATTGTTAAGGTAGCAGACCATAGATAATTTTCTTCGGCCGTCATTCTGGAAAGTGTCCAAATGTTTCTTATAGAAAGTCCCCTCAGGATAAACCGCGTAATGAAATTCTTTATGGAGAATACCCATAAAACAGGTTCGGTTAAGATAAGCAACCAGGGAATTGATCTTATTAAAATAGACATTTTCTGCAGGTCCCGCTTCAGCTTCGTTGATCCAGAGAATAAAATCCCCGCGTACAGATTTTGCGATCACCTCGTTGGTACGGTTACCAATCGCAGCCTTTTTGAAATTATCCTCTTCATATTTTTCCAGCAGGGTAGAACGTAAAAGATCAACCTCATCTGCATTAAAAAAGTCATCTACCACACTGTATTTCTTTTCAAGAAGATCAGATATAATTCTCTCGTAAAGAGGATTTTCGGTAAATTCCAACTGTTCGAACAGCTCGGATGCGTTTGCGATCATTAGCTACAAAAATTTCGCAAATGTAAATTATAATTCAATTCAAGAATGTTAAAAATTCAAGCTGAAAATTTCAATTATCTTTGCAGCAAAATCAGTTGAAATGAGCAACATTAGAATCACCAAACAATTCTCTTTTGAAACCGGTCACGCGCTGTATGGCTACGACGGGAAATGCCGCAATGTGCATGGTCATAGCTATAAATTGAGCGTTACCGTGATCGGGAAACCAATTACAGACAGTGATAATGTGAAATTTGGAATGGTGATAGATTTTGGTGATCTCAAGAAGATCGTGAAGTCTGAAATTGTAGACCAATTCGACCACGCCACGGTTTTTAACAAGAATACCCCTCATATAGAGCTGGCCGAAGAACTTAAGAGTCGGGGCCACCATGTGATCCTTGTCGAGTACCAGCCAACCAGCGAGAATATGGTTATCGATTTTGCTAAAAAGATCAAAAAACATTTGCCTTCTCATATCCAGCTGCACTCCCTAAAGCTTCAGGAAACCGAAACTTCTTTCGCCGAGTGGTATGCCAGCGATAATAATTAGGGCGCAACCCTAACGGGTCGGGCTATACGCTTTTAGTCCCGCTCGCTTTTTCGCGAACGGGAGCTAACCGCTGCTATCCCTTGCGCAATTCCCAATTTGTAGAGAAGAACTTCAAATTATTTACTTGGCGCACTGAGCCTGTCGAAGTGCGATTCCTCTTATTATTTTTTTTGAGATCCTGAAACAAGTTCAGGATGACTAATTTCACAAACAAAAATTGTCATTTCGACCAACGCGAGAAATCTTATATCTTTACCCCGAACAAATCATTTATGGATATTCCGAAAGGCAAAAAAATTTATTTCTCCAGCGATAATCACCTTGGTGCTCCAACCATGGAAGAAAGCAGAAAGAGAGAAGCCGTATTCGTAAAATGGCTGGACAGTATAAAAGAAGATGCTGCCGCGATTTTTCTATTAGGCGATCTTTTCGATTTCTGGTTCGAGTATAAACACGTTGTTCCTAAAGGCTTCATTAGAACCCTGGGTAAACTTGCCGAAATTAAGGATAGCGGTATCCCGGTATATTTCTTCGTGGGAAATCATGACCTGTGGATGGACGATTATTTTGAGACCGAACTCAATATACCTGTCTTTCACCAGCCAAAAGAATTCCAGTTCAATAACAAGACATTTTTAGTTGGTCATGGTGATGGTCTGGGCCCGGGCGATGAAGGCTATAAACGCATGAAAAAGGTTTTCACCAATCCGCTTTCAAAATGGCTTTACCGGTGGTTGCATCCAGACCTGGGAGTGCCCCTGGCGCAATATTTCTCGGTGAAGAATAAAATGATCTCGGGTGAAGAAGACCAGCAATTCCTGGGCGAAGACAAGGAATGGCTCATCCAGTATTGTCGCCGGAAACTAGAATCGAAACACTACGATTATTTTCTTTTCGGGCATCGTCATCTTCCTTTAGAAATAGACCTTAATGGAAAATCAACCTACGTAAATACCGGTGACTGGATTAGTCATTATACTTACGCTGAGTTTGATGGTGAAAAGTTGAGCCTTAAAAAACTAAACGAGTAAATTCCCCCGTTTTCAGCCTATTGCTTCATAAAACTTATCGCGGCTCCTCCACCCGGAGCAAGATTCAATTCTAATTCATCTTCAGAAGTCACCTTGACGCTTCTTATATTGGTAGCTGTTGGATTCTTATCCCAGTGAGCATCTTGAGCATCTTCATAAATTTCGGCTTTATAGGTAGCTCCATCTTCCAGAAAATCCAGTTTTACGGTTAGGTCACGTGAGTTTTCATCGGTAATAGCTCCCAGGAACCAGTTATCACTATTCCTGTCTCCCCTGGCTATGGTGACAAAATCTCCAACCTCGCCATTGAGCACTTTCGTTTGTTTCCAGTCTACACCTACATCCCTGATAAATTGAAATTCAGGCTTCCCTTCATAATGTTCCGGCAGATCTGGCACCATCTGCACCGGGCTGTAAATAACCACATATAAAGCCAGCTGATGCGCCAGAGTGGTGTTCACCTGGTTTTCTGTTTTATATTCATCGAATTTGATATTGAAGATCCCCGGGGTAAAATCAATGGGGCCGGCAAGCATCCTGGTAAAAGCTACTATAGGCAAATGTTCCGGCGGATTTCCCCCATCACTAGCCCAGGCATTGAACTCCTGCCCTCTTAATCCCTCCCTCGCGATAATATTAGGATAGGTTCTGCGTAATCCCGTGGCTTTAATAGGTTCGTGCGCGTTTACGGCCACCTGGTAATCTGCGCCTTTAATGGCCACATCGTTATAATGGTTCACCATCCACTGCCCGTGATGGTATTCGCCTTTAGGAATAATCTTACCTACGTAACCAGACTTCACCACGTGCATACCGTATTTCTGCATCAATTTATAAGCAGTGTCCAGTTGTTTTTCATAAGTTCTGGGAGCGGCAGATGTTTCGTGGTGCATCACGATATCTACTCCTTTAGATTTCCCATATTCAACTACCTCATCAAGATCATAATCGGCATAAGGAGTTACAAAATCGAAAACGCCTTCACGATCCTCAAATCCTATCCAATGCTCCCATCCGGTATTCCATCCTTCCACGAGCATCGCACCAATACCATTTTCGGCGGAAAAATCAATAAGCGCCTTCGCATTTTCAGTAGTAGCACCATGCATTCCATGGGGTTTGGCATTTTTAGTATAGGTATTCATATCCTGGTTCCCGGTCATGTCCCAGGTAGATTTCCCAAGATGCATTTCCCACCAGATGCCGGAATATTTAGTTGGCTTGAACCAGGAAATATCTCCAATTTTATTCGGTTCATTTAAATTAAGTACGAGCTTGGAATCTATAAGTTCGGTAGCTTTTTCGGTAATGACCACCATTCTCCAGGGTGTATCAAATGGAGTCTCCCTTTTTACCTTATAGCCGGTGATTTCAGAACCTACCAGTTCGCTGGTTAGCTTTAGATTTTCAGGATCTACTTTTAAGGTCATCCCGGCATAATCTATTAGCTGCGCCTCATGAAAACTTAAATGATAACCATCGTCTGCCTTCATGGTCACCGGCGTGTTTACCGCATTATATGGAATATGAGAGGAGGCCAGATCCTTATGATCTCTCTTTGCGATAGCGTCTATTTCTGAAACCGGGGTAGTGTTATAAAGGTGCTCATAAATATCCCAGTCTCCGGGGATCCAGAAGGCTTTATGGTCACCGGTAAGAGCAAATTCAGTATTCTCGTCGGTAATGATCATTTCCTGAAGATTCTCCTGTTCCGGGAAATGATATTTAAATCCTATCCCATCGTCGTAAGCTCTAAAAGTGATCTTTAATTTTCTCTTTAGACCGGTCTTTTCTTCGAGATAGATTTCCATCTGCCTGTAATTATTTCTAACCTCTAGCTGTTCTCCCCAGGGCATTGGCCAGGTTTCATCGAATTCTTCTTTTTGGAAATCCACTACCTGGAAATCATCATCCAGCGCCGGGGCATCCTTAAGGTCAAAGCTAAGGTAAGAACGGTCCAGAACCGTTTTATCATTGAAATCCACCTTATAAAAAGGCTTACCGGAATCGTCAATATCGAAGCTTATATCAAGTTTACCATCGGGTGAACTTATATTTTGTTGAGCGATAAGGTTTAGGGTAAGAAAAAGGAATGCAAGCAAAGATAAGTTTCTCATAGCAATTTGAAATTTTAGTTCCAGGAACTACAATTTCGGAAAAACACTGCCATAAAGCAAACTTATCACAAAACAGATTCTCTTATATCCTTGAGTTTAAGCTGAATTTTGGTATTCCCGTTCCAGGTATTCTCATCGAGACTATATACCGCGTCAAACTTTTTACCCTCTTTAATAAGGTCCAGTTTATCACCAAGGTTAAAACCTATGACATCAAAAACAGCTTTCGAATCGGCTTGCTTCACCTGGCATTTAAGATGGGTCTTATCTTCTCCCACGCATTTCCCGAATCCGGTATCGGTTAATCCCCGGCTAATAAAGACCGGCGACATATTCCCGGGACCAAAAGGCGCGAATTGCTTGAGAATTCTATAGAACTTAGGCGTGATATCCTTTAGTTCCAGTTCTTCATCTATACTTATTTCAGGAGTAAGCAGATTACGGTCTATAGTTTCTGAAACCACCTCCTCAAACTTCTGTTTGAAATTTAAATATTCAGATTCCAGAAGAGTTAATCCTGCGGCGTATTTATGTCCTCCAAACTGTTCAATATGTTCTTTACATCCTTCCAGGGCTTCATAAACATCAAAACCTTTTACAGACCTGGCCGAGGCCGCCAGTCTTTCCCCGCTTTTTGTAAAAACGAGA
Source organism: Christiangramia gaetbulicola (assembly GCF_003054225.1). Taxonomy (GTDB): domain Bacteria; phylum Bacteroidota; class Bacteroidia; order Flavobacteriales; family Flavobacteriaceae; genus Christiangramia; species Christiangramia gaetbulicola. The sequence continues at coordinate 1,036,582 of NZ_QBKQ01000001.1, forward strand.
GTTGGACGATACCAGGTTTCGGTAAGCCTGGAAGCTACGATCCCTATCACGCCTTTATGCCAGTTCTCATCGTAAACAACCGTGGTTAAACGTTCTTCTTCCTTCTGCTCGATGATCTGCAGTTTCGCTTCTTCAGTTATAGTTTTATCGGCACTCCTTCTATCTGAATTATATGCCTCGATCTCTTCAGCATATTTTTTGGAGATTTCCTGATCTTCTTCAGTAAGCAGATTTACCGCATGCAGACCATGTTTCATTCTACCTGCCGCGTTGATCCTTGGCGCAACGATAAAGACCACATCGGTAATACTTACGTTCTTACGATCTCCTAACAAACTGCTGATCCCTCTTCTGGGAGCAACATTTATAACATGTAAACCATGATAGGCCAGAATTCTATTTTCACCGGTTATGGGTACTATATCTGCTCCAATAGCAGTGGCAACCAGGTCAAGGTAGGGCAGTAAAGTTTCCTCGGGCTCATTATTCTTTTGAGTAATTGCCTGTATAAGTTTAAATCCAACTCCGCAACCACAAAGCTCATCATATGGGTAACTGCAATCTTCTCTTTTTGGATCTAGAACAGCAACAGCATCGGGAATCTCACTTCCCGGTCGGTGGTGATCACAAATGATAAAGTCTATACCTTTTTCTTTTGCATAGGCCACCTTTTCTATAGCCTTAATCCCGCAATCCAGGGCAATAATAAGGCTAATATCATTATCTTCGGCATAATCTATTCCCTGGTAAGAAACCCCGTAACCTTCTTCGTAGCGATCTGGGATATAAGTAGTAACGTGTGGGTATCTGAATTTTAGAAAAGAAGACATCAAAGCGACACTGGTGGTGCCATCTACATCATAATCGCCATAGACCATGATATTCTCTTCGTTTTCCATAGCCTGCTCAATACGCTCCACGGCTTTTTCCATATCCTTCATCAGGAAAGGATCATGCAGCAATTTAAGGTCTGGGCGAAAGAATTTTTTAGCTTCTTCAAAAGAAGTGATCCCTCTTTGTACCAGTAATTTTGCAACTGGAACTCCAACTCCTAATTTGTCTGCCAGGCTGTTAACAGTAATAGGATCTGGTTTGGGTTTTAAGGTCCAGCGCATAAATTTATAAGATTAGATGAATGCCGAAATTAGCAAAAACAAGTTACAGGATTTTAATTCTTCAGCTTAAAATTTCAGCAATTTTATCCCGAAGTTCTGGAACTACTTCCTCCTCGAACCAGGGATTTTTCATTCGCCAGAATCTGTTCACCGGAGATGGATGCGGCAAAGGCCAGAAATCAGGTAAGTGATCTGTGTAATTTTCAACCTTTTCGGTCAGTTTTGACCTTTTTCCCAGGTAATAATTGGCGGCATACGAACCTATGATGATCTTAAGATCAACATTCTCCAGTTCATTCCAAACCTCATCATGCCATAAAGGAGCGCACTCTTTCCTTGGAGGAAGATCACCGGTCTTCGCTTTACCCGGATAACAAAACCCCATGGGCAGGATCGCGAAATTATTGGGATCGTAAAAGGTTTCCTCGTCTACTCCCAGCCACTCTCTTAGCTTTTTCCCACTTTGATCTTTCCAGGCCACACCAGATTCGTGAACCACTCTTCCCGGCGCCTGACTTATCAATACGACCTTCGAGTTTTTGTTAGCCTCGATGATCGGCCTGGGGCCAAGAGGCAGGTGATCCTTACAAACCTTGCAGTCTCTTATTTTGCATAAAAGATCTTCCAAAAAATCAAGCTTTTCCTTCTACGATGATCACGATCTCCCCTTTAGGAGGATGATCTGTATAATATTGTAAAACTTCTGTGGCAGTGCCGCGAATGGTCTCTTCGTGCATTTTAGTGATCTCCCTAGAAACCGAAACCTTGCGATCTTCTCCAAAATATTCCACGAAATTTCCCAGGGTCTTTATGAGTTTATGGGGAGATTCATAAAACACCATGGTACGGGTTTCTTCGGCAAGTATCTTTAATCTTGTTTGCCGGCCTTTCTTGACCGGAAGAAAACCTTCGAAAACAAATTTATCGTTAGGAAGACCGCTATTCACCAGGGCAGGAACAAATGCGGTGGCACCGGGCAGGCAATCTACTACTACACCCGCCTCGACACAGGCACGAGTCAATAAAAATCCCGGATCTGAGATGGCCGGAGTTCCTGCATCGCTTATTAAAGCAACCGTTTCTCCTGCCTTGATCCTGGACACAATATTATCTACCGTCTTATGCTCATTATGCATATGATGGCTTTGCATCTGGGTTTGAATCTCGAAATGTTTTAATAGTTTCCCACTATTCCGGGTGTCCTCGGCCAGTATTAGATCTGCCTCTTTAAGAACTCTTATCGCTCTAAAAGTGATATCCTCCAGGTTTCCAATGGGTGTTGGAACCAGAAACAATTTTCCCATAGATTATTTTACTGCTGGTTATCGAACTTATTCTCGATATGCGCCATAAAACGCTCTTCGTATTCTTCTTTTCCTTCCCAGTGTTTATAATCTGGTTTTACCACTAGTTCGATAAATTTCCTTGCCTCTTCCAGGCTGGTAAAGGTATTTAGCTGTGACAGTACCCTGTTATAGTCAGCAGTATTTCCATCAAATAGATGCTTGATGTAAGCAAGACGCTCATTCAAACCAATATTTATACCTTTCTTAAGCCTGTCGTTCAAAGATCTCGGCTTATTGTTCTTTTCAACATGATTTACCGGTTCAAAATCGGGCAGATTATCATAGTCTACTCCAATATTTCTGAAATCCTTTTTAGATTCCGCAGATTCCGACCTTTTTGGTGGTTCTGGAGCAGCATTAATGCTTTCCATTATAAAATCTACCGACTCTGCTTCAGGAGGCATTTGAGCTACAATATCCTTTATTTTCTCGGTATTTGGCTCGGTGATCGCATCAGAATCCCTGTTGTATTCGGTTCCGTCAGGATAAAATTCATCGTACAGGTTTTTCTGCTGCACCGGTTTAGGTTCCTTCTTAACCTTTACTTCTTTTACTACAGGTTCTTCTGCCAGATGTTTTTCGGTAAAAGCCAGTACGGTTAGCTTTTCATAAAGATCTTGCGCCATTTTTTTGAGTTGAGCAGCATCCATCTTCCCCTTTTCTTTGAGGATCTTTTCGGCAATACCAACCAGGTCTGCTTCGATTTTATTTTTCATCTGAAATTATTTTTGATCATTTATAAGTTAGTGGAAAATAGTCGCAATCATTTCTATAGTCATAAAAATTATGCCGGGTTCATTTCATAACTTTAAGGATTCACCCCTATCCCAGGGTTGTATTTTTAATAAATTTGTTCCACCTTTATGCGAATGAGGTATTTCCCCAATTCGATTTGAAAAATACAAAATGTTTCTCGAAAATACAGTAAATCACGAAGAGCAATTTGGCTGGATTGAAGTTATTTGCGGCTCTATGTTTTCCGGTAAAACCGAAGAACTAATCCGTAGACTGAAACGTGCAAAATTTGCAAAACAGAACGTAGAGATCTTTAAACCCGCTATCGACACAAGATACGACGAGGAGATGGTGGTGTCTCACGATTCTAATGAGATACGTTCCACGCCGGTGCCTTCTGCGGCCAATATCAGGATCCTGGCAGACGGCTGTGATGTGGTTGGGATAGATGAGGCCCAGTTCTTTGATGATGAGATCGTGACCGTTTGCAATGACCTGGCGAACCAGGGAGTGCGGGTGATAGTTGCCGGCCTGGACATGGATTTTAAAGGAAATCCATTTGGCCCAATGCCCAACCTGATGGCTACGGCAGAATATGTAACCAAGGTACATGCTGTTTGTACCCGTACCGGGAACCTGGCGCAGTTCAGCTATAGAAAAGCGATCAACGATGACCTGGTATTTCTTGGGGAAAATGAAGAATATGAACCTTTAAGCAGGGCCGCTTATTACAAAGCCATGTTGAAAGAAAGGGTTAAAAAACTTGATGTAAAGGAACCCGAAGAATTAAAATCTAAAGCAAAAGAAGAAAATGCCTGAAGCCAAAGAAACCGTTCTGGAAATCGATCTTGGGAACCTGGCTCATAACTATCGTTTTTTACGATCTAAATTAGACAAGGATGTAAAATTCCTTTCGGTGGTGAAAGCTCATGCCTACGGAAGCGATTCTGTGGCTATCGCTAAAAAACTTCAGGAATTAGGGACAGATTATTTCGCGGTGGCTTATGTGGAAGAAGGAATAAGACTTCGTGAAAACGGCATTACTCTACCTATTTTGGTCTTGCATCCTCAGGTACTCCATTTTGAAGAGATCATCGAACATTGCCTGGAACCAAATCTTTATAGCGAAAGAACTTTAAAGGCATTTATTTCTGCTGCTGAAAAATCCAATCTAAAAGACTATCCGGTACATATTAAACTGAACACAGGTCTTAATCGTTTAGGCTTCGATCAACCTGAAATAAAAAAAGTATTTGACCTGGTGACCGGCACCAAGTCAATAAAAATCGCTTCTGTTTTCTCTCATCTTGCCGCGAGCGAGGACTGGCAGGAAAGAGATTTTACTATCGGGCAGATAGATCTTTTCAGGAAAATGACCTGGCAACTAATAGAAAACCTGGACTACGAGCCAATTCTCCATATCTGCAACACTTCAGGAGTCATCAATTACCCAAAAGCCGCTTTCAGCATGGTAAGAACGGGTATTGGTCTTTATGGCTATGGAAATGATAAGAATGTAGATCCCGAATTAAAACCGGTAGGTACCTTAAAAACCATTATTTCCCAGATCCGTGAAATTGGAAAAGGTGATACCGTAGGATACAACCGGGTCTTTAAAGCAGAGAAACCTACCAGAATCGCGACGCTGCCCATTGGGCATGCAGATGGTATTAACCGGATCTACGGCAAACAAAAAGCCGGCGTTTATGTAAACGGGAAATATGCTCCAATCGTAGGCAACGTCTGCATGGATATTATCATGATCAATGTTACAGGTATAGACTGTGAAGAAGGCGATGAAGTCATCGTTTTTGGCGGACCTCAACATCCTGTTGCTTTTGCTGAAGCCGGAGGTACTATTTCTTATGAGCTTATCACCGGAATACAACGCAGGGTTTCCAAAAAGATCATCCCCGAATAAGTCTCTATCTTACATTAATTTTTTTTATATAAATTAGGGCTCAACTAACTACTAATACTTTAATATGGGCTTTTTAAAAGATTTTAAAACCTTTCTTTTTCAGAAGGATATTGTAATGCTGGCAACTGCCGTGGTAATTGGTGCGGCCTTTAACAAGATTGTTACCTCAGTGGTAAATGATGTTATAATGCCAATTATTGGGGTGCTTACCGGCGGAATAGATTTTACTCAAAAATTCATTTCCCTGGATGGGAAAGCATATGCCAGTCTGGACGCAGCCAAGGAAGCTGAAGCTGCAGTCATCACTTATGGTAATCTAATTCAGGCCATTATCTATTTTATTATCATTGGCTTTTTCATATTTTTGGTTTTGAGATCTTATGAAAAGACCAAGAAAAAAGAAAATGTAGAAGAAGCTCCAGCACCAAAAGGGCCAACTCAGGAGGAAATTCTTCTGGAAATTAGAGACGAACTAAGAAAACAAACACCATAAAGAAATACGCTTACCGCTACACTATTCATTTTGAACACTAAACCCCGATGAGAATCGGGGTCTTTTTTTAACAAATTGTACAAATCTGTTTAAATTTTTATAGCGCGATTATTTTTTAGCTTTAAAATATTTTAGGTTATTCACCAACCAATACCTTTGCAATCAAAATTTTAATAAAATACAGTATCCTATGAAAATAGCTGTTGTTGGAGCCACCGGGATGGTAGGAAGCGTAATGCTGAAAGTACTAGAAGAAAGAAATTTTCCGTTAACTGAGCTTATTCCTGTAGCTTCAGAAAAATCTGTAGGAAAAAAGATCAAATTCGGAGATAAGGAATTTGAAGTAGTTGGTTTAGAAACTGCTGTTGCTATGAAACCTGAGATCGCATTATTTTCAGCTGGTGGAGATACTTCTTTAGCCTGGGCACCAAAATTTGCCGAGGCCGGTACTACCGTGATCGATAACTCTTCAGCCTGGAGAATGAATCCAAAACATAAACTGGTCATTCCAGAGATCAATGCAGATCTACTTACTGCAGATGATAAGATCATCGCGAATCCAAATTGTTCGACTATACAGCTGCTTATGGCCTTAAAGCCATTGCACGATGCATATAATATTAAACGTGTGGTAGTTTCCACTTACCAGTCCATTACCGGGACCGGAGTAAAGGCAGTAAAACAACTGGAAAATGAATATGCCGGGGAAAGCGGAGATATGGCTTATCCTTATCCAATTCACAGAAATGCCTTACCGCATTGTGATGTATTCCAGGATAACGGCTACACCAAGGAAGAAATGAAGCTTACTAATGAGACCAAGAAGATTCTTGGTGATGATTCAGTAAATGTCACCGCGACCGCAATTAGAATTCCGGTTGTGGGTGGACATTCAGAATCTGTAAATATCGAATTCAGCAAAGAATTTGAAGAGGGCGATGTGCGAAAACGTCTTAGCGATTTTCCTGGTATTACCGTGCAGGATAACCCAGCAGTAAACACATATCCTATGCCTATTTACGCAGAAGGTAAAGATGATGTTTTCGTTGGGCGAATTAGAAGAGATCACTCCCAGCCGAATACTTTAAACATGTGGATCGTTGCAGATAACCTGCGCAAAGGTGCGGCTACCAATGCCATACAGATCGCAGAATATCTCATAGAAAATAAACTGGTATAGAAATTCCAAATATTTCAATAAATTTAAAGACCTGAAAGAGTTTAACTTTCAGGTTTTTTTTGTCTTAATTTATGTTCTATCAAATTTGAAATATGAAAAAAATAAGTACCGCTATTTGTGTTCTGGGTTTAATCACCTATTCTAACACAGCAAATAGTCAAAATCCAAATGAATTGAAATACCCCGAAACTAAAAAAGTAGATACGGTTACCGATTATTTCGGTACCAAGGTTGAGGATCCATACCGCTGGCTGGAAGACGATCGCAGCGAAGAGACCGAAAACTGGGTAAAGGCACAGAATAAGGTTACCTTCAATTATCTGAAGCAGATCCCTTATCGCGACCAACTCAAAAAAAGACTTACTCAGCTTTGGGATTATGAAAAACTAAGTGCCCCTTTTACCGAGGGAGATTACATTTATTTCTTCAAAAATGACGGTTTGCAGAACCAGAGCGTGATGTACCGCAAAAAAGGAGAAGAAGGGAAAGCCGAAATTTTCCTTGATCCGAATAAATTTAGTGAAGATGGCACTACTTCCCTTGGAGGGTTGAGCTTCTCTAAAGATGGAAAAATTCTTGCTTATGCCATTTCAGAAGGCGGAAGCGACTGGAGAAAGATTATCGTTATGGATGCTGAAAATAAAAAGATCCTGGGAGATACCATCAGGGATGTAAAATTCAGCGGTATGTCCTGGAAAGGAAATGACGGTTTCTTCTATTCCAGCTATGACAAACCAGATGGTAGCGAGCTTTCTGCCAAAACAGATCAGCATAAATTATATTACCATAAACTGGGAACTGCACAATCTGAAGATAAAGTCATCTTTGGAGCTACCCCAGAACAGAAACACAGGTATGTTGGTGGTGGTGTTACTGAAGATGATCACTACCTTACCATTTCTGCAAGGAATTCAACTTCTGGTGGAAAGTTATTCTTAATGGACCTTACCAAGGAAGATCCTGAACTGGTAACTATCCTGGACCACGAAAAAACCGATTCTTATGTGATCAAAAACGAGGGTAGCAAGCTATTTATCGTAACCAACCTTGACGCTCCCAATAAAAGGATCGTAAGCGTAGATGCTTCCAACCCTACTCCAGAGAACTGGGAAGATTTTATTCCTGAAACCGAAAACGTGTTAAGTCCTTCTACCGCAGGTGGCGATTTCTTTGCAGAGTATATGGTAGATGCCATTTCACAGGTAAAACAATATGATTCTGAAGGGAATTTAATTCGTGAAGTGGAACTTCCTGGAATTGGTTCTGCCGGAGGATTTGGCGCCAAAGAAGATGAAAAAGTGCTTTATTACTCTTTCACGAATTATGTAACTCCGGGTACTATCTACAAATACGATATAGAAAAAGGTACTTCTGAAGTATACAATAAGCCAAATATCGATTTTGATCCTGAGAATTACGAAAGCAAACAGGTTTTCTATGATTCCAAGGACGGTACAAAAGTGCCTATGATCATTACCTATAAAAAGGGAACCGAAATGAATGGCGAGAACCCAACCATACTTTATGGATATGGTGGATTCAATATTAGCCTAACCCCAGGATTCAGCACTGCAATGAGCGTTTGGCTGGAACAGGGCGGTATTTATGCGGTACCTAATCTACGTGGAGGTGGAGAATATGGTAAAGAATGGCACGATGCCGGTATCAAGCTAAAGAAGCAAAATGTATTTGATGATTTTATCGCCGCCGCGGAATATCTTATAGCCAACGATTACACTTCCAGCGACAAACTGGCGGTAAGAGGAGGTTCCAACGGTGGACTACTGGTTGGAGCAACCATGACCCAGCGTCCAGATCTTATGCAAGTGGCATTGCCTGCGGTTGGGGTAATGGACATGCTTAGATATCACACTTTCACTGCTGGTGCTGGCTGGGCTTACGATTATGGTACGGCTGAAGACAACAAGGAAATGTTTGAATATCTTTACGGGTATTCCCCAGTACACAATGTAAAAGAAGGAGTGGAATATCCTGCTACGATGGTAACTACGGGAGACCATGATGACCGTGTGGTTCCAGCGCATTCTTTCAAGTTTGCTGCCGAGTTACAAGACAAGCATGCCGGTGAGGAGCCTGTACTTATTAGAATCGAGACCAAAGCAGGTCACGGAGCAGGTAAACCAACCAGCATGATCATCGAAGAATATGCAGATATTTTTGGATTTACCCTTTACAATATGGGTTATAAAGACCTTCCGAAAGACATCGAAAAAGGTGTGGGACAATAAAACAGGAAATACCATATAAATTGATAAAGCGCGGATTATGTTCCGCGCTTTTTTTATTTTAACTTCGACCTTATATTTCCTCAATATGCTGAAACTTCAGAATGTATCCTTCGCCTACCAAAAAGAACCGGTTCTAAAAAACATAAGTTTTGAGATCGGAAAAGGTCAGAATGTTTCGGTGATCGGAGAAAGTGGCTGCGGAAAAAGCACTCTTTTAAAACTGATTTACGGCCTTTTACATACAGATGGGAAAGTAAGCTGGAACGGAGAAGAAATGCTGGGACCAAATTTCAACCTGGTGCCCGGGGAACCTTTTATAAAATACCTGGCTCAGGATTTTGATCTTATGCTGCCCCTCACGGCTGCAGAAAATGTAGGAAAACATCTTAGTAATTTTTATCCGGTCAAAAAGAAAAGGCGCATTAAAGAGTTACTGGAAGTAGTGGAAATGGAAGATCTGGCCGATAAAAAGGCAAAACTTCTTAGCGGTGGACAGCAACAACGTATCGCTTTAGCCCGCGCCCTGGCCAAGGAACCGGAATTAATTCTACTGGATGAACCTTTCAGCCATATAGATCATTTCAGAAAAAACAACCTGAGAAGACGCCTGTTTTCTTACCTGAAAGAAAAGAATATTACCTGTATCGTGGCAACGCACGATAGTACCGATGCCCTTTCCTTTGCAGACCACACCTTTGTTCTGAAGAATGGAAATATTTATGCCGATGGCACTCCTGAAGAACTGTATAAATCGCCACCCAATAAATATATCGCCTCGCTATTCGGGGATGTGAACCATATCATGCTGAAAAATTTAAAAGAAAATGAGAGCAGCCGTAAAAGAGTGGTTTTATATCCTCACGATATTAGCATTGTTAAAAGTTCTCCTATAAAGGCTGAAGTAAAGAACACGTATTTCAAAGGAGAAAACTTCCTTATTCAGGCAAAATTGAATGGTGAGGAGGTATTAGTAGAACATAAGAATGATATTCAACCCGGAAAAACCATATCATTAAAAGTCCCTGAAAAACTGATCGAGGAGCGACTTAAGTGATCTCTAAAACTTCAAATTCACGCCTGTTAAATACGGCTTTTTCACCTGCTTTTTTGCCGAGTAAAACCTGGGCGATAGGTGATTTGATCCCAACTGCATAGAATTTATCTTTACCACTTGAGATCTCCCCTGCCGGAATAGAAATAAAATATTTAGCGACATTGGTCACGACGATGCTTCCCAGAATTACATTGCCGTTGGGTTTATATTCTTCGATCCTGTTCAGGATATTTCCCAGCCGGTCATATTCATTTAGCTGAACGCTTAATTTATTCCATTCGATATTGATCATTTCCCTGCCGGTCTCAAATTTATCGCCGGCACTGCTTTTGGATTCGTTCTCAAGGTCTTCCTTGAGTCCGTCCATGGCTCTTTTAACCACCGAAACTCTCGTTTGAAGATAATCCCGGCAGGCAGATATTAAGTCTTGACGTCTTTCAGCTTCCATTATTCCAGCATAAATTTTCCGTAATTCTGCATCTGTCTTACGATCCAGTTCTTTCGACGCTGAATGAAGTTTGATGCTGGATTTGCCCGATATTCCCTGGGATTAGGCAAAACCGCGGCGATTGCTGCAGCTTCGTATGGCCCCAGTTTAGAAGCATCTTTTTTAAACCAGTGTTGAGATGCGGCCTGGGCTCCATATACGCCTTTACCCATTTCTATACTATTCAGGTAAACTTCCAGGATCCTTTCTTTACTCCAGATCATTTCGATTAAAAAAGTAAAATAGGCTTCCATTCCTTTTCTAAACCAGGTTCTTCCTGGCCACAGAAATACATTTTTAGCAGTTTGTTGCGAGATCGTAGAGGCACCACGAATCTTTCTACCCGAGCGGTTATCTTCCATCGCTTTCTGGATAGCTTCAAAATCGAAACCACTATGGTTTTCAAAATTCTGGTCTTCACTGGCGATGACCGCCAGTTGTAAATGCCTTGAAATTTCATCGATAGGAACCCAATCATGTTCTACCGGTTCTTCAGGATTTTCGAAGTATCGTATCGCCATCAAAGGCGTAAATGGAACCGGAACGAACTTATAGATTACCACCATAAGAATACTGAAAAGGAAAAGACCCAACAGGATCTTAAAAATAAATTTGAAAAATCTTTTTATCATGATCTTATGGCTAGCTCTGCGATTTCCTTTCCAACGAGGCTGCCAATGGCAATTCCCATTCCGCCAAGGCGCACACCGCAATAAATATTTTTAGAAAGTTCTTTTACAATTGGTTTCTTCTGTACCCCAACTCCCATAATCCCGCTCCAGGATTGCTGAATTTCAAAATCGGTTTCCGGTAGGATGCAGGTTTCGAGTAGTTCTTTTAATTTATCCTGGATCAGGTCTGTCAATCCGGTCTCATCTGTTTCTTCGGTTTTAAAATCAAGGTTTCTCCCGCCTCCAAACAAAACTCTATCTCCAATATTACGGAAATAATAATAACCCTTATCCAGGTGAAAAGTGCCTTTAAAGGGAATATCTGTAATAGGCTTGGTGACCAGTACCTGTGCCCTGGCCGGTTTCACCTCTTCTATACCCAGCCTGGATGCGAAGCCATTGGTAGCGATGATCAGTTTTTTGACTTCCAGGTCAAATTCTGAAGTTTCAACACTTATCCCATTTGTAGATTGCTCAAAAGATCTTACTTCCACACAGTTAAGAATACGGATATCTTTCTCGATAGCCTTCTTCACTAAAGCGCTCATCATTTTACCGGTATCTATCTGGCCCTCGAATTTATTGAAGATGAGTTTTGGCTGAATTTTTTTAAACCCGAATTTATTTTCGGCGATTTCAAATACCTCTCCCTGGAATACCTCTTTTAAAAGATCGTTTATTTCAGGAATCCGGAGAAGACATTCCTCGTAAAGCTCTTTATCGGCTTCAGTAAAAAGTTCATATCCTCCTTTTTCCTGATAATCGATAATATCATCGCCCAGATTATTCCGAAGCAATTCCAGGCCCATTTTACGCTTTTCGCATAACTGCACCACCTCTTGTCTCGAATGTGTCTTAAGATCGTCCAGGATCTCTGAAATACTCCCAAAACAAGCAAATCCGGCATTCTTGGTGCTGGCACCTTCGGGCAACATCCCTTTTTCCAGGATGAGCACCTTAGCTTCCGGCTCAGATTCCCTGATCTTCAAGGCACAATTTAGTCCGGTAATGCCACTGCCAACGATACAATAATCGATATTAGAAAACCAGGAATCGGTCTCCCAGAAAGAAAAATTCATAGGTTAGTATTTCTACGGCTGAAATTACAAAATATTGGACATAAAAAAACCCCGGAATTACCGGGGTTTCAATTTATGCTTGCTCTTCCTGAGGCTTCATCTTGAAATCCTCCATGAATTTTGTAGTATAATTTCCTTCTACATAATCTGGATGATCCATCAGCTGCCTGTGGAAAGGTATCGTTGTTTTAATTCCTTCGATCACAAACTCGTCTAAAGCTCGCTTCATCTTATTGATCGCTTCTTCTCTGGTTTGAGCAGTAGTGATCAATTTGGCGATCATAGAGTCATAGTTTGGCGGGATGGTATAGCCACTGTAAACGTGGGTATCTATACGAATTCCATGTCCTCCGGGTGCATGTAAATTCGTGATCTTACCTGGAGAAGGACGGAAGTTATGGTAAGGATCTTCCGCATTAATTCTACATTCTATAGAGTGTAATTGCGGAAAATAGTTCTTTCCTGAAATTGGCACTCCTGCCGCTACAAGGATCTGCTCACGAATAAGGTCATAATCTATTACCTGCTCGGTAATTGGATGCTCTACCTGTATACGTGTGTTCATCTCCATGAAGTAGAAATTCCTGTGCTTGTCTACAAGGAATTCAACCGTACCGGCTCCTTCATATTTAATATATTCTGCTGCCTTAACCGCTGCGTCTCCCATTTTCTTACGAAGGGTATCGGTCATGAATGGAGACGGAGTTTCTTCAGTTAACTTCTGGTGACGACGTTGTACCGAACAATCCCTTTCAGAAAGGTGACAGGCTTTACCGCTACTGTCTCCCACGATCTGGATCTCGATATGGCGAGGCTCTTCAATAAGCTTCTCCATATACATCCCGTCATTACCAAAAGAGGCATCTGCTTCTTTTCTGGCAGATTCCCATGCTGGTTCAAGATCTTCCTCTTTCCAAACGGCACGCATACCTTTACCACCACCACCGGCAGTAGCTTTTAGCATTACCGGAAAGCCGATATCCTTGGCCAGCTTCATGCATTCTTTAAAATCCTTGATAATTCCCTCAGATCCCGGAACACAAGGAACTCCTGCAGCTCTCATCGTAGCTTTTGCAGTCGCCTTATCTCCCATTTTACTGATCATATCTGGAGAAGCACCGATGAATTTGATATCGTGCTCTTCACAGATCTTAGAGAATTTGGCATTTTCAGATAAGAATCCGTATCCCGGATGTATCGCATCAGCATTGGTAATTTCTGCTGCTGCAATGATATTTGATATTTTAAGATAAGAAAGGTTACTCGGTGCAGGTCCTATACAAACGGCCTCATCGGCAAATCTTACATGAAGACTTTCAGCGTCTGCTGTAGAGTATACCGCAACCGTCTTTATACCCATTTCTTTACAGGTACGGATAACACGCAATGCGATCTCCCCTCTGTTGGCAATCAATATTTTTTTAAACATACCTAGTTGCTTTTAAAGTTCTGAAGCCCATAAACGGGCTTACAGTTGTTAAAACGGGCAGTAAATTATGACGGATCAACTAAAAATAAAGGCTGATCAAATTCTACCGGAGAAGAATCCTCAACCAATACTTTTACGATCTTTCCAGAAACTTCACTTTCGATCTCGTTGAAAAGTTTCATCGCCTCGATGATACAAAGTACATCTCCTTCTTTAATAGTATCTCCAACCTCAGCAAAAGTTGGCTTGTCTGGAGAAGGTTTTCTATAGAAAGTACCAATAATAGGAGATTTCACAGTGATATACTTAGACTCATCATCGCCAGAATCTTTTGATTCTTTTTGCGGAGCAGCGCTTTCCTGAGGTGCAGGTGCTTGTTGCTGCTGCGGTTGCTGAGCCGGCATCTGCTGTTGTGGCATATGCTGCGGAACATGTTGTACTATGGTAGTTTCTTTATCGTCTGAACCTGTTCTAATAGTGATCTTTACATCACCTGTTTCCAGTTTCACCTCGCTTGCGCCAGACTTGGCTACAAATTTAATCAGGTTCTGAATTTCCTTTAAATCCATAATATTTGGTGTTGGTTTTTTATGAGTTATAAGCCCATTTAAGGTAAGCAGCTCCCCATGTGAAGCCACCTCCAAAAGAGGCAAATATTAAATTATCTCCTTTTTTAAAGTTCTTTTCGTAATCGCTAAGCAAAAGAGGTAAAGTAGCAGAAGTGGTGTTACCATATCTCTGGATGTTCATCAAGACCTTATCCTCATCGTTAAGTCCCATCCTGTTCGCTGTCGCATCTATGATTCGCTTGTTTGCCTGGTGTGCCACCAGCCAGTTTACGTCTTCGTTAGAAAGATCATTTCTTTTCATGATCTGTTCACTAACCCCGGCCATATTGGAAACCGCGAATTTAAATACAGTCTTCCCATCCTGTTGCACGAAATGAAGTTTTCTTGCCACAGTTTCTTCAGTTGGTGGCATAAGAGATCCACCAGCTTCGATCTTTAAAGATTCCCTACCAATGGAATCGCTTTTTAATATTTCATCCTGAAGTCCAAGGCCTTCAGTATTTGGTTCCATCAATACTGCTCCGGCACCATCTCCAAAGATGATACAGGTAGTACGATCTGTATAGTCTATTATAGAAGACATCTTATCTGCCCCTATTAATAGCACTTTTTTATATCTCCCTGCTTCAATATAAGCCGCGGCGGTAGACATTCCATATAAGAAACTGGAACATGCTGCCTGCAGGTCATAAGAAAAGGCGTTTGTAGCGCCTATCTGGGTAGCCACATGCACACCGGTAGATGCCACAGGCATGTCTGGTGTGGCCGTAGCCATAATAACAAGATCTATTTCTTTGGGGTCCAGGTTGGTTTTGCGAAGTATATCTTTTGCTGCCTGGATTGCTAAATATGAAGTTCCTTTATTAGGATCTTTAAGAATATGTCTTTCTTTAATTCCCGTCCTGGTGGTGATCCATTCATCGTTCGTATCCACCATTTCTTCCAACATCTTGTTGGTTAAAATATCCTCAGGCACGTAAGCACCTACAGCCGTGATCGCTGCCGTGATTTTACTCATAAATTTGGATTTAATTCACCCTTCACCGGCCTTTCCTTTGAACTCTCCATAAATAGAAAATTACTAAAATTAATTATAACCGGCGTGCAAATTAAGGTCTTTTTAGGACTTAATCAACTAAAAACAAAAAACTCCCACGATGTGAGAGTTCCTGTAATTTTTTGAAGCTCTAAGTGTCGACTAAGCCTCTACTTCTTCAGTATTATCAATTAATACCTGACCACGGTAATAAAGTTTACCTTCGTGCCAGTGAGCTCTGTGATAAAGGTGTGCTTCACCTGTTACAGAATCTACAGCCACTTTTGGAGCTGAAGCTTTATAATGTGTTCTTCTTTTATCTCTTCTGGTTTTCGAGATTTTTCTCTTTGGATGTGCCATGGCTTCCTATTAATTATTCGTTTAATAAATTTTTTAATTTGTCCCAGCGAGGATCTATATCATCCTCATTTTTCTTTTTCTGATTTTTCAAACTAAGTTCTTCTAGCTTGTCGAGTACTTCAGATTTCAATGTGCCGTCTTCAACTCCCGGATGTATCCTCTTTTGAGGTACCGAAAGTACGACCAACTCATATATGTACTGCTGAATATTCACTTCGTAATCGCCATGTGGCAGAATAAGCAAATCTTCATCCTCATTATTGAATTCATCCCCAAACTTGATCACCAAGAACAACTCGCTATCTATGGGTTGATCATAAGGTTCGTTCGTAAGATCGCAATTAACATTTACTGTCCCGGTTGCTCTGAAGGTAAGCTCCATCATGGTGCTTTTCTTTTCGAACAACAAATCGATCTTTACATCGGATTTATTGAATTCCTCGTACTCAAAATGTTCAAAGAACCTGTTATCTAACTCATACTCAAACTGGTGCTTTCCAAGCTTTAATCCCTTAAAAGGAATTGTAAACTCTGCTAAATTCCTCATTTCTCCACAGTTTTGAGTGCCCACGTTTCCGTTAAGGCGGGTGCAAAGATATAAAAATTAATTAATTATGTTCTTTTTATAAACAAATTTCTGTTTATATCTTCCTTCCCTGTTTTTGCAGCTGATTTTCGGTAAGATCCTTATATTCTTCTCTTGCTTTAAAGATCTCGATACCTTTAAATACAGCCTCTTTAAAAGAGTTGATATTTGCTTCGTTCTTACCCGCTATTTCAAAAGCGGTTCCATGATCTGGTGAAGTTCTCACTTTATTTAATCCAGCAGTGAAATTCACCCCCATCCCAAAAGATAAGGTCTTGAAAGGCACCAGTCCCTGGTCATGGTAAGAAGCTATTACCGCGTCAAAATTCTTATAGTTCTTGGTTCCGAAGAAACTATCTGCCGCGTAAGGACCAAAAACCAGGTCTCCCTTGTCCCTTAATTTCTTTATGGTCGGTTTTAAAACTTCTTCGTCCTCCTTACCAATTAAACCATTATCCCCACTATGCGGATTAATACCCAGAACGGCGATTTTCGGCTTTCTTACCCTGAAATCACTTTTCAAAGTTTCCTGGATGATCTTTATCTTTTTCTCGATCAATTCCGGAGTAATTACCGAAGCGATATCTTTTAGTGCCACATGGTCTGTTAATAATCCAACCTTGAGATTATCTGTGATCATGAACATAAGGCTTTGACCTCCAAGTTCTTTCGCCAGGTAATCTGTATGACCCGGGAAATTGAATTTATCAGATTGAATGGTCGCTTTATTAATAGGTGCAGTTACCAGCACATCGATTTCATCCTTTTTCAATGCTGCCGTAGCAGCCTCTAAAGATCTAAAGGCATACTCACCGATCTTTACGTCTTCCTCGCCAAAATTAATATTGACGTTTTCCTTCCAGACATTCACCACATTCACTTTCCCGTCAACCGCATTAGAAGGCTGATCTATGGCATGCAAATGAATGGACAGTTTATATTGTTTCTTTAAAAAATTGAGAATCTTAATATTCGCAAAGATAATTGGGGTACAAAAATCGAGCATCCTGGAATCATCAAAGGTCTTAAGTACAATTTCACTACCAATTCCATTAAGATCACCAATACTAATTCCCAATTTGATCATTTCGGCTTGTTTCATAAAGTTTCCCGATATAATATTTTAATTTTACACACAAATGTAACCATTATTATAGAAAGGAATGTTCACAGGAATAGTAGAAGAATTAGGAAAGATCGTTAAACTGGAGAAATCTGGCACTAACCTCGACATTACAGTTGAAGCAGGTATGACACCTGAATTAAAGATAGACCAGAGTGTTTCTCACAACGGGGTATGCCTAACCGTTGTTTCCACAGAAAACGAGCAATACAAGGTTACAGCAGTAAAAGAGACCCTGGACAAGACCAATATAGGTCTGCTAAAAACAGGCGATGTCGTGAATCTGGAACGCGGAATGAAACTCGGGGACCGTTTAGATGGGCATATTGTACAGGGACATGTAGACCAAACTGCAACATGTAAAAGTTTAAAAGAAGCTGATGGTAGCTGGGAGTTCACTTTTGAGTACGATCCTAATATTGGAAATATCACTATAGAAAAAGGATCTATCACCGTTAACGGGGTAAGCCTAACCGTGGTGAATTCAAGAATTAACGAATTTAGCGTGGCGATTATCCCTTACACCTATGAACATACTACATTTAAATATCTTAAAGCCGGGGATACAGTTAACCTGGAATTTGATGTAATAGGGAAATATGTGAAAAGGATCACTGAGCTGTCTTAGCATTCCCGAAATCGCGCAATTTATAACAGCCGTACATTAAACCTACGGCCATGAGTATATAAACGTAATCATCTATGGGCAAGCAAAGCCCGGGTGGAGGTGGCACTCCGTTCCCGTTCCCGTTACCAGGATCACATGGTGGTCCCTTGTGACGTTTTTCGGTAGGAGCCGGCGGACCCTTACCGTCTTTTTGAGCATAAGAGGTAACCGATACTCCCACTAAAAGAGTAATGCATAGCAATATACACCTAAGTTGCCCCATTGATGTTCGGTTAGTATTTTCGACGAATGCCCTGATAATTAATATTATAATTCTAAAATCACTTACTAAAGTAAGAATTTTCCACAATCAAATCACCTTTATCCGGGATAAAGGTAGAGCATAGAAAACTTACTTCAAGAAAATATACGTAATATGTAAGGTTTTGGTTCCTAAGACAGCAAGAGAAAACAAAAAATTGAACTATCTATCTATGAACCAACTACTTCAATGTTCTCAAATTTATATAATTAGTGAATTCAATTCAAAATTAATTAGGCAAATTTTACCACATTCGGGGTAAATGTATCATCTATTGAATTTCTAAGCGACAGAACATTTCGTTTTAACAAATGTTATAGGTTTTCAGCATAAATCTGAATCATTCAGAAAATATGATATTTTAATTTGCTCAGTGCTTGCTGCTAAGATGATTGGCGCCTTTTTAAGGAAGTTAATTGACTGAATTTCAGTAAAAAGCTTTCAATATTTCACATATATCGTTAAAACAATTACTTATACCGTTAACCATATCTCCCTAGTCGGGATAATTTTACCAAAAATAACCGGAATGATTAAGAATAAAAGCGAAAAGAGATTATTAGTTCTTTCCATAGGCCTTAGTGTTCTGGCGATATTGGTTTTTGTGTATTTCGTAATGTACCTACAATAATATACTGAAGAATTAAATACCTCGCTGTCTATAGCGATGGTACCCAATTAATAAATTAACCAGCCCTGCAGAAATGCGGGGCTTTTTTTTGTGGCTAAATGCAGGAAAAAGAAAAAATGTAGAAACAAAAAAACCTGCCTTAAAAAAGACAGGTTTTATAATGTGGTCCCACTTGGGCTCGAACCAAGGACCACCTGATTATGAGTCAGGTGCTCTAACCAACTGAGCTATGGGACCTGATACGTATTTGTATCGCGAGCGCAAATTTAGATAATTGCAAGTTACGCACCAAACAAAAATATTCCTATTTTTCCTGACACAGCTCTACCAGTACGCCATTGGCATCTTTTGGATGCATAAAAGCCACGATCTTATTATCTGCGCCGGGTTTTGGCTGCTCATTCAGCAATCTAAAACCTTCTCCTTTAAGCCTTTCTATTTCCGCTTTGATATCATCTACATAGAACGCCATGTGGTGAATACCTTCGCCTCTTTTTTCAATAAATTTTGAGATCGGGCTATCCGGACTCGTTGCCGCGAGCAATTCTATCTTGCTTTCTCCAACTTTAAAGAAAGAAGTAGCCACTCCCTCGCTTTCTACCTCCTCGGTTTTATAATGTTCCGCTCCTAAAACAGCTTTATAGGTTTTGTTGGCCGCTTCCAGGTCTTTTACCGCGATTCCTATATGTTCTATTCTCCTCATGTATCTTCTATTTAGCAAAACAAATATCAATAAATAATGTTATATGATTCAAATTCATTTATATGAAGATAAATCACAGTTAAAAATTTTACTTTTGTAGCATGGAAGAAACAAACAGACAAAAAAAGATAGGTGGATTATTGCAGAAGGATCTGGCTGATGTCTTACAGAATTCATTAAGAGACAGCGGCAGGACAGGAATTCTTGTTTCTGTTTCTAAAGTAAGAGTAACTACAGACCTTTCTATAGCGAAGGCATACGTAAGTATATTCCCTTCTAAACACCAGGAAGAGGTGATCAAAGAGATCAATGAAAATAAATCACAGATCAAACATGAGATCGCCCAGAGAACAAGGCATCAGCTTAGAAAAATGCCCGATCTGAGCTTTTTCATTGATGACTCTCTTGAATACATAGATGGTATCGAAAAATCTATTAAAGGCAAGGAAGATCCTGTGGCCAACCCCGATCTTTTAGACAAGAGGAAAAAATCTTAATTTGAAGTTCCCGCTCTACATCGCCAAGAGGTATTTATTTACCAAAAGCAAGAGTAATGCAATCAATATCATTACGATCATTGCAGCGATTGGAGTGTTTGCCGGGGCTTTTTCGCTATTTATAGTTCTTAGCGGATTCTCCGGTCTCAGGGATTTCAGCCTCTCTTTTTCGAATGAATTTGATCCCGATCTTAAAGCAGTTCCTGAACAGGGAAAGGTTTTAAACATCTCTGAAGAACAGCTGAAAAAACTACAGCAGGTTCCCGAGATCACTGAATTCAGCAAAATCGTTGAAGAACGGGTCATCCTTAGTTATAAATCCAAGACCAATCCCGCTTTTATCAAAGGCGTGGATGAAAATTACCGAAGAGTCAACCAGATAGACAGCGCTGTGGTTTTTGGAACCTGGCTTACCGAAAGTGAACCGCAAGTGGTTATTGGTAATGGCCTCTCGCGATTACTGGATATTGGAACTTTCAATTACCAGAACCTTTTAAAGATCATGGTACCAAAGCCCGGGAAAGGTGCGATCACCATGACCAACCTGCAGGATGCGTTCAGCTCCAAGCAGTCTATAGTTAGTGGAATTTACAGTGTAAATGAAGAACTGGATGATAAATATGTGTTCACGCACATCAATTTCGCGAAAGAACTTCTGAACATGGGAGAAAACGAATATTCGGCGGTGGAATTCAAGTTAGATCCGGAAGCTTCCGTAGAAGATGTGACCGAAAAGATAAACGAGATCTTTGCAGGAAAAGCGACCGTAAAAACAAGAGCAGAACTGAATGACGCACTAAATAAAATGCTGAATTCAGAGAACCTGTTCGTTTACCTTATTTTCACCCTGGTCCTTACTATAGCTTTATTTAATGTAGTAGGATCTATCATTGTCATGATCCTGGATAAGCGGGAGAATATCAAGACTCTTTACAACCTAGGAGCCACTCCAAACCAGATCAAGAATATTTTCTTTTTACAGGGAATGCTCATGACCGGGCTCGGCGGCATTATAGGTCTGCTGGTCGCGATAGTTCTAATTTCTCTACAAATGAATTATGACCTGGTAATGATCACTCCTAATTTGCCTTATCCCGTGCAGATGAAAGTCCAGAACATTTTGATCGTACTTATCACAATATTCACCTTGGGACTTATCGCTTCATATATTGCAGCAGGAAGAAGTAAAAAAGCGCTTGCTCAGGCAAATTCGTAACCTGCGAACTCTTTCTCTACCTCATCAAAAGCCTTGAATACGTCTATAGAATCATCGCTGGTCACCATCTTCATGCGGTATTCCTTGAAGTGCGGAATTCCCTTAAAGTAATTTGTATAATGTCTACGAGTTTCAAAAACCCCTAATTTCTCACCTTTCCAGTCGATCGCCATTTGCAAATGCCTTCTGGCAGCTTCTACACGCTCTTCTAATGTTGGAGGCGCCATATGCTCACCGGTTTCAAAAAAGTGTTTCACTTCCCTGAAAAACCATGGATAACCAATACTCGCACGGCCAATCATCGCTCCATCCAGACCAAACTCATCGCGCATTTTCACGGCTTTTTCAGGCGAATCAACATCACCATTCCCAAAAACAGGAATATGCATTCTTGGATTATTCTTCACCTGAGCTATTGGCCCCCAGTCTGCCTCACCTTTATACATCTGCGCACGGGTACGCCCATGTATGGAAATAGCCTGGCAACCTACATCCTGTAACCTTTCAGCTACCTCAACGATCTTGATAGAATCGTGATCCCAGCCTAATCTTGTTTTTACAGTAACAGGTAGTTTGGTGTGCTTCACCATGGCTTCCGTTAGGGAAACCATAAGGTCGATATCCTTAAGGATACCGGCACCGGCACCTTTGGAAACCACTTTTTTCACCGGGCAACCAAAGTTGATATCAATAATATCTGGCCCAGATTTCTCTACAATCTCTACAGACTGCAGCATGGATTCCAGATTAGCTCCAAAGATCTGGATACCAACCGGGCGTTCCTTTTCGTAAATATCAAGTTTCATGGTGCTTTTCGCCGCGTCGCGAATAAGCCCTTCAGAAGAGATAAATTCAGTAAATACCACATCTGCTCCCTGTTCCTTGCATAAAGCACGGAACGGCGGGTCACTCACATCTTCCATCGGTGCCAAAAGCAACGGGAAGTCTCCTACATCTATATTTCCAATTTTTGCCAAAGCTTCTCTTTTTCAGGTCGCAAAATTACTAAATAATTCCTTTGGCTGAAAATAAGTTAATTAGGCTGCTAAATTATTGGTTTTTAGATTCAAGACGGGCGCTTTCTTCGGCTGTGATAGCACGTTTGTTATCACCCAGTTTGAAATTCCCAAATTTATATGTGACTCCAAACCTCACCATACGCGACTCCGGCATAGCAAAAAAGGAGTTATTCTGATTTAGATATTGCGACCTCATAGGCATGTTCATAGTATTGAAAATATCATCAACGTTTACCGTAGTTACCAATCTGGAATCGAAGAAAGTTTTTCTAAGACCAAAATTCAACCCGAACTGAGGTTCTTCAAACTCATAAGACCCAACGATATAATCTGGAATATAAGTGGTAGTTACTTCACCAGAAAAAGTTCCGTCTTCAGATAATGTAAAGAAATTACCCGCATATATATAAGCGCCAAAAGCATCATTGGTAACTATCTGCCCCCCGCTTTCCAATGCCGGGAAATCATTCTGCATATAGAAGAAAGAAGTATAGGCAGTAATAGACCACCAGTCGTTCAGGTAGTCGTAATACCCGATATCGAAACTATATTGCTGACTAAAATCCATGTTCAAACTGGAAGAACGAAGATTCCTGTTCTCATTATCCTGAAATGGCATGGTCGCGATTGCATTATTTGCTTTATCCCAGTACAGGTCGAAATATAACTTGTTCTTATAACTGTAGCTGAACTTGATCATATTCGAGATAGCTGGCATAAGATCTGGATTCCCGTCCTGAAAATTATTTTCATTCAGGAAATACCTATAAGTATTCAAATTCTCGAATCTTGGCCTGGTAATTCTTCTGCTATATTCCATTCCAAAAGAATGATCGTCTGAAGCATTATAATTCAGGTAGAAAGTAGGGAACAATTCAAAATAATCCTGTGAATTGACCAATCCCTGGCTTTCAGAAATTCCCTGCACATCTGTATACTCTCCGCGTAATCCTAACTTCATCGACCATTTTTCCCAGTCTTTAGACATACTGGCGTATGCCGCATAAATATCCTCTTCATAATCAAGATTATCAGATAATTCTGCCGAAAACTGCCTGTTCCCGGTATTGGTATCAAAATAATCCTGCCCGCTTTCAGTTCTTAATCCCGAATATTTTAATCCGGTTTCGAAACTTGTAGATCCCAAAGGCGTGGCAATATCTACCTGCCCGGTATAGATCTCACTATTCTGCTTTGCTTCCGTAGAAAAAGAATTATCCCTAATAAAAGTATCGTCCTCCTCAAAATAATTCGTCATGATCTGCTGACTCTGGCTGTTATCGTAATTAATATAGTTAGCAACAGCAGCTAAAGTCCCGTTCTCTCCCAAACTGGTGTTGTAAGTAGCTGCAAGAAGTATATTATCTGTAACACTATGTAGGCGACTATCTGTGGTAAACAATGAATCCAGCGAATTGTTACGGTCATAGATATTGGTGAGACCGCTGATATCACTGTCAGAATCTGGTGTGATCTGTATATTGGCGCTCAGGCTAAGCGTGCTTACTTCACTAAGTGTAAAATCCAGGATGGTGTTCAGCGAATGAGAATACGTGAGCGTATTCCTTTCAAAATCTGTTATCCATCTGGAGTCTACATCACCGTTAGGTCTGTAATATTCTATAAAACCTTCGTCCCTTTTTACCAGGTCGCGGTCGTTATAATTGTAATTAACGAACATATTCAACCAATCTGTTTTGTAATAATGACTGGTACCTACACTGTATTTTGGCTCAATGGCAATGGTGTTGGAAGCGTTCACACTCCCTTTATAACCAATAGAAATATTCTTTGAAGTCTTGATATTAAGAATTGCACCACCTTCAGCATCATATCTTGCCGGTGGATTGGTGATCACTTCAACAGATTTAATATTCTCTGCGGAAAAGCCTTCCAGTAATTGCTGTAATTCCTGAGAACTTAGATATACTTTACGGTCATTGATATAAACCGTGGCAGGCCTGTTCTTCACCAGTAACTGTCCCTGGCTAAGAATAACCCCGGGTGTTCTTTTTAAGATCTCGAAAGAATTACCTGTAGATAAAGTGGTATTTTCAACTTCAAAAACCAGGCGGTCTATCTCCCTGCTAATCTTTGGCTTCCTGGCGTTTACCACGACCTCATCAAGAGCATCTGAAGCTTCCTGCAAAGTGATCGTATTCACCCTGGTATTTCCTTTGACCTTAATTTTCTGAAGGGATTCCACATAACCTACGAAAGACACTTTCAATAAATAAGAACTGTCCTGGACATTTTCAATTAAAAAAGTTCCATCATCTTCCGAAATGGAGCCTTTATAAACGCTGGTGGAATCTGTGGCGTTCAAAAGGATCACGTTAGCAAAGGCCACGGGATCGTTATCTTGATTCTGAATTTTTCCTCTGAGGTCGCTTTGGGAATAGACCGCACATGAAAATATCAGTAAGATCAGGGGGGTGAACTTATATTTCAGCATAAAGTAGGTTAGCGTAATATTCAATAAAATATCGACAAATATATAATTTATTGAATACTTAAGCCCGTTTTTAATGATTCTCTCAACAATTCATCATACAATTTAAGGATTGAGGAAAGAAAATATTATCGCCTATTGGATGGCGTCATATAGAGCCTGCTGAATTTGAGTTCGGGTGTTTAATTTATACAACCGGGTATTTTCTCTTGTGGGCTGAACCCTGTTGGAAAGAAAGACATACAGAAGATCTTCTTGAGGATCCATCCAGACCATGGTACCGGTAAAACCGGTATGGCCAAAACTATCTGCGCTGGCATTTTTAGCCGTGTTACTATCTTCTCCTTTGTATTCCAGGTAAGGTTTATCAAAAGCCAGGCCTCGGTGATTATCATTTTCAGGGAACTGGGTTTTGGTGAATTCCTTTAAGGTGGAGTCATCTATATAGCGCACTCCGCCATATTCTCCCATATTCAAATACATCTGCATTAATTTGGCGAGATCATTGGCATTGGCAAATAAGCCGGCATTAGCAGAAACACCGCCCATCATAATTGCTCCCTCATCATGCACATTCCCGTGGATCACTTCATGCCTGAAGTTAAAATCACTTTCTGTAGGCACGATCCTGTCCAAATCGAACTTTTCTGAAGGATTATAAGTAACCGTGGTTGACCCTAGCTTGTCATAAAAGTTCTCATTGATATATTCTACAAAATCTTCCCCGGTGATTCGCTCCACGATGCCAGGTAATAAATAGAACAATAAACCGGAATACTTATATTTCGCTTCCTCTTCCAGCGGCGATTTTTTGATGGCTTTATAGATCTTATCCTTATAATTCCTGTGCAGCCAGAGTTCGTCGCTCACCTTTACCGGATACCTGGCCGAAGAATCTTTTTTAAATGTGTTCCACTTATAACTGCCATTATTCCTCAGGGTAGTTTTCCAATACGGGATCCAGGGTTTGAAACGGGCCTGGTGAGCCAGGATCTGCCTGAAGGGAACATCGGCCTTGTTCGAATTTCTGAAATAGGGCAGGTAATCGTCTATTCCTGCTTCAAGATCGAAATTTCCCTTATCGTATAATTTCATAAGAGCCGGTAAAGCGGTGGAGATCTTACTTACCGAAGCCAGGTCATAGAGATCTGTCTTTTCAACTGCAATGGTATCGCTGTATTTATGTAGTCCGTAAGCTTTATAAAAGACCACTTTTTGATCTCTGGCAACTAAAACAACACCTCCCGGAGTCGCTTTGGCTTCTATGGCCTGATGCATAAGCGAATCTATCGCGGTGCCCAGTTTTTTAGAGTCCATTCCCGCATCTTCAGGCACCGTATATTTAAATCTAAGATTAGTCTTCAGGTCTAAACCATCACCTGCCTTGAATTTTTCGCCAACACTTACGGGTAATTTCCCGGAAGCTCCAATTCCTCCAAAAATAAGCTGAGCGCTAAGTTCTTGGGTAATTTCTGAATCCTGGTAAGCCACCACAAGCGCATCTGATTTTTCTATATCCTGAAGTTTATTTATGACATAAGGATTTTTAAACAGGCTGATG
This sequence comes from Christiangramia gaetbulicola, assembly GCF_003054225.1. Classification (GTDB taxonomy): domain Bacteria; phylum Bacteroidota; class Bacteroidia; order Flavobacteriales; family Flavobacteriaceae; genus Christiangramia; species Christiangramia gaetbulicola. The sequence continues at coordinate 1,063,023 of NZ_QBKQ01000001.1, forward strand.
ACTGTGTTATTTTTTTGAGCATATTCGGAAATGAAATTTTCGATCTCTTTAGAAAGTTTGATCTCGTTCCTGGGCCTGATGCTGAAATCATGCATACCGATGATCACCAGGTTATACTCCTCTAACTTCTTCTTTAGATCTGTGATATATGAAGCCTTAGCTCCACGTCCCAACTGGAAGTTATGCACATCGGCATAAAGCTTCAAAGTCTTTTGAAATTTGGTTGGTTTAGAAGCACCAATAGAAACCGAAGCTATTTTTAAAGTATCCAGTTTCTGTAATGGTAGTATGGAATTATCATTCTTTAAAAGGGTAAGAGAGGCTTCAGCCAGCTTTCGGTTTAGCCAGATCGCTTCAGGATTATTTACATCCTTCACCACATTCTTTACCGGTATAGGCTCATAATTATCCAGCCCAACCCATTGTTTTACCGCCAGGATCTTACGGCAACGACTATCGATCTCAGCTTGAGTAATCAAACCTTCATTTATGGCATTTCTTATCTCAGCGATGGCTTTTGGAATATCTTCTGAAAACTCCAAAAGATCGTTCCCGGCCAGAATTGCTTTTTTATCAACTTCTCCAGGCTCATTTCCCTCGGCAACGCCTTTCATGTTCATGGCATCGGTCACGATAAGACCTTTAAAACCCAGTCTTTCTTTCAGAATTCCTGAAATAATTGGTTTGGAAAGGGTTGAAGGAGCCCCGGTAGAATCCAGGGCAGGTATGTCCAGATGGGCGACCATAACCCCGCCAATCCCCGCATTGATCAATTCCTTAAAGGGATACATTTCCAGGTCATCAAGTCTTTCAAAAGGATGGTTTATCTGCGGTAAGGCATAATGGGAATCGGTGTCTGTATCACCATGACCTGGAAAATGCTTTGCCGTAGCCAAAAGGCTCTGGCTCTGCATTCCTTGCATATAAGCAATGCCTTTTTTGGTTACATTCAGCTTGTCCTCCCCAAAAGACCTGTAATTAATCACCGGGTTCAATGAGTTATTATTAACGTCTACCACCGGACCAAAATTAATATGCAAGCCGGTTCTTTGTAACTGCCGTGCAATCTCTACTCCCATATCATAGATAAGCTCTTCCCCCTGGATAGCTCCCAGGGCCATCTGGTAAGGAAAACTTATGGTATTATCCAGTCTCATTCCCAGACCCCATTCAGCATCTATTGCTCCAATAAGTGGTACTTCGGCTGCTTGCTGGTAGTCGTTCATAAGCTCCAGCTGGGTTTTTGGATCACCTTGCATAAAGATAAGTCCGCCGATCTTGTACTCTTTGATATGCTTTAAAATCTCTTTTTTATGATCTGGTCCCTTATTAGAAAAAGCCGGGATCATGAACAATTGTGCGATCCTTTCATCTGGAGATAATTTCGCCATTACTGAATCTACCCATTTGCTATTCTCGTATTTCAGAAATTCGGGGCTTTTAGCTACTGATTCCTGTGCCTTTAGGGAAGTACTTAAAATTAATACGGCAGCTAATAACAGAAGGATTTTATTTGATCGCATTTCGACTTAACTCTTTTAAACTTTTATATAAATATTCTTTCTATCCAGGATATAACCAATTAACCACATGAGGAGCATATAGCTAAGAGCAAAAACCAGGGAAGCATTATAATCATTCAACCAGCTTAAATAAAAATTATTGTAGAGCCAGGATTTCATGGACTGGCCTTCAATGAAAATAATAAACATCAGTTGTATCACGACCCCAGACATAATAAAGACAAACAATGGGTTTTTACCGAAGGCTTCAAAAAAGTAGGTCCATTTCTTAAAGCCGAAAACTTCAATAATAAGTATAAGAACACCTAAAATAATAAGATCCCAACCGGTGCTGTAAAGTACGAAGGTACTGGTCCAGATGGCTTTATTTATTGGGAAATATTGTGCCCAGAATAAAGCGATACCTAATAGAACTAATCCCGCGATGGCTAATTTTAAAACTGTTGATCCATTATTCCCATTTTTCTGAATGAATTTTCCAGCGACATAACCTGCCAGAACATTCACGATTGCCGGGATCGTACTCAACAAACCTTCAGGATCGAAAGCTATCCCGAAGCCGCGATAGAGATTTTCCGGAGAAAAAACAAGGAGATCAAGTTTTAAGGCGGCATTGTAATCCAGGCTATATGGATCTGGATGCGTTCCAAAATACCACATAATAAACCAATAGAATAATAAAAGGATAGAGCTAAAAATAAGCACCTGTTTCAACTTAAGATAATGCAGAATGAGTGAACCAAATAGATAGCATAAAGCAATTCGTTGTAAAACTCCCATGATCCTGATCTTACTGAAATCCTTTAAAAAGAACTCCCCCCCTTCTCTGAAAACGAAAGGGAACGCGTTAAGCAATAAACCTATTATAAATATAAGGACGCTCCTTTTAAATATCTTCTTAAGAAAAACTTGCTCAGATTGCTGCTCATATTTACGCAGGCTAAAGCTGGCGGCGTTACCAATCACGAATAGAAAAGTGGGAAACACCAGGTCTGTTATGGTAAAGCCATGCCAGGCGGCATGTTTGAATGGCGCATAGATGGTAGACCAGCTTCCGGGAGTATTCACCAAGATCATAAGCGCTATGGTTAGACCTCTCAGTACATCCAGCGCAAAATATCTTTGTTTATGAACTGATGTTGCTTTGTGCGTAGATTCTTTCATTTTTGAATTTTCTGATCAATTTCATGGTTCACTTCCGATATAATTCCCATAGAACTAAACATAAAAGTATAATTTTTTATTAATTAATAAATCTTAATTAAAATTTTTGTTTAATTGTTTCCAATTAGGGATTTTTTTTATAATTTTAATTTCGGCTTTAGGAAACTTAAATAATTAGCTTATTTTGAGCTGTTTTTAAAAATTCTCAAATCAATATATGACTAAAAATTTACAGGATTTCCTTATCACTAAAGAGGCTCTGACCGACATTAGTAATATCGAAAGAAAAAAGTTTCTACAGAAGATCAAGATCATCAAATATCTCTTTTTGAATGGCAGTACTTCTAATGCTGAAATTTGCTCAAAATTTGACATAAGCCTTCCTACCTCTATGGGCCTCATTAACCAACTAATGGAAAGCGGCATTGTAGTTAAAGCCGGACAGGGAAAGTCTGAAGGCGGTAGAAAGCCAGATCTTTACGGCCTTAAAGAACATTCGTTCTTTGTATTAAGTATACATATTAAGCGATTTAAGATCAAGATCGCTATTACAGATAACAACCATTCCATCATTGAGGAAGCCGAGATCACTACCGAGATCTCTCCAAAATCTAACATCGTTGAGCTTTTACATGAAAAGGCAGAGGAGGTGATCAAAAATTCAGGGATAGATCCTGAAAAAATGCTAGGAGTGGGGATTAGCATGCCCGGACTTGTTTCAACCAAAGAAGGTAAGAACTTTACATATTACCTTACCGAGCAGGAGCCTGAATCGCTTCAGGATAAGTTCGAGAAGAAATTCAAGAAACCGGTAGTTATACTTAATGATACTAAAAGTGCCTGCCTGGCCGAATATAGATTTGGGATTGGTAAGAATAAGGAAAATGTCCTTGTGATTTCTATGGACTGGGGAATTGGCCTCGGCATCATCATGGGCGGTAAAATGCATACGGGACATTCAGGGTTTGCAGGCGAATTTGGCCATATTCCTATGGTAGAAGATGGCCTATTATGCCACTGCGGAAAAAGAGGTTGCCTGGAAACAGAAGCATCTGGCCTGGCTTTGGTTAGAAAAGCAAAAGAAGGATTAAAACTGGGACAAACCTCGGTATTAAATGAGTTGAAAGGCGAAGATTTTGAAAAAATGGATCCTAGCGTCATTATACAGGCCGCTAATAAAGGAGACCAGTTTGCGATCAACTTGCTTTCAGAAATAGGAATAAGCCTGGGGAAAGGTATCGCCATTCTTATTCAGATCTTCAACCCAGAATTGATAATTCTTGAGAGCGAAATTGCCAAAGCCAAACAATTTATTACCACCCCCATCCAGCAATCGACGAATACCTATTGCATGATGCAACTAAAGGAGAAGACACGCATAGAATTGTCTAATCTTGGTCCTAACTCCTGTTTATTTGGAGGGACTATCGCGGTGATGGATGAGATTTTTAAAAACCAGGTTGCCATGCTAAAATCAGATCTCAATTAGAATGATAAAATAAAAACAGCATAAAATTATGGCAAGATTAAACCTATTGGAAGAAACCCGATTTGAAAAATTAGCGGTTAGCGTTTTTCAGGATGAGCATATTGCCTCTAAAAAGGTTGCCCGTAGAATCGCAGATATCATAACCTCGAAACAGGAAAAAGGCGAAAATGCGGTTTTGGGTTTAGCCACAGGGGCTACTCCGGTAGAGGTTTATTATGAACTTGCCAGGTTACATAAAGAAGAAGGTCTTAGCTTTAAAAATGTGATCACCTTTAACCTTGATGAATATTACCCCATGAATCCTGGAGCTAAACAGAGCTATGTAAGATTCATGGATGAGCAGCTCTTCAATCATATCGATATTCCGCGGGAAAATATCCATATCCCAGACGGAACACTTAAAAAAGAAGAGATCGCCAACTATTGCCTAGAATATGAAAAGAAGATCACCGAGGTTGGCGGACTAGACCTGCAGATTCTGGGTATTGGTAGAACGGGACACATTGGTTTTAACGAACCGGGTTCTGCACCAAATTCCGGAACCAGGCTGGTAACCCTGGATGACCTTACCCGTCGTGATGCATCGAGGGATTTTGGAGGGAAAGAGAATGTACCTACCAAAGCCATTACCATGGGAATTGGCACTATTTTCAAGGCTAAAGAGATCATCCTGATGGCCTGGAGCAAGAAAAAAGCTCCGATTATCAGAAAAGCCGTTGAAGGAGAAATATCTTCTAATGTACCGGCGACCTTCCTGCAATTATCAGATAATGTAGAATTTATATTAGATGAAGATGCCGCTTCTGAACTTACCAGATTCGACACTCCCTGGCTGGTAAAGGATTGCAACTGGACCCCACAACTAATCAAAAAAGCGGTCATCTGGTTATCCAGGACAGTTAACAAACCTATCCTGAAATTAACCGAGGAAGACTATAATGCCAATGGTATGGCTCAGCTGGCGACAGAGCAGGGACCAGCCTACGATATTAATATAGATGTATTCAACCAGTTACAGCATAGTATAACTGGCTGGCCCGGTGGAAAACCGAATGCTGATGATTCTCAGCGACCAGAACGAAAAGAACCTTCACATAAAAGATCCCTTATTTTTAGTCCGCATCCAGATGATGATGTCATCTCAATGGGAGGAACCTTCATCAGGCTCGTAGACCAGGGTCATGATGTTCATGTGGCCTATCAAACTTCAGGAAATACCGCGGTTTGGGATACAGATGTTCTCAGATATGTGGAATTCGCCATAGACTTCAACGAAAGTATCGGGGAAGACACCGAAAAGCTCAAGGTCATCTATGAAAAAATGAGGAAGTTCCTGCAAACCAAGGAACCAAATGATATAGACCTCGAGGAGATCCAGGAAGTGAAAGGATTTATTAGAAAGACCGAAGCCATTGCAGGTGCGAGGTATGCCGGTTTAAAGGATGACCAGGTTCATTTTATGGCGCTGCCTTTTTATGAAACCGGGAAAAAAGTTAAAAACCCGGTAACCGAAAATGATGTAAAACTCACGATGGAATTGCTTCAGAAGATCAAACCTCATCAGGTCTTTGCTGCAGGTGATTTTGCCGATCCGCATGGAACTCATATCGTGTGTTTCAGAATAATCCTGGAAGCATTACAGCGCCTGAAAAAGACTGAAGACTGGGTTAAGGATTGCTGGTTATGGTTATATCGCGGAGCCTGGGAAGAGTTCCAGGTACATGAGATCGAAATGGCCGTTCCTCTTTCACCTCAAGAAGTACAGCGTAAAAGACATGCTATCTTCCAGCATCAGTCCCAAAAAGACCGACCTGTTTTCCCTGGTGACGACGAGAGGGAATTCTGGGTTAGAGCTGAAGAACGCAATCGTGAAACAGCCGTGAATTATCACCAGTTGGGTCTGGCCAATTACGAAGCTATGGAAGCTTTTGTGCGCTGGAAATTTTAAAAGAACATAACCTGAAAATGATGAATGAATTTGTGAGAGGTGTTTTTATAATTGCCGCCGGAATTCTTATTTCCTGTAGCTCCAACCCTTATAGAAAGACCAATAAGGTCTACAAAAAACAGGCGAAGGAATACTCCAAACAACTCAAAGAGTTTACTCCGGAAAAGGATGAAGAAACAGACACCCTGAACTATGGCAAATATGCTGTGGGAACTACCAATTTCAACCTTAGAAAGCCTAATTATGTGATCATTCACCATACCGCACAGGATTCGGTAAGGCAAACCTTAAATACATTCACTATACCCAGGGCGCAGGTAAGCGCGCATTACGTTATCTCTAAAGACGGCGAGATTTACCATATGCTGAATGACTATTATCGTGCCTGGCATGGCGGAGTTGGCATGTGGGGTAGCAATACCGACCTTAATTCAAGTTCGATAGGTATCGAACTGGATAATAATGGCGCTGAAACTTTTAGCGAGCCACAAATTCAAAGTCTTATAGATGTATTAAAAGAACTGAAGAAAAAATATAATATCCCTGCGAGAAACTTTATAGGCCATTCAGATATCGCTCCCAGCAGAAAAGTAGATCCGAATAAGAATTTTCCGTGGAAAAGGCTGGCCGAGGAAGGATACGGCTTATGGTATGATGAAGAAGCGGTGGAGAGTCTAAAACTGGCAAACGAATTTTTCCAGGAATTTCCTGAAGGATTTGAACTGGAGCCTAATCATAATACACTTCCAATCCTTGATAAATACATATTCCCGCAGGTAGTGCCGGCAGGTTTTGATCATGCTATGGCTTTAAAAGTGATAGGTTATGATGTTTCAGATCTTGCTTCAGCAATTAAAGCCTTCAAACTTCATTTTATCCAGAAAGATTATGAGAATCCTATCCTGGATGAATATCAAATAAAGGTGCTTTATAATCTTTACCAAAAGTATTTATAATACATCAGATCAATTCCGTGAATGTTATTCTCCCACTCAATATTTTAAGATACTGACATGAATTCAGGATGACGAGATATTGATTCACAGATAAGAACCAATTAGCCTTTTAACGGCTCATCAGCATCCTGATCTATAAAAATATCCTTCTCTTTTAAATATATAAGACCATTATCCTCTTGGTTCAACACTCGTTTGGTCCTTAAATAGCGGTTGTAATTGTATTCATCGAAATCTTCAGCCTCAGTATCCATGTTGCTAATATGAACATCGCCCATAGAATGAATGAACTTATTATCCCCTATCCACATTCCTACGTGGATCACTTTTTCTGAAGTAGAATCTGTCGCCGGTCTTCCGAAGAACAATAGATCTCCCGGGATAAGATTTTCAAAATTCCTGGTGCTGTCTACCTGTATACCAGTATGAACCTGCTGTGAAGCATCACGTGGGATGACCATTCCGTTAAGGAAAAATACTGTTTTGGTGAATCCGCTGCAGTCTACTCCTTTTGGAGAAGTTCCTCCCCATAAGTATGGCAGTCCCATTAATCTCTTAGAAGTTTCTACCAGGTCTTCCTTTTCCATTTCAAGAGAAGAAAGCCAATCCAAATAGGGCCTTGCTTCAGACTTCTCTATAAAAGCTTCTCTCCCATCGGGGTATTTAACCTTATAAAATCCATTTGCTTCGCTTAAAAGCTCTAAAATATCGCCTGCCACAAGATCTGATACACTCTGGGCATCGCTATCTGCCTTTTCATAGGAATTACCGAAAGGTTCCAGGTAAATAAGCTTCTCAGCCGACTTCCATTCTGAGAATTCCTGCGGAGTCTTACCTGAAAGTCCGCCGTAATCAACCCAGCCCAGATATCCGTCAGGGGTTTGCACATAAAACCAGCCCCCATCTTGTTTGTAAACTTTTAAAGGCATTCCTAAAGTAGCCTGAGTGATCAGCTGTGCAGAGTGTTTAGGTTCATCCCTCAAATTTGCCACCGAGATCTTTACCACTCCCATGGTCTTACCTTCCAGGCCTTCACTATCTGGTAACAGCTTTATGCTATCCGTAAATTTGAGATTCTCTGCCTCCATCTTTTGCTTAAGATCATTCACTGCATCCGGAAGGTTTGATTCTCCCCTAAGAACATAAGACTCATCCTTTTTTACAGCTTCTATATCAAAAAGAGCTACACGCTTATCTGGAGCATATTCCTCACGAACCTCAGCAATGATCGCTTCAGATTCGTTGACCTCTTCCTTTTCCTCAGGTTTATCATTACAGCTTATCAAAGTAAAAACCGTGATCGCTAAAAATGCTTTCAATTTCATTTCTATATTCATATTTGTCATAACTAGTTCAATAATTGGGCTCCGGTACCATTCCGGTCTGGAAAATGCACCTTTTCATCATAGATCTTCACTCCGTCTGCGATATCATTTTTCAGCAACATAGGTCCGTCCATATCCACATAATCTAAAAGTGGAGCAAGCTGGGCGATCGCAGAAATTCCGATAGTAGACTCGGTCATACAACCAACCATCACCTTCATGCCAAGTTCTCTTGCTTTATAGATCATCCTTTTTCCAGGAGTAACTCCAGCGCATTTGGTGAGCTTAACGTTCACCCCATGGAAATAAGGCTTACATTTTTCAACATCGCTTTCAATAATACAACTTTCATCAGCAATTAATGGCAACCGGGATTTTTTATAAAGTACCTCCATCCCCTGGATATCTTCCGGATGCAACGGCTGCTCAATAAATTCCACATTTAGATCCTTAAATGCCTCTATATTCTCTAAGGCCTGCTCTACATTCCAGGCGGCATTGGCATCTACCCTGAAAACTGCATCACTATGCTTTCTAAGTTCCTGGATGATCTTTACATCTTCATTAGTGCCCAGTTTGATCTTATATAACGGCCAGGGAAATTCCTGCATTTTACGCAGCATATTTTCTACGGAATCTATCCCAATGGTATAATTAGTAAGTGGAATATCTTCCGGATCCAAACCCCACAATTCATATAAAGGCTTGTGATTGCGTTTCCCATGAAGATCATGGATCGCCATATCCAAAGCACATTGCGCAAAAGGATTATCTTTTAAATGCGGAAAGGTAAGTTCCCATATCTCTTCAGGGAGTAGATGAATGTTTTCTTTTAGAATTGGCTCTACAGATCTGATGGATGCGATCATTTTCTCAATGGTCACACCATAATATACCGTAGCCGCGGCTTCCCCGTAACCAGTGTAACCGGAATCTGTGATCTTAACAATTAGCGTAGGCTGAAAATCCCGCGAACCATGGCTTATGGTGAAGGTATTCTTCAATTCAAGATCGAATGATTTATATTCTATTTCCATCTGAAATTATTCTATTAGCCTGAAAGATCTTCTAATATCCTGATCCTAAAACCTTATTTAAAGATAACCAGGCTTTTTGTTATACAGAAGCCATAAACCCAGAAATGTGATCGCAGCATTCACCAGTAAGATCTCGAAACCGAACTGATAACCATTGAACCATTGTTCAGAATTAAAATCCAGGATCACCGAAATGATCGGTGCTAACACACAAACCAGGGGCACCAGTTTATCTTTTACCGCGCGCTTGGTCATAAGACCAAAGGCAAAAAGACCCAGTAAAGGCCCGTACGTAAAACCAGCCACTTTAAAGACCGCGCTTACTACGCTGGAATCATTAAGACTATTAAAAATGATGATCACCAGGAACATTAAAAATGTAAAGCCTATATGCACCCATAATCGAGTTCTTTTCTGATGCGTCTTTTTATTAGACAGGTCCAGGATATCCACGCAAAAGGAAGTTGTTAAGGCTGTTAAGGCAGAATCTGCACTGGAAAATGCCGCTGCAATAATACCAAGTAGGAAAACGACACCGGCCAGTATGCCGAAGTGATTTAATGCCAGTAAAGGATAAAGGTCATCGCTTCTTTCTGGAATGGTGATCTGTTGATCTATGGCGAATTTATATAACAGGACTCCTAGCGCCAGGAATAAGGTGGTAGAAACAAAAAAGGTAATAGAAAACCAGAAGATATTCTTCTGCGCATCCTTCTGATTCTTACAGGTGAGATTCTTCTGCATTACATTCTGATCCAGCCCGTTCATGGCGATGGTAATGAAAATTCCGGCCAGAAAGGTCTTATAGAAATTCCTGTCTGAGCGCCAGTCCCAGTCAAATATTGTAGACATTTTACTTTCAGAAACCGTGGTGATCAATTCAGAAAAACCAAGTTCCATCTGATCTGAGATCATCACGATACTTATAATAACCGCCAACAATAGAAAAGTGGTTTGTAAAGTATCTGTCCATACGATAGTTTTTATTCCACCGCGGAAAGTATACAGCCATATTAGAAGAATGGTAACCAAAACAGTGACGAAAAATGGAATTCCAAAAGCATCAAAAAAGGCGATCTGTAGCACTACCGCCGCCAGGAATAACCTGAAAGACGCGCCAATAGTTTGCGAAATAAGGAAGAAAACGGAACCGGTATAATAAGACCTTTGGCCAAATCTATCCTTTAAATATTCGTAAATAGAAACCAGCCTTAATTTGTAAAAAAGCGGAATGAGAATAAAAGCAATTACTGCATAACCCACCATATTCCCCATTACAAATTGCAGGTAGGTCCAGTTAGAATTTCCAACCTCCCCGGGAACAGAAATAAAAGTTACCCCAGAAAGCGATGCTCCAACCATACCATATGCCACCAGGAACCAGGGAGATTGCCTGTTCGCGGTGAAAAAGGTGTCATTATCTGCTTTTCTGGAGGTGAAATGACTTATCCCCAGCAACACGATGAAATAAACGGCTATAACGCCGAAGACAAGTAATGGGGTCATTTACTTAATTTTTTAATATTATTTCTTTAAAATCGCTTTGATTACCTAAGCGGTCCACTGCAGTAATACCAATCTTTTCCATAGCTCTCTTCTTCTCTCCTACAATATTCTGAAGACTGAAAGCTGTGGTATTTCCATCTAATATTTTATAATCCCAATTCCCCTGTTCATATTTGAACCATAACACATATTTAAAGATATCAGCGGGATTATTAACCTCCCAATTCATAAGAAGCCTGTCCTTTTCTATAGTAGCATTCAACTGTGGAACTTCCGGCGCGTTATCATCAAGCCACGGACTTGGAGGAACCAGCGCTTTTTTGCGATAAGGACCTTCCAGCAAACCTTTAGCAAGCATTTCAGATTTCATAAGTGGGCCAATGCTCCAATGCACTGTTCCCTTACTTTCTGGCAGCATTCCCCTGGTGATCATGATCTGGTTGATGGTTTCATCAACATTTTTCTCATCGCCTCCCATACCTACATTTATTCCAGGCCAAAGATGCCTGTTCTTGGTATTTTCAGATTCCCACCATCCTAATAATTCAGGAAAGCTCTGCCCATATTGATTTATCTGCCAGTATAACTGCGGAGTAAAATAATCTATCCATCCTTCATTAAGCCAGAGTTTGGCATCGGCATATAGTTTATCATACTGGTCATATCCAACCACAGATTGAGGATATCCAGGTCTCCAGATCCCAAACGGACTTAAACCAAACTTGACATAAGGTTTTTCAGCCTTTATTTCATCATAGATCCTTTTAATGAATTTGTTCACATGGTCTCTTCTCCAGTCTGCCCTGGAAAGCTTTCCATTGGAGTTTTGATAGGCCAAAAAGGTTTTATCATCAGGGAAATCCTTGCCATCGTTGTAAGAATCATAAGGATAGAAGTAATCGTCGAAATGAACTCCGTCTATATCATAGCGTTCCACGATATCCATGACCACCGCCGCAGAATGATCCTGAGTTTCCTGTTTCGCAGGATCCAGCCACCACATTCCATTGGCCAGTTTTACGGCTAGTTCAGGTTTTTTCTTGATAATAGAAGTCTCTGTGATCTCACCTCCTGTTGTATGGTGAGCACGATATGGATTCAACCAAACATGTAATTCCAGCCCTCTTTTATGAGCTTCATTGATCCAGAAATCTAAAGGATCATAATAAGGCTCGGGAGCTTTGCCTTGTGTGCCGGTAAGGAAATAAGACCATGGTTCCAGCTCGCTTTTATATAGAGCATCTGCCTGTGGTCTCACCTGGAAAATCACCGCGTTGAAATTATGAGATTGTAGAAAATCTAGAAGCTTTATCGCCTCCTGTTGCTGCTGATAGGTGGACAGTCCTCCTTTACTGGGCCAGTTGATATTGGCCACGGTCGCCACCCAGGCCGCCCTGAATTCCTCGATATTTAAGGGAGGCTGTTTTCTCTCCTTTTTGGCAATTACCACCTCCTCTTTGGGAGTTTCCACCGGTATTTCTTTTGCAACTTCTTCAGGGGTTTCTTTTACCTCCCCTGGTTTTTGCTCTACCACCTCGGGCGTTTCAGGTTTGGAAGGCACTGTTGGCTGTTTAGACTTACAACCATAAACTAAAAAGGCTACTACCAATAATAGGATTCCAGATCTCTTAATCATTTAGGGGCAACTATTAATTTTTAGAATTATTTACTTCAGCACTTATAACTTCCAGCAGTCCTTCAGGCTTATCGCCAGATAACTGCCAGAACATGATCCCTCCCAAATTATTTTTTAAAGCATAACTGGTTTTTTTCGAAACAGAAAGGGAATCGTCATAGGTAATGAAAATGCCATTTTCGGCGTTGTAAATATATGGAGCCTGTGCTTCCGAATCCCAGAAATATTCAAATCCTGCTGAACTTTTTATATAAGCATCAAGATCCTTGTAAAGTATGGCTTCCTTGAATCTACCAGGTTGATTTAATCCGTTTGAAGCATCTTTTACCTGCTCAAAAACCCGGGCATAAAAAGCAGCTCCTATTACAATTTTATCTTTAGAGACACCTACTGAATCAAGGTATTGAATAGCTTCGTCTGCAGACCTGTTTTGTTCTTTGGTGGAAAGTAAAGCGGTATGGTGCCCTGTACTTGTACTACCGCCGCCAACCATATCGTAGCTCATTAGATTTACATGATCTACCATAGGCATTACCTTACTCCATTCAATAGAATTCTCGAGGTACTTCCTGAAGCCACCAGCAGCGAAACTAATTACATAATCGGGTCCCAGAATATCCCTGAGTTCTTTAACCAATAAGGTGAAATTCTGCCTGTCTTCAGGTTGAAAAAGATGACCCTGATAACCTGATATGGCGGGATATTCCCAGTCCAGGTCTATCCCATCCAGATCGTTCTCCAAAAGAATCTCCTTAACAGAAACTGCAAATTCCTTTCGTCCTTTTTCGGTAGAGAACACCTCGGAACAGGTTTCGCATCCACCCCAGCCACCAAGGGCAACCAGCACTTTTAAATCAGAATTTATTTCTTTTTGAGAGACGAGATATTTTAAATATTTCGCGTCTTTTTCTAATACGGCCAGCCTGTTTTCATTTAAATGAAGAAAACTGTAAATGATCTGGTCCAGCTGCTTGATTTTATTCGGAGCTATTTCTTTATCAGAACCCGTCCAGTAAGCAATGACCTTAAAGTCATCTTGCTGTTGAATATCTGGAGTTTCTTCTTTCATTTCCTTTCCAGAACTCCTGTTAATACAGGAGCTAAGAACTAAAACAAATCCTATTAAAATAAACGGAATTCTTCTCATGGGATTCAAGTTTTAAACCTAAAAAAAAAAGATCGCCAAATATTATTTTGACGACCTTCTTCAATAATCCAAATTTAAATTAATTACCGGCAGACCACCATAGGTCGGTTCCCTGCTCATCGGGACCCTGTACCTGTACAGCTGCTTCCAGGTTGGCTCCATTGGTATTATACTCAATGTTACCATATCTCATTCTTTGTGGATATTCACCGTTCAAAGTACCGGCCGAGTAGATATCATAATCTGATACCCCATTTGCCAGTTCTTTTGGGTAACCTGTATCACGAACAATAGCCCATGCTTCGAATCCATCTGTATAAGCTGCTATCCATCTCTGGACCGCGATCTTTTCAATATTCTCTTCCATGCTTCCATCTAATTGTGCCATTGGCTCGTTAGCAAGGAATTCTGAAATAGCTCCTTCATCTACATTCCATTGTAACATAGACTGTCTTATACCCTCCTGGTAAAGTGCCTGTGCATCTCCAGAACCAAGTCCTTTAACGGCAGCTTCAGCCTGTAAAAAGTTTCCTTCTGCCGCAGTCATTACCACTTCAGGAGCAATTGGAGCACCACTGTTCTTAGGGTTGATAACCAATTCAGCAGGAGCTGAGAATAATTCATATTTCACATGAGGATAAATATCTCCATTCAGCCTGGTTGGCTGTCCTACATAGTAAGTTCCATCGGCTACAGAAATGGTAAACTCATCATCTGACCCTGTTCTGGTATATTCAACACCAGCATTATCAAGTTCGCCAAGAATGAATTCCACATATTTATCGAACAAACCTACGCCATTGCCTTCTGAAGGACGGGTGAAAGTAACATCACCTCCAATAATTGGCTGGGCGTAGTGTGGCAGTCTAGGGTCGTTGTTATCGCGAAGGTAATCTACAAGGGTCTTACCTACTTTCCACTTAGATCCAAGTCCACCGAAGTTATGCCAGATATCTCCATAAGCGGCATTTCCAAACTGATCGATTTCAGTATCTTTTTCCATTAAGGCATTTTCGTCTGAATTAGCCAGTAAAGGAGCCTGTAAAGCCTCACTGATCGCAGCCGTAGCAAAATCTGCTCCAGATGCACCCTGAGCTCTTAAAGCCATACGTAACTTAAGAGTATTGGCTAGTTTTTTCCATTTTTGAAGATCTCCGTTGAAGAAAAGATCATTTTCTGCAAGGAATTCAAGACCTTCTCCGGTAACAGTTGATTCACCTATAATATTCATGGCTTCATCCAGTTGGGTAATTACCCCCTGATAGATCTCTGCCTGAGTATCGAATTTTGGAGTGATGATATCTGGATTTGATGCCTCGGTATAAGGAACCATTCCAAAGGTATCTGTGTACATCTGGTAGTAAAGACCCTTCATGATCAAACCAATAGCATAGAATTTATCATTCTCAAGTTCTCCTCCTGGTCTTACAAAATTCTGATAAGTACTGAATTTCCCTAAATAACCAGACATCCAGTCGTAAGCTGCATCTGTGTACCCAACGCTGTAGCTATAAGCTAAGCCATCGGTCCACCAGCAACCGTTGTACCCAAAGGTAAACTGACCGGCGAAACGATCTGCATGGATCAATTGTGCTCTCCAGTAAGGAAATCTATTAGGAGCATAAAGTTCTATCTGCAATCCGGTTAGAAAATATTTCGCGCTTACCTCTTCAGAAGTAAAAGCATCCGGTTTGGTATTTATTTCTTCGAAGTCTGAACAACCTGATATCAAAAAGACCAAAAGTAGCAGGCTTCGGCTGACGATTTTTAATATTCCTTTCATAATACTTTTTTAAAATTTAATATTCACATTCAGTCCAAAACTTCTAAGAGTTGGCGCGTTATTCAGGGAAATACCCTGTCCAGAAAGTCCTGTCCCGATAGAAGAATCAGGATCAACATCTTCTGCATCCTTGTGGAAGAAGAATAAATTTCTTCCTATTAAACCTATAGAAGCCTGGTTTAATCCTATTCCGTCAATAACATTAGAAGGCAACCTATAATTTAAGGCAAATTCTCTTAATCTCACATTTGTTTGGTCATAAATGTAGTTCGAGGTAATTCCAGAATAACCTCCCCAGTATTCCTGACCAGTGATCTCAGCGGTGTTTTGCTGTCCTGTTTCTTCGTTGATCGCGTCTACCACAACACCACCATCTCTGTATTGTAGTGTTCTTTCTGAAACTCCGGCTCCGTCCAGGTATGATGAAGTAGCAGAGTAAATTTCTCCACCAAATCTTCCATCTATCAAGAACCTAAGGCTCCAGTTATTATAAGTAAATGTGTTAGAGAAACCACCAATCCAGTCTGGCTGAGCGTTTCCAAGCTTTTCAACTTCTCCTGCCAAAGGCAGACCTTCAGCATTTACAAGTCTTTCTCCATTTTCATTGGTCTTCCAGGTAGTACCGTAAAGATCTCCAATTCCGCCACCTACACTGGCTCTTACAGAAAAGCTTCCCAGAGAGTTTAGTGGTAAGGACTCTAAACCATCGATAAGGGCAACCAGCTCATTATCGTTCTTAGAGAAATTCAAAGAAGTTTCCCATTTGAAGCTTTCAGTTCGAATAGGTGTACCACCAATAACTGCTTCAAAACCGTTATTCTTAACCTCCCCAACATTTTCCTTGAAGAAGCTGAAACCAGTTCCTGGAGGAACAGGTACATTATAGATCATATCTGTTGTTCTAATAGAGTAGACAGAGAAATCTCCGAAGAACCTATTGTCGAACATATTGAATTCAATACCGAATTCTGAAGACTGTACACTTTCAGGTTTAAGATCTGGATTAAGTCTTACCTCTGGTCCATTTAGCACGGTCAAACCAAGATAACCTTGTGTAGGAACGCTGAAGGTCTGGAATAACTGGTAAGGATCTGTATCGTTACCAACATCTGCCCAGCTTCCTCTTAATTTCAACATGTTCAGGAAGTCCTTGTCTGGATCTATAAAACGATCTACAAGTAAAGACAAACTCGCTGATGGATAGAAATAAGAACGGTTATCTTCTGCTAAGGTTGAAGACCAGTCGTTTCTTCCAGTTAGATCCAGGTATAAGAAGTCATCATAAGAAAAGCTAAGCTGCCCGTATAAAGAGTTCACTTTCTTTATCTGAAGCGGGTTGTGACTGCTCGTCTGAATATTAGTATTGCTTAAAAATACTCTTGAAGGTAAACGGAAATCCTGACCTCTTACGATCACTCCTTCAGAAGTTCTTTTGGATAAACTTCCCCCTACATTGGCAACAAGATTTAATTTTTCAGAAAGATCCTTGTTGGCTGAGAAAAGGAAATCACCATTCAGTTCTGTATTTTTGAATGTTCCGTAGTTAAGTCTACCGGTATAGAAGAAATGGTGTCCATAATTTTGAACATACTCTGTTCTGGAATTTGTAACATCCCCTCCTACTCTGGCAAATAAAGATAGCCAGTCATTGAATTCGTAAGTAAGTTTAGTGAACCCGAGGAACCTGTCTCTTCTTTCATCGTTCATATCCTCATTCAGCATCCAGTATGGGTTACCAATACTTTTATTCTGTCCTGCATAGCTAATTGCCGCATACTCATCGCCAAACATTGATGAATCTTCCCATAAAGAAGGCTTGTATTTCTTAAGATCATCTATTCTTACGTTTCTAGGCATTCTGTATACAAAGGCCAAAACCCCTTCTGTACCAAGGTTTACCCTGTTATCGATATCCTGAGTAAAATAAGTTGCCTTACTATCTATATGAAATTTATCTGAAAGGTCTATTAGGGCTCTCAGGTTGAAGTTGTGGCTTTGCAGATCTGAATTTGGAAGTACTGCACTTGTAGAGTTATTGGTATATGAGAAACGCGTACTGAAGTTTTCTCCTCCTTTATCTATAGCAAAAGTGTTGATCGCCTGTAAACCGGTTTCGAAGAAATCTTCTACGTTATTTGGTTGAGCAGTATAAGGTCTGTCTTCCCCTGTGTAATACAACTGGCTTGATCCGTCAAATCTGGGACCCCAGGAAGAACCTCCAAAATTTTCCAGATCGGCGTAAAAAGCTCCGTTATTTCCCTGTCCATACTCATTCTGAAAATCTGGAAGGAACATTGGGTTTTCGAAGGTAACGTTAGAGTTGAAAGAAATACCAAGACCTCTTCCCATTTTACCTTTCTTAGTAGTTATAAGGATAACCCCACTTGCAGCACGAGAACCATAAAGAGCGGCTGCGTTAGGTCCTTTTAGAACCGAAATAGATTCTATGTCTGAAGGGTTAATATCGGTGATCCCTCCTCCAGTTACTGTACTGTTAAAGATACTTCCACCTGTTTCGTTACCTGAAGCATCGATCGGGATACCATCAACCACGATCAAAGCCTGGTTGTTACCGGTTAGGGTATTGTTACCACGAATGGTGATCCTTGAACCGGATCCAACCCCGCTTGACTGATTCACCACCAGCCCGGGCACCTTACCAACAAGGGAGTTAGCCACGTTATAATCCTTGACCTCATTTACCTCTTCAGATTGCAGTTCGGTTACCGCGTATCCCAGCGATTTTTTCTCCCTGGTTAATCCAAGGGAAGTAACAACCACTTCATCCAGTGCTTCTGCATCTACAGACATGACAACATCTAAGGTAGATTTTCCTTCAAGAGGAATATCCTGCTTCCCATAACCTATCATAGAAAATGTAAGGGTCGCATTTGGAGAAGCCTCGATAGTATAGTTACCATCAAAATCTGTTGTTGTACCATTGTTGGTTCCTTTTTCAACAATAGTTACACCCATGAGGGGCATACCTGTTTCCCCGTCAATAACGTTTCCCGTTACGACCTGTTCCTGGGCAACGATGCTTTGAAAGAAGAAAAACATCGCAGCCAACATGCAAGGTAATTTTTTGACCATTGGTTCTTAGTTTTAGTGATTAAATCTGAGCGATCTACTCCGCTCTAAAGTTTAAACAGACAGTTAAATTTTGTTAATAGTTAAAGCTAATATTTTAAGATTAAAATACAACTGTAGCATCTAATATATAAAATAGCTAAGTAAATGTAAAAAATTCTATTGATTTGAACAGACTTTTTTAATTTTTTTAAATAACTAATATTAGATATATAAAATTATAATTTTAAAATAATTGAATCGTTTAAGAGATGTCCTTGAGAAACCTAAAGATTTAAGTTTCCTTAACATTTAAAAATGAATTGATAATTAATGCCCTATTAGATCATTGTGCATTTTTGATCACCTGAAGATGTTCGGGTTTTAGAGCCCCTCCATCAAAGAATGAAATTCCTTTGGCTCCATTCTCCCTGGCCTGTTTTATAGCCTCCTGTAGCTCTGGTCCAGACATTGCCGGTACAAAGACACCGGTATGAAGTTCTGTATCCTTTTCTTCAAGATCACTTACTCCCTGTCTAGTTGCAAAACCTATCCAATCGAGTTCTTCGTTATAGAAATTATGATAGATCATTGGTAATACCACGTCAATATCCCATTTATCCCATCGCTGTCTAACCATATGATCTGCCATTTCGGGATAAGGAAAAACAGCTGCCGTTAAGATCTTGCCATTATCATGCACTATTTTATAGGAGTCGTCCACAACCTCCTTGATCTTATTCAACCGGAATTGTTTCCATTCTATATCCAGGGCAGGATTTTCCATTTCTCTTGGATCCTTGTGATGCATCTTTTCAAATTCTGAAACGCATACATCACAATAACAGAAATCGAACTGTGGCAATTCTTCTTCCTGTTCCAGATCATATTTAGGTAAAAGACCTATTGGAAGAAAAATATCGGGTAATCTTATATAATCCAGGTGAACACTGGCTACTCCTTCAACTTTAGAAAGTCCTTCTACCAGTCCTAGAACATGGTTACGGGATTCTTCTCTGGTCGGACATAACCACTGATAATAATCTACGTAAGGCCTGTTATCGAAGGTAGATTTCCCATCCCTGCTTACGGCATACCAGTCTGGATGCTGCAGGGCTACACTATCACCTGGACGGTTCATAGCCATGATCCAGGCATGTACCTCAAGACCTTCCTTTCTGGCCAAAGGAGCGACCCGGGCAAGCAATTCCGGATCTGTATTCGTATTGATCAAAACCGCGTCTATACCGTTCTCACTATATTTTTTATACTCGGCCGTATAAGAGGAATCTGCTCTTTCATTATTAGCGCCAGTCCAGACCCAATATTTAAAATCGCTTTTTCCAGACTCTTTTTTGGAAGCCAGGGCTGTGTTTTCGTTTTCCTTTTCAGGATTATCTGCGCAGGCAGTAAGTACTAGTGTAAAAACTAGAAGTAGAAGTTGAGAAAATTTCATAATGTGGAGTTTAGATTTCTAAAAATTTACCGTCTTCGGTTATGATATAAGACTTTCCGGTAACCGGACTTTTTACTGAAATATTCCACCCAGAAAGGTGATTTTGCAATTCAGCCTCAACTGCTTCTCCCTGCATCATCAAATTATCGGCCTTAATATTTTTAAGGTCTTGGGCCCAATCGCCATTTTCACTTTTATATGCCTTTTGCTTTCTATAGAGATCAAATAACCACCACCTGATCTTTTCGTCTTCAGGAATTTCAAATTCAATTTTATTTCCAGGGCTTTCAGAAGAAAAGAACACATAGCCCCAGTGTTCCGGTTCATGCATATTTATGACCCTCTGTGGAGACCATACCCAGTTATACTCCGGCAGGAAATTACCTTTCTCATCTTTTTTTCTGGAATAGGTTTGGTCACTGAGCTCATAATCCCAGTTGACCCGGGAAAAATTGATCCGCCAGAATTTATCTTTATGCCCGTTTCCATGAATATTGGCTTCTTCCAGAACATCCCAGGGAATGGCAACTTCCACGCTCCAGAATTTATCCTCATCTGAAGCATCATTTAGAGAACCTTCAATATGTACCGCAGACAAAAGACCATTAATATCCCAGTTATCTATGATTGGCGACGGTTCCCGGTAAGGTTTCACAATAAAAAGATCCCATACGGTATTCAAGGCATTCATCTCGAATTCCATATAATTATGGGAATCCCCATCTGGATCTATAAAAATTTCGAAGTCGTTATTATAGAAAATTACCGTGTCCCTTTGTTTTAAGGTCGCCCAGATATGTGGTTCCTCCATTTTTGCATAGAAATACAGATAGTTATCATCCCAAATCATTTTTACATTGGTCTTATACTTTGGAGTTTTTATGCCTTCTATATCTATAAAATCCTGGCTGAACTCTGCACTTTTCCATGAGGATTCATCTGCAATTCCATCAACCTTGATGGCTTCAGTAGTTCGATAAGCAACATAACTTCTATGTTTATTTTGAGAATGCAGAACAGTTCCTGAAAAAATTATTCCGAAGACAATCAAAAAACATTTGTTCATATTAAGCTGCTATTATTGGACTATAGTTTATGCGAACTCAGCTAGCTAAACACCAACCAGGATCATTTTCTTTTTTGATGATTTAAAAGTACAGCGCGCACACTGCCGAATTCTTTTAAAAGTTTGCCGGCTTCTTCCTCGCCAACTTCCAGTTCTTCCATGATCATTCTAATTCCACGGCCTACAAGCTTATCATTGGAAAGCTGCATATCTACCATTTTATTACCCTTCACTCTTCCCAGTTTTATCATTACTGAAGTAGAGATCATATTCAGAACAAGCTTTTGGGCAGTACCGGCCTTCATCCGGGTACTTCCGGTAACGAATTCGGGACCCGTAACTACCTGAATAGGATATTCTGAAGCTTCTGCCAAAGGACTCCCTGAACTACAGGTAACACAACCGGTGATAATTCCATTTTTCCGCGCTTCTTTAATTCCGCCAATTACGTAAGGAGTAGTTCCCGACGCGGCTATTCCCACAAGCACATCTTTATCTGAAATATCATATTCCTGAAGGTCTTTCCAGGCCTGTTTCGTATCGTCTTCCGCGTTTTCCACGGCATTTCTAAGGGCGGTATCCCCGCCGGCAATAAGACCTATCACGATGCCTGGACTCACCCCAAATGTTGGCGGACATTCAGATGCGTCCAGCACTCCCAGTCTTCCACTGGTGCCGGCACCTATGTAAAACAATCTGCCGCCAGACTCGATCTTAGGGACGATCACGTCTACCAGTTTTTCGATAGAAACGATCTCCTTTTTTACATTTCCGGCGATGGTTTGATCTTCTTTATTGATATTCGAAAGTATTTCCAGGGTGTTCATCTTTTCCAGATGATCATAATTGGAAGCTTTTTCGGTATCAGGACTTTTCTTGCTCATTTTTTTATTTTTTCGAAAGCTTTTCAGAAAACACTCCTTTTTCTCTCGTAGTTTCCCAATCCACTTCCGGACTTTTAAAATATTCTATTCCCAGGTTATCTAATCTTTCTCCATGCTTGGCCAGCCTTTCCGAGAAATCTTTAAAATCTCTGTTAGATGATCTGGTCCAGCCAACTTCAGCCACGGCAATACTTCTTGGCCATAAACGATCATCTGCACGATCGTCACTTATCACGAGTTCACTCCATACCGGAGCTTCAATACCAATCACTCGTTCATCATCGGTGCTATAGCTATAAACTATTTCCAGGGGAAGACCTTCTTTTCTACACCATTTATAGGTATTCTCCTGGTCGGTAATATTTCCGTGATCCAGATAGAAAAATTTACAGAATGAATCTATGATCTTCTGCCCTTCAGCAATATTGGTTTCTCCATTCCAACGCTGAACTATAAAATTATCACTAAGATCTGCCTTCGCACTCTCTTCCCAGCCAATAGCCGTCTTATCGTATTTACGAACAATGGCATCGGCTTTTTGAATAAACTCTTCGTATAAAGGATCTTCGATCTCATCTCCTCCTATATGTATCCAATTTCCGGTAGTGATTTCAGCTAATTCCTTAACCACGGCATCTACGAAATCATAGGTTGAAGCATCTTCCAGGCAAAGTCTCGTCCAGCCTACATTATATCCGTCATAAAGGTCTGGCGGTAAAGCCCGCTGAGGTTCTATATTTTCATTTTTCTCACAATTAAGCTCTGGATAAGATACTAAAGCGGCATAAACATGTCCAGGCATATCGATCTCGGGAATAATCACAATATTTCGTTTTGCTGCATATTCCTGTAGGTCTTTATATTCCTGCTGGGTCAAATAACCAGATCTGCCATTCTTAACCGCGCTCTTCCCTCCTATTTCAGTAAGTTTTGGATAGCCCTTGATCTCTATTCTCCAACCCTGGTCATCGCTCAAATGCAAGTGAAGCCGATTCAATTTATAAAGGGCCATTCTGTCGATATGCTTTTTGATATATTCTTTGGAAAGAAAACTCCTGGCGATATCCAGCATACTGCCTCTCCAGGAATATTGTGGTTTATCTGTGATCTCTACATGTTTTAGTTTGACCTCAGAAGAAACCTTCCCGGTTTCGATCTCTGCAGGAAAGAATTGTCTTAAAGTCTGTATCCCGTAGAACATTCCTGCCTCGGTGGCACTTTGAATGCTTATCCCTGTATCGTCGATCTTAAGCTTGTATCCCTCCTCACCTAATTCATCTTTCAATTGTTCATCTATATCTAGTTTCCAGTTTCCGCAATCTTTAGCTTCGGTAGAATTTGATTTTTTACCGGCGGCATTTAGCAACTTTTCAACCCAATGGACAGAGTTAGCGCTGCTAGCATCATAACAAATAGTATTATTAACCGGAAGAATATAGAATTCTGTACCCCAAAAAATATTTTGAGGTGTAGGGATAATTGCAAGGAATTCAGAACCTATATTCTTAGCATCCGGTGTTTCTTGCATGCCAAAGGAAAGATTGAGCATTAGGATCAAACTGAAAACTGGCAGGTATTTTATTAGTATTGCTTTCATATGACGAGTTTTAATGACTGTCTATTTTATTTTTCGTATCTATTATCGATCTCAACCGCCGAAACCTCCAAGATTAGATTAGCCAGTTTTTGAGTGACCGCTTTAAAGAACTTTTCTCCTTTTTCGCTGGTAGCCTTGCGAGGATCACCAATCCCAGTATCTGCCGTTACCATAGACCATTGCCTCTCAGACCAGGCCCAGCCTTCTCGAATTCCGGTGATCCTGGATTTTTTTTCTTTCCCGTCCCCTGCTTCCTTAAGATCTGAAACTAGTTCAGGTTTAAGATGAAGCATCAGGCTGGTTTCCATTTCGTCGGCATGATCTCCTTTTTCTTCGAAAAATTGAGATTTATCTACCACATCAAAGAAGTTGGTAGCTATCAATAGCATTTTTGGATATTTCAGTCCTAATTCCCGTAATATTGGTTTAAAATTATTTCCTCCGTGACCGTTCAGCAAGATGAGTTTGTAAGTATTCTGACGGTTTAACACCTCGATAAGATCAGAGAGAATAGCAAGCTGGGTACTCGGATTCAAATTCATATCCATCGTGATATCTGCCTGACCGGTATTCACCCCAAAAGGAATATTAGGCAGAACCTTAAGTTTTACACCTTTATTCCAGGCTAATTTTCCGGCTTCCGCAGCAATCGCTTCGATTTGATAGTTATCTGTACCATATGGCAAATGGTAATTATGAGCTTCGGTAGCGCCCCAGGTGAGTATAGCTACCTCGGTCTTTTCTTCCTTGATGGATTTCCAGTTGCTTTCAGATAAGATATATGGTCTCATGATTTCCTGATTTTATAACCTGAAACAGCGAAGTAAAGAATGAATAAATAGCACGGGATCATTACCCAGTATGCATCCTGCGGATTCCAGTTCTCGGCCAATGCTCCATAGACCAATGGAATAATAGCTCCCCCGGCAATACCCATCACCAGTAAAGAGGAGGCTGCTTTGGTAAACCTACCAACATCTGCCAGGGCTAAAGGCCAGATCGCCGGCCACATCAAGGCGTTGGCCAGTCCTAATAGCGCTATAAAGGCAAGGGAGACATAACCACTGGTGAAAATAGCTAACAGAGAGAAAACAACTCCCAGAACTGCAGAGACCCTCAACGCATTTTCCTGTTTTATGAATTTTGGAATAGTAACAATTCCTATAATATATCCTACGACCATAGAAACCATGGTCCCGGTGGCGAAATATTTTGCAGTGGTAAGAGCGATTCCCTGGGAAGCGCCATAACTAATAATACTATCTGCGGCGATCACCTCTACTCCTACATATATGAATAAAGTGATCACTCCAAGAATAACATGAGGGAAATCGAAGACACTGTTTTTCCCTGCATTTGTAGATGAAAGGGTTTCATCCTCTTCATCTGTATCTACTTCAGGAAGGCTGGATTTATAAACCCAAAGAGCCAATAATAACAAAACCACAATGATCCCAATATAAGGTGGAATCACCCGAAGGGCCATTTCATTTAACTCGTTGATCCTTTCAGCAGAGGTAAGATTGGCAATTTCAGATTGCAATTCATCTGCTTTTTCAAGCTGTAAAAAGAAACCTATAAGAATTGGCGCGATAGCCCCGGCAAGCTTGTTACAGATTCCCATAATACTAATTCGCTTGGCAGCACTTTCCGCAGGGCCAACAATGGTCACATAAGGATTTGAAGCTGTTTGCAGGATCGCGAGTCCGCTTCCCATGATAAATAGACCGGTGAGGAACAGGAAATAGGTCCTGGTGATCGCGGCTGGAATAAATAACAAAGCTCCAAAAGCCATAATTACAAGCGCTACCGACATTCCTTTCTTAAAGCCCAGTCTGTTAAGCGTTTTAGTAGAAACGGGAGCCATCACCACATAGGCGATATAAAAAGCAAAGGTTACAAAAAAGGACTGGAACTTGGTAAGTTCACAGGCTATCTCCAGGTATGGGATGAGCAGGGAATTTAGCCAGGTAACAAATCCGAAAATGAAAAATAAGGCACCAATAATGATTATGGACCGGGTGGTATTTTCGGTAATATTCGAAGATTTAACTCCTTCTTTTGCGACTGAATTTGCCATAATAGCGTGAAATAGGATTTAAGGTAGGTTTGATTTATTTTTTCTAGTGCTTCTCTGCAATATTTTTCTCTTCGGAAATGATAAGAGCAGCAGCACCTAAAATAGCAATATTCTCTATATCTGATGTTTTTATGATCAATTGATCCAGGATTCTTTTAAATGGAAATTCGCTGACAGAATCATGCAATGATTTCTCGAAATATTTAAAGGAATTACTAACCGAACCACCAAGAAAAACAGCTTCAGGAGATAGTATGTAAAGCATCAGCTTAATTGCTTCACCCAGGTGTTTTCCATATTCTTCAAGGATCTGCAATGCTTTTTCTTCTCCTTTTTCAGCTAAACTGAAAACTTCACTTCCTTTAAGACCGTGTTCTACCCTAAAAAATTTCCCGCTGCAATAATCTTCTATGGTCTTATCTAAATATGGTATACTCCCTAATTCTCCTGCTCCTGAAAGGCTTCCGGAATAAAGCTTTTTATTGGCGATTATCCCAGTACCAAAGCCGGTGCCCATGGTAATTCCCACGAAGTTCCTGAAATTCTTTCCCTCACCGAAGGTCTTCACCCCTAGAGCAAAAATGTTAGCGTCATTGGTGATCTTCACAGGGACTTTGAAATGATCCTCGAGATACTTCTTTAGATGAACTTCTTTCCAGGATGCAATATTCAAAAGATCATAAACGATCCCATTTTCTTCATCGATAAGCCCGGGAACTCCAATTCCTATTCCTATATATTCGTGATCTCCTAAAGACTCAATGCCCTCGATAAGATTTCTCATGATATCTTCTTTAGATGATCCTGATAGCGTAGGAAACCTGGTCTCCTTCAAAAGCTTACCGTCCTCCACGATCCCAACCTGTATTTTTGTAGCACCTATATCTACACCTAATATTTTCATATTCTTTCGTAAATTAATGGTAGGTAATAATGAACGTGCCTTTTTAAAAATTACAAATCGGCAGTAACAAAGTATATATAATTTTTTATTTTAAACAAATACTTTTATAAAATTTTTATTAAAGTTATTAATTTTTGAAGATTATTCTTGTAACTGAAACAGAAAATAGAGTAGGCTTAGAAATATTCTCTGAAGACATACAAATAAACTATATTTGCAGACTTAATTAGTTAGGAAATCAGGAGATGAAGAACATTCGGAACTTTTGCATAATTGCGCATATTGATCACGGGAAAAGTACACTGGCAGATCGATTACTGGACTTTACCGGTGCGGTAACCGAAAGGGAAAAGCAGGAACAACTTCTGGACAGTATGGATCTGGAACGTGAACGCGGGATCACCATTAAAAGTCACGCGATACAAATGGATTACGTCCATGAGGGGGAAGAATATGTTTTGAATCTAATCGACACACCCGGTCACGTTGACTTTTCTTATGAGGTTTCAAGGTCGATCGCCGCTTGTGAAGGCGCACTACTAGTGGTAGATGCAGCACAGAGCATTCAGGCCCAGACCATTTCTAACTTATACCTTGCTCTTGAAAACGACCTGGAAATCATTCCGGTTTTAAATAAAGTAGACCTTCCCAGCGCGAATCCTGAAGAAGTTACCGATGATATCGTAGACCTTTTAGGTTGTGATCCTTCCGAAGTAATTCCGGCTAGTGCCAAGACAGGTCTTGGAATTAAAGAGATCCTTGATGCGATCATCAGTCGTATTCCTGCTCCAAGCGGAAAAGTTGATGCCCCATTAAGAGCGCTAATTTTTGATTCGGTTTATAATCCTTTTAGAGGAGTTGAGACCTATTTCAGGGTGATCAACGGTTCCATTAAAAAAGGGGAAAAGATCAAGTTCGTTGCTACAGATAAGACCTATGATGCGGATGAAGTAGGAACCCTTCGTTTAAAACAATTTCCGCGTAAAGAGATAAAAACAGGTGATGTTGGATATTTGATCACCGGTATTAAAGATGCCCGCGAAGTAAAAGTAGGGGATACCATTACCAGTGCTATAAACCCAACTACCGAGGCTGTTGCCGGTTTCGAGGATGTAAAACCAATGGTTTTCGCAGGTATATATCCTGTAGATACAGAAGATTACGAGGAATTGAGAGCCTCTATGGAGAAACTTCAGTTGAACGATGCCTCTTTGGTGTTCACTCCTGAAAGTTCTGCTGCTCTTGGTTTTGGTTTCCGTTGTGGATTCCTTGGAATGCTGCATCTGGAGATCATCCAGGAAAGACTGGAGCGTGAGTTCGATATGACCGTAATTACTACGGTTCCTAACGTATCTTATTATGCGTATACCAATAAGAATCCGAATGATATCATTCTTGTAAATAACCCATCAGATCTTCCTGAGCCTTCGACTTTGAACAGGGTAGAAGAGCCATTCATTAAGGCTACGATCATTACAAAATCTGATTATGTTGGGAACGTAATGTCGCTTTGTATTGAAAAAAGGGGAGAGATCACCAACCAGACATATCTTACTACAGAGAGAGTAGAACTTACTTTCGACATGCCACTGGCCGAGATCGTATTTGATTTCTATGACAGGCTTAAAACGGTTTCCCGTGGGTACGCCTCTTTTGATTACTCGCCTATTGGAATGAGAGAATCTAAATTGGTAAAAGTAGATGTACTGCTTAACGCCAATAAAGTAGATGCTCTTTCAGCGTTATTACACGTAGATAATGCTTACGATATTGGTAAGAAAATGTGTGAAAAGCTGAAGGAACTTATACCAAGGCAACAGTTTGATATTCCAATTCAGGCTGCGATCGGTGCGAAGATCATCGCCAGGGAAACAGTAAAAGCACTTCGTAAAGATGTTACTGCGAAATGTTATGGAGGAGATATCTCACGTAAGAGAAAACTACTTGAAAAGCAGAAAAAAGGTAAGAAGCGTATGCGCCAGGTAGGGAACGTAGAGATCCCACAGGAAGCATTTATGGCGGTTCTTAAGCTGAACGATTAATTGTAGTTCGGAGTTTTTAGTTCAGAGTTCGTAGATAGATTATTCTCTTAAAAGATATTTTTTGAGACCCGATATCATTTTTGATATCTCCGTCAAATTTAAACGCATTTGTGTTTGATCTTCAGCACTTATATATTTCTGTCTCTCTGCAATAGTTATACAAACAATACATTCATTTAAGGAATTTGAAGCAATTACGAGATATCTGTTAAATTCCTTCTTGGTACCCCCAGAGCCTTCAGCAATATTCAAGGCAATGGAAGAAGCTGCTCTTCTTAGTTGAGAAGTTAATCCATATAATTCTTCCTTGGGGAAATCTTTCGTTTTGAAATATACTAAATCGGTAAATAATATTGATTTATTATAAACCTCGAGTTTTTCAAAATTGAAATATTCCATAATATATATAGATTAAAGAACCCATTCTTACGTTCTTTATAACCAATATACTTCTTAACCCATCAACTTTCAGTTAGTTAGGTTTATATTTTAAGTCTCCCTATAGTTTTTTTAAATTTGTTTTTCAAAAGAATCGGAAATTCTCCGAACTACGAACTATAAACTTATTTCTAAAAATGGCCGGACACAGTAAATGGGCGAATATAAAGCACAGAAAAGGAGCACAGGACAAGAAGAGAGCTAAGCAATTCACCAGGGCGATAAAAGAAATCACCGTGGCGGTTAAAGAAGGTGGAGGACCAGACCCTGAGGCGAATCCAGGTCTTAGAAATGCTATACAGAATGCGAAAGGGGTTAACATGCCCAAGGATACCATTGAACGCGCAATAAAAAAGGCGAGTGGGGCAGATGCAGATAATTATGAGACGGTAACTTTTGAGGGATACGGTCCAAACGGGATTGCCATTTTCGTGGAATGTACCACAGACAATACAAATCGTACGGTAGCTTCGGTCAGGTCTATATTTTCCAAGAACGGAGGTAGCCTTGGAACCAATGGCTCCTTGGAATTCCTGTTCGACAAAAAAGGTGTTTTCGTTATCGAAAAAGAGAAGATCGAAATGGACCTGGAAGAATTCGAACTGGAATTGATCGAAGGAGGAGCTTCGAAATTTGAAAAAGAAGACGATTACCTTACCGTCTATACAGATTTCACCGACTTTGGAAGCATGTCTTCAAAACTGGAGGAACTCAACATAGAACCTAAGAATTCTGAAGTTCAGCGTATTCCTTTGAATACTTTAGAATTACCGGTAGAAGATGCTATTAAGATCCTTAACCTGGTTGAAAAGTTCGAGGATGACGATGATGTGCAAAACGTATATCACAACCTCGAAATCACCGATGAACTTATCGAAGAAATGGAAAAAGAGCAGGCCTAATCCTGCTCTATATTCTCTTCAATATTTTCTTTTTCCTCGCTATCTCCCGGCTCTATTTGTTTACCTAGATAGACCATCAGGTATCCTTCTTCAATCTCTACCTCGGTACTATTAGATGGGATAATACTCAATTCCCCTTCATTGTTCTTTACAAAAAGCGGGATAATATCGGGATCGGTTTTGCTTATCTCTATCAACCCGTCGTAATGTTCCTTGGAATTAAGCTCTATTTCGTGAATAGAAGGGTATTTACGGGCAAGATTGGTCAGTTTAATATAATCATCTGTCTGGGAGAATAAACCTTCCTTAGGATTGTTTTCAGGATCATACATCTCATCTGAAGAAACAACTCTAAAAGATCCATTTTCACCAAAATGTTTTCTGAACTTTTCGATAGCATTCAGGTTTACTTCGGTGTTCCCGGTCATAGCCATCAAATAACCAACATCACTCAATTCTATATTATTAATAAGATCATCTGAATAAACGTTTTCCTGGATGGCATCCAGCCCCAGTTCACGGGCCTTTCTGATATTTGCTCCGTTACTATCTACCAGTACGACATGCCTTTTGTTCTTCTTCAGGTAAGAGGCTATTAACCTGGATATGGTTGAAGCTCCAATAATAAGAATCCCCTGTTAGTTCTTTAAAAATACTCCTACCAGCTGAGCAAATAATCTCGCCGTAGTAGCATTCAGCAATACCGTTCCCAGCACGATCATAAATACCAGGGGAGTAATATATTCAGCTCCTTCAACTCCCTGGCTGGCGAGTTCCAGTCCAAAAAGTGAAGCAATACCCGCGGCTACAATACCTCGAGGTCCTACCCAGCTAATGAATAATTTTTCGTTGATCTTCAGAGAAGAGCCAATACTACTAACAAAAACCCCTAAAGGTCTTATCACCAGTACTACGGCTCCAAATAAGATCAAGGCTTTAATATCATAAACCAGCAAGAGGTCTTCCACGTTGATATTTGCCGCCAGTAAAATGAATAATATCGAGATCAATAATACACTCAGGGATTCCTTGAAATAAAGCAGCTCCTTAAGGTTAGGAAGGTTGATATTACCCATCACCATTCCCATAACTACCACGGCTAAAAGTCCACTTTCATGGGCAAAAAGATCGGCAAGTACAAATACTCCTAAAACAGTTGCCAGCGTAAGTACATTCAGCAAATAATGCGGAATTACATTCTTCTTGATGGCAAAGGCCAGGGCATGGGCAAAAGTAAACCCGAAAGTAAATCCGAAAAGCACGATCTTCCCGAATTCCATAAGAGCAGTTTCGGTGAACTCTGTTCCCGTACCTGCACTAATAAATTCGAACATCAATACCGCTACCAGGGCTCCAATTGGATCTATCAGGATCCCTTCCCATTTTAAGATCGCTGAAATATCCTTTTTCAATGGGATATTCCGGAGAATAGGGGTAATTACGGTTGGTCCGGTAACAATAATAAGAGCAGCGAATAAGAAACTTATCTGCCAGCTAAGATCAAATATAAAATGTGCGGCGATACCAGCACCTACAAAGGTTACGATCACCGCGATAGTAATTAGTTTAAGAATAACGGGGCCTACGTTCAATATTTCCCCCTTGCGCAGGGTAAGACCTCCTTCGAACAGGATGATCCCAATGGCCAGAGACACAAAATAGAATAAACTGTCACCGGGAAATAATCCCGATTCACCATCCCAAATAGGCTCTATCAATTTGGATCCGTCTGCGGTATAAAATGTAGATATAGGTCCAACGGCAAGGCCTATAAGTATTAAAGGCAGAATTGCCGGAATTTTAAATCTCCACGCCAACCATTGAGCCAGTATACCCAAAATCACTATTCCTGCTAATTCTATCATGCGTTTTAAATTTACTTATAAAAGCTAAAAATATTAAAAATGTTTAACTCTGAAAGCTTAATATATAAAGGCTTTCTATAATGTCATCCTGTTAAATGAAGTGAAAATAATTCGAAAAGGCTTTAACTTTTTCTATTTTGCGGGGAATTTGTAAAAAAATAAACCATGACACTATATCCCATTGAAGCAGGAAATTTTAAACTGGACGGGGGAGCTATGTTCGGCGTGGTCCCTAAGAGCCTCTGGAACAGGACTAATCCTGCAGATGCTAACAATATGATAGATATCGCTGCCAGGTGTCTTTTAATTGAAGATGGCGACCGGCTAATGCTCATAGATACCGGCATGGGAGACAAGCAAAGCGAGAAATTCTTCAGCTATTATTATTTATGGGGCGATGATAATATCGATAAGTCTTTAAAAAAGCATGGTTTTCACCGTGATGATATTACCGATGTGTTCATGACCCATCTTCATTTTGACCATTGTGGCGGTAGCATCCAATGGAACAAGGACAGGACAGGCTACGAACCGGCATTTAAAAATGCGCGTTTCTGGAGTAACGAAGAACATTGGAAATGGGCCACAGAACCTAACGACCGCGAAAAGGCCTCCTTTCTGAAGGAAAATATTATTCCTATGCAGCAAAGTGGAAAATTACATTTTATTGATAGAGAAGAAGATAAAAGCTTTTCTACCTATAAAGAACTGGGCTTTGGCGTATTATTTGTAGATGGACATACAGATAAACAAATGATCCCGCATATCGATTATAAAGGGAAAAAGCTTGTTTTTATGGCAGATCTGCTTCCAACTGCAGGTCACATTCCTTTACCCTATGTAATGGGATACGATACGCGACCTTTGCTAACGCTTCCAGAAAAGAAGAACTTTCTGGAAACGGCTGCAGATGAAAATTACTATTTGTTCTTAGAGCATGATGCTCATAATGAAATAATAACCCTAAAACACACTGAGAAAGGAGTGAGGCTTGATAAAACCCACACTTTCAACGAAATCTTTAACTAAAATAAGACATGAAGATACCTTTTTTTAAACCATTTCTATCCCTACTTGCTGCCGGTATCATTACCGGATGTAGCAGTACCGCACCTAAAATAGTTTCTACGCCGGTAAAGAATATCGATTCTATCCCTTTAAAAGTTAGAGATCTTAGTGATGCACAGTTAAAGACCTGGACCAATGCAGATCTTTTAACCGACACCATTCCGGGAATGAGCGTGGATAAGGCATATGCTGAAATCATTAAGAAGAACAGGCCTTCCCCGGTGATCGTTGGAGTTATTGATAGCGGTGTAGACATTGATCATGAAGATCTTCAAGGCGTTATCTGGACTAACACAGACGAGATACCAGGTAACGGAAAGGATGATGATAACAACGGTTATATAGACGACATTCATGGATGGAATTTCCTGGGTGACGCAGTCGCAGAAAATATGGAGTATACCCGTATTTATAAAAGACTGAAACCAAAATTTGAGGGTAAATCTGAAAGCAGTATAAGTACGGCAGATCGTGAAGAATACAACACCTATAAAGCTGCCAAAGCAGAATATGAAAAAGAGTATAACGAATCTGTACAAACCCGTGATCAATACCTTCAGATCAAAGAGCAGATCACTACCGCGCATAATGCCGTTTCAGCGAAATTAGGAACTGAGGATTACACCAAGCAGCAACTTTCAGATTTTAAACCAGAGACTCAGCAGATGAGTCAGTACAAATCTATACTTTCCCAGATCCAGTATAACGTGAACGAGAATATTCCGGAAGCATTAAAGGAATTGAATGAAGCCATAGATTATTATAAAGACAGACTTTCTACCCATTTTAATCTGGAGCTTGATGGCCGTGCGGTTACTGGTGACGATCCATATGATATCACTGATACCGATTATGGAAACAATGAAGTTTCTGGACCAGAGCCAGATAAGGAGCATGTGAAGCACGGTACCCACGTTGCCGGGATCATCGCGGCAGATCGTTCTAACGATATTGGACTTAAAGGTGTTTCCAGCAACGCCAGAATAATGGTGGTTAGAGCAGTACCAGATGGAGATGAGTATGACAAGGATATCGCTCTTGGAATTAGATATGCTGTAGATAATGGCGCAAAAGTGATCAATACCAGTTTTGGTAAATACTTTTCTACCAATCCGGAATGGGTGATAGATGCCATAAAATATGCTGCTGAAAATGATGTATTAATCGTGAATGCAGCAGGTAATGAAGGGCTTGACCTTGATTCTAACAGGGTTTATCCGAATGACCAGGATCCTACTAGCACTACAGAGTTTGCAGATAATTTCCTTACCGTTGGAGCCTTAAATTATGAGTATGGTTCTGGACTTGTAGCAGAATTCTCTAATTACGGAAAAACCAACGTAGATGTTTTCGCACCAGGAACCAAAATATGGTCTACAACCCCTAATAACGAATATGAGTACCTACAGGGAACTTCAATGGCTTCACCGGCCGTTGCAGGTATTGCCGCAATTATCAGAGGTTATTATCCGCAACTTAGCGCCGCTCAGGTAAAGCAGGTTATTATGGATAGCGGTCTTACTACCAATGCTACAGTTATCGTTGGAGGTGATAGAAGCAATACCAAAAAATTCGAAAGTTTGTCCACTTCAGGAAAGATGGCCAACTTATATAACGCATTAATCTTAGCCGACCAAATCTCTAAAAACAATTAAAAATGAATAAGATACTTTTTAGTTTTTTATTAATTACTACAGGCCTTTTACAGGCTCAGAATAATACCTCTTACTGGCAACAGCATGTAGATTACACCATGGAGGTAGACATGAATGTTGAGAATTTCAAATATACCGGAACCCAGGAACTGGTTTATACCAATAATTCTCCAGATACCCTGAACAGGGTTTTCTATCACCTGTTTTTTAATGCCTTCCAGCCAGATAGCGAAATGAATGCCCGCTTGGAAAGTGTGCCAGATCCAGACAGTAGAATGACCATGAATAAAGGAACTAAGGAAAATCCTGAGATCGTAAGCAGGATCACCGGTCTTTCTCCTGAACAACAGGGATACCTTAGAGTGAATTCCCTTACCCAGGATGGGAAAGAACTTCAATATGAAGAAGTAGGAACAGTACTGGAAGTAGAGCTTGCCAAGCCAATTCTACCTGGTGAAAAGACCACCTTTAATATGAATTTTGAAGGTCAGGTGCCAGAGCAGATAAGGAGATCTGGTAGAAACAGTTCTGAAGGTGTAGCTCTTTCCATGAGCCAGTGGTACCCTAAATTAGCTGAATATGATTTTCAGGGATGGCATGCAGATCCATATATCGCTCGTGAATTTCACGGAGTTTGGGGAGATTTCGATGTAAAGATCACTATTGATGATGAATACACCTTAGGTAGTACCGGATATCTTCAGAATCCACAGGAAATAGGCCATGGTTATGAAAAAGAGGGTACAAAAGTAAAATCCAAAGGAGACAAACATACCTGGCATTTCGTTGCTCCTAAGGTGCATGATTTCACCTGGGCTGCAGATCCAGACTATATACATGATAAACTGGTAGCAGAAGATGGCACCGTGCTTCATTTCCTTTACAAGGATAACGATGAGATCAAGGATAACTGGAAGAAACTTCAGCCTAAAACTGCCGAATTACTTGCATACTTCAATGAACATATAGGCCCTTATCCATGGGATCAATATTCTGTGGTTCAGGGTGGAGATGGCGGAATGGAGTACGCGATGCTAACCCTTATTACCGGGGAACGTTCTTTTGAAAGCCTGGTAGGAGTAACCGCTCACGAGATGGCTCACGCCTGGTTCCAGCATCTGCTTGCTACCAATGAAAGTAAACATGAATGGATGGATGAAGGTTTCACTTCTTATATCTCTTCTGAAGCTGAAAATGTAGTTCTTGGTAAGAATGCCGAAAATCCACATACTGGATCATACAGAGGCTATGGATACCTGGCAAATTCAGGTAAGGAACAGCCACAAACAACTCATGCAGATCGTTATGCCATGAATGCATTATATGGTGCTGCGGCTTATTCTAAGGGCGCTGTGTTCCTTGCTCAGTTAGGTTATGTTATAGGAGAGGAAAACCTGGCAAAAACCCTTAATCGCTATTATGACGAATGGAAATTCAAACATCCAACTCCAAACGATTTTATTAGAATTGCTGAAAAGGTTTCCGGAGCTGAACTTGACTGGTATTTAACCGACTGGACACAGACTACCAATACGATAGATTACGCGATCAATTCTGTAGAAGGGGATGGAGAAAACACAAAGATTATTTTACAGAGAAAAGGAGCTATGCCTATGCCTGTAGATGTTGATGTTACTTATACCGATGGTTCTAAAGAAACGTTCTACATTCCATTGCAGATGATGCGTTGGGAAAAACCAGCTGCAGCCGGACAGAATAGAACTGTTGAAAAAGACTGGGCCTGGGCATTTCCTGGTTACCAGTTAGAAATTCCTGTAACAAAAGATAAGATCTCTGTGATAGAAATTGACGAATCCAAGTTAATGGCAGATGTAGACCGTTCAAATAATAAATGGAGCGATTCAGATAATACTTCAGATTCAAGTAATTAATATTTGAACACTTAATTTTTTAAAAAGCCCTTTCTGTCATGAAAGGGCTTTTTTATACCATTTAAGTTCCCTATAAAGCTCCATTTTTGAAACCCGGTCACGGCTGCTAACCTTTATATGATCAGGTCCTGTTTCCCTGCTCCTGTAACCCAGCAAATGGAAAATTTGTTTCGCCAGGAACCTCGCTATTTTCAAATTAATCAATAGGGCAGACCTGTTAGAATTCTCCCAGGAAACACCGGGTAGTAGCACCAGAACATGATCGGCATTGATCTTTCTTAAATAAGCTGATAATCGCAAAAAGAAAGGTTCAATTTTTCTGATGAGGTAATAACCATCCTCACCTTTTTTCTGATACAGTGGCATGAACATGGTTGCCTTCCGCGAAAGGTAGATATCCCTTTCATCGCTCGTTGCCAGTAAGGTTCCTTTTTCTACCTTTTCAAAACTTACAAAACCCGGTTTCATCTTAAAATGTTCGTTCTTCATGATATTATATCTGTAGATGATCTCGTATATTTTTCTATTATTTTCAGCCGCTTTGGCCAGTTTTAAAGATTCCTTTTCCACCTGGTCACTGAGTTTCAATATTCCCGAAAAA
Organism: Christiangramia gaetbulicola; assembly: GCF_003054225.1. Taxonomy (GTDB): domain Bacteria; phylum Bacteroidota; class Bacteroidia; order Flavobacteriales; family Flavobacteriaceae; genus Christiangramia; species Christiangramia gaetbulicola. The sequence goes on from NZ_QBKQ01000001.1 coordinate 1,100,056, forward strand.
TGCAGTGCCATTCTTATAAAAGATTCCGCATTATAAACAGCTTCTTTAGAGGTATGCTGGCCAGATTCAAAACCAAGAGAAACAAAACCAAGATTATTGATATAGCTTAAAAGGGGTCCTTCAAGGTATTCTTCGATCCCAAGGATCACGGGAACGGGAAAAAGTTTTGAAAACCTGCGGTTTATGAGACTGTCATTTATGGTTATAAAAGGCAGGGTATCACTGGAAGTTGTATGCAGGTCTATAAAGTAAAGTGGAGTTTTATTTTCTGAAATTATCTCCTGGATGATCCCGAACAATTCCTCCTGTTCAAGATCTTCAGCATATAATTCTTTCTCAAAAGATCTTTTTTCTATCCTGGCAGAAGTCCACATCCTGTTAAGATCACAATCCAGATATCTCTTGTTTTTAGAGAGTGCTTTCAAATTCCCTGATATGGCATAAACACTCCCCTGAAGCATTTTTGGATCTATTTCACTTAAAACCTTCTCCAAAGCAATCATTCCAGCCGGTTCATTACCATGTATCCCGGCAAAGAAGATCAAAACGGGACCAGTTCTTTCGCTTTTAAGAACTTTTAAAAACCTCCTTTTTTTCAGATCTTCTATGGTGACTTCCTTTTGAAATTCCGGGGTCATATGTTCAGGTCATTCTTAGTTAGTATGGCGATAAGTTTATTTCTATTTATCACAGGAAGGCAACCTATTTTATTATTTTTCATAAGCTCTACAGCCTCATTTAAAGGCTGGTCCTGTGTGGTGGTGATAAGGTCTTTCTTCATTACATCCTGTACGTAAAGCTGCTGGCTATCTCCGTTTCCTACATATTTTTCGATATCACTCCAGCTCAATAATCCAATGATCATTTTTTTTGAATTGATCACGGGCATATGATGTATATTATTCCAGAGCATCATATTAATCACCAGTTGCAGGCTATCTTTTGGATCAACAGAATAGATGTTGGTGTTCATGTTATGTTTAACGATACGCTGAATATGGAAGTGGGTAGAAATATCGGACTCTAAGATCCTCCAATCACTAACTGGTAGATCCTTTTTTTGATTCTCATAGATATAGGAAGTCAATACCTGCATGGCTTCCAGAGGTTTTTTCTTTTCCTGAAGACTTCTAAAGCTTTTAACGGTCCACTCGGCACCATTCCAGGTCTCTAATCTCTTTTCTATTACGTTCAGATATTTATCTATATCTGCTTCTAAAATGTGGCATTTTTCCAGTCCTTTTCTTGCAATGGGGAGTAACTCCTTCAAAAGAAGCTGTTTTGCGGTAATTTGCCTGCCATTCCAGGTAAATACCGAATCGAGACCCGTACGACCGGCTTTATAAAAATTCGCTCTTACATTCCTGAAATCTTCCCTTTCATGAATATTCCTGAATTCTTCCGGCTGTCCCATCATTAACCCTATCCACAAAGCCATATTTGCGATCTCATCTAAAACGCTAGGTCCTGCTGGAATATACCTGCATTCTATACGTACATGAGGCTTTCCACCCCCAACACCATAACATACCCTGTTCCACCTGTAGACAGTGCCATTATGAAGATTAAGTGCTTTTAACTTAGGAATTTTGCCCTGTTCTAACTGGCTCATATTGTCTTCATCAAAATCTGAAGTTAACAGACTTCTAAACCTGGAGATATTGTCTTTAAAAATATCTGTAATCCCTTTTGTTTCCCAGTGCGATCCAAAACTTACCCTGGCTTGCTTTTCATTCAGCACAAAGGAATTGGCCCGGGTATCTGTACTTTGATTAAAAAGGGCAATTCGGGTCTCAGACCAAAGTTCCTTTCCAAAGAGAATAGGGGAGTTAACACATACGCTTAGAACTGGACCAGCGATCGCCTGTGCCCAGTTATATTTATCTATGAACTCGTCTGGGTTGATCTGCAGATGCATTTGAAAACTCGTATTGCAGGCCTCCAACATAACCGAATCATGCATAAGATTGAGTTCATCTACTCCCTTGATATGTATCCAGAAATCCTGTTGTCTAGATCTTTTTATAGCATCGTTCAGCGCAAAATATCTCGGCTTTTCGGTCATATATTCTTCTGAAATATGCCTTAGACGCAGGGTAGGTAAGATGCCGGTTAAAATGATACGGGAATCGTGCTTATTAGCAATTACTTCAGCTTTCTTTAAATAGGAATTCAGCGTTTTGTGCAGCCTGGAAAAACAATCTGAAGTCAGTTCTAATGGGTCAAGATTAAGTTCCAGGTTATACCGTCCAATTTCGGTCGTGAAATGATCATCATCGAGATCCTCCAGAATGTCGAGCGAATTATTTACCGGTAAGAAATAATTGTTGATGAGGCAAAATTCCTGTTCTGCCCCAATTCTTATAGGCGATTTCTCTATGAGATCATTTTCAATTAAATGATCTAAAGCCTGCAGATCTTTAATGAGGTGATTTACAAAGCTTGCCCTATCCTTTTTTCTATTTAAAACAGAAACTTCTAAATTTCCCATATCCTAAGAATGAACATACAATTAATTGAAATTCAGCATATCATACTATGATCACTGTCATATTTGAATTATTTTAATTAATTGTGGAATTGCTACTTTTACCGCATGTTAAGTAAGATGGACCAAGGATTCGGAAAGAAAGACCGTTTAAAAAGCAAAAAACTTATAGATAAGTTATTTGTGGAAGGAAAAAGTATCAAATCCTATCCTTTAAAACTGGTGTATACCTCTTTTGAAAGTTCAGAATTACCTGGACTTAAGACCGGAGTTTCTGTTCCTAAGAAACTCGTGAAGACCGCGGTTAAACGAAATAGAATTAAAAGATTGATGCGGGAAGTTTTCAGAAAAAATAAGTATCTTGTTACAAGTGATTTATCTACTTCCCAGGCCTTCATGTTCATTTATATTTCCCGAGACGAAATAACCTACGAAAAACTAGAAGAGAACATGATAAGAATTCTGAAGAAATTCAGTGAAAAAAATTGAAAAAAATGAAAAAGCGCATCATCAAAATCATCATCCTTCCGGTTGTTCTGATCGGAATTTTCATTGGTACCGTAAGTTTTAAATCAGACTTTTTTGAGATCGCCAAACAGATAGAGATCTTCACCACGCTTTTCAAGGAGATCAACATGAACTACGTTGATGAAACGAATCCTGCGGCACTTATGGATACTGCCATTAAATCCATGCTTACAGATCTGGATCCTTATACCAATTACTGGAACGAACAGGATGTTGAGGCAGCCAGGATCAATAGCGCGGGGGAATATACCGGTATTGGAGCACTGGTAAAAACAGGGCCCGAGGCTATCACCGTAGTGGAGACTTATAAAGATTATCCTGCCGATAAAGCCGGTTTAAAAGCGGGAGATGAGATAATTAAAATCGGAAATATCAATGTAGTAGATTTTAAAGAAGATGCGGGAGAATTGCTTAATGGCGCTCCAGAAAGTAATATAGATATCACTTACCGCCGCCAGGGAGAAATCAAGACCACTTCCCTAAAAAGAAGTTCGGTAGAGCTGAATGCTGTTCCATTTTATAAATTATTAGAAGATAAATCTGGATATATCGTGCTTTCAAGGTTCAACGCAAAAGCTTCTACAGAAGTCGCCAGAGCTTTAAAAGACCTTAAAAACCAGGGTGCAGATAAGATCATTTTAGACCTAAGGGGTAACCCGGGTGGATTGCTTAACGAAGCTATAAACGTTAGTAATATTTTTATTCCTGAAGGTGAGCTTATTGTTACCACCAAATCTGTTATCGAAAAATATAACCGGGAATATTTTACCAAGAAGGAACCTATAGATACAAAAATTCCACTGGTGGTGCTTGTTGATGGTAGAAGTGCTTCTGCCAGTGAGATCGTGGCCGGGGCCATGCAGGACCTGGACAGGGGAGTGATCGTGGGAGCAAGAAGTTTTGGAAAAGGACTGGTACAGAGACCACGTGAACTTGCTTATGGAACACAGTTAAAAATTACCATTTCCAGGTATTATACGCCAAGCGGAAGATGTATACAGGCACTGGATTACCGCAGAAGAACTGAAGATGGTAAAGCGATAAGAACCAAGGTTGAAGATTATAATGAGTTCAAGACCAAGAATGGTAGAAAAGTTTATGATGGTGGAGGAGTGCTTCCAGATATAAAAATGGAATCCTCACAATTCAGTAATATCACCCAGTCATTGCTCTTTCAGGATGCTATTTTTAATTACGCGACAGATTATTATTATTCCCACGAGCTTAAAAAACCCGATAATTTTAATTTTACCGATGAAGATTTTGAGGATTTTAAAAGCTACCTGAAATCTTCAAATTTTGAATATCAAACCGCGACAGAAAGGGAATTGAACGAGATGATGGATAAAGCGGAAGATGAAGAATTAAAATCTGAGATCGCTCCTGAAGTTGAAAAGATAAGATCGCAGATCGCCTCTTTCAAACAGCAGGAACTGGAAGAAAAAAAGCCTGAGATCGTTAGTCTTTTAACCGATGAGATCATTAAAAGATATTTCTACAAAGAAGGTCTTTATGAATATTATACAGAGAATAATCCTGAGATTGCTAAAGCTCAGTTCATTCTGAAAAGCCCTGAAGAGTACGCTAAGATCTTGAAGTAATACCTGAGAATTGGAAAATTTTCTTTTGTTTTTTGAAAATATGCCCACCTGGCAAAAGCTGCTTTGGATAGTATTTGTACTGGGTATTTTCTGGATGCTGGAAGGTTACTATGCCCTGGTAAAATTCAGGTATCATAAATGGAAACATGCCAGGACCAATTTCATTCTGCTGGGATTTGTAATGTTGATCAACCTCATTTTCGGAATTATAACTGGAGGTATCTTTCTATGGCTGGATGATTCAAATTTCGGTTTATTACAACTATTTGATCTGCCAATATGGATAGAGCTCATAATGGCTATTTTCGTGCTGGACCTTATCGCACAGTATTTTGTGCATTATTTACTGCATAAAGTAAAATGGATGTGGAGATTGCATTTAATCCATCATACCGACACCCATGTAGACGCCACCACAGGTACCAGGCATCATCCTTTCGATTTTATCATCAGGGAATCATTCGCTTTGATCGCCGTGATCATAATGGGAATGCCGGTCGCTTATTATCTTTTCTACCGGATCTTAAGTATTTTCTTTACCTATTTTACCCATGCGAATATCAGGTTGCCAAAAGGTCTTGATAAGATATTGAGCTATGTCATTGTCACACCCAATATGCATAAATTCCATCATCATTACCAATTGCCGTGGACAGATAGTAATTACGGAAATATGTTAAGTATCTGGGACAGGATCTTTGGAACTTTCTCATATGATGACACTAAAAAGATTAGGTATGGGATAGATATCGTGGAAGACGATACCTCAGATAAAATTGGCTTTCAACTGGGCATTCCTTTCAATAGATCTATAAAAACAAAGAATTAATCCTTTACCATGGCGATGTGGGGGATCCCATCTTCCAGATATCCTTCTCCGGTAGTTTGGTAACCGTGAGATTCGTAAAATTTGATTAGATATTGTTGTGCTGAAAGTTTGATCCTGGAGGTTTTATATTGCTCCTTTATCGCTTTATCTGATGCTTTCATGATCTCGTGGCCATAACCATGTTTTCTTTCAGAATCCTTAACCACCACACGACCAATGGCAGCTTCTTCAAAATAATAACCTGGTTTAAAACAACGGGTATAGGCTACGATCTTACCGTTCTTAAAACCTATGACATGCAGGGCTTCCGCATCCTTACCATCGATGTCCTGATAGACACAATCCTGTTCTACCACGAAAACTTCCGATCTTAATTGTAAAATATCATAAAGTTCAGTGAGCTTTAACTCACTGAACTTTTTTACTTCTATGTTTAAAGCCATAGGTTATGAGCAGTATTTTTTTGCCGGTATCTTATCTACCCTTCTTTGGTGACGGCCACCTTCGAATGGAGTATTCACAAAAGTTTCGGTCATTTTTTCTGCAAGTTCTTCAGAAACGAATCTAGCTGGTATACTTAATACATTAGCATCGTTATGTTCTCTAGCCAGCTTGGCGATCTCTTCATTCCAGCAAAGAGCAGATCTTACACCCTGGTGTTTATTAGCGGTCATGTTCGCTCCATTACCACTACCACATATAATGATACCAAGATCTGCCTTTTTGTTTTCCACGTCTTCTGCAACGGGATGTACAAAATCTGGATAATCTACACTATCATCAGAGTTGGTTCCATAATTAGTCACTGTATGACCCATAGATTCAAGTTTCTCCTTGATCATTTTTTTATAACCGGTACCGGCGTGGTCATTTCCAATAGATATTTTCATAGTTGAATTGTTTGCCGCAAAGTTAAAAAAAGAGGCTGTTAACTAGCTTATTTTTGATTGTTAATTACTTTATCGAATAGCTTAGATTCCAAGGCTTTAAAATTGACACCTAATTGTTAAAAACATATGATGATTTCCTAATAAAGAAATTTGTTTTATAAGATAATTTTAACAATAGCAACATTAAACTGGATAAATCAAATTATAAGTCTGGATTTTTTTAGATACTTATGAGCACTTAAAAACACGTTATCCACAATTGTTAACTTCTAACTTTTCAAGAAACTTTATTAATTCAATTTTATGAACTTTTGTTAAGTAAATCTTAAAACGCTAAGAATATCAATCACTTAAGAATTAACACTTATGTTCATAACCTGTTAGCTAATGCTTACAAGTGAAATACCAAACAAACTTCATTTTAATTGTTCTACAAATTAACACACCATCATATAACATCATTTTAATTTTTTAAAAAAGAAGAAAAGATAAATATGATATATAATGTTTATAACTAAACGATCCTTAGATGGGAAGTTTTGTCATTTAAAGAATCTATTATTTGTTTTGCTTTGGTAAGATCTGCTGGGTGGACCATTAGTCTTATACCGCCAAAGGCTACCGAGGATAAGGGCAAAAGGCCAATCAGTGTTTCGTTCTGGAAATAATGGCGAATGCCACCGTCATCGAATTTTAGCTTAAGCACAAAATATTCGTACGGATAGGTAAAAGTAGCCAGGCATATATAATCTTTCATAAGTAAAGAATTAACCTAACTAAAGATAGGTTTTATTCCTGATAAGTAGATGCTATCGCAACAGGTTGGGTTGGCTGTTCTTTTCTGAAGAATTCGGTCTTTTTATCCAGCGAACGATTTATGGAGGTCACAACGAGAATTATTCCGAAAATAAATATCAGAAAAAATAAAGCGGAGAATTTGGCTGACTTGCTGACTTTCATAATATTAATCAAATATAGGGGCAAGTAGTCCGGGGGAATGTTAAAGTAAAATTAAGAAAAAATTAAGAATTAATCCTAATTGAATCTAAAAAAAATCTAAAAATTGATCTTTCGGTTTTGAAACTACCGGTTTGAAGCATAGTGAGTTAACAAAACTTTAAACTGAAATCCTGTGTGAGTGATTATAATGGCGTAATTTTATCGTATACTAGTTGATAATGAAGAAACAGAAAAAGAACAAACCAAAAATACAAGGCAATCTTTCCAGAAGTATCATCGATATACTTCGAAACAATTCCGGAAAAACATATAACTACAAACAAATTGCTTCCATTCTTGGAGTAAATGATGCCAGTAGCAGAAATCAAATAATTAAAAAACTGGCTCAATTGGCAGCAAAAAAAGAAATTCAGGAAGTAGATCGTGGCAAGTTCATGATCGAAGGAAATAAGAATTATTACACCGGCGTACTCGATCTTACAACCAAAGGTTATGGTTATGTGATGGTGGAGGAATTTGCAGATGATGTTTTTATCGCGCAGAAAGACCTGCACGCAGCTTTTGACGGGGATACCGTAGAGATCTACGTTTATAACCGCAGAAGAAGAAAAAGATCTGAAGGTGAAATCACCAAGATCTTAAAAAGAAAAAGAACCGAATTTGTTGGAACGCTTCAGCAGAAAAAAGATTTCGGATTTGTGGTCATCGATGATAAATCGATGTATACAGATTTCTTTGTTTCAGGAAATAAACTGAACGGTGCCCAGAATGGCGATAAAGTAGTGGTGGAATTTGAAGAATGGCCAGATAAAGCCGATTCTCCATTTGGAAAGATTACCAGGGTTCTGGGAACTCCCGGTGAACATCATACCGAAATTCACTCTATCCTTGCCCAGTACGGCTTACCACATGATTTTCCTGAAGAAGTTGAAGAATTTGCCAACCAGATAGATACTTCCATCAACGAAGAAGAGATCAGTAAAAGAAGAGACATGCGAGATGTACTTACTTTTACTATAGATCCTAAGGATGCGAAAGATTTTGATGATGCCTTAAGTTTTCAAAAACTTGAAAATGGTAATTACGAGATAGGAATTCATATAGCAGATGTATCACATTATCTTCAACCAGGAACTATCCTGGATGAAGAAGCCTATGATCGTGCAACCTCAGTATATCTGGTAGATAGGGTAGTACCCATGTTACCTGAAATTTTATCGAATAATGCCTGCTCTTTAAGACCAAAAGAAGAGAAATTCACTTTTTCAGCAGTTTTTGAAATCGATGATAATGCGCAGGTAAAGGATCAGTGGTTTGGTAGAACGGTAACATATTCAGATGAGCGATTTGCTTATGAAGAAGCTCAGCATATAATAGAAACGGGAACAGGAACTATTCCTGATGATGTTTCGATTAGAAAACACGCTTATAGTGTTCGTGGTGCTTTGGTGGAAGCAGTGGTTACTTTGAACCGTCTGGCTAAAAAGATGCGTTCCAGAAGAATGCGTGATGGAGCAATTTCTTTCGACAAAGTGGAAGTCAAATTCAATTTGAATGAAGAAAATGAACCTGTTGGAGTTTTCTTTAAAACAGCCAAGGACGCTAATAAGCTTATTGAAGAATTCATGCTGCTGGCCAATAGGAGAGTTGCAGAATTCATTGGGAAACAGAGCCCTAAAAAGACTTTTGTTTACAGATGTCATGACGAGCCAGATGATCAAAAACTAGCTGCTTTGCAAACTATAGTTGGAAGATTCGGGCATAAACTGAATCTTAAAGATCGCAGCACTACCACTTCTTCTCTGAACAAATTACTTGAAGATGTTCAGGGTAGAAAAGAACAGAATATGGTAGATACACTTACCATTAGAACCATGAGCAAGGCCTATTATGGTACAGAAAATATTGGGCATTATGGTTTAGCCTTCGATTATTATACTCATTTTACCTCACCAATTCGTAGGTATCCAGATGTGATGGTACACAGGTTGCTTCAGCATTATCTGGATGGAGCAAAATCTGCCAGTGAAGAGGAATATGAGGCTAAATGTCATCATAGCAGTGAAATGGAAAACCTGGCTACCAATGCCGAAAGGGATTCAATTAAATACATGCAGGTGAAATTCATGCAGGATCATGAGGATGAAGAATTCCTTGGTGTGATCTCTGGTGTAACCGAATGGGGAATCTTTGTAGAGATCGTTGAGAATAAGTGTGAAGGAATGATTCGTTTAAGGGATATGAACAATGATCACTACGAATATAATCCGGATGAATTTGCCGTAATTGGTAAAAGAACCGGGCAAACTTACACTTTAGGTGATGAGGTTTATGTAAAGGTTAAAAATGCCGATCTTGTAAGAAGACATCTTGATTTTACCTTATTAGGAAATCGTCAGGAAGTAGAAGCTAATTAATTTCAAAATCAAGGTAAACTTCTTGAAATTAGGCTTTAACAGCATCATGTTCTTCTAAAAGGACAAAAAGTTTACATTTGCATTACAACTTAACTGTATGTTACAGGACGTTTTAGCTGCCCTACCACTAGGAATTTTTCTGGCTTTTTTATTTGGGCCGGTATTTTTCGTATTACTCGAAACCGCCGCCATAAAAGGGTTTAGGGCCGCTTTCTCTCTGGATATAGGCGTTATTCTAGCCGATATTGTCTTTATTACCATCGCTTATTTTAGTACTACCAAACTTTTGGAAAGACTAAAGGATGATCCTGCCTTATTCATATTTGGAGGTATGATCCTGGCCACTTATGGGGTAATGAGTTTTATACAGTGCAAAAAAGTTCTTCATACAGATGAGGAAACTCCTGAAATCAGGAAACTTGGAAAAAGCGCTTATTTTAATCTCTGTGCGAAGGGTTTTCTGCTCAATTTTATCAATATAGGTGTTCTGGGCTTCTGGCTCGGAGTAATCATCGTATTTGGCCCTAAAATGGATATGGAGCCCGATAGGATCTCTGTTTTCCTGGGTAGTGTACTTCTAACATACCTGGTCGTTGATATTGCCAAGATCCTTCTTGCTAAAAAACTGAACCGGAAATTAACCCCGAACCGCATTTACGTGATGAAAAAGGCGATAAGTGTGTTATTGATCGTCTTTGGCGGGGTGCTGATATTCCAGGGTTTATTTCCAAACCAGGTTGATGAGATCAAGGATCAGATCGAAGAAATTACTCCGAGTGATTCTCTTATTGGAAAACTGGAACATTTCGTAGATCCAGAAGAAAACAGGAGATAATAATATATTTTCTGGCTAATTTTTATCCTTTTCGTAAAGCCATTCAGTTTCCTGAAAAACTTTATTCAGGCATCGAACGTCCCGATACTTCGGGAGCACCGCTGTCGTATTTGAATTAATGCCATAAAAAAAGCTCCCTGTTTTACAGGAAGCTTTGTTGAGGCATCTATCGTTCCGATGCTTAGGGAGAACCGCTGTATTATTTGAAATAATACCATAAAAAAAGCTCCCTGGATTACAGGAAGCTTTGTTGAGGCATCGAGCGGATTCGAACCGCTGTACAAGGTTTTGCAGACCTCTGCCTAGCCACTCGGCCACGATGCCCTATATTGGGTTGGCAAATGTAATAAAAATTTTAAGTTTCAAAACTAAAATCTAGCGGGATTTGGTTCTGCTTACCGTAACCATAGCTACATTTCCGCCAATAGGGGGGTTGATCTTGGAAACATCTACCTTAGCCTTCTGCACCATAATGAGTTCATCCATAATGCGTTTCAGTATCCTTTCAGCCACGGTTTCCAGTAACTTGGAACGAATCGCCATTTCTTCTTTCACGATCTTATTAAGATGCACATAATCTATGGTATCACTAAGTTTATCTGTCTTTGCAGAATGCGAAAGGTCTCCATGAACTTTAAGATCTACCCGGTATTCGCTTCCAATTTTACTTTCTTCATCAAGACATCCATGATATGAAAATACCTTGATATTGTTAAGTTTTATTACTCCCACACTTATTTTTTTACAAAGATAACGGCTCTAAACTTGTTTTCAATTATTGAATATGTTTTTTCAATCCAGGTGTTTTAAAAAATTAAGTAAATAGCTGAAAATGCTCGGAATAAATCGAATTCAAATACATCCTGCAGGCCTATGAATAGTCGTTCCGGCTGTGTTATTGAATTTTACTGATACTAATAGGCTTAACCTGGCGGTATCGACTTAAATTTTGATAAATTTGCCTTTTATTTTAAATCATTATGGCCGAAGGAAAAAAGTCGCTCAATTTCATTGAGCAAATTATAGAAGAGGATCTAAATACTAATTATAAAAAGGAAGACCTGAAATTCAGGTTTCCACCAGAACCAAACGGATATCTACATATTGGGCACGCATCTTCCATCTGTCTTAATTTTGGACTTGGAGAAAAGTATGATGCTCCTGTAAATCTTCGATTTGATGATACCAATCCCGCAAAGGAAGAACAGGAATATGTAGACGCTATTAAGGCTGATATCGAGTGGCTTGGTTATAAATGGGCTAAAGAGTGTTATGCCTCAGATTATTTTCAGCAGTTATACGACTGGGCGGTAGAAATGATCAAAAATGGCGATGCTTATGTAGATAGTCAGACTTCTGAAGAGATCGCCGAACAAAAAGGAACTCCAACTCAGCCTGGAACCGACAGTCCTTATAGAAATCGTTCAGTTGAAGAAAATCTTGAGCTTTTCGAAAAAATGAAGAATGGAGACACCCCTGAAAAAGGTGATGTTCTAAGGGCTAAAATTAGTATGGGAGCTTCTAATATGTTGATGAGGGATCCAGTTATGTACAGATGTCTGCATAAAAACCATCACCGTACCGGGACAGACTGGAAGATCTATCCAATGTATGACTGGGCGCATGGTGAAAGTGATTTTATCGAGCAGGTTTCACATTCTTTCTGTACCCTTGAATTCCTTCCACATCGCGAATTATATAACTGGTTTATTAAGAAAGTAAGTAAACCGGGAGATTTTGAACCTAAACAACGTGAGTTCGCCAGGAGAAATCTTAGCCATACTGTTGTTAGTAAGAGAAAACTTCTGCAACTGGTAGAGAAGGGGATCGTGGATTCCTGGGATGATCCAAGAATGCCAACTATTTCTGGTTTAAGAAGAAGAGGTTATACACCAGATTCTATTAGAAAATTCGCCGATTCTATTGGTGTTGGAAAACGAGAAAATCTAATAGATGTTTCTCACCTGGAATTCTGTGCCAGGGAAGATCTTAATAAGGTTGCTCCACGTGTAATGGGTGTTCTGGATCCTGTAAAACTGGTCATCACCAACTATCCTGAGGGAGAGGAAGAGTGGCTTGAGGCTGAAAATAATCCTGAAGACGAATCTGCTGGAAGTAGAGAAGTTCCTTTTTCCCGTGAATTATACATAGAACAGGAAGATTTCAAGGAGAGTGCCAATAGAAAATTCTTCAGATTAACCTTAGGAAAAGAAGTAAGGCTGAAGAATGCTTATATCATTAAAGGAGAGGACGTAGTAAAGGATTCTGAAGGAAATATTACAGAAATTCACTGTACTTACGACCCTAAAAGTAAAAGTGGAAGTGGTACCGAAGAATCTTTAAGAAAAGTAAAGGGAACCTTGCACTGGGTATCTGTAAAACATGCGATCGAAGCTGAAGTAAGGCTTTATGACAGGTTGTTTACTGAAGAGACACCAGATGGGGTAAAGGATAAGGACTTTATGGATTTTATAAATCCGGAATCCTTAAAAGTAGTGACTGGATATCTCGAGCCAAGCCTGAAAGATGCCAAAGTTCAGGACAAAGTACAATTTCAACGCTTAGGATATTTCTGTGTAGACAAAGATTCTACTGCAGCGAAGCCTGTTTTTAACAGAACGGTTGGTCTGCGTGATTCCTGGGCTAAGATCAAAAATTAGACAGATTTTTTGTATATTAAGAATAATTTAGCAAAGAATTTTTTACATATTAACCGGTTGTTAACAACCTATGGCATTTGCATCTGTTACCTTTGAGAGAATAATAACTTAAAATTCAAAAACTTATGGCAAATACAGGAAATACACTTTTAGCATTAATTACAGGAGCTGCGATAGGCGCCGGAGTAGGATTACTATATGCTCCAGATAGCGGTGAAAAGACTCGCAAGAAGCTTAAAAAAGATGCTCAGAAAGCTCAGGATAACCTAAACAAGCGTTATCATGAAACAAGTTCAAACCTAAGCGAAAAAGCTAAAAAGGCTAGAGTGGATTTTGAGGAGAGATTAGAAGAAACTTTATCTTCTGCAAGTCATAAAGCAGACGATATTCTGGCCGCTATGGAGACCAAACTTGAGGAATTAAGAAAACAAAATGCTAAATTGCAGAAAGACAAAGCAAGCAAATCCTCTGGTAGCTCTCCAGATAAAGCAGTAGTATAATCTTTTATGGCATTTGAAAAACTATCCAACAGTGTTCACGATTTAAACAATAATGTTCAGTCTTTCTTACACAGTAATTCTGAGTATTATAAATTAAAAGCCTTCAGACAGGGAATGAAAGGAGCTACGGCTCTTGTTCGTTTTCTTATAATGGCATTTTTGCTGAGTACTGCAGGAGTGATGATTTCTTTTGCCCTGGCTATAGTCATTAGCCAAGCGATTGGGGTTCCAAGTTCCGGTTATTTTATCGTAGGCGGATTTTACCTGATCGTATTTGTATTGATATTCATCTTTGGAAAAGAGCCTATAGAGAAATTAGTTCTAAGAAAATTCTCTAAAGCTGTATTTAACGATAAAGACGACTAATGAGAGTATATTCATCCTTTGAAGAAATAGATAAGGATCTAAAGATCCTGAAGCTTCAGACCGAAATAGACAAGGAAGAGATCAAACTAAGCATTGATCAAACTAAAGAAAGTCTATCTCCGGTTTCGCTTATTGGTAGCACCATAGGTTCTATCATCCAGAAAGCTTTGGTCTTAAAAGCTGTTTCTAAGATAATAGGAGTGAAGAAGGTTATTGCTTCAACGAAAAAATAACCTTGTATCTCAAAATTTAAAAAGCCCCGTTTGGGGCTTTTTTTATGCATCATCGTTATCTCTGTCTTTTTTAGACTTACCGGCTTGTTTCCTGTTCTGTTCTTTCATTGCTTCTCCAATTTGATTGGAAGCGGTGAACGAAGCCACCATGTTGTTCAACATATCGCTACCGGCCTGGGGAGAATTTGGTAATAATATTAAGTTAGAATTGGTCTCTTCACCTATAGCCTGTAAAGTGTCATAATGCTGGGTAACTACTATTAATGCTGAGGCTTCCTGGGAATTAATACCAACATTATTTAAAACATCCACACTCTCTTCCAGTCCTCTGGCGATCTCGCGTCTCTGGTCTGCAATACCCTGTCCCTGTAAACGCTTGCTTTCTGCTTCTGCTCTGGCCTTGGCTACGATCTTGATCCTGTCTGCCTCGGCATCGTACTCTGCAGCAACCTTTTCTCTTTCTGCGGCATTTATACGATTCATAGCGGCTTTTACCTGTACATCTGGATCTATATCTGTAACCAGGGTTTTAATGATATCATACCCATAAGACTGCATAGCCTCGTTCAATTCACGATTAACAGCGATAGCGATGTCATCTTTACGTTCAAAAACATCGTCCAGCTTCATTTTAGGTACTTCTGCGCGCACAACGTCAAAGACATAGGCTGTTATCTGGTCGTGAGGACTTTCGAGCTTATAGAAGGCATCGTATACATTATCTTTTCTAACCTGGAACTGTACCGATATCTTAAGTTTTACAAAAACATTGTCCTTGGTCTTTGTTTCTACCATTACATCCAGTTGCTGGACTTTTAAATTTATTCTTCCCGCAACCTGGTCTATAAAAGGAATTTTAAGCTGTAATCCTGAACTTCTTATACTGGTGAATCTTCCAAAGCGTTCTATGATCGCTGAAGTTTGCTGTTTTACAATAAAGATCCCGGAAAAAATTACCAGGATCATGAGGACCACAAGAATGGGTATAAAAATTAAATTAAGCATGGTGTAATTATTAAATTATGAATGCTTCAATTTAAGAATAAAAGGTTGAACCCTTATAAAAATAAAAAACCGGCTTTGAACTGTTTCAAAGCCGGTTTTCTTTATGATATAAAATGAATTTTAGGACAGGGTTTCTGTCGCTTTTTTTATTCTGGCTAAAGTTGCTTCCTTTCCAATAAATTCTGCGATTTTATAAAGATCTGGTCCCTGTAACGCTCCTACCAAAGCAACGCGCAAAGGCATCATAACTTTACCAAAGCCAATTTCCTTGCTTTTTATCCAGCCTTTTACAGTTTCCTGAAGACTTTCGGCTTCAAAATTATCAACCGATTTAAGGAAGGCATAAAGTTCATTCAGTAACTCATTGGTATCTTCTTTCCAGGCTTTTTTTGAATCCTTAGGATCAAAAGAAGTAGGGGCGATAAAAAAGAAGTAGCCCTGGTCCCAGAAGTCTTCTACGAAAACGGTTCTTTCTTTGATCAAGGCCACTACATCGGCGATATACTTTTTATCTGCCTTGATCTCTTTCTCCTGAAGCTCTTTTTCGAATTCATCAGCTAAAAATGCATTATCTGCTTCCTGCATATAATGTTGCTGGAACCATTTGGTTTTTTCAGGATCAAATTTAGCGCCTCCTTTATGTACACGTTCCAATTCAAAAGCTTTACTAAGTTCTTCAAGCCTGAAGAATTCCTGCTCTGTACCCGGGTTCCATCCTAAAAAGGCCAGCATGTTTACTACGGCTTCCGGGAAATAACCTTCCTCGCGGTAACCGGTAGAGATATCTCCAGATTTTGGATCTTTCCATTCTAAAGGAAATACCGGGAATCCCATTTTTTCACCATCTCTTTTACTTAATTTTCCTTTCCCCTGTGGTTTAAGTATAAGTGGGAGATGAGCGAATTCTGGTGCTTTCCAGCCAAATGCACGGTAAAGCATATAGTGTAAAGCCAAAGATGGCAGCCATTCCTCACCACGAATTACATGTGTGATCTCCATTAGGTGATCATCAACGATATTCGCCAGGTGATAAGTTGGCATTCCGTCACTTTTAAAAAGTACTTTATCATCCAGGATATTGGTATCGATCTCCATATCACCTCTAATCACATCTTTTAGATGTAAAGTTTCATCCTGAGGAGATTTAAAACGAATCACATATGCTTCGTCTGCATCCAGTTTTTCCTTTACTTCTTCCTGGGATAGAGACAGGGAATTTTTCAATTTCTGGCGATTATGCCAGTTATAGATAAAGGTTTTCCCTTGTTCTTCATGATCTTTTCTATGCGCATCAAGTTCATCTGCGGTATCGAACGCATAATAGGCGTTTCCAGATGCTATTAACTTTTCAGCATATTCACGATACTTATCTTTGCGCTCACTTTGTCTATAGGGACCAAATCCTTTTTCCTTTCCCGGGCCTTCATCATAAGGGATTCCACACCAGTTTAGAGATTCTATGATATAATCTTCAGCTCCTTCTACAAAACGGTTTTGATCTGTATCTTCAATTCTCAATACAAAATCACCGCCGTGCTTTTTGGCGAACAAATAATTATATAAGGCAGTTCTTACACCACCAATATGTAATGGTCCTGTTGGGCTGGGAGCAAATCTTACTCTTACTTTAGAAGACATGTTATTTAAATTTTTGTGAGCAAAGATACAACCTTATTAATCCAATCCTAAACCCTGATTCATACATCCTGAATAAGTACTAATTTTATTGTATTTTTAAGGAAACATTGCATTGAAAATGGGGAATTTCGGGCTGGTGCAGCAAAAACTGGAAGCTTTTATAAAAAAGTATTATTTAAATCTAATACTTAAAGGGAGCATACTGTTTTTGGCTACCGGTCTTCTTTATTTTTTATTGGTAGTAAGCCTGGAATATTTTCTTTGGCTTTCAACAACGGGTCGAAGTATTCTCTTCTGGTTATTCATCCTGGTAGAAGTCCTGCTGCTTTTTAATTTCGTAGGGATTCCCTTGTTCAAAGTTCTTAAGATCTCCAAAGGAATTGATGAATTCGAAGCTTCAGAAATTATTGGAAAACATTTTCCTGAAGTGAACGATAAGCTTACCAATTTGCTTCAGCTTAAAAATGATTCCCGGCAAAGTGATCTTTTGATCGCCAGTATAGATCAAAGATCAAAAGAACTTACCCTGGTACCTTTTTCAGGAGCAATCGATCTCAGGGAAAATAAAAAATATCTACGCTATGTGGTCCTGCCATTATTGATCATTCTTGGTTTGTTTGCTGCCGGAAAAGCCGAGGTGATTACCAAAAGTTTCAGCAGGATCTCAGATTATAATACCACCTATCTAAAGCCAGCTCCTTTCCAGTTTATAATTAAGAATGATCAATTAAAGGTTAGGGAAGGGGAGACCTTAAAATTGCAGGTTAGAACCGTTGGAGATTATAATCCAGAAAGTGTGCAGATCGTTCTTGATGGAAATGAGAATTTCATGAAACAGATTTTGCCCGGAATCTTTGAATATTCCATTTCAGGAATTTCAGAAGACTTGGAATTTAAGCTCAGGTCTAACGAGGTTTCTTCAGGAGAATATAAAGTTGAAGTGATCATGGTTCCCAAATTATTGAATTTTGAAATGGATCTGGATTATCCTTCCTACACCGGTCTTAATGATGAAAAACTTGCCGGTACTGGAAATATTACCGTTCCAGAAGGCACTAAAATCAACTGGAATTTCAATACAAGGAATACTGATCTTATCATTTTCAAAATAGCAGATTCCACTATTAAAGTAAGGGCTAAAGATGGGAAGGCTAATTTTCAAAAAACGCTGGGTTCTAATTTGGATTATTCGGTGAGCTCCTCCAATAGTCTGGTAAAGGATTTTGAAAATCTGGACTATGCGGTAAAGGTAATTAAAGATCAATTTCCCGAAATAAGGGTTATTTCTGAAAAGGATAGTTTAAATTCTGATATACAGTATTTTAAAGGTGAAATTTCAGATGATTATGGGTTAAGTAGGCTTGAACTGGTCTATTTTACTGAAGAAACCGAAGAAAAGCCCGAAAGATTGGTAATTCCTGTTTCAAAAGAGAGTTACGATGAATTCCATTTTAGTTTTCCTGGTAATCTTCAACTAAAGCCGGGCAGGAGTTATAATTACTTTTTCAGGGTTTATGATAATGATGCGGTAAACGGATCCAAATCTTCCCGATCTGCTACATTTTCATACCGCAAAAAGACGCTGGAAGAATTACAGTACGAGCAGTTGCAGGAACAAAATGATGCGATAAAGAATATGGGTGAAAGATTGGAAGAGTATGAAAAATCTGACGAGGAATTGAAGGAGATCTCTAAACTTGAGAAAGAGAAAGATGAGCTTAATTATAATGAAAGAAAAAAGCTGGAGGAATTTTTAAAGCGACAGAAGAAGCAAAATGAAATGATGAAAAGCTATTCTGAAAAGCTGGAAAAAAGTCTTCAGAAAAATGACGATCAGGAGAATTCTCCGATGAAAGAGGAATTGAAAAAAAGGCTGGAAAATAATGAGAAGAGACTGGAGGCAAATGAAGAATTATTGAAAGAGCTGGAAGAATATTCTGAAAAGATCCAGAAGGAAGATCTCGGTAAAAAACTCGATGAACTTTCAAAGCAAAATAAAAATAATCAAAGGAATCTTGAGCAACTTTTAGAACTGACCAAACGCTATTACGTAGAAGAGAAAAAACTAAAACTAGGTCGTGATCTGGAGAAACTTGCCGATGAGCAGGAAGAGCTTTCAGAAAAGAAAGATGAAAACACTGCTGAAGAACAGGAGGAGTTGAATAAAGAATTCGATAATTTCAGAGAGCAAATGGATGAGCTGGAGAAGGAGAATGAAAAATTAAAACAGCCACAGGAACTGGATAGGGAAGAGGTAGAGGAAGAAAGTATTCAGAAAGATCAAAAAGAAGCTACCGAGAGTTTAAAACAGAAAAATGATTCTGAAGCCAAACCCAAGCAAAAGGATGCGGCAAAGAAAATGAAACAAATGAGCCAGCAAATGCAACAATCTTCCATGGCGCAACAGCAGGAACAACTCGAAGCAGATGCTGAAACCTTAAGACAGATCCTGGATAATCTTATAGTATTTTCATTTGAACAGGAAGATCTTTTAAATGAATTTAAAGTGATTCAACAAAGCAATCCCAGGTATGCGGGCAGGCTCAAAGAGCAAAGCAATCTAAGAGAAAATTTCAGTCATATAGATGATAGTTTGTACATGCTGGCCATGAGAAATCCTATGGTGAATGAGGTGATTACCGATAAGCTTACGAACATAGAATTTGATATTGAAAAGTCTATCGAGAGACTTTCAGAAAATGAGATCCCCCAGGGAACTTCAAGTCAGCAATACGTGGTTACCGGCGCTAATGATCTTGCCAATTTACTGGACCAGATCCTTGGTTCCATGCAGCAAATGATGGCTAATCCTCAATCTGGAAATGGTAAGGGCGGTCAGGAATTTCAGCTTCAGGATATTATAGAGCAGCAGCAGCAGCTTTCAGAAAAGATGAAAGAAAAGTCTGATGGCGAGAAAGAACAAAAAGAAGGTATGCGGCAAAGTGAGGGTGAAGGACAAAGCGGGGAACTTTATGAGATCTATAAAGAACAACAGATGCTGCGTATGCAAATGGAACAATTAATGCAGGAGAATGGTATGAAATCTGGCGACGCGGCAGTGGAAGAAATGAAAAGGATAGAAGAACAACTGCTCGATAAAGGATTCGATCCTGAGACAGCGAGGAGGATGCAACAACTGCAATACGAATTGCTTAAATTCGAGAAGGCACGAAAACTTCAGGGAACCGATGATAAACGAAAATCTGAAACAAACAGATTAGACTATGAGAACGGTCTTAACAATCAGATTGATAGGGCTAAAGAATATTTCAATTCTACTGAAATTTTAAACAGACAAACCTTACCTTTGCGCCAAATTTACAAAGAGAAAGTAAAGGATTATTTTGGAAAAGGGAGAGATTAACTTTTTTAGTGAAAATGATTTTAAGCTCAAGCAGGAAAATGATTTTCGAAAATGGGTAGAGCGCGTCATAGAATCAGAAGATAAATATGTTGGTGACATCAATTTTATTTTTTGCGATGACGAATATTTACTTGATATAAACGTAAAATATCTCGACCACGATACCTACACCGATATTATTAGTTTTGATAATGGGATAGGGAATACTTTACACGGAGACATTTTTATAAGCACCGAAAGGGTAGAGGAAAATGCTTCGAATTTCAACGTAGATTTTATAGAAGAATTAAAACGTGTCGTGATTCACGGCGTGTTGCATTTTTGCGGATATCAGGATAAATCTGAAAGGGATAAGGAAATGATGCGACGCAAGGAAGAAGAAAAAATCAAATTGTTCCACGTGGAACAATCATAAAAATTAGATCAGGATATGTTCGATAAGCAGTATGATGTTATTGTTGTTGGAGCGGGGCATGCCGGAAGTGAGGCAGCTGCTGCAGCCGCAAATATGGGTAGTAAAACCCTTCTTATAACCATGAATCTTCAAAACATTGCTCAAATGAGTTGCAACCCTGCTATGGGTGGTATCGCCAAAGGGCAGATCGTGAGAGAGATCGATGCTATGGGAGGTTATAGTGGTATTATAAGTGATACCAGTGCTATCCAGTTCAAGATGCTTAATAAATCTAAAGGACCTGCTATGTGGAGTCCGAGGGTACAAAGCGACCGAATGAGGTTTGCGGAGGATTGGAGGATCAAACTGGAGCAAACTCCAAACCTTGATTTTTATCAGGAAATGGTAGCTGGTCTAATTATAAAAAATGAAAAGGTCGTTGGAGTTCGTACTTCTCTCGGACTTGAAATAATGGCTAAATCTGTAGTATGTACCAATGGTACTTTTTTAAATGGATTGATCCATATTGGAGATAAACAATTTGGGGGAGGTAGAGCAGGAGAAAGAGCCGCAACCGGAATCACTAAAGATCTAATTGATGTTGGTTTTGAAGCCGGCAGAATGAAGACAGGAACCCCACCAAGAGTAGATGGAAGATCACTGGATTATTCTAAAATGGTGGAGCAACCGGGAGATGATATTCCAGGGAAATTTTCATTTTCAGACGAGACTAAACCACTTACTAAACAACGTTCCTGTCACATGACCTATACCTCTAATGAGGTGCATGAAATTCTTAAGGAAGGTTTCGATAGGTCTCCAATGTTTAACGGTAGAATTAAAAGTATAGGACCAAGATATTGTCCTTCTATTGAGGATAAAATAAATCGTTTTGCAGATAAGGACAGGCATCAACTTTTCGTGGAGCCAGAAGGATGGAATACGGTTGAAGTATATGTAAATGGATTCTCAACTTCGTTGCCAGAGGATGTTCAGTTTAAAGCTTTACGTTCTGTAGAAGGATTCGAAAATGTAAAATTCTTCCGTCCGGGATATGCTATAGAATATGATTATTTTCCACCTACGCAGTTAAAGCATACCTTAGAAACTAAACTGGTAGAAGGTTTGTATTTTGCTGGACAGATCAACGGAACTACTGGTTATGAAGAAGCAGCCTGCCAGGGAATGATGGCTGGTATAAATGCTGCTTTAAAAGTTCAGGAAAGGGATGAGTTTATCCTTAAACGTAATGAAGCATATATAGGTGTTCTTATAGATGATCTAATTACTAAAGGTACAGAAGAGCCATATAGAATGTTTACTTCCCGAGCAGAATATAGAACTTTATTAAGACAGGATAATGCCGATTTCAGGTTAACCGAAAAGTCTTATAATTTAGGTCTTGCTTCTGAAGAGCGTATGCGTAAAATGGAACAGAAAAAAGAGAAGTCTTTTAAATTTGTTCAGTTTTTGAAAGATCTTAGTGTGGTTCCTGAAGAAGCGAATCCGGTTCTTGAGAAAAGAAAATCTTCTCCAATGAAACAAAGTGATAAGGTCTTTAAAGTTTTTTCCAGGCCACAGATCACCATGGAAGATGTGAAGAATTTTAGTGGAGTAGAGGAGTTCATTTCTGAAAATGATCTCGATGAAGAGATGATCGAACAAACCGAAATTCAGGTGAAATATTCCGGATATATTCAGAAGGAAAAAAATAATGCCGATAAGTTGAACCGTTTGGAGGATATCAGAATTCCGAATAATTTTGATTACTCAAGGATCAAATCCATGTCTTACGAAGCGAGGGAAAAATTGAAAAAGGTTCAGCCAACAACGATTTCTCAAGCATCAAGAATCAGTGGAGTTAGTCCGAATGATATTTCGGTTTTACTGGTTTATATGGGTAGATAATTTTCCAATGTTCCACGTGGAACATAGCAATTGAATTTTTGATTACAACAGAAAAAAAATACAGCACTCAGATCCAGGATGAGCCAAAACTGGTTTGCAAAGATCATTTGGTAACTGGAGAAGAATTTCAAATTTCAGAATACGAAAATGGAATTCTAAGAACAAAACCTGTTCCTTCAGATCTTGGTAAATATTACGAGAGTGAAAATTATATTTCTCACAGTGATTCCAAAAGCGGTTTACAGGATAAGATTTATCAACTTGTAAAATCTCACATGCTTTCTAAAAAAGCGAAGTGGGTGAGAAGGTATTTTAAGCAGGGAGATATTTTAGATTTTGGAGCGGGTACCGGAGAGTTTTTAAATAAGATGAAAAAGTTCCTCTGGAATGTAGACGGAGTAGAGCCAAACAAAACTGCCCGGGATCTTGCCATCTTAAAAGGGCTGAATTTAAAACCCGATCTTTCAGAACTCAGGATCAAGAAATTTGATGTTATAAGCTTGTGGCATGTTTTGGAACATCTGCCAGATCTGGAAAAAAAGATCCAGGAATTTTATGATCTTTTAAACGAGGATGGAATTTTGATCATTGCCGTTCCTAATCATAGATCTTATGATGCGGAATTTTATAAAGAGGATTGGGCAGGCTGGGATGTGCCCAGACACCTCTGGCATTTTTCCAGAGAAGGACTTACCGAAAAGTTTTATGATTTCAATTTTGAACTGGTAGATGAAAAGCCTTTAAAATTTGATTCTTATTACGTAAGCCTTTTAAGCGAAAAAAATAAAAACTCTTCAACCAATCCTTTAAATGCATTCTATCGGGGATTCGTCTCTAACCAGAGAGCCAGGAAGACTGGAGAGTATTCTTCTATCGCTTATTTCTTTAAAAAGACACCCAAAACTTAATTTAAGCCATTTATAGGCTGTTTTACTTTATTTAGCTTGTCGTTTATTAGCTATAAAGCGAATATGCTCTTAAAACGCTTAAAAACGCACCGTTTTTTATAGGTGTACGCTATATTAAAAATAATAACCATAGAATTTTACTATTACTAATAAAAATAAGGCTTTGGTAGAAAAAATACTTTTATACATTTGCCTTTCAAAACAAAAACTTATGATCAAAAGATTTATTGGAGTTGCAGCAATTGCAATTATGATGGTTTCATGTAACGAGCAAAAAACTGCTTATGTAGACACCACAAAAATTGTTCAGGAATATAAAGAGATGAAAGATGTGGAAGCAGAGTTCACCTCTAAATCAGATTCAGTGAGAAAACAACTGGATTCTGTAGCTCGGGTTTTTCAGCAGGAAGTTCAGGCCTACCAGTCTGAAATGAATTCAATGTCTGATGCTCAGCGTAAGGAAAAAGAGCAGCAGTTGATGCAAAAGCAGCAAATGCTACAACAGCAGCAACAAATGCAGAGCAATCGTCTTAGAGAGCAGAGTTCTGCGATCATGGATTCTATTGTAACCAAGATCAAGGATTACGTGAAAGATTACGGTAAGGAAAATAACTATACTTATATCTTTGGATCTAACGAGAGCGCGAACATCATGTATGCTGAAGAAGGTTTAGATATTACTCAGGATATTCTAAAGAAAATGAACGAGGAATATGGTGGAAGTGATGCTGTGGAAACTGAAACTACCGAAGAAGTAGAGGACTAGTTCCAACTCATATCAAATAAAAAAAGCTTCAGATACCTCTGAAGCTTTTTTTATTCTATTTATTTTGGGGTTAACTTAAAATGTAAACCCCGAACATGCAAACTATAAAGTAACCGGTTAGGGTGAAGGCTCCCGCATAATCCTTGGCAATTCGCTGCCCGAACAATAACATCAATAAAGTAATACAGGAAAGTACACAGGTATATAAAGCCATATTGGAATCTATCCCTGCCAGGATATGATAAAGGCTTATAATAGCCATTAAACCGGTGATCACTTCAATAACTAAAATTATAGCGACCATTAACGGTACGATGCCTGAAAGTATGGTGCCTGAAAAATGATCTTTTAACCATCCTGTATTACCACCCCAGTCGGTAGCTTTATCTATTCCAGACTGCAGGAAGGTGATGAGGATGAAAATAAGGATAAGGATCTCGGTAAAGTTCGAAGTAATGTTTTCCATATTTATGCGGCTTTTTTATGTAAAAATCGGGTTAGTTTTATCGAAAGATCGGTAAGGATTATTTTAGCGTTACCATTACGCTCTATATGATAAATGGCCTTTTCCAGGGCATCTGTTATTTCCATGATATTATTCCCGTGAACAAAAGGCGCAAAATTTTCCAGTTTGAATTTTTCTGCCGTAGGTTCAAGATAGACCAGCGTTTTTGCCTTGTAGTTCATTAAAAGCGACTGCCGGAAAAAATCCATACAGTATAAAAGGAAGCTCTTTTGGGTCTCCCTGCCTAGCGCGGCGATCTCTTCACTCCAGGCAACCAGTTCCAGCACGGTAGATTTATTTCCTTTTGCCTTAAAGGCACTTCTTATCCAGCTGATGAACCAGGCTTCGAATTGTTCGTCGCCAGCGTTCTTTTTCAAAATATGGATAGCTTTCGTGTAATCTCCATTCGCCTGGTGGGCGATCTTTTTTGCCAGAGATTCCTCACAGCCCTCACGTTCTATAAGTGCCTTGCAGATGTCTGCTTCTCCCAGCGGAGGGAAATGCAGGCTCTGGCAACGGGAACGAATGGTCTGTATAATGTTCTCCTCGTCTTCTGCTACCAGGATGAAAACCGTATTTTTTGGTGGCTCTTCAATGAGCTTCAGTAATTTATTAGATGCGGCAATATTCATTTTTTCAGCCATCCAGATGATCATCACCTTAAAACCTCCTTCATATGCTTTTAAGGAAAGAGATTTTACAATATCCTGGGCCTCATAAACGCTTATTTGTCCCTGTTTGTTCTCTACTCCTAAGTTCTGATACCAGTCATAAAGGCTACCGTAAGGATTGTTCTTTACAAAGCTTCTCCATTCCTCCAGAAAATGAGAGGAAACCGGGTTTTTTTTCACCTTTTCATTACCGGCTACGGGGAAGGCAAAATGCAGATCTGGATGAGATAAATTCCTGAATTTCAAATTGCAGCTTGCCGACTCTTCATTGTTGTTTTCTCCATCTGTATTTTTGCACAAAATGTACTGTGCATAAGCTATGGCCATAGGCAGAACGCCACTTCCCGGTTGTCCCGTAAAAAGTTGGGCATGGGGAATTCGGTTTCTGTCTGCGGTGGTCGTCAGATGATTTTTTATGTGTGGAAGACCAATTACATCGTTAAAAAGCATAGGCAAATATAAAATTATATAGGCTTTATTATCTTCGGAAAAATTTATATTTGTAAGAAAGCAAAAGCAATACTATGAAAACTATAGACGATTACAATTTTAATAATAAAAGGGCACTTATAAGAGTTGATTTCAATGTTCCTCTAAATGATGAGATGAAAGTGACCGATGCAAATCGGATTGAAGCAGCTAAGCCAACAATTATTAAGATTCTCGAAGATGGTGGTAGTGTTGTGCTTATGTCACATTTAGGAAGGCCTAAAGGAAAAGAAAGCAAATATTCTTTACAGCATATAACCTCTAAGGTTTCTGAAGTCCTTGGGGTGAAGGTGAAATTTGTTGAAGATTGCGTTGGTGAAGAGGTTGAGAAAGCCGCAGCCGATTTACAGTCTGGTGAAGTGCTTCTTCTGGAAAACCTTCGTTTTCATGAAGAAGAAACCAAAGGAGATGAGCATTTCGCAGAACAACTTTCAAAACTGGGAGACATCTATGTAAATGATGCCTTTGGTACTGCCCACAGGGCTCATGCTTCCACAACTGTAGTAGCTAAATATTTCGAAGACAAATGCTTTGGGTATTTACTGGCTAAAGAGATCAAAAGTCTTGATAAGGTATTAAACAGTAAAGAGAAACCTGTTACTGCCGTTCTTGGTGGAGCAAAAGTTTCTTCTAAAATCACCGTAATTGAAAACATACTTGATAAAATAGATCATCTAATTATAGGTGGAGGGATGACTTATACCTTCATTAAGGCACAGGGAGGCCATATAGGGAATTCCCTGGTCGAAGATGATAAGCAGGAACTGGCACTGGAAATACTTAAAAAGGCCAAGGAAAAAGGAGT
Organism: Christiangramia gaetbulicola; assembly: GCF_003054225.1. Classification (GTDB taxonomy): domain Bacteria; phylum Bacteroidota; class Bacteroidia; order Flavobacteriales; family Flavobacteriaceae; genus Christiangramia; species Christiangramia gaetbulicola. The sequence goes on from NZ_QBKQ01000001.1 coordinate 1,126,816, forward strand.
GGAAGTACACCTTCCAGTAGATTCTATTATTGCCGACAGTTTTTCTGAACAGGCAAGTACTCAGACAGAAAGTGTAGATAATATTCCTGACGGCTGGATGGGATTGGACGTAGGTCCGGAGACTGTTAAGAATTTTTCTGATGTCATCAGTAAATCCAAGATCATCCTTTGGAATGGACCTTTAGGAGTATTCGAAATGGATACTTTCGCAAAGGGAACTATCCAGTTGGGTGAAGCGATCGCTGAAGCTACTAAACACGGTGCTTTCTCTTTAGTTGGAGGAGGGGACTCTGTTGCAGCTGTTAAAAAATTCGGACTCGAAGATAAGGTAAGCTACGTTTCTACCGGTGGTGGAGCGATGCTTGAGATGCTTGAAGGAAAATCCCTTCCGGGAATTGAAGCAATTAAAAAGTAAAGAGGTACGAAATTTGATTACTTTCCGTTCGTTAATGTAAAATGAATTTATGCTGAAACGAAAATATTTTATGTTATTGCTCCTTGCCGGGATGTCTACCCTGGCACAGGAAAAGAAGAACAAGGAAAGGGTTGAAAAGGCTAATTTCAGGGTTCAGATATTTCAAAAGAGCGATGACACAGAGATCAAACTCGCAGAGCCTGATCCTGAATTTAGAGACAAACTGCCAATTTCTGCAGCAATTAGAGATTCCTCGAAGGTAAAACTGAAGGATCTCCCCCATGCAAAAACGATAGATTCGTTATGGAAGCTTGAACTTACTAATTCAGATCTTTTCGAGGATATGCAAAAAAGCATTCGCGAACAGGATTATGAAGAGGTGGTCTATAAAGAACTTCCAACAGATACTTTAAAAGCCCGACTGGCAAAATTAAATGCCAGAACGCCTTTTAATATTGAATACAATCCAATCCTGGAAAGTGTTATAAAGTCTTACCTGAAGCGAAATAAGCAGGGTATGGAGCGCCTAATGGCCTTGAGCACCTATTATTTCCCAATGTTCGAACAGGAACTGGATAAATATGACATTCCTTTAGAGATCAAATACCTTGCGATCGTAGAATCTGCCCTAAACCCAAAGGCTAAATCCAGAGTTGGAGCTACGGGACTTTGGCAGTTCATGTTTACCACTGGTAAAATGCACGGCCTGGATGTAAGTTCTTATGTAGACGAACGTATGGATCCGGAAAGGTCTACTGAGGCTGCTGCACAATACCTTGCCAGCCTGTATAAGGTTTTTGGAGATTGGGACCTGGTACTGGCTTCTTATAATTCTGGCCCGGGAAATGTTTCCAAGGCTATTCGAAGAAGCGGTGGATCTACAGATTACTGGCAATTAAGGAGGTATCTTCCACGTGAAACAGCAGGATATGTTCCTGCATTTCTGGCTACTATGTACCTTTTTGAATATGCAGATGAGCATAATTTCCAGCCTAAGAATCCAGATGTGGTCTATTTTGAAACCGACACCATCCAGGTAAAACAATTACTTACTTTCGACCAGATCTCCAAGGTAACAGGTGTGGAAAATGAAATGCTTCAGTTTTTAAATCCAAGCTATAAGCTAGGGATCATTCCGTTTGTGGAAGATGAAAAATATAGCCTAAGGTTACCAAAACCTGCTTCAGGAAAATTCGTGAGCAACGAAAGCGCCATCTATAATTTCGCTGAAACTCAAATAGCCGAGGAAAAGAAAGAACTTCCTAAATACGTAGAGACTGAAGATCGTATTCGCTATAGAGTAAAAAGCGGTGATTACCTCGGGAAAATCGCAGAACGTTATGGAGTAGGAGTTAGCAGCATCAGGAGATGGAATAATATGCGTAGCAATAACATCAGGGTAGGGCAATATCTTACGATCTACCCACGGAAACCGGTAGAGGTTGCCAGTAGCAAAAAGGCCTCTGAAACTAAGAAGAGTTCAAATCCCAGATTCTATACGGTGAAAAGTGGAGACTCACTTTGGAGTATTTCTAAAAAGTTCCCGGGCGTTACGGTACAGAATTTGCGGTCATGGAATGATATGAACTCAAATAGTCTTAAACCGGGCATGAAAATTAAGATTTCCAAAGGTTAAGACCACTAATCAAATCCGATAAAATGAAACGTAGCTTAATCCTGCTAGCCAGTATTTTTCTAATTATTTCCTGTAATGACGGGAAAACCAAAAAGGAAAGAAGGATCCTTTCAGATTCCTCAGGAAACATTAACCAACTAACCGTAGTGATAGAGAATGAACTCTGGGAAGGAGAGGTAGGAGAAGCGATTAGAACTAATTTTGCAGCGCCGGTAGATGGTCTGCCTCAGGAGGAACCTTTATTCAGTTTAAGCCAGATCCCGCCAGAAACCTTTTCTGGTTTCGTTAGAAACAGCCGGATCTTTTTAAAAATAGAAGATTCTACCCCTAAGGGTATGGACCTTTTCGAAGATGAATTTGCCCGTCCGCAAACCGGAGTGGTGCTTATGGGAGACAATTCTGAAGAGTTAATCGATGTGATTAACGAAAAGTCAGATTCTATCGTAAAGCTTCTTAAAAAGACAGAATTGACCGAAAAACAGCGAAGAATACGTAAGTCTTTGAAGAAAGATGATGCTCTTAGCGAGAAATTTGGATTAAAATTAAAGTTTCCTTCAGCTTACAGATACGCAAAAGAGGATGAACATTTTTCCTGGATACGTAAAGAGATCCCTAAGGGAAGTATGGAGATCCTGGTATATGAAGTGCCTATCAACCAGATCGAGAATGATTCCAGCGTTATTGCGAACATTATAGAGATGAGAGACTCAATTGGAGAAGCTCAGATTCCTGGTCGTTTAAAAGGTTCTTATATGATCACTGAAAAGGCTTATGCGCCTTACCTTTTCGAAACGGAGATAGACGGTAAATTCGCTTATGAAACTCGTGGTACCTGGGAAGTGGCCAATGATTTTATGGCTGGTCCATTTGTGAACTACGCGGTGAAAGATGAAGAGAATAACCGCTTTGTGATCCTGGAAGGTTTTGTATTCTCACCATCGAGAGGAAAACGGGATAATATATTCGAGCTGGATGCGATACTGCAATCGGCAGAATTTGAATAAATAAAAAACCCAACTGAAAAGTTGGGTTTTGTTTTTTTATATAAAAGCCTGTGTTACTTTTTTTCTTCAGAAACCTTATTGTCGTCTGATGTTGTTCCTTTTTCGTCGTCTTTAGAAGCGTCCTTGAATTCTTTAATTCCACTACCAAGTCCTCTCATCAATTCAGGAATCTTACGTCCTCCAAAGAGCAGCAATATTACAACCACAATTAAAATGATCTGTGGAGCTCCTATAGCTAAAGGCAAAATAAATGCATTCATGTCTTTTAATTTAGTTTTACAAACTTAGCAAGAATTCACCAATTTAAACGTTAAGAAGGCAATAATTTGACTCTCATTAGTGTCAGCTTTAATTACTTATCTGGCATTATTAAAGAGGAAATTATTTAATTTATCTTTGTAGAACCTAATAAAGGCTATGGCTCAAAATAACAAACCAAAAAAGAAGTTCGCGAAGAAACTGCTTCATAAGTACCGTATGGTCGTTCTTAATGAGGATACTTTCGAAGAACGTTTTTCTTTCAGGCTTACCCGCCTAAATGTATTTGTGACCGTTGGTTTATCTGCCATATTTCTTGTGGTCATTACCACCATTCTTATCGCTTTTACTCCGCTAAGAGAATATATACCGGGCTATTCCTCGGCAGAACTTAAAGAAAGAGCAACTAATCTTTCCTATGTTTCAGATTCCCTGCAGAATGTAATACGAATGAACGACCAGTATCTTAGTTCGATTAAGAATGCTCTTACAGGAGATCTGGATACTGAGCAACTTAACCGTGATTCGATCTTAAGTCAGCCAATTACTGATGCTGAATATGAAGAAATAAATCGGATAAAAGCAGATTCCCTGCTGAGGGAAGAAGTAGCCCAGGAGGATAAATACAATATTCTACCTACGGCGACAGACGATATTAATTTCTCTCTTTTTCCGCCGGTGAAAGGATCCATATCAGATCCTTACAGCATAGAAGATAAACATTATGCGGTAGACATCGTTACTTCCCGTAATGCGCCCATTAAGTCTATTGCAGACGGCAGGGTTATCTTTGCTGAATGGACCGCAGAAACGGGTTATGTAATTATCATAAAACATAGCTATGGCCTTATTTCGGCCTATAAGCATAATGCTTCTATTTCAAAATCCCAGGGTGATATGGTTAGAGCAGGAGAAGTGATCGCAACAGCCGGAAATACCGGCGAATTAACTACCGGGCCTCACGTGCACTTTGAATTATGGAATGAGGGAAATCCGGTTGACCCTTCAGAATACATTGATTTCAATTAAAATATGTCTATAAAGTCTTTTGCAGCTAAAATATTCGCCTCACACATCAGGAAAAAGATCGATAAATGGGCCGCGAATCCTCATGATACCCAGCAGAAAGTTTTTGATGAACTAATCAAAACAGCCAGAAACACCAGGTTTGGTAAGGATCATGATTTTGGTGAAATAAGATCACATGCAGATTTCGTGCAAAAGGTTCCGGTTCGGGACTATGAAGAACTTAAGAATTATGTAGATATGATGGTTGCAGGCAAAGAGGATATCCTTTGGCCGGGGAAACCATTGTATTATGCCAAGACTTCCGGAACTACGAGTGGGGCAAAATATATTCCGCTTACCAAGGAATCCATGCCAACTCATATCAACGCGGCCAGGAATGCTATTCTATGTTATATCGCCGATACCGGCAAGTCTAAATTTGTAGATGGGAAAATGATCTTTCTACAGGGAAGTCCGGAACTTGACGAGAAGAATGGCGTTAAACTGGGCAGGCTTTCAGGGATTGTAGCGCACTATGTGCCAGGATATTTACAGAAGAACCGTATGCCGAGCTGGGAAACGAATTGTATAGACGACTGGGAGAGAAAAGTAGATGCGATCGTGGAGGAAACTCTGCCGGAAGATATGTCTGTGATTAGCGGTATACCTTCCTGGGTACAGATGTATTTTGAAAGGCTTATCGATAAGACCGGAAAAAAGGTAGGTGATATTTTCCCTAATTTTGATCTGTTCATTTACGGAGGCGTGAATTATGAGCCCTATCGCTCTAAATTTGAAACGCTGATAGGCAGAAAAGTGGACAGTATTGAGCTTTACCCTGCTTCTGAAGGTTTTTTTGCTTTTCAGGACAAACAGGATGTAAAGGGAATGCTGCTTCAGCTGGACTCGGGTATGTTCTATGAATTCATCAAAGCAGATGAGTTCTATTCAGAAAACCCTGAAAGACTGCTTTTAAAAGATGTTGAAGAAGGAGTGAATTACGTAATGATCATTTCTTCTACAGCCGGTTTGTGGGCTTATAATATCGGGGATACGATTCAGTTTACTTCCTTAAAGCCTTACCGGGTGATCGTTTCTGGCCGGATAAAACATTTTATTTCAGCTTTTGGAGAGCATGTTATCGCTAAAGAAGTTGAAGAGGCCATGCAGGATGCGGTTGCCGAAACAGGTGCAGAAATTAGTGAATTTACAGTGGCGCCGCAGATAAATCCTGACGGAGAAGAACTTCCCTACCATGAATGGTTCATAGAATTTGAGCAGGAACCGGAAGATTTAAATAGATTTGCTGATATTATTGATAAATCTTTACAAAAGCAGAATTCCTATTACCTGGACCTTATCAAGGGAAATATTCTGCAGCGACTTAAGATCACAAAAATCCCCAGGAACGGATTTCAGGATTATATGAAATCTATCGGGAAACTTGGTGGGCAGAACAAGCTTCCAAGATTATCTAACGATCGCCAGATCGCAGATAAACTCAAAAATATTATTTAAAAAATTACTATGTCGATATTAAAATTACAGGGACGCACGAGAGCACAGGAGAGTTCGGGAGCTATAGAACGTATGTATATCACCATGAGACACCTCTTCAATCGAGGTTTCTATAAGCCAATGGGAGTTTCTGGTGATACCCTGAGAGAATCCCTTTTAACCCTGAGACCGGAGATCTATGGATCTATAGCTAATGATAAAGCAGAACTTGAAGGGCTTTTATATGTGATAGACCGTCTTCCCCACGGGATAGAGGAATGTCGTTTTATCAATCTTACCAGTGATGAGGGTTATGGGAATTCACATTTTAAACCTATTGTTCCTCCAAAAAGAAGAAGAAATTGTTACAGGATCGATGATGAGCAAATGAATATTGAGATCACCAGGGGAAGATCTGAGATCTATGATATTCTTACCCACTTAACCTTCCTTTTTATTGAATCACATAAAATCATGAAAAGGGTATTGATAGATGAGGAAGGCAGCGTGAACCGTGATTGGGAAAAGCTTGAATTCGCTGTAAAACAACAGGGCGATCTATCCCAGGCTCAGCGTGAGGTTGCATTAACCCATACCGCCAGCATTCTGGGCAGGACCTTTCATGAAATTTCTAAATTGTATCCCAAGTTCTCAACGCCAGATAATCCTGATCGCTTTCTAAGGCTGGTATGGTCTTTAGGAAACATGGCGATTAGAGAAGGTGTGAAAAATGAAAAGAGGATCATCACCTTTAGCCCGGTGCTTAGAGAGCGCCTGGGTCACCACATTCATGGAGAGATATGGGCAAATCATATCAAGCAGTGCCTTATGGAAAATGATCTTATGGACCGGCCACTGCACATAATCAGCGCCAATATGCATAGCGTGATGAACACTCTGTATACGCCTTATGCCCTTAAGACAGAATTGAAAAAGAAGAAGACCCTCGATATTTACGAGGAATTAAGTGATAGCGGTAATGGTGCTCTTAGAAATAAAGTGACCAAAGCTGCTTTAGATAAGGGTATGTTCTTCCTAGAAGATAAAAGCGGAACCAATATCGATGTTCAGATCTTTGATACCGCCAAGCTTGAGGATGGCTTTAATGGCAAGAAACTGGAAAACCTTAAAGCCGGAGATAAACCGGTAATTCTGGTGATGGACTATGCCTTTGGAGAGCAGGCTTATGAAACAATGGATGAGTTGCTTAAGCCTTATAATCTGAAGGATGAAGAGTTGAAAATGAACGTCAAGTCTATCTCTATTATGGGGAAAGCGGGAATTCTTGAAGGCGGAAAAGGTGATATAATGATCCCGGATGCTCACCTTTTTGAAGGGACAGCAGATAATTACCCATTTGAAAATCAGCTTAGAAAATCCGATCTTGAAGGACACGGAATCAAAGTAGTTGACGGAGCGATGATCACGGTACTTGGAACATCGCTACAGAACAAGGATATTTTAAGGTTTTTCCATGATTCAACCTGGAATGTTTGCGGGCTGGAAATGGAAGGTGCTCATTACCAAAAAGCCATCCAGGCTGCCTCTAGATTACGAAGAAGTATTTCTGAAGATGTTGAGGTAAGATATGCCTATTATGCTTCAGATAACCCGTTGGAAACAGGGAGTACGCTGGCCTCGGGAGGATTGGGAACTTCAGGAGTAAAACCTACTTATCTGATCACAGAAAAGATACTGGAACAAATTTTTAATTCATAAACTAAAAGAATGCAGGTAGAAGAAACACCTTTAAAAGACTGTTTTCTTGTAAAACCGAACATATTTAAAGACCACCGTGGAATCTTTCTGGAGACCTATCACAGGAAGCGTTTTGCTGAACTTACCGGGATAGACACCGAGTTTGTTCAGGATAACCAATCGGTGTCTTCTTACGGCGTACTTCGGGGGATGCATTACCAAAAAGGTGAGTTTGCGCAAACCAAAATTGTAAGAGTGATCTATGGCAAAGTGCTGGACGTCGTGGTAGATCTCAGGCCAGATTCTCCGACATTTAAACAAACCTATTCTGCCATTCTGGATGATCAAAACCTTCATCAGTTATACGTTCCCAAAGGGTTTGGTCACGGATTTTTGACGCTTTCAGCGAAATCTGTTTTCGGATATAAATGTGATAATTACTATACACCAGGATCTGAGGGAGGTATTATTTTTAACGACCCAGATCTTAATATAGACTGGGACTTTCCTTTTAAAGAAATGGTGCTTTCAGATAAGGATAGAGATCTTCCAACTTTTAAGGAGGTATTTGGATGAAAACGATTCTAGTAACAGGAGCTAACGGCCAGTTGGGGCAATGTTTTCAAAAACAAAGTAAGAAATTCCCGAATTTCAGGTTTCTTTTCTGCTCTTCAAAAGAATTGGATATAAGCTCGAAGAAATCTATAACTGCCTTTTTTCAGGTACATAAAATCGATTTCTGCATCAATTGTGCGGCCTACACTAACGTAGAGCAAGCCGAAAATGAACAGGAAAAAGCATTTCTGATCAATGCGGATGGAGCAATGAATATAGCTGAAGCCTGTAAAGAATTTGGGGCAACTCTATTCCATTTTTCAACAGATTATGTTTTCAATGGTCAATCTCAAGAGCCATACAAAGAAACAGATGAGGTTGACCCTATTAATGTTTACGGTGCTTCCAAGATAAAAGGGGAGGAGTACATCCAAGAAACTCTGGGAGAATATTTTATTTTCAGAACTTCCTGGTTGTATTCAGAATTCGGGCATAATTTTTTCCGCACCATTCTAAGAAAGGCTGATGAAAAAGCTGAGCTGAATATTACTACCACACAACTAGGAACACCAACCAACGCAAACGATCTGGCAGATTATGTACTTTGTATTATAGCTGCAGGCTCTAAGAAATATGGCCTTTATCATTTTAGCAATGAAGGTAAAGCTACCTGGTATGATTTTGCCGTAGAGATCCTAAATTACTCCAAAAAAATGGCTGAGGTTACTTTAAATAAGACCGGGTTCTTTAAAACTTTGGCGGAAAGACCTGAATATAGTGTACTTTCAAAGGAAAAGGCAATAAAGAATTTTGGACCAATCAAGGACTGGAAAATAAGTCTTCATCAGCTAATTGATGAAAATTGACTAATTTTTGACCAAGTAAAAAATTATGGCTAAAAGAATATTGATCACCGGTGCAGCCGGATTTTTAGGTTCTCACCTTTGCGACCGATTTATCAAAGAGGGTTTCGAAGTAATTGGGATGGATAATCTTATTACCGGAGATCTCAGGAACATCGAGCATTTGATGAAAAACAAGAATTTTGAATTTCATCATCACGATATTACTAAGTTCGTGCATGTTGCCGGTGACCTGGATTATATACTGCATTTTGCTTCCCCGGCCAGCCCTATAGATTATCTTAAGATCCCTATTCAAACACTGAAGGTGGGGTCTGTTGGGACTATGCATTGCTTGGGACTGGCGAAGGAGAAGAATGCCAGAATCCTTATTGCATCTACTTCTGAAGTGTATGGAGATCCCCTGGTTCATCCTCAAAATGAAGAATATTACGGCAATGTAAACGCCATAGGCCCACGCGGAGTATACGATGAAGCCAAGCGTTTCCAGGAATCAATTACCATGGCCTATCATAGATTTCACGGTTTAGAGACCAGGATCGCCAGGATATTCAACACTTATGGCCCCAGAATGAGGCTGAATGACGGTCGTGTAATTCCCGCTTTTATTGGTCAGGCATTGAGAGGAGAAGACCTAACGGTTTTCGGGGACGGTTCACAGACCAGGTCTTTCTGTTATGTAGACGACCAGGTAGAAGGTATCTACAGGCTGCTTTTAAGTGATTATTCTGAACCGGTAAATATTGGTAACCCCAATGAAATAAGCATTCTTGATTTCGCAGATGAGATCATCAAGCTTACGGGTACAGATCAAAGAATCGTTTATAAGGAACTTCCGCAAGACGATCCGTTACAGAGAAAGCCCGATATCACCAGGGCCAGGGAGATCCTTGGCTGGGAACCAAAAGTGAGCAGGGCAGAGGGAATGAAGATCACTTACGACTATTTCAAAAGTCTTAGCCAGGAAGAATTACAGAAAAGAGAACATAAAGACTTTTCAGAACACATCAGGAGATAGTCATGGAGCTTAACAGAATGGTTTCAGTCATCATGCCCGCCTACAATGCCGAGGCCTTTATTGCTGATTCCATCCAGTCGGTCATAGCTCAAACATATCCAAACTGGGAACTTCTGGTGATCGATGATGCTTCTTCAGATAAGACGAAAGAAATAGTAAAGGGATTTTCTGAAAAAGATAAGAGGATTAAACTCTTGGGAAATGATTCTAACCTGGGAACCCATCATAGCCGTAATAAAGGAATTAAAGCCGCTCAGGGAGATCTTATAGCTTTTCTGGATGCAGATGACCAATGGAAGCCCTGGAAGCTTTATAGGCAAGTGAAAATCCTTCAGGAGGAAAGAATCGCAGCATGTTTTTCCAGCTATGAACTCATTTCGGAAAATGGCGACCCATTGCATAAAAAGATCGAAGCCCTGCCGAGACTTTCCTATGAGAAATTATTGAAGGCTAATTATGTGGGTAACCTTACCGGAATTTACGATGCACAAAAGATCGGGAAGATCTATTGTCCTGAAATTTCTAAAAGACAGGACTGGGCTTTATGGCTGAAAGTGATCGAGAAAGGTGGTCCCATGACAGGAATAGAGGAATCGCTGGCCATTTACCGTGTGCGTAAAAATTCGATTTCAAGAAATAAACTAGAGATGCTGAAGTACAATTTCAGGATCTACCACGAAGTCCTTGGATACAGCTATTTCAGCAGCCTTTCTAAAATGCTGGTGTTTTTAAACGAACAGTTTTTTGTGAAGTCCAGGCAAACCAAGATTATTGCAACTGAGAAGTAAATTGTTTTAATTTCCCGCTTTGGCTTCGCTTAAGAATATCTTTTCTTTCGAAACCTATCTTTAAATTCTCTCCCACGTAAATGCCTACGGCATCCAGAATTTTGCTTTTTTGATCTGAGGTAAGCTCATGCTCGCTGACATATTCGATCTGGAATTCATCAATTTCAGTCTGAATGATTACGAACTCTTTGATATTCCCGTTGTCTTCAATTATGGTTTTGGTAACGTAGTAAAACGTTAGCCCCGGTACTACTTTCCCATCGGGAAGCCTGGCGATATCATTGGTTCTACCTATAAGCTTTTCAAGAATAGGCTTTTTAAGCGTACTTTTTTTAGAAAGAGAACCAATATCCCCAATATCATAGCGAATCATGGGATGCGCTTTATTATAAAGCGAGGTGATCACTACACGACCCTCTTCCCCATAGGGCAGAATATTGTCATTTTCGTCCAGGATCTCGATATAAAGGTCTTCAGAGTTAACGATCCAGTGATTTTCGGCGTCCTCAAAGGCGATCAGGCCTACCTCGCTGGCACCGTATTCATTAATTACCGGCACCCCCAAGGCAGCTTCAATAAGTTGTTTGTCCTTTTCAAAAAGCCTTTCAGAAGTAACTATACAAATATTGAGGCTGGGACAGAGTTCTTTTAGAACAATGCCTTTATCTTTCAGAAACCGTGCAAAAAGGACGATGGCGCTGGTATATCCGTTCAAATAATTAAAATCTGATTTTTTAAAGCGTTCCAGGAAGATCTCCATTTTCTGCTCGCTGAGGTCGAAAATATTGAAACGGCGTCTAAGGCTTATTCTGTCTTTAAGTCTCTCCTGAATATTCCCGTAAAAATCCAGCGGAATGCCATAAAAACGGGCTTGTAGAGACTTATTGAGGTCTATGTCGTACCAGCTGTACCTGTCCTGAAAACCTGCCCAGCTAAGCGCATGTGCAAACCTGTTCTTGGCGAAAATAAATGGATGCCCGCTGCTGCCAGAAGTCTTCCCAATATAGGCCGTTTTGGTATTATAAGTAGAACTCAGCCTTTCTTTTAAAGGATGCTGAAGATCTGCTTTTTTCATGATGGGCACATGTTTCCAGTCATCGAAACCTTCCCAGTTGAAAAATTCACGATAGAAATTATTATGCTGTATATGATAATCGATGATGGCATTGCGCCGTTTTCTCTGGAATTCGGCATAGTGTTCCTCTGGAATATTCTGAATCTTTTCCAGGGTACTTTGCGCCCTTTTGATCGGGAATTTATTTAGTTGCAACGAAAGTTTAAACCAATCCAAGGGCAGAGAAGCTTTTTTAACGATTTTATTCGTGCTTCAATTTACAAACAATTATTTTTGAAGCAATATTTAAAACCACAACTAATGAATATTCTTATCCTTGGCTCTGGTGGCCGTGAACATACTTTTGCCTATAAGATTTCGCAAAGCAATAAATGCAGTAAACTCTATGTTGCTCCGGGTAATGCGGGTACAGCGCAGATCGCTGAAAACCTTCAGCTTAATCCTATAGATTTTGCTGCGGTGGCCAATACTGCCATAGAAAAGGATATAGATATGATCGTGGTTGGACCGGAAGATCCTTTGGTTAAGGGAATCGTAGATTTCTTCGCCAAAGATGAAAGGCTTAAGGATATACAGATCATTGGGCCATCAAGCCGCGGAGCTTTACTTGAAGGAAGTAAGGAAAGAGCGAAAGAATTCATGGCAATGCATAAAATACCTACTGCAGCTTATGAAAGTTTCAGTTTTGAAAGCCTGGATGCCGGAAAGAACTTTTTAGAAACCCTGAAGCCGCCATATGTTTTAAAAGCAGATGGACTTGCCGCAGGGAAAGGTGTTTTGATCATAGATGACCTTGATGAGGCCAAAAAGGAGCTTGAGAATATGTTGTCTGGAAAATTTGGTGCTGCCAGCGAAAAAGTGGTGATCGAAGAATTTCTGGACGGTATAGAATTAAGTGTGTTTGTGCTTACAGATGGTAAAAACTACAAGATCCTGCCAACGGCGAAAGATTATAAAAGGATCGGTGAAGGAGATACAGGATTGAATACCGGTGGGATGGGAGCTGTTTCCCCGGTTCCTTTTGCTGATGATACCCTGATGCAAAAAATCGAAGATCGCATTGTAAAACCTACTGTTAATGGCCTTCAGGAGGAAGAAATAGATTATAAGGGATTTGTATTCATTGGGCTTATTAAAGTAAATAATGAGCCTTATGTGATCGAATATAATGTGAGAATGGGTGATCCTGAAACAGAGGTTGTGCTTCCAAGAATAAAAACAGACCTGGTAGAATTACTGGAAAAGACCTGGAGCGGAGAGCTTGATAAAATAGATCTGGAGATCGACGAAAGATCTGCTACTACAGTGATGCTGGTTTCAGGAGGATATCCGGAATCTTATCAAAAAGGAAAAGAAATTAGTGGATTAGACCAAATCGAAGATTCGATCGTTTTCCATGCTGGAACAAGGAATGAAGAAGGGAAGATATTAACTAGTGGAGGGCGTGTGATCGCTTTAACTTCCTTTGGAGAAGATTACAAACAGGCACTAAAAAAATCTTACCAAAGTGCAGGCATGCTGCAATTTGATAAGATGTATTTTAGAAAAGATATAGGTTTCGATCTAACCTAGGAAAGAGTGAGAAGTAGATTCTCTGTTTTCCTCGTTTCTATCGTTGAATTTCTTTAATTGCTTCATCCAGTAAAGGAAAGCAACAAAACCAATAAGCATGAAGCCCCAGTTAAGGATATTCGCTAGAAACCATGAATCTAACTCAAGTGCTCTTAAAGCATCAAGAGGATAAAAAAGTATATTTTCAAAAAACCACTGTATCGCCTCAAAAAAATCTTTCATTGTCTGAACTTTATTTGTGAGTACAAAAATATAAAAAACCCTAATGCTAACAAGCTTTTTTAGCAAATCCAAACCTTTTAACCTTGCCGTCATCATTCTGTTGATGAGTCTTTTCTACATAGGTGCTAGTTTTACTGATTGGGACAACGGTTTTGACTGGCTGGAATTTTTTGAAAAAATAGGAGTACTACTTCTACTGGTTTTGAGCCTTCTGGTACTCAACTTTATTGCTAAAAAGAATGAGCTAACCAAGCGGAGTGCTTATAAAACGTTGCTTTTCGCGATATTCTCGATATCCTTTTTCAACCTTTTACGTAATGAATCCATCATTATTTCCAACTTATGTGTGCTGTTTGGGTTAAGACGAATTATTAGCCTGAAATCATATATTTCTGTTCAGAAAAAGATATTTGACGCTACTTTCTGGATATGTATTGCCACGCTTTATCATTTCTGGTCGGTGTTATTTCTTGCTTTGGTGTTTTTCGCGATTCTAAATTTCGCTTCTTCATTCAAGAACTGGTTAATACCTTTTGTTGCCTTTTTTGCCGTGGCATCGCTCACTATTTGCTTCCATTTACTGGCCTATGATGAGTTTTACCTGTTTGCCGACTGGTACCAACCAATTAATCTGGACTTTTCGAAGTATGGTGATCTTAAAATGCTGATTCCTTTGAGTATTTTCCTGGGATTGCTCATCTGGACCCTTTTCCAGTATTTCGCAGCGATTCAAAAAGCCAGTATTACCAGAAGACCGGTACTGAGTATGATCCTTTTCAGCCTGGCGACCTCGGTGGCGGTAGCGATATTTTCGCCTACCAAGAACGGGAGTGAGCTTATCTTCTTTTTTGTTCCATTAAGCATAATCGCTTCAAATTATTTTGATGATAAAAAAGATAAGATCTTCAAGGAGATCATTCTCGTGACACTTTTATTGGTGCCGTTCATTGTGGCTTTTTTTGTTTAGAACCGAATGTTTAAGCTTGCCTTAAGCCTTACTCTTTTTAAAAATAATATCTTTGCAAAGGCTTTTATTATGGATTAAAGCCGCTTGGAATTAAAATAGAACCAGAAGAAATTATACAATATGTTTTCAGATAAGGCCAACACGATTTTTAGAGAAGTAATCAAGAAATATCACGAAATAGACAGCGTAGACCAGGAATTCAAAAATCCTTATGATGCTGAACAAAACCTGATAGAACACCTTCTTTACAGAAAATGTTGGATAGATACCGTGCAATGGCATTATGAAGATATCATCAGGGATCAGAATATAGATCCGGTTGAAGCTCTGGAATTAAAAAGGAAGATCGACGCTTCTAACCAGGACCGTACAGATACTGTTGAATACATAGACAGCTACTTTTTGGAAAAATATAAGGATGTACAGCCAAATACAGATGCTACCATAAATTCTGAAAGCCCGGCATGGGCCATAGACAGACTTTCAATTCTTGCTTTGAAGATCTATCATATGAATGAAGAAGCGAACCGTGAAGACGCTTCACAGGAGCATCAAATGAAATGTAAAGCAAAGCTGGATGTACTTTTAGAGCAAAGAGTAGACCTTTCTACAGCCATTAATCAGTTGCTTGAAGATATCGCCAATGGCGAGAAATATATGAAGGTTTACAAGCAAATGAAGATGTATAATGATGATGAGTTAAACCCGGTTCTACGAGGCAATAAGTAATTTTATGGACCAAGACCGCAATTCCTTGTCTGCAAATAAAGGAAAGAGCACACATATCCTGGTAATTCGCTTTTCTGCAATGGGCGATATTGCCATGATCGTTCCTGTTCTCAGCGTACTGGTAAAGAAATATCCGGAGCTTACCATCACCGTACTTACCAGGCAATTCTTTGCTCCACTTTTTAGTCATTTGCCTAATGTTAGGATCTATGAAGCAGATCTTAAGGGCGTGCATGATGGTGTTCTGGGATTAGGGACACTGGCCAGAGAGCTAAGGGAAGAGGAAATAGATGCGGTGGCAGATCTTCATGATGTGCTTAGAACAAATGTCTTGAGATCCCTGTTTTATTTCTACGGAATACCTTTTAAACAGATCGATAAAGGACGTTCAGAAAAGAATGCGTTGGCTAGTAATAAGAAAGGCTTTCGCCAGTTAAAATCCACCCATCAAAGGTATGCAGATGTGTTTGCAGACCTTGGTTTCCCAATAGACCTTTCAGAATATACCCCGCCTCAAAGACGGGAATTGTTACCTAAGGTCTATGACCTTATTGGGAAGCAATCAAAAAAATGGCTTGGAATTGCACCTTTCGCCCAGCATGATTCCAAATGTTACCCGACGGACCTGATGGAAGAAGTGATCTCTGATCTTTCTTCTAAAGGAAATATCAAACTAATTATGTTTGGTGGCGGAGAGTCAGAAAGAGAACAATTGGAAGAATGGGAGCAAAAATTCGATAATTGCATAAGTGTCGTGGGCAAACTTAGTTTTGCTGAAGAATTAAGTCTTATTTCCAATCTTGACGCCATGCTTTCTATGGATAGTGGAAACGCGCACCTGGCGGCTATATTTGGAATCCCGGTAATAAGTATCTGGGGAGTTACCCATCCTTTTGTAGGTTTCAAGGCGTTTAATCAGCCCATAGAGAACTGTATACTTCCCGACCTGGAAAAATATCCTAAGATACCGACTTCGGTTTATGGAAATAAGGTTCCGGATGGTTATGAAGATGTGATGCGCAGCATTCCGCCAGAAAAAGTTGTTCAAAAGGTTCTGGAAAACCTATAATTTACCACCATCTAAAACCGGTTTGAACTATTTTACAAGTTCTTATTGAAGAAAAAAGGAATCCTGAAGCTTTGGGCTATTATCAAAGCTTCAGGATTTTTTTATTTAAACATCATCAAAGTCTACCTTTAGGGTAGGAGTGGTTGGATGCGCCTGGCAGGTTAGAACAAAACCTTCTTCGATCTCTTCATCTGTTAAGATCTGGTTTTTGCTCATCTCAGCTTTACCTTCAGTGATCCTGGCCATACAACTACTGCAAATACCGCCCTGGCAGGAATAAGGAACATCGATGTCGTTTTCAAGAGCAACGTCAAGTACTACCGATTTTCTATCCATAGAAAAAGTAAATTCCTCATCATCTACCGTGATCGTTACCGCAGTTGCGCCATCTGTATCACCCTGGATTTCTTTCTCCTCATCTGTCGTGGTGAAAAGTTCGAACAGGATCTGTTCCTTTTTCACACCATTATTAAGCAATACATCCGTAACGTGGTTGATCATTTCTTCGGGACCACACAAATAGAATTTATCGAAAGGGTGGTCCTTGAACTTGTTCTTCACGATATAGTTAACCGTACTGGTCTCTATTCTTCCAAAATGAGCATTATCTTCCCTCGTTCTGCTGTAAATGAACTCCACGAAAAGTCTATGTGGAAATTCAGCCTGAAGCTCAAGAAGCTCTTTAAAGAAGATGGTATCGTCTATAGATTTATTACCGTAAGTAAGCACGAACTTACTATGGGCTTCATCTCTAAGCACAGATTTTATGATTGAAAGTACAGGAGTTATCCCGCTTCCGGCAGCAAAAGCCGCGTAATTCTGTCTTTTTTCACCGGGTTCAAAAATGAACTTTCCTTCTGGTGGGTGTACCTCCAGAACATCGCCGGCTACAAGTTTGTTATTGGCGATTACTGAAAATCTACCGCCTTCTACCTCCTTAACCGTTACCTTGAATTCATCTGAATTTGGTGCGGAACAAAGGGAGTAAGCCCGGCGAATCTCCTCGCCATCTACCTTGGTTCTTATGGTTATATACTGTCCTGCAGAAAAGTTAAATTCCTCTTTAAGGTTTTCAGGGATCTCAAAAGATAAACTTACCGCCTGTGATGTTTCGCGAATTATTTCCTTTATTTTTAGCGGATAGAACTTGCTCATTATTTTTTATTTGTGCGCAAAAATACAAAGTATGACGGTTTTAGAAATGTAACAAAAGTTTAAATTTCAATACCAATTAATCAAATACGGTGTTTATGTTCAAAAAATTTGCCTGGTTGGAATGGAAATCTTTCCTGAGATCTGCCAGTTTTGGAAAGAGTTTGGGACTAAAGATCCTTATGGCATTTTTGGCCTTATATTTTTCGGCAATGTTCCTTCTCTTCGGGATCTCCTTATTTCCTTTGATACATAAATTTTACCCGGAACAGGATCCATTAAAGGTGGCGAACAGCTTCGTCCTGGCATATTTTACTTTTGAACTTATATTCAGGTTTATGTTGCAAACCCTGCCGGTAATGGATATAAAACCATTAATGGTCTTGCCGGTAAAGAAGAAGAAAGTTGTGAATTTTGTGCTTTTCAAGTCGCTCTATTCGTTCTATAATTTTCTTCCATTATTACTGATAGTTCCGTTTGGTTTGTTTTGCATGTTCAAGGACGATTACAGCACTGCTGGAATGACGGGCTGGATCATCGCCATGTATGCGATCACTTTGTGCATGAATTTCCTGAATTTTATCATCAAGAAAAGGTTCACAGAAAATCTCAAGGCACTTATTCCTATTGTAGGTGCAGGAGTTATTATCGCGTTACTGGATTACCTAGGGATATTTGATATCACGGCCTATTTTGGAACTTTACTGGATTACCTCGTGCTGAATCCTTACCTGGCTATTATTCCCGTATTGATACTAATTGCTTTGTTCTGGTGGAATTTTCAGAATCTCAGAGATAAGTTTTACCTGGATGCAGATCTTAAAGGAAAAAATAAAGCCGCCAGCACTAAGGAATTCGGCTGGACCAAAAGGTTTGGAAGTCTGGCTCCTTTTCTTCAGCAGGATCTCAAGCTTATCTGGAGGAATAAAAGACCGAAGACTACGATCTATTTATCTTTCATTTTCCTCGCTTACGGACTTATCTTTTATCCGAATGACACATACCAGGAAATGCCAACATTTTTCGTTTTTGCGGGAATTTTCATAACTGGGATTTTTATGATCAATTTCGGGCAGTTCGTACCGTCCTGGGATGCTTCTTACTATCAAATGATCATGGCTCAGAATATCCCAATGCGGCAGTACCTGGCCTCCAAAATGGGCTTGATCACTTTTAGTGTGCTTGCTCTTGCTATATTATCCACGCCTTATGTATACTTCGGTTGGAATATCTTATTTCTGAACCTGGCCTGTGCTCTTTACAATATGGGAGTAAACATTCCTATCCTTTTATATGCCGGTTCATTCAATAAAAAACGTATAGATCTGGATAAAAGTCCGTTCATGAATTACCAGGGTACTGGTGCTTCACAATGGCTGGTAGGTTTACCGCTTATCTTAATCCCGATATTTCTTTTCTGGATCACCAACAAATACATTAATTACGAAGCAGCGATCGTAATACTAGCGGTACTGGGAATTATAGGACTTATTTTAAGGCCAAACCTGCTAAGCTTTTTAACACAAAGGTATCGCAGCAGGAAATACGTGATGATTCAGGGATTCAAACAAAAAGGAGACTAAAACTTTATTTTTATGATTACAGCAACCAATCTTTCAAAAATGTATAATGGCACGAAAGTGCTGGATATAGAACATTTGGACATCCCTTCAGGACAGAACTTTGGCCTGGTAGGAAACAACGGCGCTGGCAAGACTACCTTTTTCAGTCTGCTTTTGGATCTAATTCAGCCTACCACGGGGAATATTTTCAATAAAGACATCACCGTGAGCGAAAGCGAGGACTGGAAACCTTTTACTTCTTCCTTTATCGATGAAAGTTTTCTTATTGGATATCTTACTCCTGAAGAGTATTTTTACTTCATTGGCGAGCTTAGAAACCGAAATAAGGCAGATATCGATAGCTTTCTAACACAGTTTGAAGATTTCTTCAATGGAGAGATCATTGGCCGCAAAAAGTATCTGAGGGATCTTTCCAAAGGAAACCAGAAAAAAGTGGGGATAGTAGCTGCTTTGATCGGCGATCCTGAAGTGGTCATTCTTGATGAGCCATTTGCGAACCTTGATCCAACTACCCAGATAAGGCTAAAGAAATTATTGAAGGAACTTTCACAGATCTCGGGAACTACCGTTTTGATCTCCAGTCATGATCTTATTCATGTTACCGAGGTTTGCGAGCGCATCGTGGTCCTGGATAAAGGGGTGATTGTGCGTGACATGGAAACTTCAGAAGCTACTCTAAACGAACTGGAGCAATACTTTTCCGCTGAAATTGCCGAAAGCTAGTACATCCTACTTATTGGACTTTGGAAAAAGAAGTTTACTTTTACATACTAAACCAGCTGTATCAAAGTTATTCATGATACCACAAAAGGTTCATTTTGAATACGTTTACCCGTTTTACTCTTTTTCTAGTGCTTTCGGCAGCCATCTTTAGCTGTTCCCGAAAGAAAGACACTTTTATCAACAGGAATTACCACGCCATTACTGCCGAATACAATACGCTATTCAATGGCGAGATGGCTTTTGAGCAGGGTAGAGAAGAGATTAATCAAAACTATGCCGATAATTACTGGGATATTCTTCCGGTTGAAAGGCTGGATGTGGATGACAAGATCTTACTACCAGACAGCGTTAGAAATCAGAATTTTGGAAGGGCAGAGGAAAAGGCTGTAAAGGCAATTCAGAAACATTCCATGCAGATTGGTGGGAAAGAACGCAATCCAGAAATGGATGAAGCTTACCTTCTGCTAGGAAAAGCAAGGTATTTTGATCAGCGATTCATTCCTGCTTTAGATGCCTTCAATTATATACTTTACCGCTATCCCGCCAGTAATAATATAAACCATGCGCGTATCTGGCGCGAAAAGACCAATGTTAGAATTGGGAATGAGAAATTAGCTATTAAAAACCTTAAGAAGATACTGGATTCAGATAATCTGGAAGATCAGGACATAGCAGATGCAAGCTCCAGTCTTGCTCAGGCTTATATAAATCTCAATCAAATAGATTCGGCTGTAGTTCCCATTCAAAATGCAGCTGAATTCACGAAGATCAACGCTGAAAAAGGAAGATTTTACTTTATTCTGGGACAGCTTCATGATCGCCTGGGAGAAACAGCGGAAGCAAATGCAGCTTTTGATGAGGTCATAGAACTTCACCGTAAGTCACCAAGGATCTACTACGTGAATGCTTTTGTGGAAAAAGCCAGAAATTTCGATTTCGGTAAGGGAGACGAGGAATTTTTACTGGATATTTTAACCCAGCTTGAAGAAGACCGGGAGAACAGGCCATACCTGGATAAGATATATTTCCAGCTGGGAGAATACTACACCAAACTGGATTCTACAGATAAGGCCATGGAGTATTATAATAAGTCCCTGAGGTCTAGATCCAGTGATGTCTATCTTAAATCTGTGAATTATGAGATCCTTGCCAATATAAATTTCGACAGGGCAAATTACCAGGATGCAGGAAAATATTATGATAGTACGCTTATTAATATGTCTCCAGATTTACTGGAATATAGAAGTATAAAAAAGAAAAGGACCAATCTCGATGATGTTATCAAGTATGAGAAGATCGCTGAAGAAACCGATAGTATTTTAAGATTAGCCGGATTGTCTGAAGAAGAGAGAATTGCAATTTTCACCAGATATACAGATGATTTAAGAGAAAAAGCGGTTCGGGAGATGGAAGCCGGTGAATTACCTGTTTACACAGCGAGTATAGGACCTCAAAATAATTTTTCTTCGGCCAGCGTACCTCCGGCAGGTGAAGGAAATGCTTTCTATTTTTATAACCCATTGCGGGTATCAAGAGGAGCCCAGGAATTCCTTCGCGTATGGGGAACCAGGGAGTTAAAAGATAACTGGAGATGGGGTTCTACAGCTATGAATCAAAGCTCGGTGAATGCCCAGGAAAGGCTTATGGACATTAACCTGGATAACGATCCTTTATATGACCCCATGACCTATGTAAGCCAGATACCCGGTGAACAGTCTGTGCTGGATAGCCTGGCTACCCAGAGAAACCTGGCCTATTTTCAACTAGGGGTTATTTATAATGAAAATTACAAGGAATACGAACTGGCTGCAGAGAAACTGGAGTTCCTGCTAGAAAACGATCCACAGGAGCGATTGATCCTTCCGGCAAAATATAACCTTTATAATATTTACGGAGCACAGGGCAGGCTTGCAGATCAGGAAAGGTTGAGAAATGACATTCTTCAAAACTATTCAGATTCGAGATATGCCGCTTTTATAAGAGACCCACAAAGTATTCAGAGGGATGAGAATAGTCCGGACCTGCTTTATAATGCCCTCTTCAGAAAATATGAAGACCAGCAATACCAGGAGGTTATTGATGAGGCAAATGAATATGTCTCACGTTTTACAGGAGATCCTATAGTTCCAAAATTTGAATTACTGAAGGCCCGTGCAGCTGCCAGGCTAATGGGAGTTGATGCTTATGAAAAGGCTTTAAACTATGTCGCGGTTACCTATCCGCAAACCACAGA
This sequence comes from Christiangramia gaetbulicola, assembly GCF_003054225.1. Taxonomy (GTDB): domain Bacteria; phylum Bacteroidota; class Bacteroidia; order Flavobacteriales; family Flavobacteriaceae; genus Christiangramia; species Christiangramia gaetbulicola. The sequence goes on from NZ_QBKQ01000001.1 coordinate 1,148,881, forward strand.
AGGTAGAAAAGCTCAGAATATTCTTAATACTTCGATACCCGAATTAAAGGGACTTGAGTTTAGTAATGACAGCATACCTACCAGCTATAAACTTATTTTTCCTTTAGATAATCCTGCAGAGGAAGAAGCAGAGAAACTGAAGAAAACCATCGAAAAAGCTTTGTCAGAATTAGACTACAATAAATTTTCAGTTTCGATCGATGTTTATGATATTGACCAGACTTTTGTTGTTGTTCATGGATTAAGCGAAAAATCTAGATCTCTTGGCTTTCAGGAGTTACTGAAAGAAAATAAAAACTATAAAATAGACAGGCAGGCTTTTGTCATGTCGGCGGAAAATTATAGAATTGTACAAATTAAGAAAACTTTAAGAAGTTATCTGGACAATTACTAAAACCGCCCTATCATGTTTTCAGAATCCAAAAAGACCAAGCCAGCTAGTAATCAGAACGAACAAAATAGAATAGCCGCCGGTACGCTTATCACAGGTGAGATCTCTGGAAAAGGTTGTTTCAGGATAGAAGGAACTCTGGAAGGTAGTTTGAAAACGCCAGGAAAGGTTGTAATTAGTGAAGGAGGTTTGATCAATGGTACCCTAGAGTGTGATAATGCCGATATAGAAGGCAGATTCAAAGGCAAGCTTCTGGTAAAAGGAGTGCTAACGCTTAGAAGTCCTGCAAATTTAGAAGGTGAAGTAATTGCAGGGAAACTGGCGGTAGAGCCTGGAGCAATTTTCAATGCTACCTGTGAAATGAATGGGGGAGTAAAGCCTCTTAAAAAGGAAAATGAAAAACGATCGGCCTAATAAATATCTCGCCTTTGTAAATATCGCCCTCCAGATGGGCATAATAATAGCGGCAGGAGTTTTTGCCGGCATCTGGCTCGATGGGAAGTTTCCCAATAAATATTCCGCTTATACTATTTCTCTATCCCTTCTGGGAGTTTTTATAGCATTATACCAGGTTTTCCGGGCGGTTAAAAACCTAAATGAAGACGAATAAATGCAAGCAAGACTTATTTCCTTTCTGAAATTATTTTTACCCTTTTCGATAATTTTATTTTTCATTCAGTTCGCGCTGGTCAATTATGTTTTCAAGATCGAATTATACTATTCTACACTGGCAATCTATGCTTTCCATTTTCTAGCGACATTCTTGATCTTTCTTTTTCTGGTTTTCGTGCATAAGACCTTCAGTGACAAGACGGGATTCGCCTTTATGGCCTGTAGTCTTTTAAAGATGCTGGCCGCTGTGCTGTTTCTCTTGCCGGTGATGTTGAATGATACTCCTAATCCATTTCAGGATATAGTTGCTTTTTTTATCCCTTATTTTTTATTTCTGATTTTTGAAACTATTTACGCGGTAAAGCTTATCAATACTAAATAACTGACTGTAATTCAGTAAAATCGTTAAAATTGCCGAAACTGCTAAAAAATTATTCGCCGGACTTTCAGATAAAAATTAAAAGTATACCTTTGCACGGAAATTTAGAGCCCATAATTTTTAAGTAGAACAGGTACTATGACAGCACAGAAATCTTTAGTGATTAGCTTGTACTTTACATTAGCATTTGCCATTTTCCCTTTGTTTACCTTCGCTCAGGAGCACGAGCAGGAGCATAAGTCACTTCAGGAGGCTGAAGAACAGTTTAACGCGACCGAGATGATCATGCACCATATTGGTGATGCTCACGGATGGCACTTTTTTGGAGAGGGAGATAGCTCTGTGACCCTGCCTTTACCTGTGATTCTTTACACAGATAACGGGCTGGTTACATTCATGTCTAGCGAATTTCATCATGATACTGAAGGACACCACGTTGTGGAGAAAGATGGAATGCGTTTCGTAAATCTTCATGAAGATATTTATAAGCTGGATGCTGGGGCAGAGGCTGTTGAGTTTGATGCAGATCATCATCCTGTAAACGCTTCCAAGCCATGGGATCTTTCTATAACCAAGAACGTTGCTGCAATGTTCCTTACGGTGATCTTAATGCTTTTATTTTTCACTAGTCTTGCGAGACACCACAAGAAGAACAAGCATGCGCCAAAAGGATTTAATAACGCTCTTGAAACTTTAGTGTTATTTGTAAGAGATGATATCGCAATACCACAGATCGGGGAGAAAAAGTACATGAAATTCATGCCTTTCCTTTTAACGGTATTCTTCTTTATCTGGATCACCAACTTAATGGGATTACTTCCTGGAGCGGCTAACGTAACCGGAAATATAGCGGTAACAGTTTCTCTTGGATTATTTACCATGTTGATCATGATCTTCAACGGTAACAAAGATTTTTATAAGCATACTTTCTGGATGCCGGGGATCCCAACATGGGTTAAGCCTATACTTGCGGTTGTTGAAGGTTTAGGTTTGCTTATTAAGCCTGCTGCACTAATGATTCGTTTATTTGCGAACATTACAGCAGGACACATTATCATCCTGAGTTTGATCGGGTTGATATTCATATTAGAAAATGCAGGTATTGCCGGAGTTTCGGTTCCGTTTGCCTTATTTATAACAGTACTGGAATTGTTAGTAGCATTCCTTCAAGCGTTTATTTTTACGATTCTGTCTGCCCTGTTTATCGGGATGGCAGTTGAGGAACATGAACATCATTAATTTTAATTTTTAATTTTTTCAACTATGGAATTATTGTATGTAGGTCTTGCAGCTTTAGGAGCTGGACTAGCGGTTCTTGGAGCCGGAGTAGGTGTAGGTAAAATCGGTGGTTCTGCCATGGATGCTATCGCACGTCAGCCAGAAGCTTCTGGAAAGATCCAGACAGCTATGATTATCGCTGCTGCACTTGTAGAGGGTGTTGCTCTTTTTGGAGTGGTTGCCTCTTTACTAGGTGTATTAAGATAATTAATTCAAAGAGTCCCTTTCGCAACGGTTGGTTGCGAAAGGACTTCTTTAAATGATGTTTTTAACTATTATTATTTAAAACTATGGATTTAATAACTCCCGAAATTGGCTTGTTCTTCTGGCAAACCGTTGTTTTTTTAGTATTGCTTTTCCTTATGGCGAAGTTCGCCTGGAAACCTATTCTTAGCTCGATAAGAAACAGGGAACAATCTATTAACGATGCGTTGGCTTCAGCTGAAAATGCACGTAAGGAAATGCAGAATCTTAGATCAGACAACGAGCAATTAATGAAAGAAGCTCGTGCTGAAAGAGATGCTATCCTTAGAGAAGCCCGTGAGTTAAAAGAAAAAGTGATTGCAGATGCTTCAGAAGAAGCTAAAGTAAAAGCTGATAAAATTGTTGCAGACGCTAAAAGAAGCATTGAGCTTGAAAAGCAATCTGCTATGGCTGAATTGAAAAATCACGTAGCCGAACTTTCAGTTGAGATCGCTGAAAAGATTGTTCGTAAAGAACTTTCAGGAAAAAATGAACAACACCAGATGATCGAGAAGATGATCGGTGATGCTAAGCTAAACTAAGTTATGAGAGGAACCAGAGCCGCACAACGATATGCAAAGGCGATCCTTTCTTTAGCAAAGGATAAGAATTCGGCGGAAGCTGTAAATAAGGATATGATCACGATCTCCAAGACTGTGCACAACAGTAAGGATCTTGAGAATATGCTTACCAGTCCTGTAGTAAAAGACAGTATTAAGAAGAGCGCCTTGCTTGAAATTTTCAAGGATCTTAATGCCGTGACCAAAGGTGCGATAGATATATTGCTGGAAAACGGAAGGATCAACATTCTTCATATTGTAGCCAGACAATATTTCATTCAGTATAACGAAATGAATAATGTACAGCAGGCGGTAGTTACCACTGCAGTACCTTTAGATAAAGAACTTGAAGCTGTTATCCTTGCCAAGGTTAAGGAATTAACAGGTTCTGAAGCCAGTCTCAAAAGCATCGTTGATGAAAGCATCATTGGTGGTTTTGTGTTGAGGGTTGGAGATTTGCAATATGATGCAAGTATCTCCCGTAACCTGAGCAGGCTTAAAAGAGAATTGAAAAACAATACATACGTTTCAAAAATTTAATTAAAACCGGTACGCCTCTGGCGCACCATTTTATCTTGAATAATTATGGCAGAAGTAAATCCTGCTGAAGTATCAGCAATATTAAAACAACAATTATCAGGTTTTGAATCCAAGGCCTCTTTAGATGAAGTAGGTACCGTTCTAACCGTAGGTGACGGTATTGCTAACGTTTATGGATTGGCTAATGCTCAGTATGGAGAATTAGTACAGTTTGAAAGCGGTCTGGAAGGGATTGTTCTTAACCTTGAAGAAGACAACGTTGGGGTAGTACTTTTAGGTCCTGCAAAGGAGATCAAAGAAGGTTCTACAGTAAAAAGAACTCAGCGTATCGCTTCTATCAAAGTAGGTGAAGGAATTGTTGGCCGTGTGGTTGATACTCTAGGGAACCCTATTGATGGGAAAGGACCAATTGAAGGTGAGACTTATGAGATGCCGCTTGAGCGTAAAGCTCCTGGGGTAATCTACCGTCAGCCTGTAACCGAGCCGTTACAAACTGGTATTAAGTCTATCGATGCGATGGTACCGGTAGGAAGAGGACAGCGTGAGCTTGTAATTGGTGACCGTCAAACTGGTAAAACTACTGTTTGTATCGATACCATCCTTAACCAGAAAGAATTTTACGATGCCGGTGAACCGGTATATTGTATATATGTAGCTATTGGGCAAAAGGCCTCTACTGTAGCAGGGATCGCTAAGGTTCTTGAAGACAAGGGAGCTTTAGCTTATACTACGATCGTAGCTGCAAACGCATCAGATCCTGCTCCAATGCAGGTTTATGCTCCTTTCGCAGGTGCAGCGATCGGCGAGTATTTTAGAGATACAGGTCGTCCTGCATTGATCGTTTATGATGATCTTTCTAAGCAGGCGGTTGCTTATCGTGAGGTTTCCCTATTACTTCGTCGCCCACCAGGACGTGAGGCATATCCTGGGGATGTATTCTTCCTTCACTCAAGACTTCTAGAGCGTTCTGCGAAGGTGATCAATGATGATGATATTGCAAAACAAATGAACGACCTTCCAGATGTTCTTAAGGATAAGGTAAAAGGTGGTGGGTCACTTACTGCCCTTCCAATTATCGAGACTCAGGCGGGAGACGTTTCAGCATATATTCCAACAAACGTAATTTCGATTACAGATGGACAGATCTTCTTAACATCAGACTTATTTAACTCAGGGGTGCGTCCTGCAATTGACGTGGGTATCTCTGTATCTCGTGTGGGTGGTTCTGCACAGATCAAGTCTATGAAGAAGGTAGCTGGTACTTTAAAACTTGACCAGGCACAGTATCGTGAACTTGAAGCATTCGCTAAGTTTGGTTCAGACCTTGATGCTGCAACTATGAACGTGATCGAGAAAGGTAAGCGTAACGTGGAGATCCTTAAGCAGGGACAAAACGATCCTTACCCAGTAGAAAACCAGATCGCGATCATCTATGCTGGTTCTAAGAACCTGTTAAGAGATGTACCAGTAGAAAAAGTAAGAGAGTTTGAAAGAGATTATATTGAATATCTTGATGCTAAGCACAGAGACGTTCTTGATACTCTAAAAGCAGGAAAATTAACTGATGAAGTAATTGATACTTTAACTCAGGCTGCTAAAGAACTTTCATCTAAATACAGAAGCTAGTATTGAGTACAAAGATTTGAGGTCTTAGATCTCGGGTTGCAGTATTTAAATTGAAAATTATAAAGGTATTGAGCGATTAACAACTAATTGCTCAATACTCAATACTAAATAAAAATGGCAAACTTAAAAGAATTACGTAGTAGGATCACTTCAGTTTCCTCAACGATGCAGATCACCAGTGCCATGAAAATGGTATCGGCTGCAAAATTGAGCAAGGCTCAGGATGCGATCACATCTATGAGACCTTATGCTGAAAAGCTGACCCAGTTGCTACAGGATTTAAGTGCTACTCTGGATGATGACGCCGGCAGTAAATTTGCTGAAGAGCGTGAGGTAAAAAAGGTTTTGATCGTTGCTATTTCTTCTAACAAAGGTTTAGCCGGAGCTTTTAATACCAATATCATCAAGAAGGTAAAAGTTAAGATCCAGGAACAATACCAGGGGAAAGACGTTGAAGTTTACACCATTGGTAAGAAGGGTAATGACATTCTTAAAAAGACCTTTGATATTTATAAAAATAACAATGGCATTTTTGATGAACTTACTTTCGATAATGTTTCTGAGATCGCAGAAGAATTGATGCAGGTATTCCTTGACGGTAAATTCGACAGGATCGATATCGTTTATAACCAGTTCAAGAATGCGGGAACCCAGTACGTGATAGACGAGCAGTTCCTGCCTATTGAAAAATTTGACAGCGATAGCGGGAAGCAACTGGATTATATCTTTGAACCTTCTAAATTGGAGATCGTTAAGGATCTTATCCCTAAGTCTTTGAAAATGCAAATATTCAAGGCTCTAAGAGACTCTTTTGCTTCTGAGCATGGTGCACGTATGACTGCGATGCATAAGGCAACAGACAACGCGAAAGAGCTTAGAGATGATCTTAAACTTTCTTATAACAAAGCAAGACAGGCTTCTATTACCAATGAGATCCTTGAGATCGTTGGTGGTGCCGAAGCATTGAACGGATAATTTACTACGTCATGCTGAATTTATTTCAGGATGACTAAATGAATAAAGAAAGCCCTCAATTTAGAGGGCTTTTTTTATTTGGTACGTGTTTTGTTTTAATAACTTCAACTTCTAAAATCTGTAGTTATGACTAAAATATTATTCTTTATGGCCGGAGTCTTAATGGTAGTGCTATTTGCCTCCTGTGGGAGCAATAAAGACCTTCAGGAAAGAGCGCCTGCTCAGTTCAACAAGGTTTATTATACCTACAACTCCAATGGTATTGAATTGAATATTCCGGTAGTTTCTATCCAGGATGAATTGGTGAGTCTGGATGCCGTATATTTTCACGGGATGAAGTCTGTACTTGAAAAAAGCGATGACCAGCCTAATCTTTATGTGGCTAATTTCCGCATGGGGACAGGAGATATGGTCATGGATGCCGATCCTGCGAAAGAGTATGGCAATAAACCACCGCAATTACCAGAAGAGAGTCCTTTTTCTATAGATGAAGATGAGGCGATACTGGTTTTTACTCAGGACGATAAAATCAAATATTATAAGCTAACAGGGATTGTGGAAAAGGAATAAAGGCTAAAGCTTTTATAATCCTGATTTATTCAGATATTTGTAGTAAACCAACCCGCTCCTGTTGAGTACTTTAAAAAGATTTTTTCAAGACACTCTTATTTACGGTTTTGCAACGGTATTCCCGAGACTGATGAATTTTGTCCTGGTGCCGTTGCATACCGATGTCTTACCGGCAGAGGAATATTCTGTTAATACTGTTTTCTATGTCTGGGCGGCATTTTTTAATGTGTTGCTTACCTATGGGATGGAAACCTCTTTTTTCAGGTTTTTTAGCCGTTCTAAAGAAAGTTCCAGTGTTTTTTCTACGGTATTTATAGCGCTCACGGTTACCACGGTATTATTCGCTACTGGGGTATTTATTTTCCAGGAAGAACTAATTGCCTTAATGGATCTGGATCCTTTTTATTTCAGGTTGCTTTTTAGCGTGCTGGTCCTGGACACGCTGGTGGTAGTTCCATTTGCTTATTTAAGGGCCACAGGCAGACCTTTAAAGTTTGCAGGTATCAAAGTCCTGAATATTCTTGTCGTGGTCATCCTGAACCTTTATTTCTTATGGTTCGTAAGGGATTATCCTCAATACGCCCCACAATGGGTTTTAGATAATTACGGTCCTAAGGATATTGTAGGCTATATTTTCATTGCCAACCTTGCTGCAAGTGCGGTGACCTTTCTCTTGCTTCTACCTTATTTTTTCAGAACAAAGATCAGTTTCGATACCGCTGTTTTCAAACAGATGTGGAAATACGGCTGGCCTATTATGGTGGCCGGTATCGCCTTCGTGATCAACGAAAACCTGGACAAGTTGCTTATTAAGGACATGATCTCAGATGAGATTATGGGTGCCTATTCGGGTTGTTATAAACTGGCGGTTTTTATGACCATTTTTGTTCAGGCTTTTAAAATGGGGGCAGAGCCTTTTTTCTTTAATCATGCAGATAAGGACAACGCAAAGGAAACCTATGCCGATATATTGAAATATTTCGTGATTTCAGGAAGCCTTATTTTTCTTGTGCTGGTTTGTTTTATCGATTTTTTCAAAGCACTGGTAATTCGTGATCCTGAATACTGGATGGCCATAAGCATAGTTCCAATCATTTTGCTGGCCAATCTGTTCCTAGGGATTTATCATAACCTATCTGTATGGTATAAACTAACCGACAGGACCAGAACAGGAATGTATATTTCCATTCTCGGGGCTATTATCACCATTGTTCTTAACCTCGCCCTGATCCCGGTGCTTGGTTTTATCGCTGCTGCCTGGGCTACACTTTTCGCTTACGGCAGTATGATGCTGGTTTCCTATTTCCTCGGAAAGAAATACTACCCAGTGCCTTACGACATTAAAAAAATTGCCGGTTATATATCACTTTCAGTCTTAATTGCCGCGATCTCATTTTATGTATTCCCGGGAAATTATTTTGTGGGAATACCGTTATTATTACTATTCATCGGGATAGTTTATTTTTCTGAAAAAGATCAAATTCTCAAAATCATACAATCTTAATTTATGGATGTTAAAATTATAAACAAGTCGGCCCATAAATTGCCGCATTACGAAACAGATTTTTCAGCAGGGATGGACCTTAGGGCTAATATTGAAGAGCCAATCACCCTGAAGCCCCTGGAAAGAGCCATCGTGAAAACAGGACTTTTTATGGAGCTTCCTCTAGGATTTGAAGCACAGGTAAGACCAAGAAGCGGACTGGCAGCAAAAAAGGGGATCACCGTACTTAATTCTCCAGGCACAATTGATGCCGATTATCGCGGGGAAATAGGAGTGATACTTGTAAATTTGTCCAATGAAGAATTTGTGGTGAACAATGGAGAGCGCATCGCTCAAATGGTCATAGCAAAACACGAACATATTTCCTGGAAAGAAGTAGATATCCTTGGCGAAACTTCACGTGGCGCCGGAGGATTTGGAAGTACAGGACACGAATAAAAATTAATTTAAAAAGTAGAAATGAAAATTATTGTACCAATGGCAGGTCGTGGTTCACGACTTCGTCCACATACTTTAACCGTACCAAAACCGTTAATTCCTATAGCCGGTAAGCCAATTGTGCACCGTCTGGTAGAAGATATTGCCAAGGTTCTGGACGAGAAAATAGAAGAAGTTGCTTTTATCATAGGTGAAGATTTTGGTGAGCAGGTAGAAAAAGATCTTATGAAGATCGCCAATAGCCTTGGAGCTAAAGGAACCATCTATTATCAGGATAAGCCCCTGGGAACCGGTCACGCGATCATGTGTGCCAAGGAATCCCTAACAGGACCAGCGGTAGTAGCTTATGCAGATACGCTTTTTAAAGCAGATTTCAACCTGGATAAATCAGCAGATGCGGTAATGTGGGTGAAGAAAGTGGAGAATCCTTCTGCTTACGGTGTGGTAAAACTGAATGAGAAAAACGAGATCACAGATCTTGTTGAAAAACCAGAAGAATTCGTTTCAGATCTTGCAGTGATCGGAATTTACTATTTCAAGGATGTTGAAGTATTAAAGAACGAACTTCAGAATGTACTGGATGCAAAATTAACCCGTGGCGGTGAGTACCAGATCAATGATGGTATTGAGGCCATGCGAAAAAGCGGATTGAGATTTGTACCTGGTAAAGTTGATGAATGGATGGACTGCGGGAACAAGAACGTAACCGTTGAGACCAATGGAAGAATGCTGAATTTCCTCCATAGGGATGGAGAGAAGCTGATCTCAGATTCTGTAAAGATCAAGGATTCTGAAATAACCGAGCCTTGTTATATAGGTGAGAATGTAGAACTGGTTAACGCTAAGATAGGACCAAACGTTTCTATAGGCGACGGAACTAAAGTTGTAAATTCTACCATAAAAAATAGTCTTATTCAAACTTTTGCAGAAATAAAAAATGCAAATTTGGATAATGCTATGATCGGGAATCATGCTAAATTTGATGGGGATTTTACTCAAATTAGCATAGGTGATTTCTCTGTTCTGGAATAAACATTTTATATGAAAAACCTGATTATCATCCTGATCGCGGTGTTTACGGTGATTCCGGCTAAAAGCCAGGAGTTGCTGCCACAGCTTTTTCTGGATGTTAATCAGGATGATCTTGGAAACGTCAACAATGAATTCCAGGAATATTTCTTTGAAGCCCTTAAACAAAAAGGCATCGAGAATTACGAGAAAGCAATTACCGCTTTAGAAAAATGTCTTGAACTCGATACAGAAAAAGCGGTCGTTTATTTTGAATTGGGTAGAAATTACCGAGAACTTGAGCAGTTCGAAAATTCCCTGGAGAATCTTAAAAAGGCCCATGAACTGGCCCCTAAACAGGAAGATATCCTGGTATATCTATTCCAGACCTATGGGATGACCAAAGATTATGAGGGATCTATTGCAACAGTAAAGCAGCTTATTCCGCTGGATGAAGCTTATAAAGAAGATCTTGCGAATCTTTATTTCCTTAATGAGAATTACGATAAAGCCCTGCAACTTTTAGATGAACTGGATGAAGAGCAGGGAGCAACCACTTACAGGAATTCTTTGAGGAGACAGGTCTACGCCCGCACCAATAACACCGGAGCTCAGATAAATAATCTCCAGGAAAGCATTTCTGCAAATCCAGAAGTGGAACAGAATTACCTGAACCTTATTTATATCTATAGCGAACAGGGAGAGGATGAGGAAGCCTTTCGCGTAGCACGGGAGCTTTTGGAGACAAATCCCGGCTCTTCTCTGGCTCACCTTGCGCTGTATAAGTTTTACCTTGATAAGAACGATACAGAGGCCGCAGTGGCTTCTATGAAAATTGTTTTCGAGAGTGAAGAAATAGATGCTGAATCCAAGTTCAAGGTGCTTAATGATTTTCTGAGTTTTGTTCAGGATAATCCACAATACGAGGATGAGCTGATTGAAGTTGCCGGTAAACTAACAGAATGGGAAAACGCACCAAAACTTTTCGAGCAGCTGGGAAAATATTACCTAAAAAAAGATAACCGGGAAGATGCCCTTAAGTTCTTTGAACTGGGCCTTAATGAAGATCCTGGAAATTTTGAACTTATAAAGAATACTCTTTTGCTGCAGCTGGAGTACCAGAAGTTTGAATCTGCACGCGACCTGAGCGAAACAGCCCTGGAAAGTTTTCCTTCCCAGCCTATGCTTTACCTTTTTAAAGGAGTAGCATTGAATAACCTGAATGAATTTGAAACTGCTGAAGAAAGCCTGAAAGATGGCCTTGATTACCTGATTGATGATAAAAGAATGGAGTTCGATTTTTATTCTCAGCTAGCCATAAGCTACAATGGTATGAATAATGCTGTTAAAGCTGATGAGTATCGCCGTATGGCGGAAAATTTAAAAAAAGAAATTAACTGATGTTAAAGAAGATATTTACCCTGATGCTGCTTTCCACTTTTGTGATCTCTTGTGGTAGTAGAAAATCGACCGGAAAGATAGCAACTAAGGATGCTGAAGCAGTTTCGGTCATTAAAAAACATTATTCCAGCGAAACCCAGTTTAGCACGGTTTCAGGAAAGTTACGTGCGGTTTACCAGGATGAGGAGAAAACCCAGTCTGTAAACCTTAGTTTCAGAATGGAAAAGGACAAAGCCATCTGGATGAGTGCAAGTATACTTGGTTTTCCCGTGGCTAAAGCTTATATCACCCCAACCAGGGTAAGCTATTATGAAAAAGTATCTCAAACCTATTTTGAAGGGGACTTCAGTCTGGTAAGTGAATTTTTGGGGACTCCGCTGGATTTCCAGAAACTTCAGAATTTATTGATCGGGCAGGCGATCTATGATCTGCGAACCGAAGAATATAGTTTTATGCAATCTCCAAGAGGATTTCAGTTCGTGAAAGATGATGCGATGTTGATGAAAAGGATGTTCCTGCTTAACCCGGCAAGCTTTAAAGCTGAAGCCCAACAATTAGTACAGGATAAGGATAATCGTGGATTAACGGTTACTTATGATGAATATCAAACGGTGAATGGCCTTGTATTTCCAGAAAATATCAGGATCATTGCCAATGAAGGTGGATCTAGCACCAATATAGATCTTACTTACAGGTCTCTTACTTTTAATGAACAGGTAAGTTTCCCATTCGATATTCCATCAGGTTATGAAGAAATCAGCTTGAAATGATTGCATTAAAATCTCCCAGAAACCTACTTTGCTTACTTTTATTTATTCTTGGACTGAACATCTCAAATGCTCAGACCAACAGGGAAGAACTTGAAAAAAGACGTGTTGAGTTGCGTAATGAGATCACCAGGATCAATGAGCTTAGGATCTCCAACCAGAAGAAACAACGCTCTGTCCTGGTACAGGTTGAAGATCTCAACCAGCAGATAAAAAGCACCGAGGATCTTATCAAGCTTACCAATCAGCAGGCAAACCTATTAACCCGGGAGATCAGTACCAATACCAATAAGATTGGGCAACTAAGAAAAGAGTTGGAGAAGCTTAAGGAGGATTATGCGAGGATGATCGAGAAATCCTATAAAAGCAAATCCCAGCAGAGCAGGGTGATGTTCTTATTATCTTCAGAAAGCTTTTTACAGGCATATAAACGGCTTCAGTATATGAAACAGTATACGAACTACAGAAAGCAGCAGGGTGACGAAATAAAAGCTAATACACAGGAACTGCAGGAGCTTAACGCGAGGCTGGTAAGACAAAAGGAAGAAAAGGAAAAGCTTATTGCCGAGAACAGGAAAACAAGGGCTGAATTAGAAAAGAACAGGAAATCTCAGCAAACCCTTATGGCTACGATCAGGCAGAAAGAAGGTCAGTTTGCTTCACAGATCAAGAAAAAACAGGAAGAAATAGATGCTATAGACCGTGCCATAGATAAAATGATTCGGGAGTCTATTGCTAAGGCCAACAAAGAAAGCGGATCAACTTCCAGAAGTACTTACAACCTTACGCCCGCAGCCAAAGCACTGGCTGCAGACTTTACCAATAATAAGGGAAAATTACCATGGCCGGTAAAATCTGGTGTAGTGACCATGAGGTTTGGAAAACAACCACATCCCGTGGTAAAATCTGTAATGGTAAATAACAACGGGGTTAGAATTGATACCGATGAAGGAGGGAAGGCCCGGGCGGTTTTTAACGGTACCGTTAGTGAAGTACAGGCGGTAAAAGGAGCGAACCAGGCGGTGATGGTGAGACATGGTGATTATATCACGATCTATAACAACCTGGAAAAGGTATATGTGAAAAGAGGTGATAATGTGACCACCGAACAGGAAATAGGGGAGGTAGCCACCAGCAGGGCTACCGGTAAGACGACCTTACACTTTCTAATTTACAAGAATGACCAGAAGATGGATCCTGCGGCATGGATCTATAGAATGTAAGCTGCCAACGCAACCTTTATTGTATTTTAGCATCTAATAAATGTGATCCTTCAATTATGAAAAAACTGATCCTTCTTGCGTTTATTATTTCACTGGTAGGTTGCGATGAGGTTCTCATAGAGCAAAACAGGCGTATTCAGATAAAAGGAAATTTAAACTCACCTGAAGGCGATCCTATAGGTGGAATTCATATTATTTCTGCCGGAACTTACGAGAATTACCTCGGTACAAATAGTGATAAAATTCTGGGCAGAGATGTCTCTGCAGCTAATGGGAATTTTGATTTTATTTCCCTGGACACCTATTCTCATGATCTCATCATGGCGATAAATGCTGAAGAGATAGATCATGATTCAGTATATTCCTCGCTGTATTTCTTTGATCCAAGGGGAGAACATGCCGAATCATATGATCTGGGAGAACTTCAGCTAGCTAAAAAAGTATCGTTTCAGTTCAATATTGAAAGAACATCCCAGTCGCAGGATACCTTGCGCTATGTTCTGAATTTTCAAAAGCCGGTGAAAAGATTCATTTACGAAAATGGAACATTTACCGAGCAGCCAGATAATGATAACTTCATTTCCATAAGGCGACATATGCCGGAAAGCGAACCTTTGGCTCTTGCTTTACCCATAATGGTAGGCACAGAGCTTGTTTTTTCTTATAGCCTTGGCGATGATCCCCTGCAACGAATAACTATTCCTATTAGTGCTGAAAATACTTCCTATGATTTTGAATACTAGGCTACTTTTATTCGCTCTGCTATTTACTGGTTTGGTTAAAGCCCAGGAGCAGGAAAGACAACCGAATCAATATTCTGAAGATCCTGAGACCGTATTTTTAAATTTTGAATTGTATTATCCCGTAAGTCTGGGAAATTCAGCCTATGCCGATTATAATTTTGATCCTGGTTACGCAATAGATTTCAACTGGTTCTTCAGACCTGAATTCACCCTTGGAGCTAGATTGGCCGTTCACAGGGGCTTTCCTCAGGATATTTCGGAAACCGGTAATATTACCCGGGGTACTTTTCATCTTCTTGGAGCAGATCTTGGGTATTACGTTCCGTTACAGAATGACTGGAACCTGCATTACAAAGCCGGAATTGGGATTACCAGTAATGTTTACCAGGCTAAGGAAGATAAGTTCAGTGAAGATGGTGGTAAAGCCTGGCTCTCTGCCGAGGTTGCCAAAAGATTAGACCGTACCTTCGGATTGTTCCTGAAGGCCGGCCTGGATTATGATTTTAATACGATTGAAACTTCCGCAGAAAAGAATAACTATTTCAACCGTAATTTTCTATTCACGGTTGGAGCAGGTATCAGAATAAATTTTCAGAATCCCGGAGGATAATTATTCCTCGAAAAGGGCTTTTAATTCGGTAGCCTCGTTCGGTTTCATTTTGCCGGCAAGTACAAGGCTGAGTTGCTTTCTTCTTAAAGCGGCTTCAAAACGCTCTTTTTCGATCTTTGTTTCCGGTTCTAAAGCAGGTACCTGGATTGGAGCACCGGTTTCGTCTACTGCTACAAAAGTATAGATAGCTTCGTTTGCCTTGGTTCTACGGCCACTTTCTCTATCTTCCACCCAAACATCTATATAGATCTCCATAGAGCTCTTAAAAGCTCTTGAAACGGCAGCTTCAACGGTTACGACGCTTCCCAGTGGGATCGCTTTGTTAAAGGCAACGTGGTTTACCGAAGCGGTAACTACGATTCTGCGGCTGTGTCTTCTGGCGGCAATACTTGCTGCTCGATCCATTCGCGCAAGAAGTTCCCCTCCAAAAAGATTATTTAAGGGATTAGTTTCGCTTGGTAATACAAGGTCTGTTAATGTAGTACGTGATTCACTAGGTCCTTTGGCCTCCATATCTAATTTTTTTGCAAAAGTAAGGAGGATTTAGGAGGTATAGCCGTTAACGAAGTATTAAATTAAAGTTCCTGAACAAGTAACCAGGCGGCCTCGTTAGTTCTTTTTACCTCGTATAACTTGTTGATGGCATCCCTTCTGGACTGGTGACTTGAATAAACTACCTGATGAAGTCCGTATTTGTTTGCACCAATGTATCTGGCTTTAAAACCCGCATCTCTAAGTTCATCAACTTTCTTATGAGCATTTTCTTCTACTCTGAACGCTCCGGCCACGACGTGGTAATTTCCTGATTGTTTTTCAACCTCGAAAGTAACCGCAGGTAATGGGTTGTCTATAACGAAAGTTGCCTGCTGAATTTGCTCGTGAAGCTGGTTTTCAGCTTCCTGTTGCTCTGCGATGTTGTGTTTCGAAACCTGGCTGCTGTAAATGTTCAGTCCGGCAAAACTTGAAACCCCAAGGGCGATAAGACCAATTGCGGCGTATTTAAGAATAGATGATCTTCTTCTTTCCGGAGTAAATAAAAGCGGAGTTTTCTCTTCAAGTTCTTCAACCTGTTTCTTGTACACTTCTCTTTGTACCGGTAATGCTTTATAAGAAGCAAGCCCGAAAGATTGTGTAAGGAAATTGATCTCGCTGAAAGGTTCAAACTGCAGTTTGTCTTCGGCATCCAGGTAGAACTTACCAATATTAGCCAATTCTGCCTTAGCGTCATTCTGCAGTGAATTCTCCAGGTCGTAAACGAATTCCTGGATCATGTTATTTGCAGAATTATATTTCACAGATTCCACCTCGGCGATATAGTTCGCTAATAAACCGTCATTCTTGATCAACTGCCTGTTGAAAGAGATCACTTTATTAGGTGGATAAAATTCGTTGGAATTCTCGTCTATATATGCTGACTGCTTTTGCGAAAGAAAAGCACCGAAACCGGGCAATACTACGCATTCGTATCTGTAAAGCAGATCCTGGATGTGGCTGGAAATATTCATTGGTCGCAAAAATATAGGTTATTGGTAGTGGGTTAAAGTTACCCAAAGAATTTTTATTAACAAATGTTTTTTTCTGTAAATTTATTCAAATTGGCCTGGATGAATTCTGATGACTTATTATATGCTCTTGCTTTGCAACATATTCCAAATCTGGGAGATACGACGGCTAAAAAACTATTGGGCAAATTTGGTAATTCCCGGAATATCTTCCAGGAAAAAAAGTCAAATCTTCTTAAAATTGACGGAGTTGGACAGGTAAGGATACAGGAATTAAATAATTCCAGTCACTTAAAAGCTGCTGAAGAAGAACTAAAGTTCATCGAATCTAATAAGATCAAGGTGCATTATTTCCAGGACAACGATTACCCGGAAAAACTGAAACATTGCCTGGACGGTCCTATAATCCTCTTTTCTAAAGGGAATATAGATCTTGCCCGAAAAAGAGTGATAAGCGTGGTAGGCACGCGTAGGATCACTTCTCATGGAGTTTCATTTTGTGAGGAATTCATTGAAAATCTGGCAGTTTTAGATCCCGTGATAGTTTCAGGCTTTGCTTATGGCGTTGATATTACTGCCCAAAAATCAGCCATGAAAAATGGATTGCAAACCATAGGGTGTCTTGCACATGGATTGAATCAGATCTACCCGAAATCGCATAAAAAATATATGAAGGAAGTCGAGGAGAACGGAGGCTTTTTTACTGATTTCTGGAGTACAGATAATTTTGACCGGAATAACTTTTTGAAACGGAACCGCATTATCGCTGGCCTTAGTGAGGCAACGATCGTTATTGAAAGCGCAGAAAAAGGTGGAGCACTGGTAACTGCAGATATTGCTAATTCATATGACCGGGAAGTATTCGCCGTGCCGGGAAGACCTTCAGATAAATATAGTTTAGGTTGTAATAACCTCATTAAGGCTCAAAAAGCCCACGTTTTGACCTCTGCCGCAGACCTGGCTTATATTCTTAACTGGGAAATTGAAAGAAAGCATGAACCGGTTCAGAAACAATTGTTCATAGACCTTGAGGAAGAAGAGCAGGTTCTATATGAATTCCTGAAATCCAGCGGCAAGACCGAACTGGATCTTCTCGCCCTTAATTGCAAGGTGCCAACTTTTAAAGCAGCTTCCCTTTTACTTAATATGGAATTAAAAGGAGCGGTAAGACCGCTCCCTGGTAAACTTTTTGAAATTATCTAGTAGCCGAGTTTCGTTCTCACTTTTCCAAGGACTTCATTGGCAACTTTTTGTGCCTTTTCTGCTCCAAAGGTTAATGCCTTATCTACTTCTTCTAGATTATTGATATAGTATTCGTATTTCTCACGTGGTTCAGCAAACTTTTCCTTGATAAGTTCAAATAATGCCTGTTTAGCATGACCATAACCGTAATTTCCTCCTTCATAATTCTGGCGCATTTCTGCAGTTTGCTCTTTACTGGCTAGAATTTTATACAGGGCGAAAACATTACAGGTGTCTGGATCCTTAGGTTCTTCCAGCGGAGTGCTGTCTGTCTCGATACCCATGATCTGTTTTCTTAGCTTTTTGTCTGTCTGGAAAATATTGATGAGGTTATCCTTAGATTTACTCATTTTTGCACCATCGGTTCCCGGTATATACATGGTCTCCTCCTGTACTTTTCCTTCAGGAATTACAAATACATCACCCATTTTGGCGTGAAACCTGGAAGCGACATCCCTAGTCATTTCAATGTGTTGCAATTGATCTTTTCCTACCGGAACAATTTCAGCATCATATAAAAGTATATCTGCCGCCATTAGCATAGGATAGCTAAAAAGTCCGCTGTTCACATCTTCCAGCCTGTCTGCTTTATCTTTAAAAGAATGAGCCAGGGTTAATCGCTGGTATGGGAAAAAGCAGCTCAAATACCAGGATAGCTCGGTAACCTGGGGAATATCGCTCTGGCGGTAAAAAACACTTCTTTCAATGTCAAGGCCACATGCAAGCCAGGTAGCAGCTACAGAATAGGTGTTTTGCCTAAGCGTTTCTGCATCTTTGATCTGAGTAAGAGAATGCAGGTCTGCAATGAAAATAAATGAATCATTATCTGGATCATTGGCCATTTCTATTGCCGGCATTATAGCTCCTAAAAGATTCCCTAAATGTGGGGTTCCTGTACTTTGTACTCCTGTAAGTATTCTGGACATTGACTTCTTGAATTTTGTTGCAAAGGTAATTTTTTTATAGAATTCACTCGGTTCATTTTACTACTTTTGGAGACTATGAGATTTATTAAATCGGCGGCAATTCTGTTATGGCGAATCTGGTTCTATATTCTAATGATCGTCCCGATTGTTATCATGCTTCCCTTTTTAATAGTCTTTACTTCTTCTGAAAAGTTTTACCCGCAGTTCTTTATATGTGCGCGTATCTGGGCAAAAGTGATCATTTTCGGGATGGGTTTCAATATAAAAGTTGAAGCTGAAGAATTTCCTGAAAGAGATAAAAGCTATATGCTTGTGGCCAATCATGCTTCAATGCTGGATATTATGTTAATGCTAAGCGTGATAAAACAACCTTTCGTATTTATCGGTAAAAAAGAACTTGGTAGAATCCCTGTTTTTGGATTCTTTTACCGCCGTACCTGTATCCTTGTAGATAGAAGTAACCAGAGAAGTGGAATGGAAGCATTTACAGAAGCTCAACGAAGACTGCAACAGAAGAATAGTGTGTGTATCTTTCCTGAAGGAGGCGTGCCAGATGACCAGTCGGTTATACTGGATCAATTTAAGGATGGTGCTTTCAGGCTGGCGATAGAACACCAGATCCCAATTGTGCCAATTACATTTCACGATAACAAAAAGCGTTTCTCTTACAGCACCTTTACCGGTGGCCCCGGGAAATTAAGAGTTAAGATCCATCATTTCATCGACACCAAAAAGCTGGAACTCACCTGCCGGAAGGATCTTAAAGAAAGAACTCATAAGATCATTCTGGAAGAACTGAAAAATCCCAGTTTTACTTAGAACTTGAAGTTAAGCCCTGAATAGATTCCGAAGTTTGTTGGCCTTACATTATCTACGTTACTAAAGGCGTTTAGCTGGTATTTAAATATTGGCTCAACGCTAATGCTGAATTTATCGCTGATATCATAATCCATTCCCAGCCCTATGTTGGTACTGAAACTGGTGCTGTTAATGTTGGTTGCTTCTCCCAGGTTGGTTCTGTTATTTGCTGAAACAAGGTCAACCTTATTATCATCTAAAAATAAACTGCTGGCACCTCCAATTAAATTAAGACCGAATTTTTTATCGATAAGCGCAAACTCCAGTTCTAATGGCACTTCGATATATCCATATTGCTGGTTTATTTCTCCAGGTGTAAAAGACATGGCTGTAAACGAATTGCTAAGATCTCCCGTTCCTATGGGCAGACCATTTTCTGATGGACTGTTGCCCATAATTTCCAGGTTGTCTTCTACAGGGTTTATGTTTTCAAATCCCATCGATCTTGCCACTGGTGAATAGCTAATATCCTGGATATTGTTGCTGATGTTCACTTTGCTGATACCCGTCCTTATACTCAGTTTTTTGGATACCTGATAGGCTACTTTCACCCCATAGGATAGGGTAACTTCTGAGGATGACCCGTTCTCAGCGAACTGATTGGAAAGCTCATTTCCACTGCCTACATTATTGTAAAAAATAGGCGCTGCAAAGGTAGAGAGGCGCATTCTTTTGGAATTCTCTGCAATGGCATTCTCCTCTTCCTCTTTGGCTTGCTTTTCCTTTTCTATATCTGCCAGCGCGTTTTCCTCCTGAAGTATAGATGTTGTTTTTGTTGAATCGATTTTTGCCTCTTGGGTCTGTGTTTCTTCGGTTTGCGCAATGATGGCGGAAGCTTTATTTTGATTTGCCCCCGGCTTAATTACGCTTTTTTCCTTTTCATGGATCGGTTTAGAAGATCCTGCTTCTGTATCGGCAATTGCAGTACTTCTTTGCTGTGTATTATTATTTTCTGGTTTCGCCAGTTCAGAAGGATCTGGCTTTTCTTTTATGTTTTTTATAGTGTTCGAAGACGAAATAGCTGAATTTGCTGCAGAAGAAGATCTGTTATTAGATTTGCTGTTTTCGGTTCCTTCTAATTCTTTTTTTGCGGGATCTACAGTGATTTCTTTGGTAGAGGTTTTATCTGAATTTTCGCTGTTATCAGAAACACTTGTATTTATTGTATCCTGGTTATCTGAGGCTTCATCGGGATTTTCAAAGACAACTTCAGGTTCTCCGCTTAATGGGTTTTCATTATTGGTGAAGAGCAGACTGGCCACGATTATTGCTAATACCGCCGCTACACTTCCCATTTTCATCCATAGGGGGATGATAAATGGTTTCTTTTCTTCCTTCTTATCAAGTCTGTTCGAGATATTTTCCCAAACCTTATCGCTGGGCTCCCTTTCGAAATCCTTGAATTTCTCCTGATAAATCCGGTCTATGTTCTTTCTTTCTTTCATATCGATTGAGCCGAATTTTTAATATTCTGATCTTTTTCAATCTTTTCCTTTAAAGCCTTTCTTGCCCGGGCAAGGTTCGACTTGGAGGTTCCTTCTGAGATATTAAGGAACTCTGAAATTTCTTTATGTGAATAACCGTCCATCACGTAGAGGTTAAAAACCTGCCTGTATCTGTCTGGAAGGCTTTGTATACATTCCAGTAGAAAATCTACCGAAAGATCTTCGGTTTCTATCTCGACCTCTTCCTGTTCTAAATGCTCTTCATTTCTTATGTCGTAAACCTTTTGCTGACGGTGTTTCTGAAGAGCGGTATTAATAAGGATCCTTTTCATCCATCCTTCGAAGGATCCCTGGTCCTTGTATTGAGAAATTTTTTCAAAAATGGTTATGAACCCATCCTGAAGGTTATCTTCAGCCTGCTGATAATTATCTGAATATTTAAGGCAAACACCGAACAGCTTTCCCGCGTAAATGCGGTAAAGCTGCTCTTGTGCCTTTCTATCCTGTTTCTTGCAGTTTAGGATGAGATCCTTTGTCGTAACCAATATTTTATCTTGATTGAATCAAACTTTAGCTAGCCGGTTCCAAATCGGTTTCTCCAACAGGGATTTCAATGGTTTCATAAACCGGGTTGCCTTCAGCATCATTTTCTATCCAAAGATTAAAAATAAAAACTTCATCCTCAGAAACATTTTCACTGATCATAAAATTTCTGATCGTACTAAAATTGGTCAATTCTGCATCTTCAGTATCACAATCTGTACGGTCCAGGTTTCTCGTGGTCAAAGCATAAATAAAGAATTCCTGTGAGTTGATATCTTCTCTCCCTCCGTCAAAACCAACGAAATTGTGACATGAGCTTGGCAGCTTGTAGGTAAGCTTAATATCATAATTTTTTCCAGCTTCAAAATACGCGGGGAATTCTGAATCTGTTATTGGAGCTAACCCATATTCAATGTTCGGACCATCATCTTCCGGGGAACAACTCGTCATTAAAAGTCCCAGAAGGACAAATAGCATTAATCTTTTCATTTTTTTATTTAATGTTTATTTCTATCTCCTAGATGAAATGAAAGTGAAAAGGTTGCGTGCTATCCAAAAAAAAATCCCCTTTCGGGGACTTTTTTATTCTTTAGCGATCTTGATCGCATTTTTGATCTTCTCTTCGAGTTCCTCCATGAGGTCTGGATTATCTTTCAGCAGTGTTTTAACCGCATCACGACCCTGGCCTAATTTTGTGTCTTCGTAGCTGAACCATGAACCGCTTTTCTTCACGATCTCATAATCCACTCCAATATCGATGATCTCACCTATCTTGGAAACTCCCTCTCCGTACATAATGTCGAATTCGGCGGTTTTAAATGGTGGAGCTACTTTATTCTTAACCACCTTCACCCGGGTCTTGTTACCCATTACGTTATTGGCGCTGTCTTTTATTTGAGTTGATCTTCTAATATCCAGTCTTACCGATGCGTAGAATTTTAGAGCGTTACCACCGGTAGTGGTTTCAGGATTCCCGAACATCACCCCGATCTTCTCTCTTAACTGGTTAATGAAAATAACCGTACAATTTGTTTTACTAATAGAAGAGGTAAGCTTTCTAAGAGCCTGAGACATTAATCTCGCATGAAGACCCATTTTAGAATCTCCCATTTCCCCCTCGATCTCACTTTTTGGAGTAAGCGCGGCTACGGAGTCAATTACAATAATATCTATTGCGCCAGAGCGAATAAGGTTATCGGTAATTTCAAGAGCCTGTTCCCCGTTATCTGGTTGAGAGATAATAAGGTTATCGATATCTACATCCAGCTTTTCCGCGTAAAAACGATCAAAGGCGTGCTCTGCATCAATAAACGCTGCAATTCCTCCTTTTTTCTGAGCTTCAGCAATGGCATGCAGCGTTAGGGTTGTTTTACCTGAAGATTCAGGTCCATAAATTTCTATCACCCTTCCTCTTGGATATCCTCCAACACCTAAGGCAAGATCAAGACCTAAAGAACCGGTGGAGATCGCATCTACATCTACTACGACCTGGTCGCTCATCTTCATAACGGTCCCTTTACCGTAGGTTTTATCCATCTTATCAAGGGTAAGCTTTAGTGCCTTTAATTTCGCTTCTTTTTCTTTATCGTTGCTCATTTATGTGTTTTATAAATTTGAAATAAGGTCTGCTAAAATAAGATAAGTTTTGCTGCAATACAATAATTATTATGGACGATTTATGGAATTATTCCAAATATTTGGACAAAACCTATTCTGTAGGAACTTTTATGGCTTATTAATGGAAAAATGTATCTTTGCAAAAATTTTCTTTAACACTTAAAATATTAGTATAGCATGCAACTGTACAATAAATTGAGCGCTAAAGAAAGAGAAGCCCTTTTAGAAGAAGCCGGTGAAGACAGGCTTACGCTCTCTTTCTATGCTTACGCAAAGATCGGAAATCCCGAACTATTCAGAAATCATTTATTCATTGCCTGGGACCAGATGGATGTTCTTGGTAGAATTTACGTTGCCCACGAAGGGATAAATGCCCAGCTTTCGGTTCCGGCAAAACGCTTTGCCGAATTCAAGGCTTTTATAGATGATATCTATTTCCTGGAAAATGTTCGTTTGAATATTGCTATTGAACACGATATAAAATCCTTCCTTAAGTTAAAAGTTAAGGTTAGAAAAAAGATCGTTGCAGACGGTTTGAATGATGATACCTTTGATGTTACCAATAAAGGTGTTCATGTAGATGCTGCCAAATTCAATGAACTTATAAATGATCCAAACACGATTTTGGTGGATATGAGAAACCACTACGAAAGCGAAATTGGTCATTTCCAGGGAGCGATAACTCCAGATGTAGATACCTTCAGGGATTCTCTGGATATAATCGAGGAAGATCTTAAGGAGCATAAGGAAGATAAGAACCTGGTGATGTATTGTACCGGCGGAATTCGTTGTGAGAAAGCCAGTGCCTATTACAAACACCGCGGATTTAAAAATGTATTTCAGCTTGAAGGCGGGATCATTGAATATACGCGACAGGTTGAGAAACAGAAGCTTGAAAATAAATTCATTGGTAAGAATTTCGTGTTTGACCACAGGCGTGCCGAGCGAATTTCAGAAGACGTGATCGCTCAGTGCCATCAATGCGGAAAACCTTGCGATACGCATGTGAATTGTGCCAATGAAGCCTGTCATTTGCTTTTTATTCAGTGTGAAGAATGCGCTGAAAAAATGAATAATTGCTGTTCAGACGATTGTAAAGAGATAGCTGCCCTGCCTTACGAGGAGCAAAAAGCCTTGAGAAAAGGAAAAGGAGCCAGCAATAAGATCTTTAAAAAAGGAAGATCTGAGGTTCTGCGATTTAAGCATTAGGTTTGTTTTCTAAAATGGTGGTGCCAATTAATATTGGTATATTTACTGTTGAAAATTTTTATGAACCTCAAGGAGGTGCTTTAATAAACGTGTCTGGCTAATATTTAGCCTGTCGAAGATGAAGGAGATTCTGCGATAATTGCCTGATGGGCAGGACAGAATGATGATTAAATATGAACACGAAAAAGTAACTTCCTCAATATATATAATATATGGCTTGCACAAGTTGCTCGACCGGCAAAGACGGTCAGCCGAAAGGATGTAAGAATAATGGAACCTGTGGAACCGACGGATGTAATAAACTTACCGTTTTCGATTGGCTTTCTAATATGTCCCTTCCCGGGGGCGTAGAACCTTTCGATTTTGTTGAAGTTCGCTTTAAGAACG
The DNA here is from genome assembly GCF_003054225.1 of Christiangramia gaetbulicola. Lineage (GTDB taxonomy): Bacteria > Bacteroidota > Bacteroidia > Flavobacteriales > Flavobacteriaceae > Christiangramia > Christiangramia gaetbulicola. The sequence continues at coordinate 1,173,478 of NZ_QBKQ01000001.1, forward strand.
GTCGCAAACATTTCTTCAAAAACACAGAAAATTTAAGCCTTAGTATCGGTGATGTGGTGGCAACTGAAGCCAGTCCGGGTCATGATGTTGGTATTGTAACCCTTACCGGGGAGCTGGTTAGGGTGCAGATGAAAAAGAAAAAGGAAGATCCAAATTCTGGAGAGTTCCTTAAAATATATAGAAAGGCATCCCAGAAGGATATCGATGTTTGGCAGGAAGCCCGTGACCGGGAAGAGAAGATCAAACAAAGGTCCAGGCAGATCGCGATCAGGCTTAAACTAAGCATGAAAATCAGCGATATCGAGTTCCAGGGAGATGGTTCTAAATGTACTTTTTATTATACGGCTGAGGATCGTGTAGATTTCCGCCAGCTGATCAAGGAATTCGCCCGTGAATTCAATACCCGTATCGAAATGAAGCAGATCGGTCTGCGCCAGGAAGCGGCCAGATTGGGAGGAATTGGTTCTTGTGGTCGTGAACTTTGCTGTTCTACCTGGTTAACAGATTTTAGATCGGTAAGCACTTCTGCGGCGAGATACCAGCAATTATCCCTGAATCCGCAGAAATTAGCGGGACAGTGTGGGAAGCTTAAGTGTTGTTTGAATTACGAATTAGACACTTATCTGGAAGCATTAAAATCTTTTCCAAAAACCGACGTTAAATTAAAGACCAAAAAGGGAACTGCAGTATGTCAGAAGATCGACATATTCAAAGGGCTTTTATGGTATGCATATGAAGGGGAGTGGATGAACTGGCATACTTTAACACCAGAGCAGGCCAATAAGATCATCGCTAAGAACAAAAAAGATGAAGCTGTAGGGAGCCTGGAAGAATATGCTCTTGATCTGCAACTGGAAGAAACCAATACCAAGAATTTCAATAATGCCGTTGGAGAAGATAGTTTAACACGTTTTGATAAACCTAAACAACAGCGTAAAAAGCGTCCTAATAAAAAGAGAAAAAAACGTAAAGGAAATTCCTCAAGATCTAAGAATGCGTAGTGCTTTTTTTGTTTCTTTTCTGGCTTTAATGATCATCGCTTTTTCCTCTTGTGACAGGAATAGAGTATATGATGAATATAAATCACTAGGAGGCTGGAATAAAGATTCGGTAGTTACTTTTCAGCTTAATAATATAGATTCCAGTAAGGTTTATGATCTTTTTATAAACGTAAGGAACAATAATGAATATCAATACAGCAATCTTTTTTTGATCACCGAAATTAAATTTCCGCAGGGAAAAGTTATCAGCGATACCCTGGAATATGAAATGACGAAGCCTAATGGAGAATGGCTCGGCACAGGATTTGGTGATGTAAAAGAAAGTAAGCTTTGGTATAAAGAGGATGTTAGATTCGATGAACCCGGAGAATACAAAGTAACCATTCAGCAGGCAATGCGTAAGAATGGTGAAGTGGATGGCGTCCAGGTACTGGAAGGAATTACCGACGTAGGATTCAGAATTGAAAACAGCGATAATTAATTTTTGTGATATAGATAATGGCCCGCACTACAAAAAAGACTAAAAAACCTGCTCATAGCAATCGTAAATATATAATCGGTTTCTGGACCCTTTTCGGAATTGGACTTCTGGCAGCCGTTCTTATTTTTCTTCTTGCAGGTTGGGGAGCATTCGGTAAAATGCCAAGTTTTGATGAGCTCGAAAATCCTGAAACCAATCTTGCTACCGAAATTTTTTCTTCAGACGGAAAAACCTTGGGGAAATATTACAGCGAGAACAGGACTCCTATAAAATATGAAGACTTGCCGGAACACCTGGTGCAGGCTTTGGTTGCGACCGAAGATGAAAGATTCTATCAACATGCCGGGATCGATGCTAAAGGAACCGTTCGTGCGGCCGTGTTCCTGGGAACCCGTGGGGGTGCGAGTACCATTACGCAACAGCTGGCAAAGCAGTTATTTACCGCAGATGTTGCCCAGAATGACCTTGAAAGGGTTTTTCAGAAAGTAAAAGAATGGGTGATCTCAACGAGACTGGAAAGACAGTACACCAAAGAGGAGATCATTACCATGTATTTCAATAAATACGATTTTGTATACCAGGCGGTGGGAATTCGTTCTGCCTCCAAGATCTATTTTGATAAGGAGCCAAGAGAACTAAAGATAGAAGAATCTGCTGTTCTTGTGGGAATGCTTAAGAATTCAGCCCTTTATAATCCAATGAGAAGGCCTGAACTGGTAAAATCCAGAAGAAACCAGGTCTTTGAACAAATGAACAGGAATGGCTTTATTTCTGAGACCGAAATGGACTCGCTTCAGAAATTACCTATGAAAATAGAATTCACTCCTGAAGGTCATGACGAAGGTATGGCGACATATTTTAGAGTATATCTGCAGGGATTCATGAAAGACTGGATCGAGAAAAATCCTAAACCAGATGGTGAGGAATACAATTTATTTCGTGATGGTTTAAAGATCTATACGAGCATTGACTCAAGAATGCAGAAATATGCCGAAGAGGCCGTAACCAAACATATTTCTCATCTTCAGAAAGAATTTGACCGCCAGAATGAAAAGAATCCAACGGCACCTTTCAGGGATATCGATAAGTCCCAGGTAGAAAATAGTATTCAGAATGCGATGAGAGTTTCCGCGAGATGGAAAAAGATGAAAGCTCAGGGAAAATCTGAAGAAGAGATCAAAAAGTCTTTCGAAGAAGATGCTGAAATGCGTGTTTTCAGCTGGAATGGAACTATAGATACGGTGATGACCCCAAGGGATTCTATCCTGTATTATAAATCTTTTCTACAGGCTGGTATGATGTCTATGGTACCACAAACCGGTGAAGTAAAAGCCTGGGTTGGTGGAATCGACTTTAAGCATTTTAAATATGAACACGTAAAACAGGGGAAGAGACAGGTAGGATCTACCTTCAAGCCTTTCGTGTATGCAACGGCCATAGATCAGCTTAAATTCTCACCATGTGACACCTTACCGAGAAGTAAGTTTACCATTGAAGCAGGAAAACATGGTAATATGAATGACTGGTCACCCGCGAACAGTGACAATGAATATGATGGTATGTATACCCTTAAAAAGGCGCTGGCTAGTTCAGTAAATACCATTACTGCCCGTCTTATAGATAAAACTGGACCTGGGCCGGTAATAGATTTGATAGGTAAACTGGGAATAGATACAGAGAATATCCCGGCAGTGCCTTCTATCGCTTTGGGAACAGCAGATATTAGTCTTTTTGAGATGGTTTCAGCTTACAGCACGTTTGCCAACCAGGGAGTTTATATTAAACCGGTGATGGTAAATAGAATTGAGGATAAGAACGGAACAGTTCTATATCAAAATGTGCCTGAAACCAGAGACGTTCTGAGTAAGGAAGCAGCCTATGTAACCGTTAATTTACTCGAGGGTGTAACCCAGGGTGGTTCAGGAACCAGGTTGAGAGGAACTTGGGCCAAAGGACGTACAGATTATGAGAGAGCTGTAACCGGATATCCATACGATTTCAAAAATCCGATTGCCGGTAAGACCGGTACTACTCAAAATCAGAGTGATGGATGGTTCATGGGAATGGTGCCAGACCTGGTTACAGGAGTTTGGGTTGGAGCTGAAGACAGAGCGGTTCATTTCCCTACCATCACCTACGGGCAGGGAGCGACCATGGCCTTACCTATCTGGGGGATGTATATGAAAGATGTCTATTCAGATCCAGAACTTGAGGTTTCCAAAGGAGAATTTGAAAAGCCGGAAAACCTAAGTATTGCCGTAGACTGTGATAATTATGGTGCTTCTAAAGAAACTGATAATTCGGTGCCAGACGAACTGGATTTTTAGAATTTTCGCAATAATAACTACGATTATTTTCAGATAAATCAAGGAAGTGGTCTTTTAGCGTTGTAACCACATTTTTATTTTTGTATTTTCGGTTAAAATACTGAAAAAATGATCATAAAAACTGTTGATAACGTACAGGAGGCCGTGAATGGCGTAAAGGACGGGATGACGTTTATGCTGGGAGGTTTCGGACTATGCGGAATCCCCGAAAATGCCATTTCTGAGCTGGTTCGCTTAAATGTAAAAAACCTTACCTGTATCTCTAATAATGCCGGGGTCGATGATTTTGGCCTGGGACAATTACTTCATAAAAAACAGATCGATAAAATGGTTTCTTCCTATGTAGGGGAGAACGCGATCTTCGAAAAACAAATGCTTAGCGGGGAACTTGATGTGGAACTAATTCCGCAGGGAACTCTTGCGGCCAGATGCCAGGCTGCTCAGCAGGGATTTCCGGCTATTTATACCCCGGCTGGTTACGGTACCGAGGTTGCTCAGGGAAAAGAAACCCGTGAATTTGATGGTAAAATGTATGTGCTGGAAAAAGCTTTTAAAGCCGACTTCGCTTTTGTAAAGGCTTGGAAAGGTGATAAGGCTGGGAACCTGATCTTTAAAGGGACAGCCAGAAATTTTAATCCGGTTATGTGCGGTTCGGCTACTATCACGGTGGCTGAGGTTGAAGAGCTTGTAGAACCTGGTGAATTAGATCCAAATCAAATTCATATTCCAGGGATCTTCGTACAAAGGATCTTTGAAGGAAAGAACTACGAGAAAAGAATTGAGCAACGCACGGTAAGACAAAAAGCATAATTATGGCACTGGACAAAAACGGAATAGCACAAAGAATAGCTAAAGAGGTAAAAGATGGATATTATGTGAACTTGGGAATAGGTATTCCAACCCTGGTAGCTAACTTTGTAAGAGATGATATACAGGTAGAATTTCAGAGTGAAAACGGAATTCTTGGTATGGGGCCATTTCCTTTTGAAGGAGAGGAAGATGCCGACCTTATCAATGCAGGTAAACAAACGATCACCGCCTTACCGGGAGCAAGTTTTTTTGATTCAGCCACAAGCTTTGGGATGATTCGCGGTCAGCATGTAGATCTAACCATTCTTGGCGCTATGGAAGTTGCTGAAAATGGTGATATCGCGAACTGGAAGATCCCTGGAAAAATGGTAAAAGGTATGGGAGGAGCGATGGACCTTGTTGCTTCGGCTGAAAATATTATCGTTGCAATGATGCATACCAATAAAGCGGGAGAATCGAAACTTTTAAAACGATGCTCGCTGCCTTTAACAGGAGTAGGTTGCGTGACCAAGATCGTTACCAATCTAGCGGTTATCGAGGTAACCGATGAAGGTTTCAAGTTACTGGAAAGAGCACCTGGCGTTAGCGTTGAAGAAATTCAGCAGGCTACCGAAGGAAAATTAATAGTTGAAGGTGAAATACCAGAGATGAAACTGGGCTAAATAACAGCTTTCTACTAATTCTTATGAAAGGATGTGGTAGGTGATGGTTTTGGATGAGGCTCAAAACTTTAACATCACCTGTTACATCCTTTTCTAGTCTGGGCTAAGAGCTTCTATAAACATCGATTAAGTGCAGAATAATTCGTTAAAATGCGTTAAAATTTTATCATAATGTTATAATCTCCTACTTTAGGGCCAGTAAAACCAAACTAAACCCTATTAACGTGAGAAAAAAATTACTCCTCAATTCCGCATTATTTGCGGGATTAACCCTTTTTACTTTCCACACAAATGCTCAGGAATCTGACAAGGAGGTAAAAAAACGTATCAATGACGAGAAGGGGAAGCCCACCCTTATCGTATTTAAAGAAAATTCCAGCTACAAAGCAAGTGATAACCGAAAGCTGTTTAAGGAACAGTTGAAGCTAAACGACCATTCGAACTTCAAAAAAATAAAATCGGAGCGGGATAACGCAGGCTTTAAACATGACAAATTCCAGTTATTCTACAAAGACCTTAAAGTAGAATTCGCAACCTATACCATTCATTCGGCTGGAGAGGATCTGCGATCTATGAGCGGTGAATACTACAATGTTGAAGATGTGGATGTCACCCCAAAGATCTCTGCACAGGTAGCTTTTAGAAAAGCTGTTCAGCATATAGGAGCGCAATCCTATCTATGGGAAGATCCTGCCAGTGCCGCTAAAATAGGTTACAGCAAACCTGAAGGCGAACTGGTACTGTTACCTACCATGGAATTTGAAGCGGTAAACGAAAAGAGTTTTAAAGAAGAGGTTCGCTTAGCTTACAAATTTGATATCTACGCGACAGCACCGGTAAGTCGTGGTAATCTTTATATCGACGCTAAAAACGGTAGAGCTTTATTATACGATGCCGTTATAAAGCATGCCGGTAAGTTTAGTCATGCTAAATCTGGTAATGCAGCAACATCTAAAAGATCGATGCTGGAAGATGCCATGTTTGCAACAGGAACTGCAGCTACAAGGTATAGCGGGTCCAAAAGTATTCAAACCTCTGTAAGCGGATCTTCTTATATACTTTCTGATGTGACCAGGGGTAACGGTATACAAACCTATGATATGAATACCGGGACTAATTACAGCAACGCGGTTAACTTCACCGATAATGATAATAACTGGACAGCAGCAGAGCATAATAATGCCGCAAAAGATAATGGCGCATTAGATGCACATTGGGGTGCAGAAAAGACCTATGATTATTTTGCCAGTGTTCACAATCGTAACAGTTTTGATAACCAGGGAGCGGCTATTCGCAGTTATGTGCATTACGACAATGCTTATGATAATGCTTACTGGAATGGTAGTGTAATGACCTATGGTGATGGTAGTGGAACTTATTTTGACATACTTACTTCACTAGATGTTGCTGCCCACGAAATTGGACACGCGGTTTGTGAAAAAACAGCTAACCTGGCCTATCAGAAAGAATCCGGAGCTATGAACGAAGGTTTTTCCGATATCTGGGGAGCCTGCGTTGAATATTATGCTGCACCTTCAAAATCTACCTGGTTGATCGGGGAAGACATCGAAAGACGTTCCGGTAGTGCTGCTCTAAGATCTATGAGCGATCCTAATTCTGAGGGTCAGCCAGATACTTATGGAGGAACTTACTGGAAAAATGTGAACTGTACACCTACAGATCAAAATGATTATTGTGGAGTGCATACCAATAGCGGAGTTTTAAATTACTGGTTCTATGTTCTGGCTGTCGGGAAATCTGGTACCAACGATATTGGAAACTCGTTCAACGTGACGGGGATCAGTATAGATAAAGCGGCTAGAATAGCCTATAGACTGGAAAGCGTTTACCTTTCTGCCAATTCAACTTTTGCCAATGCCAGGACTTACGGAATTCAGTCTGCCATAGATCTTTATGGGGAAGGTTCTCCGGAAGAGATCGCTGTGACCAATGCATTTTATGCCGTTGGGGTTGGAGCAGAGTATGGAAATGTTAGCTACTGTACTTCTAAAGGAAATAGTGTTGCAGATGAATACATAGGTAGAGTTCAATTAGGAGATATAGATAATGCTTCTCCTGCAGGCAGCGGATATACAGACTTTACTTCTGTTTCCACAAATCTTTCAAAAGGAAATTCTAACACTATAACTATAACTCCAACCTGGACAGGAACTACCTATAATGAAGGCTATGCAGTGTGGATCGATTATAATCAGAATGGTGATTTTAGCGATGCAGGAGAACTGGTATGGAGCAAAGCAGCCTCTAAAACTACTCCGGTTTCCGGATCTTTCACTGTGCCGGCTAATGCTGCCAGCGGGGAAACCAGAATGAGAGTTTCTATGAAATACAACGGTATTCCAACCGCATGTGAGAGCTTTAATTATGGAGAAGTAGAAGATTACACAGTAAACATTGGTGCTGGTGCTGCAGATACCCAAGCGCCTTCTGCACCGTCTAATTTGGCGGCCAGCGGTACTACTCAAACTACTACAAGCCTTTCCTGGAATGCTTCTTCAGATAATGTAGCCGTAACAGGTTATGATATTTACCTGGATGGAAGTTTGCTAGGTTCTACAACATCAACCAGTTCCAACATCACTGGTCTTACTTCTTCAACCACTTATGCTTTTTACGTAAAAGCTAAGGATGAGGCTGGAAATGTTTCAGCAAAATCGAATACGATATCTGTAACAACCCTGGGTAGTTCAGTTTCTTATTGTGCTTCAAAAGGGAATGATTCTAACTACGAGTGGATAGACCTTGTACAATTGAATAATTTGAACAATCCTACAGGGAATAATGGCGGTTACCAGGATTTCACTTCTATGAGCGCAAACCTGCCCTATGGATCTAATACTATTTATATAAGTACCGGTTTTTCTGGTACCGCTTATACAGAGTACTGGAAGATATGGATAGATTATGATAAGGATGGTGTTTTTGAAACTTCAGAACTTGTAGTAAACGGATCTTCATCCAGCAGCGGAACTTTATCTGCTTCTTTTACGGTGCCTACTACCGCAACTGCAGGACCTACAAGAATGAGAGTTTCCATGAAGTATAATTCGGTTCAAACAGCCTGTGAGACCTTCTCTTATGGTGAAGTTGAAGACTACACGGTGAACGTAGGACAGGCGGCTGCAAATATAGCCGGCAACGGATACGCTTTAGGTGATTCAAAAGCTCTTGGTAACGAGAAAAATGTTTTTGACGCCAGCCTTTATCCAAACCCGGTAGTAAGTGGAAACCGCCTGAATGTGGATATTCCAGACAACAGAAAACTGGATTACAAGATCTTTAATTCTGTTGGCTATGAAGTGGCTTCCGGAACACTTAATAAGGTAATTAATGTATCAAAATTAACCAGCGGAACTTATATAATCAGGTTCAGTGATGGTCAAAAGGAGATCGTTAAGAAGTTCATCAAGCTTTAAATTTGATTTGCCAAATGAAAGAGCCGGATTTAACGATCCGGCTTTTTTTATGCAAACGAAGTTGAATTCTCTTCGATGTCTATCAGGAAGTCTATTGCTTCATCCTGGGTAATAAGTTCTCCTCTGGAGTTAGCTTGCGAGAAATAGTTATACCAGCCAACCTTTTCCAGGTTGCTTTCAAGAACCTTTACTTCTTCTATAGAGGGCATTTTCCAGACGGTCATATAACGGTAATCACTGCGATATGGAGTGAATTCATCATTACGGGCCCAACCCAGGTTTTCTACACCACTAGCTTTCATGTTATTCACACGCTGATGCATATTATCCATGAGTTCCTTTCTCTTTTCCCGGCTTAATTTCATCCACCTGGTAGTGACATTCCACATTTCGATATATAAATACATAGAATTAAATTTTTAGTTAGAAAAAAGATTAATAGCTATATAAAGGTAACATTCAGATTTGAGAAAACCAGAAGTTTGGCTGGGTAAGTTTTTGATTAGTAGTGTATTAAAATTTAAAAAGGTCTGAATATCTTGAATATTCAGACCTTTTATAAAATGGAAAGTATTGGGTTTTTACAAAGCCTGTATTTCTTTATAAGTTACCGGTCCCAGTTCAAATTTGGCTTCCAGTAGCTCGCCTTTCAATCTTTCAACCTCACTCTTACGATTATTGGCCTTATAAACCTTAGCCATCGCTAACTGTGCTTCGGGTTCAAAAGTTTTACCAGCAACATTATTTTCTATGATCTGTAAAGCTTCCGCCTTATTGCCATTTTCCAATTCTGCCAGTGCCAGCATTTGATAAGTTTCTGGTGTGGCTCTGTTAGCTATTTCCTTTCTGGCCAGTTGCAGTGCCTTTTGTTCATTTCCGTTTTCAGCCAGGTAAACTTTAAGGTTATGGGCATTATACATCTCACCATATTCCGGTTTACTGGTCAATTTAATGTAGTTATCAAGAGATTCATTTTTTAATTTCGAATTCCCATTGCTTTCGGCTATTTCGGCCTTTAAGAGGTAAAGATCGGGCGACTGGTGGCTTACCAGAATGGAATCTAAAATTCGAAGAGCCTCCTCGGTATTATCTTCATGAGAGAAAAGTATCCAGGCGATTCCTTTTTTAGCGTAAGAATTCGCGGGATCTATCTCCAGGGTTTTTAAGTAATGATCATAACTTTCCTTTATCCTTCCGGCATGACCGTAATAATCTGCGATATTGGAGTAAACCCACAATAATAAGCTCCTGTTCTTGCTTTCTTCTGCCTTTTGCCGTGCTTTCTCCATGAACATGATCGTACGGTCCAGATCACCTTTATAATCGTTCCATTTGGCTGCACGTATCATATAATTGAAATCGTAGGGATCTGCAAACAGCTTTTGCAGGCTATCAGCCTTTATATAATGTCCCAGTTCCATATGAACATCAAATAAAAGATGCTGATTTTCGGGAAGATCTTTTCCCAGATACGAAGCCGAATCAGCGTATACCAAAGCTTCTTTAAATCTATGCTGAGAAATATAATTCCTGGCTAAAGAGCGGTAATATTTGTCTTTATCAATATTCGCTACTTCCACCGCCTTTTCCAGGGTTTTTTCTGCTTTCTTAAGATATTCAACATCACCAGTAGACTCGAAGAAGGAATTGTATTGTCCTGCTACGGGCCCGAAACTTGGCAATTCTACACTATCTGCAGTGATCTTTGAATTCCACAGCTCAAAATAGGGAGAAGTAGTTCTTGTTTCCTGTACGGCAAGGTATTTATTGTAATCCCCGGGACTGGAAACTATTTCTTTAGATTGCCTGTCACAGCCTATGATCAGGATGGAAAGAAGGATGTAAAAAATATTGATTCTCATGATTTCTACTTATTAGATAAAAAAGAGGTTGTATGTGATCGGGAATGTTTCCCGCATACAACCTCTAGGCAAAATTCATATTATTCCGGCGCTCCGATATACGGAAAACTGCTGGTTATATTATCTGCGGTTAAAGCCACACCGTCGGTAACCAGTTGAGGTAATCCACCTTCACCATTAAAGCGTGCTCCGGTTTCTCCACCAAATAAAAGGATAAGGGAAACATCGATCACATCGTCCTGAAGCGTTCTGCCAGTAAGGCCTACTGCTCCTTCAAAAGTTGGTGCTCCACTTCCTGGGTTAAAATAGGTCGTAGGGGCGTCTGGTGCTACTTCAAGTACATCTGCAGCCAGAACTGTGGTTAATACAGTTGCTGAAACCGGGTTTGGATTATCCATTGAAGTTGGTTCAGGCCCGTTAAGGATATCACCAAGGATATTAGGTTCAAAATTAATTGCTGCCGGGTCTGCTCCAAGAGCTACTGCATATGCATCGTGCAAACCTTCCAGTTGTGCTTCAAAAGAAGCCTGGAAAGCAGCCCCCATTTCAGAAGGGATCGTTCTGTTGTGCATGTTCTTGATCTCTGAACTGCTGCTAAGAACAGTGTTTATTCCTGGTCTTCCCATATGGTCTACCTGGCTATAAGTTCCACTGAAATCTACCTCCATTACCGGTGGCGGGTTCATCCCATCAGTTTCAGTCATCATAAAGTCATCATCTTCGCTACAACCTACCATCAATATGCTTAGGCATAGGGCAGAGAACAAAATATTTATATTACGTAATCTCATAATTCTATTTTTTAAATAATTAAAGTCTATTGTTTACGGTTCGTAGTTACCCATGTTTTGTAAACCGGGATTCCCAGAACATTGGTGGCAGTTGGAGTTCCCAGTAAAGAATTTGGAATTTCCAAAGCAATAGACAGGGTGTTGGCACCGTCGAAGGTATCTGTTCCTGGAACGTTGAATCCTGAATTGTCCTCTGCAGTAGGAGCTACAACTTCGTTGAATCTCACAAAATCAAAATAGAACGCATCCTGTCTTGGTCCTGCAAATATGGAAGCTCCACTGGCAGTAGTGTTAGTGATAGCCGTGGTAGAAGAAATTTCTACGCTACCTAAAGGACTGTCGGTATTAACTTCACTATCAAGTCCTGTAGAACCTGGAGTAAAAGGTCCGAAGAAATACATCATCCCGTCTCTAGGGATCGCCTGTATCACTCTGTCTTCAACCAGGTCTCCATCAAGGTCGATATTGATCTCTACAAGTACATCTTCATCGAAGCTTCCATAAGTAAGGTCTGGAAGAACGTTGGATTGGACATCTACAATAAATACCGTGTTACTGGATCCTGTAGTTGGTTCGAATGCATAAAAATCAGCGATATCTGCTGAAGTTCCGGCCACTCCCGGAGCATCTACGTGGTCTGCGGCTATAAAAATTGCTGCGGAAAGAGCAATTCCTAAAACTGCGAAAAGCTTAACTTTTTTCATAAGGTTTGTTTTTAGATCAAAAACTTTCTTGTTTTTAACTGCTATATGTACGCTTATGAAAAGGGGTGGGGTTTTGTATTCGTAGTTAAGGTTTTGTTAAAGAAATTTATGGCTTTTCAGCAGCCTAATATCAGGGCTTTAATAATAGTATTTATTATTCCAGAGAAGTGATCTCGCTATCACTAAGCAGATTTTCCTGCCTAAGCTTCAGGATAACCTGTGCTATAGCCACCACATCCCGCTCGCAATATTTCACGATACGGTCCAGTTCTCCATTCTCATAATATATGTCCCTTACCATAGAACCATCTATATCTTCCTTGGGAGATGGTATTCCCAGAACATGGGTTAGAAGTTTAAGGGACGTATAATGTTTATAATCTCCGAATTTCCATAATTCCAGGGTATCCAGATGAGGTACTTCCCAGGGCTTCTTTCCGAAGAGATCAAGCTTTGCCGGAAGTCTCATATTATGAATAAGCATACGCCGGGCGATATACGGAAAATCGAATTCCTTCCCATTATGTGCGCAAAGAAGATTATAAGGCTGGGGAAAATACTTTTCCAGCAGGCTCGTGAAATCTCTTAATAATTCTTTTTCCTCTCCTTTAAAACTGGTCAGCCTGAAATGCCTGCTTCCATCCCTGAAACTGAAGAAACCGGCAGAGATACAAATGATCTTTCCAAACTCGCTCCAAATGCCGGCGCGGGAATAGAATTCTTCAGCAGTAAACTCATCTTTTCGCTGATACTTGGATTTTTCATCCCACAACGATTTTTTTACCTCATCTAATTCAGAGTAATCCCTGAATTCAGGTACGGTTTCAATATCCAGAAAAAGGATATTTTCCAGGTTTAATTTAAGAAGCATGATCTAACATTTTATAAGCTTCCTCAATATACATATAAAAGTCCTGGTAATGTTTATCACCGTTTGTACTTCTTATAAGTTTACTGCCCAGCCGTACGATCACCAGGTCATCTTCAGGAATTACTATAACGTACTGGCCTAAAATCCCGCGCATGTAAAAGATATCTTTATCAAGATGATCGCTCAGCCAGAAGCCGTAACCATAATAGGGAGTTTCTTCGAATCTCGGTTTTGAGGCTTTTGCGATATAAGCCGAATCCAGTAACTGTGTTCCCTGCCATTCACCATCGTTGATGAATAGCTTCCCGAATTTGGCAAAATTGCGAGCATTGCTGGCGATACAGCAATAGGCCTTTTCCATACCCGATTCTTTGCTGTCCAGCTGCCATAGAGCATCATCGTTCATTCCCATTGGTTGCCAGAAACTTTCACTTAGGTATTGGCTCAGGGTTTTTCCGGTGGCTTTTGCTATGACCATACCCAATAATTCGGTGTTGCCGCTGAGGTATTTAAATTCTTTGCCCGGTTTATTTATAACTTTAAGATCCAGGATCTGTTCTTTAATATCATCATCAAAATAGGCTCTTGCTGTAGAGGCGAAGGGATTATAATAGTTCTCGTTCCAGTTAAGCCCAGAGGACATTGAAGAAAGATCTCCAATAGTAAGTTGCTTATCAAATTGGGGATAAAAATCTGCTACTGGTTGGTTGATGTTTTCCAGGTGACCATCCTGAATGGCCTTGAACATTAAAGCAGAAACAATGCTTTTTGCCATGGAAAACGAATTGGTCCTGGACATTTCATTGTAACCATTATAATATTCCTCGAACCAGATGCTGTCATTTTTGATGATGAGAAAAGCAGCGGTCTCCAGTTCCTGGTTAAGACTATCTAATTTTGAAGTTGGTGAAGCTTCGTTATAATCTTGAGATAAAGCCCATGGCTGAACTTTATCTGGTTTTTGGATCACATGGTTATCAAAATAAGTGTAGTCGTCTATAAAGGCGGTCTTATGACCTGTAAAATAGGTCGTGGCAATTCCCTTAAAGATATAGCCATAACCTGCAACATATAATACCAAGGAGGCCAGAAGCAGGAATGCAATGAATAATAAAAATGCTTTTGAGAGCTTTTTCATCTATAATATTTTAATTCAACCAGAATTGAGGAAAGTTGAGACTCAATTTTTCCAGTAGTAAAATACTATTTTTAAAACAGACTTTGCTGTGAAGGAGGGTTTTCCATATCGAGCAGCCATTTTTTTCTTTGTAATCCTCCGGCATAACCGGTAAGCGATCCATCACTGCCTATAACCCGGTGGCAGGGAACGATGAACCATAAAGGATTTTTTCCATTAGCCGAAGCTACAGCCCTGATAGCTTTCTTATCTCCCAAATCTTTTGATAACTGAAGATAAGAGGTAGTAGTACCATAAGGGATCTCAAGTAATTTTTTCCAGACTTTTTTCTGAAAATCTGTGCCTTGCGGATTCAATTTAAGATCGAAGCTTTTTAAGATTCCCTGGAAATATGCTTCCAACTGTGAAGCAGGTTCTTGCAGTTCTGAAGGGATTTCTGCAGAAACAATACCTTCATCCAAAACCTTTACTGAAGCCAGTCCATATGAATCACCCGTTAATTCTGCAATTCCCAGAGGAGTCTTAATTCTGGCTTTTTTCATTCTTTTCCTCTTCTTCAGTTTTCTCCTCGTCTTTCTTTTCTTCTTTCTTCTCCTCAGCATCTTCTGTTTCCTGATCCTGTTTTCTCTGGATCAATCCAAGGCGTTTTGCACGTCTTTCCCAGTTCTTTCTGGCCAGCATCTGCATATCCTCAACACTATCACTTTCATCCATGATCTCAAGGCCTAGCAGGGTTTCAATGATATCTTCCATGGTGACGATTCCGGTAACATTACCGTATTCGTCCACGATCATGGAAATATGCGCCCTTTTCTGAACAAAAATTTCAAAAAGTTCCGGAATAGGCGTGTTATCATTGGTAACGAGGATGTCTCTTTTTATTTCGCTTAAAGGCTGGTGACCTTTTTCATCGATTACTTCTTCAAGAACATCATCTTTAAGGATAAAACCGGAAATGTTTGTAGATCTACCCTGGTAAACAGGAATACGCGAAAACTTCAGGTTTTTATGGTTCTGATGAAATTCCTTTAATGAAAGGCTCTCATCTTCGGTTATCGCCACAGAAAATGGGGTCATCACATCTTTTGCCTCCACAGATTTAAATACCAGAAGGTTTTTGATCACCGTAGTCTCGCTTTCTTCAAATACACCTTCTTCTTCCGCAGCATCTGTTATAGCTGCAAATTCTTCCCTGCTCATAGAACTTACGTGGGCCGATTTTCCTATAAGTTTTGTAGTAAGCATCAATAGCCATAGAATTCCGGTATACTTCAATGGGAAGATCATCAAGGTTAGCGCTCTGGCTGTGAAATTTCCCAGGGACTTCCAGTAAGTGGCTCCAATGGTTTTTGGGATGATCTCAGATAAAATAAGAATGGCCAGGGTCATCACCGCAGAGACGATCCCTACAGAATTGCCGCCATCACCAAATGTTTTCTCTGCCTGCACCCCAACCAGGATAGCACCTACGGTATGCGCAATGGTGTTTATGGTTAGAATTGCTATAAGAGGTTTATCGATATCCTGCTTTAAACTTGCCAGGATTTTGGCATAAGGTTTACCTTCTTTCTTCTTGATCTTAATGTATGATGGCGTAATACTGAGCAATGCCGCTTCAAGTATTGAGCACATGAATGAAAAGAAGATCGATAAAAATGCATAAATAAATAATAAGCCCATACGCTTAAATGACTGTTAGACTGGCTAATTTATATATTCTGAATGCAAAATTTAAAAAAGAAATGATAAAAGGGAATTAAAAAAGCCTTCCGGTATCCCGAAAGGCTTCTAATTATTACTGATAACAGGGCTTAAACGGCCATATTTTTATGAATGATCTCATCCCATTTTTTTGCCTCATGCAAGCGTATGTCCGCATCGGTGCTTTCATAATCCTCTTCATCATAAAAGACCAGTTCGGTCACTTTTGAAGAATTTTGCTCTGCAAGCTGAAGACCAAGATGAATGATCCTTTCTTTATTAGAATCAACACGAAGAGTGTTTTTTGAAATATTCACCTTGCTCACCTTTTTCAGGTCTATCACTAAATGATCTATTTCCATTTTGGGATCAATCGCTACCAGAATTTTATTCGAACTGTCCAGCCCAAGGCTTAAATGACCAATAGTTTCGAATTTATCCAGCTTAAGGCCGTGTTTCCCGGCAATTGTATTAAGGGCTTTTTTTTGTTTCGCTTCTATGGATTTTTGTTTTCGCAAAACGTATATTATTGGGAACATGAAGATAACGAACAACAGTGTTCCGATCATTAAAGATGATTTATCCATTTTATTTTTATTAAGTAATTGAACAACTACCCGCTCATAAAAGGAACGAGTAAATTTTGCTTTTTAAAGCCTGTAAATAAGCTGTTTAATTACCAGAAAAAATGGAAGGGAAAAATCTGTGTTTTTAAAAGGTTTCTCTTGTTCGGCTGAAAAGTTGAAGCAACTTTTTCTTCAGAAGATACTTGGGATTCAAATTCGGTAAAACGTAGATCCAGGTACTGGGGAAAGAAATCATTTTCATTCTCCTGTGAAGATCTAAAGTTACCTTCAGCAACAGTCTCTTCAAAAATTACAGCCTTGGTATTCTGCTCTGTTCTTAGAAATTCTCCCTGTCTTGAATCAAGATCTGGAGTTACTTTGGTGAAAGCAAAAGCGTTCGTGGCTGAGGTTAGGAAAATAACCTGCAGCAGGAACAGACTAAAAAAAGAAGACTTCTTAATTTTCACAATGTAAAGCTACTGAGAAAACAGATTCGTGACTGAAAATTATAGTTATATTTTTCAGATCTAGATTATTTTATTTGGTGTTAAAATACTCAGAAATAGAAATGCCGGTCGAATTAAACCGGCACTCCTGTTATATAAATTATTAAACCCAAACCTTTTAAATCGGGGAATGATATTAAGAAATTAATTTCACTGCTTCTTTCGCAAAATAGGAAGCGATCATATTCGCTCCTGAACGTTTAATAGCGGTTAATTGTTCCAGGATTACGGCATCATGATCTAGCCAGCCTTTTTCGGCTGCAGCTTTTATCATTGCGTATTCCCCACTTACCTGGTATACCGCAACAGGTACATTTACAACGTTCTTGATATCTCTGACGATATCCAGGTAGCACAATCCAGGTTTTACCATAACTATATCGGCACCTTCTTCGATATCCATCAAAGTTTCTCTAATGGCTTCATCGCGATTTGAAGGATCCATTTGGTAGGTCTTTTTATCTTTTGGAATATCCTTGGCGTCTACCGGGGCCGAATCCAATGCATCTCGAAAGGGTCCGTAAAAAGCGGAAGCATATTTCGCGCTATAGCTCATGATGCCTGTTTCATCGAATCCTTCATCTTCAAGGAGGCTGCGTATTTCAAAAATACGACCATCCATCATATCACTTGGCGCTACGAAATCTGCTCCTGCCTTGGCGTGGGAAAGAGACATTTCAGCAAGCAGGGCAGTAGTATCATCATTCAATACCTTTCCGTCGGCAATGATCCCGTCATGTCCGTAAGCAGAATAAGGATCCAGGGCAACATCGGTCATTACCAGCATTTCAGGAACGGCATTCTTCACGGTTTTTATTGCTCGTTGCATCAAGCCTTCAGGATTTATTGCTTCCTTACCTGCGTTATCTTTAAGATCTTCAGGCACCTTTACAAATAGCAAAACCGACTTCAAGCCCAGGCTCCAAAGTTCCTTTACCTCTTTTTCAATTAGATCGAGGCTATACCTGTAATATCCCGGCATAGATGCGATCTCATCTTTTACATTTTTCCCTTCAACAATAAATAGCGGCACTATAAAATCATTAGGAGAGATAATGGTCTCTCTAACCAGTGATCTTATAGATTCGTTCGTTCTTAGTCTTCTGTTTCGGCGTAGTGGGAACATAGCGTTAAGTTTTAAGTTATAAGCTTTAAGCTAATTATAGATCAGATTTAATTTTCTGAATTAGTACATAAAGCATTTTTTTGATTTCCATTATTTCAGTCATCAGCTTTTCAGAATTTGCTGAATCTATAAATTTTAAATCTGTAGAAACTAAAATTAAATATTCAAGTTCGAAAGCTGAACCTGAAGAAATATGCAGGAAACGTAAAAATTCTTTTTGGGTTTCTCTTCCACAACCTTCAACAATATTCGTTGGGATAGAAAGGGCCGCTCTGTTTAATTGTGAGATCAAATTGAATTTTTCCTCTGCAGGAAAACTCCTGGTAATTTTATAGATTTCCAGTACCAGGGCATGAGCCTTTTTCCAAACCATATAATTTCTATAATCTACCATAGTTGTCAATAATAAGAGCTTAAGACTTAGAGCTTAAAGCTATTATCCTCTAAACCCATTTCACGGGCTTCTGTAATACTTTAAGCAGCTTCTCTTCTTCGCTTCCTTTTTCAGGATGATGGTCATAGACCCACTGTACATGGGGTGGCAGACTCATCAAAATACTTTCGATCCTTCCGTTGGTTTTAAGCCCGAATAAAGTTCCTTTATCATGCACTAAATTGAACTCCACATAGCGGCCACGTCTTATTTCCTGCCATTTTCTATTCTCTTCAGTATAAGACATGTTTTTTCTCTTTTCCACAATAGGAACGTAGGCTTCCAGGAAGGAATCTCCAATATCGGTTACAAAATCATACCAGTCTTCGATCTTCATATGGCTGTCACCTTTCAGGTAATCGAAGAAAAGTCCGCCAATTCCGCGGGCTTCATCGCGATGTGCGTTCCAGAAATACTCATCGCATTTTTGTTTATAATCTGAGTATAAGGAAAAACCATGGGGATCACAGGCCTTTTTAGAGACCTTATGGAAATGTCTCGCATCTTCTTCAAAAAGATAATAGGGGGTAAGGTCCTGCCCGCCGCCAAACCACTGGTCTATAACGGTTCCATCTTTATCATACATTTCAAAATATCTCCAGTTCGCGTGTACTGTAGGAACCATAGGGTTTTTTGGGTGAAGTACCAGGCTGAGCCCACAGGCGAAAAAATCTACGTCACCAACCTTAAAATATTTTTGCATTGCAGGAGCCAAAGCGCCGTGAACAGCAGAGATATTAACTCCTCCTTTTTCGAAAACCTTTCCATTTTCGATAACCCTGGTTCTTCCGCCACCGCCTTCTTCGCGCTTCCAGATGTCTTCGTGGAATTTGGCCTTTCCATCAATTTCCTCAAGTTTTGAGGAGATCTTATCCTGTAGTTCCTTTATATATTTTAAAAACTCGTTCCGCATTAACTTAAGGATTTTGCTTCTTTTATTTTTTCGATCAGGCCGAAGGAATATGTTTTAGATTCAGTTTGGAAATATTCGTAAAAGAATAACGCATGGCTGGCCAATTGTTGTGTATGGTCTGGCTCCACCAGTGTAATATTCAGCATAAGATCACCAAAATGTTCATACTGGTCTGCACTGAATCTTTTATTTTGAAGTTTTAGAAGCAATACATCGGGTAAAGTTTCATAGAGTCCCGAAAGTCCGGTTTCTATGATTTCCTCCAGCGCTTTATCGACTTTTTCCCTCTGGCTTTTTCTCCAGAGATCTGGCATAAAGTCTTCCTGAAGCAAACCCGTTAAGACTTCCCCGGCCTTTTCATTTTCATCGTCTCTAAAACTCTTACTGCGTATCATCTGTTTGGCGGTTGGTATCCCTTTACCGCATCTACAAAAGCTTTCGCGTTATCTACCGGGATATCTGGTAAGATACCATGGCCCAGGTTGGCGATATATCTGTCTTTACCAAAAGCATTGATCATATCGTTAACCATATACTTTATCTCAATTGGTTTGGAATATAATCTTGCAGGGTCAAAGTTACCCTGAAGGGTGATCTGTCCGCCACTTAAATACCTCGCGTTTCTAGCTTCACAGGTCCAGTCTACTCCAAGTGCAGCTGCACCTGATTGTGACATTTCTTTCAAGGCGAACCAGCATCCTTTACCATAAGCGATCACGGGTACTTCGTCTTTTAATGCATCGATGATCTGCTGCATATACTTCCAGGAGAATTCCTGGTAATCTTTAGGTTCTAAAAGTCCACCCCATGAATCGAAAAGCTGTATAGCATCTACACCCGCTTTTACTTTTTCCTTTAGATAAGCGATCGTGGTGTCCGTGATCTTTTGTAATAAAGTATGCGCAGCGATAGGTTCCATAAAGCAGAATCTTTTCGCCTTGTCAAAGGTTTTTGAACCCTGGCCTTGCACGCAGTAACATAATATGGTCCATGGAGAACCGGCAAAACCTATTAAAGGAACATCGTCGTTAAGTTCCTGTTTGGTAAGTTTGATAGCTTCAAAAACATAGTCCAGTTCTTCATTCACATCTGGAACGATTACTTGCTCAACCTTTTTGGCAGTATTTACAGGGTTTGGTAACCATGGTCCAACCCCAGGTTTCATTTCCACTTCAATGTTCATCGCCTGCGGCACCACCAGGATATCGCTAAAAAGAATAGCGGCATCAGGTCCAATCTGCCTGATCGGCATAACCGTAATTTCTGTAGCCAGCTCCGGAGTTCTGCAACGGGTGAAGAAATCATATTTCTCCTTAAGTTTCATGAAATCTGGTAAATATCTACCGGCCTGTCTCATCATCCAAACTGGTGGGCGTTCAACAGATTCTCCTTTTAGTGCTTTTAAAAACAGGTCGTTCTTTATCATTTCCTGATGTATTTTATTCGTTCTTTAAATTCGAGACCACTTTTGCGATCACATTTTCAATTGCGGGTTTGGTAGCGACAATAATTTTATCTGTATGTTTTCTTGCTTCTGTAGCGGTAGTTTCTCCAATGCAAAATGCCGTTGTATTTAACGGGTTCTTTTCAGTGAAACTCTTAACTCCGCTGGGGCTGAAAAACAAAATGCCATCAAATTCCGATTCGAATTTTCTTGGGTTCAGGCTGGTTTCGTAAACCCTGGTCTCGTTATATTTTATATTATTTTCTTTTAATATCTCCGGAAGTTCTTCTCTTCGCTTATTTCCGCTGAAAAAGTGAAATTCCTTTTGAGCATGTTCTTTTACTATTTGCAAAGCCAGCTCTTTGGCGTTATCTGCCCTGGCTGAAATTTTCAAGCCACGAGCTTCGGCATAAGCAGCCGTTTTCTCACCCACACAAAAGCAATTTTCAACTGCAATATTCTTTCGTTCAATTGCTTTCAGGGCATTTTTACTGGTGAAAATAGCATTCCCGATCTTGCTATCCTCTAATTTGAAATCAATGAACTTAATAGTGATCGCATCATATTCTACCAATCCTATTCTGCTGTTCAGCAATAACTCTTTCTGGTTAAGAGCGAGTTTTTTGGTGGATAGAACCGTAGGCATCGATCAATTATTTAATACCGACTTTATATCGGCCATCAATTCTTTTCCGCCGTTATTCAGTATTTCCAGAGCACAGTCTTTTCCTAAATTCTCGACTTGGGCTACAGGTAGACTTTTCTCAACATCTATCTTATGCTTTCCATCTAAACTGAATAAAGCTCCATGAAAATGTATATGTTCATCCACGATCCTGGCTAAAGCTCCAATAGGCGCTGTACAGCCACCTTCGAGAACTTTCAGGAACTCACGCTCAACATGAACACATATCTCAGATTCTTTATGATTTAGCAAGGCTAAGGCTTCGCGGCAATATTCGTCATCCTCCATCGCAACAATAAGCATGGCGCCCTGCGCAGGTGCCGGGATCATCCAGTTGAGGTCGATGAAATTCTCTGGTTTTATCTCTATCCTTTCCAGGCCTGCAGCAGCGAAGATCGCCCCATTCCATTCGTTATCATCAAGCTTCTGCATACGGGTATTTACATTGCCGCGCAGATCCACTACTTTATGATCTGGATATTTATGAAGCCATTGTGCTTTTCTTCTTAAACTTCCGGTAGCAATGGTGCCTTCTCCATTTTCTAAAAACTTTACGCCTTTATGCACCAGGATATCTTTATTACTCGCCCTCTTCATCACCGCTCCTTCAACAATTCCCTTGGGCAAAGCCGTTGGAACATCCTTCATAGAATGTACAGCGATATCAACTTCTCCCTTGATCATAGCGACGTCAAGGGTCTTGGTGAAAATCCCCGTAATTCCCATTTCGTATAGAGGCTGATCCAGATTTAGATCCCCGGTAGATTTTACAGGAACCAGTTTAGTCTTATGACCTGTTTTTTCAAGAGCATTTTGTACGGTTTTGGCCTGCCAAAGCGCTAATTCGCTATCGCGGGTACCAATTCTTATCACTTTGCTCATTTTGTAACTTCTTCTAAATGAAAGACCTTTTGTATAAGTTCAAGGCTTTCATCGGTGGTTTGGTTATCTTCCTTTAAATGATTGGCGAAGTGTTTCATGATCTTTTGAATGATCCTGTTACTTACGATCTCTGCCTGTTCATCATTAAAGTCTGATATCTTTTTACGTTGAAAATCGAGTTCGGCATCCTTCATCATTTTCAGCTTTTTCTTTAAAGCTTTAATGGTAGGTGCAAATTTTCTCGTTTCCAGCCACTGGTTAAAATCGTTTTCAACCTCGGCGATGATCTCTTTTGCCTGCGGAATGAATTGTTTACGTCTTTCCAGGGTTTCATCTGTCATTTGAGATAGATGATCAAGATGGATCAATTTTACATTTTCCAGTTCCTGAACATCGTCTGAAACGTTCTTGGGAATAGAAAGATCAAGGATCAGAAGCTCTTTTTTCGGGTAAATAAGTTCCTTTGAAATGGTAGGATTATGAGCTCCGGTAGCAACGATAAGAATATCGCTGTTTCTTATTTCGGCCTGTAGATCTGCGTAATCTTTAACGATAAGGTTAAACTTACCAGCGATCTTTTCAGCTTTGTCCTTGGTACGGTTTATAAGGGTAATATGGTTGTTCCTGGTGTGTTTTACCAGGTTCTCACAGGTATTTCTCCCAATTTTACCGGTCCCGAAAAGAAGGATGTTCTTTTCAGAAATATTTTCAATGTGCTTTAAAATATACTGAACCGAAGCGAAGGAAACAGAAGTTGCTCCACTGGAGATCTCGGTTTCGTTCTTGATTCTTTTGCTTGCCTGTATCACCGCATTCACCAATCGCTCCAGGAATGCATTTACCAGACCTAATTTTTTAGATCTTACAAATGCAACTTTAAGCTGACTTATGATCTCGAAATCTCCCAGGATCTGACTGTCCAGTCCTGTTCCCACTCTAAATATATGTGAGATGGCTTGTTTGTTCTTATATACGTAAGCTACTTTTTCGAATTCTTCTACAGTACCGTGTGTATGTTCGCAAAGTAATTTTATAAGCTGAAATGGGTGCTGCGCGAAACCATAGATCTCGGTTCGGTTACAGGTAGAAGTCACTAAAATACCGTCAATACCTTCATCTTTAGCCTGTTCCAGCAGTCTTTGCTTGGACTCTTCGGTAAGACTAAAATGGCCTCTTATCTCAGCATCGGCCTTCTTGTAACTTAAACCTATGGTATAAAAGTGTTTTCCTTTAGAAATGTGATAATCTTCCATGTATCAGTTTAGGTGGACACGGCAGCAAAATTAATATAAGCTTAAATCAAAAAGTAACGCTGGAGGCACTAAATATGTCGATAGATGATAATTATCATGAAAATAAGACCCAAAAGATGAAAATGCCCTACTTTTGTAGTAATGATAGCAGGTTTAGAGCGATTAGTTTAGATTGATTCTAAATAAATAAAAATTGCATTCTATGGAAGATCACTTAAAAAATAACGCTGTAAGTATCTCTGAAGAGATAAAGATCGAAGATGGTTTTTTCATTCTTAAGTTTCAGAACGATACTTCAGATACCAAGCTAATGTCCAGGGAGATAGACAATAGTTTTATCCAGTTTCATTTTAATGTAAAAGGCACAAGCAAGTTCCTTTTTAATAATGGCAGTTACGAATTGCCTTTAGCCGAAGAGAATTCATTATTGCTTTATAATCCGCAGAGAGACCTGCCTTTGAATGTTTCTTTGGCGCCAGAATCCTGGCTGATATCCCTGGTGATCTCGATCAAGAAATTCCATGCACTTTTCTCGCAGGAAGCAGATTATATCACTTTTTTAAGTTCAGACAATAAGGATAAGAAGTACTACAAGGACGCGGCGATATCTCCGTCTATGGCGGTGGTTTTGAATCAGTTAATGAATTTTAACCTAACGCCAAGTATTAAAAATTTATATTTTAAGGCCAAGGCTTTTGAATTGTTGAGTCTGTATTTCAATAAAGCAGAAAATCCCGACCTGGAGCAATGTCCGTTTTTAAGTGATGAAGAAAATATTAAAAAGATAAGGAGAGCTAAGGATATTGTTATTGCCCGGATGGCCGAACCGCCTTCGTTACAGGAACTTTCCGAAGAAATAGGCTTGAGCCTGAAGAAGCTAAAAGAAGGTTTTAAGCAGATCTATGGTGATTCTGTATATAGTTTCCTTTTCGATTATAAAATGGAATACGCCCGGAAGTTACTGGAAACCGGTGAGTATAATGTGAACGAAGTTGGTTTGAAAGTTGGCTATAGTACCGCGAGCCATTTCATTGCCGGGTTCAAAAAGAAATTTGGAACAACCCCTAAAAAATATACGCTTTCAGTAAATTAGGTGATGCATAAATTCCTTTTCGCTTTCGTGTTTTCGATATTGTTAAGTCTGGAAATGGCGGCTCAGAGGAGTGTACTAATATTTCATGAGACCGAGGACTACAGGCATGCATCTATAGAAAATGGTATTCAGGCCATACAGCAGATGGGAGATGAAAACAATTTCAAAACATTGGTTAGCCAGGATAGTAATTTCTTTATAGAGAATGATCTGAGTTCCCTGGATCTGATAATATTTCTGAATACCGAGGGAGATATTTTGGATATGGAAGAGCAAATGGCTTTTCAGAATTATATGGATAATGGCGGTAATTTCTTCGGAATTCATGCCGCAGCAGATACAGAGCATGATTGGAGTTGGTACGGAGATCTTGTAGGCGCTTATTTTAACGGTCACCCTGAAATTCAGGAAGCCGAATTGAATATAAAAATGCCCCAGCATATGACCGTGGAACATTTACCTGAGCCATGGAAAAGAGTGGATGAATGGTATAATTATAAAGAAATATCCCGCGGTTTAAACATTTTTATGACCCTGGATGAGAGTACTTATGAAGGCGGTGAAAATGGCGATTTTCATCCTATTGCCTGGTTTCAGAATTACCGCGGTGGCGGAAAATCTGTTTATACAGGTCTCGGGCACACTTCAGAATCCTATTCAGAGCCGAATTTTCTGAAACATTTAAGCAGGTGTATCGAATTTGCGATGATGGATTAAAAATTATTCTATTATAGAAAACTACGATAGTAAAGGAAGACAAAGAATTATACAGAATATTATTTTTGAGTTGAAAAAGAAAAATTATGAGTAAAGGTGTACTGATGGTTAACCTGGGTTCCCCCGATAGTACCGACCCAAAAGACGTGAAAAAATATCTTGGCGAGTTCCTAATGGACGAGCGCGTGATCGATGTTCCTTACTGGGCGCGTACATTGCTGGTAAAGGGAATTATCCTGAATACACGTCCTAAAAAATCGGCAGAGGCATACCAGAAGATCTGGTGGGAAGAAGGTTCACCGCTGATCGTACTTTCAGAAAGGTTGCAATCCAAGATCGATGATCAAACCTCGATTCCTATTGCTTTGGCTATGAGGTATGGAACGCCAAGTATATTGCAGGGATTACAGGAATTACACGATAAGGGTGTAGATGAGGTATTACTTTTTCCGCTGTACCCTCAATTTGCTATGGCCACTACCGAGACAATCCTGGTGCTGGCAGAGGAGCTTAGAAAAGAGCATTTCCCTGAAATGAGTTTCACCACTGTTCCGCCTTTCTATAATCATTCAGATTATATAAGAACCCTGGGAAATAGTATCGCTGAATCCCTGAAGGATGTGGAATATGAACATCTTCTTTTTTCATATCACGGTGTACCAGAAAGACATATTAGAAAGAGTGATATAACCAATTCACATTGTAAGATAGATGGCTCCTGTTGCCAGTCGGCTTCTACGGCGCACCAGTTCTGTTACCGTCATCAGTGTTACGAGACCACCCGTCTTGTAGCCGAATATCTTGGAATGAAACCTAATACTTACAGCGTTTCCTTCCAGTCCAGGCTAGGATTTGATCCATGGTTAAAACCTTATACAGATAGAACTATTGAAAGATTTGGGAAGCAGGGGATGAAGAAAATGGCCATTGTGACTCCGGCTTTCGTTTCAGATTGCTTGGAAACCCTAGAAGAGATCGCCATGGAAGGTGAAGAGATCTTCCACGAAGTAGGTGGAAAAGAATTTACCGTGGTTCCTTGTCTGAATGATAGGGAAGAATGGGTAAAAGTGCTTTCGAGATGGATCGATGAATGGGCTCATCAAAAGCCGGTCGAGGCTTAATGGCCGTTCGAAATTCTAAAGAGCTGGGCGAAAAGCCTATTGGGAAGCTGTTAATTCAGCAAGCCGTTCCTGCGTCTGTCGGGATCCTGGTAATGTCCCTTAATATTCTTGTAGATACTATTTTTGTTGGAAACTGGATTGGACCCATAGCTATTGCGGCAATAAATGTGGTGCTTCCGGTTTCGTTCTTTATAGCCGCCTTGGGAATGGCCATTGGTATTGGCGGTTCCTCAATTATTTCCCGTGCCCTTGGTGCTGATGATAATTATAAAGCTCTTAAGACCTTCGGAAACCAGATCACGCTAACGATCTTACTTTCCAGTGCGCTGGTAATACCCGGGCTAATATTCGTGGATAGTCTGATCCCGGCTTTTGGGGGAAAAGGGGAAATATTCGATCCTGCCAAAATATACTATATCATCGTTTTGTGCGGGGTTCCTTTCCTGGCTTTAGCCATGATGGGGAATAACGTAATCAGGGCAGAGGGAAAACCAAGGTTTGCCATGACGGCGATGATCATTCCTTCTGTCGCTAACCTGATCCTGGATTATATTCTTATCAACCGTCTCGATATGGGTATGCAGGGAGCTGCTCTTGCTACAACGGCTTCTTATGTTTTCTGCCTGGGTTATATTGTATGGTTCTTTTTATCTAAGAATTCAGAATTAAAGATCAGCGCAGCCCACTTCAGGCTGGATATTCCTATTTTAAAGGAAATGTCTTCCCTTGGCGCAGTTACCCTGGCGAGACAGGCCGTGGTAAGCATCACCTATCTTTTGATGAACAACATTCTTTTTGACCTGGGAGGGGAAGATTCGGTTACCGTATATGCGATTATTGCCAGAATGCTCATGTTCGCATTATTTCCTGTGCTGGGAGTTACCCAGGGATTTCTGCCAATTGCCGGGTTCAATTACGGGGCTCAAAAATTTGCACGGGTTAGAAAAAGTATAAATACCGCCATTTTATATTCCTCTTTAATGGGACTTTTGATCTTTCTGGGGATTATGTTCTTCGCGTCAGATATCGTAAGCATATTTACCGATGAAGCTTCGATTATTGAACAAACCCCGTCTGCAATGCGATGGGTATTTGCGGCGATACCAATCGTTACCATTCAACTGATCGGGGCGGCCTATTTTCAGGCCATAGGAAAAGCAATTCCTGCATTCCTTTTAACGTTGTCCAGGCAGGGCTTTATCTTTATTCCCCTGGTTCTAATATTACCTTATTTTTATGGGGAGATAGGTGTTTGGATTTCTTTTCCTATAGCAGATCTTCTTTCAACCATTATTACTGCCTATTTTCTAAACCGTGAGATCAAGGAGACCCTGAAATAAGCCTTATTGAAAATTAACTTAAATCCTTATCTTTAAAACTTAACTAACCTGCACCTCTATGAGTAAAAATCTACTTCAGTTAAGCATTATTCTATGTTTATTATTTAACGGAATTTTTATTGAGCAGACGTCGGCTCAGAACTACGATGAGAAATTATATGGCGCCCTTGAATATAGGTTGATAGGACCTTTTAGAGGAGGGAGAAGCGCTGCTGTTACTGGCGTTCCACATAAACCAAACCTGTTCTATTTTGGAGCTGCAGGCGGTGGAGTATGGAAAACAGAAAATGGAGGTAGAAGCTGGGAAAATATATCTGATGGTTATTTTGGTGGATCTATAGGTGCTATCGAAGTAGCAAAAAGTGATCACAATGTCATCTATGTTGGAGGAGGAGAAAAGACGGTTCGTGGGAATGTATCTTCTGGATATGGAATCTGGAAATCTGAAGATGCTGGCAAAACCTGGACCAGTGCCGGATTAAAAGAGAGCAGGCATGTACCTAGAATAGTAACTCATCCCAAAGATTATAATACCGTTTACGCGGCTGTCCTGGGGAATATCTATAAACCTACGGAAGAACGTGGGGTTTATAAATCTACCGATGGTGGTAAGAACTGGAGAAAGGTATTGTTCTCCAACTCACAGTCTGGTGCGGTAGATCTAACTATGGATCCCAATAATCCAAGGATACTTTACGCTTCTACCTGGAACGTGCAAAGAACACCATATAGCCTGAGCAGTGGAGGTGAAGGTTCAGCTTTATGGAAAAGTACAGATAGCGGCGAGAATTGGAAAGAGATCTCAAAAAATAAAGGTTTTCCGCAGGATACATTGGGTATTATAGGTGTCACGGTTTCTCCAGCTAATAGCGATCGTGTTTGGGCAATCGTGGAAAATAAAGATAAAGGCGGAGTTTACAGAAGTGATGATGGTGGAGCTACCTGGGAGCTTATTAATGATGACCGCAGCCTGAGACAAAGAGCCTGGTACTATACCAGAATTTATGCCGATACAGAAGATGAAGATATAGTTTATGTGCTGAACGTAGACTACCATAAAAGTACAGATGGAGGTAAATTCTTTACATCAGATAAAGCACCACATGGTGACCACCATGATCTCTGGATCGCTCCTGAAAATTCTCAGCGCATGATCATGGGGGACGATGGAGGAGCACAGGTGACCTATGATGGTGGAGAAACCTGGAGTACTTATCATAACCAGCCAACCTCGCAGTTTTACCGCGTAACCACAGATAATGCTTTCCCATACCGGATTTATGCTGCTCAGCAGGACAATTCTACCGTTAGGATAAGACATCGTACCGAAAGTGGAAGTATAGATGAAAGCGCCTGGGAATCGACTGCAGGAGGAGAAAGCGCCCATATTGCCGTGGATCCTGAAAACAGCGATATCGTCTATGGAGGAAGCTATGATGGCTTCTTAACCAGGTATAACCATGAGAACGGAACCGTTAGAAGCGTGAGCGTATGGCCCGATAATCCCATGGGTCATGGTGCCGAAGATCTCAAATACAGATTTCAGTGGAATTTCCCGATCTTCTTTTCTCCGCATGACTCTGATAAACTCTATACGGCTTCAAATCACCTGCACCTGACTACCAATGAAGGAGAAAGCTGGAAAGAAATTAGTCCGGATCTTACCAGGAATGATAAGTCAAAGCAAAAATCTTCTGGAGGACCAATTACCCAGGATAATACTTCCGTAGAATATTACAGCACCATTTTTGCCGCGGCTGAATCCCCGGTGAAGGAGGGAGTTCTTTGGACAGGTAGTGATGACGGACTTATCCACGTTTCTAAGGATGGTGGCGAGAACTGGGAAAATGTCACACCTAAGGGAATGCCCGAATGGATGATGGTAAACAGCATGGAACCTTCTTCTTTTGATGCGGGAACTGCGTATGTTGCCGGGACACGTTATAAACTTGGAGATTTCGCTCCATATTTATATAAAACTACCGATTACGGGAAGTCATGGAAAAAGATTACCAACGGAATTGAAAATGAACATTTCACCAGGGTCTTAAGAGAAGATCCGGAGCAAAAAGGACTTCTTTATTCAGGGACCGAAACCGGGATGTATATTTCTTTTGATGATGGAGCAAACTGGAAAAAATTTCAGTTGAATCTGCCAATCGTACCTATTACAGATCTTGCCATCAAAGACAATAATCTTATTGTAGCTACTCAGGGTAGAAGTCTCTGGATCATAGACGACCTCACGCTTATTCATCAGTTAGGCAAAGTCGATAAAGATTCAAACGTTCTTTTCCAACCGAAAGATAGTTACCGGATGAGTGGAAGCTCTTCTGAATCTCTTAGCGCCGGGACCAATCATCCGGCAGGAGTGATGACCTATTTTTATCTTAAAGATCCAAAAGATAAAAAAGTAAAAATCAGTTACCTGAATACTTCTAACGATACCATCCAGAGTTTTAGCACTACAGATGATAAGAATAAACTGGAAGTGGAAGAAGGTGCCAATATGCATACTTGGAATATGCGTGGTAAAGGAGCTGAAAGACTGGAAGGAATGATCCTGTGGTGGGCAAGTACTGAAGCTCCGCAGGCAGTTCCCGGCACCTATCAGGTAGTTCTTGAAGTTGGTGATGAAGTACTGAAAAAAGAATTTAAAATATTAGCAGACGCCAATGCTGAAACTGATATCGCAGGCATGCAGAAGCAATACGACTTTATTAGCAGCGTGAATAAAACCGTTGATAAGGCGCATAATTCCATCAGGAAAATGAGAGATATCGAAGCTCAGCTTGAAGATTTCCAGAAGCAGTACAAGGGAAATGAAAAGGTACAGCCCCTTATTGAAAAAGCTAAATCTCTGAGCAAGCAACTTTCTGAGATCGAGAATGCCCTGTATCAAACCAAGAACAGGAGTAATCAGGATCCGTTGAATTTCCCGATCAAGCTTACCAATAAGCTTGCACATTTGAACAGCCTGGTGAGCATAGACGATTTCCCGCCAACAACCCAGGATATCATGGTGAAGGATGAACTTACGGCCGAGATCAATGCTGAACTGGATAAATTTGATAGCTTGCTGGCAGATGAGATCAAGGAATTTAACAGGCAGTTCAATGAAATGGATCTGAACTATTTATTCGTACAGGCTGAAGAATAATGGAATATTACAATTACATAAAAGCACTGCACCTCATATTTGTGATCACCTGGTTCGCGGGCTTATTCTATATCCCCCGGTTATTTATATACCAGATCGAGGCCTATCAGAAAGATGAACCTGAGAAGAGTATTCTTACCCGTCAGTTAAAACTGATGACCAAAAGATTGTGGTTCATCATCACCTGGCCTTCGGCGATACTCGCCAGTATCTTTGCTTTTACCTTGCTCATTATGATCCCAGACTGGCTTCAGCAACCGTGGATGCATGTAAAACTGGGATTTGTGGTGCTATTATATGCCTACCATATTAAATGTCATCTTATTTTCAGGGAGCTTCAGAATGACGTGGTGAAATGGAATTCGAACAAAATGAGGATCTGGAATGAGGGTTCAACGTTAATTCTGTTTTCGGTTATTTTCCTGGTGATCGTTAGGGATGCTATCAACTGGATCTATGGAGTTGTCGGTATTTTTGTACTCGCGATCATGCTCATGCTGGGTATCAAACTTTATAAAAGAATAAGAGCAAAAAATCCAGATGCCTGAAATGGTTCGATAATTGTAACAATTGAGGCAAGCCGTCAACTATGAAACTGCTTAAATTATCTTTACGAACCCGTATTTTTATCTCCATGATCTTATTGGTGCTGGGAGCATCGATCCTGATCTTTGGGGTTACGGTCTATCAATATAAGCAGGAAGCTGAAAGTTACCACAAGGAAAGGCTGGAAAGAAAACAAAAGGCGATCCTGGAGAACATTAAGTTCGTACTTGCCAGTACTACCTACGTGGTAGATACAGAAAATCTTGAGCCTATTTTCAATGAGCGCAACAAGATCGATGAGATGGCTGAGGTTCACGAAATGCAGATCCATATTTATGATCTGGAAGGAAACCTCATTATTAAATCTGATGAATCTTTCTTTAAAGATACCACCGAGGTAAAGATCGAAAAAGAGACGCTGGAAAAGCTGGATGCTACGGCCGACAAGAGATACCTGAAGAAGACCGAGATCAACGGGCAGAAATACCAGTCTTCTTATTCCTATATCACAGATGGTAAATTCAAGCCGCTTGCTATCTTATATTTGCCCTATTTGCAGGACGATAGTTTACTTAACAGGGACCTGAATAATTTCCTTGTGCGCATGGGGGAGGTTTACCTGTTCATGCTTTTTATTGCCATTATCCTCTCATTTTTTCTTTCAAAATATATTACCAAGTCCTTGAAAATAGTTTCTGAAAAGATCAACCAGACCCGGCTTGATAAGAGAAACCAGAAAA
The DNA here is from genome assembly GCF_003054225.1 of Christiangramia gaetbulicola. Classification (GTDB taxonomy): domain Bacteria; phylum Bacteroidota; class Bacteroidia; order Flavobacteriales; family Flavobacteriaceae; genus Christiangramia; species Christiangramia gaetbulicola. The sequence goes on from NZ_QBKQ01000001.1 coordinate 1,205,788, forward strand.
TTGAACTTTCTAACGCAACAGAAGAGATCTATGCCCTTGTTTCGGCTTATAATAGTATGATAGATGAACTTGAAGAAAGCGCGGTAAAACTGGCTACAGGGGAGCGTGAGCAGGCCTGGAGGGAAATGGCGAAACAGGTGGCCCACGAGATCAAGAATCCGCTTACGCCAATGCGTCTAAGCGTGCAAAGCTTTCAGCGTAATTTTGATAAGAACGACCCCAATATAGAATCTAAAGTAGAGGAATACAGTAATACGCTCATCAACCAGATTGATACTATGAGTTCTATTGCTTCTGCATTTTCGAATTTTGCCAAAATGCCGGCTCAGCAGAGCGAAACTTTAAATGTGCCTAAGATCGTGAAGCTCGCGCTGGATATTTTCAATGAGAACTACATCGAATTTAAATCTGAGAAAGAGGAGATACTGGCTAAATTCGACCGTACCCAATTGATCAGGGTGGTTACCAACCTAGTTAAAAATGCTACCCAGGCTTTAAAAGATGTGGAGAATCCTCATATTCTGGTGATGGTAGAAGAGGAGGAAGAGACTGTGCTGGTTTCGGTTTCAGACAATGGTTCGGGAATTTCTGAAGAAAATAAAGAAAAGGTCTTTGAGCCAAAATTTACCACCAAATCGAGCGGAATGGGACTTGGCCTGGCGATGGTTAAAAACATCGTGGAGACCTATAACGGAAGCATTAGCTTTGTTTCAAAACAAAATAAAGGCACTATATTTAACGTACGATTTCCAAAATAAAATTTATGAGTTATAAGAACATATTAGAGGAGATAGATGATAATATCTTAACGATCACTATTAATAGACCTAAAAAACTTAATGCCCTTAACCGGGAGACCATCCAGGAACTTCACGATGCGCTTAAAGAAGCTAAAAGCGATGATGAGGTGAAAGTTGTGATTTTAACCGGTAGCGGTGAAAAAGCATTTGTAGCTGGCGCAGATATTAGCGAGTTTGCAGATTATTCTCCGAAAGAAGGAAAGGGACTTGCTGCCGATGGGCAGAAAAAATTATTTGATTATGTAGCAAATTTCCCAAAACCGGTCATTGCAGCGATAAACGGATTTGCACTTGGTGGCGGACTTGAACTTGCCCTGGCGGCACACTTCAGAGTGGCCAGCGATAACGCGAAAATGGGACTTCCAGAGGTTTCTCTTGGGGTGATCCCTGGTTATGGGGGGACACAGCGTTTACCACAACTAGTAGGAAAAGGACGCGCCATGGAAATGATCATGACCGCCGGAATGATAGATGCTAACCAGGCATTGCAATATAATCTCGTGAACCACGTGGTGGAACTCGGAGATTTGCTTGAATTTACTGAAGATATCGCGGCTAAGATCATGAAGAATTCTATGGTAGCGATTTCAGGAGCGATAAAGGCGATCAATGCCAATTATGATGATGGTGTAAATGGATTTGAAACCGAGATCAATGAATTTGGACGTGCTTTTGGTACCGAAGACTTTAAAGAAGGAACTACAGCTTTCCTGAATAAGAGAAAAGCAGACTTTCCGAATAAATAGAAGCAACTAAAGAGGCGATCGTTAGTTTTAAAACCTCATCCTGTCCCGATGCTTCGGGATAGCTTGACGAAAAATTATAGCGATCCCCTCTTTTTTATTATTACAAAATATGGAAATAATCCTTTAAATAGGAAAAATTCCATATTTTTGCTTTATGTCGTCAGAGGAATATATCAAAGGAAGAGGAGCACAATTAAACGTTTCTAATCGGTTTCACGAAAACAGTCATGAAACGAGGGACGATTTTCTCAACTATTGCGCTTCAGAAGGTGAGGAAGCTGAAAGCAATCGCACTACGATCATAGAAACCTTTCCCAAAACAATAATAAATAAAGTGACCAGCCCCGATGTGGGAATGGATTTTTCACTGAATCCTTACCAGGGATGTGAGCATGGCTGTATTTATTGTTATGCCCGTAATTCTCATGAATACTGGGGTTACAGCGCGGGAAAAGATTTCGAACAAAAGATCCTGGTAAAACGGAATGCGGTGGAACTGTTGGAGAAAAAATTAAAAAGCAAAAGCTGGAAGGCATTGCCTATCGTTCTTTCTGGAAATACCGATTGTTACCAGCCCATCGAGAAGAAATTGAAGATTACCAGGAATTTATTGCAGACCTTTTTAAAGTATCGCCATCCGGTGGGAATGATCACCAAAAATGCGCTCATTCAGAGAGACATGGACATTCTTAAAGAGCTGGCGCAGGATAACCTGGTTCATGTTAATATTTCTATCACCTCGCTCCAGGAAGAAACACGCAGGATCCTGGAACCTCGAACAGCAAGTATTAAAAAACGACTGGAAACGGTTGAAAAACTGTCGGCAGCGAATATCCCGGTGAGCGTGATGATGGCGCCTATAATTCCTTCGATCAATAATCATGAGATCATGCCGCTGGTAAAGGAAATAGCTGAAAGAGGAGCTCTTGGAGTAGGTTATACGATCGTAAGGCTGAATGGTGCCATCGGGGAGATCTTTAGCGACTGGATAAGGAAAACGATGCCAGATAGGGCAGACAGGGTATTGAATCAGATTGAGAATATTCATGGAGGTAGTTTGAATGATAGCAGGTTTGGAACCCGCATGAAGGGAGAAGGAGAATTTGCCGATCAGGTGAAACAACAATTCGCGATAGCGAGAAAACTATACCTGAAAGACCGTGAAAAACCAAAACTCAATTGTAAACTTCATGAGGATTACAAGGACGGGCAGATGAAGCTTTTTTAATCCTGACTACTCAAAAACTGAAATTTTCAATAACTTCAAAAATTATAATTCAGGAAATTCTAAAAACAAAAAATTATGCCCGAGTTACCAGAGGTCGCCTATCAGAAGTTGTATGTAGATTCTACTAGCCTGCACCAAAAAATAGTGAAGGTTGATCTGGGTGCAGATAAGATCTTTCAGTCCCCGAAAAAGGATTTTGAAGAAGTCCTTACGGGAAATGAATTTGTTGCCAGCCATCAGATTGGTAAATACCTTTTAATGGAACTAAAGGATAAAGGCTTTCTGGTAATACACTTTGGAATGACCGGTAAGCTGGACTATTTCCAGCATAATGAGATCCAGAAACATGCGCAATTGACCTTGATTTTCGAAAATGGAGGTAAACTGTCTTTTGTTTGCCCCAGGAAATTCGGGAAGCTTTTTCTAACTGAAAGTATCGGGGCTTTCAGGAAACAACAGAATTTAGGTCCACATGCTACCGAGCTTAAAAAAGCCGATTTCCATAAGTTATTCGAAAAGAAAAAAGGAAGTGTGAAAACCGCTTTAATGGATCAGTCTTTTATTGCCGGGCTCGGGAATTTATATGTAGACGAAATGTTGTTTCAAAGTGGCATTCATCCCAAAACAAAATCGGAGAACCTGAATAAAAAGGACCTGGACAAAATGTATAAAAACATGGTCGACATATTGGATACGGTCACTAAATGTAAAACTGAGGGCGTTCCGGTTCCAGATTCATATTTACGAAGGCACAGAAACGAAGAAGAAGACTGCCCTAACGGAAAAGGAAAAATTGAAATGATAAAAGTAGGAGGAAGGAGCACCTATTTTTGTCCTGAATGCCAGGAGGTAAAATAGAAGTTGCTTTAATTTTTAATTAGGTATATTTAGCGTCCTTCAAAATCTGGGGGATTTTAATAATTCTATGAGATTTTTCAAACTTGCTTTGCTTCTTTGCTTATTCATTTCTTTTAATCTAATTGCTCAAAAAGATTCTTTAGAAACTAAGACTTATGATGAGCTCAGAACGTTAATAGGAGGATTAGAAAAAGAGGAAATCAACTTTGATCTTATAAATTATTACCTCAGGAAAGCCGAAAAGGAGCGAAATATTGAGCAGCAATTTGCAGCTAAAAGCTTATTTATCGAAGCTTCTATCTGGGATAGAAATTTTGATAGAGCACAGGACTCCTTAAAGCCCTTAAGAAATTTTTCTTCCCAACATGAATTAGCACCTCAAACTGTTAGTTCTTTATTTCGAATTGGCGTGGCTTATTTTTATCAGGGTCTATTGGGAAAAGCTTTGGATATTTATAATGAGGCCCTTGCTATTTCAGAAGAAATAAAAGATAAAAAGATTCAGCATAAGTTACTGCTTCAAATAGGATATATTAGATCCTCTATTGGAGATCATACTGAGGCTATAGATATTTATAACAAAAGTTTAGATGTTTTAGATGATTCAGATTTCGAAGCTATAGAGTTAGAAAAGGCTAATGCACAAAGCTATTATTATCTATCATTAACTTTTACCGATATAAAGAAGGGAGACTCTGCTTCCTATTATATCGAAAAGGCTTTAAAATTAACTCAAAAGGAAAAGGACTCCTGCCGAAGAAAATATTTTCTAAGAAGTAAAGCAAACATTCAATTGCTTAATAATGATCTCTCAAACGCAGAGAATAATCTAAAAAAAGCATTTAAGTTATGCCAGCCTTCCTCTAAAGGTGATACCCTTGTATTTTATAAGGACTTAGGGGAGGTTTATCTTGCAAAAAAAGAATATAAAAAAGCCCAAAGGTATATTCAGGACGCGATCGATATTTATCAAGTCAAAGAAGGCGAAGAGGGGTTTATGGATGATTATTACAAGCTTTTAGCCAAAGCATATAAACATACCGGAGATATAGAAAAATCTAATTTTTATCTTGAAAAGTATATAAACACTGTAGCCCAGTTTAATAAAATCAAGGACACGGTAAACCAATCTTTAAAACTTAAGGAAGTAGAGGATTTCAAAAACGAGTTATCTACGATTAAGCAGGAAAAGAACCTAACACAAGCCCACTTAAATTATCTTTTTCTTGGAGCCTCGATCATTGTGCTTTTATTATTGGCTGTGTTGCTTCGTTTTTACAGAAATAAGAAAAAGAACGAAGAGAAATTTGAAGCCTTGTTGCAGAAAATCGAAAATAATAATGAGTTAGAACGGATTACTGATTCAAAAGATCAGGTATTAGAAGAGAAAAGCAGTAATGATGTACCTGAAGAGACTAAACAAAATATTCTGCAGGGTCTCAAAAAGCTGGAAGAAAAAGAATATTTCTTAAGACAGGATTGTAATTCTTACAATGTTGCCAGGAAGATTAATACCAATACCTCCTACCTTTCCAAGGTGGTTAATTCACATTTCGGCAAAAACTTCAATACTTATATCAATGATCTGCGAATAAATTATGCGATCGTTAGGTTAAAGAACGATGTGATCTTTCGTTCCTATTCCATACAATCTATAGCCGAGGAGGTAGGTTATAAAAGCGCCGATTCCTTCAGTAAATACTTTAAACTTAATACCGGTTTAAATCCATCCTTTTACATTAAAGAGATCAAGAATATTGCCTGAAGAAGATGATCAAGCCCTAAATTTATAAAAATAGGGTTGGAGGATCCCCCCACCTTTTCAATCTAATCCGTTTCCCTGAAGGGGCTCTTTTAGCGGGGCTTTACAGGGTATTTTCTGTTCCCCAAATTTCTAAAACTGGGTCGTCTTTTCTTTTTAAATGGAATTTAGTGTTGCAGATTTGGTTCTGGAAATCAACTATTAAATATTTCAATTATGAAATTAAAAAAACCAGTAAAGCTAATCTTCATTATGATAATTTCCGGTTCAATCGGACTCACTTTTGGATTTGGAGTTGCCCAGGGTGTCATGGCCAATAATAAATTGGTAAACGCGATCGAAACCAAACTTCAGAAGAATTGCAATTGTGAAATTGTAAGTTCAGATGTAAGTTCTGTGGGAATTCAGTTCAATGTGGAGGACGGCTTCAGTAATTCTAAAGCCAGTTTCATTCTTGAAAATTGCGCTTTTCCTCTTTCTGTAGAACATGAAGCAATACGCCTAAATGATATGCTGAAAAGAGATATTGAAAATTATGATTCTCTAGACCTGATCACTTTTCATTTCAAAAATTCAGACCAACAAAAACCTGTAAAGTTCAAAGAAGGTTGTTTACTCGAAACCGGAAATATCTAATAATAACCAGATGAAGATAGACACAGCAAAGCGCATAAAAATTATTAAGGCGGCTATCGGCGTCATATTCGGCATTACTATTTACTTATTCATTAAACTCTTATTTTAAATTAAACACTATGATATCACTTTTAAAATACGTGACGGCATTGATTCTAATGCTTTTCGTAACATCGCTGGAGGCACAGGAATTAAAGGGCTCCTATAAAGGAAACCTTGAAATTCAGGGTATGCAAATGGAATTAGTTTTCAACTTTACACCAACAGATAATGGTTATACAGCAACTTTAGATGTTCCTGCCCAGGGAGCTTCGGGATTCAAGCTCGATTCGGTAGTTTTGCAGGATAAGGACGTAACAATTAAGTCTGCCAAGTTACAAATGACTTATACAGGGACATTTGAAAATGGTAGTATTAAAGGAACGTATAACCAAATGGGGAAAGAATATCCCTTAAACCTAGAGAAAACTGTGAAGAAAAAACCGGGAAACACATCATTGCCATCTACTACAGTCGAACTGGAAAAGCTTGAAGCCTTAGAGACCGGAGATTATAAATATTCTGTAGAGGATTATTTTAAAACTCCCGAAGCTTATTCCTTTCAGCTGTCTCCAGATGGAAAATATATTGCTTATATGAAACGTAGGGATTCTGGAGAGCGAGATATCTACATAAAGGAAACAGCCACCCAGAAGGAAAGTTTGCTTAAAAAACAAGGAGAGGATTTGATACGTGGATTCTACTGGTCAACCAAGGACCGTATTTTATATCTTCAGGATAAGGGCGGAGATGAAAATTACCATGTATATGGCGTAGATGTTAACGGTGAAAACGATAGCGATCTAACTCCTTTCGATGGAGTAAGAGTGAATATCATCGCTACCTTAAAGGAAGATGAGGAGCATGTTATTGTGCAAATGAACAAGGATAATCCTGGACAGGAAGAGCCTTATAGGCTGAATATAAATACAGGTGAGGTCACTAAGCTTTATACTGTTAAAGAGGGTGATGCGCCCGTCGCAGGTTACGATTTTGATCGTAAAGGAAACTTGCGCGCTATTACGCGTGTGGTAGATGGGGTGAATACTGAGCTTTTATATAAGATTGATGGTGAATTTCAAAGGGTTAAACTTACTGAATTTGGAGACTCTTTTGGAATTTCCTCTTTTAATACAAATTCTGAAAATCCTGATGACGCCTATGTAGTATCTAATCTGGAGGGTGATAAAACCGAAATTCAGCTTTATGACCTGAAGAAAAATAAAAGGCTAAAAACTGTATTCAGCAATGATACTTTCGATGTATCAGGGATATCGCTTTCCAGAAAGCGCGACTATGAAATTGACTATTTCAGGTATACCGGAGAAAAGACAGTGATCGTCCCAGTGAGTGATACTTATAAAAAGATCCATGCCCGTTTAAAGAAGGAGTTTGGCGAAAAGCAATTCTTCACTGTTGGAAAAACAGACGATGAAACGCAATATATGGTTCTTGTTAACGGCGATAAGATTATAGGAGAGTATTATTTGTACGATGTAGAGAAGGATGAGGTGAAGTTGCTATACAAACTTTTACCTCAATTAAGGGCTGAAGATATGGCTTCCATGAAGCCAATTAGTTTTAAGAGTCGGGACGGTTTAGACCTTCACGGTTATATTACATTGCCTCACGACTATAAAGCCGGTAAAAGAGTACCGCTTATAGTGAATCCTCACGGTGGACCTCAAGGTATTCGTGATAACTGGGGCTTTAATCCAGAAGCACAACTTTTTGCCAGTCGCGGGTATGCAACTTTGCATGTTAATTTTAGAGTTTCTGGTGGTTACGGTAAGAAGTTCTTAAAAGCTGGTTTTGGTGAGATAGGACGAAAGGCTATGGATGATGTAGAGGATGGTGTTGATTTTGTTGTGAACCAGGGATGGGTAAATAAAGATAAAGTCGCTATATACGGGGGAAGCCATGGCGGTTACGCAGTTTTACGTGGAATGACCAAAACCCCTGAAAAATATGCCTGCGGGGTGGATTACGTTGGAGTAAGCAACCTGAATACCTTTATGGAGACCATTCCTCCATATTGGGAGAAATACAGGGAGATCCTTTACAAGATCTGGTACAACCCAAATATTCCTGAAGAGAAAAAAATAATGGACGAGATATCTCCTGCCTTGCATGTGGACAAAATAAAGAAGCCACTATTTGTAGTGCAGGGAGCAAATGATCCCCGGGTGAATATAGACGAGGCAGACCAGATAGTTAAAAGTCTTAGAGAGCGTGGTGTTGAGGTGCCTTATATGGTGAAATATGACGAAGGACACGGTTTTGGGAAAGAAGAGAACAGGCTGGATCTTTATAAAGCTATGATGGGCTTCTTCGCTGAACATCTTAAAGATGAAAAGCTAGAACAAGTGAAGGGATAAATATTCTGAATCCTGTTATATTTAAAAGGCTGATGCTAATGCATCGGCTTTTTACTTTTCACCATTCCATTCTTTATAGAACTGGTCAAGATACTGCACCATAAAGGCATGCCTGTCTGCAGCAATCTTACGACCGGTCTCTGTATTCATACGATCCTTTAGCAAGAGAAGTTTTTCGTAAAAGTGATTGATGGTTGGAGCATTCGATGCTTTATACTCTTCCTTGGTCATATTTAAATTCGGCTTTATCTTGGGATTATAAAGTCCTCTGTCCTTAAAGCCGCCATAATTAAAAGCACGGGCAATACCAATTGCTCCCAAGGCATCAAGCCGGTCGGCATCCTGCACGATAGCAAGTTCGGGAGAAGTGAATTTCTGGTCTACATTTCCACCCTTGAAAGAGATATTTTCGATGATTTTAATAACATGATCTATCACTTCTCCTGAAGCTCCCTGAGATCTTAAAAAATCTGAAGCCACTTTTGGGCCTACGGTCTCGTCACCACCATGAAATTTTGAATCTGCGATATCATGCAGTAGAGCACCTAATTCAACGATCTCAAGGTTGGCATTTTCTCCTTCTGCTATTAACCTGGAGTTATTGAGCACTCTTTTTATATGAAACCAGTCATGACCTCCTTCAGCATTTGCAAGGCGTTCTTTTACGAATTTGATCGTATTATCGATCAGCGTATTTTCAAGCATAAATAAGAGTTATATGATATCGGCAATAATGATTCGCTCCACTTTAGCGGCAAGACTTTCCGGATCTTCAGAATTAACAGGAATGGGCTTATGTGTTTTCAATTTGACATTCACTCCAAGGTCTATGGGATAATTCCCATGTTTGAAAAGTTTCCAGGAATTATTGATGGTAATGGGCACCACGACCGCATCTGGAAGTTTTTTGAATAACATCATCAGTCCGTTCTTCCGGAATTCCTTTGGCTCCCCGGTTCTGCTGCGGGTTCCTTCTGGAAATATCACGGCAGATCTTTTGGTTTCTTTCAGGTAATCTCCAAACTGACTCATTTTCAATAAAGATTCCCGGCGATTCTTACGGTCTATCAAGACAGAACCTCCATGCCTTAGATTGAAGGATATACTAGGGATTCCATGTCCCAGTTCTTTCTTGCTTACGAATTTGGGATGATGCTTTCTAAAATACCAGATAATAGGAGGGATGTCATACATTCCCTGGTGATTAGAGACAAAGATACAGGTCTTGTCTACCGGGATATCGTGATCATTTTCTATGGTAAAAGTAGTCCCCAGGATATTCAGGCTGCGCAGTAAGAACCAGTTGAAAATATCTACACTTTTCTTGTGCGCCTGGTAACCTCCAATTTTCAAACAGATCCACTGGATAGGATGAAAAATGAGCATACTTAGAAAAAAGAAAAAATAGAATATGACCGATAAGGGATAGGAGAAAAATCTTTTCATCTTAAATTAAAAGTACAAAAATAACTATTTCAAAATAGGCGCATAAAAAAACCACGCGTAAAGCGTGGTTTGATCTGCTATTTAAAACTTATTAGCAAAATTCGTTATAAGCTCCAATCAGGTTCTCTGCGATCATATCTGCAGGACGTCCCTCAATGTGGTGACGCTCTAGCATATGAACCAGTTCCCCGTCTTTAAATAGAGCCATAGATGGAGAAGATGGAGGGAATGGTACCATCATATCTCTTGCTTTTTCTGTAGCTTCTTTATCTACACCTGCAAAAACAGTTACCAGGTTATCTGGTTTCTTAGCGTTCTGTAGAGAAAGTCTTGCTCCCGGACGTGCATTCGCTGCAGCACAACCACAAACTGAATTCACCACTACCAAAGTAGTTCCTTTTAGTTCCATAGCCTTCTCAACATCTTCTACAGTATGTAATTCTTTAAAACCAATATTGGTAAGATCTTCTCTCATTGGTTTTACTAATTCTGCTGGATACATATATATTCTATTTTTTTATTAAACTTTATTGAGGCACAAAGATACCAAATTAAGTTCAGCTTACATATCTCAAATTACTATGTGCTAATAGGTTCAATTTATGACAGAAGCTAAGAACAGATAGGCTTAGATTACCAATTAAATACTGAAAATGTTATCTTAGCCGCAAAGAAAATTGCCCGATGATCAAATGGCTTGCCGCAGTTCTGGGATATATGTACTTCAGGTTTCCCGGCGCTATTCTTGGATTTATTATAGGTTCCCTGCTGGATAATTATATCCGGTCTTCTGGAGGCATCTTCAATTCCATGATGGGAGAGAAGAAGCAAACCGTTTCCCCGGGTGATTTTGAATTGAATCTTTTATCTCTAAGCTCTATCGTTATAAAAGCAGATGGACAGGTTTCCCAGCAGGAACTGGATTATGTACGTTCTTATTTTATCCAGGCCTACGGAAAAGAGCGGGCCAATGCCACTTTTAGAACCTTTAACGAGGTGGTAAAGAACAGGCAGGTTTCGGCTTCTAATATCGCCAGGTACCTGGCCGCGAGGACAAAATATCCTACCCGTCTACAGATCATTCATTTTCTCTTCGGAATTGCCCAGGCAGATGGTCGTGTTAGTGAAGCTGAAGCTGAAGTAATAAGCGAGATTGCCGGTTATCTTCAAATTGGAAGACGAGATTTTGAAAGCATCAAAGCGATGTTCTTTAAGAACACAGACTCTGCCTATACCATTCTGGAGATCGATAAATCTGCTACTGATGCTGAAGTGAAAAAAGCCTATCGTAAAATGGCCAAAAAATACCACCCCGATAAACTGGGGCATATGGATGAAGCTTATAGAAAAGGAGCTCAGGAGAAATTTACTAAAGTCCAGGAGGCATACGAACAGATACAGAAAGAGCGAGGGCTTTAGAAACTTGGCTTTTATGTTTTGAAGTAAATTCTACAGTTATCCATTAATCAATAGCTTCATTTTCTCTGAAGTCAGGTAATCGTAACTTTTAATTTTCACCCTGAAATTTTCATCAAGAACCATTAAAACGGGAAAAGATATCGGTCTATCATCCCTGCTCCCCAGAATTAGAGGAATCTGGTGGATGCCGTTTCGTTTTATCCTGGCCTGTTCGTTGGTAAAAACCTGACCGTCGAATTCAATTTTTTCCAGGCTTTCAGCATTCATCTTTACCGGATAAAAATCTTTATTCAGTTTTGAAACTATCTTGGGATCTTTAAAAGCATTCCTGTCCATCTTTTTACAGTACACGCACCAGTCTGTATAAAAATATACAAATACCGGTCTGCTTTCTATCTGCAGCGAATCTTCCAGTTCTTCAAATCCCATCCATTGGATCTCCTTCTGTTGCCCCAGAACAGCTTGTGAAAGACAGATGAATATTATGAGAATTGTTCTATTCATGCTTCAGCAACTATTCGTGCAGATTTCCAAACTTGATCCCAAAGAAAAAAGTACGGGGCCTCGATGGTCCATAGATGAAATCTGAATCCCGTGTAGGGCCGGAGTCAAAGTCATCCTGGTATTCATTGAACACATTCTGGACACCCGTACTTAGATTAATATGAAAATTCTCCGTTATATCTATATGCTGACTAAGCTTAATATTCATGTCCCAAAAAGTTGGGGACTCTATTAAATCCAACATTCCATTAGGATTGATCACCCGTGGAATGGTCATTTTGCCGGTATAAGTTCCTGTAAGGTCAACCGCAAAGCCTTCGAAAGGGGAGGTGTTAACATTTAAGTAGCCGTAAAAATCAGGATTCCTTACAAATTCAGAGATAATAATATCCTGTTCTGAACCTGAATTTGGGTCTGCTTCAAATAGGATCTGGTCTTCTTTATAGATAGAACGCTGGTAAGTTCCACCAAGTTGAAAGGTTAGATCTGAATTTGGAGAAACACCGATTTCAAAATTCGTTCCCGTTACGTAGGCTCCACTTCCGTTCCGTACTTCTTTCAGGATAGAACCGTTGGGGAGGCTTGCACCAGTACTTACGGTAGTGAATGGATCCTGAAGTTCGGTAAAGAACCCTTCCAGAAGAAAATCTGTTTGTAGTTTGTTTTTGCTGAAAGAATAATTGAAAGAGGCCGTGTAGGCATTCGAATATTCAGTTTCGAGATCGTTCGATAAGATCACGAACTGAGGTTCTCCACCTACCGAAGATATATGCAGGTCTTCATTAAAGGCTTGCGGTGCCCTGAAGCCTCTGGCATAGCCTCCTCTAAACTGTAATTCTTCGGTTATGTCATAAAGTATGGTGATCCTTGGGCTCAGAACTGTTTGATCGATAATGGAGAATCTGGAAATATCCTCTACAGCGTAATTCCCTGTAATATTTATGTGGTCGAGCCTTGCTCCTAATAAAGCGGTGAAATTTTCAACGGGTTTCCATTCATATTGGGCAAAAGCGGCATAAGAATTCACTTTCTGATCTATATATCGATTATAACCGGCTATATCATCTTCGGTATTGCTATGATTATATTCTACACCTGTGGTAAGCACGTCATTGTTGGCAAAATTTCTTGTGAACTGAAAACCTCCCAGTAATGCGAGATCAGTTGTATTCCCATAGGCATTAGAAGCAGAAATGCTATCCTGTGCGGTACGGCCTCCACCAAGGCCGCCATAATAACTCTTTCGGTCTGTATGCTGACCGGAAACATAAACAGAATAATTATTGGTTCTTTCGACGTTTGAAAAGTCGTAGGTAAGTCCGCCTATAAATGTATTATGATCCAGTTGTTCGGTAATATCTGTTAAGTGAGGAGGGAGTTCCAGGCGATCACCGCCTTTTCTATATTCTTTTAGTGCGGTGAGATCAAGGCTCAGTTTACTAAGTTCATCAGGTTTAAAAAATGCTTTCGCACCCAGCGTGTTATTGGTAAGTTCGGTTATCTCGGTAAAACCATCGCCATTGGCATCGAAGGCCGAGCGATCTCTGTTCATTCCATAAATAGTAACTCCACTATTCAGATCTTCGGCTACAACCGAACCTGCAAAATTTAAAGTTCTATCGGGGATCTCGCCATCTATTAAAGAAAGATTACTAGCGATATTCCAGGTATTCAGGACCGGTTCTTTGGTAATAATATTTATAGTACCGGCAATGGCGTTTGAACCGAATAGCGCAGATCCTCCACTGCGGACAACTTCTACCCGGTCCAGAATAGAGGTTGGGATCTGTTCTAACCCGTATACGCTGTTCAAAGCGCTGAACACAGACCGGCTGTTTATGAGGATCTGGGTGTAACTCCCGTCAAGACCGTTTAGCCTAACCTGGGTAAAACCGCAGTTCTGGCAATTGGTTTCCACACGTACTCCGGGTTGAAAATTTAAAGTTTCAGCAACCGAAGCGGACTGGGTAGCATTGAACAATTTCGAATTCAGTACGTTAACGATGACCGGAGCCTGCTTTAGGTCTATTCTGTTCCTGGTAGCACTAATAACTACCTGGTCCAGTCCAAGTGCATCCTCTTCCATTTGGATCGTTAATAGTTCTGCTTCATAATCCCTTGGATCAATCTTTATTTTTCTTGTTTTAAAGCCGATCGCCTGGATAATAAGTTCTGCTTTTTCAGATTTAAGCTTAAGAGAGAACCTGCCATTAGGGTCTGCACTGGCGCCATGATTGGTTCCTGAAACAGAGATATTGGCAAATGGAACTGCCCGGCCATTGTGAGATACCAGTCCTTCGATTTCAGTGGACTGAGCTATCGCCGTTGAACAAAAAATACTTAATAATATACCTGCTAAAAGCTTCACGTAGAGTTATTTTATGCAAAGCTATAAAATTAATTTAGGCTAATCTAAAAAATTGATTAATTAAATTTAAAAATGTATTTTTGGGCAATTAAAATTTAATTCATGTTCAGCTTATCTGAAGAAAATTATCTCAAGGCCATTTTTCATCTGGAAACAGCTTATAAAAGTGGAGTTAGTACGAACGCCCTCGCGGAAGAAATGCAGACCAAGGCTTCTTCTGTGACCGATATGATTAAGCGTCTGTCTGATAAAGACCTGGTGAATTATAAAAGGTATCAGGGAGTTAAACTGAGTGAAGCGGGAAAGGATGCGGCGATAGAAGTCATAAGAAAGCATCGCCTCTGGGAGGTTTTTCTGGTAGAAAAATTAGGTTTTAACTGGGATGAGGTTCATGAAGTTGCCGAGCAACTGGAACATATCAAGTCTGAAAAGCTTACCAACGAACTGGATAAATTCCTGGAATACCCAAAAAGGGACCCGCATGGAGATCCTATTCCAGATGCTAAAGGGAATTTTGCCGTGGCCAACCGTGTGCTTTTATCTGAACTTAAAAAAGGAGAAATCGGTATTTGTGTGGGTGTTAAAGATTCTTCAGCCGAGTTCCTGCAATACCTGGACAAGAACAATATTTCTCTTGGTAAGGAGATAGAGGTTAAAGAAAAAGAAGATTTTGACCAGTCCATGCTGATAAAGATGGACGGAAAGGAATTAAGGATATCCAACCAGATATCAGCGAACTTATATATAAAAACAACTTAGAATGGATATTATTTTAGATTATTTTGAATCTCTGGATCCTGTTTTTGCGGCTTTTCTGGCGACACTTTTTACGTGGGGTCTTACCGCATTAGGAGCCTCCCTGGTTTTCCTATTTAAAGGGATGAACCGTGCTTTCTTTGATGGAATGCTTGGTTTTACCGGTGGAGTGATGGTAGCAGCAAGTTTCTGGAGTCTTCTGGCTCCAGGAATTGAGATGAGTCCAGGAGAAGGTTTCGTAAAGGTGATTCCGGCAGTAGTTGGTTTTGGTTTAGGAGCTCTTTTTATTTTTGGACTGGATAAAGTGTTACCGCACTTGCATGTGAATTTCAAAATGAGCGAATCTGAAGGTATAAAAACACCTTGGCATAAGTCGGTTTTATTAACTCTTGCCATCACGCTTCACAATATTCCGGAAGGTCTTGCGGTAGGAGTTCTTTTTGGTGGTGTAGCTGCTGGATTTGAAGGCGCCAGTATCGGTGGGGCGGTTGCTCTGGCGATTGGGATAGGACTTCAGAATTTTCCTGAAGGTTTCGCCGTAGCCATGCCTTTAAGAAGATTGGGCCTTAGTCGTTGGAAAAGTTTTAATTACGGGCAACTATCGGCTATCGTGGAACCCGTGGCCGCTGTTCTGGGTGCCTGGGCTGTACTTACTTTTCAGCCTATACTTCCTTATGCCTTATGTTTTGCTGCTGGAGCAATGATCTTTGTGGTTGTGGAAGAAGTGGTTCCGGAAGCCCAGCAGGGTAACTTTACAGATATTTCTACCATGGGATTTATTGGCGGATTCATGGTGATGATGACCCTGGATGTAGGGCTGGGATAATATTTCCTGTAACACTTCATTGGAATGGTCGTCCTTATAATAAAGCCAACCATGAAGATAGCTCTATTTTTTCTCGTTCTGTTCCATTCAGTTTTAATTGGAAATCAGGATCCTGTACCTTCCAAATATAACGTGCAGGAGGCAACTCTTTGCCAGGGAGACAATCTGGTACTGGGCGATAAGGAGATCAAATTCAAGGAAATAATTTCAGATTCGAGATGTCCTAAAAGAGTTTCCTGTATCTGGGCGGGTGAAGTTAAGGTGCTTGTAGAGTTTTATCAGGACGGTAAATTCAAAGGTGAAAAGGTTATTACTGGATCTAATTATTCAGCGGGAAATGCGAGTGTTACGGCTTCAACCGATATTTCAATAGCTGAATTTTTTAAAAACTCAGAATTCGTAATTAAGAAAGTTGTAGTGATGCCTTATCCTGAAGCAGGATATAAAATAGGGGAGGAAGAATACAGTTTACAGCTTATGGTGTCACAAGCTTTAAAGAAGTAATTAATCACCGCATCCACAATCTGAAACTCCGCAGGATCCAGATTTCTTTTTACCACTTAGAAATGCAGGTTTCCAAACGAACTTGGTGATAATATATCCCAGTGCGAATAAAAAGGTGATAAAGACCAGTATTTCCTGTAAGATTTCCATATTCTTTAAGTCGTTTTCAATTCTTTTCCTTACTATTTCAGCAATTGAAATGCAATGAGGGCCACTACATAAGCAAAACCACTCATTATAATTAATTGCAATAATGGCCATTTCCAGGTATTGGTTTCCCGTTTTACAATAGCCAGGGTACTCATACATTGCATGGCAAAAGCATAGAACAATAAAAGGCTGACCCCGCTGGCAAAAGTAAACAGAGGACCTCCCAGAACCGGATTGGTTTCAGCGGCCATTCTATTCTTTATGGTTTCTTCTTCATCACTACCAACACTATATATCGTAGCCAGTGTGCCAACAAAAACCTCTCTTGCGGCAAATGAACTAATAATGGCGATACCGATCTTCCAGTCGTAACCAAGTGGAGCCACAGCAGGCTCGATACCTCTACCCATGATACCGATATAAGAATTCTTCAGTTTAAAAGATGCGATCTCTTCATCCAGTTCATCCTGAGGAATACTGTTTTCAGTAGTATAATTTGAAGAAACGATCTCTTCGGCATTTTCAAAATTATCTCCCGGGCCATAACTTGCCAGAACCCAAAGTATCACTGAAATAGCTAAAATGATCTTTCCGGCTCCAAATACAAAAGACTTGGTTTTTTCCACCACATTGATCGCGACATTCTTGATCATAGGCAGTTTATAATTCGGCATTTCTATCACGAAATAGCTCTTGGTCTTGGTTTTCATGATCTTATTAAGGATCCAGGCTGAAAATATGGCCATTCCAAACCCTAAAAGATAAAGGATCATTAAGGTGATTCCCTGTAAATTAAGTCCAAGGAAAGCTTTGTCTGGTATTACCAGAGCGATAATGATCAAATAAACGGGTAACCTCGCCGAACAGGTTGTAAAAGGCACTACCAGGATGGTGATAAGCCTTTCTTTCCAGTTTTCGATATTTCTTGTAGCCATTACTGCCGGTATCGCACAGGCGGTACCAGATACCAGTGGCACAACGCTTTTTCCGCTTAAACCAAATCGCCTCATGATACGATCCATAAGGAAAACAACCCGGCTCATATAGCCAGATTCTTCAAGAATGGAAATGAAAAGGAACAGGAATGCGATCTGCGGAATAAAGATTACGATCCCACCTAAACCGGGCACGATCCCTTCAGATATTAGATTTGTAAATGAACCTGAAGGTAAAGTATCCTTGGTCCACTCGCTTAATGAAGCGAAAGCGGCATCGATCATATCCATAGGATAACTCGACCAGCTGTAGATAGCCTGGAAAATCAATAATAATATTCCGAAGAAGATAAAATAACCCCAAACCTTGTGTGTAAGGATCCGGTCCAGTCTGGATCTTAAGTCTGTCGCGGCATTTTTATCAACTTTCATGGTTTCCCTAAGGACTCCATTAATGAATTGATACCTCAAAATGGTTTCCTTCTGCTGAAGTCTTTTAAGATCGCTTATGGATTTGGTGCTGAAATCAGAGTTCTTCTTTAGTTCTCCACGGTTAATGTTTCCAAAGTTCACATCCTGGGTGATCACCAGCCATAATTTGTAAAGAGACTGGTTAGGAAACGCTTTTCTTAAGTTTCCGAAATATTCCGGGTCTATTACCGATGCATTTACGCAGGGCTCGATAGGAATATGTCTGTAATTAAGTATAAGTTCTTTAAGATAATCTATGCCCATTCTTTTACGGGCGCTAATAAGAGCGATCTTCGTCTTAAGACGTTCCTCCAGAAGTTCTACATCAAGGCTGATTCCCTTTCTATCCATCCTGTCGGCCATATTAATGGCAAGAATTGTTGGAATACCAAGATCTTTTATTTGGGTAAAAAGTAGAAGATTCCTTTTCAGGTTTTCAACATCGCTAACTACTACCGCGACATCTGGAAAGTCCTTGTCGTTCTTATTGAGTAATAGTTCGATAACAACATTTTCATCAAAAGAAGATGCGTTAAGGCTATAAGTTCCGGGAAGGTCAAGAATATGGGCTTTCAGGCCCCGGGGAAGTTTACAGATCCCTTCTTTTTTTTCAACCGTAATACCGGGATAATTACCAACCTTCTGGTTAAGGCCTGTTAACTGATTAAATACAGAAGTCTTGCCGGTGTTGGGATTACCAATTAAAGCAACATTAATTTGCTTACCCATATTAGCCTATTAATTCAATTTCTATTAGTAAAGCGGTTTCTTTTCTTATGGCCAGATGACTTCCATTTATATTGAGATACATTGGATCATGGAATGGCGCAGTTTGAACCAGTTCTACCTCGTTCCCGGGAAGGCAACCCATTTCAAGCAGCTTTAGAGGTACCATATCTGCCGAGAATTCTTTGATGATTCCCCGCTGACCTCGTTTTAAATTAGCAACCGTCACCTTCACTTTTTATTTAGATTGATTTTAAACAAGGCAAAAGTAATGGATTTTAGACCAATACAAAAGTTAAAGGCCAAATTATTAGTTATCCTCGGCTTTAAGGACTTTTAGGTCATGCATAAGGTTCTCGATGGCTTCAGGATCTGTACCATCATAAAATCCTCGAATCTGCCTGTCTTTATCAACCAGGACGAAGTTTTCTGTATGGATCATGTCATATTTTCCGCCATCTCCGGTAGACTTTGTGGCCAGGTAAGATTTACGGGCAAGATCATAGATCTGTTTTTTATCCCCGGTGACCAGGTTCCATTTTTCATCGATGACTCCTTTTTCTTCCGCGTACTTCTTTAAAACAGGCACACTGTCTGTAACCGGAAAAACAGTATGCGATAGCAGGAAAACTTCATCATCGTTCTTGATCTTCTCCTGAATCTGGATCATATGATCTGTCATGATAGGGCAGATCGTAAGGCAGGTAGTAAAGAAGAAATCGGCTATATAGATCTTGTCTTTATAATCTTCCTGGGTGATCGTATCACCATTTTGATTCACCAGTTCGAAATCGGCGATCTTATGATATTTTCTAACATATTGCTTGGTGGAGTCTACCAGTTCAGCATTTACCATATCTGGCTGGTATACTGGCAGGCGTTCTTCGGGTTTCAGTAATGTATAAATGCAGAAAATAATAATTACTGAGAGTATAAAGAAAACTATGGCAAAGGTTTTGTATCGTGCAAAAAACTTGAGCATAAGTTTAAATTTCTGCAAAGTTATAGCCTGGGGATCAAATAGTCGAATTCTGTTGATGAAATTTTCAGAAGAGGATAAATCACTTGAAACATAAACTTTTGTAGGAGCTTATAAAAACTTACTTTTGTGCGATTTTAAATTTGAAGTTACCTGATGGATCCATTTTTAGTAAAAGCCATACAATTAATACTTAGCCTGTCTTTTTTGATCGTTCTGCATGAACTTGGTCACTTTGTTCCGGCGAAACTTTTTAAGACCAGGGTTGAGAAATTCTTCCTTTTCTTCGATGTTAAATTTGCCCTTTTCAAAAAGAAAATCGGTGATACCGTTTACGGGATAGGATGGCTGCCTTTAGGTGGTTATGTCAAAATCTCCGGAATGATCGATGAGAGCATGGACAAGGAGCAGATGGCTCTTCCACCTAAAGAATGGGAATTCAGGAGCAAGCCGGCCTGGCAAAGACTTATCATCATGCTTGGTGGGGTGACGGTGAACCTTGTTTTAGGTTTCCTTATCTATATGATGATCATGTTTGTTTGGGGTACGGCTTATGTTGGTCCAGATGATATGCCAGAAGGATTTGCAGTTGTAGATTCTTTTGAAGAGTATGGATTTGAAGATGGGGACAGAATACTTGAAGTAAACGGAAAGGAATTCGAGAATAGCCTGGATATCAATAAACATCTTTTTATGAGAGATGTTGAGAACATCACGGTATTACACCAGGATGGGACCGAGGAAACTATAAGTGTTCCAGAAGAAATAGGTACCCAGATGTTCGAACAGGGCATAATGCAGCCATTCGTGCCGATAATGGCTCCTGTATTGGATTCGGTTCAACCAGGACTGGCAGCTGAAAAAGCAGGCCTTAAAAAGGGTGATAAGGTTATCTCTTTAAATGACATTGAAATAGGATACTACCATGAACTGGCTCCGGTATCTGTTGAAAATAAAGGAAAAGAGGTGAGCTTGGTTTATGAAAGAGACGGTAAAATTAAGAGTACTTCTATAACTCCTAATGAAGAGGGTAGACTTGGGTTTGTCAAAAATTACGAATTCGATATCCAGAGAAAAAGCTATAACTTTTTACAGAGTATAAGTAAAGGTTTTGATTACGGGTATTGGACACTTCGTGATTATGTATATCAATTTAAATATGTATTCACCAAGAAAGGAGCTTCTCAATTAGGAGGTTTTGGTGCTATTGGAGGTTTATTCCCTGATACCTGGAACTGGGCCGGATTCTGGCATACCACAGCTTTATTATCGATTATCCTCGCGTTTATGAATATCCTGCCAATCCCGGCACTGGACGGCGGGCATGTAATGTTCCTGTTATATGAAATGGTAACCGGTAGAAAACCAAACGACAAGTTCATGGAAGTAGCGCAGATGGTTGGATTCTTCTTATTGATCGCCCTGGTGCTTTACGCGAATGGAAATGATATCTATCGCTGGCTTTTTGAATAAGTAGATGATATCAATTAAAATAGAAAAGGCAGTGCGTTGGCACTGCCTTTTTTTTGGTTTTTACTTTTTCTAATGAAGAAATTTAAAATTATAATATTTTGCTCAAGCACCTAAAATATTGACATTCTGAGGGATTCAAAATTCTCTAAAAATTCTTCAAAAAAAATCGAAAAAATCTTTTGACGGCATTTAAAAATTGATTTATATTTGCAACCGCTTACAAAGCAAAACACTCCTCCTTAGCTCAGTTGGTTAGAGCATCTGACTGTTAATCAGAGGGTCCTTGGTTCGAGCCCAAGAGGAGGAGCAAAATTAAAGCCTGACATTTATGTTGGGCTTTTTTTATGGATTAATATTTGGGCGAGAAGTTTATCCCGGGCGGGGAACAAGTCTCGGGAAGCCTAAGAGGAGGAGCAAAAAAAGCCATTCGTTTTACGAGTGGCTTTTTTGTTTTCAGATGGAACCTATCACTAATTCTATCCTTTAGGAAATCTAATCCTTAATTTTTATTTAATATACCGTTGATGCAAAGTTTAAACTTGTGGGTTTTATTTGTTGCCTATATAAGACACACTTAAAATCGTTTAAGTTTTTGTCGACTTGATTAGTATAGTGTGTAAGGGCTGTCTTTAAAGGCGGCCCTTTTTTTCTTATAAAAACTTGCCGTAGTCTTAACTGTTTGGAAACATTAAGTTAACCTTGGAGTCGTTTCTTTGCCGGCGACAAAAACTTAATAAACGATTTTCATGAAAAATGCGATCTACGCAGTACTAGTGTGTGTTTTGACTTCTTTTAACCTGTACTCACAGGAGATTAGCGATACAAAATTTGGTAAAGGATTGATCAACTTCACGGCTAAGGACAGTTCTTTTAGCGTGAAATTTGCTCCAAGGATTCAGTTTAGATCATATACCTCCTGGGATTATGATGGTGAAAACTTTGAAGATCCAGAGCAGGCGTTTCTAATTAGAAGAGCCAGATTGAAATTTGACGGTTGGGCGCTTACTCCAAAACTTAAATACAAGATCGAATTAGGATTATCTAACAATGACATTTCTGGTGCCAATGAATTTACCCGGAATGCTCCTAGATATATCCTTGATGCGGTTCTTAAATGGAATTTCTATGAGAACTTCGAACTATGGGCTGGTCAGACCAAACTTCCCGGTAACGTAGAACGTGTAGTTTCTTCCGCCAACCTTCAGTTTATAGATCGATCTATCCTAAATAGCAGATTCAATATAGACCGTGATATAGGATTACAACTTCACCACAAGATAAATATCGGGGAGAATTTTGTGATCAAAGAGAAACTGGCCCTTTCCCAGGGTGAGGGGAGAAATATCACTGTAGGTAATCTTGGTGGTTTGCAGTATACCGGTAGACTTGAATTATTGCCTTTCGGTGAATTTACTAATAAAGGAGATTATGTACAGTCAGACCTTGAAAGAGAACAAACCCCAAAACTGATGTTGGGTGCGGTTTACGATTTTAACGACGATGCGGTAAAAACAAGAAGTAACCTGGGTAGTTATATGATCCTGGAAGATGGTACTTTGTATCAAACAGATATCACCACATTATTCTTGGATGCCGTTTTTAAATATAATGGTTGGTCTATGCAGGCTGAATATGCGAACAGGGAGGCAGATGCACCTCTGGCAATTAGAGAAGGTGAGACCAATCTTCCAGACTATGTTGTTGGTGTGGGAAATGCTTTTAATATTCAGGCAGGTTATTTATTCAAAAGTAATTATGAGATCGCCGCAAGGTATTCTACCAACGATTTTAAAGAAATAACAAATTTATTGAACAGAAAAGAATATACTCTGGGAGGTTCTAAATATATTGTAGGGCATAAATTAAAGATTCAGGCAGATTTGACCTATGCCTTACAGGATGATATAAACGACTATATAGCTTTTAGAGCTGGTTTTGATTTTCACTTTTAAAAATTAACAATTTGGTAACAGTAAATCCTTAATTTGATTGGATACTTGCACCGCTTTTTAAACATAAAAAATGGAAAATATTTATTTGTTGATGTTAGTAGCATTAGTGGTTCTTGCCATCGCCGATTTGGTGGTTGGAGTTAGTAATGATGCTGTAAACTTTTTGAACTCAGCTATTGGTTCCAAAGCGATCTCATTTAAGACCATTATGATCGTGGCCAGTCTGGGTATTTTCTTTGGAGCAGTATTCTCCAGCGGAATGATGGAAGTGGCGCGTAAAGGGATCTTTATGCCCGGCCAGTTCTACTTCGATGAGATCATGATCATTTTCATGGCCGTGATGATCACCGATATTCTCTTGCTGGACTTTTTCAATACCCTTGGGATGCCGACCTCTACAACGGTATCTATTGTATTTGAATTACTGGGTGCAGCCGTTGTTATGGCCTTAATAAAAATAAGTGCTTCAGACACGCAAACGCTTTCAAACCTTGCTGGGTATATAAATACAGACAAAGCAGGTGAAATTATCTCGGGGATATTCCTCTCGGTAATCATCGCCTTTACTATAGGTGCCCTTGTACAATGGCTCTCCAGGTTGGTTTTTTCATTTGAATATGAGAAGAAGGTTAAGAATTTCGGGGCCATCTTTGGTGGAGTTTGTTTGACCGCTATCGGGTATTTTATCTTCTTTAAAGGTTTAAAAGGAACCCCTTACTACGGAAGTTTTAAAGATATTCTTGCCAGCCAGTGGCTAACTGTAGTTGGTGTTAGTTTTGTATTCTGGACCCTGTTCTCATGGTTGTTCATGAAAATATTCAAGAAAAGTATACTTATTATAGTTATCGCGATTGGAACCTTTGGTCTTGCTCTGGCATTCTCTGGGAATGACCTGGTGAACTTCATCGGGGTACCAATGGCTGCATATCACTCTTACGAGGCATGGGCAGCATCTGGACAGGCGGCGTCTTCTTTCTCTATGGAAGTTTTAAGAGAGAAAGTACCGGCAGAACCTATCCTGTTGTTCATCTCTGGAGGTATCATGGTTTTAACCTTGTGGTTCTCTAAAAAAGCAAGAAGCGTAGCAGAGACAGAAATTGGTCTTTCCAGACAGGGTCACGGAACAGAAAAGTTCGATCCTAATATGTTATCCAGAGCTGTAGTTGCAGGAAGTACAAAACTTGCCGACGGTTTAAGACATATATTACCAGTTGGTACAAAGAGAAGGATCAGCAAAAGCTTTGAGAAACCAGATGATATCCTTGTAGGGGATAAAGCTGAAGAACAACCGGCTTTTGATATGATCAGGGCTTCTATAAACCTTACGGTTGCCGGAGTTCTTATCTCTATCGCAACTTCTTATAAATTACCATTATCTACAACCTATGTGACCTTTATGGTGGCTATGGGTACTTCGCTGGCAGATAAAGCCTGGGGAAGAGAAAGTGCAGTTTACAGAGTTGCAGGGGTGCTTAATGTGATTGGTGGATGGTTCTTTACGGCATTTAGCGCATTTACCGCAGCCGGGATCCTTACCTATATCATCTTCCTTGGGAAAGGACCTGCAATAGCAATTCTGTTATTAGTAGCTATTGGACTATTGGTGAGAAACTATATTTCTCATAAGAACAAGGCGATCGCGAAAGCAGATAAATCTGGTCTTAAAAAATCTGAAAGTAAGACCGTACAGGGAATTATCGCTGAAAGTGCAGATAATATCTCCAACGTGGTTTCAAGATCTAACAAGATCTATTCAGATGTATTGACCGGTCTGGCCAAACAGGATAAGAAGAAGCTTAAGAAAAGTAAGAAAGGTGTAGATAAGCTTGAAGCTGAAATTGAAGATCTTCGTGATCATATATTCTTCTTTATTAAAAGTCTTGATGAGACAAGCGTAAGAGGAAGTAGTTTCTATATCGCTATCCTTGGTCATCTTACAGATATAGCTCAGTCTTTAGAATATATCTCTAAAAAGAGTTACAAGCATATCAACAATAATCACAAGCCGCTTAGGTATAATCAAATCACCGATCTTAAAGAGGTAGATGATACTTTAAGTGATCTTCTTGGAAAGATCGACAGGATCTTTACCGATAAGAGGTTTGAATATATTAGTGATATTGTAGATTCTAAACCTGAAATGCTTAAGAGCATCAATGATAAGATAGAAAAACAGGTTTCAAGAACAAGAACTGAAGAGTCAAGTCCTAAGAACACGACTTTATACTTCAATATTCTGCTAGAAACTAAAGAATTAATGAACGCTATTATGAACCTTATGGAAGAGTATCATTCCAGTTATAAAAAGGTATAATCAATAGTTTGAAATTTTAAAAAGCCACGTCATTTTGAAGTGGCTTTTTTTATAGAGCTATTTCAAATTTGAGATCTCTGGGGAAATAGCATTTCCGGTTATCACATGCCTGGTAAGTAAGCACACCTTTAAGTTTCTCTGTGGTTAATTTTTTTGAATCTAAAGGGCGTAATTGAACTTTTGCCTGAAATTCATGACTTATAACCTCATGGGGGATTTTGTCTAAATAAATAGTGTCATAAGCAGGAACAAGCAGTTGTTGAAGTGATATTGAAAATGCACTGGACGGCTCAAAAATTATTGAACTAGGAATTATATTTTCAGGAACATCTTTATCGCTTTGAATATGGTAGCCTGGCTCTATGCTGAACGAAATAATAACTTCGGTATAAGCGTCATTGATATTGATCTCGGTTAAGTCGTTATCAAGAGCGACAAAATCGGTTTGAAGCTGAAGAAAAAGAAATGTAATTAGTATTTGCTTAAAGAAGCTCATTGAGTTTTTCCTTAAGTGCCAGGAGTTCAGCGTCAAAATTTTTGGAATCAAGGAGTGACATGAACCTGATCTTGCCTTCCTGATCTATGATAAGATTCGAAGCCAGCATTACCTCATCCCTGGATAGTTCCGGCAGAATTTTTTCCGGAGCGAAACTGGCGGCAACTTCTCCATCTGTATCCAGTAAAATAGGAAAAGACAGATCGTGTTTCTTTTTCAGTTGTTGTTCTACCAGCTCTTTAGGCTCTTTTACGTCGATGATCAATACTTCTACCCCCTTATCCTTATATTCCTGGTATAGTTTCTCCAGATGTGGAGCTTCCGCATTACAAAATGGGCACCAGGTAGTGGCAATATGTAATACCAGTATTTTATCCTTATAATCCTGCAACTGGACCATTTTGCCATCCAGATCTGGTAATTCAAAATCTGGCGCTTCTTTTTTGTAGTCTATTTCAGATGTTTCTGAAGAGTCTTTGTCAGTCTGAGCATAAATATTCTGTGAGATCCAGAAGCTGAATATCATGCTGAAAATTAATTTGAACACCAGTCCCCGTTTTGTTCTTGCTAAACTCATAACGCCTTCTTTTAATTGGCGAGTCTACTGAAAAGCAGTGCTTTATAAATTTAATATTAAATGTCTTATTGATGAAATAAATAGGTGATAATGGTCTTGCCGGGAGCATTTTAACCAAAATTAACATTGTAAGCTTCCTACGCTGAAAAAACTCCGATTTATGGTCTTTTATCGAGTTAATTGATGAGCTTGTAGAAAAACCAGTCTCAGGTTTTTCTGCGGGATTTAATAGGCATATTTTCGCGCCGCCCCAAAAATCTATTGCGATCTAGCCTATTATATCGAAAATAGAAATGACATTATTAAAAAATGTATTCTCTGAATACAAATTTGCCCCAGCACTTTTTAATAGCCGTTTTTTCGGCCGAATTATTAAGTTAAATTTACTTGTAGTCTTTTTCCTATCTTTTACAGGATGTAATCCCGTAGCCCTGGTCAATCCAGAAAGTTATGGAGATAAATGGGATAACACCTATATATGGTTTAAACCTGGAGATATGAATACGATCTTTATCTCAGATAGCGGAGATCCAAATACCGCTGAGCCCATTCCTAACGACAGTGAATTCCTTATAGAATGGAGTAAAAAAGACGAGGTATATGATCTAAAGATCACTTCCTATTATCAACAAATAGATTTTGCTTGGTTCACTGGTTATGATGCTGAAAATCCTTCGGAAGAAATTCCATGGGTTCAGAATGGTAATACCATAGAATTGCAAAGCACAAAATTACTGGAACCAACTGATGGTGAGATGTACCAGATCTCCATTTCCGAAGATCTGAAAGACTAATAACCGATCTTATTTTTCCTTGTTTTGATTATTGCGTAAATTATACCTTAAAAGTATGGTTTACAACGATCAGAATATTCAGTTAGAGGTCTCTAAAGGCGATATCACAGATCAGCCAGATCTCGATGTTGTAGTGAATGCAG
The DNA here is from genome assembly GCF_003054225.1 of Christiangramia gaetbulicola. Lineage (GTDB taxonomy): Bacteria > Bacteroidota > Bacteroidia > Flavobacteriales > Flavobacteriaceae > Christiangramia > Christiangramia gaetbulicola. The sequence continues at coordinate 1,233,068 of NZ_QBKQ01000001.1, forward strand.
CCAATGCCGAACTTGCTCCAGGCGGAGGGGTTGCGGGAGCAATACACCAAAAGGCCGGCCCAGGGCTTTATAAGGAATGTAAACCTCTTGCTCCAATATATCCCGGAGAAGCAGTACTCACCAACGCCTTTGATCTTCCCAATAAAAAAATAATTCATTGCCTTGGTCCAGTATATGGTCGTGATAAACCCGAAAAGGAACTTCTGGCCTCTTGCTACAGGAATAGTTTGCGTCTAGCAGATAAGGAGCGATTAGAATCCATTGGGTTTCCCGGAATCTCCACAGGCATCTTTGGGTATCCTCCAGATCTAGCGGTAGAGGTTGTTTTTAATACAGTTTTAGCAGAACTGCCGCAGCTCGAGCATCTTAAAAAGATTAAATTTGTTGTTTTCAACGATGAGGATCTCCGGCTTTATGAATCTAAACTGAAGGAGATCAGCGATAGCTAACCAATCAAATATCCATGAATAATTTTTCTGCTACTTATACAGATCAGTACCAACTTTCCATGGCACAGGTCTACTTTAAAAAAGGACAAAAAGATCATAACGCGATATTCGACTATTACTTTAGAAAAATTCCCTATGATGGAGGTTACGCGATCTTCTCTGGACTGGAAAATCTGCTGGAAATAATTTCAGAATTAAGATTCAACGAAAGTGATCTTGAATTTCTAAAAAAGCAGGGATTCGAAGATGACTTTTTAAAATATCTGCGGGATTTCCGTTTCAGAGGGAGGATCTATTCTGCCAGCGAAGGGGATGTGGTCTTTCCAACCCGGCCAGTGCTACAGGTAGAAGCGAAGATTATAGAAGCTCAGATCATAGAAACTATTCTTTTGAACCTGCTTAATTTTCAAACCTTGATCGCTACAAAGGCCAGTAGGATAAGATTGGTTGCCGGTGATTCCACTTTGCTTGATTTCGGACTAAGAAGAGCTCAGGCAACTGGAGGATATTATGCTTCGCGCGCCGCGATTGTGGGTGGTTTTGATGGCACTAGTAATGTTGTTGCGGGTAAGAATTTTGATATCCCGGTTTCGGGAACCATGGCTCATTCCTTTATTCAGAGTTATGATGACGAACTCGAAGCTTTCCGTGATTTTGCTGAAGGAAGACCCGATGGTTGTGTGCTATTGGTAGACACCTATAATACTCTTAAAAGCGGAGTTCCTAATGCAATTAAGGTGGCCAAGGAAATGGAGAGCAGGGGTGAAAAATTGCTCGCCATCAGGCTTGATAGTGGCGACCTCTCGTATTTTGCTAAAGAAAGTCGGAAACTGCTGGATGAAGCCGGACTTGATTATGTAAAGATCGCGGCCTCGAATCAACTGGACGAACACGTCATTAAAAGTTTGCTGGAACAGCAGGCGCCTATAGATATTTTTGGAGTGGGAACCAATCTGGTTACCGGTGACCCAGATGGCGCCCTGGACGGAGTATATAAACTGGCTTTTTCCAGTGATAAACCCAGGATCAAGATCTCTGAAAGTATCTTCAAGGTAACGCTTCCGCATAAAAAGCAGGTTTTCAGGATGAAAGATGATCATGGTAAATGTATTGGAGCAGATGCCATTGGATTATTTGAAGAAAATAAGATCACCGAGATGTTCCATCCTTTTGAACCTTATAAATCCATGAACCTTGAAAAATTTCATCAGGAACCTATACTTAAAAAGGTGATGGAAAATGGTGAAATGCTTATAGATAAAAGGAGTCTGAAAGAGATCTCGGAATATAGTCTAAGCCGCCTCTCAGAATTACCTATAGAATATAAGCGATTTAATAACCCTCATATCTACAAAATCGGGATCAGCGAAAGGTTAAGAGATGAAAGGGAAAAACTTATTAGGTCTTCAAAGCAAAAATTGAAATGAAAGCACTTATTCTTATAGATGTTCAGAACGATTTTATGCCGGGCGGCGCACTTGCCGTACCTCAGGGTGATGAAATTGTGCCTTTAATAAATCAACTCCAGGAAAAATTTGACCTTGTGATCGCTACACAGGACTGGCATCCTGCTGGCCACGCTAGTTTTGCTACTTCACACAAAGGCAAAAATGAATTCGAGGTAATTAAATTAGATGGATTGGACCAGGTGATGTGGCCAGAGCATTGTATACAGAATACCACGGGAGCAGAGTTTCATCCAGAACTAAATACTTCATGGATCGAGGCGATTTTCAGAAAAGGAACCGATAAAAAAATAGATAGTTACAGTGGTTTTTATGATAATGCGCATTTGAAATCCACCGGTCTTACCGGATATCTCAAGGAAAAGAAAGTTGAAGAATTATATTTTGCCGGTCTGGCTGGAGAGTACTGTGTTTATTTTTCGATCATAGACGCATTGGGAGAAGGATTTAGATCTAATTTGATCGAAGATGCTACGAGGGCATTGAATAAAGATGATTATGAAAAGGCCAGGATAGATATTTTGAGAAAAGGAGGAAAGGTGATCAATTCTACTGAACTTCCTTCCAATTAATTAAGATATAGGATATATCCCAGGTTGAACCAGAGTACAAAATCATTGAATTTATTCTGCGGTCCCTGAACGTCGAGCCCATCGATCTTATCTGAATCATAATAAAGAGCCCTGGCTTCAAGTTGCAGGTCGTTCTGCCTGCCCAGCCTGTACCTAACTCCGGCACTTCCGCTTATAGAAAAGGTGCTTCCACTTTCAAGGAAAATTCCATCTTCAAAGGTATTGAACAACACTTTCGGGTTGTCTAAAGGTCCAAGTTCTGAATAGGCATCGGGACTGTAATAAACATAATTTGCACCTAGGCTTATGAACGGAGCAAAAAGAACCGCAAAATCCCTTGCTTCTTTTATTCCGAAGAAATGATATTCCAGCGCCAGGCCACCTTGATACAGTTCGGTACTCCCATGCATTGCTCTTAGTTGCCTCCCGCCTTCAGTATTTTTGGAAGCTACAGGCCCAAAATGGTCTAAATTAGAACGCATATAGTCGATCTCGGCTCGAACTCTAAAGTGTTTTCTAAAGAATAGTTTCGTGGGTTTACAATTGCAATAGGGTTTGTAGGCCAGGTTCGCATAATATACGAGGCCTACTCCAAAGCCATCATTTTCAAGGTTGTTCCTAACATTCCATCTTTCGCCGTAATCTGTAAAGAAGCCAGCAGGACCGGTAATTACACCTACTTCATGGGAGACATATAATTGACCAAAACTCTTTCCCGACCAAAGCGAGAGAAGCAAAGTAATAATAATTATTGCTCTGGTTTTAATCATGAGAGTTGACTAGCGGTATAGGCAAATATAGCAAAATACAATATCGGAAATTTATTTAAGCTGGCTAATATAGGGCTGTTTAATATAAAAGTTAATTTTATATCAAATGACAAAATGAAACTTTTAATCATTAAAGAATATTTATATTTGCTGCAGAATTTGGACCTAATTTTTATAATTCAATAATAGCGCCAGTCATTATGGAAAAAAACATCAAAAATTTCCTGGAAAAGGTGTCAACCAGAAACCAGAATGAACCAGAATTTATGCAAGCGGTTCATGAAGTTGCAGAAACGGTAATTCCTTTTATAGAAAAGAATAAAAAATACCAGAACAAAATGCTTCTCGAGCGCATGGTAGAACCAGAGAGAGTAGTGATGTTCAGAGTGCCTTGGTTAGATGATAAAGGTGAGATACAGGTAAACCGTGGTTTCCGAATCCAGATGAACTCGGCGATTGGACCTTATAAAGGTGGTTTGCGTTTTCACCCTTCAGTAAACCTTAGTATTCTTAAATTCCTTGCTTTTGAGCAGGTATTTAAGAACAGTCTTACCACGCTGCCTATGGGTGGTGGTAAGGGAGGATCAGATTTCGATCCTAAAGGAAAATCAGATAATGAAGTAATGAAATTCTGCCAGAGTTTTATGACAGAACTTCAAAGACATATTGGTGCAGATTGTGACGTGCCGGCTGGAGATATAGGTGTTGGTGGTCGTGAGATCGGATACCTTTTTGGTCAGTACAAGAGAATTCAGAATGAATTTACCGGTATACTAACCGGGAAAGGACTTTCTTATGGAGGTTCTTTAATTAGACCTGAAGCGACTGGTTACGGTAACGTATACTTTGCGCAGAATATGCTGAAAACCAGAGATGAAAATCTTGAAGGTAAAACAGTGGTGATCTCAGGAGCTGGAAACGTAGCACAGTACGCTGCTGAAAAAGCTACTCAACTTGGTGCTAAGGTAGTTACCATGTCAGATTCTGGAGGATTCATATATGATAAAGACGGGATTGACGCTGAAAAGCTTCAGTTCATCATGGAATTGAAGAACGAGAAAAGAGGAAGAATCAGCGAATATGTTGATGAATATTCTTCTGCTGAATACCATGAAGGTAAAACTCCATGGGGAATCAAATGTGATGTAGCGCTTCCATGTGCCACTCAAAATGAGCTGGAAGAAGAAGATGCGAAAACATTGGTGAAGAACGGTTGTATGTGTGTTGGTGAAGGAGCTAACATGCCTTGTACCCCAGAAGCTATTGCTGTTTTCCATAAAGAAAAGATTCTTTTCTCTCCTGGAAAAGCTTCTAATGCTGGTGGTGTTGCCACTTCTGGATTAGAAATGTCTCAGAACTCTATGAGATATAGCTGGACTGCAGAAGAGGTTGATAAAAAACTACACGAGATCATGAACGATATTCATGAGAAGTGTGTGGAATATGGTAAAGATGAAGATGGTTTTGTAGACTACGTGAAGGGAGCGAATATTGCAGGTTTCGTAAAAGTTGCCGATGCCATGCTTTCTCAGGGTGTAGTATAAGAATCAAAAAATATATTATTGCCAGAAGCCGCTTTTTTAAAGCGGCTTTTTTTATAAATTCACCCCAAATTTTCCTGAATGCTCATCCAGACCAAAGCGATCATTATTAGTGCTTTAAAATATGGGGAGGCAGATCTGATAGTGAAAGCTTATACTTTATCTGATGGTCTGTGCACCTACATGCTGAAAGGGGTGCTTAAGTCTAAAAAAGGAAAATTCAAGGCTTCTATGTTTCAGAGTCTTACTCAGCTGGAGATCGTTGCAAATCATCGAGGCACCGGGAAAATGGAATATTTGAGAGAAGCGAAGGTGACAGGGAATTATCAAACCCTGCATACACATCCGGTTAAACAGGCTATGACCATGTTTTTGGCCGAAATGCTGCGGAATTCCATTCATGAAGAAGAGAATAATGAGCCTCTATTTAACTATCTCGAATATAGTTTTCAGTTCCTGGACCTTACCGATAAATTCGCTAATTTTCATTTGTTATTTTTGCTGAATCTTACGCGATACCTGGGCTTTCAGCCGGAAATCGGGATGACCGATCTTCCTTTTTTCAATCTCCTGGATGGTGTTTTCCAGGAAATCCCAACGAATGATTATTGTATAGAAGGTAAAAATGTAGATTTGCTGAAAAGTCTCCTGGGCACCGATTTTGATGCCTTGCACCAAATAAAGATGAATCAGACTTCCCGCAACGAATTGCTTAATATGCTCTTGTTGTATTACGAGCTGCATATCGAGGGATTTCGTAAACCAAAGTCTTTGAGCGTACTAAATGAAATTTTTGGCTAAATGCGACTAAAAATACTTTCTCTATTTCTTTTTATTTTTTCAATTACCTCTGCCCAGGAAATTACCGTCCTGGATAATAATTCTGGTGAACCAATAGATGAAGTGGCCATCTATAATAGAGACAGATCGGTTTCTACTATTACCAATAGTGCAGGAAAAGCTGATATTTCCCAGTTTTCAGATACCGAAGTGATCATATTTAACTCTGATACCTATATCGAAGCCTATCGCAGAAAAAGGGAGATCCTCAATAATTCAAATATCGTGCTGCTACATTCCAGCGAGAATCAACTGGAGCAGGTGACCCTTTCGGTAGCACGCTTCAAATTAAAGAAGGACGAGATTCCGCAGAAGATCGTGAGTATCACTCCGTCAGAAATTCAGCTGGCGAGCCCGCAGACATCGGCAGATCTGCTGGAAAGTACCGGGCAGGTATTTGTTCAGAAGAGTCAGCTTGGTGGGGGAAGTCCTATGATAAGGGGATTTTCAACGAACAGGTTGCTTTTGACCGTGGATGGAGTTCGAATGAATTCGGCAATATTTAGAAGTGGGAATCTTCAGAATGTGATCTCGATAGATCCTATGATGGTGGAGAGCGCAGAGATCATTTTAGGCCCCGGTTCTGTGGTGTATGGGAGTGATGCGATTGGCGGAGTGATGAATTTTTATACTTTGAAACCGAAATTCAGTTTTGATGAAGGAACTTCTTTCTCAGGAAATATCTATACCCGGTTTGCCACGGCCAATAATGAAAATACGGTGCATGCAGATCTTAATATCGGGCTGGATAACTGGGCATTCGTTACTGGGGTGACCTATTCAGATTTCGGGGATCTTAAGATGGGGGAACACGGTCCCGATGATTTTTTAAGGAACGAATATGCCGCGAGGCAGGATGGGGTAGATGTGATACTGCAAAATGATGATCCCCTGGTTCAGAAGCCAACGGGTTATGATCAGTTAAACCTGCTTCAAAAGGTGAAATATATGCCGTCTAAAGACTGGGATCTCAATCTCGGACTCATTTATTCTGAAACTTCTGATTTTCCGCGTTACGACAGGCTATACAGAAAAAGAGATGGAGTTCTTCGTGCGGCAGAATGGTATTACGGACCTCAAAAATGGTTCCTGGGAAACCTGAACGTTAATCACCGCAGCGATTCAGAATTTTATGATAAAGTGCAGTTTACCGGGGCTTATCAATTCTTCGGTGAAAGCAGGAACGACCGGAACTTTGGCGAGAACATATTGTTTACTACTGAAGAAAATGTAGATGCTTATTCGGCAAACCTGGATTTTGAAAAGGGCTTGTCTCAAAGTAAGTTATTCTATGGTTTTGAGTATGTGCTGAATAATGTAAGTTCTAATGGTAACTTCAGAAATATTTCAAACAACGATACCGGCGAAACGGCCAGCAGGTATCCCGATGGATCGAGCTGGCAGTCTATGGCCGTTTATTCCAGTTACCAGTGGAAACTCACCGAGAAGTTTTCCTTACAATCCGGGATCAGGTATAATCATATTCTTGTAGACGCCAGTTTTGATGACCGTTTCTATGATTTTCCTTTTGAAAAGGCAGATATCAGCACCGGAGCGCTTACCGGAAGTCTTGGGTTAAACTGGAGACAGAATGATTTTGTGGGTTGGAGGCTAGGTCTTTCAACCGCCTTTAGAGCTCCAAATATCGATGATGTTGGGAAAATATTCGATTCTGAACCTGGATCGGTGGTGGTTCCTAATCCAGACCTCAGATCTGAATATGCCTATAATGCAGAGCTGGGAGCCGATTTCAATTTTAATGAAAATATCCGCCTGGCCCTTACGGGTTATTATACCTATCTGGATAATGCCATGGTGAGAAGGGATTTTGATCTTAACGGGGAAACCGAAATAGATTACCAGGGAGAGCCAAGCAGGGTGCAGGCGATCCAAAATGCCGCCAATGCTTATGTCTATGGTATTGAAGCGGGACTGGAAGTAGATTTTTCTGTAGCCTTAAGGCTTAAATCCCAGTTTAGTTATACCCATGGAGAAGAGAATGAAGGAGGAGAATATGTGCCTCTGAGACACGCGGCCCCGATGTTTGGAAATACGCATTTGATCTGGAATAAAAGAAGACTGAAATTTGATCTTTTTACCGAGTATAACGGGCAGTTCGATTTTAAGGATCTTGCCCCTGGAGAACAGAATAAACCCTATTTATATGCCCTGGATGAAAACGGGAATCCATACTCACCTTCATGGTACACATTGAATCTAACCGGGCAATATGAATTGAGTTCGAACTGGCTGGCCACGGTTTCTTTAGAGAATATTACAGACCAGCGCTACCGCACCTATTCATCAGGAATCGCGGCTGCTGGCAGAAATTTGATCATCGCCCTATCCTACACTTTTTAATTCTGCCTTAATAAAAAGCCTTTAAGTTCCAGCTTTTTAAGTTTTCGCATAAGAATAATAACACATGCATTTTACCTTAGAATAATATCTTCTTTTGTTAAAAATCCTTATTTTCGCACATCATTTGAAAAAAGCAGAAAATGAGCAGAAGGTTCCCTGAATACAAAGGTCTTGACCTGCCTAAGGTGGCAGAAGAAATCCTCAATTATTGGGAAGAGAATGATATTTTCGAAAAGAGCGTGTCTACCCGTGAAGGTAAAGAGCCATTCATATTTTTTGAAGGTCCGCCTTCAGCTAATGGTCTGCCGGGAATTCACCACGTAATGGCACGTGCCATAAAAGATATTTTTTGCCGATATAAAACTCAAAAAGGTTTCCAGGTAAAGCGTAAAGCCGGATGGGATACTCACGGACTTCCTGTGGAGTTAGGAGTAGAGAAGGAACTTGGAATTACCAAAGAGGATATCGGAACCAAAATAAGTATCGAGAAGTATAACGAAGCCTGTAAAAATGCGGTGATGCGTTATACCGATGTCTGGAACGATCTTACTCAGAAAATGGGTTACTGGGTAGATATGGAAGATCCATATATTACCTACAAATCCAAATATATGGAAACGGTTTGGTGGCTGCTTTCCGAGATCTATAAGAAAGATCTTATCTATAAAGGCTATACCATTCAGCCTTATTCACCAAAAGCGGGAACGGGATTGAGCTCGCATGAGCTGAACCAACCTGGAACTTACCAGGATGTTACCGATACTACGGTAACCGCAATGTTCAAGGTAAAAGAAGATACACTTCCGGATTTTCTAAAAAATATTCCGAATTTGTTCTTTATCGCATGGACCACAACTCCATGGACCTTGCCTTCGAATACGGCTTTAACCGTTGGTCCTAAGATCGATTACGTTACCGTAAAGACATATAACCAGTATACCTTCGAGCCAATTACTATCATTGTAGCGAAGGAACTTGCTGAAAAGCAATTCGATAAAAAATTCAGAAAAGCAGAATCTGAGGAAGATCTTAACTCTTATTCAAAAGAGGATAAGAAGATTCCTTATTTGATAGGGGAAAGCTTTTCAGGAAAAGATATTGTTGGGGTTAAATATGAGCAATTACTGCCATATGCCCAGCCCAACGATAATCCTGAAAACGCCTTCAGAATAATTTCTGGAGATTTTGTAACTACAGAAGATGGTACCGGTATCGTGCATACCGCGCCAACCTTTGGTGCAGACGATGCCCTGGTTGCAAAACAGGCAACTCCAGAGGTGCCGCCAATGTTGGTGAAAGATGAGAATGGAAATTTGATTCCTCTTGTAGATCTTCAGGGTAAATTCAGACCAGAAATGGGTGAATTGGCCGGGAAGTATGTGAAGAATGAGTATTATGATGATGGAGAGGCACCAGAGAAATCTGTAGACGTTGAGCTTGCGATCAAACTAAAAGAAGAAAACAGGGCTTTTAAAGTTGAAAAATATGTTCACAGCTATCCAAACTGCTGGAGAACAGATAAGCCTATATTATATTATCCGCTGGATTCATGGTTCATTAAAGTAACCGAATTCAAGGACAGAATGCATGAGCTGAACCAGACCATAAACTGGAAACCGAAATCAACCGGAGAAGGTCGTTTTGGAAACTGGCTTGCAAATGCTAATGACTGGAACCTTAGCCGAAGCAGGTACTGGGGAATTCCATTACCTATCTGGAGAACCGAAGATGGAGTAGAAGTAAAGGTTATTGGGTCTGTAGCTCAGCTTAAGGAAGAAATGGCCAAAGCTGTTGAGGCGGGAGTTCTAGAGAAAGATATTTTCGAAGACTTTGAGCCAGGTAATATGAGCGAGGAGAATTACGAAAAAGTAGATCTTCACAAGAATGTTGTAGATGGTATTACCCTTGTTTCAGATTCTGGTAAACCAATGAAGCGTGAGGCAGACCTTATCGATGTTTGGTTTGATTCCGGTTCCATGCCATATTCACAGTGGCATTATCCTTTCGAGAACAAGGAAAAAGTAGAAGATAAATGGCGTAAAGCCGACTTTATCGCTGAAGGTGTTGACCAGACACGAGGATGGTTCTATACGCTTCATGCGATCGCAACCATGATCTTTGATGATGTTGCTTATAAGAATGTTGTTTCTAACGGTCTTGTACTGGATAAGAACGGACAGAAAATGTCTAAACGTCTTGGAAACGCGGTAGACCCTTTCGAGACACTAGCGGTTTATGGTCCAGATGCCACTCGCTGGTATATGATCTCTAACGCGAATCCATGGGATAACCTGAAATTCGATATTGAGGGGATTGGAGAGGTTCAACGTAAATTCTTCGGAACCTTATACAATACTTATTCTTTCTTTACGCTATATGCTAATATCGATGAATTCAGTTATGCTGAAGATGATATCGCATTAGAGCAAAGACCTGAAATAGATAGATGGATACTTTCAGAATTACATACACTTATCGAAAAAGTAGATAAGTTCTATGCAGATTATGAACCAACAAAAGCGACCAGGGCGATTTCAGAATTCGTTCAGGAAAACCTTAGTAACTGGTTCGTAAGATTAAGTAGAAGAAGATTCTGGAAAGGTGATTATGAGCAGGACAAGATCTCTGCGTATCAAACCCTTTATACCTGTCTGGAAACCGTTGCTAAATTAGGAGCCCCGGTAGCGCCTTTCTTTATGGACAGGTTGTTCCGCGATCTTAATGCTGCAACTGGAAAAGATAAATCTGAATCTGTGCATACTGCCGATTTCCCGGTTTATGAACCGAAATTTGTGGATAAATCTTTGGAGAGAAAGATGGAGAAGGCTCAAACCATCTCATCTTTAGTGCTTTCACTTCGTAAAAAGGAGATGATCAAAGTGCGTCAACCTCTGCAAAGGATAATGATTCCGGTACTTGACGAGGAGCAGAAGCAGGAGATAAAAGCGGTGGAAGATCTTATCAAATCTGAAGTAAATGTTAAAGAAATCGAGCTGATCGATGATGCATCAGGCCTTCTTGTGAAGCAAATAAAGCCTAATTTTAGAGTTCTTGGCCCGAGATTTGGTAAGGATATAAAGCTGATAGTCAGTAAGATAAACGAATTTACAGCAGAGGATATCTCCAGGATCGAGCGTGAAGGCGAGATCGAGGTGGATGTTAACAAAAATTTAGTTAAATTGAACCTTGAGGAGGTGGAAATATCTTCTCAGGACATTGAAGGATGGTTGGTTGCCAGCAATGGTGGCTTAACTGTAGCCCTGGACGTTAGTATCAGTCCGGAGTTGAAGAAGGAAGGTGTTGCCAGAGAGCTGGTTAACAGGATCCAGAACCTCCGAAAGGATTCAGGCTACGAGGTGACTGATACAATAGATGTGACCCTACAAAAGGACGGTGTTATCGAGGACGCCGTAAACGATAATATAACTTATATTAAGAACGAAACATTAACTGCGAAGCTCGAATTCGTAGAGGTGGTAGATGAAGGTGCTGAAGTCGAATTTGATGAAGTTGCCACCAAATTGTTTATTAAAAAACATTAAGCCATGTCTACAGAAGTAAAAGAACGTTACAGCGATGCTGATTTGGCAGAGTTCAAAACTCTGATTAAGAAGAAGATTGAAAAGGCTCAGGAACAACTTGAAATCTATCAAAGCGCCTATAAGAACGATGGTAATAACGGTACAGATGATACTTCACCTACGTTCAAGGCATTTGAAGAAGGAAGTGAGACCATGAGCAAGGAAGCGAATTCCCAGTTAGCGATACGCCAGGAGAAGTTTATTAGGGACCTTAAAAATGCCTTATTGCGCATTGAGAACAAGACTTACGGGATTTGCCGTGTAACCGGTAAGCTTATTGCTAAAGAAAGATTGCTTTTAGTACCGCATGCTACTTTAAGCATCGAGGCTAAGAACATGCAGCGATAGTATACAGATTAATTATAAACGAAACGTCCAGAATTTATTTTTTGGACGTTTTTTTGTTGGATCTAAGATTGATGATGCTGAAGAATATTTTATTATTTGCGGTGGTTTTAATTTCCGGGACGTTACTTGCCCAGAGGGATACTCGTGAGATTATTGATGCTGAAAACATAAAAAGTATCCAGATCGATACCGATGAAGTTTATCATATAAAGATCACATCTACCTGGACTTCACAGATCAGTATCAGTACACATTCTGAAGGGGAATATTTTAATGATATCATCCTGAATACGGAGCAACAGAAAGATGTCTTTAAGATAAGCACGCGATATCCCGAAAGATTGACCGGTGGTTACGACAAGCTTAGTGCCCATAAGGTATTTTCCCTTGAAATCGAATTAGAAGTTCCGCAAGGTTTAGAGGTGATTATTAATTCAAATATCGCCTCGGTAGAAGCAAGTGGAGATTTTAGATCTATTTATGCAGATCTCAAACAGGGTTATTGTAAGCTATTGGATTTTTCCGGTGACGCCGTGATCAATACCTATTCGGGACATATTCTGGTGGAAACAGCATCTGGTCTTATAGAGGCAGAAAGCCGTCATGGAACCGTGGAGATACCAGAATTCCTGCCGGGCCGAAATCCATTAAGACTTAAGAGTATAGACGGAGATATTAAGGTGCGTAAAAACTAAATAATATTAGTATTTTTGACCCGTTTTCAAACAAAGTTGATTCATGTCCCTTAAAAAAGCCGGATTCCTTATTATACTGATCCTTTTGATCGATCAGATTTCAAAATTATATATCAAAACCAATTTCGCATTAGGAGAAGAGATCGAAGTCTTCGACTGGTTCAGGATCCTATTTGTAGAAAATGAAGGAATGGCCTGGGGTACTAAAATTCCTGGAGAATATGGGAAACTAGCCCTTACTCTTTTTCGCCTTGCAGCGATCGTAGGGATTGGATACTGGCTGTGGGATTCGGTTAGAAAGAACGGTTCAAGGATCCTAATTACTTCTATCGCGTTGATCTTTGCCGGGGCTTTCGGGAATATCATCGACTCTGTATTTTACGGAGTAGTCTTTAACGAAAGTTACGGGCAGGTAGCGAGCTTTTTACCGGAAGGTGGAGGCTATAGCTCTCTTTTCCACGGAAAGGTGGTAGATATGCTCTATTTCCCTTTGTGGAAAGGTTATTTGCCTGAATGGATACCTTTCTGGGGTGGAAAATACTTTACCTTCTTTGAACCGGTATTCAATATTGCCGATTCTGCAATAAGTGTGGGTGTGGCGATGTTGCTTCTCTTCAATAAAAGAGCGTTCCCGAAGGAGAGCAAGCCTGAAAAGAAGAAGAATTAGGCAGCTGTTCTATCGAAGATCTTTTCGAACTTCTTCAATTCTATAGGTTTGATAAGATAATCTGTTACCAGGTTAAAAGACTTAGCTCTTTCTAGATCACGCGGATCTATAGAGGAACTAACCACATATAAAGTGATCTTTTTGTTGAGATTGTTCTTGATCTTGATAAACTCGTTTAGAAATTCCCAACCGTCCATTACCGGCATATTGAGATCCAGGAAAATAATGTCTGGAAGTTTATCTTCGTCGGTGACATTTTGCATGATCTCCTTGAAGTAATCCAGCGCCTCTTTCCCGTTCTTGTAAATGAGTAAGTTTTCTGAAAGCTTTTTGATCTCTATGATCTTCTTTACTAAGTTCACGTATATCTTATCGTCGTCGATGATACACGCTAGTTCTACTTTTTGCCCCATAATAAATAGAATCTAGAATTTGATTTTAAAGGTTGTCCCAATATTGAGGGTACTGCTAACAGATATTGTCCCCCCAAGGGCCTCTACCTGATTTTTTGTTATGAACAAACCAATCCCTTTTGCCTCGGGATTACTAGGATGAAAGGTTTTATACATTCCAAACATCTTTTCACCATATTCATCGAGGTCTATTCCCATCCCATTGTCGCTAACTTCTAAAAACTCTTTATCGTTCTCGACGTAGGTCTGTATAAAAATGACTGGTTTACGTCCCGGTTGTCTATACCGGATGGCGTTCGTGATTAAATTTAGTAAAATACTTTCAAGATATTCAGGTATATAGCGAATTTCTTTCAAATCCTGAAATTCAGCGACGATTTTTGCATTTTCTCGATTAATCAACGAAGAGATGGATGCTAAAACTACCTCCAGGGCTTCCTCAAACCTGATAAGAACCGGTTCTTTTTTCAGTGAAGTCTGTATGCTAACGATATTATTCAGTCTTGAAATGGCTGAATCAAGATTATCTGATACATCCTCGACATTGGCCAGTAGATCTAATTTATCGCGGTCTGTTTTAGATTCTCTCAGCAGCTCTACAATGAGGCTTAGGTTACTGCTGTGAGATCTTAAATGATGAGAAACTATATGGGCAAAGTTGAATAATCTTGAATTTTGTGTGGCGATGATATCCAGGGAATTCTGAAGGTTAAGTTCGTTGTTCTTGTTCTCGTCTATATTCTGAAGAACTCCGCGAATACCTACCACTTCCTGTTCGTCGTTATAAACGGGTTTACCGGTTAATCTCACCCAGAATTCACGGTGCTGAAAGGAGACCATTTTAAGCTCCAGTTTAAAAGGAATACCGAAGTTTTCACATTTATCGAAGGCATTTCGCATCCGGTTGTGATGCTCCTTGGCATAGAATTTCATACGATCTTCATAGGCCGGTTGAAAATCGCGGGGACATTCAACGATCTTCAGCGATACATCATCCCAGTATATATTCTTGTTTACCGTATCTACATACCAGCCTCCGGTGGAGGTCATCTCGGCAGTTTCCCGGTAATAGAAGAAGTTCTCTTCAATAGTGTATTGATCTCTCTTGCTCTGGTGAATATTCACGAATAAGAGCACCGCGGTTTCCCGGAATTCAGAATTCCTCTTTTTCTGGTTCTTACACTCGAACCAGCGATACTTGCCGTTTTCCAGCTTTAACTTGATCTCGAAACTAAAAGGTTCGTTCTCCTTGATAAGTTTTTCGAAGTGTATCCTGAAATCGTAGCGATAATCGGGATGCAGGATATGATTTATGAAGAATTCAAATCTATCCTCTTCAATTTCAGGTTTCCCAACCAGAATATTGAAATGCTCAGACCAGGATATCTCCTTGGAAAACAAATTTATTTTCCAGTAGGCAATATCAAAATCTTCCAGTATGCTATTTAACTGTAGGTCGTTGAGCATCAAAGTGATTTGTTCAGGTTAAAAATAAGCTAATAACCTTATCATTACAAAAATTATTTTGTGCCGAATTCATAAATTCTATCTGGGGTGACACAATAATCCAGAGGGATATCACTGCTAAATATTTCTTTGATCTCTTCTACAGGTTCAAAAAATGAAAGCCCAATTTTAATGACTTCAGGTTTGCAGCCTGCGAGGAATTTATCATAGAAACCCTTCCCGTAGCCTATGCGGTGACCGGTTTTGTCGAAAGCCAGCAGGGGTATGAATACTACATCTATCTTATCGCTAGGAACTTCGATTCCTTCCTGTGGTTCAGGGATGTTCCAGCGGTTCTTTTTGATCACGGTTTGATCTGTCAACAGATAATTTAAAAGTCCACCGGTCTCATGATCTGTTTTTGGAATGATCACTTCCTTGTCCTTGCCTTGCAGAATATGCAGTAAGAACTCTGTATCTACCTCCTTTTGCTCTGGGATACTCAGGAAAATATGGTAATATCTGTATTCCCAAACCGGTAATTCCAGGGATCGGTTGGCAATATCCAGGCTCATTTTTTCAATTTCGGCATCTTCCAGTTTTAACCTTAGATCTTTGAACTTCTTTCTAAGTTCCGACTTGTTCATGCTCTTCAGTTTTTGGCTGCATAGAAATGTGGAAAATAGCATCTCCCTGGTATACAATAGGAGATTCATTGATGTTGATCACATATCCCTCACTGGGAGATTTGATCTTATGGCTGAATTTACCATAAGGGTCTGTAATGGTTGCGATATATTCCCCTTTGGTAACATGTTTTCCGCAAGGGATCTTAACATGCAGTAACCCGCTGTATTTTGCCCTTAACCAGGAACTGGAAGCGATTACTACGGTTTCTTTTTTTACATCGGGATAGTCGAATTTTGGATTCAGCATATCCAAATGGCTTAAAATTCTCATGGCACCATCAACTCCGTATTTCGCAATATCTTTATTGCTGTCTAAAGATTTACCACCTTCAAAAAGTAAGACAGGTATCCCTAATTTAGAACAGGTTTCCCTAAACGATTTGGTAATGGTCTTGGAGTGAATGGTAAATGGTGCATTAAAGATCTTAGCATATTTTATACTTTGTTCATCTCCCTTTTTCACTCTTATCTGTGGTGCATTGAACCTTGCGGCTCCACCGGTATGAAAATCAAGACAAAAATCGGCGATTGGCAAGATCTTTTTTACGAACTGGTAAGCGAAACGGCTGGCCAGGGAACCGTGCTTGGTTCCTGGAAATACCCGGTTTAGATCACGGCCATCGGGAAATTCCCGTGCCATGTTCAAAAACCCAAAGATATTCACGATAGGAATACAGATCACCGTACCAATTCGGGGTTTATTTACCCCTTTGGAAATGATCTGTCTTACGATCTCTACGCCGTTGATCTCATCTCCATGGATACCGGCGGTTAGAAGTACCACCGGACCCGGTTTTTTAGAACGTTCAATGATAACCGGAACTTCTACCGAAGTAGTGGTGTAGAGCTTGGCCATATTAAAATTGATGGTTGCTCCCTTCCCGGGTAATACTTTTTCACCTAAAATTTCAAGAACATTGTTCTTGTCTATACGAGGCATACACTATACGTTTCTTTCAATATATCTTATTATGGTTTTGGCAATATCCTTTCCAGTAGCTTCTTCGATCCCTTCCAGTCCCGGAGAACTATTCACTTCAAGGATAAGTGGTCCACGGCTACTTTGCAGCATATCTACACCCGCAACCCCCAGTGACATTGCCTTGGCGGCTTTGATCGCAGCATTTTCTTCTTCATCTGTTAGTTGGATAACTGAAGCAGATCCACCTCTGTGAAGGTTAGATCTGAATTCTCCTTCTTTCCCCTGTCTTTTCATCGCTCCAACTACCTGTCCGTCTACAACGAATGCTCTAATATCTGCACCGCCAGCTTCTTTAATGAATTCCTGAACGATAACCCTGGCTTGTAAGCCGTTGAATGCTTCGATTACAGATTCTGCTGCATTCTGAGTTTCGGCAAGTACCACTCCAAGTCCCTGTGTTCCTTCAAGTAATTTGATGATAACCGGGGCTCCACCAACATGCTCCAGGATCTCAGTTACATCCTTGGAATAATTCGTAAAAACTGTTTTTGGCAAACCTAATCTTGCCCGGGAGAGGATCTGTAGGCTTCTTAACTTATCACGACTTCTAACCAGTGCCTGGGATTCTGTAGTGGTAAAGGTTCCCATCATTTCAAATTGTCTTACCACGGCCGTACCAAAAAATGTAACTGAAGCTCCAATTCTGGGAATAACCGCATCGGTTTCTTCCAGCCAGTGACCTTTATAATAAATTGTGGGTTTTTTCTTCTCAATGATGAGATCACATTTTATAGGATCTATCACTTCAACTTCATGATGTCTTTTCTTAGCCGCTTCGACCAGTCTGCTTGTTGAGTATAGTCTAGGGTTTCTTGATAGAATTCGTATCTTCATCTAGCTTCTTGTTATAAGACACATCGATCAATTCTGTGTCTACTATAAATTTTTTGGTTAAAAACTTTCTTCCAATTAAAACCGGAAATCTCATTTCCTGCCTGGAAGAAAGAGATAACGAGATCTTAAATACTTTCCCGAATAATTTAATATTGGATTGAACCTGATACCTTTTTTGGATGATACCATTACTGCTTCTAACAAAGACAATATCATAATCCTCGAAAACGAATTCTTTACCATTATAAAGAGGGTGTTCGTCATCTAAAAAAGTACAATGTATCGCATCGTCTTTTTCGATAATATTATCGCAATGAATAGAGGAAGTATAGGCTCCGGTATCAATTTTTATGGCAATGTCGTTAAGCTGTAAAGCCGGGAAATCTGCTTTATCAAACCTGCCGATCACTATTTTTTCCATGTTGCAATATACTAAAAAGCAGTTGCTTTGTTTGGAAACAAAAATAAGGGATATTCTTATGAATTATTAGTAAAAAATAATCCGGCTGAGAATATCGGTTCCCAGCCGGAATTTACTTTAGAAGAATACACTTAGCTTTCCTCTAAGAAAGAAAGGTGTACCAGGGGTGAAATGTATTTCTTCTACCGGGAATTCTTCATTTCTCAACCTGCTTTCGGTAGCAAACTGGGTTTCATTCCATTCGGTATCCAGAAGGTTCTCTATGATAACTCCAAGCTGAATGTTCTTATAACGATAATTCAGGTTAAGATCTGTAACTACGTATCCTTCTGCAGTAATGCTGAAATCTTCATTCGCAGGCCTGTTATTAATATATCTATATGAGAGTGCACCAGAAAATCCTGAAAGATTCTCTACGGCTAATCCACCTGAAGAAGTGAATTCTGGAGCTAGCGGAATATAATCTTCCCCTGAAGGTTCTTCGATACTTCTGGCATAGGTGTAATTAAGGTCTGAATAGAAATAGAGCCAGTCATTAGCCTGAAACCTTGCGCCAAGGTCTAATCCTAATCTTCTGGTTTTTCCACTTGGTTCCACGATGGCCGCATCTCCTACATAAACAAATTCCTGTTCCAGGAACAAAACCCAGGCAGCGGCATTCAGGATCCATTTATTGCCGGGCTTGTAGATCAATCCAAGGTCACTACCGTAGGCGGCAGGAAGAATTTCCTCGCCACTTCTGGCAACTACCACCCTGGTGTCATTAGAATGGAAGCCAATTCCATTTTTAAGGTATATCTGTAAATCAGCTGAAGCGGTGTAATTGAAATTTAATTTTGGACTGAAGAATACCTTGTCTTCGCTTTTATTGTCATAGGTTTCTGTGATAAGATTCTCATAATCGAAATTGAAATAATCAATCCTAAGTCCCGGATTTACCTGAAGTTTTCCCAGGTTGAACTCGGTGTTTAAAAAACCATAAAGATTGGTTTCGTCAATATTTCCATAAGAAAGTCTTTCCAGCAATTCCTTTCGGTTTTTGGTCCTGGAGAGTTCATTCAGGTTACTATCGTCATACCTGAAACCTATCCCCGCTGAATAACGCATTTCTAGTGGAAGTTCCCTGCCAGTATATTCTAAAACACTTTCGGCACCAAGAATATTCCGGTCTTCCTTTTGTTTTATCTGGTCACCGTTTACCGGATCTTCCAGGAAAAAGGTGAAGTTTGAATACAGCTCAAAATCATAATGCGAATAAAAAGCACGAGATTTCAGCTTTTTAGATCCTGGAAGGAATTTGGCGTGGTTCAGCAAAAGATTTGTTCTTGAAGTATTTCCACCTTCAGTATCATCTATGGCTCCAAACCTGTTGATCGAACCATCTGCCACTGCTCTTTCTGGAATCTGACCCGACGCGTCCCACTTGCTTTGAAAATATGAAAGCGTAAGGTTTAGTTCTTCTTCACCGGGTTTCATATAATTATATTTCCCCATAATGTTGAAGCGATTGAAATTCTGCGGACTTTCGAATGGCCCGTCAAAAAGGTTGAGCGAGCTCGCGATATAGGCGCTGCTGTAGCCTTTGTCCAGCACCTGGAACATTCCCACCAGCCTTTTGCTGTTGAAATCTCCAAGTTCCAGGGAAACCATATTTTCGTCCAGTTTGTCCATGGTTCTGAAATTCACGAATCCAGCGGTAGTGAAATTCCCCTGATCTGAATAATAGGGACCTTTCCCGAATTCGATATTTTTGATAGTCTCCGGGATAAGAAAATGCAGGTCGCTGTATCCCTGCCCGTGGGCGTGGGATACCATGTTTACCGGCATTCCTTCTACCGCCAGGGAAATATCTGTCCCGTGGTCTATGTCAAATCCCCTTAAAAAGATCTGTTCTGCTTTTCCGCCACCGGCGTGCTGGCCAATGATTAGACCCGGAATTTTACGCAATATCTCCTGTGAGGATTTTACAGGATTGGTTTGAAGCTCAACCCTGATGACCTCGCTAAGCGGATCACGATTACTGCTTAAAACGATCTGGTCCAGGCTAAGCGTGGCCTCTTTCAGCTCAAAGACCTTTTGCTTATTAAAGTCTTCCTTGCTTATTGTGTAATCCTGTTTTTCAAAACCAAGAAAGGTGATCTTGATAAGGTTTCCCGGGGTAACGTTTTTTAAATTAAACTCTCCTGAAGAATTGGTGTGCGTATGGAATCCCGAGGAGCTATCGTAAATAGCGACATCTTCAAGAGGGTTCCCATCTGCATCGATTATTTTGCCCTCAAAATTTTGAGTTTGGGCAAAACCGATTCCGCAGAAAAGAAATAGGATGTTTAATATTCTTCTCATTTTTATTTTGGTTGAAGCATTTTGATTCCTGCTCATGTATTATATACGTGAGAAAGTTCAAAACGGTTTCTTTGGATAAGTAAATAGGTTTTTTGACGTAGCTGAATTACAGCTCGTCTGCGTTAAATTTTATGGAAAACAGGTTCAGGAGGAGGGAAAAGGTTGTCAGGGAAATGTGAATATTTCCTTTGAATATATGCTGAATAGGTGTTTTTCTCTGTCACTTTAATAAGCTGAATCTGGGAATAGTATTCAATAAGATGTTTATCGTAGGTCTCTTTTTGGGTCTTTTCAACAGGAGCTTTTTCCTCGTCTGAAATATTTAAAGCGGTACTTATAAACTCAAGAACATCGTGAGAATGTTCTTCAGCATGCGTTTTATGCTTTGGAGGTTCATGGTCATGTGAAGATATGCCAGAGTGCGAGTGAGCGTTGGTATGCTGGTGAGCAGAAAATGTTTCAGAAACTTTGTGGGACACCAAATGTGAGATATCTAAAATTTCTTCGTTAAGCGGACTAAGCAAATATAGCAGGGCAAAAAAAACTGCTAGAAAATCCTTGATTGAAGGAGGTATTTGCATTTATACGTTTCGGTGTTAGATCCAAATTTAGCCAAAAATTGCAGAAGCTTTGAGAAGAAAGCTTTTTAAATTTTATAACGCCAAAACCTGAAAAGACTGTCAATTAAATTTTAAATTTGAACTAATGGAAAAACCTGCTCTGGACGTTCAGTTAAAGACTTTGCCCAACAGCCCGGGAGTCTATCAATATTATGATAAGAACGGGAAAATTCTTTATGTTGGGAAAGCGAAAAACCTTAAAAAAAGGGTCACCTCATATTTCAATAAAAATCATGACAGCCATCGCATAGGGGTGATGGTAAAAAAGATCCGGGAGATAAAGCATATCGTGGTTTCTTCTGAAACAGATGCGCTTTTACTGGAAAACAATCTTATTAAGAAGCTTCAGCCCCGCTTTAATGTGATGCTGAAAGATGATAAGACCTATCCCTGGATATGCATTAAAAATGAGCGTTTTCCCAGGGTTTTTCCCACCAGGAGATTGATCAAGGACGGCAGTGAATATTATGGTCCCTTCACCAGTTTTAAAACGGTGAATACCTTATTAGATCTTATCAAGGGTCTCTATAAATTGCGAACCTGTAATTATGATCTGGCCGAAGATAAAATAAGGAACGGGAAGTATAAACTGTGTTTGGAATATCATCTGGGGAACTGCAAAGGTCCTTGTGAAGCGCTACAATCTGAAGAAGAATACAATAATAATATTGAAGCGATCCGGCAGATTGTGAAGGGGAACTTTAAAGATTCCCTGCAGCGTTTCCGAAACCAGATGAAGGAGCATGCTGAAAATATGGAATTCGAGGATGCACAGCGTATCAAGAACAAGATCGATGTGCTCGAGAATTACCAGTCTAAATCTACCGTGGTAAATCCTAAGATCAATAATGTAGATGTCTTTTCAGTAGTAACCGATGAGGGTTATGGTTATGTGAATTTCCTTCAGCTTTCCCATGGGGCGATCATTCGTTCGCATACTATCGAGATGAAAAAGAAACTGGATGAAAGTGATCGGGAACTTCTGGAGCTGGCGATCGTGGAGATACGACAGCGCTTCAGTTCTAATTCAAATGAAATTTATGTTCCTTTTAAAGTAGATGTAGGAGAAGACCTAAAGATCACCGTGCCTAAACTTGGTGATAAAAAGAAGATCGTAGAACTTTCTGAAAGGAACGCGAAATACTTCCGCCAGGAAAGGTTCAAACAAATGAAGATCGTAGACCCAGACAGGCATGTGAACAGGGTCATGGCGCAGATGAAAGAAGATCTCAGGCTGAGTAAGGAACCTAGACATATAGAATGTTTCGATAATTCGAACATCCAGGGAACCAATCCTGTGGCCGCCTGCGTTGTTTTTAAAAACGGGAAGCCCAGTAAGAAAGATTATCGTAAATTTAATATTAAGACCGTAGAAGGGCCGGATGATTTTGCCTCTATGGAAGAAGTGGTCTTTAGAAGATACCGCAGGCTTCTTAATGAAGGTGAGGAGTTACCGCAGCTTATTATTGTAGATGGAGGGAAGGGCCAGTTGTCCAGCGGAGTAAAGGCTTTGGATGATCTTGGTTTAAGAGGGAAGATCGCCATTATCGGTATTGCCAAGAGGTTGGAAGAGATCTTTTATCCTGAAGACCCAATTCCTTTGTACCTGGACAAGAAATCTGAAACATTGAAGATCATTCAGCAGTTGAGGAATGAGGCACATAGATTTGGAATTACCTTTCACCGCAATAAAAGGAGTAAAACCGCGCTTAATACAGAGCTGGAGTCTATTGAAGGTATTGGAGAAAAGACGGTTGTAGAATTGCTGAAACACTTCAGGTCTTTAAAAAGGGTGAAGGAGGCTTCAGAAAAAGACCTGGCAGAAGTTATTGGAGCTTCAAAAGCAGGAATAATATTTAATCATTACCACACGGGATAAATGCGTAGATTTTTAGCTTTTTTATTCTTCCTATCTACATTTAGTGGGTTCTGTCAGGATGAGCACGAACCTAAAGTAGGGCTTGTACTTAGCGGGGGAGGAGCAAAAGGGCTTGCGCATATTGGAGTTCTAAAGATACTCGAGGAAGAGGGTATTAAGATCGATTATATTGGCGGAACCAGCATGGGCGCTATTATTGGTGGCTTATATGCTTCGGGGTATACTGCGAACGAACTGGATTCTATCTTCAACCAGACTAATTTCGATATTCTTATTCAGGATGATATTCCGAGAAGGGCCAAAACCTTTTATGAAAAGGAAGATTCAGAGAAATATGCCATAACCTTACCTTTCGATAATTTCGATATTTCATTTCCTACCGGACTCTTTAAAGGCCAGAATATCTATAATCTCATGTCCCGGCTTACCATGCACGTAAGTGATGTGAACGATTTTAGTGAATTACAGATCCCATTTTTTTGCGTGGCCGCGAATGTTGAAACCGGGGAAGAAGTGATCCTCGATAGCGGATCCCTGGCTAAGGCTATATCTGCCAGTGGAGCGATCCCTACAATTTTAAGTCCAATCAAGGTAGACGACCAGTTGTTAACCGATGGTGGCGTAGCCAATAATTATCCCGTAGAAGAATTAAAACGAAGAGGAGCTGAGATTATCATTGGGGTAGATGTTCAGGATACCCTCGTGAAGAGAGATAAATTGAGAAGTGTTTTCGAGATCATGTCTCAGATTAGCAATTTCAGGACGATTGGGGATATGAAAGAGAAAATTCCGATGACCGATATTTATATCAAACCGAATATCTCTCCATTTTCGGTGATGTCTTTCGAAGATGGCCGTGCGATCATAGATTCGGGTAAGGTCGCCGCCTTAAGAAAACTGCCCCAGATAAAAGATCTTGCCGATAGAACAGAAGGAAATTTTGAAAGGAAACGGGTAAAGAAGATCGATACTTTTAATATTAGCGATCTTACGCTTGAAGGGAATAATACCTATCCCAGGGCCTATGTTCAGGGTAAACTGAAACTGGATTATGATGAGCCTTATAACTTCGAAGACCTTAATATCGGCATCAATAACCTTTCGGCTACGGGAAACTTCGATAGGATAAATTACCAGTTGATCCCTAAAGATGAGGAAGATAATTATATCCTTGCCATGCAGATTGAGGAAAGCGAGAACAAGATGTTATTAAGGTTAGGCTTGCATTATGACGAACTATACAAAAGCGGCGCCCTGGTAAACCTTACCAGGAAGAGTTTGCTTTTTACTAATGATGTGGCTTCCGTAGATCTTATTGTTGGGGATAACCTTAGGTATAACTTTAATTATTACCTGGATAAAGGTTTTTACTGGAGCGTTGGTCTTAATTCAAGGTATAATACTTTTGAAAAGTATATAAACCTGAACAATATTCGCAAGTTAGAAGGGAACGACGAGCCTGCATCGGTCGCTGAACTGGAAGTGGATTTCGAAGATTTCACTAACCAGATTTACGTTGAAACGCTTTTTCAGCAGGTGTTCTCTATTGGAGCCGGGCTGGAGCACAAATATTTAAAATTTAGCAGTACAAGCTTTAATGATTTGAACAATCAGAATAATCAGCTGATTTTTGATAATAGTCATTATGCGAGCGCCTTTGGGTATTTAAAATACGACTCTTATGACAGCAAGTACTTCCCAACTAAGGGCGTGAGTTTTAATGGAGATTTTCATGTATACCTTTATTCCAGTGATTTTAATGATAATTTCGCTGAATTTTCTATTGCCAAAGGGGCTATTGGTTATGCGGTTACGCCTTTTACTAATTTTAGCACACGCGTTTCTACCGAAACAGGTTTTAAAATAGGAAATGACGGGACAGAGGTGCTGGATTTCTTTCTTGGAGGTTATGGGAACGACTTCATCAATAACATCAAGCCATTTTATGGATATGATTTCTTGAGTCTAAGCGGCGATAGTTATATACAGGCGCTTTTTGAATTCGATTATCAGGTGGCGCGAAAAAACCATATTATCGCCAGTGCTAATATCGCGAATGTAGAAGACAGGTTGTATACCACCGGGAACTGGTTCTCATGGCCAGATTATACGGGGTATGCTTTAGGATATGGCCTGGAGACTTTTATGGGGCCTATGGAAGTAAAATATACTTATTCCCCTGAAGTAGGAGATAGTTACTGGTTTTTTAGCCTTGGATTCTGGTTTTAAGGAGGTTAAACCATCTTAATAAGATGCTCAGCTGAGGCCTTGTTTTTAGTCTACATTTAAGAATATTTCGCTAAATTTTCATGATATTTGTATAAATCGAAAAATAAAGTCGAAAAAATCCCAATATCTTAATGATTTGCCGGATGTTGATCGATTCAAAAACAAAAAATTATGCCTTTTTATCATAAACTAGGTAAAATTCCACATAAACGCCATACGATATTCAGGAAGCCAGATGGAAGCCTCTATTATGAGCAACTTTTTGGTACCATTGGTTTTGATGGGATGTCCTCTAATTTATATCACGAACATCGTCCTACTCAGGTCAAGGAGATCAAGGGGAAATATGATGCAAAGCCTAAGATCGCGATTGAGAATAACCTTAAATCCTATAGACTAAAAGGATTCCAGGTAACTCCGCATCCAGATTATTTGCAGAGTCGTAAGCCAGTGCTTACTAATGCAGACTGTGATATAGTTCTTGCTTCTCCACAGGGGGAGACCCAGGATTATTTCTATAAGAATGCAGATTCAGATGAACTTTTATTTATTCATAAAGGAAGCGGGAAACTGCGCACGCATCTAGGAAACCTGGATTTTAAATATGGTGATTATTTATTGATCCCGAGAGGAACGATCTATAAGATAGATTTTGATGATGAGGACAATCGTTTGTTCATCGTAGAATCCAGAAGACCTATTTACACTCCAAAGAGATACAGAAACTGGTTTGGGCAATTACTGGAGCATTCACCATTTTGTGAGCGTGACCTAAGGCAGCCTCATGAATTGGAGACCAACGACGAAAAAGGGGATTTCCTTATCAAGATCAAGAAGAAGGGCGAGATCTTCGATATGGTCTATGCCACGCATCCTTTTGATGTTGTAGGTTATGATGGTTATAATTATCCGTACGCATTCTCTATTCACGATTTTGAACCTATAACAGGGAGAATACATCAGCCACCACCGGTACATCAAACTTTTGAGACCGATGCTTTTGTGGTTTGTAGTTTCTGCCCGAGGAAATATGATTATCATCCGGAAAGTATTCCGGCGCCATACAGCCATAGTAACATAGATAGCGATGAGGTTCTGTATTATGTAGATGGTGACTTTATGAGCAGGAATGATATCGAAGCAGGTCACATTTCCTTGCACCCGGCCGGTATCCCGCATGGTCCACATCCTGGAGCTGTGGAAAGAAGTATTGGGCAGACCGATACTGAAGAGCTGGCGGTGATGGTAGATACATTTAAACCTTTGATGCTTACTGAAGATGCTATGGAAATAGCAGATGAGACCTACCATAAATCATGGTTGGAGGAAGAAGACAGAGAATAAAATGAAAGAAGATTTATCAGCGCAGGATAGAGCGATGTGGTAAAATTTTGAAAGCACTTTTCAATTTTTTACAATATCAATAATCCTTAAAAACTTAAAACAAAATGTCTACAGATAACACATCATTAAATTTAGAAAAAGTAGTTCCAGAAGCAGAGGATTTTCTGCCAATTCTTGGAACAGATTTCGTTGAACTATACGTTGGAAATGCCAAGCAGGCGGCATATTATTATCAGCACGCCTGGGGATTTCAGCCGGTAGCTTATGCCGGTCTTGAAACAGGAAAGAAAGACAGTGTTTCTTATGTACTGCAACAGGGAAAGATCAGGATCGTACTAACCTCTCCTTTAGAAAAAGGCGGTGAGATCAATGAGCATATAAACAAGCATGGCGACGGAGTTAAATTTGTTGCTCTGTGGGTGGACGATGCCCGTAAAAGCTATGAGGAAACCACTAAAAGAGGTGCGAAATCTTATGTTGAGCCTTACGAGATCGAAGACAGTAATGGGAAGGCGGTAATTTCCGGAATCCATACCTATGGTGAGACCATTCACCTTTTTATCGAAAGAGGAGAGTACGAAGGTCCGTTTTTGCCTGGCTACAGGGCTTATAATACAAAAGCTAAATCTACAGATACCGGCCTGAAGTTCATCGACCATATGGTTGGAAATGTAGGTTGGAACGAAATGAACAAATGGGTTGAGTTCTACGGAAAAGTGATGGGATTTGCCCAGTTGGTGTCTTTTGATGACAAGGATATTTCTACAGATTACACTGCTCTTATGAGTAAGGTAATGAGTAACGGAAATGGACGTATCAAATTCCCGATCAACGAACCTGCTAAAGGGAAGAAGAAATCTCAGATCGAGGAGTATATAGATTTCTATAATGGAGCGGGAGTTCAGCATATCGCGCTGGCAACAGATAATATTATCGAAACCGTGACTCAGTTAAGAGATCGTGGGGTAGAATTCCTATATGTGCCAGAAACTTATTATGATGATCTTTTAGATAGAGTTGGCGAGATTGATGAAGAGCTGGAGCCATTAAAAGAACTTGGAGTTCTGGTAGATAGGGATGATGAAGGTTACCTTTTACAGATCTTCACAAAACCTGTTTTAGACAGGCCAACCATGTTTTTTGAGATAATTCAACGAAAAGGAGCACAATCTTTTGGAAAAGGAAATTTTAAAGCTCTTTTTGAAGCTATCGAAAGAGAGCAGGATTTGCGAGGTACATTAAATTAGAATTAAAAAATTGCTAAAACTTAAGTTTAAATATTTAATTATTGATAATTAGATAATTTTTCAGTTAAAGTTAATTATGCTGTTGCGGGTAAGGTAGAAATATCAGACTTTTGCACCGCATTTTTGGAGTGGTTACCAAAAATCATATTTAAATTTTTTTCATAATTTAAGTTTTAGTTGGTTAATAAGATAAAATTCCCTGTCATTAATTTGATGGGGTTTTTTGTTTTAATACTTTTGGAATAGTAATTGTAATTAGGGTATTATTCCCAGAAATACTGATACTTAGTAACAAATTATGATGAAAAAACTCTTTGCAATTACCATTCTTTTCTGTCTGGTTAGTTCCGCCCAATTATATTCTCAACAGGCCTTTGAAGATGGCGAATGGTTTAAGTTTCGCATTCATTACGGAATTTTCAATGCAAGCTATGCAACTTTAGAAGTAGACGAAGCCAGGTTGAATAATAAATCCGTATACCATATCAAGGGGAGAGGAAAATCTACCGGGCTCCTGAGTCTTTTCTTTAAAGTTGATGATGATTACCAGACCTATATAGATAAAAAGACAGGTAAACCTTACAAGTTCATCAGAAAAATAAATGAAGGCGGTTATACCAAGGATCTTGAAATAGACTTTGATCACGAGGATAACAAAGCCCACGTTCTAAACAAGAAAAATAATCAGCTTCAAAGCTTTTCTGTACCCAATAATGTGCACGATATGTTATCGGCATTTTATTATATTCGCAACCAAATTGATATTGATGGTTTGAAGCCTGGAAAAGAGATGCGCCTTAACATGTTCATAGACGATGAAAATCTCGATTTCAAGCTTGTATTTCTGGGCAGGGAAGTGATCAAAACTAAGTTTGGAAAGATAGCTACCCTTAAGTTCAGGCCTTATGTTTTAGCGGGCCGCGTATTTAAGGAAAAGGAAAGCCTTACTTTTTGGGTTAGTGATGATAAAAATAAAATCCCTGTGAAAATCGAAGCAGATCTGGCGGTTGGTTCGCTAGATGCAGATTTAGAAGCATATAAAGGTCTCAAACATCAGTTCAGCATCATAATGAATTAAGCATGGAGATAAAACCCGAGATCGCGGAACGAATCATAAAACTTGAAGAAAAGTTTAAGAATTCGGGTCAGGATATGGGGTCCTATTTGGATGGTCTGCTTTACGACCGTTACTTGTCCTATTGGGATTATATAGAGGTAGACACTCTTTTAAGTCTGCAAAAAACAAATACGCATTTTCCTGATGAAATGATCTTCATTACCTATCATCAGATCACCGAGCTGTATTTCAAACTTATCATACACGAGCAAAAGCAAATCATAGAAAGTGCGACTTTAACCGCATCTTTCTTTATTGAAAAGCTTAATAGAATAAATCGCTATTTCAGGATCCTGATAGATTCCTTCGACGTGATGATCAAAGGGATGGAAAGGGAGCAATTCCTGAAATTCAGGATGGCCTTACTTCCAGCCAGTGGATTTCAGTCGGCACAATTCAGAATGATCGAGTTGTATTCTACGCCATTAGAGAATCTTGTTTCCGCAGATATCCGTAAAGATTTTTCAGAAGAGAACGCTGTAGAAGAACTTTATGAGAATATCTACTGGAAAAAAGGAGGTATAGATTTGGAAACCGGCGAAAAAACACTCACTTTAAAACAGTTTGAAAAGAGATATACTCCGCGATTCTTAAGGATTGCGAATGGAGTATACGGAAATACCATTTATCATCGTTTCCTCAACATGCATGAAGATGACAGGAATAATGAGGAGCTGGTAAAGGCAATGCGTAACCTTGATGTGAATGTGAATATCAACTGGTTGCTTATGCATATGGGGGCTGCCTACAGGTATTTAAGTAAAGACAAACAAACTGTAAAGGCTACGGGAGGAACCAATTGGAAGAAATTCCTGCCTCCAAGCTTTCAAAGAATATCCTTCTTCCCAGCTCTCTGGACCGAAGAAGAAAAACAGGATTGGGGCAAACAATGGGTTAACCATACGTTTAATACAGAAAATAAAAAGTAGAAAATTGAAGAAACTAGGCTTACTGTTAATGTTGATGCTGGCATTTGTTGCCTGCAATGATGAGGAAAAAGACCAGGCTGTAAACAAAGAGGTTAAAAAAGAAAAATTACCTCCGGTTGAAAAAGAATATGGTTTTGTCCTTAATGATTTTGAAGTAGTTAAAGACACTATCGAACCTGGAGACAGTTTTGGGTATATTATGGATAAAAATGGTGTTGGCCATGGAAAGGTGTTTGAGATTTCCAATAAGGTTAAAGACACTTTTAATCCTGCCCGTATTACTGCCGGTAAAAAATATATGATCCTTAAGGCTAAGGATTCGGCGAAAACTCCGCAATACTTTATTTACGAGAACGACAAGATCAACTATACTGTGGTCTCTATTGGGGATAGTATTTATGCGGAAACCAAAAAAAGACCGGTAACGGTAAAACGAAGAGAGGTTTCTGGAGTGATCGTTTCTTCTCTATCGGAATCTATGCAGGCGCAGGGATTAAGCAATCTGCTGGTTTATGAATTATCCAATATCTACCAGTGGAGTATCGATTTCTTTAAACTTCAGAAGGGCGATCAGTTCAAGATGATCTACCATGAAAAATATATCGACGATACTGTTTTTGTGGGAGTAGAGAAGGTAGATGCGGCAGTTTTCAAACATTCAGATAAGCCATTTTACGCATTCAATTATTTAAGCGATACTATTTCTGGTAAACCAAGCTTTTATGATGAGGAGGCAAAAGCATTGCAAAGCTTCTTTTTAAAGGCACCGCTTAATTATTCCAGGATATCTTCAAGATATACCAAAAGACGTTTTCACCCGGTTCAAAAAAGGTGGAAAGCTCACCTGGGGACAGATTACGCTGCAGATTATGGAACTCCAATCGTAAGTACTGCTAACGGTACGGTGATCGCTTCCAGCTATACTTCTGGTAACGGAAATTACGTGAAAATACGCCATAACAGTAAATACACTACGCAGTATCTTCACATGACGAAAAGAGCGGTCAGAAACGGCCAGACGGTAAAGCAGGGAGATGTTATTGGTTATGTGGGAAGCACGGGACTTGCTACGGGACCTCACGTATGCTATAGATTCTGGGTAAATGGCAGGCAGGTTGATCCTTACCGTCAAAATCTTCCATCTGCGAAGCATATAGAAGATAATCTGAAGGATGAGTATTTCGCTTATATCCAACCTTTAAAGGAAGAATTAGAAGAAATACCCTACAAAAATATATAGATGAAAAATATCAATCCAACTACTACCAACGCGTGGAGCGAATTAAAAGATCATTATAAAAAAATAGAGAATGCGCATATGCGCGAGATGTTCGCCCAGGATGGTGATCGTGCAGATAAATTCACTCTAAAGTGGGAAGATTTTTATGTTGACCTTAGTAAAAACAGGATCACAGAAGATACCCGGGATTTACTTCTCAAACTAGCTGAAGAGTGCAAACTTGATGAGGCTATTGATAGTTATTTCTCAGGAAAAGCTATAAACCAGACTGAAAATCGTCCGGTATTGCATACTGCTTTAAGGGCAGATAAAAATGCTGATATCAAGGTAAGAGGTGAGAATGTAGTTCCTGAAGTTCAGGAAGTGAAAGAAAAGATTCGTGCCTTTAGTAACGAGATCATAGATGGAACCAGAAAGGGTTACACCGGGAAAACCTTTACCGACGTGGTAAATATTGGTATTGGCGGCTCAGACCTTGGACCTGTAATGGTTACTGAAAGTCTTGAATTTTATAAGAATCACCTGAAAATGCATTTTATTTCTAATGTAGATGGTGATCATGTTCACGAGACAATAAAGGATCTTAATCCTGAAACTACCTTATTCCTTATCGTTTCCAAGACCTTTACTACAATGGAAACATTGAGTAATGCGACTACGGTTAGGGAATGGTTCCTGAAATCTGTGCCTGAAAAGGAAGTTTCCAAACACTTCGTGGCGGTTTCTACCAACCTTGAGAAAGTAGAAGCTTTTGGGATAGATCCTAAAAATATTTTCCCGATGTGGGATTGGGTTGGAGGCCGTTTCTCTCTATGGAGCGCGGTAGGCCTTTCCATAAGCCTGGCTATAGGATACGATAATTTCGCTTCTCTACTTGAAGGTGCACGAAAAATGGACGATCACTTTAAGAATACTCCGTTTAAAGAAAATCTTCCCGTTCAGTTAGCCATGTTAACGATCTGGTACAATAACTTTTTCAAGGCAGAAAGTGAAGCGGTAATTCCTTATTCTCAATACCTGGATAAGTTCCCGTCTTACCTTCAGCAAGCCATCATGGAAAGTAATGGTAAGAGTGTAGACCGTAATGGGGAAAAGGTTTCTTATGGAACCGGAACCATTATTTGGGGAGAACCTGGAACCAACTCTCAGCATGCATTTTTTCAATTGATCCACCAGGGAACTAAATTGATCCCGACCGACTTTATCGGCTTTAAGAAATCTCTTTTCGGGGATAAAGTTCACCAGGACCAGTTAATGGCAAATTACTTTGCTCAGACTGAAGCATTACTGAACGGTAAAACGGCTGAGGAAGTAGAGAAGGAGTTAAAATCTAAAGGATTTGCCCAAGATGAAATAGATAGAATTAGTCCTTTTAAAGTTTTTGAGGGGAATAATCCTACAAATACCATCCTTATCGAAAAACTGACTCCGGAGAGTATGGGGAAACTTATTGCCATGTATGAGCATAAGATCTTTGTGCAGGGGATCATCTGGAATATTTTTAGTTATGATCAATGGGGAGTAGAATTAGGGAAACAACTCGCTAATAAGATCCTTTCAGAATTCGCAACAAAAACGGTAGATGAGCATGATTCTTCAACAAAAAATCTGTTGAAATTCTACCTGGACAAATAGTCTGAACATATATAAATATTCATTTTTAATTTTTAAAGCCCTTGTAATCAAGGGCTTATTTTTTTATGCTTAATCCCTGAGAACAAGATTGTTAAAATTTCTAATCTTAACATTTGTGAATTTTACAAAAGTCAGGAATTGACTTTTTTTGCAAAAATTTTAAAACAAACTACAAATTTTTGAAGATGAGAAAGATTCTTTTTTTAGTGATGCTACTGGCTTCAACTACAATCTTTGCCCAGGGTACTATTACCGGTACGGTAATGGATTCTGAAATGGATGGTCCATTACCAGGTGCGAACGTGATGGTTGTTGGCACACAACAAGGTGCCATGACCGACTTCGACGGTAACTTCAGCATAGATGTTGAAGATTCTTCTGGGAAACTAAGAATCAGTTTTGTGGGGTATTCTCCTAAAACTGTTCAATTTAATGTAAGCGGTGGTCAAACCGTAGATCTTGGAGAGATTGTATTGAGTCCAGATGCCAATGCTCTATCTGAAGTAGTTATTACAGGAGTTGTGGATCTTGCAAAAGATCGTCAAACACCGGTTGCTGTTTCTACGATACGTTCTACAGAGATCCAGGAGAAATTAGGAAACCAGGAATTCCCTGAGATCCTTAATACTACTCCTTCTATCTACGCTACTAAACAAGGTGGTGGATTTGGAGATTCCCGTATCACCATTCGTGGTTTTGATACTCAGAACTCTGCTGTAATGATCAACGGTATTCCTGTTAACGATATGGAAAACGGGCAGGTATACTGGAGTAACTGGGCTGGTCTTAGTGATGTAGCTTCTGCAGTACAGGTGCAAAGAGGTTTAGGTTCTTCTAAACTTGCCGTTTCTTCTGTTGGAGGTACTATTAACGTTGTAACCCGTTCAGCTCAAATGTCTGAAGGTGGTTTTGTAAAGGCTAGTTTCGGTAACGATAATTACCTGAAAACAATTGCTTCTTATAACACAGGACTTAGCGATAGCGGTTGGTCTGGATCTTTCCTTTTAAGCAGAACTGCTGGTGATGGTTACGTGAACGGAACCGAATTTGAAGGATATAACTACTTTATTGGAGTAGGATACCAGCCAAATGATGATCATGAATTCAATTTCATGCTCACCGGTGCTCCACAGCAACACAACCAAAGAGGTTTCTTTACCAGACTTTCCAGCTACCTTGCTTATGGTGAAAATGGAGAGCCAAACGAAAAATATAACCCAGATTTTGGATACAGAAATGGAAAAGAGTTTACTTTCTCAGGAAACTTCTACCACAAACCTGTAGCTTCTCTTAACTGGGAATGGGATATTACAAGCCTTTCTAAATTATCTACCACTGCTTATGCTTCTTTTGGTAGAGGTGGTTCTATTGGTTCTATTGGTAGAATTAATGGTAGACAGTCTTTCGCTTTACCTTTAACAGATGACGGTCTGCTTCCTATAGATGATATTTTTGCATGGAACTCTGGTCAGGATGTTCCTTCTCTTGGAGATCCTAGACAGCCATATTCTGGTGAAGGACAATATCAGGGACAGTTTGTAAACACCGGGAACGGAGATCGTTCTGGTGAAAATGGTATTTCACAGCGTTCTTCTGTGAACTCACACAACTGGTTTGGGGTGATCTCAAACTTTGAAACAGAACTTACAGATAAGATAACTTTAGACGTAGGTGCAGATCTTAGATCTTATAGAGGTTTCCACTACCGTAGATTGGTAGACCTAATGGGAGCAGATATATACCGCTCAACTGCAGATAGCAACAATCCTAGCAGGTTCTTAAGTGAAACTTACGATCCTACCATCGGTAATACTTTGAACGTTTTCAAAAGTATCGACGATGAAGAAAAGATCGACTACTATAATGATGGTCTTGTAAGATGGGCTGGTGTATTCGGACAGTTGGAATACGCCGGAGACCAGATCTCTGCTTTTGTTCAGGGAGCTTTATCTAACCAGGGATTCAAAAGAATTGAATATTTCAACGAGGCTCCGGGTAACCAGGAGACAGGATGGGAAAACATCCTTGGAGGAAATATTAAAGGTGGTATGAACTATAATATCAATGACCAGCACAACGTATTTGGTAACATTGGTTATTACTCTAAGCAACCATTATTTGATGCGGTTTATATCAACTTTGGTAATACTTTAAACCCGAACCTAACTAACGAGCAGGTATTTGGAATTGAACTGGGATATGGTTTCCGTTCTCAATACTTCAATGCTAACGTTAACATCTACAGAACTTCATGGGCAGATAGATTCGAGAGTGATGCCGCTACTTTCTTCGAGGATACTCCACAGGAAATTAGAGGTACTGCCAACCTACTTGGAATTACCCAGGTTCACAAAGGTTTTGAATTTGATTTTTATGGAAGGGTAACCAACAAATTTAAATGGAATGCCATGCTTTCTGTTGGTGACTGGGAATACAAGGATGATGTTGTGGCTTCTTATTTCGATGAGAACCAGAACCCAATTCCTGGTGTAGACGATGCAGTTCTTAGCCTTGACGGAGTTAAG
Organism: Christiangramia gaetbulicola; assembly: GCF_003054225.1. Lineage (GTDB taxonomy): Bacteria > Bacteroidota > Bacteroidia > Flavobacteriales > Flavobacteriaceae > Christiangramia > Christiangramia gaetbulicola. The sequence continues at coordinate 1,268,251 of NZ_QBKQ01000001.1, forward strand.
GTAGGTAACGCTGCTCAGTTCACTGCCAGTGCAGGTGTAGATTATCAGATAGTTGATAACTTAAACGTTGATGCAACTTACAGATATGCAGATAAACTTTATGCAGATTTTGATGCTACAGATGCATTGAACAATCCTAATTTCGAGGTATTTGAACTTCCTTCTTATGGTCTTTTAGATCTTGGAGCTTCTTATGGTCTTGATCTGGGAGATAACAGGTTGAGCTTTAGAGTTAACGTGAATAACGTTACAGATAACATCTATATGTCTGAATCTAATACGAATATCCTTGCGCAGCCAGGAGACGAGACTTATGACGGAGTAAATACAAGAAATAATGTATTCTTCGGATGGGGAAGAACCTGGAATGCGAGCGTAGCTTTTAGGTTCTAGCCTTATTTCCAGATAATTAACAAAAGCTCCAGAGAAATCTGGAGCTTTTTTATTTTTTTTAATAAATAATAAAATTTCACCCTCAATAGAATCTCAAAATGCTATTAATTGATTTTCAATTGCTTAACAATTAATTTGTAGGATTTTTTAAATTTTTCTTTTCTCTATTCCCTTGATTTTGGCAAGAATCATACGTAATAAGTTAAAAGTCTTAACACTTAGATAATGCTAGTTATGTAAGAATTGTGTTTTTTTGCACCGAATTTTAATCAAACACAAACAAAAAAGAAATGAGGAAATTATTACTGCTAGCGATGCTCCTTACATCTGCTACAATTTTTGCTCAAGGAACTATAACTGGAAAGGTTATGGATTCTGAAATGGATGGTCCCCTGCCAGGTGCCAACGTAAAAGTTACTGGCACAAGCAATGGTACCATGACAGATTTTGATGGAAACTTTAGCCTTGATGTAAGCAAAGCCGAAGGTTCTATTGAGATCAGTTTCGTAGGTTATGAAACAAAAAAAGTGAAATTCTCCATCTCTGGAGGGACTAAAGATCTAGGTAGTATCATTCTTAGCCCAGATGCAGATGCATTGGATGAGGTTGTTGTTACTAGTTTCTCTCTTGCGATAGACCGTAAGACACCTGTAGCCGTTTCTACGATTAGCGCTGCAGAGATCGAAACTAAGATCGGTAACCAGGAATTTCCTGAAGTACTTAAGTCTACTCCTGGAGTTTACGCGAACAAAGCCGGTGGTGGTTTTGGTGATGCTGAGCTTCGTATGAGAGGTTTCGAAGGTGAAAATATTGCCGTTATGATCAACGGTGTTCCTGTAAACGACATGGAAAATGGTCGTGTATACTGGAGTAACTGGGCAGGTCTTTCAGACGTAACCAGAACTATGCAAACACAAAGAGGTCTTGGTGCTGCGAAAGTTGCCGTTCCATCTATTGGTGGTACTGTAAACATCGTAACTAAGTCAACTGATGCTGAAAAAGGTGGAAACATCTATGCTGCAACAGGTAACGATGGTTATACTAAATTTGGAGCTACTGTTTCAACTGGTAGAACTGAAAATGGTCTTGCTGCTACTGTTTCTGCTTCAAGAACCGTTGGTGATGGATATGTTGACGGAACTGAATTTATTGGTTATAACTACTTCGTGAACATCGCGAAGGAATTTGGAGAAAACCACGAGCTTTCTTTCACTGCTTTTGGTGCTCCACAAAGACACGGTCAGCGTCAGAACAGATATTTGATCGAAACTTACCGTGAAAGCGAAAGAGGTATCAAATTTAACGGTGACTGGGGTTACCTTAATGGTCAGGTTACACACATCGAGGATAACTTCTACCACAAACCACAAATGTCCCTTAACCATTACTGGGATATTAATGAGAACACACTTTTATCTACTGCCGTTTATGCTTCATTCGGTACTGGTGGAGGTGGCGGATGGGCCGGAACAAACAAGTTCGGTCTTGATTCTGAATACAGAGACGGATATTTACAGCCTGTAAATCTTGATCTTATCGTAGACGAGAATATCGCTAACGGTGCTCAGGGATCTGAAACTATCCTTAGAGCTTCAAGAAACGACCACAACTGGTTTGGAGCTTTATCTACGCTTTCTACAGATATTACTGAAGACATCGAACTACTTGCTGGTGTAGACCTTAGATACTACAAAGGGAAGCACTTCCAGGAAGTTACAGATCTTCTAGGAGGTCAGTACTGGTATGATGACTCTAATGCAAATGATCCTGTAAACCTTGCACAGGTTGGAGATAAGATAAGCTACTGGAATGATGGTATCGTACTTTGGGAAGGTGGATTCCTTCAGGCAGAGTATACAAAGTCAGATTTTGACGCATTTATCTCTCTTGCAGCTTCAAATACATCTTATAAGAGAGTTGATTATTTCAACTATTTAGATTCAGATCCAGCACAGGAAACAGATTATGTTAACTTCTTTGGATACCAGGTAAAAGGTGGTGCTAATTACAACTTTACAAAGAGTAGTGGTGTATTTGCCAATATTGGATACTTCGAGAAAGCTCCTTTCTTCGATGCTGTATTCCTTAACTTCCAGAATGACGTAAACTCTGATGCTAAAAATCAAAAGATCTTTAGTGCTGAAGTTGGATATACTTTCAGAACAGACAAATGGAGAGCTAACGTAAATGCATACAGAACTAACTGGAACGATAGATCTCTTACTTATAGCTATAACAACCCTGATGGTTCTCTTGGTGTAGCAAACATCCTAGGGGTGAATGCACTTCACCAGGGTATCGAGGTAGATTTCGAATACCGTCCTTTCGAAGAACTTAGCATTACAGGTTTTGCTTCTTTAGGTGACTACACCTGGGCAGACGATGTGACTGGAGTTCAGATATTTGACGAGGAACAAAACCTTGTAGACGAAATAAATCTTTATATTGGAGATACAAAAGTTGGTGGTACTCCACAGACAACTGCTGGTCTTGGTGTAGATTACGAATTCCTTTCAGAAATGAGACTTAGAGCTAATTATAACTTCTACGGAGATTTCTATTCTGACTTCGATCCTGTAAGCAGAACTAATCCAGATGCTCCTGAAGTATGGCAAGTGCCAGATTTCGGAACTCTTGATGTAGGTCTTTCTTATGACTTCTCAGTAGCTGGTTTTGATACTGCCCTGAATGCGAATGTTTACAACATCACCAATACAGAATATATTGCTAACGCTCAGAATGGTTTAGGAAACAATGCACGTACAGCATTGGTATGGTACGGTTTCGGAAGAACTTACACTGTAGGAGCAAAACTTAATTTCTAAAAAAATAATAATGAAAAAGTCTTTTAACCTTTTATTGATGTTATTAGGGCTGGTTGTAGTTAGCTGTAACCCTCTTGATGACATTCATGACGAAATCGACAATGAGCTGGATAATCAGCTGGCAGTCGCTCAGGCAGATTACGTGCTTACTGAAGATGATTATGATGATCTGGGACTTAATTTCCCTAACTTCAGTTCAGAAGAAGATGCGAGAACTTTGATTCCAACACTTCTTTCAGACCTTTTCCCAACCTATGGAGCTGGGTCTATCCTTAACGTAGGATTCGATCTTTACAATCCTCTAAGAATAGAGTCTTATACAGTAGCTTCTTCAGACTATGCTTTAATAGATCTTTCTACAGATTATTTTACGGGTAGAGGAGAAGTTATCGATTTTCTTGATGAAAAGTACCCACAGGTACAAGAAGGAGAATATATCGAGCTTACTTACAACATCCTTGCAGAAGAGATTGCTTATACTTTAACTGCAGATGATTTTGACGTGATTGGAGATGAGCTTGGAGATGTATATCCAGAGCCTGCTTCCAGTGCTGCTCAATACAGCAACTTCGATAGAAGAGATGATAGAGATGCATACTGGAGCAACGATATGATCGTAGAAGCTCTTGGTGCTGTAATTTCTGAAGAATTTGGAGATGTAGCTGGTCAAAAATACAATGTTAGCTATGCAATTTACGATGGTAGCTCAGGAACAGAGAGTATGACCGTTCAATTTGACGGGAATGCATATGTTGCTGTAGGTGGAATGGCTTACGATTTCTCTGATGCAGATTATGATGCTGTAGGTGCAGAATTCGCCGATACTTATCCTGGACCTGCTGCAAACGTTGCTCGTTTTGGAAGTTTTGATGTTAGATCTACTAGTGATAACTACTGGAGTGAAGGTATGCTTCTTGAAGCGATCAACTTCACCCTGAAAACTGCCTATCCAGATGCTGCGGACGGAAGCAAGTTCGTTGTTTCTTACGCGATCTATAACGGTTCTGTAAGCTCTGCGATCACTAACGTGATCCTAAGTGGTGATGACTATGTGATCGATGCTGATGCTTCAGTTTCAACTATCGAAGAAACTACAGTATTCGCTTATACTAATGGTGACTGGGATGAGCCTTATATGCTACCTGAAAATAGCTATACTGAGGAATTCGGTCAGCGTTTTGGAAACTTCGGAGACGAGGAAGAAGCACTTGCGAAGATCGGTATCTTCTTGGGTAGAGAATTTCCTTATGCAGTTGAAGGTGAATACAAAGCTGTTGGTTATAAATTCTATAACGGTGAAGCTACGGTAACAGAATATGTGAACTATGTATTCCAGAACGGAGCATGGATGGCTATTCCATCTGTAACTTCTGAAACTCTTCAGTTTGGTTACGAAAATGGAATGTGGGTTCCAGATAATACTATCAAATACACACTAGCAGGACCAGATTATGGAATTATTGCTGAGGCATTGAGTGGAAATGCAGATCTTTCTACTCAGATTGCTAGTATGGAGCGTTATACTAACTTCGATCGTAGACCGGGAGCTTCTGCTTACTGGAGTGACGATTCAATTCTTCTTGCAATGCAGGCATTTCTTAACGAGACTGCTCCAAATGCAGCTGAAGGACAGAAGTATGTAATTACATTCGATATCTATAATGGATCTAACACTACTGAAGACATTCGTCTTATAAAAGAAGGTGGTGAGTGGGTTCGTTTCTAAATAATGATCCAATATCATTGATTATTCTAAAAACCTCTTGTCTAACGGCAAGAGGTTTTTTAATTCATTGATTTATATGATATTTGCAATCCTGATACAAAAATCTACTATGAAAAAATATATTTACCTGGTTCTTATCACTGTACTTTTAGGTTGTAGTTCAGATGAGAATCCTGCGCCAAAACCAGATCCAACTCCTGGAACAGGCAATCCCGAAGCAGTTAATGATGCATTTAATGCCAGAGAGAATCAGCAGCTTAAGATTTCCCTTAGCGACCTTACTTCTAACGATAACCTTGTTGATAACGCCAGGGTTAGCGATTTTGACAATGAAACTGTAGAAGGGGGAACGATCACAGATAACCGTGATGGGAGTATTACTTACGATCCTCCTACAGACTACATCGGGGAAGATAGCTTCTCATATGATCTTTGTGTTCCCGGTGATGATAGCAGATGTTCGTCTGCCATGGTAACACTTACGGTTACAGATGCCGGTGATCCGGTAGCGAATAATGATGCCTATACGATCAATGAAGATCAGGATCTGGTCATTAGAAATTACCTGGAAAATGATGAACTTCTGGATGCAGCGGCTACCACCGAAGTTAAGTCTGAAAGCGGTAATGCTACCGTTGTCCTTAATGAAGATGGAAGCATAAGCTATACACCAAATGAAGGTTTTAGCGGGGAAGATTCATTCACTTATACTATTTGTGATTCAGATGAAACTCCTTCCTGTTCTACGGCTACGATCAATATGACGGTGCTGGATGAAGGTGATCCGGTAGCTAATGACGATACAGTGGTGATCACAACCACTGCTACGGAAGTGGTGATAGATAAAATGCTTAATAATGATGAGGTTATAGATGATGCCGAAATAGTTTCTATAGATCTTGACGGGGCTTCTGGAACAGCAGAACTTAATGCAGATGGTACCATTACCTATAAACCATCCGCTGGCTTCAAAGGTGACGATTCTTTCACTTACACCTTATGTGACGACGATGCTGAACCTACCTGTGTAACCGCAACGATTACTGTTAGCGTTGTTGAACCGGTAAGTTTTAACATTCCTGCCAGCCTTGCAGATTACTATAATGATGTGGCTTTTACCCAGGACCCTGAATTACTGTATGAAGAACTTTCAGGCTTTACTACCACCATGCACACCAATCGCCTGGAATACTATCAAAGACACGATTACCTTTATGATGCAGATGAAGATCCGGCTAATCCAAATAATGTAATCTTGATGTATTCAGGTGAAAGTAGGCCAGAAGATGAATATCAGGTGGGAGATCTTAACGCAGGAGAAACTTTTAATACCGAACATATTTATCCGCAGTCCAGACTATCTTCAGAAGAAGCTAAGAACGATATGCACCATATGCGAGCGGCAGACGTTGATGTGAATTCAGAGAGATTGAACTTTCCTTTTACCGATGGCAGCGGAGATTTTAAGCTGGTAAATGATAATTCCTGGTTCCCTGGAGACGACTGGAGAGGAGATGTTGCCAGGATGGTAATGTATGTTAACCTAAGGTATGGAGAGGATTTTGTGACCGTAGGTGGTCTTGATCTGTTCCTTGAATGGAATATTGAAGATCCGGTTTCAGAATTCGAGATTCAGCGAAATAATGTTATTTATGCTGCTCAGGGAAATAGAAATCCATTTATCGATAATCCATTTCTGGCAACCCTCATCTGGGGCGGTGATGATGCTGAAAACAGATGGGAATAAAAAGAAATACATTTAGTATTTTAGCCCATACTTAAAAACACTATTACTATGTACGAAACAGTTCAATTCATTCACTCATATTGGGCATACCTGGTGCTGTTCATGTTATTGATAGCCAGTTTTAATGCGATCATTGGCTTCGCTACAAATAAGGAATATTCAGCGACCAATTTTAGACTAGCGCTGTTTACACTTATCGTTTCGCATATACAGCTGCTTATAGGGATCGTTCTTTACTTTACCACCCCGTATTTTAAGATGTGGGGCGAAGTAGGAATGGGTGGTGTCATGAAAGATTCTGTTTTAAGACTTTATAATGTAGAGCACCCTTTAATCATGATCATTGCCATTGCCCTGATCACCATTGGGTATTCCAAGCATAAAAAGAAACTTACTTCCAGGCCTAAATTCAAGATGCTGGCCATCTTTTACGGATTTGCTTTGATAGCAATGCTTTCAAGAATTCCTTGGTCTGCCTGGCTCTAGATGATATAATAAACGGTCACATTGAGCACAGTCGAAATGTGATTATCTGAATACTAAAAAGCCTCCAGTATCATGGAGGCTTTTTTATTGTTCGTTTTTAACTTGCCTGATCAGGAACAGGTACACTGGAAAGTGATCGCTATAGCCCGGTTCGTAACCCGAACTACCATAGGTTCTGAATGGGTAACCTCTGTATTGCCCGCTTTGGGTGATCACATACGGCGGATTGAATATTCCTGCTTTGTAAAGCTGAAAACCTTCAAAGTTTCTCGAAACCAGGCTTTGGGAAAGATAGAATTGATCAAATAGATTCCAGGAATCTCGATAAGCAAGGGTGCCTTTTCCGTTTTTGAGCATTATTTCCATAGGATTATATAGTTCTCTTTCCTTCAATTCTGAAATTTGAGCTTTTGTTTGTAAGAACTTTTTAAAGCTTTTATTGGTAGGATCATCGTTAAAATCTCCCATTCCAATGATGCGGGCATTTGGATCCTGCCGATATAAGGAATCTATGATCCTTTTATTCAGTATTGCTGCTTTCTCACGCTTATAACTGCTTTTAGCTTCACCACCAGACCGGGATGGCCAGTGATTTACTATAAAATGGATCTCTTCACCATGCATTACTCCGCTTACAACCAATTGGTCCCGGGTGTAATCCCGCTTATCGGCATCATAGATCATTAGTTTTCTGGGTTGTGAATTCAGGGGAATAAATCCTGATTTTCGATATAAGAGGGCGACATCAATACCTCGTTCGTCTGGTGAATCGAAGTGAATGATTCCGTAATTCTTTTCTGCCAGGTATTCATGAGAGATTATATCTTCCAGCACCAGCCTGTTCTCGATCTCACATAATCCAATAATTAGCGGAGTGTTTCCTGCTTCATCCTTCCCGATCTCTGAAAGTACCCGGGCGATATTTTCTATTTTTCTTTGATAACGCTCCTCTGTCCAACGATCTTTTCCTAGCGCTGTCCTATCATCATCAAAAGTCAATGTGTCGTCTACGGTATCAAAAAGGTTCTCTACGTTGTAGAAAGCCACGGTTTCGATCTGGTAATCTTTCATATTCTGACAATGTACGGCATTGCCCGAAAAAAGTATCAGGTAAAAAACTAAAAATACCGGTATAAGGTTTGGCTTCAAATTAATATCGTGAATAATGGAGTTTAAAGTACTGATATTTTGTTAGTTATAATATAATTGACTAACATTATATTACATTTCGATGAGAAGGCACTAGATGAAAATTTCGATTTTCTGGGTCTTCATCTTCATTCTTATAAGTTTGAAAGTGAGTTCCCAGCAACCGGCCGGACAGGGCAGGTTAGTAGACGCAATCACCGATGTGCCCTTACCACAGGTTAAAATTGCAATTCAGGGATCGTTTAATGAAACCCTGACCAATACCGACGGATCATTTTCCATCGGGGTGGAAACCACTGTTTCTAACGAAGTCATTCTGGTGGTTTCCAGGCCGGGATATATCACCAAACGCTTACCGCTAAAAATAACTTCTGAAAATAAAGATCTGGGAGATATCTTACTTCAGCCCGATGAATTTTACGAACGCAGCCAGCAGTTTACGATCAGTCTTACAGAATCTGAGATCCTTGCCGAAGAAGGAAAATTCGATAATATTTCGGGGCTGCTGCAATCCACCAGGGATGTTTATCTCAATGCTGCCGCTTTCGATTTTAGTCAGACTTTCTTTAGGGTTCGGGGTTTAGGTTCAGAATATGGAAAGCTGCTTATTAACGGGGTTGAAATGAACAAGCTTTATGATGGTCGGCCACAATGGAGCAATTGGGGCGGACTGAATGATGTGCAGCGAAACCAGGTTTTCAGTATTGGTATAGCACCTACAGAATATGGTTTTGGAGGTTTGGGCGGGACCACCAATATTATGATGCGGGCTTCAAAATATCAAAAGGGATCGAGGATTTCGGTTGCCGGTTCCAATAGGTCATATTCCGGAAGGCTTATGGCAACTTATGCTTCCGGGGAAAAGGGGAATGGATGGTTTTATGCATTTTCTATAGCGAGGCGTTATGCTGAGGAAGGATACATGGATGGAACTTTATATGATGCAAATTCCTTTTTTGCTTCGGTAGAGAAAAAGATAAGTGACAATCATTCCCTGAATTTTACAGGTTTTTATACCCCGGTTACCCGAGGGAAATCTGCCCCGCTTACTCAGGAAGTGCTGGATCTCAAAGGACGAAAATATAATCCTTACTGGGGTTACCAGGAAGGTGATATTCGAAATTCCAGGATGAGGGAGATCAGAGAACCTGTTTTAATGTTGAATCATTTCTGGCAGTTTTCTGAAAATATGGATTTGAATACCAATATTTCCTACCAGTTTGGTGAAGTAACCAATTCAAGGATAGATTATGGCGGAACAACTTCAGCAGAGCTGGACTGGCAGCAGGCTTATCTTGGCGGTGGGGCAAACCCAGATCCTGCGTATTATCAAAAATTACCAAGCTATTATTTGAGATTCGAGGGTTCTGAAAATTTTGAAGCTGCCTTGCGTTCTCAAAATGATTTTGTTGATAACGGACAATTCAATTGGGAACAATTATACCTGGCCAATAACACGGCATCTCTAAGTGGTACAAACTCCATCTATGCTTTAGCCGAAGATGTGAACCGGGACAATCAATTAAGCGCAAACCTTATTCTGAACTGGAAATTGCAGGATAATTTTAAGGTCAATGCGGGAATTAGATTTAGTTCTCTGAAAAGTGACAATTTTGCCAGGATCAAAGATCTTTTTGGTGGGTCAAGTTTCCTGGATATTGATGTTTTTGCCGAAGAGGTGTCTGGTACTCCTTTGATACTTGCCAGCCAGTCTGATCTTTTGAATCCTGACAGGTCGGTTGCAGTCCGGGATAGCTATAAATACAATTATGAGATAAGTTCTAACCTTTCCGAAACTTTTCTGCAGGCACAGTATTATTTCAAAAGATTGGAATTGAGTCTCTCTGGAAAGTTTGGAACGGTTAAATATCAGCGGGACGGAAAATATCAGAATGGCATCTTCTCAGGAAACTCCCTCGGGGAAAGCGAATCAGCAGATTTTCTGGATATCGGCTTAAAATCTGGTTTGATCTATAAATTCTCAGGGAGACAGAATATTGAAGTTAATCTTTGCTATTTTAATAAGCCACCCGGTTTTAGAAATGTATTTGTTAATCCAAGGCAGAATAATGAAATAGTCAGAGGTAGTGAGGAAGAGATCATTCAGACTTCAGATCTAAGCTATAGATATCGCTCTTCAAAGTTCAACTTACGTCTTACCGGGTATTTAACGAAGATCAATAATGCCGCTGAAGTATCATATTATTTCAGCAATGGCTTAGGAGATCTTGGAAGCGAAAATACGGTGGCATTTGTTCAGGAAGTGCTTACAGATATAGATAAGCAATTATTCGGTTTGGAATTTGGGAGTGAATACCAGGTAAATTCTATGATAAAACTGAAGGCGGTGGCCTCATTAGGTCAGTTTACCTATGCAAATAATCCTTCTTTGTATTTGAGTTCGGCATCATTTTCCGCTCCTAAAGATTATGGGAAGACCTACTTAAAAGATTATTACCTGGCCGGTGGTCCTCAAAGAGCGGCACAAATAGGATTTGAATATAGGGATCCTCAATACTGGTGGTTTGGCAGCATGCTGAATTACTTCTCACATGGCTTTATAGATATTAATCCGTTAAGCAGAACTTCTAATTTTCAAACAGATTATGACGGATTTCCCCTGCTGGATTATGATGAAGAGGTCGCCCGGGCACTATTGCAACAGGAAAAATTTGATAGTTATTTCCTGGTGAACCTGGTAGGAGGGAAGTCCTGGCGAATTAAGGATAAGTATCTCGGATTTTTTGTGAGTATAAATAATCTACTTGATAAGGAATATAAATCTGGCGGATTTGAGCAGGCGCGAAATTCAAATTATAGAACCCTGAAGCAAGATATGGACAGGGATATGCCCGTTTTTGGTAATAAATACTGGCTGGGGTATGGTACCAGCTTTTTCGTGAATCTGAGTTTGAGATTTTAATTTGAATAGGTATGAAAAAGATATTTGTAGTCTGTGCTTTAATAGGTTTTCTCCTCAATTCTTGTGTGAAAACAGACGATTATGATACACCCGGAATTGATATACCTGAAATAGATATTACCGGCGATCTCACTTCTATAATGGCTGTGAAAGGAAATTTTGACCCTCGAACAGGGGAGATATATACGTTTCAGGATTCTGAAACCTGGTTTGAAGGCTATGTGATCTCAAGCGACGCTGGAGGAAATTTTTATAAGGAAATTATTTTGCAGGATAAACCTGAAGATCCTACCTCTGGAATCCAGATCCTGTTAGATGACAATTCAATATATGAGACATTTGATGTTGGCCGGAAAGTGGTTGTGAAATTAGATGGCTTAAGTCTTAGCTTTAATAATGGGGTTTTACAATTGGGAATTCAGAATAGGGGTGATGTCGTGGCAATTCCAGGTTCCCTTATTGCTGATCATATTATTAGAACTGAAGTAAAACAGGAAATAAAGCCACTTCAAATTAGTATTGATGATTTTTCTGATGAGTTAAAGAATTTATATATACAGATTAATGATGTTCAGTTCGATCCAAACCTGGTGAAGGAAAATAATCTATACTCGTTTGCCTCGAATGTTGTAGATCGATATGATGGGGAACGGCAGCTCATAAGTTGCCAAACCGGATCCACTTCTATTTTAAGTACTAGTACGTTTTCAGATTTTAAATCTTTACTACTGCCTACAGGTAGCGGAAGTGTAGAAGGTATTCTAACCCGTGATTTTTACGATGAACATTATGTTATCATGATAAATACTCCAGATGCTTTGAATATGAATGGCGAGCGTTGTGACCCTGTTTACCTGGATTGTGGGAATAATTTGGTTGAAGGATCTAAATTCCTTTTAGAAGAAAACTTCGACGGAGTGACTTCCAATACTACTTTGAACTCGCGGGGTTGGACCAATATTAATGTAAGCGGGGGAGAAAAGAAGTTTACACCTACCTTATCTGCGGGAAACCGGATCCTGAGAATTTCGGCTTATAATACTATAGAAAGTCCGTTGGAGGCCTGGCTGGTCACCCCAGAGATCGATTTAGATGACACGAGTAATGAGATTCTGCTTTTTGATATGCTTTCCTCGTATGATAACGGACTTTTAATGAAGGTATTTATCACCTCAGATTTTACTGGTGATCCGCGAACCACCACCTGGACAGAGTTGGATGCAAATATTCCCTTGGGACCTTCAGGTGCTAATTCTACTATTTTTAGGGAATCAAAGATCGATATTTCCTGCCTGGAAGGAGAGATTTGGATCGGTTTCAGGTACCTGGGAGCCGCGCCAGATAAAACTACTACCTATGATCTGGATAATATTAGGGTGATTGGTGAATAAAACAACGAACCACCCCGTCTTGCGGACACCCCTCCTGTTTGCAGGAGGGGAGCTTTTTTAAAAGCTCCTTCCCTGAAATTTCAGGGAAGGTGTCAGGCGTAGCCTGACGGAAGGGTCAAAACTTGAATTTATTATGAGAAGAATACATAACAAAAAGTATCTTAAGCCTAATCGGAAAAAACTTAGAAAATCACTTACTCCCGCTGAGGCATTTCTCTGGAAACAAATTCAGAATAAAAAACTGGAAGGCAGGAAATTTAGGCGGCAACATAGTATTGAAAATTACATTGCAGATTTTTATTGTCCTCAGGAAAGACTTGTTATCGAGTTAAATGGGGAGGTTCATAATAATGAGACTGCCCGTGAATATGATAGGAAAAGAACAGAGGTACTGAATAATCTCGGTATAACCGTAATTCGATTTGAAAATAAAATGGTATTTGAAAATCTACATTATGTTCTGGACGAGATAAGGCAAAATTTTAGAAACTGACCTCCCCGTCCTACGGACACCCCTCCTGTAAACAAGAGGGGAGCCTTTTTAATCATTAACAGAATACACCTTCTCATTTTCTTCCCTCCGGGAAGATGTCGGTTTAGGGACAGAAGGTCTAAGAAGGTTTCAGGCGTAGCTTGACGGAAGGGTTCGATTAAAATTTCATTACCCAATGGAATTTCTAACTCACCACTTCTTCCTTCTTCTCTCTGAAATCAAGTGGTTCCAATACCTTCAGGGCTTTTTCTACAGAGGTGATCCTATCAAAAGTAAGAAGAAGCTTTAAGCCGTTTCGAGTTTCTTTTTCTTTCATGGTGCAGTTCTGCCTGTGTGTTTGCACATACTGCAATACCTTGGTGAAATTACTGGTCTGGTAGAACCTGGATTTCTGGTCTGAAATAAAATAGCCTACCAGTTTGTTCTTCTTCATGATCACCCGTTCTAAACCAATTTTAGCAGCGATCCATTTTATTCTAACAGAATTAAGCAAATCAACCGCCTGTGTTGGTAATTCTCCAAATCTGTCTACCAGTTCTGCTTCGAATTTCTGAAGCTCCTCCTCGGTCTTCAGCTCATTCAGCTTGGTGTAAAGATTCAGCCTTTCAGTGATATTATTGATATAATCATCAGGGAATAGTAACTCGAAATCGGTGTCTATCTGGGTATCCTTAACGAAATCCTTATGTTCCAGGTCTTCAGTTTCGGCATACAGATCACGGAATTCATTTTCTTTCAATTCCTCTATGGCCTCGTTCAGGATCTTTTGATAAGTGTCGAAACCAATGTCATTGATGAATCCACTTTGCTCTCCTCCCAAAAGGTCTCCAGCACCACGAATCTCGAGGTCTTTCATAGCGATATTGAATCCGCTGCCCAGTTCTGAGAATTGTTCCAGAGCGGTAATTCGCTTTCTGGCATCTTCGGTCATGGCCGAGTAAGGCGGAGTAATAAAATAACAAAAAGCCTTTTTATTACTTCGTCCTACGCGTCCCCGCATCTGGTGAAGGTCAGAAAGACCAAAATTATTAGCATTGTTGATGAATATCGTATTCGCTTCAGAAACATCTAAACCACTTTCAACGATCGTCGTTGAAACAAGCACATCAAACTCACCATTTATGAAACTCAACATCAGTTTTTCCAGTTTTTTACCTTCCATCTGACCATGGCCCACCCCAATTTTGGCATCTGGAACCAGTCGCTGTATCATTCCGGCGACTTCCTTGATATTCTCTACCCGGTTGTGGATAAAGAATACCTGGCCGCCACGCTGAATTTCATAAGATATTGCATCCCTGATCGTCTCTTCTGAAAATCTAATCACATGACTTTCTATAGGGTAGCGGTTAGGTGGAGGAGTGGTGATCGTGGAAAGATCACGCGCCGCCATCAAACTGAATTGAAGCGTCCTTGGAATAGGAGTAGCGGTGAGGGTTAAGGTGTCCACGTTTTCCTTGATGGTTTTCAGCTTGTCTTTTACGGCTACACCAAATTTTTGTTCTTCATCTACGATAAGTAATCCAAGGTCCTTGAATTTGACCGATTTGCTTACAAGTTGATGCGTTCCAATAATGATGTCTACTTTACCATCCGCAAGATCGGCCAGGGTTTCTTTACGTTCCTTTGCGGTCCTGAAACGGTTCAAATAATCTATTCTAACCGGGAAATCCTTTAATCTTTCTGAAAAGGTCTGGTGGTGCTGAAATGCCAGGATAGTAGTAGGTACCAGAATAGCTACCTGTTTATTGTTATCTACAGCCTTAAAAGCAGCTCTTATGGCAATTTCAGTTTTTCCGAAACCAACATCTCCACAAACCAAGCGGTCCATAGGCCTTTCATTTTCCATATCGGCCTTTACCGCAGCAGTTGCTGAACTCTGATCTGGGGTATCTTCATACATGAAAGAAGCTTCGAGCTCATGTTGTAAATAGGAATCTGGATCATATTTAAATCCTTTTTCCATTCTTCGCTTGGCGTAAAGCTTGATCAGGTCATAAGCAATATGCTTAACCCGCGCTTTGGTTTTCTTTTTAAGGTTTTTCCAGGCGTTGCTTCCAAGTTTATAGATCTTAGGCGGTTTGCCGTCTTTTCCGTTGAATTTAGAGATCTTATGTAGCGAATGAATGCTGAGGTAAAGAATATCTCTTTCCCCATAGATCAGTTTTATGGCTTCCTGTTTTTTCCCTTCAACATCGATTTTTTGAAGTCCGCCGAATTTTCCAATTCCGTGATCAATATGGGTCACGTAATCTCCAACTTCAAGATTGGTTAGTTCCTTTAAAGTGATCGCCTGCTTCTTGGCGTAACCGTTCTTTAAATGGAATTTATGATAACGCTCAAAGATCTGGTGGTCGGTATAGCAAACGGTTTTTGAGTTCTCATCGATAAAACCCTGGAACATTGAAAAGACCGGAGTTTGATATTTTACTTCCTTCTCCTGGTCTTCAAAAATATCGTGGAAACGCTTCGCCTGCTGCTCGCTCACGCAGCAAATAAAATTGGTGTAACCGGCTTCCTGGTTTTCAATAAGATTTTCTATTAAAAGATCAAACTGCTTATTAAAAGAAGGCTGAGGTTTAGTGTTGAATTCTATAAACCTGTCTGCTTTAAAAAATGCCTGGTTACTAAGTTCTACTGAAGAAAAATCCAGCAATTGCTTTTTGATAAGCTCACCATTACAAAATAGTTCCTTTGGTTCACTATGCTTAATGTCTTCAGAAAGTTGTCTGAATGCATCCTCGGCCTTTTTAAATAATTTGTCTGCCTGTGCTGCTAGCAGGTCCAGATTCTTGATAAAGACAATGGTCTTCTCTGAAATATATTTTAAAAAGCTTTCTCTTACTTCATCCAAATGTTTGTTCTCCACATTCGGCATGACTGAGATCTTCTTCTTTTTATCTGTGGAAAGCTGAGTTTCCACATCAAAGGTCCTTATGCTGTCTACTTCATCTCCAAAAAATTCGATTCGGTAAGGTTCATCATGACTGAAAGAAAACACATCGATAATACCACCACGAACAGAAAATTCTCCCGGCTCGGTCACAAAGTCAACCCTTTTGAACTGATATTCGAAAAGTACCTCGTTCACGAAATCTATAGACAGCTCATCGCCAACGGCTATCTTTAGAGTACTTCGATCCAGTTCTTTCCTGGTCACCACTTTCTCGAATAATGCTTCGGGATAGGTTACGATAAGTGCTGGTTTCTTTCTGGAATTAATGCGGTTAAGCACTTCTGCCCGCAAAAGCACATTGGCATTATCGGTTTCTTCGATCTGGTATGGTCTGCGATAACTTCCCGGGTAAAAAAGCACATTTTTCTCACCAACTAATTGTTCCAGGTCGTTCAGATAATAGGCGGCTTCCTCCTTGTCATTAAAGATCATCAGGAAAGGATGATCAGATTCTTTAAAAGCGTCTGCTGCTACAAAGGAAAGAGCAGAACCTACGAGGCCTTTAAGATGAATATTAGAACGATTTTTTTCAGAAGCGGCAATAGCTTTTCGCAGTTCCTTCTGTTGGGAGGACTGTGCGAAATTTTGGGCGATAAGATTTGTACTCATTACCACAAAGATAATTTCCTCCAAATTGCCTTACAACCAGTTAATTGATTTTTAACGATTAAATAGCATTTGATTTTTTTACCATTTTGCTAACGCAAATTCCGTTGAAACTTGGCTACTTTCACCTAAAATCATTAGGAATTATGGGATTTGAGGAATTTGATGTTTTTGTAATAGGTACCGGTACGGCAGGAAAAAGTGTGGCTAAGGAATGTGTGGCTGAAGGATTGAGGGTGGCCATTGCCGATAATCGTGAATTTGGTGGTACCTGTGCAAATCGCGGATGTGATCCCAAAAAAGTCCTCGTAGGGCTTACCGAAATCCTGGACAGAGCAGAAAAAATGAAGGGACACGGCATTACCAAAATGCCTGAATTCAGCTGGAAAGATCTTATGGAGTTCAAAAAAACATTTACCAGTGCTGTGCCGGCCGCGACCGAAAAAGACATGAAGAAACTCGGTATAAAAATGTACCATCAGTCTCCTAAATTCCTGGATGAAACCACACTCTCAGTAGAAGGAAAAACTGTAACGGCAAAAAAGATCGTTATCGCCACCGGGAACAGGGCCTTTGAATTGCCAATACCAGGGAGGGAACTTCCCATTATAAGCGACGATTTTCTTGAACTGGAAGAGCTGCCGGAGAGTATAATATTTATCGGGGCGGGATATATCGGGATGGAGTTTGCCCATATTGCTGCTAGATGCGGAGTGGATGTTACTGTTATCGATGGCGAATCCAGGCCGTTGAATAATTTTGATGAGGATATGGTAAAGCATCTTCAGGATGCTTCAGAAGAGATCGGCATTAAATTCATTTTTGATGCGGAAGTGACCGAAGTTGAGAAGCTGCAAACGAATTACAGGGTTAAGGCAATCAGAAAAGGAAAAAAGGTCGAAATAAAGGCAAAACTGGTCGTGAATGCTGCCGGTAGAGTACCATCAATAGAAGATCTTGACCTGGAGAAAGGGAATGTTGAATATTCTAAAAGAGGAATCACGGTTAATGAACATTTACAGAACCCCGGTAATAAAAATGTATACGCCTGCGGGGATGTATCAGACAGTGAAGGCTTGCCTTTAACCCCATTATCTTCTCAGGAAGCACGTATTGTTGCGGCCAATATTCTGAATAAAGACAGGGCTAAAAAGGTCGATTTTCCACCACAACCATCCGTAGTTTTCACGCTTCCTAACCTGGCTTCAGTAGGAATGAACGAGAAAGAGGCAAAGGAAAAAGGCTATAATTTTAAAGTGGAGCAAAAACTGGCGCCAAAATGGTTCAATGCCAAAAGGATCAATGATGCTTATTACGCCTACAAGATCTTAGTTGATAAAGATAACGGGCTTGTTTTAGGAGCTCATTTGGTAGGACCGGAGGCAGGTGAAATGGTGAATATGTTCGTGATGGCCATGTGTGGTAAGTTACCTTGTGAAACCCTGAAAGGAATGATCTTTTCCTATCCTAGCTGGGCCAGCGATATAAAAGCCATGGTTTAGCCTTTCTCTCCCATCAGCAAACGATACATTGGGTTCTCCTTGCGATTTATAAATCCGTGGTAAGAAATATTCAGAAATAAAATAATTGCTCCCGCCAGGGCAGTTTTCGCAATGAATTCTTCGGTTCCCTGATGTCTCATGTAGATAGCGACCAGCGCCCAGACTCCAACCAGGGCGAATTCGCGCATATTACGCAAATGTATCATCAGCAGGTTTACGATCACGGCAACCCCTATCATAATGACCGTCCATTCTACTTCAGTAAAAACAGCTCCATCCCAGCCAATAACCGTTAGCCATGAAGCCATATTTGCTATACTGGCCACGCTTATCCAACCGGAATAAAGACAGATAGGCCACCAGTAAAAAGCGATAATATTAAAAGGGGCATCCCAGAGCTCCATATCGTTGTTCAAAACTATCTTCAGAAGTTTTGCCAGGATAAGAAACATGATGGCGACTGAAAGGCCGGTGTATTCGAATAGCCAGGCAACTACCCAGAGGCTGGTGCCGATATTCGCGATTATAAACCAGAAGGAAGTCCTGGTTATAAATTCGGTGTATTTTCCGTTGGTAAAGGCCTGGTAAAGCATAAAGCCTGAAAAGGAAAGCAATCCTATATAGATCAATCCCCAAATAGAGAACGCATAATCTGCCGGGGTAAAAAGATTGGAATACTTTTTACTCAATTCCCCAATGGTCATATTGTTTATTCTTCCCGTTTGCGCATAGAAATTGGTCAAAATCGCAATGATCACGGAAAGAAAATTAAGAACAGCCAGTCTTTTTACCATATAAAATATTTTAATTCACCGGGATAACTTCCTTGCCGGTAATAGCGAAGATACGATCACCTTCCTCGGGTTGCATTATATAATTACCGGTGAACTCTCCAAAAGCGGGAAGGATCATTTGATTACTGCTTCTATAGAAACATGCCAGCTTCAGGGATTGTTTGCCGGTGCCTTTCATCTTAATTCCGGGATGTATATGCCCGCAAATATTAAAATGGCCTGGCATTTCTTCCGGGTGATGGCTTAAATAGAATCCGTCGACCTTTACTTCAGGATATACCTTTATATTCAGAGCCTCATACCTCAAAGGAGAAATGATATCATGGTTCCCGGCGATCAAATGCACCTTGTTATCTATGTTCTCTATCCATTCTTCGAACATATTCCACTCCATATTCATGGAACTATGAAAAAGGTCCCCCAGGAACAATATATGTTCAGGATCAAACTCCTTTCTTAGCTGGTCAAGTTTTATAAAATTCTGAGAAGTGGACTTGAGAGGAACCGCGCTGCCGTGTTTCCTAAAATGGGATACTTTCCCTAAATGTACATCTGCGACTAGTAGAACTTCTTTTTCGGGCCAGTATGCGGCGCCGAATGGATGTAGTACAAAGTCCTGATCCTTGATCTTGATATTCAAATTCATTATAACTTACAAAGTATTTCGGCAGCCCGTTCTAATGTTTCATCTGTTTTTGCAAAACAGAATCTAAGCTGCTGGTTATCTTTCTCATCAATGTTAAATACAGAAACTGGGATGGAAGCCAGTCCTTTTTCTTTTACCAGTCTTTCTGCAAAATCAACATCTTTTTCATCGGTGATGTTAGAAAAATTTAAAAGCTGGTAGTAGGTTCCGTTTGATGGGGTATAATTGAATTTCGAATCTTTGATTAAATGTAAGAAAAGATCTCGTTTGTTTTGATAGAATTTTGAAAGTTCCAGGTAGCGCTCTGGTTTTTTCAAATAATTGGCATATGCCACCTGCATAGGGTGGTTTACCGAAAACACAACTATCTCATGTATCTTTCTTATTTCTTTCATCAATTGGGCCGGGGCGACACAATAGCCGGTTTTCCAGCCGGTGTTGTGAAAGGTTTTGCCGAATGAAGAACAAACAATGGCTCTTTCGGCTAGTTTTGGGTATTTTGAGACGCTTTCATGGTTCTTTCCGTCAAAGACGAGATGCTCATAGACTTCATCGCTCAAAAGGATAATATTAGTGCCCGTGAGGATCTTTTCGAGCTCCTTCATATCTTCTGCTGAAAATATGCTTCCAGACGGATTATGGGGAGTATTAATAATGATCATTCTGGTGGAGGATGTCACTGCTGATCTAACTTCTTCCCAGTCTACTTTATAATTTTCTCCTTTTAACTGAATCTGAACCGGAATTCCTCCATTTTGTTTAATGGTTGGCTCATAGGTATCATAGGCAGGTTTCAAAACGATGACTTCATCACCTCTATGAACAAAGGCGGTGATGGCAGAATATAACGCCTGGGTCGCTCCGTTGGTTATGGTAATTTCTTTTTCAGAGTCGTAAATCTTTCCGTAAAGCGATCCTATTTTCTTTGAGATTTCTTCCCTAAGGCTTTGAACCCCAATATCTGGAGGGTATTGGTTGTAACCTTCCTGCATAGCTTCAGTTACCAGGTTTTTCAGGGTCTGGTCTGTTTCAAAATTCGGGAAACCCTGGGAGAGATTAATGGCATTATAGTCCTTTGCCATCTTGCTCATTACTGAGAAGATACTGGTCTTGGTTCCGGGTAATTTAGAGCTATTCGTAAAAGTTTCCAATAGGCCTATTTTTTAAATAAGTTGCATAAAAAATCCCGGACTGCAAAGTCCGGGATGAGGTATATGTTAATAAACAAGTGTTAATTACTTAATACTCGCTTTTAGGTATTCCCTGTTCATTCTGGCGATGTTCTCTAAAGAAATTCCTTTAGGACATTCAATTTCACATGCTCCGGTATTTGTACAGTTACCAAAGCCTTCTTTATCCATTTGCTCTACCATTTGCAGCACTCTTCGGTCGGCTTCAACTTCACCCTGAGGTAAAAGTGCGAATTGACTTACTTTCGCTGAGGTAAAAAGCATGGCGCTGGCATTTTTACACGCAGCTACACAAGCCCCACAACCTATACAGGTGGCAGCGTAAAAAGACATATCTGCATTTTCCTTTTCTACTGGAATAGAATTAGCATCCTGTGTATTTCCTGAAGTATTTACAGAAATATATCCACCAGCCTGCTGAATTCTATCAAATGCGCTACGGTCTACAACCAGATCCTTGATCACTGGAAATGCCTTCGCTCTGAATGGTTCAATAATGATAGTATCACCATCATTGAATTTTCTCATATGCAGCTGGCAGGTAGTAACGCCACGGTCTGGACCGTGAGGCTCCCCGTTTATCTGTAAGTTACATGACCCGCAAATTCCCTCACGACAGTCATGATCAAAAGCTACCGGTTCATCTCCTTTACTGATAAGTTGTTCATTAAGAACATCCATCATTTCAAGAAAAGACATATCGTTAGAAATGTCAGAAACCTGGTAGGTTACCATTTTTCCTTTTGTGTCGGCGTTTTTCTGACGCCATATTTTTAGTGTAAGGTTCATACTTTTAGTATTGAGTATTTAGAAATGAGATCTTAGAATTATTGGAACTTGGTTTCAACATTCAAATCTCAAATCTCAAATCTATTTATAGCTCCTTGTTTTTACCTGGATATTTTCGTAATCTAAATCTTCTTTGTGTAGGATAGCATCGGCAGGTTTACCTGTGTATTCCCATGCTGCTACATACATAAAGTTCTCATCGTCACGAAGGGCTTCCCCTTCTTCAGTCTGATATTCTTCTCTAAAGTGACCACCACAGGATTCTTCTCTGTGCAGGGCATCTTTAGCGAAAAGTTCACCAAGTTCAAGGAAATCTGCCACACGACCGGCTTTTTCCAGTTCGGCGTTCATTTCATTGGTGCTTCCCGGAACTCTAACTTCATTCCAGAATTCTTCACGTAATTCCTGGATCTCCTTGATCGCTTCTTTAAGACCGGTGGCATTTCTCGCCATTCCAACCTTATTCCACATGATCTTACCAAGAATTTTATGGAAGTGATCTACAGATTTAGTTCCCTTGGTATTTACCAGTTTTTCCAGTCTTTCACGTACCTCAGTTTCAGCAGCGTCGAATTCTGCAGAATCTGTTGGGATCTTTCCGGTTCTAATATCATTAGAAAGATAATCTCCTATAGTGTATGGTAATACAAAGTAACCATCTGCAAGTCCCTGCATCAAAGCAGAAGCTCCAAGCCTGTTCGCTCCGTGATCTGAGAAGTTTGCTTCTCCAATCGCATAGCAACCAGGAATTGTTGTTTGCAGGTTATAATCAACCCAAACACCACCCATGGTATAGTGAACCGCTGGATAGATCATCATTGGAGTTTCGTATGGGTTTTGATCTACGATCTTCTCATACATCTGGAAAAGGTTACCATATTTGGCTTCTACAACCTCTTTCCCTAGCTCCTTAATTTTAGCGTCTGAAGGATTATTTATTTTTCTAGTAGTTGCTTCTTCCTTACCATATCTCATAATGGCAGAGCTGAAGTCAAGATAAACCGCTTCTCCGGTCTTATTTACACCGAAACCGGCATCACAACGCTCTTTAGCTGCTCTTGAAGCCACATCACGTGGTACAAGGTTACCAAAAGCAGGATATCTTCTTTCTAAATAATAATCTCTTTCATCTTCTGAAAGCTCGGTCGGTTTTTTCTTCCCGGCCCTGATAGCTTCAGCATCTTCTTTTTTCTTCGGAACCCATATTCTACCATCATTACGTAAGGATTCAG
The DNA here is from genome assembly GCF_003054225.1 of Christiangramia gaetbulicola. Lineage (GTDB taxonomy): Bacteria > Bacteroidota > Bacteroidia > Flavobacteriales > Flavobacteriaceae > Christiangramia > Christiangramia gaetbulicola. Next base: position 1,291,099 of record NZ_QBKQ01000001.1, read on the forward strand.
ACATCAGGGTCAGTTTAGACTGATGATCTCCTGAAACCGGAATACAGGTAGGGTGGATCTGAGTGAAACAAGGGTTAGCAAAATAAGCTCCCTTTTTATGTATTTTCCAGCTGGCAGTAACGTTACTTCCCATTGCATTGGTAGAAAGGAAGAATACGTTCCCGTAACCTCCTGAAGCAATTACCACGGCGTGTGCTGAATGTCTTTCTAATTCTCCTGTAACTAGGTTTCTGGCGATGATCCCGCGAGCTTTCCCATCAACCTTAACAATATCAAGCATCTCATGCCTGTTAAAAGGCTGGATTTTTCCACGGTTGATCTGGCGGTTCATTGCTGAATAGGCTCCAAGTAATAACTGCTGACCGGTTTGTCCCTTAGCGTAGAATGTTCTTGAAACAAGAACTCCTCCAAAAGAACGGTTATCTAAAAGACCACCATATTCACGGGCGAAAGGAACTCCCTGCGCCACACACTGGTCAATGATATTTCCTGAAACTTCAGCAAGACGGTATACGTTAGACTCTCTTGAGCGGTAGTCACCACCTTTAATGGTATCGTAGAATAAACGGTAGACAGAATCTCCATCTCCCTGGTAATTCTTAGCTGCGTTGATTCCTCCCTGAGCCGCAATAGAGTGAGCTCTACGAGGAGAATCCTGATAACAGAATGTTTTTACGTTATAACCCAGTTCGGCAAGAGTTGCCGCGGCACTACCACCGGCAAGTCCTGTTCCAACAACGATAACATCAATATTACGTTTATTGGCCGGGTTAACGAGATTTATATCGTTCTTATGTTTGGTCCACTTTTCTGCCAATGGGCCTTTAGGTGCGTTTGATTCGAAATTTCCCATAGCTTAAATTTTTTCTAGTACAAAGTGAATATAAAAAGGTATTACCGCGAATGCCAGTGGTACTAATACCGCAAAGGCATAACCGGTCTTTTTGATAAACCCGTTGTATTTAGGATGATTAACTCCAAGTGACTGAAATCCGCTTGAAAACCCGTGAGAAAGGTGAAAGCCGATTGCCAGCATAGCCACAGCATATGCGATGGCCCAGATCAACCCGTACTGAGCATCCTGGAATGTTTTTATTGTTAGCGTGTAAAGGTCTTTTACCTCCTCACCATTTGCGGTTGTGTAAACAGTTTCGTCCAGCCCTCCAAATTTCATCTCTGCCCAGAACATTGACATATGAACAACTATAAAAGCAAGAATAACAGTTCCAAGGATCCCCATATTTCTTGAAGACCACATGGTGTTAGTAGAAGGTTTGAAACTCACATAACCCTGAGGACGTGCCTTGCGATTATGAATTGTAAGCAGGATTCCGTCTATTGCATGGAAAAGAATACTTAGGTAAGTAACGTAAGAAAGGATTTTAACCGCGGGATTGGTGGTCATGAATAAAGCATATTCATTGAATTGATCCCTGGCTCCTTCACTTACCGGAATAAGGAGTTGTAGATTTCCGAATAGATGTCCTACTAAAAAAAGGCACAGAAAAAGGCCGGTGAAAGCCATCCAATATTTTTTCGCCAGTGATGACTTTAAAAGCGCAGATTTCGCCATAAATTTTATGAATTATTTTGATAAAGTGTAGCAAAAATAAGCTTCCTTCTAATTCTTAACAAACTTTACAAGTCTTTTTAGAGTCAATTTAGAACTAATTTAAAGTACTTTATAAATTGTTGAATCTTTGAATCAGAGCGGCTTGAGCTAAAAGCATAAATTCAACGCGTTTTGCCCGTATAATTCACCAGAAACTGTTTTGGCAAAAACTTAACTGCTCTTAAAATGCAATTTTCGTAATTTCCTATTTCATTAAATCCCTATGAATAATAAACTAAAGAGTATGGTGAAGGCGCTTTCTGAAGTGTTCGAAGGCGAGCCGTGGTACGGTGAATCTGTGATGAGGAAACTGGAGAATGTTCCTTATGTTATTGGCTATAAGACCTGTATTCCAGAATCGCACAGTGTTTCCCAAATTGTAGGGCACCTTATCGCCTGGAAAAATTTCGCTGCAGAAAAGCTGAAAAATAACAAGGAATACTCAATAAAAATGGACACTGAGCAGGACTGGCCAGAAATAAAAATAGAGTCACAGGAGGAGTGGGAAGCTTTAAAAAGGGAATTGGTAGCTGCACAAAGCAGGATCTACGAAGCCCTGAATGAGAAGAAAAATGATGCTTTTCTTTCTGAAAAAGTTCCGGGAAAAGAATATGATTTTGAGTATCTTTTAAGAGGCGTTCTTCAGCATGATATTTATCATTTAGGCCAGATTGGGCTAATTGAAAGTCAGCTTAAAAATAAAGAAGTAGATTCTGGTGTTTTTAAAGCGTAAAAGCAGATGATTTTATGGAATTCATAGACTATTACAAGCTTTTAGAATTAGATAAGTCGGCCAGCAAGGCCGATATCAAAAAGGCCTACCGAAGGCTGGCCCGTAAATACCATCCAGACCTTAATCCTAACGATAAAGAAGCCCAGGCGAGGTTTCAGCAGATCAACGAAGCGCATGAGGTTTTAAGCGATCCCGAAAAACGTAAGAAATATGACGAATACGGGAAAGACTGGCAGCATGCCGATCAGTTCGAAGAGGCTAAACGACAGCGGGCTTCTTCCGGTGGCTTCGGAGGAGGATTCGGTGGTGGCGGACAATCTTATTCCTATTCCGGTAATTTTGATGACGATACTTTTTCAGATTTTTTCGAACAAATGTTTGGTGGAAGAGCAAGAGCAGAAGGAGCTCATCGTGGCAGGCATTTTAAAGGACAGGATTTTAATGCCGAGCTTCAGCTTAGGTTAAGCGAAGTTTACGAAAGCAGGAAACATACACTTACCGTTAACGGCAAGAATATAAGGCTTACCATACCTGCCGGCGTTGAAAATGGGCAGACCATCAAAATTAAAGGTCACGGCGGTCCCGGTACACAGGGCGGTCCAAAAGGGGACCTTTATATTACCTTCAATATCTTAAATGATACTTCTTTCCGAAGGGAAAAGGAAAACCTGTATTCTACAGAGGAGATCAGCTTGAGTACGGCTGCTCTTGGTGGAGAGATCAGGGTGAAGACCTTTAATGGCGAGGTAAAATTAAATGTGAAGCCGGGTACCCAGAATGGCAGTAAGGTAAAATTAAAAGGGAAGGGATTTCCAAAGTATAAAAAAGAAGGGCAGTTTGGAGATCTGTATATAACCTATAAGGTAAAGGTGCCCGAACATTTAACTGAAAAGCAAAAAGAACTATTTCAGGAACTTAAAAAAACAGGAATATGAAAAATGAAGACCTGATTCCTGCAGATGAGATCTGTGTGCGGTATAAAGTGGAGCGGCAATTTGTAAGTTCCCTCTATGAAAGTGGGATCATAGAAATGGTCACCATACAGGAGACCGAATATATTCACTGCGATCATCTGGCCGATTTTGAGAAGATGATGCGACTGCACAAAGAGCTAGATATAAATCTGGAAGGCCTGGAGGCTATCAATCACCTTTTGAGAAAAATAAACCGGTTACAGGAAGATAATCTCCGCCTGAAGAACAGGTTAGGGCTCTACGAATAGAATAGATCTAAAGTTTTGCCGTATAAAGCATAAGTTCATTAGGATCGTTAGGTATATGAATGATCTCTTTAAATTCAAAACCCAGTTTTTCCAGCAATTTTCTCGAGCCGCTATTTTCCTGGACCGTGATCGCATTAAGATCTTTCATTCCAAATTCTTCTTTCGCCGCCCTTTTTAATTCTGCTGCAGCCTCAAAAGCATAGCCTTTTCCTTCGAATTCAGGTAGAAAACTATAACCAATATCGATACCCTCAATACCTTCCCGGTCATAAAGACCCACGCATCCAATTTTAGTGTTATCAGTCTTTCGAATAACTGTATAATTTGAATAGCCCAATCTTTCCAGTTGAGTGATCATTCTGTCGTTGATATATTTCTCGGCGTCCTGGGTATTATTAAGGTTTTTATTTCCTACGAACTGTATATATTTAGGAGAGGTTAATAGTTTCAGAATAAATTCGGCGTCCCCGGTTGAGGTAGGCTGGATGATTAATCTCTCGGTTTCAAATTTCTTATAGCTTTTCATGGAAATTTCTAATAATAAGGTCTAAAGTAGGAAAACCCCGTCTTATCTAAAATTTTAAATCGCTTTTCTAGCTATTGCGTTTAAATCCTTTAATTTTGAAAAAATTGAAAAGATTTATTTATGAAATACGATAGAATAGACTCTAAGCTCTTTATAAAAAACCGAAAAAACTTCATGGAGAAGATGAAGCCAAAAAGTCTGGCGGTTTTTAATTCGAATGATATTTACCCTATTGGTGCAGATAGTACCATGCCTTTTCAGCAGAACCGTGATATCTTTTATTTAAGCGGGGTAGACCAGGATGAAAGTATTCTTGTTTTGTTTCCAGATGCTCCGGAAGAAAAGCACCGTGAGATCCTTTTTCTAACTGAAACCAACGAGCATATCGCTGTTTGGGAAGGCGCAAAACTTACCAAGGAAGATGCTTTTGATGTAAGCGGAATCAAGACTGTTTACTGGATGAAAGATTTTGAAAAGATCTTCTTCGAGGTGATGACGCAATGTGAAACGGTTTATTTTAATACCAACGAACATTATAGGGCTAACCATAAGACTGAAACGAGAGATGATCGTTTTATAAAGTGGTGTAAGGAGAAATATCCAGCACACCAGGTGGCTAAAGCAAATCCTATTTTACAAAGACTGCGTTCAGTAAAAGATCCTATCGAACTGGATTTGATGCAAAAGGCATGTGATATTACCGAAAAAGCTTTCAGAAGAACTCTTAAATTCGTGAAGCCCGGAGTTTGGGAATATGAGATCGAAGCGGAGTATTACCATGAGATGATAAGGAACCGTTCAAAAGGTTTCGCTTATACGCCGATTATTGCCAGTGGTAATAATGCAAATGTGTTACATTATATAGAGAACAGGCATCAGTGTAAGGATGGAGATCTTATTCTTCTTGATACGGGGGCAGAATATGCTAATTATTCCAGTGACCTTAGTAGGACCATTCCAGTTTCTGGAAGATATTCAGACAGGCAGAAGCAGGTTTATAATGCGGTGAATAAGGTAAAGAAGGAAGCTACGAAAATGCTGGTTCCGGGAACTATGTGGAAAGAATACCACGTGGAAGTTGGGAAAATGATGACTTCAGAATTGCTTGATCTTGGATTACTAGATAAGGCTGATGTTCAGAATGAAGATCCGGACTGGCCTGCTTATAAAAAGTACTTCATGCACGGTACCTCTCACCATATTGGGCTGGATACTCATGATTATGGAATTTTAACCGAGCCAATGCAGGCAAACCAGGTATTTACCGTGGAGCCGGGAATTTACCTGCCAGATGAAGGATTCGGAATCAGGCTTGAAGACGATGTGGTGATCCAGGAAAAAGGCGAGCCATTTAATCTTATGAGAAATATTCCTATTGAAATCGAGGAGATCGAAGATATTATGAATTCTTAGTTTCTAGATCCTTAAAGGAAATTTAAACTTAAATACTTGCCGCGAATTCCTGAATTTTTATTCTTGGATTCGCGGTTTTTTAATTTAGAACATGGCTGAAATAACATATAAAGGGGCAAACATATATTTTGAAGTTGTCGGCGACGGGGAAAAAATTCCATTGGTGCTGTTACACGGTTTTCTAGAGGATTCCAGGATTTGGGGGCCAATTGTTAAAGAACTCCAAACGGAACGGCAGGTTATTTGCATTGATTTACCCGGTCATGGAAGGTCTCAGGGAATTGCAGAAATACATACGATGAAGCTTATGGCAGAGGTGGTTCGGGAAGTGTTGATTTCGCTTGGAAAAGAGAAGATTAGCATCGCCGGTCACAGTATGGGTGGATATGTGAGTTTGGAATTGCTTAGAAATTTTCCTATGATAATAAGGAGCGTAATGTTGATAAATTCAACACCTCTTGAGGATACTGTAGAAAAGCAGGAAATTCGTGAAAGATCTGTTAAACTGGTGGGTCGAAATAAGAAGGCTTATATAAGTATGGCGATCTCGAATCTTTATCCTGAAAGAAGCAAGCAAAAGTTTGCTGCTGAAATTGAAGATTTGAAGAGCCGTGCCTATGAAATGAAGTCGAAAAATATACAGGCAGCTCTAAAAGGTATGAAAATTCGTACAAATTATTTAGAAAAGCTTAAAGCCTTTACCGGGCAGAAGATCATCGCGGCCTCAAAAGAGGATCCTATATTGGATTTCAATGAATTACAAAGGCTTTCCGAAGGATGCGACTGTGAATTCCTTTCCCTGGAAAATGGTCATAATTCCTACATGGAAGACCTCGATAATTTAACAAAAAAGATGCATTTTATCGATTAATTAACGCTTTTTGTCGAATCATTAACTATTTTTTATACTTTAGGAATCTAGAAACCAGAATTTTAACCTTATATGAAAAAAGAACATCCTACATTGTTTTCATTCGCGAAGGTTTATTGCAGCATTTTTGGACACCAGTTGAGAGTGTCAAAAAACATTACCAATCACGTACATGAATACCAATGTAAAAAGTGCGGAATGGAAATGACAGATACTGCAGACGGCCTTTTGGCAAGACTTACCCCAAAGTTCAAGGAAACAAATGCTTACTTGGCTAAAATCCATCAAAGACGCAAACGCGTATTCTTAGCCAAGGCTTCTTAGTCTTCTTTTTCTTCCATAGAATTCCAGCCTCTCGCGATCAATGGCAATTTTTGATTCGCACGGGTAACCAAATGCATACCTTCATTTTCTTCGGTCATATGGCCGATAACGGTTAAATGCGGGTTCCCCTTAATTTTATCATAATCGTCCTGTGAGATCGTGAATAGTAATTCATAATCTTCGCCACCGCTCAATGCGATCATGGTGCTGTCTATTTCAAATTCTTCGCATACCGATATCACTGCAGGATCTAACGGGATCTTTTCTTCAAATAGATTTGCTCCAACTTTCGAATTCTTGCATAAATGAATGATCTCAGAAGAAAGTCCGTCGCTGATGTCGATCATGGAAGTAGGTTTTACGTCCAGATCTTTTAAAAGTGGCGCGATATCTTTTCTCGCTTCCGGTTTTAACTGTCTTTCTATAAGATAGGTATATTGATCCAGGTCTGGTTGGGCATTTGGATTGGCTTTAAAAACCTCTTTTTCGCGTTCCAATACCTGAAGTCCCATATAAGCCGCGCCCAGGTCTCCGGTTAGAACCAGGAGGTCGTTAGGTTTAGCTCCGTCCCTGTAAACAACTTCATCTTTTTCAGCTACCCCAAGAGCGGTGACGCTTAGCATTAAACCAGAGGTAGAAGAGGTGGTGTCTCCACCAATAACATCTACATTGTATAATTTAGCCGCAAGTTGAATACCGGCGTACAATTCTTCGAGCGCTTCTACCGGGAAACGGTTAGAGACCGCAATCGAGATCGTAACCTGGGTAGCCGTACCATTCATGGCGTAGATGTCTGAAAGGTTTACCATAACCGCCTTGTATCCCAAATGTTTAAGTGGCATATAGGCCAGGTCAAAATGAACTCCTTCGATGAGAAGATCTGTGCTTACCAGGGTTTGCTTATTTTCAAAATTAAGCACCGCGGCATCATCGCCAATAGCTTTTATGGTCGATTCCAATTTTGGACTAAAATTCTTGGTTAGATGATCTATAAGTCCAAATTCTCCTAATTCTGAAAGGTTTGTCCTGCTTTCCTGACTATTCTCAAACATGCGATTGAATTTTAAAGTGCAAAAGTACGATTATAAAATTCAATCAGGAAGAATGAAGCAAAAGCTTTATCGAGTAACGGCGGGTGTAAAACAGGCTAAAAAACAAATGCTTTTTTTGATTGTCATGCTCTATATGTCAATTCTTAAAACATATGCTTAGTCTATGGTAAAACACATGCTTTGTAGTATATTTGTGCCCAATTTAGAATTAATCTTTATAGCTTATGATTAAAGTTAGCGAAGAGGCTAAAAAGAAAATTTCCGCACTAATGTCTGAAGGAGGATTTAATCCTGAGGCCGACTATGTTCGGGTAGGCGTTAAAAGTGGCGGTTGTTCTGGCTTATCTTACGAATTGAATTTCGATAAGAGTCAGGCGGAAGGCGATAAGGTCTTCGAAGACAACGAAGTAAAGATCGTTGTTGATAAACGCAGCGTTTTATATCTGGCGGGAACCATCCTGGAATATTCAGGTGGTTTGAACGGCAAGGGCTTTGTTTTTAACAACCCTAATGCACAGAGAACCTGCGGATGTGGTGAAAGTTTCTCTTTGTAAAGTTCAAAGTTTAAAGTTCAAAATTCAAGAATGGCGAAAATAGAAAGTTTTGAAGATCTTGAAGTTTGGACAAAGGCTAGAGGATTATGTAAGAGAATATTTGACATAAGAAACGAATCGAATTTAAAAACCGATTATCGATTATATGATCAAATAAATGCCGCTTCAGGATCCATTATGGATAATATAGCAGAAGGATTCGAAAGAAACGGCAATAAGGAATTTATTCAATTCCTATCTATAGCTAAAGCATCTTGTGGAGAAGTAAGATCGCAGCTATATAGAATTAGAGACCGAAATTATATTTCTTCGGAAGTATTCGAAGAACTATTAGAAGAAGTTCGATCTCTAAGCAGACAAATTGGAGGTTTTATAACATACCTTCAGAAAAGTGATTATAAAGGAACAAAGTTTAAATAATTTTGAACTTTTAATCTTGAATTTAGAATTAATAGAACATGGCATATACTGAAGACGATTTAAAGAAAGAGCTCGAAACCAAAGAGTATGAGTATGGATTTTATACAGATATAGAATCTGATACTTTTCCTGTGGGCTTGAACGAGGATATCGTGCGGGCTATTTCTAAAAAGAAAGAGGAGCCGGAATGGATGACCGAATGGCGCCTGGAAGCTTACCGCGCCTGGGAAAATATGATAGAACCGGAATGGGCAAATGTAAATTACCCAAAACCGGACTTTCAAAATATTTCATATTATTCCGCACCAAATAAAAAACCTAAGTACGATAGTTTAGATGAGGTAGATCCAGAATTGCTGGACACCTTTAAAAAACTTGGTATTTCACTGGATGAGCAGAAAAAGCTTGCCGGTGTTGCGGTAGATGTGGTAATGGACTCAGTTTCGGTTACTACGACTTTCAAAAAGACTTTGGCAGAGAAAGGAATTATTTTCTGTTCAATTTCTGAAGCGATCAAAGAGCATCCGGAATTGGTGAAAAAATATTTAGGTACTGTAGTTCCTAAGAAAGATAACTTTTACGCGGCTTTAAATTCAGCTGTATTTAGTGACGGATCTTTCTGTTATATCCCGAAAGGAGTTAGATGTCCTATGGAACTTTCTACTTATTTCAGGATCAACCAGGCCGGTACCGGGCAGTTCGAAAGAACGCTGGTTGTGGCAGATGAAGATAGTTATGTAAGTTACCTGGAAGGTTGTACTGCTCCATCCCGTGATGAGAATCAACTTCATGCGGCGGTGGTAGAGCTTGTGGCCTTAGATGGTTCTGAAGTAAAATATAGTACGGTACAAAACTGGTTCCCTGGAAACAAAGAAGGCAAAGGAGGAGTTTTCAATTTTGTGACTAAAAGAGGGCTTTGCGAGAAAAACGCGAAGATCTCCTGGACACAGGTTGAGACCGGATCTGCAGTAACCTGGAAATATCCTAGTTGCATCCTTAAAGGGGATAATTCGGTAGGAGAATTCTATTCTATCGCGGTTACCAATAATTTTCAGCAGGCAGATACAGGTACCAAAATGATCCACCTTGGTAAGAACACCAAGAGTACGATCATTTCCAAAGGTATTTCTGCCGGTAAATCACAAAACTCTTATCGTGGTCTGGTTCAGATCAACGGTCGTGCAGAAAATGCAAGGAACTTCTCGCAATGTGATTCCCTGTTGATGGGGAATAAATGTGGAGCCCATACTTTCCCTTATATCGAGGTGAAGAATAAATCTGCGCAGGTGGAGCACGAGGCGACTACCAGTAAGATTGGGGAAGATCAGATATTCTATTGTAATCAGCGTGGAATTGATACTGAAAAAGCGATTGCCTTGATCGTTAATGGTTTCAGTAAGGAAGTGCTGAATAAACTACCAATGGAATTTGCAGTAGAGGCACAAAAATTACTAGAGATTTCACTTGAAGGTTCAGTTGGATAATCAAATCATCGGTGAGATCTGTGCTATGAAGAAGTTATTTGGATTATTGATAATTAGTATAATGCTTTTCTCCTGTCAGGATGAAGAACGAAAGGAGCTTATGGATGCTCCCGAAGTTGAAAAAGTTCCAGACAGCATTCAGGTTCTTGAAGGAGAATTCATTTACGCGGCAGATGCTGCGGTTTTAAGGGGCGACAGCTTTGTTTATGGAGTAACCCTGGACTCGATGTCTAATGTGCTTTCAGAAAAAATAGCTCCTCTTAAAAATGATGATTTCGATATGATCCCGGTAACGGTAAAAGCCAAAATATTACCGAACCCTAAACAAGAAGGTTGGGCTGAGGTAATAGAGATCAGGGAGATATTAGAGATCCCGGAAGGTGGAAAAGTGACAGATACTATTAAAGAAAAAAAGAAATAATAAAACTATCTGCTTCGGCAGGTTCAGAATTGATAGACATGCTTAAAATAAAGAATTTACACGCCAGCATAGAAGATAAAGAGATACTAAAAGGAATTAACCTGGAGATCAATCCGGGAGAAGTTCATGCCATCATGGGGCCTAACGGTTCTGGTAAAAGTACCTTATCGTCTGTAATTGCAGGAAGGGAAGAATATGAAATGACTGAAGGTGAATTGATCTTTGAAGGTTCAGATCTTAGTGAAATGGACCCGGAAGAAAGAGCACATAAAGGCATCTTTCTTTCTTTTCAATACCCGGTGGAAATTCCTGGAGTTTCAGTAACCAATTTTATTAAAACGGCGATCAATGCTCAGCGTAAAGCTCATGGGAAAGAAGATATGCCAGCTAATGAAATGCTGAAACTTATCCGTGAGAAGTCTGAAATGCTCGAGATAGACCGTAAATTCTTATCCCGTTCCCTTAACCAGGGATTCTCTGGTGGTGAGAAGAAACGTAACGAGATCTTCCAGATGGCGATCCTGGACCCGAAATTATCTATACTAGATGAGACAGATTCAGGTCTGGATATCGATGCTTTAAAAGTTGTGGCTAACGGAGTGAATAAGCTTAGAAGAGAAGATAACGCAGTGTTGCTTATTACTCACTACCAGAGATTGCTGGATTATATCGTACCAGATGTAGTGCATGTAATGGTAGATGGTAAGATCGTGAAGTCTGGCGGAAAAGAGCTGGCACACGAACTTGAGGAAAGAGGCTACGATTGGGTAAAGCCGGAAAAAACAGTTTAAATAATTCAAGATTGAATTTTCGATAAGGCCTGGAAAATGGATTATTGACTTTTAAATTTTGAAATTGAAATTGAACAAAATGGAATTAAAAGATAAACTTATCTCCTCTTTTTTAGCTTTCGAAGAAGGTCTGGAGCCAGATAACGGCATGGATCTTATAAGAAATCAGGCGATCAAGGATTTTGAAGAACTTGGTTTCCCGAATAGAAAGGATGAGAACTGGAAATATACTTCGCTTAACTCGGTTCTTAAACATGATTACAGCGTATTTCCGAAGAAAGAAGAAGCAATAGAATACCGTGATATCAAGAAATATCTTATCCACGACATAGATACTTATGACCTGGTATTTATCGACGGTATCTTTTCTTCACATCTTTCGCAAACAACACACGATAAGATCGATGTTTGCTTGATGTCTTCGGCATTAACTAAAGATAAATACAGACCGGTTATTGAGAACTACTTTAATAAAGTGGCTCCAAAATCTGGGTTGAACTCTTTGAACACCGCTTTTTCAAGAGAGGGTGCTTTTATACATATTCACAAGAACAAGCTTGCCGATAAGCCGATACAGATCATCAATTTCGCAACCGGGAATGAGTCTTCATTACTTTTGCAACCAAGAAATCTGGTAGTTGTTGAGGAGAATTCACATGTACAGATCATCGAAAGACATCAAAGTCTTACAGATCATCCTGTGTTAACGAATTCGGTAACCGAAATTTTTGCAGATCGCAGAGCGATCGTGGATTACTATAAGATTCAGAACGATAATCTTTCAGCTTCGCTTATCGATAATACATTTATCGAGCAAAAGGATGAAAGTAATGTTTCTGTACATACTTTTTCTTTCGGTGGAAAGCTAACGCGTAATAACCTTAATTTTTATCAGAGAGGTGAGCGTATAGATTCTACCATGAAAGGTGTTACCATCATTGAAGGGAAACAGCATGTAGATCACAATACCCTGGTTCATCATATTGAACCTAATTGTGAGAGCCACCAGGATTATAAAGGAATCTATGGCGATAGTTCTACGGGTGTTTTCAACGGAAAGGTTCTTGTGGAGAAAGAAGCCCAGAAGACCAACGCATACCAGTCTAACAACAATATCCTCGCAGACGATAAAGCGACCATCAACTCTAAGCCACAGCTGGAGATCTTTGCAGATGACGTAGCTTGTAGTCATGGTTGTACTATTGGACAGTTAGACGAAGATGCATTGTTCTATTTGCAGTCCAGAGGTATTCCAAGAAAGGAAGCCCGTGGATTAATGATGTATGCATTTGCTAATAACGTACTGGAAAGTGTGAAGATCCCTGAAGTGAAGAAAAGGATCAATAAACTGATCGCTTCGAAACTAGAGGTTGAACTGGGGTTTCATAACCTATAATATAAATTCAAAAAAACATAAAGGATGAGTCATCAAACTCAGGCTAAGACTTTTGAGGTTGAAAAAATTCGAGAAGATTTTCCAATCCTGAAACGTGAGGTTAATGGCTATCCTTTGGTTTATTTTGACAATGCGGCCACAGCCCAGACCCCTAAACAGGTTATGGATGTGATCGTGGATTACTACTCAAATTACAACGCCAATATTCACAGAGGCGTACACTCCCTGTCTCAGGAAGCTACAGATAAATACGAGCAGGCGAGAATAAAAATTCAAAAGCATTTTAATGCTGAAAAAGCTCACGAGATCATTTTTACCTCGGGTACTACCCATGGAATCAATCTTGTGGCGAACGGTTTTTCATCGATGCTGAAAGAAGGCGATGAGATCCTGGTTTCGGCTATGGAGCATCACTCCAATATTGTTCCATGGCAAATGTTATGCGAAAGAACCGGGGCCGTGCTGAAGGTGATTCCTATGGATCTTAACGGTGAACTTATCTATGCCGAATTTGAAAAGCTTCTAAATTCCAGAACCAAGCTGGTTTTTCTTAATCACGTATCCAATGCTCTTGGGACAGTAAACCCGATCAAGAATATTATTGACAAGGCTCATGAGTATGGGGCAGCTGTATTGATAGATGGAGCCCAGGCGGCACCGCATATTAAGGCAGACGTGCAGGAGCTGGACGTAGACTTCTATGTGGTCTCAGCGCACAAGATGTGTGGACCCACGGGAGTTGGGGTGCTTTACGGAAAAGAAGAATGGCTTGAAAAATTACCGCCTTACCAGGGTGGTGGAGAAATGATCGCGACGGTTTCTTTTGAAAAGACTACTTATGCAGGATTGCCTCATAAATTTGAAGCCGGAACTCCAAATATTTGCGGAGGTATTGCTTTTGGTGCAGCCATCGATTATATGAATGAGATCGGTTTTGATGCGATCGCTAAATACGAGCATGAATTGCTTGAGTATGCTACTGCAAAGCTAAAGGAGATCGACGGCATGCAGATCTACGGGGAAGCTCCGGAAAAGACCTCGGTAATTTCATTTAATATTGAGGGCTTACATCCTTATGATATAGGTACTTTGGTAGATAAAATGGGAATTGCAGTTAGAACTGGTCATCACTGCGCGCAACCGATCATGGATTTCTTTAAGATCCCGGGTACGGTGAGAGCATCCTTTTCATTTTACAACACCTTTCACGAGATAGACCTTTTTATCGACGCGGTGAAAAAGGCAAAAATGATGCTGCAATAAATTCTTAGGGATTTTCCTATATGGCCTTAAATTAAAATTTTATGGCTCCTGAAGTGTCTATCTACCTTTGGCAAACTCATGTGATTACTGCGTTAATTCTGGGATTTTATATATTATTAAAAGTCAAATGCAAATTGGAGCTTAAAACTGCCTGGATGCTTATGGTACTTTTTGTACCATTAATTGGTTCTTTAGCATACCTGAGCTTTGGTAGAAAATATCTAAAAACCTAGACCGGATAAACTCCTTTTCTTAAGTTTATTACTACTAATTTCTATTCTTTTCCTATACTTCAAAATCGCATTACTCATATTTTGAGTATTCAGACTTCTTGCCCGCAATTTGACTAAGCGGGTTGATATTTGCCAATTAATTTCCATTAATTTAAAAATTTAACACAACCGTTGAGCCGACGAATAGCCTATATTCATCGGTGAAATGCATATTTGCGTTAATAATTCATTGTTTTTGCGTTAAGGATAACTTAAATATTTATCTATATTCGGCTCGTATTTTTCAGGAAAAACCCTGAAATAGTGTCAAAATTTCTAAACAAAAACCAAACAATTAGAAAGTCGGTAATTCTATTTTGACCAATACATTTTTAATTACTGACGGAAAAACAATTTATTAACCAAATACTTATTCTTAATGAAAAGAATTTATTTACTGGCTTCGGCCCTGACCCTAATTTTTGCTTCCTGTGAGAAGTCTTCAGAACAATCTGCAGATGAAACACTAGCTGTAGAGCAAGAAACCCTTAGCATCGCTGCAGATCAGTGTGGAACTATGGGTGTTCTGGAAGAAAAAATGGCTGAAAATCCTGAACTCGCTGAAAAAATGGCTGCTGTAGAAAGGCATACCAAAATGGCGGTTGAAAGAGGTCTTACCAAGCGTTTGGCTTCCGATGGGAAAATCGAAATTCCTGTTGTTTTTCATGTACTGTATAACAGTGCTAGTGAAAACATCCCGCTTTCTCAGTTACAGGATCAGATCACTGCTTTAAATGAAGATTTCAGCATGAGCAACCCGGGAAGAAATTCTATCCCTGCAGAATTTGCTGCTGTTGAATCTAACATTGGGATTAGATTTGTACTGGAAGACGTTATTAGAGTTAAAACTAAAAAACGTCAGTGGAGACCAGATGATGCTATGAAGTTTTCTTCAAGTGATGGATCTGATGTTGTTAATCCACAGGAATTCCTGAACATCTGGGTTGTAAGTAATATGCCATACCGTGGAGGTAATATCCTTGGTTACGCTCAGTTCCCTGGAGGTAGCTGGTCTACAGATGGAGTGGTAATGGATCACAGATTCACAGGAACTACGCAATATTCTACTGGTAGAACTGCTACTCACGAGGTTGGTCACTGGTTGAACCTACGTCACATTTGGGGTGATGGTGGATGTGGAGCTACAGATTATGTGGCCGATACTCCAGACTCTGATGGTCCTTCCAGAGGATGTCCTTCTTATCCAACAGTTAACTGTGGTACTGCAGATATGACCATGAACTTCATGGACTATTCAGATGACCCTTGTCTTAACATGTTTACTGAAGGTCAGAAATCAAGAATGCTTAGTGTATTCGCTAACGGAGGTTTCCGTGCGACTATGGCTGACTAATCTTTCAGTTAATAAAGTTCTAAAGAGGCACCCCTGTGGTGCCTTTTTTTGTAATATGCTATCAACCTAAAAATGAAGACCAATGAAAATCAGCTTTTTTGCTTTTGTAATATTCCTTTTCGCAGCTAATGACTGCTCAAACCAGCAGGCACAAGCCATAAATTCTATTACCTATGAAACCTTTACCCGTGGTTCATCCACATTATATACGGTTAGCCCGGATAGTATCCATCTAAAAAGTACCGGGTTGAACGCTAATGAGAATTCGAAGAGCATAACAGGTGAAGACTGGAGAATGCTTATGGATAAGCTTACCGAGGTAAACGTCGCGAACATAAACCAGTTAAAGGCACCTTCAGATTCCAGGGCTTCAGATGCTGCCCCGCATGCGATCCTGAGCATTCGTAAGAATGACACCATTTATAAGACTAATTCTTTCGATCATGGGAATGCCCCTGCTTCAATAAAACCATTGGTAGAGGCTATCTTAAGATTAGCAGAAAATGTTGAATAGCAGTAGTTCTTATTGTACTTTTGCGTAAAATTAAAATATGACGATTCAGGAAAAACAACAGGAGGTAGTTGATGAGTTTGCAATGTTCGATGACTGGATGCAGCGTTATGAATATATGATAGAGCTGGGTAAGTCATTGCCTTTAATAGAAGATAAATATAAGATCGATGAGAATCTCATCAAAGGTTGCCAGAGTAAGGTTTGGGTTCATGCCGAACTGGAAGGCGATAAACTTGCTTTTACGGCAGATAGTGATGCTATCATTACCAAAGGTATCGTAGCGATCCTTATCAGGGTATTTTCAGATCAGCATCCTTCTCAGATCATAGAGGCCGATACTAAATTCATAGACGAAATAGGATTGAAGGAACATCTTTCTCCAACTCGCGCCAATGGATTGGTAAGTATGATCAAACAATTAAAAATGTATGCGGTAGCATATCAAACACAATTGAATTAAAATGGAACAGGAAATAAACACTCAGGAATTAGGGGAAAAGATCGTAACCGTTCTAAAAACGATCTATGATCCAGAAATACCTGTAGATATCTATGAGCTTGGGCTTATTTATGATGTGATGGTGAGTACAGATTATGATGTAAAGATTTTAATGACGCTTACTACTCCAAATTGCCCGGTTGCCGAAACACTTCCTTTAGAAGTTGAAGAAAAGGTGAAGTCTCTGGATATGGTAAAAGACGCTGAGGTAGAGATCACTTTTGATCCACCATGGAGCCAGGACCTTATGAGTGAAGGCGCCAAGCTGGAACTCGGACTTTTATAATATTAAATTATGGCGGAAGAGATTATAAATCGCGTCGCTCAAAGTAAATTAATAACCTTTAATCTTGAGGATTACTATCCAAAAGGTCAAAGGTTTATTTTTGACCTTAGTGAGTGGCTTCATGAAGGTTTTGTACTTAGAGAAAAGGATTTCAGGGAACACGCTAAAAACCATGACTGGTCACAGTATAAGGATCAGTTCATCGCATTAACATGTTCTACAGATGCCATTGTGCCTGCCTGGGCTTATATGCTGGTGTCTACTTATCTGGAACCCTATGCTAAAAAAGTAGTAATAGGAAACCTGGAAGACCTCGAAAGTCACCTGTACCAGGAAGTGATAGAAAGACTTGATGTTTCGGCATTAAAAGATCAACCGGTAATAATTAAGGGTTGTTCAAATAAGCCTGTTCCAAAAAATGCGTATATTTTCCTGATTAAAAAGCTCCAGCCCGTTGTGAAAAGCCTAATGTATGGTGAAGCCTGTTCTTCGGTTCCATTGTATAAACAACCAAAAAAATAAATATGAAGAAAATTTTACTTTGCGCTTTTTCCTTACTATGTATAGGAATGGCACAATCTCAGGAAGAAGAAAATGATACTATACCAAATGGCTGGACCAGAGAAGGAAATGTCCAGTTGCTTTTTAACCAGTCTGCTTTCAACAAGGAATGGACTGGTGGGGGTACTTCCAGTATCGCCGGTAACTTATCTGTAGACTATCAGTTCAATTACAAGATGGACGACTTTTCCTGGAACAACAGGATTTTCGGAAACTATGGTCTTACCAAGGTAAAGGATGATGAGTTCGTGAGAAAGACCAGTGACCGTTTGGAACTAACTTCCATTGCGGGAAAAAGGATACAGGAGTCTAACTTCTATTATTCCTGGTTCCTTAATTTCAGAACTCAGTTTGCTAAAGGTTATGAATTCAGTGAAGATGCTGAAACAGGTAAAACCGTGAGAACAGAGATCTCAGATTTCATGTCTCCTGCTTATCTTCAAACCGGTCCCGGGATCATGTGGAAAAAGACCGATGATCTTGTGATAAATTTCGCTCCGGCAACCGCAAGATTCATTTTTGTAAATAAAGATTTCACAACCAGACCGGGTTACGTTGATGGAGATTACTTTGGAGTAGATGAGGGAAAGACCATGAGATTTGAGCTTGGTGCTTCACTAAGTGGATATTCAAAATACGAGATCATGGAAAATGTTTCCATGGAGCATACACTTTCTCTGTATTCCAATTACCTGGATAAACCTGGAAATATTGATATAGATTATTTACTGAATGTAGAAATGGGAATAAACGATTACCTTTCTGCTAACCTGGTATTTCAGGCAATCTACGATGATAATGCGGTGGGAGCATTTCAGATAAGAGAAGTATTTGGTTTAGGAATTAACTTCGGGTTTTAGAAGACCCTAATAATAAAAACAAGGCTCGCTAGAATGCGGGCCTTTTTCAGTTAAAATTTTGTTGAAGTATTTTCAGTATTAAACTGATAGCTTTCTATTGATTACCTTTGTGCTTATGATTGAAAAGACCGATTTAGCTTATGAAAGAACTGTTCTAATTGGTATAGTTACCAAAGATCAGGATCAGGAAAAACTGGAGGAATACCTGGACGAACTGGAGTTCCTTACCTATACTGCAGGAGGGGAAGTAGTGAAGCGCTTTTCACAGCGTTTGGACAGGCCAGATCCAAAGACTTTTATTGGTTCTGGGAAGATGAACGATGTCAAGGAATTCGTAGATGAGAATGATATTGGAGGGGTGATCTTTGATGATGAACTTTCTCCTGCTCAGCAAAAGAATATCGAGAAGATCCTGAAGTGTAAGATCCTGGACAGGACTGGGCTTATTCTGGATATTTTCGCCCAGAGAGCTAAAACAAGTTATGCCAGGACACAGGTAGAACTGGCGCAATATGAATATTTACTTCCAAGACTTGCCGGGATGTGGACTCACCTTGAAAGACAGCGAGGTGGTATTGGAATGCGTGGTCCCGGGGAAACAGAGATCGAGACCGACCGTAGAATTGTTCGAGATAAGATCTCCCTGCTTAAAAATAAATTAAAGACCATCGATAAGCAGATGGAAGTTCAGCGTGGTAATCGCGGGCAACTGGTTCGTGTGGCCCTGGTTGGATATACCAATGTTGGTAAATCTACCCTGATGAACGTGATTAGCAAAAGTGAGGTCTTTGCTGAAAATAAACTTTTCGCCACCCTGGATACAACCGTTAGGAAGGTGGTTATACGCAATTTACCGTTCCTGCTGAGCGATACGGTAGGATTTATTAGAAAGTTGCCTACTCAGCTTGTAGAGTCCTTTAAATCGACTCTTGATGAGGTAAGGGAAGCAGATTTGCTTTTACATGTGGTTGATATTTCCCATCCCAATTTCGAAGAGCATATAGATTCGGTAAACCAGATTCTAACCGAGATAGAGACCCTGGGAAAACCTACGATCATGGTCTTTAATAAGATCGATGCTTACGAACCCGAAAAGATCGAAGAGGATGATCTTATGACCGAAAAAACTTCGGCACACTATACTTTGAAGGAGTGGAAAAAGACATGGATGAACCGTATGGGAGATAATGTGTTATTTATCTCTGCTCTTAACAAAGAGAATATGGAAGATTTCCGTAAAAAGGTATACGAAGCCGTAAGAGAGATACATATTACCAGGTTCCCTTATAACAATTTCCTTTATCCCGAATACGATAAGTACGGGGAGCAGAAAGAATAGCTTAGCAAAGCTTTAACTGAATTCGTTGGCTTTCTTTTCTAAATTTATAAGAATCAAAAACTTATAGATCATGAAAGGATTCGTCGTACTTGCTATTATATTATTTTCTACCGGTTTATTTTCTCAGAACCTGGAAGGCTCCTGGAAACTAATTGAAGAAAATGGCCGTGGTATTTCAGATAAAGAGGTCGTTAGGATCTACCAGGATAATTACTTTGCTGAAGGAGCAAAAGAAACCGAAACCAACGAATTTCTCTGGGCTTTGGGAGGGGAATATACTTCAGAAGATTATAAGGTTACCCTAGATTTTAATACCCATGCTCCAGAGTTGGTGGGTACCACCCAGGATCCAAAACTTACTTTTATTGGAGATGATAAGATTGAAATCGATAATGTAAAAGAAGTTCAGATCTGGGAACGGATTTCTGTAAATGAAAATGCTCTCAGCGGCAACTGGGTTATTACCGGAAGAAAACGAAACGGGGAAATGAACACCATGAAACCCGGCGACCGGCGAACTATCAAGATCCTTGGCGGGAATAGATTCCAGTGGGTCGCTTTTAATTCTGCCACCAGGGAATTCTACGGTACCGGAGGCGGAACCTATTCAGCTGAAGATGGAAAATATATAGAGAATATCGAGTTCTTTTCCCGGGACAGTAATAGAGTAGGAGCCAGCCTCGATTTTGAATTTGAGGTGAGAGATGGAGAGTGGCATCATTCAGGAAAAAGCTCCAAAGGCGACCCCATATATGAGATCTGGTCTCCTTATGCCGAAGCCTATTCAGAATAAATTGTAAGAAATTTAAACAGTTCTTTTCATTTCAACTGTTTTTGTCACTGTTTCATCTAAAAAACACTTAAACTATTGAAAAACAGATGTTTATGTTTTAACTTTTAGTTGCGTTAGACCCTACGAGCGTTTAATCTAAACCTGGGGGACATGCGTTTTTTCTACAAAGTATTTCTAGTTTTCATTTTCCTTCTTTCCTGTGATTCAGAAGATGATAAGATATCTCCTGATCCGTTAGGATCTGAACCAGAACTTATCAATTTAGAAAATTATGAAGAGTATATTCTGCTCGAGCTCGAGGATCATCACGTGATCTTTAGCGATATAATGAAGAATTATAAAAATGAGAATCTTGGGGCAGAGCTGGTTTCCAAAGTAGATTATGATGGGAATCGTTATAATTCCCTGAAATTATGGGGTGTTCTGGAAGATCAGAATTCCAGGGAAGTAAGAAGGTTGGGAATCACCATTCAATATTTTTATGGAGAAGGTATATATGAAACCGGTAAGCAGTATAATAGCAATTGTGATTATTTTGACCTGGGTACTTCCTGGTATTCACATTACGCGGAACAGGGAAAAGGATATCTGGAAATCACCTCTTTTGAAGCTGGTTCTGTGGAAGGCAATATCGATCTAATGGTCCATAATTCCAACGATAGGAAACAGGACAGGAAAATTACCGGGAAATTCAAATTAAAACTGGAAGATCGAAACTCTAACTAAATAGATTCTGAAAATTCAAATTTCAATTCCTTCATCAATTTTTCTGAGGAGATCTTTTTGCCTTTTGATGGCTTTGAATGATCAAATTCAGGTCCCTGGAGATTTCTTTCTTTAGCTATCCTGGTATAATATGCTTCTTTCGAAGGATGTTCCGGGTTGACTACATTCCAGACTGAATTGTCTTTTTCCAGCTCTATTAATTTGCAAACTGCTTTAATACAGTCTTCCTGGTGCACCAGGTTCACAGGAGCTTCAGGATTACTAATCCCGGTTTTTCCAGACAGAAACTTTACGGGATGTCTTTCCGGACCAATAAGTCCGCCAAATCTCAAAATAGAAGCATTGAAGCTTTCATTATTCAACAGCAGTAATTCAGCATTTCTAAGCTGGATTGAAATATCATTGGAATTATCTGTTTGCGCGCTCTCGTCATAAACAGGGAAGTCTTCTGTATCCTCATAAACCGAGGTCGAACTGGTAAAGATAACCTTCTGTAAATATGATTTTTCTATATAAGGGATCAGCTTTTTTATCTTTTTGACAAAGTTTCCTTCGGGATTTTTTCTCAATCCCGGCGGAATATCGATGATCAGGATATTCGCTCCGGAAAGAAATGATCTCATATCTCCCTGTATACCTTTTTCGAAAAGCTTTATAGAATAAGGAACGATTCCCGCTGCACGTACTTCCTGCATTCTTTCATGCCTGGTGACCGATCCCCGCACCTCATGATTCTGTTCCCAAAGTCTTTTCCCAAGCTCGAGACCGAGCCATCCACATCCTAATATCGCTATTTTCATTCTAGTCTTTTATTCTGATAGTTTTCTTTAAAATAGTAGCATCATTCAACACAAAAGGCTTTGGTATCATCGCTTCAGGCCGTTCTTGGACCTCCAAATCCTTATTGCCAATAAGATCATATGCCGACTCATAAAGTACAAATTCTGGCGTATCTTCTTTACCAATACTGAATTCAATTCTCAAAGTATCCATATTAGAGGCATAATAAGTGAGTAAATGCTCTTTCCAGCGTCTTTTGAACATATGGAAGGCATTTTCTCCTAAATACACTTCTTCGGCTTCGAGACCGTTTACTTTGAATTCTTCAAAATCTACATCTTTAATTTCAAATAGCTCGATCCTGTTTATAGATCTGTTTGGGGCTATTTTCAACGAATAACTTTGATGCCCAAGGCTATCCCGGCCGGTATCTTCAATAATGACCGAAGGTTCAGGAATTTCAATAAATGGGGCTTCTGCCTTGAAGGTAAAGTTAGTCCCGTATTTACTGCTGAAAATCGATTCTGTATGAGAGCTTTTCTGTGCATCCTCCCCAAAAAACGTTGAAGTCCAGTCATCGATCATTTTGTCATAGGAATACCAGGTTGAGGTATTTTGATCCAGATCCTGCAAGTACACCAGGCTGTTAGGTTTAGGTCTTTCTACGCTGAATTCTGAATAATAATGTGCCACGAATATAAGAACATTAAATACCAGGAAGCAAAGTACCGCAAAGGATTTCAGCCTTCTGAAGTATCCAAAAAGCGGAAGAAAAAGAAAGAACAATAAACTGGTTAAGATCGCGGTGGCAAATAACATTTTCAGTCCTAAAGCTACCGGCAGGCTCCAGATAAATGGAAGCAGGATAAAGATTGCCGGGCAGGAAAGCAGCACCATTAAGATCCTGTTCGGTTTTTCCTGGCGCACCATGATGAACAGCTGTAAAAGTCCGAAATAAACCGGGATAATAAAATAGGAAGCTCCTGTCAGGTAAACAGATAAAAGAGCGCATATCGCGAGCCAGATGGCCAGTGGAGCTACAAAGACCGAGGCAGTTCTAAGACTTCTGCGTAATAAGTGATAGACCATGAAACATACAGCAAGGCTTAGAAAAATAGCGAGGGCGATATACCAGTAACCATTATAGGTGAAGCCTTGTTCCATTTCAGAATATTCCGGGTAGATAAAAAGGCAGAACTTCCAGAATGCCCATACCAGCAAGCCGGAAACTATAAGGCTTAATATCACCGGGATAAATCCTTTAAGAATGCCTAACAGATCCAGTCTTTCCCTTTTTATTCCATATATGACCAGAACCAAAAAGAGTATGATCGCCAGGATGAGCATAGGCTGGATCCAGTCGAAAGGATATTTTACAAATTCTCCGAAAGGCAGGGAGAAATAGATGAGATCGCGATCGCTGGAGAGATTCGTTATATCTTCATTGCCGAAATAATTTAAAAGTGGCATCAGGTAAGTTCCCTGGTGCGCGAGGGTTTCTTTATCCAGGTTTGCAGGTACGTCGTTTGCAGTATGGTAATCAAAATGATCGTCTATGAACGCGAAATTATACCCGTTGATATCTGCTTGTTCTCTTAAAACAGTCAGGTCTGTGTCATTTGGGAGCATCTTGTAGATGCTGTAGGCAAGAGAATTAGAAACCGGGTATGCTGTTTCTGCCTTTTCAAAGGCTTCGATAAGGCGTGCATTCTTAGCATTGGTTTCCAGAAGCATGAAAGGATTTCCACCACTACCACGCGCTTCAAAATTAAGGGCAAGGGCAACATCTTCTGCCCAGGGATGATCTTCAATAAAAAGACCGGCACCGTTCAGTCCTAATTCTTCAGCATCGGTAAATAAAAGGATAATATCATTCTTATGAGAAGTGTCTTTTTCAAGAAATGCCCTGATGCCTTCTAATATTGTGGCCACTCCGCTCCCGGCATCACTTGCTCCAAAAGAAGAATGCGTGGCAGAATCATAATGGGTCATTAGAACCAAAGCATCACCCTTACCTGTACCTTCTATCCTGGAAAGTATATTTTGTGGTCTTGCCAGAATCCCTTTCTTATTCAGATAATAACCTTCCTGGGTTTGAACTTCCAGTCCCATATTCTGAAGCTGGTCTACTATATAATTCCTGACCTTATTGTGAGCAGGACTTCCAAGATAATGTGGCTGTTGGGCGATCGCTTCTACATGTTTAAAAGCTCTTGAAGTGGAAAATTGTGTGAGCGATATATGGTCATCAGGATCAAAACCTGGCTGATCAAAATTGAAATTTACCCATACCGCCAGGATAATAAGCAGAAAGGCGATGAGGCCGGTAAGTCGGTTATTCATGGATTCGGATTCAAAGGTCTTAAAGTTAAATAAGTTTTTGATTTTTAGGCAATGAAAATTCAGAAGTAGCTGCTAAACTAAAATTCGTTATATTTAAGTAATTAAGAATCAAAAGTTTATACTATGGGAATCAAAAGTTTTATGGGGAAGCGGGCAGCGCCCGAAAAACCAGCAGAATTACCAATTTCGGTCAAGGATTATATGGCTACTAACCTGGTTACCTTCCGGGAAAATGAAAATATAATGGACGTGATGGAAAAGCTTATCAAGCATGGGATTTCCGGAGGTTGTATAGTAAATGAAAAGAACGAGCTTTTAGGGATGATCTCTGAAGGTGATTGTATGAAGCAGATCTCAGACAGCCGTTATTATAACATGCCAATGAGCGACCTTACCGTGGGCAAGCGCATGAACAAAAATGTGGTTACCATAGATGGTAATATGAACGTGCTGGAGGCGGCCAATAAATTCACTGAGCTTAAATTCAGGAGGTTTCCTATCGTGGAAGATGGAAAACTAGTAGGACAGATCAGTCAGCGGGATGTGCTTCACGCGGCCATTAAGTTAAGGGCTCAAACCTGGGGCCATTAATTTTTTGAAGATTTCCAGATGAAAACCTGGATAAGGACTAGAGCCAACACAATAAAGAACCAATAAACCTGAAGTTCAAAATCGGTTTCAGGAAAGGAATTAGACTGGGATAAAAAGGCCATCGCACCCAGAATTATCAAGAATAAACTTCCAATAGAAACTATCAATTTTATAGCGATGTTCGAAGAACTTTCAATTTGAGACTCTTTAGTCGATATTTCAAACGTAGTGTCCAAAGCTTCCGATAATTTATTGAGCGAATAGGCTCTTGGCTTTACTTCAGCCTTTTCTATGCGTTGAATGGACCTTAAGCTAAGTCCGGTTTTTTCGCTTAGAGATGCCTGGGTGAAACCCTTTTCTTTTCTGGATCTTTTTAAATGTTCGGCTATTTCTATTTTTGGGTCCGATTTCAATTTTCTAGAATAAATTTCGGTTTTTATTTACGACATTCTTACGTCATTTCTTCGACAGAAGGCTGCTAGGGTAAATTTATAAATTATCAGGAATAGCCTGGACCGGAATGCTAATTCTTTTTATTCCTGCTTACGCCATTTATCGAATCCGTTAGTTTAAGCAACACTTTCAAACCTGATAAAAGCCTAATTTTGATCAAAAAGATTCATTGATGATCGGAATTATAATTTGCATTCTTGCTACCTGGCTACTCATTAAGATCACAAACACGAAACCCTCGGTTCTTGGATTTAAACCTAATATTAAAAGACTTAGGCAATTTGGATTAGGTTTTGGTTTCTCATGTATTGCGGCCCTTATTTATTATTGGTTAACGGTATGGATGTTAGATGCCCGCCTGGAAGTGAATGCCAATTATAGCATAATAGATTTCCTTGAGGCCTCTTTTTGGACCTTTAGATCGGTTCTTTTCGAGGAATTGATCTGGAGAGGAATTTTACTGTATTTACTTATTAAATATGTTGGGGTTCGAAATGGGATTATACTTTCGGCCATCACTTTTGGTATTTTTCATTGGTTCAGTTACGAGATTCTCGGTAATCTTTCGCAAATGCTGGCAGTTTTCCTACTTACAGGAATCGCAGGTATCATGTTTGGTTATGCATATGCTTTAACGGGATCCCTATACCTTCCGGTTAGCCTGCATTTTGGTTGGAACTTTGTTTCGATCGTGATCTTCTCACAAGGCCCTATTGGGAATCAATTATTAACGGTTTCTACTTCGAACCAAATTGAAGGTATAAGTTCACTCGTATTTTTTCTTGTGCAATTATTCATATTACCAATAATCATGTTGGTATACTTTTATTTTTTGAGAAAGAAGCAGGGGAAATATCCTGTATTAGAATGAGTTAATTTTTATTCCTGCGCATTTCAGCCTGTCGCATAGGCATGGAATCTATGAGACCGAATAGCTTTTTAGTCGTTAGTATTTGGTTCTGCCTTAATTTGACTCCGCCATCGAGCCCGATGAGGATCACTTCGAAGCTCTCTTCAGAGCCTTTTCTGTTTTGATAAAGGTTTGAGTCCTGCCATCTGGTTTCTTTGGGAAGAATAGTTCTCTGTTTTTGAGGCAGGGAGTGGATAATTAAAAGTTTCCTGTCCTTTAAGCCAGTGATATCGCTTTCAAGTTCCTCAAATTGTTCCTGAAATTCTTTGGAATCTTCGGCTTCAGTAAAAATGACTATAAGCCTGTTTTCCCATTGATATTCAGAAAGAGATTGTGCAGACATAGATGGAATTGCTAAAAATAGAAGAATAAGAATTAGAACTTTTTTCATGCTCCTTAAGATAATAATCTGCGGGCACTCTATATCTCAAGAAAATGCTAATTCCTTTTTACCAGCGCATAAAAATCATTTTCCAGTTTCAGGTAACCCTGGTCATAAACAAAGAAATACTGGTTCCCCGTTTTGGTAACATAGATACTGGTGAAAACCTCGAAACTGAAACCTTTGGCCAGAAGCTTTGTTCTGGGCACCGAGGTCTTATCAGTTGGATTCAGCTCCTCGAGAATGCGATGATTCTTCCTTAGCTGATTATTCGTATTCCTGATGAGGTTACTACTGTCTTTATTGGCTTTATTGTGATAAGCATTCCGGCAATAATCACTGCAAAACTTCTTATCGGTTCGGCCAATGATCTTTTCGCCACATTCCGGGCAAGATTTTTCCATAGTGAAATATAGGGAAAAACCTATATACCCGGAAATGAGTAAATAAAAAGCTTAATTGAAGATATGAGTCCCATAAATAGGCTCCCACACGTCTTCATAGGTACTTTTGTTATAAGACTGTTTGGGTTCCTGCATTTGAATAAATGGAGACTCATCTTCTTCTCCAGTGGCTACATCAACTTCTACTTCCCATTCGTTATCAGATATTTTTGTTCCGGTAATTTCTCCCTTAGTTACTCGTCGTATGATTTTGTCACTTGCTGAAAAGCCTATTAGAGCATTGGCTTCTTCAAAATTATCTGTATTCAACGTAAATTCTGTCGCTTCGGGATCTACTTCGAAATAGACAATTTTGGTGAGTTCATCATCGGCAACTTGCTCGCTACCTTCATCATGAGTGAGTAATTTAAATACAAGTTTATCTCCCTGTACCACATCAATATCCTTTAAGTTGGAATTAAAGTATGAATTCGCAAATGGAGTTATTTCCAATTCTGAATTTTCGAAAAAGGCATGATAATTCTCTAAACTTTCACTAGCTCCTACTGAAGACCTGATAGATTTTTTAATTATATAAATGCCAGTTTCCTCATCAAGCTCATAGTCTGCCCCTTCTATAATCACGTCATTTATTTGCACGGAAAAGCAACAGTCTTCAGTTCGTTGTTCGGTATCCACAGAAAATTTGAAAATCTCTTCATTGGTATAATAATAACTATGTGTAATAGTGAAATCGGAGGGATTGAAGGTGCTGATTCGTAAAATGTTGCGGTCGTTTTCAGTAATAATGCTATAATCCGGATCTGAAGTTGATAAGGCATTGGTTACCTCTATACCCTGGCCTGAAATTATCTTTCCAATAATATTTTCTCCGGTTTCAATATCTACGATCTTAAACTCAAAAACTGCGGGACCAGAATTACATAATATATCTGAACAATCATTATCATCATTATTACTACAGGACTGCACTACGATTACGGCTAAAAAAAGAAGAAATTTAATTAAGGTTCGCATAAATAGGTATTTCGGTTGATCAATAAGGTTTAAATTATTAGGGTCTGAAAGTTCCTGAATTTTGAATGGCTATGGTTTCAACAATTTCTCCATCTTCTTCTATCGCGGCTTCAACGTCAAAACTTATATTCCATGTATTATTACCAATCTTTTCTCCAGAAATCTCTCCGGACGTAAGCGGTCTGAAATCGGTAAAAATACAAAAACAGGATCGTCGCAAATATGCGCGGCTAATAGTAATGCCTTCATCAATTAGTCGAAAATCCTCAGTTCCTTCCTCCAGCTCGAAGTATAGATATTCATCATACCCACTATCGGCAATATCAGGATCTTCTGCCTTACTAAAATGATATTCAAAAACCAGTTTATTTCCCCGAACGATGTCTACGAAAGTACCAAATTCTAAAGTTTCTATTTCTAATTCTGAATTTCTATGTACAATATACTCTTCATTTATTCCACCCGAATCATCGTCTGAAGTATCACAGGAAATGGCAAAAATCATTAGTGATAAAAGTAAAAATATTCTTTTCATGATGCAACGGGATTTATAGAGTAGATGAGGTTTTCCTTAAAAGGTTGCGTATTAAATTGTTTTAAAATGATAATCGCGTTCTACTTTAGTGATCCTGATATGGTATTGTTCGTACCAATTCTCTCTTCCTGATTTTTGAGCGAGTAAATGTTTGGTATTTTGTTTCCAGGATCTTATGCTTTCCAGGTCTTTCCAGTAGGAAATGCTAATTCCAAGCTTTTGCCTGGCCGATTCAAAACCTAAATAGCCAGGTTGTAGCTTCGCTAGTTCTTCCATTTTATCTGCCATTTCTGAATATCCCTCATGAGTTTTTTTCAAAACGGAAGTAAAAATAACGGCGTAATATGGTGGTTCGGGAGTTTTGGCGATCATGGTTTTTTAAATAATAGGCTGAGTATCCTGGGAGTATGGTTTCCACCTTCATCAAAGCCTTCGTTTAACTTTTCCAGTTGGAAACCGGCAGTGCTTGCAGTTTCCAGGAATTCTGAAATATGGTGGGTATAGGTTTCCAGTTCTAAAATCCCTTCTCCTGCGTCGAACCTGGCTTTAGAGCCAGTATATTGTTTGAAGGGATGAAGTTCTGAGATGAAAAAATATCCACCAGGTTTGAGTTTTGAAAACGCCTGTGCAAAAATAAAGTTCAGGTTCTCAATATGTTCCAGGATCAGGTTGCAGGTAACCAGATCAAAATTATCGGTAGTCCAATCCCAGTCTTTGGTAATATCTGCTTTAAGGAAAACAGTTTTTTCTGTTTTGATCTTTTTCTTGGCGATGTTCAACATTTCTTCTGAGAAATCTACTCCGAGGATTTTCTCTGCCTTTTTTTGCAACCAGATCGTGTTTTTTCCTGTTCCACAACCTAATTCCAATACCGTCTTAAAATTGACTTTATTTAGAATCTCCCTGGTAACCTTTTTATCAAGGTCCCGGGTTTTATTCTGATTAGTGTCATATTGCGAAGACCAGGAATCGTATGCTTTTTCTATACTCATGGTTTACAAGTTCAGAAAATAAATTAAAAAATAACTGGAGCTAATTTAAATAAACTTGCACTTCTTAAGGAAGCTTGCCAGGTTTCAAGATGTTTTAGTCATGAACCTGTTTTTCCTTAACTGGTTAAATCGTTACTTATATCAGGAAATTAATCAATTAAGATAGCGAAGTAATAATCGTCAATTTCCTCAAATTCTCCCAAGGTTATTTGAAGATCAGAAATAATTTTACCAGAACAACATTCAGATCTTTTCGTTTCAGTATCCACGCTCATTTCTAAAACAATGTCTGAATTCACCTGAACGCTCATATCATGATTTCCATCCTGCCAGTTATCTATAAACACGTATAATTGTTCTCCATTACTATTAAATCCTACGTTGGGACCTATAATATTTGATACCTCGATCTTGATATCTTCAGCATCGATCGTTCCATTTTTCAATAAGTTTTCATTGCTTTCTTT
The DNA here is from genome assembly GCF_003054225.1 of Christiangramia gaetbulicola. Lineage (GTDB taxonomy): Bacteria > Bacteroidota > Bacteroidia > Flavobacteriales > Flavobacteriaceae > Christiangramia > Christiangramia gaetbulicola. The sequence continues at coordinate 1,321,259 of NZ_QBKQ01000001.1, forward strand.
ATCTATAAATTCTAGTTGAATACCGGGCGAAATACAGTCTACAGTGCTGCAATCAACATCGTCCTCGCTACCACATGATATTAGAAAAAGGCTGGTAAATACCAGGAATAGGTTAGTTAGTCTTTCCATTTTATGGTTTTATATAAGTTTGATATCTTATCTAAGATGCAGTGATCGCATAATAGTTGCGTGAAAAATTAATCAAAATGAGATCCCGGTGATTGTGGCCTGTTAGCCATTTTCAAACGTTTACAAACGCAAGTAAACACATACAAATACTTTACAGACGAATAAAGCCTTCAAAGCCTCACATCTTTGTCCTGTTGAAATGAACTAATGATTTTCAGCTGCAAAAAAATTCTATAGTTATGAGCACTTTAAGAAACACAGTACAATTGATAGGGCATGTAGGTAATGATCCTGAAATCGTAAATCTTGAATCGGGTAAGAAACTGGCTAAATTTTCAGTTGCTACCAATGAGAGTTATAAGAACGCTAAAGGCGAAAAAATCACCGATACGCAATGGCATAATATAGTTGCCTGGGGAAAGACTGCCGAATTGATCGAAAATTACGTTCCTAAGGGTAAAGAAATAGGAATTGAGGGTAAGCTTACCAGCAGAAGCTACGAGGATAAAGAAGGTGTTAAGAGGTATATTACCGAGGTTATTTGTAACGAGGTTTTGCTACTAGGTAAATAATTGAAATTATCATATTAAAAAACCCCCGCTGAAAAGCGGGGGTTTTTATTTTTATTGATCAACTTTATCTTTTTCTTTCTTAATGGTCTTAGGCTTAATTGGATTTCCGTCTACATCGATTTCCACGATCTCGTCGAAATCCAGTTCGTCCATTTTTGAAGCTATCTTGGCCCTGTCACCAATGATGAACCAGTTCACCTTTTCAGGACTCACCATTTTCTTACTAACCTTCTGAATATCCTCAGCACTTAGATTTCTTATTTCAGAATCATAAGTTTTATAATAATCGTCTGGCAGATCATATTTTACCATATTTCTAAGTGAGGCATTAACAGCGGCATTGGTTTCCCACTGTCCCGGAAGTGCCAGCACCTGGTTGGTCTTTACTTTTTCTACCTCTTCTGCCGTTGCCGGACGGGTAGTTACAAACTCAGCGATCTCTTTTCTTAGTTCGGTTACAGATTCAGCCGATTTATCTGTTTGTACCGGAGCATAAACAAGGAAAGGTCTTTCTTCTTTAGTGCCTAATACAAAACCACCTGCACCATAAGCCCAGTGCTTGTCTTCCCTTAGGTTCATGTTGATCCTGGAAGTAAATTCTCCACCAAGGATATTTACCATTTGCTCTACGGCATATTCAGGATTCTCCCCATACTTATCTGTTAAGTGACCGGCGATGATCACAGATTGCTGTGATTCGGGACGGTCCATTAAATAAAGAGTGTTCTTAGTGTCAGTTTTCGGCTTGGTAAATGTAACCTGAGGCACGTCTCCTTTTTTCCATTTTCCAAGGGATTTTTCAAGATACTGCTTCAATTGGTCCATTTCAATATCACCCGTAACCACCAGAGTAGCATTGTTAGGCTTTAACCAGGTGTTATAGAATTTAACAACATCCTCCCTTTTTAGGTTTTCAACCGTCTCTTCATATCCCGAACCTGTTTGAGGGGTGCTATACGGATGATCTTCCCCGTAAAGGTATTTATTCATAACCCTTAGGGCCATGGTGATAGGTTGAGACTTTTCACGTTTTATATCATTCAGCTGGTCTGTTTTTAATCTGTCAAATTCCTTTTGAGGAAAGGAAGGATTCAATACCACATCTGAGAATAATTCTATACTAGCCTCCAGGCTTGGTTTCAAAGTTCTAAGACTTACCGTAGAAACATCCATATCTGAACTCGTGTAAAGATCTGCTCCCAGTAATTGCAATTTCTCACTGATCTCAAGGGAATTTAGATTTTCGGTTCCTTCATCTAAAAGGTTCATCGCTAAGGAAGCTGTTCCAGGGCTGGCCATATAATCTGTTTTGTAACCGGCATCGAACATAAGATCCATAACTATCGTAGGAACTCCTTCACGTTTTGCCAGGACGATCTCCATTCCGTTCTTCAGGGTTGAACGCTGAACATCGGGGAATTTCGAAGGTTTCGCTTCAGCAACCGGAGGAAGGGAAGACCTGTCTACAGAAGTTTCGGTAATGCTATATTCCGGGAATGGTTTTGCGATGAGCGTATGTTTTCCTTTGGTAAGCCATTTTTTTGCCGTAGCCTGAAGATCTTCTACGGTAGCATTTTCAACGAATTGAAGTTTTTTCTTGTAGTAATCTGCGTCACCATGATAGGTTTCATTAGAGGCGAGGATATCTGAAATTCCGCCAAATCCTCCAATTCGCTCCATTCCTTTGATAAAATCAGCGAAATATTCCGCTTTTACTCTCTTCAGTTCAGCTTCGGTTGGGCCTTCGGCAATGAATTTATTTATTTCTGAAAGCATTTCAGTTTCTACCTTCTCGATATCTACGCCCGGCTTCACGTTCGCCTGTGCAATAAACCTGCTGGCGATCTCTGAAGAAGCCTGGTAAGCACCTGCGCTGCTGGCGATCTGGTTTTCATAGACCAGGTTCTTATATAAACGGGAATTTTTACCGCTGCTTAGGATCGCGGAAATAAGGTCAAAATGAAGATCTTCTTTTGAACCAAACTCCGGGCTGTTCCAGGTGTATACCACACGAGCTTCCGGAACACGGTCTTCATAAACCTGGTAAGTATCTGTTGGATGCTCAGGAATATTTCTTTCCTGTCTTTCGATGGTTGGCCCCGCAGGAATATCTCCAAAGTACTTTAAAACCTTTTTGTGAGCCTCTTCCGGAGTAATATCACCGGCGATGGCAACAACCGCGTTGTTAGGCCCGTAATACGATTCGAACCATTCTTTTACATCTTCTACCGTGGCTGCATTTAGATCTTCCATTTCCCCAATCACGGTCCAGGAATATGGATGCCCTTTTGGATACATGGCCTTGGTAAGATAATTCCACTGTTGCCCGTATGGCTGATTTTCTCCCTGGCGCTTTTCGTTTTGCACCACTCCGCGTTGTTCGTCAAGCAACTCCTGACTTATCACTCCCTTGAAATGACCCATTCGGTCTGATTCCAGGAATAGAACCTGGTCCAGTGCTGCTACAGGTACATTCTGAAAATAATTGGTTCTGTCTGTATTGGTAGTTCCGTTCACATCGGTTCCTCCAATTCTTTCAATCGCCTGGAAGTAGTCGTCTTTAAAGTTTTCACTACCGTTGAACATGAGGTGTTCAAATAAATGTGCAAAACCACTCTTGCCGGGTTTTTCATTTTTTGAGCCTACATGATACCAAACGTTCACGGCTACAATTGGAGCTTTATGGTCTTCATGAACTAAAAGTGTCAACCCATTGGGAAGGACAAATTTTTCATAGTCGATATTGATATCGTCTGCCTTAAAAGTTTGAGCCTGTGATGAACCTATAATGAATAGGCAGGCCATTAGAAATAGGAATCTTTTCATAATGAATTAATGATTAAAATTGATTAATTGGTAAGTAGGGCTCCTAAATATAGAAATTAAAATATTATCATTCAGCCGGTTGAATTGAAATTACGCGTTTTTGAAGCGAACAAGCCGGCAAAATTGATAATTCTGCCACGGTTTAGTGTGTAGAAAATCTAAAAATAGATCTGCTGGGCGAGTCTATAGGTATTGGCGTGTGCATCGATGATGAGTTTGATGTCTTTGGAATATCCGCCGCCCATACTACATTCCACCGGAATTCCCAGGTCATGGCAGGTTTGCAGCACATAGCGGTCTCTTTCCTTACATCCTGAAATTGAGCAGGAAAGTCTCCCCAGTTTATCAGTTTCGAGAATATCTACGCCACAGAGATAAAAAATAAACTCCGGCTCGGTTCTTTCGATAAGATCGGGTAGGGTAGACTTCAACTTTTTGAGATACTCTGCATCACCAGTGCCGTCTGCCAGTTCAATGTCCAAGTCAGATTTCTCTTTTCTAAAGGGATAGTTTCCTTTCCCGTGCATTGAAAAAGTAAAAACCGAATCATCATTCTGAAAGATCTCTGCGGTGCCATTTCCCTGGTGCACATCAAGATCTACGATCAGTATCTTTTTTGCGAGGCCTTTTGCCTGAAGATATCTCGCTCCTATAGCCTGATCGTTTAGCAAACAGAAAGCCTCAGCGCGGTTGGTATAGGCATGATGTGTACCGCCGGCGATATTCATGGAAATTCCATTTTCCAAAGCAAAATGACAGGCTTTTAGAGTGCCATCGGCAATGATCTGCTCGCGATCTACCAATTCCTGCGATAAAGGAAACCCGGAAACGCGAATCTCCTTTTTGGTTAATTCAAGATTCTTTAATCGTTTTACATATTCTGCCGCGTGAACTTTTAGGATATGAGATTCCTCCGCAAAGTCCGGCTCAAAGAAATTATCCTCCTCACAAGTCCCTTCATGCAAAAGCTGTTTTGGCAGCAGGTCATACTTCTCCATAGGGAAGCGATGTCCTTCTGGTAACGGATGTTTATAGATATGATGATTGGCTATTTTAAGCATTAGCCAAATGTAACAAACCTGCTAATTAACTGAAATAGATTTCACATCATAGATCAGATCACCACCTGCGGTAAACCCTTCGATAATTAATTTGAAATCGACCTCGGGCCTGGCAAATTCGATAGCAATATTTTCTCCTTTTCTCGCGATGAGATCGCTTTTCCAGTCGATGACGCCATATTGTTGAAAGAATTCGTCATTGGTATTTGTATATTTTGGAACGTAAAATTCTTTTTTCACGGCATAAGAAACCGGGAATTCAAATTTTTGAAGCCTGTTCCTGGTAGGTTAATTTTCTGTTTCGAATGAATTTGTATACTGGCTAAAAGCTAGATCTTTTATTTGACCATCACTTTTTCTAAGTTTTACATTACATATTTCGTTGTTTGTGCTATTTCTGAAAAAAAAGAAATATTCGTTATTCTCTAAGGGTTGAACAGATTTCTCCCCACAATTCCATTCCATTTCAATTTCAGAATATTCTTTAAAAGGTACCTGACCTACAAAAACCGTGAAACAGTAATCCTCTTCCTCAGGAAAATTATCCGTCTTTTTCTCATTGAGTAAAATAAAACAATGGTTCTTATGAAACATTGATTTGGAACCATTTCCATTTAATTTCGCATAACTTATAAGATTGCTGTTTCCTTCCAGAAATCCGTAATAATGATCTTGATTTAACTTGTATATAAGCCCGGTATAGCTAGAATCAATCTTTTTACTTAAAACCAAGTCAATATCCTTTATTTCATTTGGACTTGTTTTCTGTGAATGAAATCTATAAAGAATGGCTTCATATTTTTCATCGGTGTATTGACCTTTCTCATTACAACCCATGAAAGCCATAAAAATTAATATTATAATTCCCCGGAATAGGCTATTACTGTTTCTGAAATTCATAAAGTAATTTTTAGTTGGTTTTTTGAAATATTTAGATGTTAATTAACTGAAATAGATTTCACATCATAGATCAGATCACCACTTGCGGTAAACCCTTCAATAATTAATTTGAAATCAACCTCTGGTTTGGCAAATTCAATAGCGATATTTTCTCCCTTCCCGGCCATAAGATCACTTTTCCAGTCGATGACGCCATACTCTTGAAAAAATGTGTCTTTTTTATTGGAGTACTGAGGCACATAAAATTTCTTTTTTGAGGCATATGCTACAGGAAATTCAAACTCCTGTAATCGGTTGCGGTAGTTCCTATTGAAACTGACATCAAAATCTGAATAAATTTTGATACTTCCCCTAGATCCAATAAACCCATTACCCATCCCAGTTCGATTAATTTCAATATAGTCTATATTAGAAAGAGGGTATTGGTATAGCATTCCCTTATTAAAAAGAGGCATACCGTCCATGAATATAGCCAGGCCTCGAGATTCTTCAATACCCGAAGTATCTGCGGTACCAGTAAAGGTTTCATCAAATCCTGCATCTGGTGTTCCAGCAGATTCAGAGGATTGTTGCGATAAGCTTGTTTCTACAACGAATTGGTCTGGAGATTCGCTAACTCGTAAACCTTGAGCAATTAAATAACCTGCAAGAGTATTAAACATCATCTTTTCCTCGTCATCCAGAACGTCAACTTTTCCCCAGGCGTGATTACTCAATTTCCTTTCCCGTGCAATTATTTTATCTATTTTGGTCTCGATCAATACTTCATCCAGTTGTTCTAAACCTTTAGCAAAGTCATTGAAATAAGAAAAGCCGGGATCTAATTTTTCAGAAAATAAATGTGATTTCTGCACCAATCCCTTTGCATCATGCTTTAATTCCTCAATATGGTTTGGATAGAATTGAACCGCAATGCCAGCAGGTGCTAGCGCATCCTTTCTTCTGACTTTAGAAATAAAAAGCTTCTCTTCTTCCATTGGGATCACTTCTTCAACCATAAAAGAATCTTTGCCTGCTGGCAGGTCAATGTAGGTAGGAGGATTTGTACTGGAAGCATGAATCAGGAATCTTCTGTCTTTATCATTATCCCCGTTAGCACGGGCTGTGAGATGTACATATTTTTCGAATTGGTATTTCGGAAATTTATTAACCTTCATGAAGATCTCTGTCCAGTCATAACTACTCCAGCCCTGTGTGAGGAGTAATAAATCGAGAGCAGTTTTTTTCTCACTATCAATATCCCGAAAATACCAGCTGGCATCTTCAATAGTTCCATTTACAAAAGGTTGTAACATCATGTATGAAATGATATTATGATTCCTGTGATCTGAAATGGTATTTTCCGGTAAAATAGATACACTCAAAAAAGTACTATCGGCGAGTTTTTTAGTAGGTATCGTCAATCGAAGAGAATCGTTTTGATCTACAAATATTGGTTTCTCAAGCTCCTCTACTTTTAAGTCATTATAATTGAAAAATAATCGCTCCGCCACCGGTCTCTTGTTCTTGTCGAACAAGGTGATAATATTTATTCCAGAATTTAAATCAGTATAAGGGACCTCTAAGCTCATGGCTTTTTCATCGTTAAAAGTTACCTGATAGGTAATAGCCTTTCCCGGATTTTGTATGGATAATATAAAAGGATCTTTTCCGAAATTCTCTATAGTTTCTGAATTGGTTTTTAAGACTATCTCTACAGCATTTTCTTTATTCACAGTAGCTATTAGAATGCCCTGGTCTTCGATCTCAGTGTCAATAATTTCAGTGAAATTCCGGCCTTTGTAATTTATTAGTGCAACATATTCTTCCTCTATTTTTGGGGTAAAAGAGATACTGCCAATACCAAACCGATTCAATTTCGTTTCTCCTATAATGCGATTTTTTTTATCCTTTATTTGAACACTGGCATCAGATAAACCGTAGCCTAGACTATCTTTTATTGCAATTCCCAGGTTATTTACTGTATTCTTTAATAAATGTCCGCTTTCAGATAAGAATTGTGCATCAATTTTATGCAGATTATCAATCTTCTTCTCTTCAAAACCTAAATTGCTTTCAATAACTTGAATCTTTTCAGTGAAAAAATATTGCTGCTTGAAATTACGCATCCAATTGGTAAAAGCGACGATGGAGTAAGTTCCATTGGTAAAGGTAGAGTCTATATCGAAAGTATCTGCACCAGTACCCCGATCTATCAAAAGCATTTTTTCCTTTATCACAACATCGTTAGAGTCTTTAACCTGTACATACAAATTGGTAGTTTCCAGCGAAGGCTTAAAATCTTTTTGAAGCATCACATAAGCCGATATTCCCAGCTGTTCACCTTGCAAAAGAATTGATTTGTTAAGATGCAGATAAGCAATTTCCTTTGGGGTGGAATGGTAATCCAAAAGTTTATTTAATACCTCCCTTTGATAATTCTGGCCTGCAGCATTTTGAAAGTTGAAAATTAAAAACAATAGGAGTAAAGCAGGGGAGTATTTACGAATCATAAAGTCGTTTTTAATAATGGTAAAATATGAAAATATCAGTATAATTAACGGTTACTTATAAAAAAACCTCCGAAGTTTCTATCTTATTAAAGTTTCGGAGGTTTTATAATATATATTGAAATTAATTTATTGTAGTTCCGAGCTTTACTCCATCTTCATCCGAATCTACAAAAACCAGTTTTCCTTAAGCCTTAACCTAAAGTAATAATCCTGCTAATTAATTGAAATAGATCTCACCTCATTGATGAGATCACCACCTGCGGTAAAACCTTCAATAATTAATTTGAAATCGACCTTTGGTTTGGCAAATTCGATAGCAATATTTTCTCCGATACCGGCGATGAGATCGCTTTTCCAATCGATGACTCCGTATTGCTGAAAGAATTCGTCATTAGTATTTGTATATTTTGGAACGTAAAATTCTTTTTGTACAGCATAAGCAACCGGAAATTCAAATTTCTGGATTCTGTTCTTCGTAGAAACTTTGTCTGGACTAAGATCAAAATCTGAATGGATTTTAATTGTTCCGGCACTACCCATGAAACCTTCTCCCATCCCAGACTTATTTATTTCGATGTAATCTATTGTAGATAAAGGATAACGATAAAACATGGTAGTATCAAAAATGGGGACACCGTCCAGATAAATAGTTACTGGGGAACCTGTTCCGGAAAATCCATCACCGCCGCCACCTATGGCTAAACTGCTTACTACTTTAAACGCCAGAGGGGATTCTGTGACTCTAAATCCTTGCGAAATTAGATAGTTACCTAGAAATTGGAACATGTTTTTATCTTCCTCACTCAGGACATCTACTTTACTATGGGCAGATTTGCTTAGACTTCGTTCCCGGACCAGGATTGGGTCTACTTTGGTTTCTAGTAAAACTTCTTCCAGCTGTTCGATTCCTTTTCCAAAATCGTTAAATTGAAAAAATACAGGATCTGGTTTTACAGAATATAAATGTGACCATGGGGCAAGACTTTCACCTGAATGTTTAAAATCCTCAATATGATTGGGAAAGAATTGCACGGAAAGACCGGCCGGAGTGAGCTTGTCATTGTTTTTTACCCTGGAAATAAAAAGATTCTCTCCTTCCAGGGGCTTAATACCTTCAAAGATAAAGGCATCCTTACCTTCAGGTACCTCTACAAAAGTAGGGGCATTCGTAGAGGAGGCATGAATCAAAAATCTTTGCTCTTTATCCCGGTTATTATTTATGTTCGCCTTTAGATCTATATAATTCTCGAATCCATAATTCAGTTCCCTGGATCCTTCAAAAATGTTTCTCCAGTTATAACTGCTCCATCCCTGGGTTAATAATAAATTATCCAGAGCTTCTTTTTTAGTCCCATCAATATCTTTAAAATACCAGGAAGCATTTTCGACTGTTCCTTTTAAGTGTGGTTGTAGCATCAGGTAAGAAATGATATTGTGGTTTCGCTTATCTGAAATGGTTTTTTCCGGTAAAATGGAAACACTTAAGAAGGTACTGTCAGCGATCTTACCTGTGGGTAGACTTAATTGAATGGAATCTTTTCTATCCTGAACAATCGGTTTATCCAGTTCTACGATGGGTAGGTTTTTATGATTGAAGATCAATCTTTCGGCTAAAGGCTTTTTATCACTATTAAATAGGGTAATGATATTGATACCTGAATTTAATTCCTTGTATGGAACAGGAACTAACACCGATGTAGCGTTATTAAAGTCAATTTGGTAAGCAATTACCTTATTAGGATTCTGAATTGTTAAAATAAAAGGAGTGCCTTCAATAGATTTCTGTGTCTCCAGGTTTGTATTTAAAGTTACCTGCAATTCATTTTCCTGATTATTGGTGTTAATGGTCACTCCGCGCCTTTCTATCTTTGTGGAAATTTTTTGAGAAAACTCCCGGCCTTTAAAATTGATAAGTGCCGTGTATTGCTCTGAAACATCAGGGATTAAAGAAACCTTCCCAATTCCTAATTGATTAAGCCTGGTGTAAGCCACCATTTTATTGTCCTGATTCAAAATTCTAACATTGGCTTTGGAAAGTCCGTAACCCAGGCTATCCTTGATAATAATGCCTAGATTATTAACCACATTATTCAATAAATGACCACTTTCAGGCAGAAATTGCGCATCTAATTTTTGAAGCTTATCGACCTTTTTTTCTTTATAATCAGAGTCAGATTCCAGGATCTGAATTTTTTCTGTAAAGAAATTTTGCTGGTCAAAATTGCGCATCCAATTCGTAAAGGCGGTGATCGAGTAAGTTCCTTTGGAAAAGGTGGAATCGATATCGAAGGTGTTGGAAGCAGTACCATTCTCTACTAGCAACATTTTTTCCTTAACCACTTTATCATTCGAATCCTTGACCTGTACATATAAGTTAGTCGTTTTCAAGGAAGGTTTGAGGTCCTGCTGATTGATGATATAAGCTGAAAATCCCAACTGTTCCCCCTGTAATAATATGGATTTGTTTAAATGTAGGTAGGCAGTTTCTTTTGGTGTAGATTGAAATTCGATGAGCTTTTCCTGAATTTCCTTAGAAGTATCCTGTGCGTTGATTGATTGGTGAAATGAGAGCCTGAAAATAAATAGAATTAACAGTAAGGGTTTTGCGAGTAGTAGTTTTTTCAAAATGATTGGTTTTGGCTGTGTTAGGTTTTTCGATAAACACAAATAACCTGCCAAAATTAACGGTTGCCCCTAAAAAATAAGATTGATTGTTATTTTCTAATGGCAGAAATCTTTTAATATTTATGTTCTATTAATTGATTTTCAGTTGTTTGTATTTAATTATTTCTAACTGATTTAATCTCAATAATTTTAATAAAAATGGTTTTTCAGATGCATCGATTTCATAAAGAAATGATGAATTGATAGTTGAGCAATTATTTAAAAATGAAAAAACCTGTCCTTTTGAGCAAAGTCAAAAAAGACAGGTTTTATCCTAAATATTTAGTGTTTGATCACATTTCAAATAGGCTCAATGTGACGGGAAGATCTAATTTATCGTAGTTCCGCTTTTTACGCCGTCTTCATCCGGATTCACAAATACCAGTTTTCCTTCCGCGTTTTCGGTCATTAAGATCATTCCCTCACTTTCTACTCCGCGTAATTTTCTTGGAGCAAGGTTTACCAGTACGGTCACTTTTTTGCCAATGATATCTTCAGCTTTAAAATGCTCGGCTATCCCTGAAACAACAGTTCTTTTATCTATTCCGGTATCCACCTTTAAAACCATTAATTTCTTGGTTTTTGGCATTTTTTCAGCTTCGATGATGGTTCCTACGCGAAGATCCATTTTGGTGAAATCTTCAAAAGTAGCGATCTCTTTCTGAGGTTCTGCTTTTTGATCTTTCATGGCATTTGCAGTTTTCGTTGCTTCTAATTTTTCCAGTTGTTTCTCCATTTGTTCATCCTCGATCTTGCTGAATAATAATTCGGCTTTTCCAATTTGATGCCCTGCAGGAATTAATGCTTCCTTGGTTCCGATAATATCCCAGTCTGGTGTATTATCTGAATTCTCATCTACATGATTCAGCATCTTTTTTAGTTTGGCTGAGGTAAATGGTAAGAAAGGTTCGCTGATGATAGATAGGGCAGAAGCGATCTGAAGTGCTACATACATAATGGTTTTTACCCTTTCCTCATCGGTCTTGATCAATTTCCATGGTTCTTCATCAGCAAGATATTTATTACCAAGCCTGGCCAGGTTCATCAATTCTCCCTGGGCTTCTCTAAACCTGTATCTTTCGATGGAACTTGCGATAACCGAAGGATATGCCTTTAGTTCAGCAACGGTCTTTTCATCAACTTCAGAATAGGTTCCCGGTTCTGGAACAATCCCGTTGTAATATTTATTGGTTAGAACCACCACCCGGTTAATGAAGTTTCCGAAGATGGCTACCAGTTCATTGTTGTTTCTTGCCTGGAAATCTTTCCAGGTAAAATCATTGTCCTTAGTTTCAGGTGCGTTTGCAGTTAAAACATATCTAAGCACATCCTGCTGGTCTGGAAAATCTTCCAGATATTCATGAAGCCAAACCGCCCAGTTCTTGGAAGTTGAAAGTTTCTTTCCTTCAAGGTTCAGGAACTCGTTAGCAGGAACATTTTCCGGAAGTATGAATTCGCCGTGAGCTTTTAACATCACCGGGAAAATGATACAATGGAAAACGATATTATCCTTCCCAATGAAATGTACCAGTTTGGTGTTTTCGTCTTTCCAGTATGGCTCCCAGTCCTTGCCTTCTCTTTCAGCCCATTCTTTGGTAGAAGAAATATAACCTATAGGCGCATCGAACCAAACGTAAAGAACTTTACCATCGCCGCCTTCAACAGGAACGGGAATTCCCCAATCCAGGTCACGGGTTACCGCACGGGCACGCAGCCCATCGTCTATCCATGATTTCACCTGTCCGTAAACATTCGATTTCCAGTCGGCTTTATGCCCTTTAAGTATCCATTCTTTCAGGAAATCCTCATATTGATCTAAAGGAAGAAACCAGTGACGGGTTTCCTTTAAAGTTGGAACTGCGCCGGTAATGGCAGATTTTGGATTTATAAGATCTGTTGCGTTCAGGGAAGTCCCGCAGCTTTCACACTGGTCTCCATAAGCTTCTTCGTTACCACATTTAGGGCAGGTCCCGGTTACAAATCTATCGGCCAGGAATTGTCCTGCTTCCTCATCATAAAGCTGCTTGGTGGTCTCCTCAATGAATTTACCATCTTCATACATTTTTTTGAAAAATGCCGAAGCGGTATCATGGTGGGTTTTTCCGGAAGTACGCGAGTAATTGTCAAAGCTTACTCCAAAATCTTCAAAGGATTTTTTAATGATCCCGTTGTATTTATCAACTACATCCTGCGGAGTTACCCCTTCTTTTTTTGCTTTTATGGTAATAGGCACTCCATGCTCATCACTACCGCAAACAAAGGCCACATCGTGCCCCTGCATTCGAAGAAAACGGGAATAAATATCTGCCGGAACATAAACACCGGCTAAATGTCCAATATGAATAGGCCCGTTGGTATAAGGTAAGGCCGCTGTAATCGTAAATCTCTGAGGATTTTTGTTCATTATTCTATGTCCTTTTTTAAGAGCCGTAAAGTTAAGCAAAGACGTTCGATTACGCGTTAAATTCTTGCAAAAGGCAAATGAGCTCATCAATAACTTTCTACTTTTACCTTAAATAAAAATTGAAATGCGTAAAATAATCCTGATCGTTGCCGTGATATTTATGGCTGCCTGTAATTCTGCAAAAAAAGGAACTTCTGCTGGTACGGCAAAGTATACCGTGGAAAATCTTGGTAAGATGAGTGCTGCCGATATTCAGAAGAATTATCCCGATGCAAATATCGAACAGGGAACAGATATGTTTGAAGAAGGAACAGACGAGCGACCTTTCACTATTCTTTATCCGGGAACTGAAAATGAATTACATATCACCTGGCAGGATAAGAACAGGACTGAAATTCATGACCTTCGATTTTCGAATAAGGGAAAATGGAATTCTGAAACCGGAGTAGTTATTGGAACTACCTATGAGGAACTGAACAAAATGAACGGGAAAAAAGTTTCATTTTATGGTTTTGGCTGGGATTACAGCGGTGCTGTAGACTGGAATGGAGGTAAACTTGAAAAAAGCGGGTTAAGGGTTTTCCTGACTCCTACAAAAGAACCTTCTAATAAATTTTACGGAGATAAGATCATTGAAGCTACACCCGAAGAGATCGAAGAACTCGATCTAAAAGTAGGCTCGATAATGATCAATTACGCGATCTAGAACTAAAAAATCATGGCAGATCACAACGAACTTGGAAGAAAAGGGGAGGACCTTGCCGTGGAATATCTACTTCTCAAGGAATTCGAAATTCTGGAAAGAAACTATAGATACCAGAAGGCTGAAATAGATATTATTGCCAAAAGGGGGAATACGCTTATCGCTGCTGAGGTGAAGACCAGGAGTACTCCAGAATTCGGGAATCCGCAGGATTTCGTAAAACCCAAACAAATTCAGCAGTTGGTTAAGGCCATGAACTATTACGTTGAAGAATCTGGCCTGGATGTAGATGTAAGATTCGATATTATCGCCATTGTAAAGAATAAAGCAGGACAAAAAATTGAGCATATTCAGGATGCATTCCTGTATTTCTAGAAACAAAAAAAGGCCGGTTTTTAACCGGCCTTTTTTTATCATTTCTGGTAATTACCATATCCTAACTCTTTCTTCAGGCTTCACATACATTGGATCACCTTCTTTAATCACGAAAGCGTCATACCATGCATCGATATTCTGAAGCGGTACATAAGCTCTGTACATTCCAGGAGAATGTGAGTCTGTCTTGATCCTGTTTCTCAAGGCTTCTTCTCTCATTTTTGTTCTCCATACGGTTGCCCATGAAAGGAAGAAACGTTGCTCTGGAGTAAATCCATCGATCTCACCAGGATTTCCATTTTCATTTAAGTGGATCTGCAGACCATCATAAGCGGCATTCACACCACCAAGATCTCCAATATTTTCACCTAAGGTGAATTTACCGTTGATGTAAACACTATCTAATACTTCAATTGCGCTGTACTGCTCGGCAAGTTCACTACCAAGTCCTTCAAACTGCTCAAGATCTTTCTCTGTCCACCAGTTGTTCAGGTTTCCTTCAGCGTCGAAACGAGCACCACTATCATCGAATCCGTGAGAGATCTCATGACCAATTACGGCTCCAATTCCACCATAATTTACAGCGGCATCAGCTTTATAATCATAGAAAGGTGGCTGCAGGATAGCTGCCGGGAATACGATCTCGTTGTAACGAGGATTGTAATACGCGTTCACAGTTTGCGGAGACATAAACCACTCGGTCTTATCTACCGGCTCACCAAGATCTGCCATATTTTCGGCTACTCTCCATTTCTGTGCGTTCAGCATGTTCTGGAAATAAGAACCACCTTCTTCAGGGCTCTGTATCTCAAGTTCGCTATAATCTTTCCAGGTATCAGGATAACCTATTTTCACATTGAAAGTACCAAGTTTTTCTAGGGCTTTTTTCTTAGTATCTTCGCTCATCCAGCTTAGGTTATTGATCCTGTTCTCGTAAGCTTTTAGAATATTGTCCACCATTTCTTTAGCGGTTTCCTTAGCTTGTGGAGGGAAGTGCTTTTCTACATAAAGCTTACCAAGAGCTTCACCAAGAACACCATTAATGGTGCTTAAAGCTCTTTCATTACGAGGTCTTTGTTCTTTAGCTCCACGAAGGGTCTTACTATAGAATTCCCATGATTCTTTTTCAAGATCTGTAGAAAGTGAAGAAGCCGCGCTGTTGAAAAGGTCCCATTTAAGGTATGTTTTCCAGTCTTCAACAGAATTTTCAGCAAGAAGGTCCTGCAGAGCTTTCATATATTCTGGCTGTGAAACGATGATCGTATCAAGATCTTTCGCTCCGATTCCTTCAAAATATGAATTCCATTGCATGGCCGGAGTGATCTTTTGTAATTCTGCAACCGTCATTGGGTTGTAAGTTTTACGCGCATCACGACGCTCTACTTTATCCAGTCTAGGCTCAGCCAGTCTTGTTTCAAAAGCAAGAATGGTCTCAGCCGCTTTTTTAGCATCTGCTTCGGTATAGTCTAAATACTGAAGCATATCTGTGATGTATTCCTTATACTTTTTTCTGGTGTCTTTAGAATCGGCATCGTCCAGCAGGTAATAATCTCTTTCTGGAAGCCCCAATCCTGAAGGGTTAAGATATGCAGCATTCATGTCTGAATTTTTGCTGTCTGCCCCAACTCCAAAAGAGAAAAATCCGGCACTACCGTATTCGCTCATTTCTACAAGAAAAGCCTGAAGATCTTCTTTAGACTGGATCTTGTCAATCTTAGCCAGGTAAGGTTTTACAGGTTCAACGCCCTGCTTATTTCTTGTAACGGTGTCCATTATGCTTTTGTAAAGAAATACCGCTTTCCCCTGGTCTGTAGAACCGTCAAGGCTATCGCTTTCAGCAGTTTTTTCTAAAAGCGCAAGGGCATCTTCATCTGTTCTCTGGCGTAATTCATCAAAACTTCCCCATCTTGTACGGTCGTTCGGGATCTCTGTGCTGTCCAGCCAGGCTCCGTTCACATAGCGGAAAAAGTCTTCTTGAGGTGTAGTGGTAGTATCCATGTAGGCAAGGTTAATCCCATGGATCTCTTCTTTCTCTTCTACTTTCTTATCGTCGTTACAAGCCGTTAAAAGACCTGCTCCAAGTGCAGAAACAAAGAGAATTCTGTTTATTTTTTTCATTGTTTTATATAATTGTTAGAAAATAAAGTCGCTAAAGTAAAAAATTGGCTAAAAAATCAAAGTTATTTTTGCTCGAATTTGAGCTGTAAGAACCTGTTTCTCAAAAAATGAGAAGACATATGCGTAGCTTGAAAATCGCTTTTCAAATCAAAAAAAGATGGTTGAGGGAAGTAAGATTAATTGTTCTTAAGCTTTTGGGTAAGATCCTTATCGAACTCTTGTTTCATCTTCGTGATCTCATCCACATTTTCATTGGGAATCGCGATAGAGAGCACATAATGATGAATTTTCCATTTACTGTTTTCTTTCACAACAATTCCAGATCCACGGCATAACCCCATATGGGTGTCGAGTAATTCGTCGAACCAGGCAACCCTTAGGTTTTCATGAACATAGATATTTCGTTCTACCGGAGTGAAGCTCCAGGCTTTACCGGCGTCGAAGTAAGGTTTGGCGAATTTTTTGAATTCCGGAAGGTTCCAGTTCTCGGTAGCATCGGTGCCAATAAAGACGGCATCATTGGTCATAAGATCGAAGTAATCTTTAAAATCTGCTTCTGCAGCAGCTTCATGCCATTTATCAACAGTTTTGGTCACTCTTTTCTTTACGGCTTCGATATTTTGTTCGGTGTTCTTAACCTGAGCCTGTATTCCTGAAACTGAAAAAAGAAGAAAAGTGAAAACGACTAAAATTGTTGATCTATTCATTGGTTGAAATTTATTTTAAGATACATCTTTTTCCTCATTCTCAGAGGTGCTCAAACTGTCCATTTGCCTTTCCATTTCCTCGAAATCATCCAGTTCCTTTTCAAATTCCTCAAGGGTTTTAAGGAATATCTCGTTCATCTGTAATTTGAGATTGTTGAATTCCAGGTGCAGTTCCTGTGAGGTCTGGGCGATATCCCGGGCATTTGGATCCTGCCTGCCGGCATATTGCTTTAAAAGCTGGGCCTTGGTATTTACAACATTTAATCGAGCTTCTACCGCAACCGACTTTAAACTATCTGGAACAGAATTTTTCAGGGTTTCCATGATCTGGGCGATCGTCCCGGCATTATTCTTCACATCGTTTACAGAGGATTCTTCAAGTTTGTTTACTTCGTTTTGTGCTGTGATGAATTCAACCCAGTTCAAGGCATATTTTTTTGCTTCAGCTTCCAGGGCATAATTTGGATCTTCAATTTTCAGTTTTTCCTGGAAAGCTTCAGTGTCTTCTACATTTTCGGTAGAATTATCCGGTTCCTGGTCGGGTTTACAGGAAAATATGGTCAGTATAAATAACAGGTAAAAAAACTTGTTCATAAGGAAATTTCAATATTCAGCAAAGTTATTCATTATTTGGTGATCTCTTCAGAATAAAAAAGCATTGAAGAATTCATAACAGATTACGTCAAGAAAATACTAAGATTACGATTTCCTCTTTATAATTAAATATATTTGCAAAAAATTTAATTTATGGCCGGAAGGATTTTGATAATTGGTGCCTGCGGACAAATTGGTACTGAACTTACGCTGAAGTTAAGAGAGATACATGGGAATGATCAGGTGGTCGCCAGTGATATCAGGGAAGGAGCTGAGGAATTGATGCAGTCGGGTCCATTCGAAATATTGAATGCTACAGATGAAGCTCATATTAAGGAGATCGTCGAAAAATATAAAGTAAAAGAGGTTTATTTAATGGCAGCGATGCTTAGCGCTACTGCTGAGAAGGCTCCAATGAAAGCATGGGATCTAAATATGGATTCTTTGTTCCATATACTTAACCTAGCTAAAGACGGCAAGATCGATAAGATCTTCTGGCCTTCGAGTATAGCCGTTTTTGGGCCAAGTACTCCAAAAGATGATACCCCGCAAACCACGATCATGGAGCCTACTACGGTTTATGGAATTAGTAAGCAAACCGGGGAAAGATGGTGTGAGTATTATTTCAGGAAATTTGGGGTAGATGTGCGCAGCATACGTTATCCCGGGATCATTAGTTACAAGACGCTACCGGGTGGAGGAACGACAGATTACGCGATCGAGATCTTCCACGAAGCCATAAAAAATTCACAATATACCAGCTTCCTGGCTAAAGATGCTGCCTTGCCTATGATGTATATGGACGATGCGATAAAAGCAACGGTAGATATTATGGAAGCGCCTGCAGAAAAGATTAAGGTTAGATCTTCCTATAATCTTGCGGCGATCAGTTTTACTCCTGAAATTCTAGCGGAAGAGATCAAAAAGCACATCAAGGATTTTGAAATCTCCTATGAGCCAGATTTCCGTCAAAATATTGCTGAATCATGGCCTTCCAGTATAGATGACAGTTCTGCGAGAGAAGACTGGGGATGGACGCATGATTTTGATCTTGACAGGATGACCACGACCATGCTCGACGGAGTTGGAAAGACCCTGAAGGAAAAAGCATAAATAAAAAAAAGCCGCTGAAAAGCGGCTTTTTAATTTCCTCAGAAAAAATATATTATTCGATCACGCGTACTTCTGTAGCGTTCACTCCTTTTCTTCCTTCTGTTTCTTCGTACTCAACTCTATCACCTTCCTGGATAGTTTCTCCGTTCAAACCGGTGATGTGTACGAAAATGTCTCTTTTTGTGTCGTCGTTGGTAATGAATCCATAACCTTTAGATTCATTGAAAAATTTAACTGTGCCTTGCATAAAAATAATAATTAATAAAGCACAAACATAATAGATAAAATTTTAGAATCCGCTGAAAATCAGAATTTTTTATGATTTTTTTTGTCAGACTTTAGTCGATCCCTTTATCCCGCATTTTTTTCATATTGTCCTCAGAGAGAGTGTAATCCTTTAATTTTTTCCCTCTCCAGCGCACTGCTAAAAAGATAGGCATGAGTATAAATGCGCTTACCAGAACGGCAATTCCAATAATTCTGTCGCCGGTTAAAACATCATCATTTATGCGAAAATAAAATCCTACAGCGATCGCTATTAGAATTGCAATTCCCAATATTTTCATAAAAATTTTCATCGGTAATTCGAATTTTGAGTTTCTATTCTTGCCTGGATAAGCTTAGGCAAATTTAGTATTCAATTTGAAAGAAAATAGAACTAAACGGTAACTTCTATTAATTTCTTCCTGTAGGCTGTTAGCATTTTAGATTTAGAGATAAAGCCAATATACTTTCCTTCCTGCACAACCGGCAAATTCCAGGCATTGCTTTCCTGGAATTTTTTCATGATCATTTTCATTCTATCGGTTTCAAGATCGATGATCTCAGGAGCCTGTTGCATAATGTCCTGCACCTTTACTTCATCATAAAGCTTTTCATTGAACATGATAGGCCGAATATCATCTAATAATATGATACCCATGAAATTACGATTTTCGTCGATTACAGGAAAGATATTCCGGGATGATTTTACCACTCCTTTATGGATAACATCACCCAGGTTCATTTCTATTTCCAGCGGGATGAAATTCTTTTCAATAACCTGGCGAATATTCATTAAGGTAAGCACGGTTTGATCTTTATCATGGGTAAGCAGGTCTCCTCTTTGTGCCAGCTCCATGGTATAAACAGAATGAGGCTGAAATTTACTGGTGATCATATAAGAGATCGCTGCCGTTATCATTAACGGGATAAAAAGTTCGTAACCGTGAGTAAGTTCAGCTATAAGGAAAATCGCCGTGAGCGGGGCATGTAGGACACCCGCCATGAGTCCGGCCATTCCTACAAGCGTAAAATTGCTTACCGATATCTGATGCTTTAATACTGAAATATTATTTATAAAAAGGGCAAAGCAGTGACCCATAGCACTTCCCATGAACATCACCGGGGCAAAGATACCACCTACACCACCGGCGCTAAAAGTAAGCGAGGAAGCAATGATCTTGAATATAACCAGGCCGGCCAGAAGAAGGATTACTACCCAGATATTTTCCAGGTAGGCATTGAATAAATTTGTTCCCAGCGCTTCTATATAATTTTCCTGAAGCAGGTTGTTAATAACGTTATACCCCTCTCCATACAGGGGCGGGATAAAATAAATTAGAACTCCCAGACCAAGACCTGCAAGAATGAGCCGCACGAATGGGGAGGATATTTTCGCCAGAAGCTTCGTGGATCCAAAATATACTTTTGAAAAGTATATGGAACAGGCAGAGGCTAGTACTCCTAACAATATATAATAAGGGACTTCAGAAAGAGTAAAGGCATCTTCCAGTTTAAATGGGAGGATGATCTCGCTTCCGAAGAAAAAATAGGAGGTGATAATTGCCGAAACAGACGCCAGTAAAAGCGGCAGGAGGGAAGCCAGGGTTAGATCAAGGCTAAATACCTCTATGGCAAAAATGATCGCTGCAATAGGTGCTTTGAAGATCGAGGACATCGCTCCGGCAGCTGCACAACCAATAAGCAATGTTCTGGATGCCTGATTCATCAGGAACAGTCGGGAAATATTAGAGCCTAACGATGCTCCGGTAGCAACAGTAGGTCCCTCAAGCCCTACCGAACCACCAAAACCTACTGTTATGGGTGCGGTGATGACAGAGGCATACATCTGGAATCGTTTCATGATCCCTTTCTGCCGGGAAATAGCATACAGGGTAGTAGGAATCCCGTGTCCTACCTTTCGTTTCAGGACGAATTTTATGATGAGGTAAACCAGCAATAAACCTATAACCGGAAAGATAAAATAGAACGCGTCGTGGTATCTCACGATAAATTCACCTTCCAGCAATGATTGGATTAAATGCGTAAGGTTTTTAATGATGACCGCGAAGATACCGGCAACAAAACCTATCAGGGCACTTAAGAACATTAAGAATTGCCTGTGAGATAGGTTCCTGGATTTCCAGGTCAAAAACTTATGTAGCCAAGACCTCCTGAATTTCGCCACTGTCTATTAATTAGCTTATGAATATAAAAAATCCCGCAACACGCGGGATTAAATATTTATAATTTCAATTGAAGATGTAATTCGTCCAGTTGATCATTATCAAGTTTTGCAGGCGCATCTATCATTACATCACGCCCCGCGTTATTTTTAGGGAAGGCGATGAAATCTCTAATACTTTCCTGTCCACCAAGAATTGCTACCAGCCTGTCGAAACCAAAAGCGATCCCACCGTGTGGCGGAGCTCCATACTGGAAAGCATCCATTAGGAATCCAAATTGTGCTTTAGCTTCTTCAGGAGTAAATCCAAGATATTTGAACATCTGGGACTGAGTTTCCTTATCGTGTATCCTTATAGATCCACCTCCAATTTCGTTACCGTTCAATACAAGATCATATGCGTTTGCTCGTACTTTTCCAGGTTCTGTTTCCAGAAGCGCGAAATCTTCTTTTTTAGGAGAAGTAAACGGGTGGTGCATTGCGTGGAATCTTTCGGTCTCTTCATCCCATTCCAGAAGTGGGAAATCCACAACCCATAATGGCGCGAATTCATCAGCTTTTCTTAATCCAAGCTCATTTCCTAAATGCATTCTTAAGGCGCTAAGCTGAGATCTTGTTTTGGCAGCATCTCCAGCCATAACCAGCATAAGGTCTCCCGGTTTTGCACCGGTAGCTTCTGCCCAGGCAGCAAGATCTTCCTGAGAATAGAATTTATCTACAGAAGATTTTAGAGTTCCGTCCTCATTATATTTTGCCCAAACCAGTCCGTTTGCCCCAATCTGTGGTCTTTTAACCCAGGAAATAAGATTATCGATCTCTTTTCTAGTGAAAGAAGCAGCACCCGGAACAGCAATTCCAACCACTAGTTCCTGCTGATCGAAAACATTGAATCCTTTATTCTTTGCCAGGTCATCAAGTTCTGCGAATTCCATCCCAAAACGAATATCTGGTTTGTCGTTCCCGTACTTTTTCATGGCCTCATCATAAGTCATTCTTGGGAATTCGGCTACGTCTACACCTTTGATCTCCTTAAGCAAATGCATGGTAAGACCTTCGAAAATATTCAGGATATCTTCCTGCTCCACAAAGGCCATCTCGCAGTCTATCTGGGTGAATTCCGGCTGGCGATCTGCCCTAAGGTCTTCGTCCCTGAAACACTTAACGATCTGGAAATATTTATCCATTCCGCCAACCATCAGCAATTGTTTGAAGGTTTGCGGAGATTGAGGAAGGGCATAAAACTGACCTTCGTTCATTCTGCTTGGTACTACAAAGTCACGAGCTCCTTCTGGAGTAGATTTTATAAGGTAAGGTGTCTCAATTTCAATAAAACCTTGGTTAGAAAGGTAATTTCTCACCTTCATTCCTACCTGGTGGCGGAACATTAATTTGTTCTTAACCGGGTTACGACGAATATCCAGGTACCTGTATTTCATTCTAAGATCTTCCCCACCATCGGTTTCATCTTCAATAGTAAAAGGAGGGGTTTTAGAAGAATTAAGGATCTTGAAGTCATCAACCAGTACTTCGATCTCTCCGGTAGCCATATTCGGGTTTTTCGCCTCTCTTTCTATCACCGTTCCTTCTACCTGGATCACGAACTCACGAGCCAGGTTTCCAGCCTTTTCCATAAGCTCTTTGGAGGAGCGTTCCTCATCAAAAATTAACTGGGTTAAACCGTAGCGATCACGAAGATCTACCCAGATCATAAAACCTTTATTTCTAACTTTTTGAACCCATCCTGAAAGGGTTACTTTGTTACCGATCTGTTGTGCGTTTAGTTCACCGCAGGTATGACTTCTGTACATGTTATCCTTGAAATTTAGAATGGGCACAAAAGTAAGAAGTTAAACACTTTTACTGAACCTTTCCTGCTTAAAAATTATTCGATTTTATTTCAATGTTACCTAATGTTCATTACGTAATTGTTTGAAAACAAGTTAAAAAGCACTCCAATGTTAACTTAATGTTACGTAAATATTGATTGTTTGTAAACTTTTGGTATATTTGTAATATTAACGTTAACTGAAAAGAGCTATGAAGACTATAAAGAACATATTTTTGGCAGCGGTATTTCTAGTAGGAGGAACTGCATTAGCCCAGGATAAATCCCCTGAACCTACCTTTGAGAAAAAGGGAGATCTAATTAAAGGAACGTTTTATTATGAAGATGGAAGTGTTAGACAGGAAGGTACGTACAAGGACGGCAGACTCCACGGACAATGGGTTTCTTACGACCAAAATGGTGAGAAGGCAGCCATCGCGCATTACGAAAATGGTAGAAAAGACGGAAAATGGTTTTTCTGGTCTGAAGATAAACTTACTGAAGTGGACTATCAAAATAGCGTAATCGCAAGTGTGAACAGCTGGAAAAACGAAAGTTCATTAGTGAGCAATCAATAAAGAGAAATTAATATTTCAACAAAAAACCCCGAAGCATCGCTTCGGGGTTTTTTGTTATCAGGCTTTTTGCAGTTCCCTTTCTTTACGTTTATCTGCGAACTTCACCTTGGCCCTGTTCACCAGGTAGAACATTACCGGTACTACTACCAGGGTAAGGAAAGTGGCGAATACAAGCCCGAAGATCACCGTCCATGCCAGTGGTCCCCAGAAGATAACGTTGTCACCTCCAATATAAATTCCGGGATCGTAATCTGTAATTAACCCGAAGAAATCTATATTAAGTCCTACTGCCAGCGGGATCAAGCCAAGAACCGTGGTGATCGCAGTAAGCAATACCGGTCTTAACCTTGATTTACCACCTCTAACAATAACCTCGAAATATTGTGCTCTGGTTAAAAGCTCATCTTCCTCAAGTTCCAGCTCCTTTTTCTTACGATCTATCAGGATCTGGGTATAATCTATTAGAACGATCGCGTTGTTAACAACGATACCTGCCAGCGAAATGATTCCCATCATGGTCATGATGATGATGAAATCCATCTGGAAGATTATTAGTCCCAGGAATACACCTACAAGACTCAGTACCACCGCCATCAAAATAATGATAGGTTTGGAGATCGAGTTGAATTGAGCTACGAGGATCAACAGAATTCCACCAAGCGCAATAAGAAGTGCTTTTAAAAGGAAATTCATGTTTTCTTGCTGCTCCTCCTGCTCTCCGGTAAACTCAAGGCTAATATCTTCTGGCATCTCGTAATTCTTAAGAGCGGTTTTTAATTGCTCTACGATTTGGTTCCCGTTGTAACCTTGAAGCACGTTAGAATAGACCGTTATCACTCGTTTAAGATCCTTTCGTTTAATGGAGCTAAAAGAAGAGGCTACCTCTGTCTCTACCAAAGAGGAGATAGGGATCTGCCTGGTTTGCCCTGAATTTTGATCTTTAAAGGTTATTGGCTGGTTGAAAAGTGCATTTTCGTTATACCTGAATTCTTCATTAAAACGAACATTAACTTCATAATCATCATCACCTTCCTTGTATGTTGAAACTTCCTCACCATAGATCGCACGTCTTAAAGTTTGTCCAACCTGTGAGGTAGAAACCCCAAGCTGACCGGCTTTTCTTCGGTCGACTCTTACATCAAGTTCAGGTTTAGACTTGTTCACGTCAATCTTAAGTTCCTCGATCCCCGGAATGCTTAATTCCTGGATATAAGATCTAAGATTTTCAGCTTCGGCAAGCATGGTCTCATAATCCTCACCTTTTAATTCAATGTTTATTGGGTAACCTGCCGGAGGTCCTGCTGCGTCTTTTTCAACCTGTATAGAAGCACCTGGAAATTCATTAACTGCATTACGAACTTCAGCCAGAACCTGCGAACTTTCCACACCACGACGTTTCTTGAATTCCCGCATAACGATAGTGACCTTACCCTTGTGAGGCATTTCATTTTGCTGGCCACCGTCTGTCTGAGGGTTTCCGGCACCTTCACCTACCTGTGAAATAACAGATTCCACCATGAAGTTGTAGCCGTCCTCATCTTCATATTTTTCAATTACATCAAAGATCTGCTCCTCAACTTTCTTGGTAAGCTCATTGGTCTTTTCGATATCGGTACCTTCAGGATATTCAATATAAGTGATCACCTGTTTAGGCTGGTTTTCCGGGAAAAACAGAACGTCTGGCTGTACAAGTCCTATCAATACAAAAGAAAGGAATAATAAAAGCAGTGTTCCAAAGAAGAAACCATATGCTTTTCTCCCCCTTAAGGCAAACTTTAGAAAACGTTCGTAATTGCTCTCCAGTTTTTTAAGTGACTTGAACTGAAAGTATTTTACCGCTCCCGAAAGTACATATTTGTAGAACCACATTAATATTGCGCCCAGAAGGAATAAATTACCCAGGGCTCTTAGTGCTCCTACTTTTACCAGGTACCCAGAAACGAGTAATACAACACCGATCACCACCATAATAATACTTATCCTGATCAATCTCTTTTTAGAGATCCTGCCTTCCTCGGTCTTCATGAACTGCGAGGTTAGCATGGAGTTAATGATCAAAGCGACAAAAAGAGAGGAACCTAATACGATAGACAAGGTGATAGGGAAGATCACCATGAACTTTCCTATGGTTCCAGGCCATAATCCCAGCGGGAAAAAGGCCATTAAAGTGGTTGCGGTAGATGCGATAATAGGCCAGGCGATCTCACCAAGTCCTTGTTTCGCCGCTTTTTTTCTTGGCCAGCCTTCATCCATCAGGGTATAGACATTCTCCACAACAACGATCCCGTTATCTACCAGCATTCCCAGACCCATTACCAGTGCAAAAAGCACCATGGTATTCAGGGTATAACCAAGGCTGGAAAGTATGATATAAGAAAGGAACATAGACAGTGGAATCGCCAATCCTACGAATAGCGAGTTTCTAAAGCCCAGGAAAAACATTAACACCAGTACTACCAGGATCACCCCGAAAATAATGTTGTTTACCAGGTCATTTACCTGGTTACGGGTATCGGTAGATAGGTCATTGGTAAGGCTTATGTCTAAAGAATCCGGGAGATATTCTTCCTGCTCGGTCTTGATGATCTCCTTGATCTCATCTACCGCCTCGATCATGTTCTTTCCGCTTCGCTTCTTAACATCGAGCATGACTACCGGCTCGCCATATTCTCTCGCGTAAGTGGTTGCATCTTTTTCCTGAAAATTAACTTCAGCGATATCTTTAAGGAAGATATTTCCTCCGTCGCTTTTTACCACGACATTCCTTAGCTCTGCCGGATCCTCGATCTCTCCAATGATCCTGATATTCTTCTGAACTCCGCTGGTGATAATATTACCTCCTGAAATTGTCCTGTTTTCGGCACTAACCGCGCTTATAATATCCTGAAAACTAACTTCGGAAGCGCTCATTTTATAAATATCAACGGCGATCTCCACCTCCATATCTTCAGCTCCGCGAATACTGGCTTCTTTGATCTGCGGAAGTAATTCGATCTTTTCCTGGAGATATTCAGCGTAATCCTTCAGCTGCTGTACGGTATAATCACCCGTAAGGTTGATATTCAGGATAGGTTGTTCTTCCGATAGGTTGAGGTCAAAAACGTTAGGCTCGACCTTAGCGCCATTGTCCAGCGTCGGCCAGGTGGTTTCTGCTTTAACCAGGTCTACCTTATCCTTTATCTTTTGTTTGGCGACATCAACATTTACCTCTTCTTCAAATTCTACGATAACCAGTGAATAATCCTGAAGGGTAGTGGAGCTGATCTCCTTAACACCCCCAACATCATTGAATTCTTCCTCGAGGGGTTCAGTGATAAATTTCTCAACGTCTTCTGCCGAGTTACCCGGGTTAATGGAACTCACATATATTTTGGTCTCTATGATCTCAGGAAAAGATTCCCGCGGCATGCTATAATAGGAAAGTAAACCACCTATCATAATAATGGCGATGATCACGTACACCGTCATCTTGTTGTCTATCGCCCAGGAAGAGAGTTTGAATTCTTTATCTAATTTCATTCTGCTTATTTTCTGAATTTAACTTCCTGACCGTCGCGTATATTTTTCGCCCCGTCGGTAATTAAGATTTGTCCGCTTTCAAGTCCTTTTTTGATCTCGATAGAATCATTATAGACCAGTCCGGTTTCAACAACCACTTTCTTAGCAACGCCAAAATTCTTATCATTTTCCTGCTCCAGTACATATACTATGTTTTCTCCCTGGGCATTTTTCTGAATACTGCTTTCCGGGATCACGATAGCATTTTCTGAAGTGTAATCGTTCAATTTGATCGTGGCGATCTGGTTAGGCTTAATGAGTCCCTTTTCGTTTGGTACGGCAACTTCGATCCTGAAAGTCCTGTTGTTCGGGTTGATGTTATTTCCAACCTGGCTGATCTTTCCTTCAAATTCACGCCCTACAGATCCGATATTTACCTTTACTTCAGTTCCCTTCGAAATCTTACTCAGGTAATTTTCGGGAACATCGGCCTCCACATACATATTATCAAGACTAATTATTCTAAAAAGCTGGTTCTGTCCAGGGTTCACCACTTCGCCCTGCTCGCTGATTACATCATCTACCACTCCGCTAAAAGGAGCTCTAACTACGGTCTTATCCAGTTGCGACTTCAACCTGTTAACTGAACTCTGTAAAGATTCATAATTGGTTTTCGCTTGCAGGTACTGCATTTCTGAACCTATATTTTGTTCCCAAAGTCTTTCCTGTCTTTCATAGGTGGTTTTGGCAAGTCTTTCCTGAGCTTCCAGTTGGGCTAGTT
The DNA here is from genome assembly GCF_003054225.1 of Christiangramia gaetbulicola. Taxonomy (GTDB): domain Bacteria; phylum Bacteroidota; class Bacteroidia; order Flavobacteriales; family Flavobacteriaceae; genus Christiangramia; species Christiangramia gaetbulicola. The sequence continues at coordinate 1,349,045 of NZ_QBKQ01000001.1, forward strand.
CGTTTTGCAGTCCTCCGTCATCAATACGGGCAAGGACCTGTCCTTTAGAAACCATGTCTCCTTCGTTCACCCGAACATCGGTTAGAATTCCCGAAAATTCAGGATAGATTATGATGTTTTCATCTGTAGCAACATTACCCTGCACTTCTGCGTAGTGTTTGAATAGGGTATCCTGGATAGTATGGACATTTACCAGGTCCATTCTCCTATTCTTATCTAACTTTTTAATGGCTTCGTCCAAGCGATCTATTTGTTCGGCGATCTGGGCCTGTTCGGTGCTGAGTTCAGATTTTTTTGCTCTTATCTGGCTGAGATCTTCACTTTCCAGTACCTCGTCTATAGATTTGGTTTCCGCGTCTCCACCGCAGGAAATAAGGACAAGGGGCAATCCAAATAGTAGTATAAATTTTTTCATGTTCTTCTGTATAAATGGGAGATTAGTTTTCATCGTTATAACTTCTTGTATCCAGTAAATTTTCAAGTTCTGCTTTTGCGGTGATCACATCCAGCATAGATTGTAGATATTCCTGCTGGGCAGTATATAATTGTCTTTGCGCTTCGGTAAGTTCAAAACTGCTGGCGATCCCTTCAAAAAACTTTATCTGGTTTTTGTTTTCTATTCTTTCGGCCAATTCAAGATTTCTTACCGCATTCTGATAACTCTCTATGCTGAACTCGTATTCGCTTTTAGCCATATTGATTTGGCGTTTCACATCATTTTCGGTCTGTTCAAGATCAAGCAACGCCTGTTCATATTCCAGCTCTCTCTGCTGCGTCCGGGAACTTCTCATCCCGGAGCTGAAAATTGGAATATTCAGGCTCACTCCTAAAATGGATTGCCCATAATACTCCTGGTCGCTATTAAGAAAAGTGAATTTATCTGCAAATCCCTGGTAACCGTAATTCACGAATCCAGAAAGGGTAGGCAAAGCCTTGGCTTTTTGAAGTCTTACCTGAATTTGCGCAGACTCAGCAGAATTCTTGGCAATACGATAATCGATATTTTCTTCTATAGGTATGGTTCTTTCTAGAATTGCCGGCTCATAATATTTCATGGCCAGGCCATTGAGGTCATCGGTAAGGGTTACCTGGTCTTCTACCGGGATCCCTAAACTCAGGTTCAACAATTCATATGCGATCTCGCGCATTCTCTCGCTTCGGCTAAGATTGTTTTTAAGTCTTAAAAGAGTAATTTCCAGTTGCTCAACATCTTCCTGCTCGGCAAGACCATTTTCATAGATCTTCTGGGTGTCGTTATAATTCTTTTGAACCGTGGCCACATTCTTTTCAAGTATATCAACACTTTCTTCAGCCAGTAGTACATTTCCGTAAGCGCTTATGACAGATTTTTTTATCTCCAGGTCGGTCTTGGTTTTGGCATTTTTGGAGATCTGTAATAAGGTTTTCACAGATTGTATCCCTACGATATAAGATCCGTCGAAGATCAACTGCCTCCAGGTGGCGGTAGCATTTACACTTTGTTTGGTTCCAAATCTCACCGGGATAAAACCTTCCGGAGCATCTACCGGGGTGTCATTTCTTTCTACATTATCAAAATAATCCTGTACAATATCTATAGTGCTTTGTGTATTATCAAAAGCTGCTGCCGGTAATAAAGTGACCGGTTGTTTCAGGAGATTCTGATAATCTACCGCACCATCTATTTGCGGAAGCCCCTGGGCAATGATTTCCCATTTTTGCTTCAATGCGATCTGTACATCTTTTTCTGCGATCTGGGATTGATAATTGTTTTCAATTCCAAATTCTATAGCTTCCTCTATAGAAAACCGGTAATTTTTTGAGCTTTCTTCCTGGGCGAATAATCCTGAAGCGAGCAGGATCAAGAAGCTAAAAATCTTTACTGACCTATTTTTCATTTAAAATCTCTTCTAATGTTTCTATTCCTTTTGGGGTGCAGATGGCACGCAGATGATATTCGGTAAAATAATCCATGAGCATGGAGTGACTGTATTCTTCTATAGGGAAAACGTCTGTATCTTTTATTCCCATCATTCCAACAAAATGGATACGGCTAATAAAATCTATAGGCATATTCTTCCTGTAGTAACCCGTCTCGATACCTCTCTTTATATTATCTGTAACGCAATCGTCCAGCAATTCAAATTGTCTTGTTCTAAGACTTTCAAATGCCTTGGGATAATATTTCTTTAGCTGAAAATGAGGGGAGGTCTTCTGATCCTTCAAATGATGTATTACAAATCTTTTGATCTCGAAATTCTCTTTGATAGGATTCTGTTTCTTCGCTCTTATTTTTTCGATCCCGCAATTGATGTTCTCAAAAACATGATGGCCGGTGGCAAGTACGAGCTTGCTTTTAGTAGAATAGTGAGTGTAAATCGTTTTTTTTGATATACCAAGCTTTTCAGCAATATCATCCATGGTCACGCTCTTAAAGCCATAATTGAGAAACATCTCAGCGGCAGTATTTAAAATGGCATCTCTCACTAACAAATAATTTTTGGCAAAAGTAAATATGGAAACTTTAAAAACCATAATAGTTTCCAAAGTTTTACTATTATTTAACATCTGCTTAAAATTTGAATTACTAGCATTTATGGTATTTTAGCGGAAAATTTTTTTTCATGCTTGCCATTTCCCAGTATAGAGAAGCCGTAATCGACTATCTACACGAAAAGATCAAAGTAAAAGAACCCGCTAATTTATATGAACCAATGGTTTATATCCTTGAACAAGGCGGAAAGCGTTTACGTCCTGTCCTGGTTCTAATGGCAACAGAGATCTTTGACTGCAACTACAAAAAGGCCTTAGATGCTGCTTTGGCGATCGAGGTTTTTCATAACTTTTCCTTGGTGCATGACGATATTATGGACGATGCGCCAATTAGAAGAGGGAAGGAGACCGTACATGAAAAGTGGGATATTAATACCGGTATCCTTTCTGGTGATGCCATGCTCATTAACGCCTATCAGCTTTTTGAAAATTACGAAGGAGAAACATTCAAGGAATTATCATCTTTATTCACTAAAACTGCCATTCAGGTATGTGAAGGTCAGCAATATGATATCGATTTTGAAACAAGGGATAATGTAAGTATCGATGATTACCTTAAGATGATCGAATATAAAACCGCTGTCCTGGTAGGTGCTTCATTACAAATGGGGGCGATCGTCGCTCAGACTTCGAAAGCTTGCAAAGAAGCTATCTATCAATATGGAAGATTGCTGGGTATTGCATTTCAGCTTCAGGATGATTACCTGGATGCATTTGGAGATCCTGAAACCTTTGGGAAGCAACCTGGTGGAGATATCATCGAAAACAAAAAGACCTTTCTTTATCTAAAGACCCTGGAGCTGGCTAACAAAAGTGAGGCGATGCAATTAGAACATTTGTATACTATTTCTCCGGCAGAAAATTCCGGAAAGATAGAAGCGGTAAAAGCCCTATTTGAAAGTAGTGGTGCCGCCGAACTTACCCGCAGGGAGATTGAAAATTATACAGATAAGGCCTTTAAGATCCTTGATAAAATAGAATTACCTGAAGCAAAAAAATTACCGCTACGCAACTTCGGAAAAATGCTCATGGAGCGACAGGTATAATTATCATCCTTACATTCTTATTATCAGCTTACAATAACTTCATTTACAGTTACTGTTAAAATTCCTATAATGCTATAGAGAATTCTACTCATGCTTACAAGCTGTTTTTTTTAAAAATTGTATTTTTGCTATGTTTTCAAAAACAAAAGAAACATTTGTTTCAATTCTATGGATAGATTTTCATTTCTAAATGCTGCTCATACTGCATATTTCGCAGAACTTTACGATCAATACTTAAAATATCCTGATAGTGTGGAGCCCAGTTGGAGGGCTTTTTTCCAGGGATTCGACTTTGGAATGCAACAAGATGGCGTTTCTGAAGAGGTATTAAGTGAAGCTCCTGTAGATTTTGCTGAAGGAGATATACCAGCACACGTTATAAAAGAATTTCAGGTAATTCGTTTAATTGACGGTTACCGAACAAGAGGACACTTATTTACCAAAACCAATCCGGTTAGGGAGCGTAGAAAATATACTCCTACCCTGGAAATTTCCAATTTTGGTCTTGAAGAGAGTGACCTTGATACCAAGTTCAATGCAGGAGATATTCTGGGCATTGGGCCAACTTCTCTTAAAGAGATCATCAGGCACCTTGAAAAGATCTACTGTGAGTCTATCGGGATAGAGTATATGTATATTCGAAAGCCTGAGGAGATCGAGTGGATTCAGAATAAATTAAATGTAAATGAGAATCATCCAAAATTTGATGAAACTCAGAAGAAACAGATCTTAAAGAAGCTGAATGAAGCGGTTTCTTTTGAATCTTTTCTACATACAAAATATGTCGGTCAAAAGCGTTTCTCACTGGAAGGTGGAGAAAGTTTAATTCCTGCCCTGGACGCGCTTATAGAAAAAGCTGCTGAAATTGGCGTTGAAGAATTTGTGATGGGAATGGCCCACCGTGGGAGATTAAATACCCTTACCAATATCTTCGGAAAGAATGCCAAGGATATTTTCAGCGAATTCGACGGAAAGGATTACGAGCAGGATATATTTGACGGGGATGTGAAATATCACCTGGGATGGACTTCCTGCCGCACTACAGATACCGGTAAGGAAATAAATATCAATATCGCGCCTAACCCTTCCCACCTGGAAACAGTAGGAGCTGTGGTAGAAGGAATTGCCCGTGCAAAACAGGACAGACGTTACGAAAGAGATAATTCTAAAGTACTGCCTATTCTCGTTCACGGAGATGCCGCCATCGCAGGGCAGGGACTCGTTTATGAATTAGTACAAATGGCGAAGCTGGAAGGTTATGAAACCGGCGGAACCATACATATAGTGGTAAACAACCAGATTGGTTTTACCACAAACTATCTGGATGCAAGAAGTTCAACTTATTGTACAGATGTGGGGAAAGTAACGCTTTCTCCGGTATTGCACGTGAATGCAGATGATGCTGAAGCGGTAGTACACGCGATACTTTTCGCTTTGGATTTCAGGATGAAATTCAAAAGAGATGTATTCATAGACCTTCTTGGTTATAGAAAATATGGTCATAACGAAGGTGATGAACCAAGATTTACTCAGCCAAAATTATATAAGGCGATCTCGAAACATGAGAATGCCCGGGATATATATTTTGAAAAGCTGAAAAAAGAAGGTGTTGCCGATGATGAGTATCTAAAGAAACTTGAGGATACCTATAAAGCAGCGCTAGAGGAGAAGCTGGAAGATTCCAGAAAGGAAGAAACTACCAGGATCACTCCTTTTATGCAGGACGAATGGGATGGCTTCCAGAATGTGCAGGAAGATGAGATGATGAAAGACGTGGATACCACGTTCGACCTGGAAAAACTGGATAAGGTAGCTGAAGCTATTTCTCAATTACCGGAAGGTAAAAAGTTCATGAGAAAGATCCAGAAGATCATCGATGGTAGAAAGAAAATGTATTTCGAAGATAATAAGCTGGACTGGTCTATGGCCGAGCATCTTGCTTATGGATCTTTAATGACTGAAGGATATAATGTGAGGATCAGCGGTCAGGATGTGGAAAGGGGAACCTTCTCTCACCGTCATGCCGTGGTTAAAGTAGAAGATAGTGAGGAAGAGATTATTCTTCACAACAATATAAAAGACAGAGACGGAGATTTCTTTATTTACAATTCATTGCTTTCAGAATATGGAGTGGTAGGTTTCGATTATGGTTATGCCATGGCGAGCCCAACTACACTGGCGATCTGGGAAGCTCAGTTCGGAGATTTTGTGAACGGAGCCCAGATCATGATAGACCAGTATATTTCTGCAGCAGAGGATAAATGGAAATTACAGAATGGATTGGTGATGTTACTGCCTCATGGTTATGAAGGTCAGGGAGCAGAACACTCTTCAGGTAGAATGGAGCGTTTCCTTCAGCTTTGTGCTAAGGATAATATGTACGTGGCCGATATTTCAACGCCGGCAAACATGTTCCATATTTTAAGAAGACAGATGAAGGCTGAATTCAGAAAACCTCTGATTATTTTCACGCCGAAAAGTCTTCTTCGTCATCCAAAAGTGATCTCTACCAAAGAAGAGTTTGCCAACGGAAGCTTCCAGCCACTTATAGATGATTCAGAAGCTGATGTGGATAAGGTAGAAACACTTGTCTTCTGTACCGGTAAATTCTATTATGATTTGCTAAAACACAGAGAGGATAATGATAGAAACGATATCGCTCTGGTAAGAATAGAACAATTATTCCCATTGCCTAGCTCACAAATGAGAGAGATAATGGAGAAGTATAAAAATGCTGATGATGTAGTTTGGGCTCAGGAAGAACCTAGAAATATGGGGGCTTATGGTCACTTATTGCTACATTTTGAAGAGGCGCGCAAGTTCAGGGTATGCAGCCGTAAATTCTACGGATCGCCTGCTGCCGGTAGTTCAGTGCGTTTCAAGAAACGTCACGAGCGTGTGATAAATAGTGTTTTTGACAAGAATTTAAAAGAAGAAGAAAATAATTAAGAATCATTTTCCTGAGAATTCAGGAGACTAAATAGATAACAATCATGGCCTTAGAAATGAAAGTTCCTTCACCCGGGGAATCCATCACTGAAGTTGAAATAGCCCAGTGGCTGGTAGAAGACGGGGATTACGTTGAAAAAGATCAGGCAGTAGCCGAAGTTGATAGTGATAAAGCTACCCTGGAGCTTCCTGCAGAAGCTAGTGGTATCATCACTCTTAAGGCTGAAGAAGGCGATGTGGTTGAGGTTGGTGAAGTAGTTTGTCTTATAGACACCGAAGCTGAAAAGCCGGGTGGCGGAGATAGTAAAGACGACAAACCTGCTGAAGAAGAAGAAAAAGAACGTCAGGAAAAGACTGAAGATAAGAAGGATAGTGAAAAAGCTGATGCTAAAACTGAAGAGCCTTCAAAATCCAGCACTCCTAAACAAAAACAGGATACTTATGCTACGGGAAGTCCTTCTCCTGCGGCTAAAAAGATCCTTGATGAAAAAGGAATTTCTTCAAAAGATGTTAAAGGAACCGGAAGAGATGGTCGTGTAACTAAAGAGGATGCTGTGGAAGCTAAAGCTTCTATGGGAACTCCGGGAACAGGATCCAGAGGAGAAGAGAAGAAGAAGATGTCCATGTTCCGTCGTAAACTGGCAGAACGTCTGGTAAGCGCTAAGAACGACACGGCGATGCTAACTACTTTTAACGAAGTAGATATGTCTCCTATCTTCGAACTAAGAAAGAAATATAAAGAAGAGTTTAAGGATAAGCATGGGGTAAGTCTTGGGTTTATGTCTTTCTTCACTTTAGCCGTTATTCGTGCATTAGACGAATATCCTGCGGTGAATTCCATGATAGATGGAGATTACCAGGTGAGCTATGACTATAAAGATATTAGTATTGCTGTTTCCGGACCTAAAGGACTTACGGTTCCGGTAATTAGAAATGCAGAGAACTTAAGTTTCCGCGGAGTGGAAGCAGAGGTTAAACGACTTGCGCTAAGAGCTCGTGATGGAAAGATCACGGTAGACGAAATGACTGGAGGTACTTTTACCATTACTAATGGTGGTGTGTTTGGATCTATGCTTTCAACGCCAATCATTAATCCTCCACAAAGTGCGATCCTTGGAATGCATAATATCGTGGAAAGACCGGTTGCGATCGATGGGCATGTAGAGATTAGACCTATCATGTATGTGGCCTTATCTTATGATCATAGAATTATTGATGGTAAAGAATCTGTTGGATTCCTGGTAGCGGTTAAAGAAGCACTGGAAAATCCTGAAGAGTTATTAATGGATAATGATGTAAAAAGAGCTCTGGAATTATAAATATTTCCAGAGAATAATAAATAAAAAAAGGGGTCCGAAATTTCGGACCCCTTTTTTATTCTAACGAAATTAAAACAAAACTAACAAACGAATAATATTCAAAGCTAAAGTGCTTACTACTAGAATGGCTAGGATTACAAATAGGATCTGCGAGTGTGCTTTAGTTTTGATGATATTTCCTTTTATTATTAAAACACTCAAATCTAGGTTTAATAAGAAAGTGAGTCAAAGGGGATTTTTCCCTTATTTCAAAAATAGAGCTTTGTTTTTGTAGTCTATTACGGCTTTCCCTTTTTTGAGGATATCGGCACCTATTATTCCGTGTACTTTTTCGGCCTTATGATTGGTTAATGCTTCGTTCACGTGTTTAAGGTCGAAAACCACCAGATCCACCTTTTTCTTTTTCCATTTATCTATTTGCAGGCTATTCTTCTGGGAGACCTGCGTAAGCATATTTGTAGCTCCGGCGCCGGCAGCTTTAATATCGCTGTCTTCTGAAAGCAGATCGAAATGTTCTATAGCTTCAATTCCCACGCAGGTGCTGGAAGCACCCGTATCCAGGATAAAATTACCTTCAATATCGTTTATTTTGGCTACCACCTCGAGATGATTCGTTTTGGTGAATTTCATCTTGATTCGATGATATCCTTTTTCTTCTAATAGCTTCTTTAGAGACATTCTTTTTTTTACAAATATATGATTCTAAGAAATAGATAAGGAAAGAGAGGCTTTTCTGAAATTAGGTAAATTGAAATTTTAGAGAAAATCCGTCTTATCTTTGAGGCCTATGAGCACATTGGTACAAATCACGGCTTTGCCACACGAACTGGAGGATCATTATCTTTTGCTGAATAGAGTGGTTCAGAAATCGAAAATCAGGAAGGATGATATCGGGGACTGGCGAATTAGAAAGCGTTCTATAGATGCCCGAAACAAACCTGTACGGTTCAATCTTCAGGTCGAAATATGGAAATATGGGGAAGAAAAGAAGGTTATCCCACCATTCGTGCCTCAAGATGTTGCTGAAGCTAAAGAAATTGCCATTATTGGTGCCGGACCTGCTGGTTTATATGCTGCACTTCGTGCTGTCGAAGCCGGACTCAAACCTGTTGTTTTTGAACGCGGAAAAGATGTTAGAGCCAGAAGGCATGATCTTGCGAAGATCAATAAGGAGCAAATCGTAAATCCTGAATCTAATTATTGCTTTGGTGAAGGAGGTGCAGGAACTTATTCAGACGGAAAATTGTATACGCGATCTAAGAAACGTGGAAATGTGCTTAAGGCTCTGGAGTGGTTTGTAGAATTTGGTGCCGATCCCGATATTCTCGTGGATGCGCATCCACATATTGGAACCAATAAATTACCTAAGATCATTACCGCCATGCGTGAAGCGGTGATCGAGGCAGGTGGAGAAGTTCATTTCAATTCCAAACTCACCGATCTTAAATTAAAGGACAACCATATAGAAAGTATAGAGGTCAATGCTGAAAAGTGGTATTCTTTTGATGAAGTGATTCTGGCAACAGGGCACTCGGCCAGGGATATTTTTTACCTGCTGCATGGTAAGAATATCAAAATAGAAGCTAAACCTTTTGCTTTGGGTGTTCGCATAGAACATCAGCAAAAACTGATAGATAAGATCCAATATCACGGTGATGATCAAAATCCTTATTTGCCTCCGGCTTCCTATAGCCTGGTGGAGCAGATGGAAGGATTGGGGGTTTATTCTTTTTGTATGTGTCCCGGTGGAATTATCGCGCCTTGTGCTACAGACCAGGAGGAAGTGGTGACCAATGGGTGGAGCCCAAGCAAGCGGAATAATCCTTATTCTAATTCCGGAATTGTGGTGAGCATTGAGCCATCAGATCTGCCTGATTACAAGCCAGACGATCCTTTTGTTTGTCTTGACTTCCAGAAATTAGTGGAAAAGAACTGCTGGGAAGCAGCCGGGAAAACTCAGCAGGTTCCGGCTCAGCGTATGAAGGATTTCGTGGAAGGTAGAATTTCAAAGGATTTCCCTAAAACTTCCTATCAGCCGGGAATCGTAAGTGTAGACCTGAATAAGGTTTTACCAGATCTTATCGCTCGAAGGTTACGTAAGGCATTCGTGCAATTCGGTAAAAAATTGAAAGGCTATTATACGAACGATGCGGTATTACATGCTCCGGAAAGCAGGACTTCTTCGCCTGTTTTAATACCTCGTGATCCTGAAACTCTTGAGCATGTGGAGGTAAAAGGTCTTTATCCCTGCGGGGAAGGTGCCGGTTACGCTGGCGGGATCATTTCTGCGGCTATAGATGGTATTAATTGTGTGGATGCGATCTCGATGAAGTATACTGCACTTTAACTGTCCCAATAATTTTTTAGCCTAAATAGTGAGTTTTAGATCATACAAATTTTCGGCAAAAATCATAGTATAGATTAAAAATCTATAAATAAGAAAATTCCTCAATTTCTTACATCTTTAAAGACACATTTTCAAGAATTTTGGTTGTTAAAAGATATAATAGTTCATTTTAACGAAAATAGGACCTGGCGGTAAAATTACCTAAATCTAATTAGTAATTTTATCGTGAAAAACATTAATAACCAGTTTCTTATGAGAAATTATTATTTTTTCACCGTGTTGGTGGGGCTATTATTCTTGGGGTGTACCTTAGATAATGACGAACTGAACTTTAACGAAGATCAAATTCAAACTGCAAATTTAGATATCAATGATGTTTGTATTCCTTCGATTTATGGAATTGAAAATTCGGGAGTATTATTGGGAAATGTTACTGTAAGCAATTCTGATGATGGTAACATAGCTAATGTGAAATTCACAGCTGAAACGGGATTTTATATTACAGAAATCAGGTTTATGCATGCTGATGATGAGAATGGACTTCCTATTAATAATGGAGGTGTAATTCCGGGGAAATTAGAAAAACTGACTTATCCTTATGTTACTGAAGTTGATTTTGAATATGAAGTTTCTAGCTACTTTGTTTTAGCTGCAAGAGTTACTTTTGTAGACCAGAATGGCCAAAAGTATATAAGTTGGATTGGCCATGAAATGGCCGGAAATAACAGATCAACTTATTTAAGTTATAATGTCTGCATTCCTCCGCAACATAATCCAGTTTGTGAAGTAAATGCAGGTTACAATAACTCAAGGACATATACTTTTTCTGAAGTGGATGCATTGGTCAATGACGTAGGCGATGTAGAGCCTCTTTATAAAACATTATTAGATGAGGGAGTAAGCCGAGATGGAACTTTCGCTCCTACAGCAGCGGAATTATTAAGAGCTTTTAATCAAAATCCCTATCGAGAATTTACAACTGTTTATACTTTAAGGAATGAAGTTGGTGGTGTGGTATGTACAGATTCTACTGAATTAACTATTACAGTTATCCCTGATTAATTGATATAATATTTTTTTAATGAATTTTATGATTATAGTACTTTTGATCGGCAATTAAAACAACTACCTTATTAGGAAAGGTCTAATGCTCTTGATTTTATTATTTAATAGGTAGCTTAACTTTAAATCATGTACCCACCAGCCTTGGATCTGTTTGAGTAGGCTGCCTTGAGATCCATTTTATATCTAGGGAAATATAACCGAGATTGTGCATCACTTTTCCTTAACATAGTTAGATACCTTAATTTCTAAGTGTGTATTTTTCTGTAACTTTTGGAAAGATCACTACATCAAAAATATCCCCGTCAACATCAAAGAAAATCCCGAAATACAGATATTTTCCATTGGAAGTTCCCGTTTTTCTGGAATTTACCAGGTTGCCGTAGATCTCAATGTTCTCAACTATACGATGCTTTAGAGCCTTTGCTTTTAATGTTCCTTTTAAAGGATCTTTAAGGAGTTTAATATGATTGCAAAGTGGTATTCTTTTGTTGAAGTGATCCTGGCAACAGGGCACTCGGCCCGGGATATTTCTTATCTTCTGCATGATAGGAATATTAAGATGAAGCTAAACCTTTTGCTTTGGGTGTTTGTATTGAGCATCAGCAAAAACTGATAGATTAGATTCAGTATTACGGTGATAATGAAAATTATTATTTGCCTCCGGCTTTGTATAGTCTGGTGGAGCAGGTTGAAGGATTAGCTGTTTGCTCTTTTTGTATGTGTTCCGGTGGCATCATCGCTCCTTGTACTACAGATCAGGAGGAAGTGGTGACCAATGACTGGAGACCGAGCAAGCGGAATGATCCTTATTCTAATTCCGGAATTGTGTGAGCATTGAGCCATCAGATTTTCCTAATTACAAGCCAGACGATCCTTTTGTTTGTCTGGGCTTCCAAAAATTAGTGGAAAGAACTGCTGGGAAGCTGACGGGAAAACCCAGAAGGTACCAGCGCAGCGTATGAAGGATTTTGTGAAAGGTAGAATTTCAAAGGATTTTCCGAAAACTTCCTATCAGTCAGGAATCGTAAGTGTAGATCTGAATAAGGTTTTATTAGATCTTCTCGCTCACAGGTTACAAAAGGCTTTTGTGTAATTCGGTAAAAAGCTGAAGGGTTATTATACCAATGATGCGGTGCTGCACGCTCCGGAAAGTAGAACTTCATCACCGGTTTTAATACCTGGTGATCATGAAACTCTTGAGTATGTGCAGGTAAAAGTTCTTTATACCTGTGGGGAAGGTGCTTGTTATGTTGGTGGAATCATTTCTACGGCTATTGATGGTATTAATTGTGTAGATGCGATTTGGGTAAAAGGTAATTTTAAAATTTAATAGATCTAAAGGTTAATCTATTTGAGGTATATTTTTTTGGGAAAATAATAACAAACTTTAAGAAATTATAAATAAGAAAATTCCGTGTATTCTTACATCTCATTGCTTTGATTTTCAGTTTTTTACGCGGTTGTGACGGTATAATTAAACACCTTAACGAATATCAATATTTCTATTAAAATCGCGCTTTGCTAATTTGTAAATTAATTGTGAAAAACGTTAATAACCAGTGTATTATGAGAAATTATTATTTTATTGCCGCGATTGTGGGGTTATTATTGATGGGGTGTTCCGTAAATAATGACGAAATGAGCTTTAACAATGATCAAATTAAAACTGTAAATTCAGTTTGGGAAGTTGATGGATGTGAATCGATGATTTATGAATTTCATAGTTCATTAGGTGAATTTATAATCACTAATGATAATGATAATTTGTATTTAAATTTTTTAGCGAACGATGGATTTTTAATTTATGATATTAGATGGGAAGCTATGCCTTCTGAAGCAGACTTACCGATTAATGCAAATGGAATTAATTCAAGTCGGCTTGATCAAAGGGACAAATTTGATTCAGGAATAGCATATCATGGGGAAACGGTTCCTATTTCCGACTTTGGAGTTGATCCTGGTTATGTAATTGTAGCTGCAGAGGTAATACTTAAAAATTCCTTAGATCAAAAATTTACTGCCTGGGTTGGTAATGAATCTGATTTTAGAAATGGAAGTAATTATTTGGTTTACGATATTTGTGACCCTAGTAGTGATCCAATTTGTGAAGCAAATGCGGGTTCTGACAACTCAAGGACATATACTTTTTCTGAAGTGGATGCATTAGTCAATGACCTAGGCGATATAGAGGCTCTTTATAAGACATTATTAGATGAGGGAGTTAGCCGAGATGGTACCTTTTCGCCCACAGGACTCGAATTGTTAAGAGCTTTTAACCGAAATCCTTATCGAGGTTTTACAACTGTTTATACTGTAAGTAACGATGTCGGGGGTGTGAAATGTACGGATTCGACTGAATTAACTATTACAGTTACCCCTGATTAATTGATGAAATAATTTCAATATTTCTAAATAAGGCAACTATTAATAGTTGCCTTATTTAGAAATATTTTTTAAATATATTTTATGATTATAGTATTTTTGATCGGTAATTCAAAACAACTTCCTTATTAGGAAAACTCTGATGCTCTTGAATTTATTATTTAATAGTAGCTTGTAGCTTAACTTTAAATCCATTTCCCACCAACCTGGTGTCTGTTTGGGTAGCCTGCCTGGAGATCCATTTCACATCTAATGAAATATATCCAAGATCATACATTACCTTTCCGAAGCATTTATAGATACCCCGGCTCCTGAGCGGATATTTTTCAGCGACTTTTGGAAATAGAACCGTGTCAAAAATACCTCCATTTACGTCGTAGAAAGTTCCAAAATACATGTATCTGCCATTAGAGGTTCCTGTTTTTCTGGAGTTCACAAGATTGCCATAGATCTCGATGTCTTTACCAATATGGTCTTTAAGATCCCTGGCAGTAAGCGTATCTTCCAAGGGATTCTGTAAAAGTTCAAAATGACTGCAGAGCGGAAATCCCAGTAATTCCATCTGGTCATAAGCCTCTATAAGTTTTGAATACTCAAATTCCGGAAGTTCAAAATCCCTGTGCTGGGGTTTGAATAGTAAAGCCTGGTTGCTTTTGGGTTTGCTGTTATGAAGTTTAAAATAGGCTTTCCATAATAATTCATGCTTGTCTATTCCCGTAAACCTAAAGGCATTGATCTTGAGTAAGAGGCTAAGTTGTTCAATTGAAATATGGATGCGGTCTATAAAATCATCCAGGGACTTGAAAGACCCAAAAAACTGTCTGTTTTCCAGGATCTGTTGAATGGTTTTAAGCTCAAGTTCTTTAATATATCCAAATCCCAGGTAGATGTCCTTTCCGTAGATCGTATTGGGATGATCGCTTTTGTTTATACAGGGAGCATGGATTTTACCTCCACATTTTCGTATCTCCTGGATATAGGTCTGCAGATCATAAAATCCGCCCCCGTTATTTATAGCCGCCACCATGAATTCCAGAGGAAAATACTTTTTGAGATATAAACTCTGGTAGCTCTCTACCGCATAGGAAGCTGAATGTCCTTTAGGGAAGGCGTAACCGGCGAAAGAAGATATTTGTTCCCAGACCTCGCTGGTAAGCTCTTCGCTGTAGCCTCTGTCTTTACAATTCTTTCTGAAGGTCTTTTCGATCTTCTCCATCTGTCCTTTGGAGGTTTTCTTTCCGCTCATTCCCCGGCGGAGCACATCGGCATCGTCCAGGTCCAGCCCGGCAAAAATATGGGCTACCTTCATCACATCTTCCTGGTAGACCATAACACCATAAGTATCTTCCATGATCTTATACATGACGGGATGTGCCTGTTTTCTGAGTTCAGGATCACGATGCCTCTTTATAAATTCTTCTTTCATCCCAGCGCTGGAAACGCCCGGCCTTATTACCGAGCTGGCCGCGACCAGGTTCATATAATTATCGGTTTGCAGCCTGGTGAGTAGTCCGCGCATTGCCGGTGATTCTACATAAAAAACTCCCATACAGTCGCCAACCTTTAGAAGATCATTAATGGCTGGATCTTCCTTGAAGGTTTTTATGTTTTCAATGTCTTCTATTTCCGCATCCGGCTGATTCTGTTTTATGATCTCGATGGCATCAGTGATCTTGGAGAGTCCACGCTGGGCCAGAATATCAAACTTATGGATACCTACATCCTCGGCGATGTTCATATCTATCTGGATCGTTTGAAAACCTTTGGGAGGCAGGAATGTACCGGCATAGTTGAAGACCGAATCGTTCAGAATAAGGATTCCGCCGGAATGAACACTCAGGTAATTAGGGAAACCTTCAATAAGCCTGCTGTACCTGATCACCAGTTTTTCAAGATGATCCAGTTGTTTATATTCAAAAAATCCCGAAGAAAGCTTATCGATATTTTCTTTAGGCAGACCAAAAACTTTTCCCAGTTCCCGGGCTACCGCTCTGCTTTTAAAAGTCACGTAAGTGCCCATTAAAGCAGTGTTTTTATAGGTTCTGAAGATATAATCGGTCACATCGTTCCGGTCTTTCCAGGAAAAGTCGATATCAAAATCGGGAGGCGAGCTCCGGTTAGGATTTATAAATCGTTCGAAATACAGGTCCAGTTCTATAGGGTCTACATTGGTGATGCCCAGAATATATGCAACGATGGAATTTGCCCCGCTGCCACGCCCTACAAAAGGATAATTCTTAGAGCGGGCATAATTAACGATGTCGAGATTGATCAAAAAGTATGAAACGAACCCGAGTTTTATAATGGTGTCGAGCTCTTTCTTTAATCTTAAATACACTTCCTCTTTTGTGTCCGGGTATTTTTCAGGTAGATTCTGATAACATAAATCAATAAGTTTTTTTTCATCTTCTTCCGGACTTTCTCCTGCTACCAGTAGATTGCGATTCTGCCCACGGCCAAATTCGAAATCCACCTTACAGGAATCCATAAGGTCTTGAGTATTTTTCAGAATGTGGGGAAAATCTTCAAATTCTTTTCTGAGTTCGGTTTCCGGGATCATTTGATGAGAAAAAGAACCTTGCTGGGTTTCGGGAAGTTTACTTAGCAGAGTGTTATTGTCAATTGCCCGCAGCAGGCGATGCGCGTTATAATCTTTTTTATTTCTGAAACTCACTGTTTGCAGAACCACCAGTTTATCTTCCAGTTTTCTATATGCCGAAAATTTTAATTTTCTCAGGTTGTCTATAGAAACCCCTATGAATTCATTGCTTCTGAAATCTGTCTTTTTCAGGGCTATTATTTTTTCAAACGGATAGATAATAAAACAATCGGGCAGGAGCGGGGCTTCTGTTTCAAATTCTTTTTTTTGATGCAGGTGACTGGAAAGATGTGCATTGAGCTGTCGGAAACCATCATTATTCCTGGCGATGCCAATATATTGCTGGGCTGCCCCATTTCTAAAATCGATCCCGACCAGTGTTTTGATATCGGTTTCCTTGTTTATTTTGATGAATTCCAGGCAGGCCGAGGTATTATTGATGTCGGTTACCGCGAGTCGTTTTACCCCGTTCTTTCGCGCAAGTTCACAGAGTTCCTGTACCGGAAATGTTCCGTAGCGTAAGGAGTAATATGTGTGACAGTTTAAGTACAAAGTTCAATTATCAATTTTTCATTCTTCATTTTTTACTTTTAATGAGGACGTCTGAAAAATTTTATTCCGTCATGCTGAACTTGTTTAACTACGTTGAATCTTCGATTTCAGCATCTGTTGAGATCCTGAAACGAGTTTAGGGTAACGTCTCAGTTTTTTGTCATTGCGAACGTAGTGAAGCAATCTCTTTCGTTTCATATTTTAGTTTGAGGCTGCTTCTTTTCACCCTCAGTTATGTTTTTATTGTCATTCTGAACGCAGTAAGAATCTCTCTTAATCCGAATTTCTGTTATTTAGATTCTTCGCTTCATTGCATTCCGCTCTGAATGACAATGATATGTCATGCTGAGCGTAGTCGAAGCATCTCGTTATCCATTTTCAATTTTTCATTTTCAATTAAGCTTTCCGCTTCCCGCATCTGTTTATTGTTCATTGAGCATTTTTAATTGATTTACAGTTTCCTATGCGCCAGCACTACCGGAGGTTCTCCGTTGAACGGATTCCCCATTCTGCCGATCGTCTTTGCATCCATCGAAATGGCCCGCATCACACTATGTTCGCCAAAGCGCTTCTTGATCTTATCCAGCGAATTATAAAGATTCAGCATCTCTTCAGAATCATCAAAAAGGTTGATCTGGTAATGCCCGCCTACGAGTCCGCTGAAACGAACGCCGATAAGCCTGATGAGTAATCGGCGGGTGTACAGCTGCCGGAATAACTCTTCAACTTTTGGAATAAGAATATGGTCGGCGCTGGTATAAGGGATCTTCACCTGCTTGCTGTAAGTTTGAAAATCTGAATACCTGATCTTGACGCTTACATTAGAGGTAAGTTTATCTCCACGTCTTAATTGATAGGCGAGACTTTCGGCCATGGCAACGAGAGTACCGTGAAGTCTTATCATATCTATAGTATCCCGGTTAAAGGTACGCTCGGTAGAAATGGACTTTCGCTCGTGGAAAGGGATGATGGGCGGATTATCAATTCCGTGGGCCCTTTTCCAGATGGTTCGCCCATTCTTGCCCAGAACGCTTTCCAGTACTTCTACGGGCATCTTTTGTATGGTCTCAATTCTTCGTACTCCCAGGTTAAGCAGTTTCTGAAAGGTCTTGTTCCCGATCATCGGGATCTTGTTAACCGCCAGTGGCGCCAGGAAGCTTTTTTCGGTACCGGCTTCTATGATCTTTTGTGCATAAGGTTTTCCCTCGCCGGTCGCGATCTTGGAAACCACTTTGTTTTGTGATAGTCCGAAAGAGATAGGCAAATGTGTTTCTTTCAGAATGGTTTCCTGCAGTTCTTTCGCAAACTGGGTGATCCCGAAAAAACGATCCATCCCGGTGAGATCTGCGTAAAACTCATCTACACTGGCCTTTTCAAAAGAGGGCACTTTACTACGAATGATCTCGGTGACTTCGTGAGAGAATTTGGTATAGGTGGAAGCATTCCCTTTGATAACCACAGACTGCGGACAAAGCTGCCTCGCTACTTTCATCGACATGCCCGAGTGTACGCCGAATTTCCGGGTTTCATAACTGCAGGCTGCTACCACACCACGGTCTCCCAGCCCGCCTACGATAAGCGGTTTGTTATTTAATTTTGAATCTAAACGTCTTTCTGCCGAAACAAAAAAGGTATCCAGATCCAGGTGAATAATAGACTTTACGTTTTTCATAAATAGGAATAATTCCTTTTAATTGGAAATATTCCAAAATTATGAAATTATTCCGGATGAAGATGTGGAGGGAGCGTTAAAAAGTAAATTAGATTGGGAGTGAAATATTCAATTAAACATGTAATTTTATTAAGAACAATAATTTATATCAATTGATTCAAGTTACATGTGCTCTTATTGAAAATAAGCAAAGAGTATTATGTGCTCAGCGGAGCGCAAAAATGAGCCTTCCTTTAAAATGGGAATTCCCTGGAGGGAAACTTGAAAAAGGAGAAACCCTGGAAGACTGTTTAAAAAGAGAAATAAAAGAGGAACTTGGATTAAGTATAGAAATCCTAGAGCGACTTCCCTCTAACACGCATAAATACTCCGATAAAAAAATTATTGAACTTATTCCATTTCGTTGTTCCCTACAAACCTCAGAAATCGATTTAAAAGAACATTCTAAAATAGAATGGGCAAGTGTTTCCCAATTAGAAAGTTTTGATTGGGCAGAAGCCGATATTCCAATCGTACAACATTATATACAGAATTTTAAATGAGTTTTGAAACAGGTCTTTACGAACAGTTAATAAATAAACTTGTCACGAATAAACTAGATTCTCTTGATTGTCAAAAGTTTCATATTAGTGAAACCCCTTTAGATAAGGAAGAAGCATCTCAGTACTTAAGTCTTTATTTGGCAGAAACTATTAAATATGCTTTAAATGAAATTAAAGAAAAAGATAGACCTATAAAGCAAATTGAAATTTCGAACAAGATTATTACGTTATTGGCCAAAGAGCTTAAAAACTTAGATTTAACTGAAAATCTAATTGAAAACGAAGGTAGGATATTAGAAGCGGTCTTTTCTAAATCAAACTTTCCTTATTCAAATTTAAAAGATCGCTTAAAGGAAATAACACCTTATACTCGTCTTAGTCAAAGCGAACTATTTACTGGAAATAATACTGGGATTTCATTGGAGAGTGAGATTAAAAAGGAAATTCTTTCTGCCGATGAAATTTGTTGGCTTGTCTCTTTTATTAAATATTCTGGAATTCGAATATTTATAAAGGAATTAGAAGAATTTACTAAAAGTGGTAAGAAATTAAAAATCATCACCACTTCTTATATGGGAGCGACAGATGCTAAAGCTGTTGAATATTTAGCTTCCTTACCAAACACCGAAATCAAAGTTTCTTATAATGTAGAGCATGAAAGATTACATGCTAAAGCATATCTGTTCTTAAGAAATTCCGGATTTCATACTGGTTACATTGGCTCTTCCAACCTCTCTCGTTCAGCATTAACTAATGGATTAGAATGGAATTTGAAAGTAACAACTCAAGAGATTGGCCATATCATAGATAAATTCCAAAAAACCTTTGAAACCTATTGGGAGGATCCCGAATTTGAATATTACGAAAAGGGAAAAGATAGAGCTAAACTTATAAGCTCTTTGAAAAGGCAAAGCAGTCAAGGAATCAATCAAATTACTACCTTTTTTGACCTCAAACCATATCCATATCAGGAGGAAATTCTTTCTAAGCTAGATTCAGAAAGGATTATTCATAATCGAAATAAGAATTTATTGGTCGCTGCAACAGGAACTGGTAAAACGGTGATATCAGCATTCGATTTTCAGCGTTTTAAAAAATCTAACCCCAGCCCAAAATTTTTGTTTGTTGCCCACAGAAAAGAAATTCTGGAACAAGCACAAAAAACATTTCAACATGTTTTGCGTGACTCTAATTTTGGAGAACTTTGGGTTGGAGGTTATGAACCTGAAAAATATGACCAGCTTTTTGCCTCTGTTCAAACCTTGAATAATCGGCTTAAGAATTTACCATTAACGGAAGATTTTTTTGATTATATCATAGTAGATGAAGTTCATCATATAAAGGCCGATAGCTATAGGCCAATTTTGAAAAGATTCAATCCTAAAATTTTATTAGGCCTCACAGCAACTCCCGAAAGAATGGACGGTGGAGATATAACTGAAGATTTTCATAATAAAATTGCTGCAGAAATAAGACTTCCTGAAGCCTTAAATCGTAAACTACTTTCTCCTTTTCAATATTTTGCTTTATCAGATTCTATTGATTTGACCAATGTGAGTTGGAAAAATGGTAAATATGAGATTAAAGAATTAACCAAGCTATATACCGAAAATGATAGAAGAGTAGGAGATATACTTAAAAATTGTGAAGATTATCTTACTGACGTGAATGATGTTCAGGCGTTAGGGTTTTGTGTGAGCCAAGAACATGCAAAATATATGGCAAGTAAATTTAATCTTGCTGGATTAAAAGCAGATTATCTAATTAGCGGGAACAGCTCTGACAGATCTATTTTGAGAAATCGTCTCGGTAAAAAAGATATCAATTATTTATTCGTTGTTGATATATTCAACGAAGGCGTAGATATACCAGAAATAGACACTATTTTATTCCTTCGTCCAACAGAAAGTTTAACAATCTTTCTACAGCAACTCGGTAGAGGACTGCGTCTTGCTGAAAATAAAGATTGTTTAACCGTGCTTGATTTCGTAGGAAATGCAAGACCGGAATATGACTTTGAGCATAAATTCAGAGCTCTAATTGGAAAAACTCATACCTCTGTAATTAAAGAAATTGAAGATGAATTTCCTCACCTTCCACTAGGTTGTTCTATCGTATTAGAGAAAAAGGCCAAAGAAATAATTCTAAAAAACATAAGAGAGGCGACTGAATTTAGGAGACCACAACTTGTCCAAAAGATTCAAAATTTCAAGCATTATTCTACTAGACCTCTAAACCTCGCTAACTTTTTGGAATTTCATCATTTGAATATTGAACAAGTTTATAAAAAAGGAAGTTGGAGTAGACTTTGTGCTGAAGCTGGGGTAATAGAGGATTTTTCAGAACCTAATGAAAAGGAGCTGTCTAATTTTATAAGTAATAGGTTGATAAGTTGCAATTCTGTTAGCTATCTCAATTATATCAAACGCCTATGTGAAACCAATTTTGAAATTTCTGAAAATTCAGATATTGGTAGGCTCAAAGCATTAATGTTTCATTATGATGTATGGCAAAAGTCAGGTCCAGATTGTGGATTTAAAAGTTTACAAGAAAGTTTAAAGCAAATTGCGAGGAATCCGGTGATGAGAAATGAAATAATGGAAGTGGTGAAGTATACAATTGAAGAAATTGACTTTGTGGAAAAATCTGTTGAGCTCGAGTTTGACTTTCCACTAAAAATCTATAGCCGATATAATCGAAATCAAATTCTTGTTGCGATTAGAAGACATAAATTTGAAAAGGCTAAGCCTAGTCGTGAGGGATCTTCTTATGAAAAATCTATAAATACTGAAGCCTTATTTGTGACATTGAAAAAATCTGATAAGGAATATTCTCCAACTACTATGTATGAAGATTATGCCTTAAATAAACATCTTTTTCATTGGCAAACTCAAAACAGCGCTTCCCCAAACACTCCAAAAGGACAGGCATATATAAATAGTGAAAAGAATGTTTTGCTTTTTGTAAGAGAACAAAATAAAGATGAATACGGTTTTACGATGGGTTACGTATTTTTAGGTAAAGTCGAGTTTCAGAAATATTCGGGGGAAAAACCTATGAATATAGAATGGAAATTAAAAGAACCTATGCCACCCTATATCCTGAAGGAAAGTCAAAAATTGGCGGTTGGATAAAAAAGAATAATATCACGATAAGTTTTTTTTCGTACCTTAATTGTTCTAACCAAAAACCAAAATATTATGAAAGGTTCTTCAGGTAAACGCAGGTTGGTAAAGAAATACGTATCAGAATTTATATTTTCAGAAAAGACGAGGTTCGTGCTGGATGGCACTAATTATCAGTTTTCTACTGATGAACCCGCTGGAAAATTTATAAAATTTCGCTTCGAAAGAGGTCCGCGTAAGAAAAAACGGAAACTAGTTTTTAAATGTATCTATAAAATGATGAAGAACTTTCAAACTTCATTGAACTAAAAAAAAGCTCTTTCGATCGAAAGAGCTTTTTTATTCCTCATAATATTATTTTATTCTGTAGCCGTCGTATCCGGCTCCTTATCTGTGATATTCATCACTTGCATTTTCCAGTCGTTGTTGGTTTTTTTCCAGATGAAGGTATAGGTGCCTTCATAGGTCGTATTTAAACTGTCATTTTTTATTCCATGACTGTAGGTGCCGGCTTCATAGGCGATATCATTACTAGTATATTCAACTTTGGCGTTTGTTCTAAGGTCTTTCATCATTGGTGCCGCGTTGTTATACCAGGAACGGATGCTATCTGCATTCATACTCTGACCCTGCATAAAAAGAACTGCATCTTTAGAAGTAAGTGTGTCTAATTCCTGTGGATTATTACGGTTCCAGGCATCGATCCACTGTTTGTTAGCTTCAGATGGAGCACGAACTTCGGCCTGCTCAGTCGTCTCAACTGTTTCTTTTTTTCCTTCGTTACAACTACTAAAGAGAAGAAGGGCAAAAACGGGCAAAATTTTCATTAATTTCATACTGGTTGGTTTTAGATTATCTGATAATTTACTCAAAAACCTGTAATCCAGTAAAATATGTTCGATTTTTCAGGTTAAAGGAAAGTATTAGGGGTTTAATGGTTAACTGAATGACCATCAATTTTTAAGTAAATTTAGGTATAACAAATTAGTCATGGATTTTAGAATTGTAGTCTTCGGAATTTCATTTTTACTTTTTTCATGTGTCCAATCCCAGGAACAAAATAAACCCAGACTGGTAGGAGGGCCTTGCGAAGGCTGTGAAGCAGTATTTGAATATGGAGACCGGGATCTGAAACCGGTGGATACACTTCCGGAATTCGCTTCCGCAGAAAATAAACTGAAGATCACCGGAACTATTTATGAAGCTGATGGTGAAACGCCTGCTGAAAATGTGGTGCTGTATATTCATCATACCAATGCAGAGGGAATTTATCCAACCAAAGGCGATGAGAAAGGCTGGGCGAAACGGCATGGGTATTTAAGAGGCTGGATCAAAACGGGTAAGGATGGGCGCTATACTTTTTATACCCAGGTGCCGGGAAGCTACCCCGATGGAACAAATCCGGCGCATATCCACCCGATCATTATGGAACCTTATGGGAAATATTATTATTTGTCTGCTTATTTTTTTAAAGGCGATCCATTGTTGACCGAAGATCATATGGAAGATCCTCCACGTGGAAGTGATGGTGTTGTAAACCTAAAGGAGAACGATGGAATGGCTCTTATTGAAAGGGATTTTATTCTGGGTAAGGGAGTGCCTGATCATCAATAAAAAATCCGTTTAAAATTTTCAATTATCGTCATCCTGAACTTGATTCGGGATCTCTAAAGTAGCTGAATTAAGTTCAGCCTGGCGCTTAAACCTTTCAAACGGACTTTATTATATTCAAAGCTTATTTCGCTTCCGCGATCCAGTTGTCGATCTTATTTTCCAGCAATTCCAACGGAACGCAACCGGTTTCCAGAACCTGTTTATGATATTCCCTGATATCAAAAGCTTCACCCATCTGCTGTTGGGCGCGATCTCTTAATTCCATGATCTTTAACTGGCCTATCTTATAAGAAAGAGCCTGCCCTGGATTAGCCATATAGCGTTCGATCTCAGAGATCACACTCGCTTTCGGCTCGGCTTCGTTCTCTAAAGAATACTGAATTGCTTCTTCGCGTGTCCATCCTTTAGAATGCAAACCGGTATCTACCACCAGACGGACCGCACGGTGCATTTCTGCTCCAAGCATCCCGAAGTATTGATAAGGATCTGTGAAAAGCCCCAGCTCTTCCCCCAGAGATTCTGAATAAAGCGCCCAGCCTTCACCATATCCACTGTACCATAGTGTTTTTCTGAAATCTGGTAACTCTTCATTTTCCTGGGTTAGAGAGATCTGATAATGATGTCCCGGAATGGCTTCATGCAGAAATAAAGATTCATCACTGTAAATATTATAACCCGAAGCATCAGGAATAGGTACGTAAAAGATACCTGGTCTGCTGCCATCCAGAGAACCCGGATTATACTGTGCGCTGGCAGATTTTTCGCGGAATTCCTCTGTTCTTCTTACCTCAAAAGCCGTTTCTGGAGTTTCGCTGAAAAGCTTGCTAATATTTGGTTTCATACGCTCATGAATCTTCTCGAAATTGGCGATTACTTCTTCTGGTTTGGTAAAAGGCATCAGGTCTTTGTTCTCACGCACATAATTGAAGAAAGATTTCAGATCTCCTTCATAACCAACTTCCTTCTTCACTTTTTCCATTTCCTTTGAAATGCGCGCCACTTCATCCAGCCCAAGCTGATGTATCTCCTCAGCGGTCATATCTGTAGTGGTGTAAAGCTTTATCTGGTGCTTGTAATATTCTTCACCCTCAGGGATGTCTGCTATTCCACTGGACTCCCGTCCCTTTGGTAAATATTCATCCTTCATGAAAGAATGCATTTTATTGTACTGTGGGATCACCTTTTCTCGGATCATTTTGGTGTATTCCTCAGTAAGTCGCTGTTTTTCTTCTTCGGAAAAACTATCTGGAAAATTCTTTACCGGGCTATAGAACAAATGATCTTCTACTTCAGGATTGGTCATGGATTTCATTTGCGGAATCACTTTTTTTATCAGGGAGGCCGGTAAAACATATCCCAGTTCCATTCCTTTGCGCATGTTTTCTTCGGCAGAATCCATCCAGGTAAGAAAACCATCCACACGTTTTAACCAGTTCTCATAATCCTCAACCGTTTTAAAAGGCTGCGCACTCGCGCCACTTGCCAACTGGCCCATAAAAAGATTCACAGACCACATCTGGTCTATGGGCATATATTTATTCTTTTTGAATTCCAGGGTACCCAGGTTAAGGTCGCATTCCCACAACAGGATATCCTTGCTCAATTTCTCGGTAGCACTTAGATCTTCATCATTTATTTGTGAAACCACATCTCTGTATTTCGTGTAGTAATTTCTTAAACTGTCTTCATAGGCTGAAGATAGAAAGTTCGGAAACCGGTCATTATACCTCATGTCTCCAGACGTGGTGGCCGAAACCGGGTTTAACTTAAGGCCATCTTCATAATAGTTGTTCAGGATAGAATCGAGTTTAGTACTCACCTGATTTTCTTTATTTTCTACTGAAGAATCCTGGTTTTCATTTTTACAACCTATAAGGCTTAGAACCAGAACAAATGGAATTATAATTTTTTTGATCATTGTTGTTTTAATTTGGTTTTCCTAAGATAGAAAAAATCGCTATTGGATTTTCAGGTTTAAAAACCTGAGGTTTTTTGAGTAATTGAAAGTTGGAATAAATAAAAAACCCGCTTGAGTGGCGGGTTCTAATAAGTAGCGTTAAATTTTTGATGTTTTTAAAAGAAACTGTCTTTGTAAGTTCCATTTTTAGGTGCATAATCCTTGGTGATAATTCCAATAAGGTCAACAATCCACCAGATACCTAATCCTCCTGCAGTAATTATGAAAAGAATATTCCAGTACCATGGGCTTCCCAGATACCATCTGTGTCCTGCTGCAAACCCCAGAAAGACAAGCAATAAGATCGCAACTCCCTGACTCCTAGTTCCAGCCAGCGCAGCAGGAGAAAACAATTCTCCTTCTTCTTCAGCCTGAGCTGTAACAGTTTCAGATTCTACAAGAGTTCTTTGCACCGGAAATGAAGCGTAACTAAGGTTGGTAGCTAGCGCAAATGCGAAAATCGAAAGTAATAACTTTAGTTTCATAGTTAATAATTTAACGTTAAGTTTATTAAATTAAATAAAATAATTGTATTAATGGTAAAGAATCTTATTCTATTAACATTTGTTCTAGGTTTTATTGGTCATTCACAGCAAAGTGCTGAGTATATGGGTACTATAAAATTAAATGACACTTCTTTCATCTCCTATAAGGTCGCTTTTGAGCTAAAAAAAGATAGTATTTCGGGGTATTCAATTACTGATCTTGGAGGTGCTCATGAAACCAAATCCAACTTAAAAGGGAACTATAATTCTAATACCAAAGAATTGAATTTTGAAGAGGCTGATATTATTTATACCAAATCTCCTATCACCCAGAATGACTTTTGTTTTGTTCACTTTACCGGCAGGGTAAAGGATATCCATGATATTGAGGAGATCGATGGAAAATTTCAGGGATTATATACCGATGGCAAAAAATGTCTAGATGGGGAAATAAGGATGGTGAGTATAGAAAAAATAATGAAGAAAGCTGAAAAAGTCGACAGGAAGATCCAGCGAACCGGTAGAATAGATGATGAGACAAAGAAAAATATAAGCGTTAAGAAAACCCTGGATACGCTTAGTATGAATATTATAGCAAGCAACGAAAACCTTAACATTTTAACTTCCGATCAAAAAGTAGAACTTACCATATATGATGCTGGAAAAGAAGATGATGACCGTATCGATCTTTTTATCAATGGGGAGAAAGTACTTAACAATTATACGGTTACCAAGAAGCATAAGATAATTCACATTGACCTGAATCAGGAGCAAACTAGCATTGAGGTCGTGGCATTGAATGTTGGAACCTCTGCTCCCAATACGGTAAAGATACATTTTAAGGATACCAGGAATTATGTAACTACACTTACCAATTTAAAAGAAGGTGAACGTGCCGGAGTCACCATCGTGAGAAGATAATTCGGGTAGAAATTCAGGACGCAAAAAATTTTACAATTAAATTCACTCTTAGGTGTAAAATGAAAGCTTTTTTTGAATAGATTCGTCTGGTTAATCCAGATATTTTTGTGAATAAGACGGGGTTATCGCTCAAGGTTAATGGAGCGAATTATGTACAGCCTGTTGAAAAGAAAATAAAATTCATCTGGGGAACTAATTACAGACTGAAAATCGAATTCCAAAATTTTGATGGCAGGTTGTCGGGCCTGCCTCAATATCAACTAATCCCCGACTAACCTAATCAACATCAATTAATGAAAAACTCTTTTAAAATTATTTTTTTAAGCGGGCTTTTTGTATTTCAAAGCTGTGCTACTATTGTGTCTGGTTCCAGACAAACAATTAAATTCAATTCGGTTCCTGCATCTGCAACAGTATTTATCAACGAGGTGGAAATAGGTAAAACACCGGTCGAAAAAAATCTGAAGAGGAACCAAGAATACGAGGTTTTGATAAAATTGGATGGATATAAAACCTATAAGACTACTTTGTCAAAAAAATTCAATGAATGGTATGTTGGAAATATTTTATTTGGAGGTATTATAGGTCTGGTTGTAGATCCAATCACTGGTGCGATTTATAAATTAAGCCCTAATGAATTAACTACAAGATTGGAAAACGAAACTACAGATGTCGTTTTTAAGGATAAGGGTGATGATGTTCATATAAGCGTAAGTCTAAATATAGATCCGGAGTGGGAGAAAATAGGTCAGTTGGAAAAAACTGAATAAATCTCAAACCCAAATGACAGAATTGAAAAGCCCCGCTAATTGCGGGGCTTTTCAATATCTAATTTCTCAGATCTAAAATTTGATTAGTATCTGTAGTATTCAGGTTTGTATGGTCCTTCAACCGTCACCCCGATATATTCAGCCTGGTCTGGTTTAAGCTCGGTAAGCTCCACACCAATTCTTTCCAGGTGAAGTTTCGCTACCTTTTCATCTAAATGCTTAGGCAACATATATACTTCATTTTTATACTTATCGGTATTGTTCCAAAGTTCCATTTGTGCCAGGGTCTGGTTTGTGAATGAGTTACTCATCACAAAACTTGGGTGACCTGTAGCACATCCAAGGTTTACTAAACGACCTTCAGCAAGAAGGATGATATCTTTCCCGTTGATGGTATATTTATCTACCTGTGGCTTGATCTCTACTTTAGAATCTCCGTGTTTTTCATTCAACCAGGCAACAGCGATCTCATTATCAAAGTGACCAATGTTAGCAACGATGGTTTTATCTTTCATTGCTTCGAAATGCTCTCCACGAACAATGTCTTTGTTTCCTGTGGTTGTGATCACGATATCTGCCTTAGGAAGTACAGTTTCCAGTTTCTTTACCTCAAAACCATCCATGGCAGCCTGTAGTGCACAGATAGGATCAATTTCAGTAACGGTTACGATAGAACCGGCACCTTTAAAAGATTGAGCCGTTCCTTTTCCAACGTCACCATATCCACAAACAACCACTCTTTTTCCTGCAAGCATCACATCTGTCGCACGACGAATCGCATCTACCGCGCTCTCACGACATCCGTATTTATTGTCGAATTTAGACTTGGTCACAGAGTCGTTCACATTGATCGCAGGCATAGGAAGTGTTCCTTTTTTCATACGCTCATAAAGTCTGTGAACTCCGGTTGTGGTTTCTTCTGAAAGTCCTTTGATACCTTCAGCAAGCTCAGGGTATTCATCAAGGACCATATTAGTAAGATCTCCACCATCATCAAGGATCATATTTAACGGCTTACGCTCTTCTCCAAAGAAAAGAGTTTGCTCGATACACCAGTTGAATTCCTCTTCAGTCATTCCTTTCCAGGCATAAACCGGGATTCCGGCAGCAGCAATTGCAGCAGCAGCGTGATCCTGAGTAGAGAAAATATTACAAGAGCTCCAGGTTACATCTGCACCAAGAGCAACAAGAGTTTCAATAAGAACAGCAGTCTGAATGGTCATATGTAAACAACCCGCAATTCTCGCTCCTTTAAGTGGCTTGGATTCTCCATACTCCTCACGAAGTGCCATTAAACCTGGCATTTCAGCTTCAGCAAGTTCTATTTCACGGCGTCCATATTCTGCAAGCGCAATATCTTTTACTTTATAGGCGGTATACGGTACTGTTTTAGTTGACATATTATTATATTTGAATATTAGCAATTTTTGTGCTTGCAAAAATAAGGAAAAGCTTAGAAATTTTATGCCTCTTTATAAAACAATAACAGTTGATGAACTTACTAAAGTCTTCATTTGGAAGGTGGAAGAAACCTTTGAGTGGTTATCTGATGGTATCGAATTAACCGATCATTGCCAGAGAAGGGTTGACGGAATGAAGTCTGAAATTCACCGCCGTGGTTTTATGAGCATCAGGCATTTAATGGCTGAAGCCGGCTATGTAGATCATGATCTTTATTATGACGATCACGGAAAACCTCACCTAAAGGACGATAAATATATTTCTATTACCCATTCCTTCAATTTCACCGCGATCATCATTAGCGATAAGGATGTGGGAATAGACATTGAAAAACAGCGTGAAAAGATCCTGAAAATTGCTAATAAGTTCACTCCGCTGGATGAGTATCATACGCTTGCCAATGAGGACGCTTTGATACGGAAACTTACCATCGTTTGGGGAGCTAAGGAATCGGTTTATAAGATTCTGGCAGAACCCGGTTGCGGATTCCTGCAACATATCAATGTGATCGATTTCGATTTCGATGATTTTAAAACGACCACTCACGTGAGGTATAATGGGGTAGATAGGTGGTTCGATGTAAAATTTCTGGAATTTGAGAATTTTACCTGCGTGTATGCCATGCCTTCCAATTCTAAAGCGAAAGGCTGATGATCGAAATTCAAAGTTATCTGGAAGAAATTGAACAGGCGGCTTATGAAAAACGGAAACTGCTGGCAGTTCTGATAGATCCCGATAAGTTTGAAGAAGCCACGGCTTCTCTATTTATCCGGAAATTACCGAAAGAAACAACCCATATTTTTGTAGGCGGAAGCACCGTGGAAGAGGGCAGAACCTGTGAGGTGGTGAAAGCTATAAAAAATCTCTGCGGATTGCCGGTAATTTTATTTCCCGGTGACCACAGCCAGATCTCTTCTCATGCCGATGCCTTGCTTTTTTTAAGCCTTATTTCCGGAAGGAATCCGGAATTTTTGATCGAACAGCAGGTACGTTCTGTAGAAAAGATAAGAAATACGAATCTGGAGATCATTCCCACGGGTTATATTTTGATAGATGGCGGAAGAGAAACTTCGGTTCAGAAGGTAAGCAATACAATTCCACTTGCTCAAAACGATATTCGGCAAATTGTGAATACGGCGCTAGCCGGGCAATATTCCGGAAAGAAACTCATCTATCTCGAAGCTGGAAGCGGAGCTGAAAAGCCTGTCTCTAGTGAAATAATTAAAGCGGTTAAAAAGGCTTTAAATATTCCAGTGATCGTAGGCGGAGGTATCCGCAGCGCACAACAACTTCAGTTATCCTATGAGGCGGGAGCCGATCTTGTAGTGATCGGGACTGCTTTTGAGGATGGATCATTTGATGCATAGCACTTCGACAGATCAATCTAGCAATTTAATGTCATCCTGAGCGCAGTCGAAGGATGCATGCATAGAAGCCTTTTCTTTACTGTCATTCCGAGCGAAGCGAAGGAATCTCAACCTCGAGACTGCTTCACTTTGTTAGCAGTGATAATCAAAAGATTTCTCAGGCGCTTCACTCCTTCGAAATTACAGGCGAACAGAGCCACACTTCGACAGGCCCAGTGCAACAAAATTCCGTCACCCTGAATTTATTTCAGGGTCTCTACAGATGCTGAAACTCCCGATGCTTCGGGACAGCATGACGTGGTTTTAAAAAATGTCATCCTGAGCGCAGTCGAAGGATGGGTTCCTTATTGTCTTTCCGAGTGAAGCGAAGGAATCTCAACCTTGATACTACTTCACTTTGTTTGCAGTGACATATACAAAAAATGCTGCTTTACTAATGACGAAAAATCAGCAGAAACTCTCCTATCAATTCTGGGAATAATAATCTTAAATTAGGAAAGTCTAACACCTAATCGATAAGTTATGAAAATTGAAAATCCGGTGGTCTGGTTCGAGATCTACGTAGATGACATGGAGCGGGCTACATCCTTTTATGAAAAAGTGTTCAAAACAGAGTTATCTGAAATTGGCGATCCCACTAATGAAGGTTTAAAAATGATGGCCTTCCCTGGAAATATGGATTCCCAGGGGAAAGCGGGAGGAGCCCTGGCGAAAGCAGAGGGTATGCCTGCAGGGGGGAATAGTACGGTAGTTTATTTCCACAGCGAAGATTGCAATATAGAGGAAGCCCGGGTTAAAGATGCCGGCGGCGAGGTTCTAAGGTCAAAAATGTCTATTGGGGAGTTCGGTTTTGTATCTATTATAAAGGATACCGAAGGTAATATGATCGGAATTCATTCTATGAAATAATTAATCTGAAAAGTAAATGGAATATAAAGTCAGGTCTGTCCGGCCTTTTATTGGGGCGAAGATTTTTGAATTATCACGACAGTTTTATCTCGACCTTGGATTTGAAGAAATCCCTACTTCCTTTAAAATGTCCTATTTTCATTTAGGGGATTTCGGCTTTTATTTACAGGATGCATATGTAAAAGACTGGATTGATAATTCCATGATTTTTATGGAAGTTGAGGATCTTGAAAGGCATTTAGAAATAATCAGGGACAGGAACCTGCACGAGAAATATCCTGATATACGCCTATCAAAAATAAATTATAACGATTGGGGTAATGAGTTTTTTCTTTACGATCCTTCAGGGATTCTCTGGCATATTGGAGAGTTCGAAAAATAATCCTGAGTGGCCAGTTTTGAGCGCACTTCGACAGGCTCAGTGCAACAAAATTCCGTCACCCTGAACTTATTTCAGGGTCTCTACAGATGCTGAAACTCCCGATGCTTCGGGACAGCATGACGTGAATTTTAGAAATATCATCCTGAGCGCAGTCGAAGGATGCTTCCCTTGTGTCATTCTGAGCAACGCGAAGGAATCTCCACCTGGAGACTACCTGAATTTCTGCACAGTGACTTTATTATCAATTTCCAATTATACATTATCAATTATCAGAAATCCATTTAGTTTTGGCTAACTTTGGCTGGAAAACAGAACTCTATGAACATTTCAGTAGAATTAACCCTGACGCCAATCCAGGATGATTACGAACCTGCGATCATCAACTTCATTAAGAAAATGAGAGAATCTGGCCTTACGGTAAAGGAAAATCCGTTAAGCACCCAGGTTTATGGTGATTATGATGAGGTGATGGGATTGCTAAATAAAGAGATCAGAAATACATTTGAAGCCATAGAGCGCGGACTCATGTATGTTAAGATCGTAAAATCTGACCGTAGCGAGTATGCAGCCGATTTTTGATTTTTTCTTTGATCAGTATTCCGGGTATCCAACACTATTTATAATTCTCGAGATCATTGCCGTGATCTTCGGTTTCCTTTCGGTCTGGTATTCCAAGCAGAATAATATTCTGGTATACCCAACCGGTATTGTGAGCACCATGATCTTCGTTTACCTTCTATGGCAATGGCAATTGCTTGGCGATATGATGATCAATGCCTATTATTTCTCTATGAGTATTTATGGCTGGTATATCTGGACCAGGAAAGTGGATTCTGAACATTATACCCCCATCACGAGCACTACCAGGAAGGAGCAATTTCAGTCGGTTTTTATTTTTCTGGGTACATTGCTCTTTGTCTTCGCGGTCTATGAGTACTTTGATAAATGGAATAACTGGACGGCTTATGTTGATACCGTGACCACAGCTATTTTCTTTGTGGGAATGTGGCTTATGGCGAAGCGAAAGATCGAGAACTGGATCTACTGGATCATTGGTGATATAATTTCTGTACCGCTCTATTTTTACAAAGGCCTTACCTTTACCAGTCTGCAATACCTGGTATTTACCATAATTGCAATTTACGGTTATAAAGCATGGAAGAAAAACTTGCGCAACGACCTGCGTCCTGCATAAAAATTGTCCTTTTCGGGCCTGAATCTACGGGTAAAACTACCTTGTCTGAAGACCTGGCAGAATATTTCAATGTCCCAATGGTAAAGGAATATATGCGGGAATATCTTCAGGAAGTATGGAATGCTGAAAAACGTATCTGTGAACCTCGCGATATTATTCCCATTGCTGAAGGCCAGATAAAAACCGAAAACAAGCTGGCGCAACAAGCTGAAGATCTGCTTATTTGTGATACAGACCTGCTGGAACTTAAAGTGTATTCTGAAGCATATTATGAGGGTTACTGCGACCCGCGACTTCTTAAACATGCGTTAAAGAATCACTACCATCTCTACTTTTTAACGTATATTGATGTTCCCTGGACTCCAGACGATCTAAGGGATAAACCTCACGATCGTGAGGGAATGTTTCAAAGATTTCAAAATGCTCTTGAGCAACATCAAAAACCTTATTTCATTTTGAAAGGAGATCGGGAAAGGCGATTAGAGATCGCTGTGAAAAAAATCAATGAATTATTAAAAATTAGAAAAACGTGAATTTCAGCGAGAAGGACATACTTCAGATAGAGGAAAAAGGATTAACGACGCAGGAAGTAGAAGAACAGATAGATATTTTTAAACGTGGAAATATCAAAGTAAACATTACCGAGGCTGCTACCGTGGGAAATGGAATAAGCAAGGTAGAATCTACAGAAAAGCATGAGCTTATAGAATTTTACGATTCAGAAAAAGAAAAGCATAGCATTTTAAAATTTGTTCCTGCCTCTGGTGCTGCTACCAGGATGTTCAAGGCATTGCATAATTTTGCTGATGAATTCGATCCCGAAAATGATAATTTAAGAGGATACCTGGATAAAAAAGAAGATACCGATCTGCAAAGGTATTTCAATCACTACGATAAGCTTCCCTTTTATGAGCAGGCACTTAAAAAGGCCAAAAAAAGCCATCCAGATTATGAGGAGTTATCCCATGACCATCAGCATAAGATCTTGGTGAAAACCATTCTGGAATCTGATGGATTATACCTGAGCAATCTGCCCAAGGGGCTGGTTCCGTTTCATAAATATGGATCGCATACCGCTACAGCTTTTGAAGAGCATCTTTTTGAAGCTTCAAAATATATCGCCGTTAACGGAGTGGCAAAACTTCATTTTACTGTTGCTGAAGGGGATAAAGAAAAATTCCAGGGAGAATGGAAAGAAATTCAGCAAAGAGTAGAGGAGAAGACCGGAGTTAAATTCGAAATCGAGTATTCATATCAGGATCCAAAGACCGATACCATTGCGGTAGACAATGATTTTGAGCCTTTCAGAACCAAAGACGGAGATCTTTTCTTTAGACCCGGTGGTCATGGTGCCCTTATCGAGAATATGAACCAGCTGGAAGAAGAGGTGGTCTTTGTTAAGAATATAGACAATGTGGTTACTGAAGACAACGTCCAGAACGTGGTGGATTTCAAAAAAATGCTTGGAGGTAAGCTTTTTAAAGTTCAGCAAAAAGTACATGGATATCTTGAGACCTTAGATAAAGGCAATGTGCCTTCAGAAAAACTGGATGAGATCCAGGAATATTTAAGGGAGGAACTTTTTATAAAAGATTCATCCAATCATGATTTGTTCATAGAGTATCTAAAAGAAAAATTACATCGCCCGATCAGGGTTTGTGGAATGGTGAAAAATGAAGGTGAACCTGGTGGAGGTCCATTCCTGGTAAAAGATAAAAACGGGGAGATCTCGCTGCAGATCATTGAAGGTGCGCAAATAGATAATGATAATCCCGAGCAGGCTAAAACCGCCAAGGAGTCGACCCATTTTAACCCGGTTGATATTGTATGCGGTTTAAGGGATCATAAAGGCGAATCTTATGATCTTAATGAATTTGTAGATGAAGAAATGAGCTTTATCGCAGATAAGACCAAGGACGGTAAGCCATTAAAGGCACTCGAACGTCCAGGATTATGGAACGGTGGTATGGCCAGGTGGAATACTATTTTCGTTGAGGTGCCTGTGGAAACCTTTAATCCCGTTAAAACTGTCTCAGACCTGTTGAAGGAATCGCACCAGCCTAGATAGTATGGATAAGGATCTTATTCTTACTGAACTGGACTACAAGGCGGTTAGAAGTTCCGGTCCCGGTGGGCAGCACGCCAATAAAACCGCAACCAAAGTAGAGCTTGCTTTCGATATTTCTAATTCTGAAGCTTTATCAGATTATGAAAAGAGACGTATTTCCAGAAAGCTTTCGGGCAGGATCAATAAGGACGGTGTCTTGAAAATGTCTAGTGAAGATTCCAGAAGTCAGCATACGAATAAAGAGATCGTAACTCAAAATTTTCTTTTTGAGTTAAGAGAAGCTTTGAAAAAGCAGAAGCCTAGAAAGAAGACCAAACCAACGAAAGCTTCAAAGCTTAAAAGGCTAAAAGCGAAAAAGAAAAAGTCTGAAATTAAGGCCAATAGGAAAGATCCTTTAAAGTGAAAAACTGGGGAATTTTTACTCAATTGTGATGTCGTGTCTACAACTTTTCTGTGGAAATAAATGGGGCATATAAATGTTCATTTTTCATTAAAGCCTTGTTTTACAGTATAAACAGGTAATTTAATGCTTGATATTTCTTGTGGTACGATTTTTACAATGTAATAAGTAGGTTAGTATTGGGAATGGAATAAATTATCAACTAACTAATTTATTCTGTTTTATAATTTAGATTTTCGGATTGAAAAGGCTCCACTCGGAGCCTTTTCTATTTTACAGTTTTTCGGGCATTAGAAAAGTAAGTTGATAAATAGGCTAAAATTCCCCGTAAGTGTTGAATTTTATGCAGGTTTCTACATAATATTATGTGAAATAAAAATAAGTTTGCTAATCAATCCCTTGTTCTGTAAGGCTTTGCGTTAAATCGTTGAAGATGGCACAATTATTCTATTACATAATGCATAATAAAATGATCACAACCAATTAGATCACAAAAACCACAAATTATGAAAAAGATTGCATTAAGTATTATGACCGTTGGAGCGTTGTTTTTTGGGACACAAAGTACATATGCTCAGGAAGAGGAAATGGAAGAAGTTGAAGCTATAGAAATGGAAGTGCAGGAGGAGACTTTTGCAAGTGTAGATGTAGCAGAATTGCCTCAGGCAGTTAAAGATGCTGTAGCTTTAGACTACGCAGGAGCAGAAACTTCTGAAGCATGGGTGAAAACTAAAGATGAAACAAAAATCTATAAGTTGAAACTTGATGTTAATGGTGAAACCAAAAAGGTCTATGTAGACCAGGATGGAAAATGGCTGGAAAAAGAAGATAAGGACAGCTAAACAAAAATTGCCGGTCAAGGAGAAACCAACTCTGCGGCAACAGATCAATGAAATAGCTAAGTAGAAAGTATTCTACCCCGGCAGACTTGCAAAAAAGTGACTTTTTTTCGGATCTAAATCCGATTAAAACAACCAGAAAACTAACACTATTGGTCACTTTTTTGCTTGTTTATCGAAGTGTAATCGGAAAATCTGTTAAATGGGAATTAGTTAAAGGCAATTATATACATACAGAATTGCCAGGAAAGAGAGGTTGTAGAGCAACCTCTCTTTTTTTATGGTTTCTTTTAAAAACTAATGATTTAAAGATTGTTACCTTTGTTAATCTTATTAAAATTAATCTATGTCTAAAGTTTTGGTCGTTGAGGATGATGTGGCATTTGGAACCATGTTAAAAACCTTTCTGGAAAAAAGGGATTACAAGGTTGCCTTGGTTTATTCAGCAGCTGAAGCCTTCAAGAAAATATCATCAGATAAATATGACCTGGTGCTTACCGATGTAAGACTGCCAGATAATGATGGCCTCGAGATCCTTAAGAATGTTAAGAGTGAAAATCCATTAACCCAGGTGATCGTTATGACCAGCTATGCCGAAATAAGTATGGCTGTAAACGCGATGAAAGAAGGAGCTTTCGATTATGTTTCAAAACCCTTCAGACCTGAGTCGATATTACAGACCATAGAAAACGCGCTTCATACCAATGAAGTTGCTCCGGTAGCTGAAAAGCCTAAACCGGCTAAAAAAAGCGAAGGACCACTAACAGAAAATAAAGATCTTGTGCGAGGGGTAAGTGAACCTTCCAGAAGATTAAGCGATTATGTTGAGCTGGTAGCACCTACCAATATGTCGGTACTTATTACCGGGGAAAGTGGTACCGGAAAAGAACAGATCGCGAAAAGCATACATCTGCAAAGCAAAAGACATGCGGCGCCATTTATCGCTGTAGATTGCGGTGCTATACCTAAAGAAATAGCTTCTAGTGAATTCTTTGGACACCTAAAAGGATCATTTACCGGTGCCATCAACGATAAGACCGGACATTTCGCGGCCGCAAACGGAGGAACCCTTTTTCTTGATGAAATTGGAAACCTCACTTACGAACTTCAGGTACAATTATTAAGAGCCCTACAGGAGCGAAGGATCAAACCTGTGGGTAGTAACAATGAAATAGAAGTTGATATCCGAGTGGTTACTGCAACCAATGAAGATCTTTCTGAAGCTGTTAAAGAAGGAGAGTTCAGGGAAGATCTGTATCACAGGCTGAACGAATTCTCTATAAAAGTACCGGCTCTAAGAGAAAGAAAAGAAGATCTTATGCTTTTTGCTAACCAGTTCCTGGATGAGGCCAATGCAGATCTTGAAAAAAACATCGTTGGCTTTACAGATGAGGCCATCCATGCCTTCAAGAACTATAACTGGCCTGGTAACCTCCGGGAGCTTAAGAATATGGTTAAAAGGGCAGTATTGCTTACCAAGGATGATCTAATTCCGCTTAAAGTGCTTCCACACGAGATCGCTACTTCCAGCCGTACCAACGAAAATGATTACGGTCTGTTTAAAAATAAGAATGAGGAGCAATTGATTCTTGATGCTTTAGAAAAGACAGGCGGGAATAAGAGTAAGGCGGCCAGGATGCTGTCTATAGATCGTAAAACCCTTTATAATAAGCTGAAACAATACGGCATCAAACTGTAATTTTTGTATCCAGGCTGGCCATTAATTCCTTGAACTTTCTCTCGAAATTATCAAATTCTGCTTTGCTAACGTCATCCCAGGATTCAAGTTTAATGAGTATCACGATCACCTCGTTGGCTTTCATCTGTCTTAGCATGGGTAACATGCGGTGAGCAAGTTTTCCCATCTTATCAACGTTCTTTTCCTGATAGGCTTTCTTTAGCTCTTGCATACTTTGCTGCGCACCTTCCAGGAAGGCCTGGATGATCGTTTGCATGGCATCTTCATCTCTACCTGAAAATTCATAAATGTCGGTAAGATCATAATTGTCTGATCTTAGTCTCTCTTCATCTATAGCTTCATTGACCTCTTCTTCTTTATAGTTCAAATGAAGCAGCTCCGCAATATTCTCTTTTAACTCAGAAGGCTTATAAGGCTTTAGTAGTTTATTGTTGAAACCAACTTCAGTATAAACCTCTTTTTCTATATCGGTTCTACCGGAAAGCGCGATCACTGGCAGGTCTTTATATTTTTCGTTAGAGCGGATGGTCGTGATGAGGTCAAAACCATCAAGAATAGGCATTTGAATATCGGTCAATATAATGTCATAATCACCGGAATATAGCTTTTCAAGCCCTAGCTTTCCGTTTTCGGCGGTGTCTATCTCAAATCCCATAGACTGGGCCAGCTCTACGGTTAAGGATAGCTGTCCCGGCTCATCATCAATGACCAGGGCTTTCATTCCCGTGGCATCTATATTAGCTATTTCTGCATCTTCCAGTTCCTTTTTAGATCTTTCTGGCTCCTCCCTGGTTTCTGAAAGTTTTATGACCGGGATCATGATGGTGAATTCACTTCCTTTGCCCTGATCACTTTCCAGTTTTATTTCTCCTTCAAGAAGTTGGGTAAGTCTTTTGGTAATGGCCAGTCCAAGACCGGAGCCTCCAAATCTTTTCTCTATGCTGCTATTTTCCTGCGAAAATTCTTCAAAGATGTTTTCCTGCATTTCCTTGGAGATCCCGATTCCTGAATCCTTTACCCTGATCTCCAGGATATGATTTTCCCCGGAAACTTTCTTCAGTTCAGCAGCGATAACGATTTTACCTTTTTCAGTAAACTTCCAGGCATTGGAAATAAGGTTAGCCAGGATCTGTTTTATCCTGAAAGGATCACTTTGTATCTGCACATTCGTGCCTTCAGAAACTTCGATAATGATCTCTACTTCCTTTTTCTTTTCCGCCGGAATGACATTATTCACGGTGTCATGAATAAGTTTCTTCGGGTTGAAGGAGAGATTCTCTATTAGCATTTTTCCCGCTTCCAGTTTCGAAAGGTCTAGCAGGTCGTTCACCAGTCTTAGAATGAATTCCGAAGATTTTTTTATCTGGGTGAGATAATGCTTTTGTTTTTCGCTGAGGTCTGTTTTCTGAATAAGATCTGTATACCCCATAACCGTAGTTAATGGACTCCGCAGGTCATGGGTGATAGCTGCCATAAATTGTTCGCGACTGGCCAGGAGGGATTCGGCAAAATCTTTCGCTTCTTCCAGTTCCACCCGGTATCGCTGGCTGCGGGTAATATCACCAATAATATTGATGATGAAATACAGAATGGTTAGAAGGATAATGCAACTTCCAATAATGATGATATTGGAGGTTTTATTAAGCATGTTCTGGAAAGTTTCCGCCCTTTGTACCGTATTCTCCCGTTCTTTTTGTTCCAGGCCGGCCAGCAATCTTTGAAGTTGCTGGTTTAAGATCATGTCATTGTTCAGAAGTTCATTTTCTTTCTGGTTCACCTCGTTCCTGAACTGCCGGTTCGCCATTTCCAGTTCATACAAAACCTTTTTCACCGAGCTTACCAGGGAATCCAGTCTTTGGTTCGTTAATTCCTGGGCATTATCTTCCTTGGCATATTCCAGTAATCTGATTAATACCCTACGCTGATGAGGTTCAAGATTGGCAAATCGTCTTTCGTAATCATCATCGGCAAAAGATTCATCAACTTTTTTTAGTTCAGCTAAAACCCTGGAATAGTAGTTTGTATTACGGTCTGAATCTCTTAAAACAACCAGCTCCTTTAAGTTCTGCGTCTTCTGATCCAATAATTTGGAGATGGAATCCACCTCATTTTCAAGGTCTATTTCCTCATAGGTCTCTTCCAGTTCCCTTAATTTGAATTCGATGCTATCTAATTGAGCATTATAAAGATCCAGGTCTTCCTTATCTCCTGTCTGGATAAGGCGTCGACTGGTATTCTCAGATTCGTTAAGGTCTGTAGTGATCTCACTTACCAGGATTAGCTGTCGGTTGTTTTCTGTATTGGATTGAGCGATCTCAGAATAGGAGATGACCTGGTTATAAACATACCAAACTGCGAGAGCGGCCAGAATTGCCACGATGACATATCCGGTAACTACTTTTACAGTGATGGAACGTTTAGCGCTAAACATTACTGAGGTTTTATCTAAAATTAAGCCAATTCTCTTAAATCTCCTCAAAAGTATTGTATTTCTAAAAAAGCGTATTACTTTTGCGCCACAATCTCAAAGGGGTGCCATTTAAATTTGGCTGAGATCATACCCAACGAACCTGGGCAGGTAATGCTGCCAAGGGAATTGTGCGAAAGCACAGTGTATGTACTCCTGTTATTGCCAAAAGGCAGTTTCAGGATTTTTTATTTTTAAACCAAATCAAAAAGAATAATCGCCCCTTTTATTCGTAAAATCATTACGAATGAAAAATGTATTATTTTTTGCTGGTCTGCTTTTCTTCACCTTGCAGATGCATGCTCAAAAATTCACTGTTTCAGGAACCATTACAGAAAATGGAGACCCGCTGGAGGAAGCCACGGTCTACGTGAAAAGTACCGGTAAAGGTACTGTGGCCGATGAAAATGGTTATTACAGTCTTACTCTTGAAGAAGGGAATTACACCCTTGTTTTTGCTTTCGGAAATCAGAAATCTAAGAAGCTTTTTTTAGATGCAGATACCCAATTGAATGTTGATCTGGCAGGGGCTGAAGAAACTCTGGATGAGGTTTTCCTGTCATCGGTAAGAGTCACTGATAAGTCGCCAATCACTTACAGCAACTTAAGTAATGAGGAGATCGAAGATCGTAATCTTGGTCAGGATATTCCCGTTCTTATGAACTATATGCCGAATGTGGTGACCACCACAGATGCTGGAAATGGAATTGGTTATACCGGAATTCGGGTTCGTGGGAGTGACGCGACCAGGGTGAATGTAACCATTAACGGAATTCCTTATAACGACTCCGAGAGTCAGGGAACTTTCTGGGTAAATCTGGGGGATTTTGCCTCATCTGTGGAAAATTTGCAACTACAACGCGGAGTAGGGACTTCTACGAACGGGGCAGGAGCTTTTGGTGCCAGTCTAAATATTCTTACAGATTCCTATAAAGAGAATGCTCAGGCTGAAGTTTCAAACAGTATAGGTTCTTTTAATACTTTTAAGCACACGGTGAAATTCAGTACCGGACTCATCAATGATCATTTCTCTTTTGGCGGAAGAGCTTCAAAGATCCGCAGCGACGGGTATATAGACCGGGCTTCTACAGATCTTAAATCCTATTTTATGCAGGGAGCTTATGTAGACGAGAATACGCTTATAAAAGCCATAACATTTGGAGGAAGCGAAAGGACTTACCAGGCGTGGTATGGGATAGATAAGGAAACTCTGGAAAATGATCGCACCTTTAATCCGGCTGGTATTTATACCGATGAAGATGGAAATACCAGGTTCTATGAGGATCAAACCGATAATTATTCTCAGGATCACTACCAGTTATTGTGGAACCAGGATTATAACAGCAACTGGTCTTCTAATATCGCCTTGCATTATACCTATGGTAGAGGTTTTTATGAGGAATATGAAGAAGATGCAGAGCTTTCAGAATTTGGCTTGACTTCTTTTATCGCAGATGGGGTAGAGGTAACCACTTCAGACCTTGTAGGTACCAAATGGCTGGATAACCATTTCTACGGAACGGTTTTCAGTTTTAATTATGAGAATGCTAACTGGGATATCACTCTTGGTGGTGGCTGGAATAAATATGAAGGAGATCATTTTGGGGAGGTTATTTATACCAGGTTTGCCAGAAATAATGATCCTTACGAACCTTATTATTTCAACCAGGCAGATAAGACCGATTTTAATATCTATGGCAAAGCAAATTTCAAAATTACCGAAAAACTTGCTGGGTATGCAGATCTTCAGTTAAGAACAGTGAATTATGAAACCGATGGTTTACTGGACGATCAAACCAGGTTCCTGAATGATGATAATTTCATCTTTTTTAATCCGAAGGCAGGATTAACCTATCAATTAGCACCTTCAGACCAGTTCTATCTTTCTTATGCCCGGGCACACAGAGAACCTAGCAGAAATGATTATGAAAACGGTGATCCTGAGCCAGAAGAATTGAACGATTTTGAACTCGGTTGGAGGCATGCTTCCAGTAAATTTCAGATGAATGCTAATCTCTATTTTATGGATTATCAGAATCAGCTGGTTTTAACCGGCGGTATAGACGATGTGGGGGCATTTGTTCGCCAGAATAGCGGAAATAGCTATAGGTTAGGTCTTGAGTTAGATGCAACAGTTAGACTTCTGGAAACGCTAAGTATTCAATCCAATCTTTCGGTTAGCCGAAATAAAAATGTGGATTTCGTTTCAACTTTTAATGGGGAACTTATAGAGTATGGAGATACCAATATTTCTTTCTCTCCGGAAGTGGTTGCTGGCGGATTCATAAACTACGAGCCGGTTGATGGGCTTGAATTGAAATTGCTTTCAAAATATGTGGGTGAGCAGTTCATGAGCAATGTAGAAGCTGAAAATTCCAGGCTGGACAGCTATTTCGTGAGTGATCTGAATGTGCAGTACAGCTGGGAAAAGCCATGGTTTTTTAGAGAGATCGTTATAACCGGATTGGTGAATAATATCTTCAATGAGAAATATGTCTCTAATGGCTATTATTATACTTATAACATACCAAACGAAGACCTGCCATCTGGGGAACAAACCTTTGATGGTGCTGGATATTACCCACAAGCCACTACTAACTTTTTGCTGGGACTTACGCTTAAGTTCTAACAGGATATTGTGATTTTAGCCGCCTCCTTTCCTTATTATTGGGGTAATGCTGGGGAAGGGGGCTTTTTTAATTAAAGACCTCGAGAACGTTGCCAGATCGCTGCACGCGGTATGGCTTCATGGTATACTGTCCTTCTCCTTCTGCCAGTTCACCGGTTATCACGTTATATTTGTTGTCATCGCAACCACAGCTGGCAATAACACCATTAACGGTCATGCCAGAACAATTACTTGGTGGATGGTTGGGATCGCTAAGTTCAAAGGCCACATATTGTGAGTTGTTGATATTGTAGATGACCACTCCTCTAACCCCATGGTTATAGGTCGCATAAGAATTACCCGGGAACTGCAGATCGTTGTATTCCGGAAAACTTAAGTTAAGCTGAAACCGGAAATTTACATCGGGTAAATTGGGATTATTTCTGTAATTATCATCAGAACTCGAGCAAGCCAGGACAAGCAGGAATATTGGGAGAAAGAAGAGTATTTTTTTCATAAATATTTGAGTTGCAACGAAAATAATATAATTGTATCGAAAGATTAAATTTCTTACATTTGTTTAAAGAAATCCCGCTAAAAATGGGATTTTTTCTATTAATGATACAATAGTTTGAACCCGGAACGCTAAAACCTTTTAGATCCGGGCAATTCCACATCCAGGGATTTGTTTTATTACTAAAATCATTATAAGGTATGTTTTCCGGTTTCAGGAGTAAATCCCTGTCCGCGATTAATTAAACGATAAAGTTATGAGCAAAGTATCTTATTATACCCCAGAAGGTTTAAAAAAGCTTAGGGATGAGCTTAATCAACTCAAAGACGTAGAAAGACCAAAAGCTTCACAGGCAATTGCAGAGGCTAGAGATAAAGGAGATCTAAGTGAGAACGCTGAATATGATGCAGCGAAGGAAGCTCAGGGGCTGTTGGAAATGAAGATCTCAAAATTAGAAGAAGTAGTGGCTAACGCCAGAGTAATAGATGAGTCTCAGCTGGATACTTCTAAAGTGCTTGTGCATTCTCATGTAAAGATCAAGAATAAAACCAACGGGGCCGAAATGAATTATAAGCTGGTGGCCCAAAGTGAAGCCGATCTTAAATCGGGGAAGATATCTGTAGATTCACCAATTGGTAAAGGCCTGCTGGGTAAGAAGGTTGGAGATACGGCAGAAATTGAAGTTCCTAACGGAACCGTTAAATTTGAAGTTATCGAGATCTGGAGAGAATAATCCTTTCTATTTCAGTTAAAATTTAATCCTTTTCTTTCATCTGTAATTTCGGATTTGAGTAAAGGATTCTTTATTTTTATTAAAAACCAACTTAATCATGTCAACACTATTTACCAAGATCATAAAAGGCGAAGTGCCGGCCTATAAAGTAGCTGAAAACAGCCAGTTTCTGGCGTTTTTGGATATCAGGCCAAATGCGAAAGGTCACGTTCTGTGCATCCCGAAGAAAGAGATCGATAAGATCTGGGACCTGGAAGAGGAAATGTATCAGGAGTTGATGCGATTTACCAGAAGGGTTTCTATTGCGCTGGAAAAAACAGTTCCTTGTAAAAGGGTAGGAATGGCTGTTGTAGGCCTGGAAGTGCCGCATACT
Organism: Christiangramia gaetbulicola; assembly: GCF_003054225.1. Taxonomy (GTDB): domain Bacteria; phylum Bacteroidota; class Bacteroidia; order Flavobacteriales; family Flavobacteriaceae; genus Christiangramia; species Christiangramia gaetbulicola. Next base: position 1,393,937 of record NZ_QBKQ01000001.1, read on the forward strand.
CACGTTCACCTTATTCCTTTGAATAATATGAAGGATATGGACTTTTCAAATAATGTAGAAATGAGCGATCAGGAGTTCAAGGATCTTGCCGCTGCGATAGAAGCCAACGTTGAATTGTGACAGATTTTTCAGATTACAAGTTAAGTCTTGAATTGCGAATAGACTGGGGCGACCTGGACATGTATGAGCATGTGAACAACGTCTCCTATATGAAATATTTGCAAAGCGGAAGGGTGAATTTCTGGGAAGCTTCCGGAATCCATGAATATTATCGCAATTCCAGCCAGGGGACGATGCTGGTCTCTACGAAATGCGATTTCAGGAAATCACTTCATTACCCTGGGAAAGCGATCATTAAAACCAAACTTGATTTTATAGGAAATAAGAGTTTCGGGTTGAAACATGTGATCCTGAATGAAAAAGGAGAATTGTGTGCTGAAGGCACAGATGTGGTGGTTTGTTTCGATTTTCAAAAGAAGGAAACTATCCCGGTTCCCGACTGGATGCGAGAAAAGATCTCTGAATTTTAAACCTTCTTCAGGCTTATCTGGAAAGTGGTTCCTTTGTTAATTTCACTTTGCGCGACCTTGATCTTTCCGCGGTGATATTCTTCAATGATCCTTTTAGCTAAAGATAGTCCGAGACCCCAACCTCGCTTTTTAGTGGTTTGCCCCGGTTCAAAAATAACCCTGAATCTATTCTTATCTATTCCCTTTCCCGTATCGGTAATGTAGATATGTGCCTGTCTAAGATCCTGCTTGATCTCAATTAGCAATTCTCCCTTACCACGCATGGCATCTATCGCATTTTTCACCAGGTTTTCTATGGTCCAGCTGTACAGCTGTTCGTTCAGCATCACATTGATAGGCTGTCGTGGCGCCCTGATACTGAATTCGATAAGATTAGAGCTTCGGGCTTTTAAGTAATCATAACTTTCCTTGGTAGCAGCCACAATATCGGTCTGCTGTAAATTCGGGGAAGATCCTATTTTAGAAAAGCGTTCTGTGATCGTTCTTAATCGATCAATATCCTTCTCCATCTCTTCTACATAAGAAGGATTTACATCTTCGGTCTTTAATATTTCAGCCCAGCCAATAAGGGAGCTCAGCGGAGTCCCAATTTGGTGGGCTGTTTCCTTGGCCATCCCCGCCCATAATTTATTCTGCTCGCTGCTTTTTGTCGTAGTATAGAAGAAGTATACCACGCCGATGAAAAGGAAGCCTATCAGGGTGAGGCCTATGGGATAATACTTGAGTTTATTCAGTGCTGGAGAGTTCCCATAGTATAAATACTGTATCTGGTTATCGCCTAGGTCTACAGCTATAGGCTCATTTTCTTCTTTCAGGTCGTCAAGATAATCTTTGATACGCTCAGGATCTTCCTGTATGGTAGGATCAAGATTAGTGGTGTATACGATCGCACCATTTTCATCTGTATGAATTATGGGGATGGTTGTGTTATTATTTAAGATCTCTAGAATAAGGGAAAGATCGGCATCTTCAGGGGCATTGCTTAGCTCTTCCTGAGCCTGGGCCCAGATATTCATTTTCGCCCGTTCGTCCTCTTTTAGTCGCTGGAAGAAAATACTCGTATTCCAGAGCACCAGCACGATGACCACCAGGCAGGAAATAATGATAAACCAGCGATTAAAGCTGCGTTCGTCGGGTAAATTCATGTATGTTTCCGGCTTTTAATCAAAAATAAATATAAGCGTTTTAAAACTATTTATATTGTAATGCATTGCTTTTCATTCCCTGTTCGATTCTTTATCTTTGGCAAAAATTAATCTATGTTCAGTTTAGAACCCAAGGATGTAAGTGTCGGGAAATTACACCAGTATCTGCTTGGTGCGGTGGGTCCAAGGCCTATTGCTTTCGCGAGTACTATAGATGCAGAAGGAAATCCCAATCTTTCACCTTTTAGTTTTTTCAATGTTTTTGGCGCAAATCCGCCAGTTTTGATCTTTTCTCCAGCAAGGAGAGGAAGGGATAATACCACGAAACATACTTTTGAAAATGCTAAAAAGGTGGATGAGGTAGTGATCAACATTGTGAATTATGATATAGTTCAGCAAATGTCACTTTCCAGCACCGAGTATGCTGAAGGGGTTAACGAATTTGAAAAGGCAGGGCTAACAATGCTTAAATCTGATTTAGTAAAGCCTTTTCGTGTAGCTGAATCTCCGGTTCAATTTGAATGTAAGATCCAGGATATTATTGAAACCGGGACCGAAGGTGGTGCAGGAAACCTGGTGATCTGCCACGTGGTGAAAATGCATATCAAGGAAGATATTCTTGATGAGAACGGATACATAGATCAATATAAAATAGACCAGGTCGCTCGTATGGGTGGTAATTGGTATACCCGTGCGAGAACAGGAATGTTCGAAGTTCCTAAGCCACTTTCCACTTTAGGAATTGGTGTGGATGCTATGCCTGAAGAAGTTAGGGCCAGCAAGGTGCTTACGGGAAATGATCTTGGAATATTGGGTAATGTGGAGTCACTGCCAGAGAATGGTGAGATAGAAGCATTTCTTAATGAGAATACAGAAGATGCCGGACTTGTAAAAAGCGGTGATACAGAAAAAATTCATAAACAGGCGAAGGTGTATCTTGAAAATGGAAAGCCAGAAGATGCCTGGAAAATATTACTAGCAAAATAAAGGAAACAATGGAAGTACAGGGAAAAATTAAGCTTATTGGCGAAACTAAGACATTCGGTAGCAACGGATTTCAGAAGAGAGAAATGGTTGTTACTACAGAGGAGCAGTATCCTCAACATATTATGATCGAATTTGTGCAGGATAAATGCAGCTTACTGGACGCTTTCCAGGTAGGACAGCCGGTAAAGGTTGGAATCAACCTTAGAGGTCGCGAATGGGTAAGCCCACAGGGTGAAACAAAATATTTCAACTCTATCCAGGGATGGAGGATCGAGAATCTTGCTGCGCAACAGCCTTCAGGTGGTTCTAATGTACCGCCACCAGACCAGTTCGAGCCGGCAAATGATTTGAATGAAGAAGATTATGACGATCTTCCTTTCTAAGGATAATTGTTGAACTGAGCTTGTCGAAGTTCGAAATTAAAAAACTAAAGTCCGGTTAGAAATTTCACCGGACTTTTTTATTTTCAGACTTTAAACCATAACCGATTTGTATTTCATTCAGCCATACGAGAAGCTTCCTCCTGTATCCTATGCCGATGCAGATGGCTTGCTTGCGGTTGGCCGGGATCTAAGCCCAGAGCGTCTTAAAGAGGCTTATTATAATGGCATATTTCCATGGTATAACGAAGGGCAACCAGTGCTATGGTGGTCCCCAGATCCCAGGATGGTACTGTTCCCTGAAAATTTGAAGATCGCTAAAAGCATGAGGCCATTTCTCAATCAGGATAAGTTCCAGGTAACTTTTAACCAGGAATTTGAAAAGGTGATAGAGAACTGTGGAAATGTGCTTAGGAAAGGCCAGGATGGGACGTGGATCACTCAGGAGATAAAAGAGAATTATCTTCAGCTACACCATGAGGGAATTGCGATTTCTACTGAGGTCTGGGATAAAAAGGAATTGGTTGGAGGTTTATATGGGATCTATTTAAGGGATAAAAAAATGTTCTGTGGAGAAAGTATGTTCGCGAAGGCCAGCAATGCTTCCAAATTTGGTTTAATAAAACTGGTACAAAAGCTAGAACAAGAGGGTGTAAAATTGATCGATTGCCAGAGCTATACCAGTCACCTTGAAAGTCTGGGAGCTGAAGAGATTCCGAGATCTGAATTTCTGGAATATCTTAAATAGAAACTTTACCTCCAAGTTTCTTTACCTCCTCATATCTAAAACAATCTACCTGATGATCGTTCACCATTCCGGTTGCTTGCATATGAGCATATATCACGGTAGAGCCCACGAATTTGAAACCTCTTTTCTTAAGATCTTTGCTTAGTTTATCACTAATATCTGTGGTTGCAGGTGCTTTCTTGTGATCCTCGATTTGATTCTGAATAGGCTCACCATCCACAAATTGCCAGATATACTTACTGAAACTGCCAAATTCGTCCTGGATCTTCATGAATTCCCGGGCGTTAGTAACCGTCGCTCTAATTTTCATTTGATTCCTGATAATACCAGCATTCTGCATTAATTCGGTGATCTTGGCGTCTTTGTATTGTGCGATCTTCCGGTAGTCGAAATTATCAAATGCCGCTCTGAAATTATTCCTTTTTCTAAGCACGGTGATCCAGCTGAGTCCTGCCTGGAATGTTTCAAGCGTAAGAAATTCGAAAAGCGTTTCATCATCCAGTACAGGAACTCCCCACTCATGGTCATGATAGGCCTCGTATAAAGGGTCGCCTTCGCACCATCCGCAACGTTTGATTTCAGCCATAATTCTTAAGATCTAAAATAATAAGTGATCGTTCCCGGTTGTGAATTTCTGCCTGCAAGCTTACTAAATCTGGCACCCGCAGAATATTCCAGGGCACGATCTGTTAAACACTCATTGGTTGAGGTTGAGCTGGCTTTATTTACTGAAGAATCTATCACATAACCGTTCGCATCCACACTGATATTGATCACAATTTTACCCGCAGTATCACAGGTGTAGACCGGATTCGGAATTTTAACCGCGCGCCTTCCTTTTAGAGAAAAGGAAATAGAACTGTAATCGTAAACGGCAGATTTTTGAGATGCTTCCTCAGCCGAATCATTACCATCTGACCGATTTTTTTTGTCTTCAGAATTCTTCTTATTTACAGTATAGTTGCCTTCAGACCCATCTGTATCTTCATTTTCGGCCTCTTCCTGGTCAGCACTATTCTTTTCAAATATCTTGTCTAGTTGACTTTTAAAATCTGCCTCGCGAGTTTCTTTGTCCTGATTGTAGGCCTGGTGAGTTTGTACGTCTCTGGGATTTCTCTTTGGAGTTTCCTCCTGCTTCTCAGGTTCGGTCTCTTTCTTTTCTTCTACTTTGAATTGTTCAAGGTCTACGAGCATTTCAGCTGTTTCCTTGTTTGCGTTGGCAAGATTGAAATTATACAATGCCAGCATAAGGACAGCAAATAAAAGCGTAGTAATGATAAGCGCTTTATGCTTATCGAAAAATTCCTCGAAAAACTCCATATTTAATTAAACGTCAGTAGACTTACTTATTCTCCTGTGAAGGTAGTAAATTTTCAAAATACTCGAGGTCCATGGCTTTTTCTACAGAATATTCTCCAATTCCGGTACGTCTTAATTCAGAAAGATGCGCGCCACTATTCAATGCCTGCCCGTATTCATGCGCAAGACTTCTAATGTAGGTTCCTTTGCTGCAAACTACTCTGAAATGAACTTTTGGAAATTCTTCCGTATCGATCTCGAATTCAGAAATTTCAACCTTCCTTGACTTTACTTCAACTTCCTTGCCTTCTCTGGCATATTCGTAAAGTCTTTTTCCGTCTTTCTTTAAAGCTGAGAAAACTGGCGGGGTCTGGTCAATTTCGCCAAGAAATTTTTTTGTGGTCTCATGAAGCAATTCTTCTGTAATATGATCTGTGGGGAATTTTTCGTCAATTTCGGTCTCCAGGTCAAAAGATGGAGTAGTGCTGCCTATAGTAAAAGTGCCTGTATATTCCTTGATCTGTCCCTGAAGCTCAGGAATGGTTTTAGTGAATTTTCCGGTGCAAATGATCAGAAGTCCTGTAGCAAGCGGATCTAAAGTTCCCGCATGACCAACCTTGATCTTTTTGATCTTGCAGCTTTTTCTTATTAGCCACCGCACTTTGTTGACTAACTGGAAAGAGGTCCAGTTCAGCGGTTTATCAAAGAGAAGTACCTGGCCTGTTTTGAATTCTTCTGGAGTAAATTCGTTATTGCGCATATGCAAAAGTAATAGCGGCAAGTCCCACCACAAAACAATAGACAGCAAACCATGAAAGTTTACTTTTCTTTACCAGGGCGATCATCCAGGTGCAGGCAACCAAACCTGCAATAAATGCCGCGACAAAGCCTACTGCCAGGATCGAAAAATCTGCAGTGCTTTCCATTAGTTCTCCGCTTAAGAGATCTTTGGCGATCTTTCCGAAGATCAAAGGCACGACCATTAAGAAAGAGAATCTCGCAGCTTTGGTCTTATCATTTCCTAATAGAACTGAAGTTGAAATGGTAGCTCCACTTCGAGAAATTCCGGGAAGCATGGCTATCGCCTGAGAAATCCCGATAACGAATGCGTTGCTGTAACTAACCTTTTTTCCGGTATTCTTGGCTTTATCAGCAAGCCAGAGTAGTAAGGCGGTAATTAGAAGCATGAACCCGACGAAAAGAATATTTCCGCCAAATAATGCTTCGAGTTGTTCTTCAAAAAGCAATCCTACAATGACTGCGGGGATCATTGAAACTATGATCTTTAAAGAGAACTGAGTCTCTTCATTCCATTTAAAGCTTAACAAGCCGCCAATGATCTCAAAAACATCTTTTCTGAAAACTACCAGCGTACTCAAAGCTGTGGCAAAATGAAGTACTACGGTAAATAGCAGAGACTCTTCAGGAACACTGGTATCTCCTAAAATAGCTTTTCCTAATTCTAAATGTCCACTTGAAGAAACTGGTAAAAATTCGGTAAGTCCTTGGATGATACCAAGGATCACGGCGTCTAATACGTCCAAACTTATTATTTTTTATGGGGATTCAACAATATGGCATATACCTCTATCGCAAAGCCAATCAGCACCAAAGCCGGTGCAAGTCGAATTCTTTGAAAGTTATAGATAGCGTCATTAAATTCATTTGGATCTTCGCTACCACCGCCAGACATCAAAATAAAGCCCAGAACGATCACGCCAATCCCAATAAACATGAAGGTGTAGTTCTTCTTCCCGAAAACAAACCCAGTGTTGAAGCTTCCTTTTATTTTATTCTTTTCATTCATCTTTAAATCTTTTTGCCACGAATGCACTAATGAATTACAAAACTATTCTTTGATGCATTAATTTATCCGGTTCAAAATTAGCCAATATTGCCAATTTATTTCCCGAAACCTTAAGATAATTAATACATTGAGCAATATGGCGATCATTAAGAGCTGCAACAGATTTTATTTCCAAAATTATTTTATCGTAGATCACGAAATCTGCCACATATTGGTGAGGCAGAACCACCTCTTTATAGTTTACCTGATATCTTTTTTCCCTTTCGAAAGGAATGTTTCTGGCTTTCAATTCATATTCTATAGCATCTGAATAAACTGCCTCTAGAAAACCTCCCCCTAATTCATTATGAACATCAAATAAAACACCTATTAACTCATAACTTTCCTGTTTATAGGTGAGATTTGCCATGTTTGAAGTTCTTTCTTTATTTCATTTCTCTAACGAATGCCCTTATACTTTTCAGCTGTTGATACAGAACTTTTTACCTTCTTTGATCCGAGCGAGATAAAAAATTATCCGTGCATTAGTGGCTGAAAACAACTACTAATAGTATAACTCGTCTGTTTTTAAATTTAGAAAACGCGAGGTCGCAAAATACGTACTAATCCATGTAATTACAATTCCCATCAGGAAAATTCCGGAGAATAGAATGACCAGCATTTTAATATCACCTAAAAGATTGAGTTCAGTAAAACTATTGTTCAGGTAATAAAGTACTGCAGCCATCCCAATGAGTGCCAGGATAGCACCTATCAGTCCTAGTTTTACACTTTGCCAGATAAAAGGTCTTCTAATAAAGCCTTTGGTGGCGCCCACCATCTGCATCGTCTTAATAATGAATCTTTTGGAGTATACTGCCAGTCTTATGCTGCTATTGATAAGTAATACCGCGATAAACGTAAAAACAGAGCTCGCAATCAATACCCAGAAACTTATTTTTTTAACGTTGTCGTTCAGCAAGGCGATAAGAGGTTTGTCATAAACGACCTCGTCTACAAAATTCTTGGAAGTAAGATCATCAGCAATTTTGTCTACTTGCTCCGAGGAAACAAAATCTGCGTTCATATAAACGTCTATAGAATTCTGAAGTGGGTTATATCCCAGGAATTCCATAAAATCTTCACCAATTTCTTCACTATGCGCCTCTGCGGCTTCCTCTTTGGAAACAAAAGTGGTTGACTTGGTATAATCTGCCATAGCCAGGCTTTTCTTCAACTGCTCGATCTCAACCTCTTTGGCGTTATCCTTAAGATAAACCGTAAGGGCGATCTGCTCTTTAAAATGATCGGCTACCTTTTTAGTATTTAAAACCAGAAGGCCAAGCATTCCTAAAAGGAATAATACCAGGGAAATACTGATAACTACTGAAAAATAGGAAGATATGAGTCGGCGTTTCTGATACCTTTCAAAAGATGTGGTCATAGAGTGACTTCAGATTTTTTGTAAAAATAAGAAAGTTAAGTTTTCCTAATCTTTAAAACGTTTAAACTTTTGAAAATATTGGGACTATCCTAATTAAGTTGCCTAACTATTGGTTTGGTACGTCATGCTGAACTTGTTTCAGTATCTTCAGATACCCGGAAGTAAATTCAAGGTGACGTCGAAGATTGGTTGGTCATGCTGAGCCTGTCGAAGCATGGTTTCTGGATAACACATTTCGACTGCGCTCAATGTGATATTCCCTTTGTCATTCCGAGCGTAGTCGAGGAATCTCTTTAGGTCAGATTTCTCAGTCGTTTCACTTCTTCGAAATGACACCACTGCGGAATCTCTCATATCTTTCCTAAATTTGAGAAAATTCAATTTATGGAAATTTTGGTTTATGGAATTGGCGGCGTTGGAGGCTATTTTGGTGGAAAACTAGCTAATGCAGGATTCAATGTAAGTATGATCGCAAGAGGTGAACACCTTAAAGCTATACAGAAAAACGGACTAGAGGTGGAAAGTATCAAGGGTAATTTTAAAGTAAAACCAAAGATAGCTACTTCAGATGTTTCTGAAGTTCCAAAACCAGACCTTATTATTCTTGGAATTAAATCCTGGCAGATCCCATTGGTTGCTGCAGAATTAAAACCCATAATTGGTGAAAATACCATAGTTCTTCCATTGCAGAACGGAGCCGATAACTATGAGAAACTAATTGAATTTCTTCCGAAGAAAAATGTGCTTGCCGGGCTTTGCTTTATTGTAAGTTTTTTAGAAGAACCGGGAAAAATAAAACATGCTTCTTATGAGCCGAAGATCGTTTTTGGAGAGGCAGATAATTCACGATCAGAAAGGGTTTTAAAAATTCATGATATCCTTGATGAGGCGGGAATAGAAAATAATATCCCTGAAAACATCCAGTTAGAGATCTGGAAAAAGTTCCTGTTTATCTGTACCGTCAGCGGCATTGGCGGACTCACGAGAGTTCCAATAGACAAGATCAGAGATAGCAATTATCTTAAGGAAATGATGAGAAATTCCGCCAGGGAGATCATTGAAGTTGGAAAGGTTAAAGGAGTTCCTTTAACCGAAAAGCATCTGGAAATGGTCTTTGAGATAATCAATTCGCAACCTGAGGGGACTACCGCTTCTACCCAGCGGGATATCATGAATGGCAAACCTTCAGAACTGGAAAATTTTAATGGCTTTATCGTTAAACAGGGAGAAAGGCTAGGGGTTAAAACTCCCGTGAACAGGTATATCTATGAATGCCTGAAACCTATGGAAGAAGAAGCGAGAAAAAGCCGGGAATAGAACTTTCAATCATTCCGCATAAGTCCTTTAAAATTGTATTTTTGCGTTTCAGAAAATACCGTCAAGCTGAACTTGTTTCAGCTTCTCATTTTTTAGACCCTGAAACAAGTTCAGGGTGACGTAGATAAATAAGAAAGAGAAGAAGATGAGTTACCACTTTAATAAGATCGAAGAGAAATGGCAGAAATACTGGGCCGAAAACCAGACTTTTAAAGCCAGCAACGATTCTGATAAACCAAAATATTATGTGCTGGACATGTTTCCTTATCCTTCGGGAGCGGGACTGCATGTAGGGCATCCACTGGGCTATATTGCCAGTGATATCTATGCCCGCTTTAAAAGGCATAAAGGTTTTAACGTGTTGCATCCACAGGGATATGATAGTTTCGGGCTTCCGGCAGAGCAATATGCCATTCAAACCGGGCAGCATCCTGCGGTAACAACTGAAAATAATATTGCCCGTTACAGGGAACAATTAGATAAGATCGGTTTTTCTTTCGACTGGAGTCGTGAGGTGAGAACCAGCGAGCCAGATTATTATAAGTGGACACAGTGGATCTTTATACAGCTTTTTGAAAGCTGGTACGACCAAGAGGCTGAAAAATCCCGTCCAATTTCAGAACTTGAAGAGATCTTTTCTTCTGAAGGGAATACCAGGGTGAATGCTGCCTGCGATAATGATACTGAAGAATTTTCAGCGGCAGAATGGAATAAATATTCTGCAGATGAAAAGGAGCAGGTTCTTTTAAAATATAGGCTTACTTATTTAGCGGAAGCAGAAGTTAACTGGTGTCCGCAACTTGGAACCGTTCTGGCAAACGACGAGATCGTGAACGGAGTTTCTGAACGTGGAGGTTATCCCGTAATTAGAAAAAAAATGACCCAATGGAGCATGCGAATTTCAGCTTTTGCTGAAAGATTGCTTCAGGATCTTAATAAAATTGACTGGACCGAAAGCTTAAAGGAGAGTCAGCGTAACTGGATAGGGAAATCGGTTGGGGCGCATGTGGACTTTAAGATCAAGGATACTGGACATACAGTTGGGGTTTTCACCACGCGACCTGATACCATTTTTGGCGTAAGCTTTATGACGCTTGCACCAGAACATGACCTGGTAAAGGAGATCACTTCAGAAGCTCACCGTGAAGAAGTTGAGGCTTATATCGAAGCCAGTGCCAAGAGAAGTGAGCGCGAACGTATGGCAGATGTGAAAAGCATCACCGGTGTGTTTACCGGGGCATATGCCGAACATCCATTTACCGGGGAATCTATCCCGATCTGGATAGGAGATTATGTGCTTGCGGGTTACGGAACCGGCGCTGTTATGGCCGTACCATGTGGTGACCAGCGAGATCATGATTTCGCTAGGCATTTCGATCTTCCAATCCCTAATATTTTTGAAAATATAGATGTTTCCCAGGAAGCTTATGCGGGGAAAGAAGGTACGGTGATCGCGAATTCAGAATTCCTTAGCGGACTGGAATATAAAGAGGCATTAAATAAAGTAATTCTGGAACTGGAGAAAACTGGTCAGGGTTATGGAAAGACAAATTACAGGCTTAGAGATGCGGTTTTCAGCCGTCAGAGATATTGGGGAGAGCCTTTCCCAGTTTATTACGTGAACGGTTTACCGAAAATGATAGACCTTGAGCATCTTCCTTTAAGATTACCTGAAGTAGAAAAATATCTCCCAACCGAAACCGGTGAGCCGCCATTAGGAAATGCTACCGACTGGGCCTGGGATACAAAGAATAATAAAGTGGTTTCGAATTCTGAAATAGACGACGAAACTGTTTTTCCTTTAGAGCTTAATACCATGCCGGGATGGGCAGGAAGCAGCTGGTATCTTTTCAGGTATATGGATGCCGGGAACCCTGATCGCTTTGTTTCAGAAGAAGCCCAGAAATACTGGGAAAATGTAGATCTGTATATTGGAGGTAGCGAGCATGCTACCGGGCACTTATTATATTCAAGATTCTGGACTAAGTTTTTACATGACCGCGGTTGGTTGACAGTTGAAGAACCATTCAAAAAGCTGATCAACCAGGGAATGATCCTTGGAACCAGTGCTTTCGTTTATAGATTGGAGGGAGAGAATGTATTTGTTTCTAAAAATCAGATCAAAGGCAATAATGTTCAGCCTATTCATGCTGATGTTTCTTTAGTTAATGCTTCAGATGAGTTGGATATTGAAGGCTTTAAAAAATGGCGTCCGGAATTTGCTGATGCTAAATTCCTAACCGAAGATGGGAAATACATTGTAGGTAGAGAAGTGGAGAAAATGTCCAAGTCCAAGTACAATGTGGTGAACCCAGATGAGATCTGTAAAGATTACGGGGCAGATACTTTAAGAATGTATGAAATGTTCCTTGGGCCTCTGGATCAGGCGAAACCATGGAATACTGCCGGGATCACCGGAGTGCATAACTTTCTGAAGAAACTCTGGAAGCTTTACCATGACGGTGAGGAATTCTCTGTTTCAGATGAAAAACCTTCAGCAGATTCATTAAAGAGCTTGCATAAGACCATTAAGAAAGTAACCGAGGATATTGAAGAATTCAGCTTTAATACTTCTGTATCGACTTTTATGATCTGTGTGAACGAGCTTACCGCTCAAAAATGCAATAGCCGTGAGATTCTTGAGCCATTAGCGGTGCTTATCGCTCCTTATGCTCCTCATATCGCTGAAGAGCTTTGGGAAAAGCTGGGGAATTCAGATTCTGTTACTACCGCAAAATATCCTGAATTCGAAGAGAAGTATTTAGTAGAAAGCAAAAAGAACTATCCTGTTTCTTTTAATGGGAAAATGCGTTTTACGATGGAGCTTCCTTTGGATATGGGTAAAGATGAAATTGAGAAAAATGTTCTGGAAGATGAAAGAACAAAAAATCAATTAGACGGATCTACCCCTAAAAAAGTTATAGTTGTTCCGGGTAAAATTGTAAATATTGTAATTTAACCCCCTTAAAAATATCAAATAGGGGTGTCAAATGTTATTTTTTACATTTGACACCCCTATTTTTATTTTCTTTACTATTTTTCGGAATCTAAAACTTCTACTATGATAATCGGGATTCCAAAAGAGATCAAAAACAATGAAAACAGGGTGGGAATGACTCCCGCCGGAGTGCTTGAACTTTCCAAATTAGGTCATCAGGTTCTGGTTCAATCTACCGCTGGTGACTGCAGTGGTTTCGATGATAAAGATTACCATGCTGCCGGAGCTACCATTTTACCTTCCATAGACCGGGTTTATCAGCAAAGTGATATGATCGTAAAGGTTAAAGAACCTATCGAGCAGGAATATGATCTTATTAAAGAGGATCAGATCGTGTTTACCTATTTTCATTTTGCTTCCAATCAAAATCTTACGGAAGCCATGATGAAGAGTAAATCTGTTTGTATTGCGTATGAAACGGTAGAAGATGAGGATGGTACCTTGCCTTTGCTAACTCCTATGAGTGAAGTTGCCGGAAGAATGGCTATTCAGCAGGGGGCGAAATATCTGGAGAAACCGGTTAAGGGGAAAGGCCTTCTATTAGGCGGTGTTCCCGGCGTACCTCCGGGTAAAGTGCTTGTGTTAGGTGCAGGTACAGTTGGGATCCAGGCCGCGAAAATGGCTGCAGGTCTTGGGGCGCAGGTTACGGTTCTTGATGTGAACATGAATAAGTTGCGTTACGTGAATGACATTATGCCGAGTCATGTGGTGACCGAATTTTCCAATGAATACAATATTAGAAAGCATCTACAGACCACAGATCTTGTGGTGGGTGGTATTCTTATAACCGGCGCAAAAGCACCAAAATTAATTACTCGTGATATGCTGAAATTGATGCAGCCGGGTGCGGTGATCGTGGATGTGGCAGTAGATCAGGGTGGTTGTGTTGAGACTACCAGGCCTACGACTCATGAAGATCCTGCTTATATTATAGATGGCGTGGTGCATTATTGTGTGGCTAACATGCCTGGTGCAGTGCCTTATACTTCAACTCTTGCGCTTACCAATGTGACCTTGCCTTATGTATTGAAACTTGCCGAGCATGGCTGGGAGAAGGCATGTGAAAAGGATAGTTCTTTGGCTAAAGGACTTAATATTATAAACGGAAAAGTTGTTTTTGAGCCAATTCTGGAGGCTTTCGACTGGAATAAATCTTTTGCCTAACCTAAGTAAAGATCTACAAGGCCTTCAGGAGTAATTACCTTTACGGTCTTGTTTTTCTTATCCACTTTTTCAATGAATTCATCATTCATAGGGATAAGGATCTGTTTGCCGTCTTTTTCTATTTCGAAAAGGGCTTGTGAAGTGGTATCGTTGATGGAGACTATTTTACCGATATTTCCATGTTCGGCATCCATAACATCGAAACCTATGATCTCGTGAAAGTAGAATTTGTCTTCCGGTAGTTCCGGAAGCATGCTTAGTGGAAGATAAACCTCGGTGCCTATCATATCTTCGGCATTATCCTCGGTGTCTATATCTTCAAATTTCACCCTGAGCAGAGTGCTTTTGTGCAGGTAGGAGCGTTCAATAAAAAATGGAACCAGATTATCGTTGTATTCAACGAGAACTGATTCCATTTCTGTGTAAGTTTCAGGTTCATCGGTGTCAAGTTTTATGAGCACCTCACCTTTAAAGCTAAATTTCGCAACGATTTTTCCAAGATAGAAACATTCTTCCTTAGTCATTGCAGGTTGCTGTTTAAGCGTCTTTTTTGTCTTCAGTTTTAGCTTCTTCTGCAGTTGCAGCGCCCACCTCTTCTTCAGCATTTTCAACGGTAGCCTCGTCTGTAGCTTCTGCAGTTGCAGCAGCTTCAGCCTCAGCAGCAGCTTTCGCCTCAGCTTCTTCAGCTTCTTTGAATTCAGCTTCACGCTTAGCGTTAGCTTCTTTCTCAGCTTCCAGAGCTTTAGCTTTTTCAGCTTCCTGAGCTTTGCTCAAAGATTCTTTTTTAGCTCCGATCTTTCCTTCTTTTTCTTCTAACCATGCTTTGAATTTCTCCTCAGCCTGCTCTTCAGTTAAAGCTCCTTTTTTTACACCTACTGCTAAGTGTTTCTTAAGTAAAGCTCCTTTGTAAGAAAGGATAGCACGAGCGGTATCTGTTGGTTGAGCACCGTTTTGTAACCACTTTACAGCTCCGTCTACATCAAGTTCGATAGTAGCAGGATTTGTGTTAGGGTTATAGATTCCCAATTTATCCAAAAATTTACCGTCTCTTTTTGCGCGGGTATCCGCAGCAACAATCCAGAAAAAAGGTTTTCCTTTTTTACCGTGTCTTTGTAATCTTATTTTTACTGGCATAAAAATTAAATTTTGGGGTTCTCGACCCCGGTTATTAATAAGTGCGCAAAGATACTACATTTTTCTAATTTTCAAGTATTTCTGGTTCGATTTTACAAATCTTCCTGAAAAGGGAATTTGCCACAGTCAAATTTTAATTTAGGAAGAATTTTAGTTAAAAAATGGCCCTGCTGTTAAAAGAGGTTAATTAGTGCTAAACCCTGTTAAAGAGGTTGTTGGGGCGGTCCTCTGACCTTATCTTTACTCGAAAGAAAAATTGAAAAAAATATAAGCTATGAGTTATTCAAGTGAGGTTTCTAAGAAACTGAATGAATTGTTAGAAAAGAATTATGATGCTGAAAAAGGATATAAACTGGCAGCAGAAAAAGTAAAAAATGAGCGTTTGAAGAATTTCTTCTCAGAACGTGCGCAGGAAAGATATGATTTTGGTCATGAATTAAAATCTGAGATCAGGAATTTTGGGGAAAACCCAGATAAAGGAACCAGCATTGCTGGAGATGTGCACAGATCCTGGATGAATTTAAAAGCTAGTGTGTCTAATGATAAAGACGAAGCAGTTCTTGAGGAAGCGATTAGAGGAGAGAAAGCTGCTGTTGAAGAATATGAAGCTATAATAAAAGAGTCAGATATTCCTGCATCGACAGGAAATATCCTGATCAAGCAGAAAAATGCGATCGTAGCTTCGCTTAATGAAGTAAAAACCCTGGAAAAACAGGCATAGTTTACTACTATTTAAAGTCTTTCGGGAAAATCACCCCAATGACAATATACTGAAGGATTGTAAACCCAAAGATGCGAGCAATGTTTGATTGAAGTAGTAGTAGTTTTTAGTGTTCGTATCAGGCCTCACAAATCATCTGAATTTTCAGGTTTTTGTGAGGCTTTTTTTTGCGAAAATTTCAAATAATAATATAGGTGTGATTCACCTCTCCCTGGGGAGAGGTCGGAACTGATTTTTTCATTTCCGTGGGAGGGGCAATAAAAAATTCAACTATAGAATGAAGTCAAAATAGTGGATTACACGTAATTTTTTATTGGTTAATAATTCCTGAAAACAAAGTTTTATTTCAGGGATAAAGTTCCTTATTTTAGCCCGGATGGTTTAATTTTGCGAACCATAAATTTTTCTTCATTAAGGCTTAAAATACTAAGGAATGTACTTCATTTTTGATACCGAAACCACCGGTCTTCCCAAGCGCTGGGACGCCCCGCTAACCGATTCAGACAACTGGCCGCGATGTATACAGATCGCCTGGCAGTTGCATGATGAGATGGGGAATCTTGTAGAAAACCAGGATTACCTTGTACAGCCAGAAGGTTTCGATATTCCTTATGATTCAGAGCGTATTCACGGTATCTCTACAGATCTTGCAAAAGAGCAAGGGATCCCGCTGGATGAGGTGCTGGAAAAATTCAATGAGGCTTTAAAAAGATCCAAGTTCGTAGTAGGACAGAATGTTGGATTCGACCTTAATATCATGGGGGCCGAATTCATAAGAAGGGATTTTGATAATTCCCTGCAGGAAATGCCTGTTTTGGATACCTGTACCGAAAAAACGGCCGAGCTTTGTAAAATTCCCGGAGGTAGAGGAGGAAAGTTTAAGTTGCCTACGCTTACAGAATTACACGAATTTTTATTTGATGAGGCTTTCGCGGAAGCACACAATGCGACTGCCGATGTGGAAGCTACCACGCGTTGTTTTCTTGAGTTGATCCGTCAAAGAATTTATACCGTGGAGGAGCTTGATGTTCCTTCAGATTATTTTGAAAACTTTTCTGAAGAGAATCCGCAAAGGATAGAATTGATAGGACTGAAGCATATCAACCTTAAAAAGGCTTCAGATAAGATAAGAAAGAGGCTGGAAAAGCAACAGCCTTCAGATGATATTTCTCATGAAGAGATCCAGGAAAACCTGGAGATGCTGGATGAGGTTCCTTTCGCTCACCTGCATAATCATTCGCAGTTTTCGGTATTACAGTCTACCATAAGTATTCCAGATCTTGTGGCTGCAGCTGCTGAAGAAGAAATGAGTGCGGTGGCACTGACCGATCATGCGAATATGATGGGTGCCTTTCACTTTGTAAAGGAAGTGGGAACCTATAATAAGAGTGTAAAGGAGCATAATGCAACTGCCGAGGAAAATGGAGAAGACCTGAAAAAACCTTTAAAGGCAATTGTGGGTTGTGAATTCTTTGTTTGTGAGAATCATGCCGATAAAAGCCGGAAAGATAATGGTTACCAGGTGGTGATGCTGGCTAAGAATAAGAAGGGTTACCATAACCTGGCAAAAATGTCTTCCAAGGCCTATACAGATGGGTTCTATTATGTGCCTCGTATAGATAAGCAAGTTATTAAACAATATAAAGAAGACATTATCGTGCTTACCGGAAACCTCTATGGAGAGGTTCCAAGTAAGATCCTGAATGTAGGTGAAAAGCAAGCAGAAGAAGCTTTGCTTTGGTGGAAAGAAGAGTTTGGTGAGGATCTTTACATCGAACTAATGCGTCACAACCAGGAAGATGAAAACAGGGTGAATCCTGTTCTGGTGGAGTTTTCTAAAAAACATGATATAAAACTGATCGCTACCAATAATACCTATTACTGGAAGCAGGAGGATGCCAATGCCCACGATATTTTATTGTGTGTAAAAGACGGTGAGAAGCAGGCGACGCCAATAGGGCGTGGTCGTGGTTACCGTTATGGGTTGCCAAATGATGAATACTACTTCAAGTCTGGTAGCCAGATGAAGAAGCTTTTCAAGGATCTGCCTGAAGCTATTAGCAATATCCAGGAGATCGTAGATAAAATTGAGCCTTTTGAACTGGCCCGGGATGTATTACTTCCGGCCTTTGGGATCCCTGATGAGTTTTTAAGCGAGGAAGATAAAGTAGACGGTGGGAAAAGAGGTGAAAATGCCTATTTAAAACATATCACTTTTGAAGGCGCTAAGAAACGTTATCCTGAAATTACTCCGGAAATAGAAGAACGTCTGAATTTCGAATTATCGGTTATTGAAAATACCGGTTATCCCGGATACTTCCTTATCGTGGAAGATTTTATTCGCGCCGCAAGAGAAATGGGAGTTTCGGTAGGGCCGGGTCGTGGTTCGGCTGCAGGATCTGTGGTAGCATATTGCCTTTGGATCACGAATATTGATCCTATTAAGTATGATCTGCTTTTTGAGAGATTCCTGAATCCGGATCGTGTGAGTATGCCCGATATTGATATCGACTTTGATGATGAAGGCCGAAGCCGGGTGATGGATTACGTGATCGAGAAATACGGAGCAAACCAGGTGGCGCAGATCATTACTTATGGTACCATGGCTGCGAAATCATCTATTCGTGATACGGCAAGGGTATTAGACCTGCCTTTAATGGATTCTGATAGGATCGCGAAGCTCATCCCGAATACTAAATTAGGTAAGCTGTTCGCTATGGATGACAAGACCATAAAGTCTAAATTCCGTAGTGAAGAAATTGAAAAAATAAACGAACTCTTTAATATTGCTGAAGGAGATGACCTGGAAGCCGAAACGGTGAACCAGGCGCGAATCCTTGAAGGATCGGTTAGAAATACGGGTATTCACGCCTGTGGGGTCATCATTACTCCCGGTGATATTACCAATTATGTACCGGTATCGGTGGCTAAGGATTCAGATCTTTATGTGACCCAGTTCGATAACTCGGTCGTGGAAAGTGCGGGTCTGCTAAAAATGGACTTCCTGGGTCTTAAAACGCTAACCTTAATTAAGGACACTGTAAAAATTGTAAAGGGAAGACATGATATAGACCTGGACCCTGATAATTTCCCGCTGGATGATGAGGAAACTTATAAGTTGTTCCAGCGAGGTGAAACAATCGGGATCTTCCAATATGAATCACCGGGGATGCAAAAGCACATGCAGGCATTAAAACCTACGGTTTTCGATGATCTTATTGCCATGAACGCTCTCTATCGTCCCGGACCAATGGAATACATTCCAAGTTTCATTGCCCGTAAGCATGGTGATGAAGAGATCGCCTATGACCTTCCGGAAATGGAAGAATACCTGGAAGAAACTTACGGAATTACGGTTTACCAGGAGCAGGTGATGCTCTTGTCGCAAAAACTGGCAGGATTCACCAAGGGTGAAGCGGATATGCTTCGTAAAGCGATGGGTAAAAAGATCGCTTCTTTACTGGCAGAATTAAAACCGAAATTCATTGGTGGTGGAGAAGCCAAAGGGCATCCAACCGAAGTCCTGGAAAAGATCTGGAAAGACTGGGAAGCCTTTGCATCCTATGCTTTTAACAAATCTCACTCTACCTGTTATGCCTGGATCGCCTACCAAACAGCCTATTTAAAAGCGCATTATCCTGCGGAATATATGGCGGCGGTACTTTCTAATAACATGAACGACATTAAGCAGGTTACTTTCTTTATGGAAGAATGTAAGCGCATGAAGTTGAATGTTCTTGGGCCAGATGTAAATGAATCTTACTATAAGTTCTCGGTAAATAAAGATAACGCGGTTCGTTTTGGAATGGGAGCGATCAAAGGGGTTGGAGCCGGAGCAGTGGCCACCATCGTTGAGAATAGAAAAACAAAAGAAGGACCATATCGATCTATATTTGATATGGCCAAAAGAATAGACCTTAGAGCAGCCAATAAAAAGGCATTTGAGAATCTCGCCCTTGCCGGCGGTTTCGACGGATTTGGAACCACTCACCGTGCGCAGTATTTCCACGATGATGGGAACGGAATGAGTTTCCTGGAAAAGGTGGTAAAATATGCGCAGAAGTTCCAGGAGAGTCAGAATTCCTCACAGGTAAGCCTCTTTGGCGAAGCCAGCGATGTGCAGATCCCGGAGCCTGAAATTCCCGGTTGTGAGGAGTGGGGAACCATGGAGAAACTACGCCGTGAAAAAGAAGTGGTAGGGATCTATATTTCGGGTCACCCACTGGATGATTTTAAGATAGAAATGAATTATTTCTGTAACGGGAAATTATCAGATTGCAGGAATCTAGAGTCCATCGTGAACAGGGAACTTACCATGGGATGCGTGGTAGTAGATGTACAGCATCGTGTTTCCAAGAATGGTAAAGGCTGGGCGATATTTACAGTAGAGGATTACGATGAATCCTATGAGTTCAAGATCTTTGGAGAGGAGTATTTGAGAATGAAACATTTCTTCGTTCCGAATAATTTTATACACATGAAGATCTTTGTGAAAGAAGGTTGGACCAATAAGGATACCGGCAAAAAAGGAGAGCCTAGAATACAGTTCAGGGAGATTGGTCTTTTACATGATGTGATGGACAAAAATGCCAAGAAACTTACCATTCAGTTGAATATTGATGATCTTAAGAATGAAAAGATAGAGTGGTTAAAGGATACTTTTATGTCTCATAAGGGAGATTGCCATTTGAACTTCGTGGTCTATGAAATGAAAGAGCAGGTAAAGCTGCGTATGCCTAGTAGAAAGCATAAGATCAAGATTTCACAGGAATTGATCGAAGCCCTGGAGGCCGAGCAGTTCATGTATAAGTTGAACTAGCTCTATTTCGTCATCCTGAACTAGTTTCAGGATCTTTTTGCTTGAGAAGCTGAAACTCCCGAATCGTCGGGACAGCTTGACGGAATTTCTCGTAAAAAGGAGAGGGCTTAGGCCAGGGATTGAGGCGAGCTACCGCGTAGCGCCGAAAGCCCGGTCACCCGGAGCGGAAGCGCAGGGTGGGGACCTCAAATAAAACTAACCAATATGCTCATAGTCAAATGCAATATTGGTAGTGTAAGGAATATTTATTTTATTGACTACTTTTACGAATCAAATTAGAAACATTAAAAAAATAACATATTATGGCTGTTGAAATAACTGACGCGAATTTTGAAGAACAGGTACTTAAAAGTGATAAGCCTGTAATGGTAGATTTTTGGGCTGCATGGTGCGGACCTTGTAGAATGGTTGGACCGATCATCGATGAAATTAGTACTGAATATGACGGGAAAGCCGTTGTAGGGAAACTAGACGTTGATGCGAACCAGGAATTTGCTGCAAAATACGGCGTTAGAAACATTCCTACCGTACTTATCTTCCAGAACGGAGAAGTTGTAGGACGTCAGGTTGGAGTAGCTCCAAAACAAACTTATGCAGATGCAATTGATCAGTTATTGTAAGAACTGATTTCATATAATATTGAGCCTCGCTTTTAGCGGGGCTTTTTTTATTCATAAAGTATCGGTAATTTCATACGAACTATGAATATTGAAAAAGAACTTCACGAAACCGGCGGATTTTTGAACCTCGACCTCCTGGCGAAACAGGTGGTGGAAGGTTATATTTCAGGAATTCATAAGAGTCCGTTTCACGGATTTTCTGCGGAATTCGCCGAGCATAAGATCTACAACAATGGGGAGAGCACCCGGCATATCGACTGGAAGCTTTTTGCCAAGACCGATAAGCTGTATACCCGCAGGTATGAGGAGGAGACTAATTTAAGGTGTCATTTGATCCTGGATAACTCGGCTTCCATGCATTATCCTGCCATGAAGGATCAAAATTTAGGTGCTTTGAACAAGATCGGGTTTTCTGTGCTGGCTTCGGCCTGCCTGATGGAGATCTTAAAGCGACAGAGAGACGCTGTGGGAGTTAGCATATATAGTGATGAATTTGAGTTTTACGCGCCAGAGAAGTCCAGTGAGCGCCATCATCACATGCTTTTGCATAAACTGAACGAGCTATTAAGCAGTTCTGCGAAAAGAAAGAATACAGATACCTATACTTATTTGCATCAGATCGCCGAGAAATTAAAACGACGTTCGCTGATATTCCTTTTTACAGATATGTTCCAGGCCGATGCCGAAGAGGAAAAATTGTTCGAGGCTTTAAGGCATTTAAAATATAACCGGCACGAAGTCATCCTTTTTCATGTGATGGATGAAAAAAGGGAACTGGAATTTAATTTTGAGAACACTCCTCGACGATTTACAGATGTTGAAACCGGGGCTGAGGTGGATCTATATTCAGATAATATCAGGGAGAATTACAAAAAAGCCATAGAGGAATACCTCGCAAATCTTAAAATGCAATGCGCGAAGTACCGGATTAAATATGTCGAGGCAGATATCAATAAAAATTTTGAAAAAATATTGACGGCTTATTTACTTGAAAAACAAAAGTTTGGCTAGAGGGGAGAAAATTAGTTTGAAAAATTTTAAAAAAAGGTTTGGTGAATCTAAAAAGGGACGTATATTTGCCCTCGCAATAACGCAACGGTCTGGTAGTTCAGTTGGTTAGAATACCTGCCTGTCACGCAGGGGGTCGCGAGTTCGAGTCTCGTCCAGACCGCAAAATTGCAAAAAGAAGCTCCTCAAATCGGGGGGCTTTTTTTGGCGCTAATGATTAGTTGTGTTGTTTGTCCCGACTTGTCGGGATGTGTAGTTAACCGAATTATAATCCTATGTTGTGAGGATTTTGGTTAACCAATGAAAAGCTTTTTTCCATTTGATGGAAGAAGGCTTTTTTGTTTATATAGGCTGGACGTTTATTCAGTTTCCAATCTAACCATTCTTTTTTCCTGCTTTTCCAGTCGGGTATTTAAATAATTCTCAATTGCATTTGTATTCAACTTGAATGAACCAACCGTCCCAGGTTTCCTGACATAAAAATTATGCTCTCTGGTTATCAAGGTTACAATGGCTTTTAGAACTGGTTTTTCAGATTCGATAGTCAATAGATTGTGCCTTTAATCTTTAAAAAGGGTATAATTAACTAGTATTCAGTAATTTGTGTGTTTTTCATTGTATTTATTCTTAATTTATAAGATTCAATCAACATTATAAGAATTATGAAAAACTACATTATTTATTTTTTAGCCTGTTTCTTATTTTATACAACAGCTAATTCACAGGAAAACAGCGAGCCCAAATCCCTTTATGAAACTCTTTATCTTGTACCGAAGCCTGGTATGAACAAACAGTTCGAAGCGGGTGTTGCAGCTCACAACAAAAAATTCCATGCGCCTGGGAAAGACAACCAGGCCATGCTTAGAAGAGTGGAATACGGTAATAAGGCGGGATGGTATGTATGGGTCATGAATGGTAGCTATGCCTCTTTAGATAGTAGACCAGTGGATGATGCTCATTCCAAAGACTGGGAAGAGCAGGTAGGGCAATATGTGGAGGAGTATGGGACAACAGATCTCTGGTCCCTTAATAAGGAAATGTCCTCTGGAATGGACCAATTCAGAAATAAGAAAAGATATGAGACCTGGGCAGTTTATTTAAAACCTTGGGAAGGTTACAGGTTCGATGATTCCATGAAAAAGCTTCAGAAAGCCTTTGCGAAAATGAGTGACCGTAATATGCTGGTCTTCGAATCTGAGGTGAGCCGTAAGGGCGGACCCGATGTTGGACTTGTATGGGGATACGATAAATTTGCCGATATGGAAAATGACAGTAAACTCGTGGATACCTATGAGGAAGTACACGGGAAAGGGTCATGGAGATTGTTCCTGGAAGAATGGAAAGATGTAGTGGAAGATGTAGATATGGAACACCGCGTGAAGGTGGGTGATATGTAAGCTTTATTAGATCCTATTTAATATAAGCCTCTGATTTTTTTCAGGGGCTTTTTTGTTTCTATTTTTAACTGAAATGTGAAATTCAAGATGGAGTTTTATAGGTTTCTAAGGAAGTTGGAAATGTCCTTGAAGTCCTAACCTAAAGAATTTTCTTACTTCATAATCTTTAATCTGAAAACCAATACTCCTTGCTCTCATCATCTTCTTTTCCTTTTATTTATATACATGCCTGGTAAACTAGCATCTCGAGCATAAAAGTTTACAGAAAAAACCTATTTGAAAATCAGGTTAATACACTTAAAATTATATTTTTGCGGACCTGAAATGTTAAGAAAAACTAAAGTTGTTTTTAATAAGCCTACTAGATTTTAAACAATGAAGAAGATTATTCCCTTACTAATCTTTATAAGTGTTTATGGAATGGCTCAAGGTCAGAAAATGACCTCTGCAGATAGCCTGTTCTATTCTGAAATTTATAAAAAGGCCACTGACCTTCGGGAAACCAACCTCGACTCGGCATTTTACTACTACCAGCGACTTGAAGCCTTCCTGGCAGATAAGGGTTACTCCAAACAGAGATATCGTATTTTACTTGATATGGGAAATACCTATCTCACCCAGGGACAATCAGACAGGGCTATGGAGACCTATCTCGAAATTGCAGAAGCTTCTGAGCTTGATGAGGATGCCCAGTATAGGTTTTATGCAGATATAAGCATAGCTGGAATTTACCTGGATTCTGAAGATTATGAGAAGGCACTTAAGCGTTTTCAAAAGATCAGGGAGCAATATACTGTTAAAGACTCCACGAGGATCGAACTATTGCCCTATTGTGTTATATACAATAACGAGGGTATTGCCAATGAGAATATCGGTAAGTTAAAGGAGGCCGAAGAATTATATAGAAAGGCCATAAAACTTTCTGAAGAGCTTGATGAGCCATACTACCTTGCCAATGCATACAGTAATATGGGCTCCCTGGAAGTAAAACGGGAGAACTTTAATAAAGCGCTTGTTTGGCACAAAAAGGCTCTGGAGATAAGAAAGGAGAGCAATTATACCCTGGGCATCTGCCAGTCTCAAACACATATTGGTATCATTTATTTGAAGCTTGACCAGGTTAAGGAGGGAGAAGAGTATCTGCAGGCATCCTTGGAAAGTGCAATGCAAATGGGTTACGAGAAGCAGGTAATAGAAAATTCTGAAGCTCTGAAAACAGTTTATGAGAACAGAGAAGATTTCGAGAAAGCTTACCAGATGCAGAAACTCGAGATGGAATCCAGGAATAATGTGTTTAATGAGGAAAGCATAAAAAACCAGGAGCGGCTAAAAGCGAAATATGAATATCAACTACAAAAGCAGATAGAAGAAAAGAAAAGGGAATTCAGGGAGACGGTTTATAAATTCATCTTCGGGATACTTTTGCTTTTATTGATCATTGCTTTTATACTCTTCCGTCTTCAAAAGATCAAGACCAGGCAAACCAGGCTTCAGAACGAGAACATTAAAAAGGAGAAGCACTTATTACACCAGGAACTGGACTATAAGAATAAAAAGCTGATGTCTAACCTGATGTTCCTGCTGCAAAAGAACGAGATGATCTCTGGTCTTATCGAAAAACTTCGAGAGGCAAAAAAACTAACTAAGGCTCAATGCGATAAAGCTCTTTCAGAAATGATACGGCAACTAAAGTATAGCCATAACAACGAATCCTGGGAAGAATTTGATCTTTATTTCCAGGAAGTACATTCAGAATTCTACGAAAAGCTGTCTTCAAATTACCAGCTAACCCCAAATGAAATGAAGTTGGCAGCCTTCACCAAACTCAAACTTTCTTCAAAAGAGATCTCTTCCCTAACCGGGCAAAGCATCCGTACAATTGATGTGGGAAGATACCGGTTACGTAAAAAATTGGGTATAACTAACTCTGAAGTCAATCTTACTACCTTTTTAAATAGTATTTAGTTTAAGTGTCTTATAATTAGGTTTTTAAGACCTTTTGTATAGGTATTGTAACCTTAAATAACTGGCGTGTATAGATTTTGTCACGCCTAATTTTGATCCCGTCTTAACAAAATTTTTTCATTTGAAGAATCATTAATCGGTGCACTAACTAATGCACCAAAAACTTAATTCAAATGAAAAAATTATTGTTCTGGTTGCTCCTGATACCTTTATCGGTAAAGGTAGGTTTTGCACAGGAGGACTCAGGGGTGCAAAATACCGCTGCACCTTTTCTTTTAATTGTACCCGATGCACGAAGCGGGGGAATGGCAGATATGGGGGTTGCTACCTCTGCAGATGCCTATTCGCAATTCTTCAATGCTTCGAAATATGCCTTCATGGAAGGAGAAATGCTTCTTGGGCTGAACTACACCCCATGGCTAAGAAACATTTCTAACGATGTTTTTCTGGGTAGTTTTTCTTTCGCACGAAGAATAAACGAAAGAAGTACCTGGGGAGTGGGAATGCGCTATTTTTCGCTGGGAGCCATAGAGCTTTCTGATGCTTCTGGAAACGGCACCGGTAGTGCAAATCCTTACGAAGCTGCCCTTGAAGGTTCATATTCTTTGAAACTAGGTAAAAATTTCTCTACTGCCGTTACGGGAAGATATGTACGTTCAGATTATGCTTTAGATGGCAATAATTCTAACATAAATACCTTCGTGGCCGATGTTGGAGCATACTATCAGTCAGACCTTATGAAACTCGGAAAAAATCAGGGTATCTGGCGTGCTGGGATGTCTTTGAGTAATATCGGTTTTAATGTAGAACTGGTAGAAGGAGGTCCAAAATCCCAGATGCCCACCAACCTAAAACTGGGAACGGGTTATGAACTTTTAATGGATCCTAAGAATTCTATCACGGCAAACCTTGAACTGAATTCTCTATTAGTTTCAGATACCGAGTTTGGTAGCCTGGTTTATGCGCTTGGAGCAGAATATAAATATAAAGATGTCTTCGCTTTACGTACCGGATATTTTCATGAAGCTGAAGATGCTGGTAACAGGCAATTCGCCACTGTAGGTGGAGGAGTTAATTTCAGAAACGCCAGACTTGACCTTTCTTACCTGTTCAATACTTCAGATGTGGTGAGCCCACTGGAGAATACACTTAGATTTTCCGTGAGTTTTGCTTTTGGTAATGGCAATAAGGCATCGAATAATGAACCTCTGGAAGAAAAAGTAGAAGTAGCTCAAACTAAATAGAAAACATGAAGGAGCAGGATGACGAAAGTGTCGACCACTGGCTCAATAGAAATGCCTCACAAAGAAAGGCACTTCGCTCCATGTTAAACGTATTGAAGAGCAGGGAGGTGAAGGAATTCGATACTGAGATTAATCAAGAAAAAAATAACGATAGCAAAAATAGAATTATGAATAAAATTACACAGTTATTTAAAAAGCTGGGAATCCTGACGATCATGTTATGGATGGCCGGTTCTTTAAATCTTATGGCCCAAAATTCCGATTTTGTGCCGGGTAAGGTTCGGATAAAGATCAAGCCGGACAAATTAGAATTAGTTGTAAAGGACCTTAATAAGGCATCAACCAGTGGTGTTCTAAAAACAGGACTTAGCAGCTTTGATAAAATCAGCGCGAGGTATGCAGCCTCTAAAATGCGCCGCCTTTTTCCAGATGCAGGAAAGAACGAGGCAAAACACATTAAGCATGGTCTTCATCTTTGGTATGAAATAAATGTTGAGAACGAGGCAGATATCAAGGCAGTTGCCAATGAATATGGAGGGAATGAATATATTTCCTGGGCAGAGCCAATTCGTCAGAAATCTTTGAACTATTCTGGAAGCAGTGTAGTAGAAAGACCAAGCGCTGCTGCCATGGAAACTACTACCAACGATCCTTATCTAAGCGATCAATGGCATCTTTCCAATGACGGAAGTCTTGAAGGATCGGTTGCAGGATCAGATATCAATGCTCCAAAAGCATGGGACATAAGCATGGGGAAATCCAATGTGATCGTTGCCGTGGTTGATGGTGGTGTAGATACAGATCACGAAGACCTAAAAGATAATATGTGGATAAATACCGCAGAATTAAACGGTACACCCGGAGAAGATGATGACTTTAACGGGTATGTAGATGATGTGTATGGATATAACTTCGCTGAGAACCAGGGTGAGATCACAGATCAGGACCATGGAACTCACGTTGCCGGAACAGTAGCAGCCACCAGCAACAACGGTAAAGGGGTAGCCGGCGTTGCAGGTGGATCCGGTAATGGCGACGGAGTAAAGATCATTTCAGCCCAGGTATTTAGCGATAACGGTTCCGGAAGCTTTGCTCCTGCAATCGTTTATGGTGCAGATAATGGTGCGGTGATCTCTCAGAACTCCTGGGGTTACCAGTCTGCTGGTGCATTTGAGCAGGCAGTACTGGATGCGATCGATTATTTTATCGAGGAAGCAGGAAACTATCCTGGAAGCCCGATGAAGGGTGGAGTAGTATTATTCGCTGCCGGAAATAATGGAAGAGACGAAATTCACTACCCAAGTTATTATGACCAGACCATCGCTATCGCTTCTACCGGAACCGATTATAAAAAAGCGAATTACTCAAACTATGGAACCTGGGTAGACCTAACTACTACCGGTGGAAGTTTGAGACAGGGAAATAAAAGCCAGGTGTTAAGTACACTTCCAGATAACCGTTACGGTTATATGCAGGGAACTTCCATGGCGACTCCTCATGCTTCAGGTATCGCAGCACTTGTGATCTCTAAATATGGATCTGAAACTTTTACTAGCGAAGACCTTAAAAAGCGTTTGTTCCGTGGGATCAGGGAGATCGATTCTCATAACCCGGAGTTCGAAGGAAAACTAGGGCTAGGATTTATGGATGCTTACCTGGCACTTGCGCCAGATGATGAGCAGGCACCTGAAACCATCTCTGACCTAACTCTATTGGGAACATCAGAAGATTTCGCAACGCTGAGCTTCACGGTTCCTTCAGATGCTGGAGATACGACTCCTTACGAATATAAACTTCAGTGGTCCAAAAACATGGATATGAGCGAAGCTTCAGAAATGATGGTCGCTAATGATTTCAGCAACGTGGGAGATCTTATCGAAACTACCGTTGAAGGCCTTGATTTCGAGACTACCTATTACTTCACCGTAACGGCTATAGATCGTTGGGGTAATGCTGCTGAAGCTTCCAACCAGGTTGAAGCAACTACCAACCAGGGGCCAGATATCGCTACAGATGTGGCTAACATCAATGTGAATATCGATACCCAGGTAGATGAAAATGCTCTTGAGAACTTCAAGATCCTTAACCAACAGGATGGAATTCTTAACTGGGATTCAGAAATTCGTCAGGTTTCCAATTTCCAGTCATACACCAGGGCTGCATTACCAGCTAGAGGAACTACGGTTAGTGCAAACCAGCTTACTGTAAAGCAGGAACCGGTTGAATTTGTCCAGAAATTCGAAACCAGGAACGCGGTTCAGAATGCATGGGAATCTTCAGAGAAAAAATATCATGGTATCAATCCAATTTATATTATTGGAGAGACCGATACCACAGCGACCAACTCTTCTGCCACCAGGTTTAGAGTAGATGAGGCTGACGGCTTCAACCTTACTTATGTTAAGGCTTATTTGAACCTTGACCAGGAAGATGGTCCTGCCATCCTGGAGATCTATAAAGGAGAAGAGCTGCTTGAGGATAATCTTATCTATTCAGACGACCAGTTCGTAGGTCGCAGCGAGAACGATTCCAGATATCATGGGTATAACCTGAAAGAACAATTGTTCTTTGAGCAGGGAACTACTTTCTGGATCGTATTCCATATTCCTGCCGGGAACCTTTACCCGCTTGGAGTTGGGCCGGAGCAAAGCCCGGAGCAATCAGATAATGCTTTGATGAGTTTTGACCTTGGGGAAACCTGGGTGCCGCTTGCAGGGGCCATGAACAACGATCAGTTCGTTTGGGCCGTTACTGCTGCAAGCAATGTGGAGCCTCTTCATAATTATATGACGCTAAACCCAACGGAGGGTCAGATACTTGGGGTAGGTGAACAGGATATGGAAGTTGCTATTGACGCCAGCCAGCTGATCAATGGTAACTACAAGTCTAATATCGTTATTAATTCTAACGATTCAGACACACCAATTCACAGGGTAGCTGCAGATGTGACCGTTACTGGTCATAAGCCGGCGCTTGCTACCAATAATATCCTTGACTTCGGAAGCGTTTTCAACGGGCTTTCAGCAACCAGGGAAATGACTATTCAGAACACAGGTTTTGGAAGATTCAGAACCCGTACGGTAACTTCTTCAAGTCCAAGTTTTAAGGTGAATACTTCTACTTTTTCCTTGAATGTTGCCGCCAAATCTGAAACTACGATGTCTATTACCTATACACCATCTGGGGTAGGTAACGAAAATGCTGAGATCACACTTACCAGCTGGAATGGTGATGTTCATACTTTCAACGTATTTGGTGTTGGAACTGAATCAGCGCATATCGAGGCCGATCCTGCGGTAGTGAACTTCGAAAACATCAATGTTGGAGATAACGCCCAGGCAAGTTTCACTTTGAAGAATACAGGAGAATATCCACTTCAATACGGATTCCCTGCATTTACTGAAGATGTAAGTCATATCGAGAATCTTCCGGAGAGTGTTCAGCGTTATCCATACGTGATGGAAAGAACACCCTATAATGGTTATGAATTCAATGATATCTCTACTTCCGGGACAGATATTACCGAATTCTTTAAATCCAACCCGATGAACAACTATTATAATGTTGATCTTGGGTTTGACTTCCCATTCTTCGGAAAAGCGGTAGACCACATGTATATCACTAAATATGGTGTGCTTACTCTAGGAAAAAACGGGAATTTTAATTCCACTTCTAAGTTCCATAGCGCTCAATTGCCAGATGGATACATATCAGGATTGTTAAAAGAATGGGCTCTTTCCAAAGCTGGAAGCATCCATTTGAAGAGAGAAGTTGGTAAACTGATCGTTCAGTATACCGATGTTAGACACTCAAATGACAGGGATAATGTTGCGATTACCTTCCAGATCGAGCTTTACAGCGATGGAGACATCAAATTGATCTATGATAAGTTCGACGGATTATTTTCTTACCAGTTGAGAAGTTTCTATAGCGCTATTGAAAATGAGGCTAAGAATGATGGTGTCCTGGTTAATTCCAGCTCTGATAAGGTAGAATTACCAATGATGCCTCAGCAGATCGTTCATATCCACAGCCCAGGACTTGGTCTTATCAAAGAAGTTACCGAGGCCAAAGGAATGATACAGCCAGGTGAATCGAAAGAGGTCATGATCACTCTTGATGGTGAAAAACTTATCGAGGGAACGCATAAGGAATATATTTCAGTTCTTTCCAATGATCCTTTTAATAGCTCTATTCCGCTAGAAGTGAATATCGATGTAGTTGGTGGAGGAGAATCTGAACTGATTCTTAGTGAGACCGAAGTGGACCTTGGTGATAATTTTCAGCAGGCAGAAGTTAGAGGAATAATTGGTGCCAAGAACGAAGGTTCGAAGCAGATAGAAATTACTGATATCAACTTTGCTAACGCGAGTCTTCGTTTTGAAGGAGAGAGCAGTGTGGTGATCGAGCCAAACCAGACCCTGTTCATTGAATATACGCTGAACACTTCTGAGGTTGGTGCAGTGAACAATACACTTACTTTAACCGATAGTGAAGGCGCAACTTACGAAGTAGCCTTTACAGGAAATGTGATCGATGCTCCAGGTATTGAAGTAATGGAGACTGAATATTCAGTTTCTATGAACCCTGATGAGGAAATGACGAAAAGTTTCAAAGTTACTAACACCGGGAAGTCAACCTTGGAATATGCGATCGCAGCTACAGAGCACGTGACCGTTCAGCAGCCAGCAGCTCAGAATTCGGTTCCTGAATTTACTTATGTACATCGTTCTACTTATGACGAGACCATGCAGCCGAATGCGCAGTGGATAAAACTCAACGAGGAGGACAAAGTTCAATTCTACCTGGCTGATGGAGATCTTTGGGAGGTACTTGACCTGCCTTTCGAATTCGAATTCTACGAGGAAAAATATGATAAAGTCTGGATGAGTAGCCAGGGTGTTTTAAGCTTTGATGAGATCGAGGATGAGTCATTATCTTACTTTGTACCTCCATCTGTTCCTAACGATGATGAGTTAAACAATATAATTTCTCCATATTTTGCGGCTGGTGGACCAAATACTAACCTTGCTGAAGATCAGTGGGGAAGATATATGAAAGCCTTTGATGATAAAGTGGTTTTCGAATGGAGAGGTTACAACAACCTGTTCTATATTGGAGGAGAATTTAGCATACAGGCCATACTATACAAAAATGGAAAGATCAAGTTCCAGTATAAGAACGATCCTTCCAAGCCAATTAGAGCCTTCTACGGACTTATAGGTATCGAAAACAAAGATGGATCTGATGGAACCCAGATCGCTTACTACCAGGATTACCTGGCGAACGAGGTAGCTGTAGAATTTAACCCTGCAACCAAGGAAACTCTTGAGGCCGGCGCCAGCAGGGAATATGATCTTACTTTCAATACGAATGGAGCCAATGCTGGAACTTATGAGGAATCCTTAAAAGTGATCAATAATACTCCGTTAACTCCTGAAGTTGTAGTACCAATTAACCTTGAGGTTTCGGGTGATGCGGAATTAACATTCATTCCTGAAACAGTGGATCTTGGAGAAGAAATGGTAGGTCCAGATGCAGCATATATGCACGACGTTGCTTTCAAGAACACAGGTAAAAAGACCATGACGGTTAATAATATTCGTGTTGAAGATGCATCTACTGCAACTATAGAGCACCTCGTGTGGCACTTTAGATGGGGATGGAGCTGGCAACCAATTGGAGCAACAGATTCATTTACGGTCGAACCAGGTTTTGAATCTAAAACTTTCAGGCTTACGGTAAGTCCTCAAACTCCAAATGATGCTTATACTAACAAAGTGTTGGTTGATACCGATTTTGGGACTACTGAAGAGTTGCTTATAAAAGCTGCCTTCAAACTGCCACCATCGTTTACTGTTAACAATGAAGAGATCTATCACCTTGCTTTTAACGATGATGTATACACACATACTCTGAATATGGGGAATGTTGATGGAGAGTCTCCATTGAACTATACCATCGGGATGAACTATATGAGAACTGATGTAAGCCCGGCAGCGGCTCCACTGAATTCTGATGTAGATGCAACCCTATTGAGAAATGACGTGAGCTTTGAACCGAATTACTCGATCGTTCAGAACAACGAGGAATTCGCAAACATCCTGGCTCATGAAGATACTCAAAGTCCATGGACTTCTGTTGGATTCAACGGAGATCTTGTATTCGCGAGTTCAACGAGATTCATTGCACCGGAAAGTGGTTTCAATCTATCTCATATTCAAACCTGGTATGCATGGGGTGACTGGTTAAATTCAGACCTTACTGTAGAGATCAGGGTTGGAAACCAGCTGGAAGATTCAGATGTACTTTATAAAGAAACTTTGAACTATGTAGCAGAAACTGCAAATGTTGATGGAGAGCTTATCACTCTTGCCCTTGGTGAGACGGTAGATCTTCAGCCATATGAGAAGTTCTTTGTGGTGATCACTTATCCGCTTGGTGCTAACTATCCACAGGGTCTTGGTTATGTCGACGCTCACGAAAGCAACAGGTATAAGTTCTACAATGCAGGTTTCTGGTGGGATATCGCCGATGCAGGATTGTCCAATTCAGGATGGATCGTACGTGCCGGGGAAGTAGAGGCAGCTCAGAAGAACTGGCTTACTTTAACTGGAAATACCACTGGAGATGTTGCCGCAGGAGCGACTATGGATATGAATGTTGAATTAAATCCAGCCAGAGCTTCCAAGGCAAGTAATTTCGCGATGCTTAATATTGAAACCAATGATCCAGAGATGGAACTGGTAAGTATCCCGGTTACCCTTGATATTAACCAGGCGCCAGATCTAGTTGCTGATGAGATGTATTATGTTAATGAGAACGAAACGCTTAATATAAGCTTAGGTACTTCAGATCTTGAAGGAGACCTGGTTGCAGGAGCGAGAATGGCAGAGGCTAATCCTAAGACCGAACTTAACTTCGCTGAAGGAATGGTAGACTTCTCATTCAGTCCAGACTTTGAGGATGCGGGAATTCATACTTTCGACGTGATCCTTGAAGATGAAAATGGAATCGAAGGAACTTCTACTATCAAAGTTGAGGTTGTAGATGTGAACAGAGCTCCTGAAGCAAACCTTTTAGATAACCAGACCTTGAATCTTTATACAGGTGAATATCGTCTGGACTTGAGTTCAGTGTTTACCGATCCCGATGGTGACCAGGTAAGTTCATTGACTCCAACTTCGAGTAGTGAGGTAGTGGAGATATTTGTGAACGATAACAATATGCTGGTTACCCCATCTACTTTGGGTACTTCTACTATCACCCTTAAAGGAGTTGATGGTAGAGGCGGAGAGATCACAACAACATTTGATGTGGTTGTAGTAGACAAGGTTACCAATGACAGCGACTTAGAAGAAAGCTGGAAGGTTCATCCAAACCCTGTGAAAGAGGTAATGTATGTGAAGTTGTACAGCCCGGTGATGGAAAAGATGAACATCAGATTCTATAATACTCTTGGAGCACTGGTAAAAACGACTCAGTCTGAAGGCTCAGACTCGATGATCGAAGTGCCAGTCTCTAACCTTAGTCCTGGTATTTATTTTGTAGAAATAACTACAGAAAATGCCAGATCTGTAAAGAAGATTGTGAAAAATTGATTAAAATTCCTCTCTTTTTTAAACCCGGCTCCCTTACAGAGCCGGGTTTTTTATTTTAAGCTATGCCGATATAAGTTGTTTGATTACAGTTATTTGATAGTTAAAAACTTGTTGAAGAGAATTAAATAATTTAATTTATAAATCCTAAGTCATCCCCCTGATGCTTGATTGTTGAACTTTCAAATTTGAGGGATGAAAAAATATTTCTTTACACTGTTTATAGTAATATTCCTTGGTGCCTGCCAGGGCGATGAAGTTACCAACGATCCACTATTAGACGATATTTATGATGCAAAGCCAGACTTCGTTGAATATTTCAGGGCTGAAATAAACGGAGAAACTTTTGAGGTCCTTAACGGGGATCAGATTAAAGGTACCGTCTACCCCAGTGACGATACTGGAAATATAAACTTCGATTTTCTCGCAGAAATCTCAAAGAAGGAGCTTGAAACAGATTTTTATGAAGCTTTCAATTTCAAGGTCTGCTTTTTTGATGGGCCGGGAACTTATTATACGGGTACGAGAGAAACCGTAAGCTGGGCTATGTACTGGTATGATTTTGAATTATGGGAAAATCATTATGCCTTTGGAACAGAACCGGGCACTGTAACCATCACCAAATTTACCGACCAGGTTGTAGAGGGGACTTTTAGCTTTGAAGGTTTTAACAATCAACTTGAAAACACGATCCTTGCCGAGGGTGAGTTTGGGATCATCCTGGAATCTAAAGAGGTTTATCACAACTAGTTGAATGGAATTTAAATTCAATACTTACCCTACCTAAATTCTTGGCAAAATAATTTCATTCCAGGTTTCTAAATCCGGTATAGATAGCTTAATTATACGCAATAAACCTTCCCAAGTTAAATATTTAGGGGGTGTTATTCTATTCGGCAAATTAATTGAAGTGATATGCGTTTCATAATCTCTAATTTACCTTTAGTCTATTTTCTTAAAATTTATAACTAGCTAGTATTCAACATGTTAAAAATTTAAGATTTGCAGTTTTCTTATATAATTTCGATTAAATTGTTTATTTCTAAAACTTATGCTTTTAATAATAGATATTTTTATTAATTACTTAACGAAAGGGTTGAGGTATACTTAATATTATGTTCTGATAGTAAAATGTAGGACGTAAATTTAACATTTCGTTGTTGCCAGAATTGATTCAATTTCTTAATTTCATCTTAACATTTACTATTACCCTACGATTTAGTTTCCCTACTTTTTATAATTTTTTTTCTCCCCTTATCACTTAATATTCCTACTCAAGAGCAATAATCATTGTGACTCTTGTGGCGAAGCCATATCTAATTAGCATTAACTTCGACCATAAGATCAAATTTTCTTCCCCCCGCGCAGCAATATTTACGCTGTTTTTTACCCAATTCTGAATTATTTATTGACTGGAATTCTTAATCGAATTCCCTTAGTGTTTAATACTAATTTTTAAAAATTGTATGTATGGGGTGGTATGTCTTGTATACAAAGCCACGGTCTGAAATAAAAGTTGCAGATAGTCTGGCCGAGGCTAATTTTGAAGTTTATTGTCCTACCATTAAAGAGGTTCGGCAATGGAGCGACCGGAAGAAAAAAGTTGAGGTTCCCTTATTTTCCTCTTATCTATTCATAAAGATCAAAAACAGCGAAAGGGCTAAGGTTTTTAATTATCCCGGAGTGATTAAATATTTGTTTTGGCTGGGAAAACCTGCAATTGCCAGGGATGAAGAAATTGAAGTAATTAAAAACTGGCTGGAAAAGGATACTTATGATCATTTTACTATAGAGAGTATTTCACCTGGCGACAGGGTTAAAATAAAATCTGGTCCCTTTCAAAATAAAGAAGGTATTGTACAGGATATTGGTTCTAAAAGAATGCGCCTTATTTTGAAGGAAATGGGCCTTACAGTAAATGTCAAATTGAAGGAAATCGCCTAAATTATTGAATCAATTGATAGGAAATAGTATGTCAATTCCAAAAATTATAGACTAAACCGTAGTATAATTCTCTCATTTAGAATATGAGTTGAATTAATATTCTTACTTGATAAAATCTATAAAAAGGAATAGCAGGATTTTCTACTTCAATATTATAAAAGTTAAGCCTTAACAGTTGCTATACATAGTTAAGAGTACCCGAAAAATCTTATTATTTAAATGAAAACCACTGGAATATGAAAGTTGCATTAATAACAGGTGTTACAGGACAGGATGGTGCCTATCTGAGTGAATTTCTTTTGGGTAAAGGATATGTTGTTCACGGGCTAAAAAGGAGATCTTCTCAATTTAATACAGCCAGAATAGATCATCTTTACCAGGATCCTCATGAAGAAAATAGAAATTTCATTTTGCATTATGGGGATATGACAGATAGTACATCGATAATAAGGTTGATCCAGCAAATAAAACCTGATGAAATATACAATTTAGCGGCTATGAGTCATGTCCAGGTTTCATTTGAGACGCCAGAGTATACTGGTAATACCGACGCCTTAGGTGTACTGCGTATTTTAGATGCAGTTAGGTTATTGGGACTTGAACAAAAAACAAAGGTCTATCAGGCCTCGACCTCTGAATTATATGGAAAGGTCCTGGAAGTTCCGCAAACTGAGAAAACTCCATTTTATCCTAGAAGTCCTTATGCAATTGCAAAAATGTATGGTTTTTGGGTTACCGTAAATTATCGTGAAGCCTATGATATGTTTGCCTGCAACGGAATTCTTTTTAATCATGAATCACCTATACGTGGAGAAACCTTTGTCACCAGAAAAATAACCAGAGCAATATCAAGAATTGCTTTAGGACTACAGGATAAAATGTATTTGGGAAATCTGGATGCCCGCAGAGACTGGGGACATGCTAAGGATTATGTTAGAGTCATGTGGATGATATTACAGGCAGAGGAGCCAGAAGATTGGGTCATAGCCACAGGAATATCGACCAGTGTAAGGGATTTTGTAATAGCAGCTTTTGGAGAAATTGGAGTTGAGCTGGAATTTCAAGGTAAAGATTTACAAGAGAAGGCCTTTGTGAAATATTGCTCGAACCCAGACTTTCAGTTAGAGATCGGAAAAGAAATTCTTTCAATTGATCCACGATATTTCCGACCTACAGAAGTTGATTTATTAGTAGGAGATTCTACAAAAGCACGGACGAAATTAGGATGGAAACCAGAATATAATCTTGTAACCTTGATTAAAGAAATGATGGAAAGTGATCTTAATCTTATGAGAAGGGAAAGATACCTTAATGAGGTTGGCTTTAAAACCCTTAACTACTACGAATAGCTATAATTTCTTTAGATCTTAATAAGAATGGCTACAGATTTAAAATACGATTATCTCTTAATAGGAGCAGGGATCATGGGTATGACCATAGCCTATGAACTAAAAAAAGCTGAACCCGATGCCCGCATTGCTATAATTGAGAAAGAACAAAACGTAGCAATGCATGCCAGTGGCAGGAACAGTGGAGTATTACATGCTGGTTTTTATTATAGTCCAGATTCAATGAAGGCAAGATTTACAAGAGATGGCAATAAGTTAATGAAGGAGTTTTGCAGGAATAATGGAATAAAAGTAAATGAATGTAAAAAAGTAGTGGTTGCTCAAAATGAAGAAGAACTTAAAGCCTTATTCGAATTGGAAAGGAGAGGGAAAGAAAATGGGGTTGAACTCTATTTAGTAAATGAGGAAGAACTTCAAAAGATAGAGCCTAATGCAAAAACCTATAAGTATGCTCTTTTTTCCCCAACAACTGCAACAGTGGATCCCAGGGAAGTTTGCCAGGTTCTAAAGAATGATTTGCTGAACAAGGGAATACGGTTTTTTTTCAATAGCGGTTATATAGAAAGGAACGGAAACAATGTGATAACCAAAAGCCATATTTTTAATGCGAGATTTGTAATTAATTGTGCAGGACTGTACGCGGATAAGATTGCCCGTGATTTTGGATTTTCAGACTCCTACACCATCATTCCTTTTAAAGGACGATATTTGAAATATTCAGGAGAAGTAAGACCGGTTTCCACAAATATATACCCGGTTCCTAACCTGGAGAATCCATTCCTTGGAGTACATTATACGATCACTTCAAAAGGTGATATAAAAATTGGGCCTACGGCAATGCCTGCATTTTGGAGGGAAAACTATAAAGGCTTAAGTAATTTCAGACTTAATGAATTTCTTGAGATCATATATTTTGAAGGTAAATTGTTTTTTAGAAATGCTTTTAATTTTAGAAAACTTGCCTGGTCTGAAATTAAAAAAAACAACAAAAAATATTTTGCAGGTTTAGCCTTGAGCCTGGTCAAATCTGTTGATGCTTCAAAATTCGATCAATGGCTTCCTTCAGGTATAAGAGCCCAATTATTAAATAAGGAAAGCCTTCAGTTAGAAATGGACTTTATAGTGGAAGGAGATGAGAATTCCCTGCATTTACTAAATGCAGTTTCCCCGGCCTTTACCTGTAGTTTTGCCCTTGCAAAATTCATAGTCCAGGAAAAGCTGAGACTTGGCAACAAGGTCGATTTAACCACAAGTTTAAGCTCTACAGGAACAATTTGATTTCAATTTTATAATAGGAATGCTGATGCTGAAAAATTCTAAAATTTATGTTGCTGGGCACAATGGTTTGGTTGGAAGTGCCATTACAAGGAATCTTCGAAGCAAAGGATATTCAAATATTCTTACCAGATCACATGAAGAACTTGATCTAAAGGACTGCGAAGCCGTCAGGACATTTTTTGAAGAGGAGAAGCCAGATTATGTTTTCCTGGCAGCTGCAAAAGTCGGTGGAATTGTCGCTAATAATAAATACAGAGCCGATTTTCTTTATGAAAACTTAATGATTCAAACGAATGTAATTCATCAAAGTTATCTTCATGGAGTTAAAAAGTTGCTGTTTTTAGGGAGTACCTGTATATATCCTAAAAACTGTCCGCAGCCTATAAAAGAGGAATACCTTCTTACCGGAAGCTTAGAATATACTAATGAGCCTTATGCTATTGCGAAAATAGCCGGGATGAAAATGTGCGAATCTTATAATCTTCAATACGGTACTAACTTCATTTCAGCAATGCCTACTAACCTATACGGTCCTGGAGACAATTTTGATCTTGAAAAATCTCACGTTTTACCCGCTCTACTCAGGAAGATGTACATAGGTAAACTTCTGGAAAAAAACGATTGGGAAGCTCTACAAGTTCATCTACGAGAAATGCCCTTGAATGGGATAAAAAACAAAAAAACAAGCAAAGACGAAATTATCAGATCTCTGGAAAACTATGGAATAAAGCTAGATAATGGCCAGGTGAGGGTGGAAATCTGGGGTACAGGAAAACCCTTAAGAGAATTTCTATGGAGTGAGGATATGGCCGATGCCTGCGTGTTTCTAATGGAAAGAATAGATTTTAAGGATATTGTTTCCTCCATGGATAATAATGAAATAAGGAATTCTCATATGAATATTGGTACTGGCAAAGAAATATCAATTAAAGATCTGGCTGAACTGATAAAAGATATAGTAGGATTTGAAGGAGAACTATATTTTAATAAATCCAAAAAAGATGGAACCTTAAGAAAGGTCACAGACACTTCAAAATTGAATGACCTTGGATGGAGTGCTAGTGTTAATTTGAAGGAAGGTATTAATTGGATGTTCACAGACCTTCGAAACCTAATTAAGAAAAGGGAAAAATCAGATTCCCCAATAGACATAATGGAAAGGGTTTTAAAAGTTTCGCAGAAACCAGTAGAATGAAGCTTATTACTGTAAAAAGTAGAAGTTTCGAACTTGATTTAATAAATAATCGAAATTTACCGGAAGGATTAAATGATACTTAAGGGGATAAATAATTACTTTTCCAATGCTAACTCATGGCTTGCCTGGTTAGTTTTAGTTCTTCCAGTTTTGGTGATTTTTTCAATTACTATGGTTAAGGGACCATACTTACATCCCGATGAATTGGTAATTGTAGATCTTGGACGTTATATTCTCACACCTTCCTCTTCCTGGTCCATAACCTGGATTCCGTCGATACAGGAACCGGCATTTCTAATTTCATATTTAGGAGTGGTTATTCAGGAAATAAATTATGAATATCTCGGGCAATATGGCCCCAGGATCTTTTCTCTGCTTGGAGGAATTGCCGCCGCAACTTCTTTGGTAGGATGGCTGAAGAAAAGAAATATACCTATTAGAATTTCTCTATTACTAGGACTTGTATTCCTGCTCGATCCATTATTTGTTCAATCTTACACCATCGGCAGGATAGATGGTTGGTGTATGTTTTTATGTATTGGTGCCTGTTGGTTAATCCACGGTAGCTATGATGGTAAAAATAGTTTTAAATTAATTACAGCAGGAGCAATGGCGGCCTTAGCACTTTTTATCTGGCCATCTGCAATATTTCTTTTTCCTTTAATAATCTTAGAAATTTTTGAAATTTTTTTGAATAAAGGAGATCATAAGATAGACCTAAAACAAAAGCTGAATATTCTTGCATTATTTATTTTGGGGAGTCTCATTATAACTTTCATATTAGTGTTGCCGGTATTTGACCAGTTTTATAAACAATATGAAAATATAATTCAAAGCCTGTATGCTAATTCACATGCAGGATCAGAATATAATATTGATGGTCTTATAAATAACATTTATGAATTACCGCGCGTCCTAAAATTCAGTCCGTTTCTCGTAATCGCTGCTATTATCGCATTTATCAAAATAAAAGAGAAAGGCTTACTAATTTCATTAATGATAGTAACGGCTCTAATGGTAGTGACCTTGGTGTATATAAATCGGGTACAATATTTAATACCTTATTTGTTATTAGCCACTAGTACTTTGTACAGGAGAGAATTAAAATATATTATTTCTAATAATTTGAAAAGATGGCTTCTTGGGGTAATGCTTCTTTGGTCAATAAGTCTTTCAATTGTAGTAAGATCCTATTTGGTATATAATGATCAAAAACTGGATGAGAGGATGATGCTATACCAAGCTGCGGGAAACATGATTGGTGAAGGCGAGCATAGGGTTTATATTCCTTATGAATTCTATTATCCAGGTCGAACTTTTAACTGGGAAATGTATAGAGCATACCTGGCTAATAATAATCCATTAACTGTAGAGATATTAGGGAAGGTTCTGCCAAGAGTAGATCATGTTATAATGACAGAACCAACTGTAGAAATTGAGAATGAAATTATCAAAAAAGGCTTTGCAATAAAAGGAGAATATCAGCTGTATTTGGATCCACCTGAACCATTTAACGGGATAACAACAAATATGCAAAGAGTAAGGAACCTTTATTCGATATTTGATAAGCCTTATGGCCCTTATAAGCTTTATAGCCGGGAGAGCAATTAGAATTTTATAATCTCCTTTCAGCTATTGAAATAAGAAACTTCAACTCTAAAAGCATTGAATTTTATTTTTCAATATATACTGTAATGTATTCTGAAAGTAAAAATTTTTCTTCTAAAGATATATGGGCTTTTTGGATAGCTTGTGTGCTAATTGCAGTATTAATTCAACTTTATACCCTTGATGTTTTACCTCATTTACAACAGGATGAGGCCCAGATTACAGAATATGGCAGACTGGTTTTAGATCCCGAAAGTAATTGGTCTATAAACTGGAGGTTAGAGGAGAAAAAGCCTTTATTGTTATGGTCCTATTTGGGGCCTTTAATAGCGGAATCTAGTTTTCATATCTGGGGAGGTTCGGGGATTGGAACAAGAATAGCCTCGATCCTAGGAGCGGTTTTAGCAGCAACAATGGCATTTGGATGGTTACTTTCAAGAGATGTTGTAAAATACGCAGCATTTGGTTTAAGTCTGGCTTTTTTATTAGATCCTTTGTTCGTCCTGTCTCAAAGAATGGGAAGAGTAGATTCCTGGGTTATTGCTCTATGTCTTGGATGTTGTTGGCTTATAAGGTTTTCGAAATATAAAAATGAGAAACAAAAACGATTGTTAATTCCTTTATGCGGAGGTATAGCCGCAACGGCAGCATTAGTATGGCCTTCAGCAATTTTTCTTCTTCCCTTAATTTTTCTTGAACTTATTCAGAGCGCGCCAACTAAAGTGGAAAAAAGAGGTAAGTGGAAGATTGTAGGTAAAAGGTTTCTGCTGTTTGGTTTAGGAGGTTTTATTACAACGGTCCTGCTTTTATTACCAATTTTGGACAACCTGGTTTTAATTTTAAGCGATAGTTCAGCAATGATCTCCGGAAATATCGATGCTTCGAAATCTGCTGAAAGTAGATTCCTAAGTTTCTTTTCTAAAGACTCCTGGTTCAAATTAATAAAGGCCTTAATTAAAACTTGGACACCTTTTTTTCCTATGCTCGCATTGGCGGGGATAATTATCTGCCGTAAATCAAAATTGATTATAGCGTTTTTAGCGGCTCTGGTCCTAATATTTGCCTCTCTTGTATACGAATTTAGAGTGCTTTACTTACTGCCTTATTTTATGGTTCTCAGCAGCGGTCTGTTTTTGAATGGTAAAGTGAAGACTTATAAGAAGTGGATTAATAAAACAGCTGGGATCTCTTTGGGTTTACTGCTATTCTGGGCTGTATTTATCTCCCTGGGTTTGAGAACTTCTTTAGGTGCAAAAGTTAAATCAGAAAAAGATCGGAATAAGATTCTCAGCATGGCTACTAATTCTATTGGAGCTGGTGATTATAATGTATACCTGGATTTTACCTACGAATTTTATTTTGCGGGAAGATCGCTCGGGTGGAATTTATATACCCCATACATCCAATACTCACAGGATGAACAGGGGAATTGGATAAGGCAAAATGATCACCAGCCGGAAAAAGATTTTTTGAAGTTACTTGCTGATATGGATTATGCCCTGTTTTATGAATACATGGTGACCCCTGATCTTGAAAAACAAATTACATCGAGCGGATTAGTAGAGAAGCAAGTTTTTGATCTCGATACAGAATCTGAACCAATAGCAAAAGACAGGAGTAGAAACGAAGAAATTTTACTTTACTTTCTTCG
This sequence comes from Christiangramia gaetbulicola, assembly GCF_003054225.1. Lineage (GTDB taxonomy): Bacteria > Bacteroidota > Bacteroidia > Flavobacteriales > Flavobacteriaceae > Christiangramia > Christiangramia gaetbulicola. The sequence continues at coordinate 1,437,266 of NZ_QBKQ01000001.1, forward strand.
GGGTCGAGAAAAATATGGCTCATTTATTCTGTACTCAAGAATGAACTCCCTTAATAGCAGTTTATAATCGCATCCAACACTATGCGAATAAGCCTGTAGCATATCGATGCTCAGCAATTTCATCCTAAAAATTATAGATCATGATTAATGTAGGAATAATAGGTTATGGATATTGGGGACCAAACCTCGTCCGTAATTTCTTTGCAGCTAATGACTGTATGGTTAAATCTGTAGCAGATGCCCGTCCGGAAAGACTTCAGCAATTAAATAAGCATTTTCCTGCAATCAAAGGTGTGTCGCAGGGGGATATGATAATTCGTGATTCAAAAATTGATGCGGTAGTAATAGCGACACCAGTTTTTACTCATTTTGAATTGGCAAAAAAGGCCCTAAATGCTGGAAAACATGTTCTTCTAGAAAAACCAATGGCTGCTTCTGCAGCAGAGGCAGAAATTCTAATCAATCTGGCAGAGAAAAAGGGGCTTTTACTTATGGTAGACCATACATTTCTATATACAGGGGCGGTACAGAAAATGAGGCAGTTAATCGATAGGCATGAATTGGGAAGTATTAAATACCTCGATTCAACAAGGATTAATTTAGGTCTATTCCAATCTGATATTAACGTGCTCTGGGACCTCGCTCCACACGATCTTTCAATTCTAAGTTATCTGGTCGATGAAAAACCCCATAGCGTTAATGCCCGCGGAATTACCCATACTTGCAATGGAATAGAGAATATTGCCTATCTCACGGTAAACTTTCCTTCAGGACTCATCGCTCATTTTAACTGTTCCTGGACCAGTCCGGTGAAAGTAAGAATGATGCTAATTGGTGGGGATGAAAAGATGATCCTTTATAATGATCTTGAAATAACTGAGAAGATCAAAGTCTACGATACGGGATATACATATTACAATGATGAAGAAAGACAACAGGTACTGGTGGATTATAGAACTGGTGATATTCATGTACCGAAAGTAAGCACTATCGAAGCTCTTCTAAATATGGCTAATGATTTTATCACCTGTATCAAAGAGAAAAAACAACCTCAGTCTTCCTGTTATTTAGGTTTAGAAGTGGTCAGGATCCTTGAAGCTTCTAATGAGTCCATTAAAAACAAGGGCCGTGAGGTCGTAGTAGATAATCTGTCTGCTTCGGTTGCATATAGTGCCTGATAATTAAAAATAATTATGGAAACAGTTTCAGCTAATAAGGATTACCAGATCCTGAATAATGTACGTTTAGGCAAGAACGTGAAAATATACAGCTTCGTGAATGCCTATGGTTGTAGTATAGATGAAGGTTCGAAAATAGGAACCTTTGTGGAGATTCAAAAAGGCGCAAGCATTGGTAAAAATTGCAAGATCTCAAGCCACAGCTTTATATGTGAAGGAGTGCATATCGCAGATAATGTATTTATAGGTCATAACGTAACCTTTATAAATGACAAATTTCCCAGGGCAACCAATGCAGATGGTATTCCACAAACAGAGGAAGACTGGAATTGTGAAAGTACCTATATAGAAGATGGAGCTTCCATTGGATCTAGTGCAACCTTGCTTTGTGGTATCACCATTGGAAGAGGTGCTATTGTTGGGGCCGGGTCTGTTGTTACGAAAAGTGTTCCTGAAAACGCCGTTGTTGCAGGTAACCCTGCGAAGGTTATTAAATATTTGGAAAAAAAACCTGTATAAAATGTTTAGATCTATTGTAAAACAAAAAATTCCCTTTCTCGATCTAAAGATCCAACATCAACAGATCAAGAATGAGATATTTCAGGCCTTTGAAAAGGTCTATGAAAATACATCTTTTTCTGGTGGGGCTTTCGTAGAGGAATTCGAGAAAGATTTTGCTGAATTTTGTAGAACAGACTACGCAATTGGAGTAAATAATGGGACTTCAGCATTACATCTGGCCATGATCGCTTTAGGAATTGGGGAGGGCGATGAGGTTATTATTCCAGCAAATACATTTATAGCTACTGCCTGGGGAGTTTCTTATACTGGAGCAAAGCCTGTTTTTGTTGATTGTACCGCAGATACCTGGCAAATTGACCCTTCAAAGGTTGAAGAAAAAATCACTCCTGCTACAAAAGCTATAATTGGCGTGCATTTGTATGGCCAGCCCTTTGATGTGGAAGGAGTAAGCTCTATCTGTAAAAGGCATAAGCTTTTTTTGTTAGAGGATGCTGCGCAGGCACAGGGTGCAAAATATGAAAATATTCCAGTTGGAGGATTTGGAGAAATGGGTTGCTTTAGTTTTTATCCCGGAAAAAACCTTGGTGCCTGTGGAGAGGCAGGTGGCATCACCACTAATAATAAAGATTATTACAATGAGCTTCAGAGATTAAGAAATCATGGTTGCAAGGAACGATACTACCATGACATATTAGGTTATAATATGAGAATGGGTGGTCTGGAAGCTGCTTCACTGGGGGTTAAAATTAAATATTTACAAGGATGGAATCAGCGGCGAAAAGAGATCGCAAAGAAATACCATAATGGAATCAATAATCCTGCAATCAAGATGCAGTCCCAGCCAGATTGGGCCGATTCCGTTTATCATCTTTTTGTGATTGTCACCAAAAACAGGGAAAATCTTATGGAATATTTAAATAAGCAAAACATTTTTCCTGGTTTGCATTATCCTGTTCCCTGTCATTTGCAGAAGGCATATACTCATTTAGGGTATAAGAAAGGGGATTGTCTAAATGCTGAATATCTCTCTAACCATTGTTTATCTCTTCCCATGTATTCTGAATTGACAGATGAAAATGTGGAATATATCATAGAAGTATTGAATGCCTACGATGATGAATAAGAAGAAACTAATAATTTTTCCTTTTAATGGAAATGGAATTGAAGCATTGGATTGCCTTTCTATGGAGGAATATGATTTTCTCGGTTTCATAGATGATAACCAGGATAAAACTTCTATTGATTACGAGATATTTTCCAGAGACATCCTGAAAAAACATCCTGAACTATTTGTATTAGCTGTCCCGGGAGGCCCGGATAGTTTTAAGGAAAGGAAAGATATTATATCTTCTCTGGACATTCACGAAGACCGATTTATTTCGGTAATTCACCCCTCAGCCTCCATCGGAAGAAATTCAAAGGTGGGAAAGAATTGTTTGATCATGGCGGGGGTAGTACTTACCAGTAATTCTGTTATTGAAGATCATGTATGTGTCTTACCAAATTCCGTTGTTCATCATGATTCAAAAATTGGTGAGTACACCTTGATTGGGAGTAAAGTTGTGATCGCAGGAAATACCAGTGTCGGCTCAAACTGCTATATAGGAAGTGGGACTAATATTAAAAATGGTCTTCACATAGGAGATAATACTTTAATTGGAATGGGCAGCAATATTCTTAAGGATGTTCAACCAGATTCTAAAATGGTAGGCAATCCAGCCAGGAACCTTAATAAAAGGATCCATCAGCCCATACATTAATGAAATGTCATGAAAGTATCAGTGATTATCCCTGTATTTAACGAAGAGGATAATATTCCTTTTCTGGTTGAAGAGTTAAATTCGTTTTTCCAGAAAGAAAAAAGATTTTCAACCGAGATCCTTTTTGTGAATGATGGCTCTACAGATGAAACCTATCAGAAGCTTAAAGGTGCCAGGCATTTATTCTACTCCTATAAGATCCTTTCTTTTTCCCGGAACTTTGGATCACATGCGGCCTTAAGAGCAGGAATTCTGAAAGCTGAGGGTGATTATATCACTTTTATGTATGCAGATCTCCAGGATCCGTTAAGTCTTATAAGTCGAATGTATGATCAGGTTATTGCTAATGGAATCGATATTTGTTGGGCATTTAGAAACTCTTCAGCTTCAGCCGGAACTGAAAAATTATTTTCGAGGGCTTATGCCGGATTAATGAGAAAATATGCCGTTCCAAATTTTCCAAAAAAAGGGTTTGATATAGTTCTATTCAGTAAAAAAGTAAAAACCTGCCTTGATAAGAATCTGGAAAATAATTCCTCTGTATTCATTCAGATCTTAAGTCTAGGTTTCAAACAAACCAGTATTACTTATGATAAGAGGGGAAGAAAACATGGAAAATCAAAATGGACGCTTTCTAAAAAGATTAAACTCTTGATAGATTCCTTCGTTGCTTTCTCCTTCGCCCCAATCCGTCTGGTATCTATTATAGGATTTGTCTTTTTCCTTGTGGGAATTATCTGGACGGCAATAATTATAGTCCGGAAGTTAATTTATGATGACCTGGCCAGTGGTTGGCCTGCTTTATTATCTATTCTTTTGGTTGGTTTTGGGATCACCAATATTTCACTGGGAATCATTGCAGAATATTTATGGAGAACCTTAGATGCCAGTAGAAGGAGGCCTGCCTTTATAATTGATGAAGTTACTGAAAAGTTAGAAAGTACTGAGAAACCGGTAAGGGTTTTAAAAGATGTAAAATAAAATGGGCAGAACGTTAATTTACATAATTCTTTATGCTGCTCTCAATGTCACAGGTGCTGCGCTTATAAAATGGCAGTTAAAAGGTAGAAGCCTGGAATCTGTAAGTGAATGGTTAAAATTAATTTTGAATGTGACCTTTGTCGCTGCTTTTGTGCTCATTATTCTTTCTGCCCTGGCATTTTTCAAAGCACTCTCTACCAATAGTTTTTCTTTAATTATTCCTATAGCAACGGGGATCAATTTCATATTGACTATTGTGGTTGGTTACTACCTCTTTCAGGATAAATTATCGACGCTCGCTTTTCTAGGATTTGCGCTAATTATAGCGGGGATTATTTTATTAAGTCTAAATACCAAAGTACATGTATAACAAGATAAAAGATAGTACGATCCTGGTAACTGGCGGTGCTGGGTTTATTGGATCTTATGTAGTAGAAGAATTACTGCTAAGTAAACCTAAAAAGATCATAATCATAGATAACCTGATAAGGGGGAGTTTTGATAATATAGCTTCTTTTATAGAGAACCCTCTAGTGGAATTTATAGAAGGAGATATTAGAAATAAGGTTTTATTAGAGCAGAGTATTGCTAAATCTGATTATGTATTTCATATGGCTGCCTTAAGAATTAATTCCTGTGCTGCTAATCCTTCAGAAGGTTTTGAAGTAATGCTCAAGGCAACTTTTGATATCGCAGAATTATGTGTAAAACATAAGATAAAAAAGGTTATTTATAGTTCCAGTGCTTCAGTATATGGCCTGGCACAACATTTCCCTACACCAGAATCTGATAATCCTTATAACAATCAAACATTTTACGGGGGAGCTAAATTATGGGGAGAACAATTATTCCGTAGTTTTCATTTCATGTATAATCTGGATTATGTTGCTCTGCGTTATTTTAATGTTTATGGTGTAAGAATGGATACCGATGGTAAATATACCGAAGTCATGATTCGATGGTTAGATTGCATAAGAGACCAGAAGTCACCACTGATTTTTGGTGATGGGAACGATACCATGGATTTCGTCTATGTGAAGGATGTTGCCAAGGCAAATATTGCAGCTTTAGTTTCAGATATTTCAGATGAGACTTTTAATGTGGGAAACTGTGAGGAAACTAGTCTCAGGGAATTACTTGAAACTTTATTAAAAGTAAACGGTTCTTCTCTTAAACCAGAATTTAAAGAAGCAAACTCAATAAATCCGGTAAGTAGAAGACTTGCAGATATTTCGGCAGCAAAGACTAAGCTTAGTTTCGAACCTTCGATCACTTTGGAAGAGGGTCTTTCTGAATTAAGTCGGTGGTATTTTGAGAAAAATAACTTAAAAAAAGTTGATCATGATACCTATCGCTAAACCATATTTAATCGAAGAGGATGCCCTTGCTGCATACCATACCATACTTTCCGGATGGATCACACAGGGTCCCCGGGTTCAGGAATTCGAAGAGAAATTTGCATCCTTTACCGGAGCAAAGTATGCGGTCGCAGTATCTAATTGTACTACCGCGCTACATCTTTCAATGATAGTTGCAGGGATTGGTCCAGGGGATGAGGTGATCTGCCCCTCAATGAGCTATATCGCAACGGCTAATTCGATAAAATATGTGGGGGCTAATCCTGTTTTTGCTGAGGTGAATGAATTTTATAATCTCGATATTGCTGATGTAGAAAACCGTATAAATTCTAAAACCAAAGCAATCCTTTTGGTTCATCAAATTGGCATGCCAGGGGATATAGATGCCTTTAAAAAATTATGTGTCCGGTATAATCTGAAACTTATAGAAGATGCTGCCTGTGCTGCAGGTTCAGAATATAAAGGTCAGAAAATAGGTTCTCACTCAGAACTGGTTTGCTTTTCCTTTCATCCCAGGAAGATTATCTCTACCGGTGACGGTGGTATGATCACCACGAACAGAGAGGATTATTATAACAGGCTAAAATTATTAAGACAACATGGGATGTCAATTAATGACCGGGTGCGTCATAATTCAGACAAAGTTATTTTTGAAGACCATATCGAGGTTGGTTACAATTACAGGATGACCGATATACAAGCTGCAGTAGGAATAAAACAATTGGAAAAACTGGACTGGATTGTGGATCAAAGAAGAATGATTGCAAAAGTATATCATGATGGATTAAAAGATATAAGCAGTATAGTTTTACCAGGAGAGGAAGAGGGGTATCAAAGTAATTACCAGTCTTATAGTATTTATTTGAAAGAAGATTTTCCGATTTCAAGAAACGAATTAATGCAGAAATTACTGGAAAAGGGAATCGCCACGAGACGCGGGATAATGAATACTCATAGAGAAACGGCCTATAAAAAATTAAAAAGAAAGGTGAAACTACCTCGCTCAGAGGATCTTCAGGAAAGATCAATTTTACTTCCGCTTTATGTGCCCATGTCCCCACAGGAAATAGAATTTATTATAGGCACCCTAAAGGGGCTTATTGAGTCTCCCGCGATCCCAAATAGTAGTGTGTAAGGCAAACTGCTTGAATATAAGTAGCCCGGAATGAAAGCATTATTTCTCCAAATTTTTAATGATTTTAAGATTCATAATCCTTTTGAATGGGGAAGGTTAATTGCCGTTACCGGTTCTGCACAAGCAGTGATACATATAATCAGTTTCGTTAGCGGGATTTTAATTATCAGATTTCTTCCAACAACAGAATATGCTCTTTATACCCTGGCTACAGCAATTTACTCCAACATGGTTATTCTTGCAGACAGCGGGATAACTGCAAGCGTAATGGCTCAGGGAGGAAAGGTCTGGCAAGACCGTGAAAAATTAGGAAAAGTGTTAACGACAGGCTTTCAGCTAAGAAGATTATTTGGAGTAGGAAGTATTATAATCTCGGTTCCTATTATGTTATATCTGCTTCATCATCATGGTGCAGGCTGGTGGAAGGCTTTCGCAATTACATTGGCAATTTTGCCCGCTTTTTTCGCAACCTTGTCAGGTAATTTATATGAAATCATACCGAATTTACACCAGAGTATTGTAAAACTTCAAAAGATAAAATTAGTAGCCAGTGTCATTAGAGCAATATTTATTATTGTGGCCCTTTATTTTTTCCCGTACACTATTCTGGCTTTACTTGCTTATGGAATTGCTCAAATTTGGGCAAACAAGAAACTAAAGAAACTTGCCAGATCATTTATAAAGGCTACTAAGAGATCAAGTTCTGCTGTAAGGCATGAAATACTTAAAATGATCAAGCGGTTGATGCCCGAGTGTATTTATCTGTGTATATCTGGTCAAATTACCATTTGGTTGATCTCCTTTTTTGGAACCACCGCAGCTGTTGCGCAGGTGGGAGCGTTGGGTCGCATAGCGGTAGTGCTTAGTTTTTTTGGGGTAATGTTTGGAACCCTGATTTCACCAAGATTCTCCAGATTATCAAAAAACAAGGAATTGATATTCAAAAGGTTTATACAAATTCAGGTGGCACTTTTGCTAGTCGGGTTTTTATTTATTGGAGGGATCTGGATGTTCTCCTCCCAGTTACTTTGGATTTTAGGCGATGCTTTTTCCAATCTGGAACAGGAGATCGTATTGTTAATGTTAGGTAATTTTATTGGTCTTTTTGCAGTATCTAATTTTTACCTGTGTACTAGCCGGGGTTGGGTAATTAATCCTTTAATATCTATACCTATTAGCATGGCCGCAATAATTAGTGGAGCAATAATATTTGATGTTTCAAGTCTTGTGGGGTTATTCAATTTTAATATTTACATCAATGTTGTCATGTTAATTATGCATCTAACTTATGGGTTGCATAGAATTCATGATATTAAAGAAACTCCTGAATTAAATATTTAACCCCAGCTTAAATCGACCTTTAAAAATGACCTTCTTTTTGATCTTTTGGGATCATAAAGATCAATATGAACATGAATTCCTTCTAATGAAGAGTCCAATAGGAGGCTATTAATGATTGCTTTAACCTGCCTATTAACTCCAATTATATACGTAATCTTCAAAAAGTGATGAATATTTTATTCTTAAATGCCAGTATACCTAATTATCTAATAGACGGTCTTTTTCATGGTTTACGGTCACTTACAGATATTACTGTGGTGGATGTTCCAAGAATGGATTATATGTATGAAGACGCATCTGTAGAGGATCTTCAGAAAACGGGCAGTAGAGGGAATACTCTTTATAAAATTCTTCCAGAGGAAAAACAGATCAGGGGAAAACGTACCTATTGGCTGGCAGATATTGAAAAATATGACCATATCATTTTCACCGATATTTTTGAACAATGTGACCTGTTCAACTATATATATAAAAGTCTCAGAAAGGAAAAGCGATCAAGGATTAGCATTATAGATGGGTATGACTCTTCCTCGAGATTTCCGTTTTTCCACAATTCTTTCAATCTCAAAGTTAGGCCTTGGTCTTATTTTTACAATTTTAACAATGTAAATGTTTTTAAAAGGGAATTTGAAAATACGGGTGAATTATATGGTATTAGGAAGGGAAGCTTTCCTGTGCTTAATAAAATAGCTTCTAAGATATTAAGCATCCCATCCAGGCAATATAAAATCTCCATGTCTATTCCTGAATCACATATTGAAAATATTTCTTTCAAAAATAAAACTCAGGATTTCATAAACTATAACATTGATGATGAGCTCAATGAAATTTTTAATGAGTTGCCGGTTGCTGAAGCTGGTGTTTGGAAACCAAGTTTCGAAAAACAGGAAGACTATTATAATGACATTAAAAATTCAAAGTTTGGAATTACCACCAGAAGATTAGGTTGGGATTGCCTTAGACATTATGAGTATGCCGCCAAAGGAGCAATACTCTGTTTTAAAAATCTAGAGCAGAAAAATGAAATTTGTGCTCCATTTGGCCTGGACGAAACTAACTGCATTCCTTATACCACAAAGGACGATTTACTCTTTAAAATTAAATCAAAAACTATCGGGGAACTGGAGGGAATTCAGAAAAATCAATATGAATGGATTAGAAGATATACTACGAAAAATGTAGCTAAAGATTTTCTTCTACACCTGTCAAATATTAGAGAAGTACCTAAGAGGACAGTGGTCGATTTTAGGTTCTGGTAAATCCATAAAATGAAATAAATTCTAAAGCAAATCTTTAAGATTAAAGGGAAATGAGTCAATTGGGAATTTTAGTAACTAATTATAATACATGGTCTTTAACCAGCACGTGTATCAAAAATTGTTTGAAATATGCTGATGCTGAAATCGATCAATTCCTTGTGGTAGATGATTGTTCTACGGAAAGCTTTGAGAATACTTTTGAAGAGGTTGACCTAATTAGAAACCAAACTAATCAGGGACTTATAAAGTCTTTAAACCTTGGGCTTAAGAATATGAAGACTGATCTTATCTTAATACTGGATTCAGATGCATGGCCTTTGGAAGATTATATTAAAAAAATAAAAAATCACTTTACAGAAAACCCCGAGGTTGGAATTGCCACATTTAAAACCATCAACGGAAATGGTGAGGAATCTGATTCATATGAGGCTGAACCTGGAGCATTGAGTTTAATTCTGGGGCAACAACTCCACAGGTTATATTTAAATAGGTTTTTGAAAAAACCTCAGAATATAAATGTCTTCACTTGTGCGATGGTCATCAGGAAGAGAGTTCTGGAAGAGATTGGATTATTCGATGAGAATTTTGACTGGTTAGAACTTGACCATGATCTGTGCATGCGTGCTAGCCGAAAAGGATGGAAAATAGAAGTAATGCCTATTAGAGCTTTTCATCGTGGTAGCGGAACTCCACAAAAAGTAGGTCAAAGAGTTGTACGTTTTTATAAGAACCGATGGTACTTACTTCGAAAGTTTAAAAAGGTAAAATTTGAGTATCCAACTGCCCTGCTAATTTGTTTTCGGCTAAGTGTAGAGTATATCCTTTTAAGCACCGTAGGCCCTTTGTATTATAAGAATACGGAGATTGTAAAAGATAAAATTTACAGTCGAAAAAAAATGATACATTACTTCATGTCATTAGACTGGAAAAGAACAGTTTGAAATAGTAATTAGATCCGCCTAGATGGCTCTCAAAATTTTATTCATATCTCATAATTTTACTCCCTTTATTGGAGGGATCGAAGTTATTTCGCAGATGCTTGCGGAAGCTTTTACCAGGGATGGTCATGAAGTACATTTGTTGACCTGGTCTAAGGACAAATCTGGTAAAACCTTTCCTTACGAAGTTATTCGAAATCCAAATATTTTAACTCTTTTTAGGGAACACAGTTGGGCAGATATGGTCTTTGAGAATAATCCTTGCTTAAGATTATCCTGGCCAGCCATATTGTTTAAAAAACCTTTGGTGGTTACTCTTCAAACCTGGGTTTCTAGAGTCAATGGTAAGATTAGTTTCAAGGATAAACTTAAATTAAAATGGTTAAAAAGGGCAGATCAGGTGATCTCCTGCAGTAAGGCAATACAGTTAGGCTGTTTCCCGGAGTCTATTGTTATTCATAATCCATATCAGGAAGATCTATTTCGGGTAATTCCTTCCATAAAAAGAAATAAGGATTTTGTCTTTTTAGGAAGAATGGTTTCAGATAAAGGAGCGGAACTTGCAATTAGGGCTTTTCATGAAATTAATAAGTCAGATCTAAATGATCCGAATTTAAGTTTGACTATGGTTGGAGGTGGTCCTGAACGGAAGAACCTTCAGAATCTGGTGAAACAATTGAACCTGCAGAATAAAGTAACTTTTACAGGTTGCCTTGTTGGTGAAGAGTTGGTAAATTGTTTAAATCAACATAAGTTTTTACTCATTCCTTCCATATGGGAAGAACCATTTGGGATTGTCGCTTTAGAGGGAATGGCATCTGGTTGTTTGCCGATAGCCTCTGATGGAGGCGGGCTTCCTGAAGCCACCGGGGAAGTTGGTTTAATCTTCAAAAGAGGAGATTTAGATGACCTCGTGAATTGTATGCAAAAAGTAATTAATCAAGATGGACTGAAAGAAAAGCTACTGAAGAAAGCGCAGTCTCATTTAGCCAATCATAATTCATCAGGAATTTCCAGTAAATATCTTGGTGTGATTAAAATGACCTACAAGAAAAAAAGTTTCTCCAACCCTCAGAAAGTTTCAGTTTAACCTTTTAATAAAATTTTTTTAAATGAAACTAATCCTTTCACATCCAACAGGTAATTCTTTCGTCAGGGCTGCAGCAATGGGATTTCTTAAAAATGATATGCTTTTAAATTTTAGTACTTCAGTAACCTCCTTTCCTGGCAGTGTTATGGATAGACTTGGAGGAATTGGTCCCTTATCAGAAATTAGAAGAAGGCGTTATGATTCTAATTTGAAACCACATACAAAAAGCTGGCCCTGGGTAGAACTTGGGCGTCTGGGTGCTAAAAAGTTAGGTTTGAACGCGCTGGTTAAACATGAAAAAGGAATTTTTTGCGTGGATGCTGTTTATAAATATCAAGATAGAAAAGTTGCAACCTTGATTAGCCAGACAGAAAGTAATAAAGCCACCCTAATTTATGCATATGAAGATGGAGCTCTGGAATCTTTTAGGGCTGCAAAAAAATCAAACCTAAAATGTGTTTATGATCTTCCTATCGGCTACTGGCGGGCTGCTAGAGAATTAATGCTTCAGGAACAAAAAAATAGACCTGAATGGGCTTCCACTATTTTAGGTTTTGATGATTCAAATTTAAAATTATCCAGAAAGGATGAAGAAATTGCCCTGGCAGATCTTATTATCGTTGCTAGCAAATTTACAGCAGAAACACTTAAACTTTATCCTGGAAACCTGCCGCCTGTAAAGATTATTCCATATGCTTTCCCCGAGGTTGCTGAGCCAAAACAATATTTGGGTCTGGATGGTAAAAGGCCATTGAAACTTTTATTTGTTGGAGGACTTTCTCAGAGGAAAGGGATAGCCTATTTAATTGAAGCTGTGGAACAATTAAATTTAAATATTGAGTTGACAATTGTTGGTCAAAAATCAGTTCCAAATTGTAAAGTTTTAAATAATGCACTTGATAAATTTAAATGGATCCCGAGCTTACCACATCAAAAAATTTTAGATCTCATGCGAGACCATGATATTCTTGTTTTTCCAAGTTTATTTGAAGGTTTTGGTCTGGTAATTACAGAGGCGATGTCCCAAGGGACACCAGTAATCACCACAAATAGGACAGCAGGCCCAGATTTAATAACTCATGGAGAGAATGGTTGGATCATTGAGCCGGGTTCTACTGAAGCCTTAAAATCTGTATTAGAGGAAATAAATAGTAATCCAGGAGTGATAGCAGAACTGGGAAAAGCGGCCAGGGAGACAGCGAAAAAAAGAAACTGGGAAGCTTATGGAAGGGAGCTGGCAGAAGTTATTAAGCAAAGTGGATTACAAAAGTTAATTAATTAAGATGGCTGGAATTTCAAATTTTCAATCTGCTACTTACGAAATGGGAGCTGGTTATCCTAATACTTCCGTATTGTCGAGTTCAGAAATACTTATCAAAAGGGGGGTATGGTTATATTTCTGGCTGATAATATTTGAAGGAGCACTGAGAAAATGGGTGCTTCCTGGACTTTCAGAACCATTGTTAATCATCAGGGATCCGTTGGCTATCTGGTTAATTTATAAATGTTTTATGAATAATATCTGGAGTCCAAATAATTACGTAGTCGGTATGCTTGGGATCACTATTTTATCTCTAGCCGTTACTTTGATTCTTGGCCATGGTAATATTTTTGTAGCCCTATATGGTTTTAGGATCATGGCGATCCATTTTCCTTTGATCTTTATTATAGGCAGGGTTTTTAATAAGGACGACGTCATTAAATTAGGTTTAATAATTTTGTGGATTACCATTGGGATGACCATTCTTGTTGGAATTCAATTCTACAGTCCGCAATCTGCCTGGGTAAATCTGGGAGTAGGAGGAGATTCACAAGGTTCTGGTTTTAGTGGTGCAGGTGGGTTTTACAGGGTTCCGGGAACTTTTTCTTTCACAAACGGATTATCTTTATTTTATGGGATCGCTGCGGCTTTTATATTCTATTTCTGGGCATCCAGAGATGTAGTTAAAGTTAATAATCTATTGCTGATCATAGCTAGTTTTGCTCTTCTGGCAGCCATTCCTTTAAGTATAAGTAGAGGTGTACTTTTTGAAATAATACTTTCAGCACTTTTTCTTTTTGCTATAGTAGGGAAAGATCCCAGGACTATAAAATCCATAATCCTGGTGGGAATAACCGGAGTGTTTCTATTTTTTGTGTTAGGAAACTTTAGTTTTTTTCAAACGGCTACGGCCTCATTTAGCGAGCGATTAACCAATGCTGGTTCTGTAGAAGGTGGTCTTGAGGGAACATTAATGGATAGATTTTTTGGAGGATTATATTCTTCGATTACCGATTCTAATTCATCCTTTATAGGGCTAGGTTTAGGAATGGGGACCAATGCAGGAGCAAAGTTAATGATGGGTAACAGGGAATTCCTAATTGCTGAAGGAGAATGGGCGAGATTAATAGGAGAGATGGGGTTTATTCTTGGTATGATCGCTATCATAATCAGGGGGAGTCTTGTTTTTCAATTGATTACACGGTCATGGAAAGCTATAAAATTAGATAATAAATTACCCTGGATGCTTATGAGTTTTGGAACAGTAAACATTTTACAGGCTCAATGGGCACAACCTACCGCACTTGGATTTAGTGCCTTGATAGGTGGACTTGTCATTGCTTCTTTTAACGAGAGCTGATAATTACGGCTACTCCGAAATATTTAGATTCCCATATCAAAATATGCCTTTAAATATCTTATTGCTTTCAAATAACTTTTATCCCTTTGTGGGGGGTATTGAAGTCAATTCAGAAATTCTTGCCAGGGCTTTTTTAGATCATAATCATAATGTTTGTGTTCTTACCTGGACACAAGACCCGGAAGGTAAAGATTTTCCGTTTCAGGTGATGAGAAATCCTGACTATGCAGACCTTCTTAAAATTCACTCCTGGGCAGATGTGGTATTTGAAAATAATCCTTGTCTAAGGCTTGCCTGGCCGGCTTTAATTTTTGGTAGACCTTCCGTTGTTGCCTTAAATACCTGGATTGTTCAGGAAAACAGAACTAACAAACTTCAGGAAAAATTAAAATCATTCTGGTTAAAAAGGGCTAATAAGGTTATAGCGGTAAGTCATGCTTTAAGAAAAGTAATATTTCCCAGTGCAATTGTAATTGTGAATCCCTACCGGAAAGAATTGTTTAAAATGATGCCAGAAATAAAGAAAACCAAGGATTTTGTTTTTCTTGGAAGACTTGTCTCCGATAAAGGTGCAGACCTGGCTATTAAAGCAATTTATCAACTTAAAAAAGCCACCAGGATTGAACATGGTCTGGGAATTCAACCTAACCTAACTATAATTGGTGAAGGAGAGGAAAGAGAAAAGCTTGAAGATCTTGTCGAGGAATTAGGCCTTTCAAATGAAGTCCACTTCGAGGGGCAGCTTGTAGATAAAGACCTGGTTTTATGTTTGAACCAACACAGGTTTATGATAATACCGTCAGTTTGGGATGAGCCATTTGGGATGGTAGTTTTAGAGGGTATGGCCTGTGGTTGTCTTCCCATAGCCGCAGATGCAGGTGGACTCCCTGAAGCTGTTGGTCTTGCAGGAATTTTATTTTCAAGAGGTAATGTAAACGATCTGGTGTCCAAAACTCTTCAGGTTTTACGTGATAATGATCTCGAAAATCAATATAGAGCCCAGATTCAAAATCATCTGAATTATCACCAATCAAATTTGGTGGCTAAAAGATATTTAGATGTTATTGAAAGTGCTGCATCCAGTTTTTCGAAAAATTGAATTTTTTGGAAATTTCTATTATCTGGAAAACTTTTTCATCTCCAACTTTTAAAAAATGCGCATAGTGATTTTTGTTCATCCAGATTTTAGTAATTCGCAGAGCATGCCCCGGTATGCAAGAATGCTCGCTGACGGAATGAGAAAGCACCAGCATGATGTTGAGATCTGGACCGCAAAAAAGTTTTTTTACAGAATACCTTCCCCAAAGATTCTAAAAAAGTGGTTGGGATATATAGATCAGTTTATCCTCTTTCCAATTGAAGTCAAAATGAAAATGTCAAAATATCCCTTTCAAACCTTGTTTGTTTTTGCTGACCAGGCTTTGGGTCCATGGATGAATTTAGTCGCGAACCGACCTTTTGTAGTGCATTGTCACGATTTTATGGCTCAGCGATCTGCTCTGGGAGAAATGGCAGAAAACCCAGTTAAACCTTTTGGGAGATTATATCAGAAATTAATTCGAAAGGGTTATAGAAGGGGGAAGTATTTTATTTCGGTTTCAAAAAAGACAAAAGATGACCTCCATAGATTTTTAAAAACTAGTCCTGAGATCTCAAAAGTGGTGTACAATGGTCTAAATCAAAATTTTCATCCTGGAAATGTAAATGAGGTTAGGGAGAAACTTAGTGAGTATCTAAATTTCTCTTTGCATGACGGATATATCTTGCATGTTGGAGGAAACGAGTTCTATAAAAATCGAAAAGGCGTCATCAAAATATATAATGCCTGGAGGGATATTTCTAATAAAACTATCCCATTAATAATGATTGGTCCGCCCCCCTGCGAAGAACTTGTTTTCTTAAGGGATAATAGTAAATACACCAATTCTATTCATTTTCTAATTAACCTCTCAGATGAATATCTAAGACTCTTTTACCAGGGCGCTTTCATTTTTCTCTTCCCTTCCTTAGATGAAGGATTTGGCTGGCCTATAGCAGAAGCTTTAGCGAGCGGATGTCCAGTGGTTACTACAGATAAAGCTCCTATGACTGAGGTAGGTGGTGAGAATTGCTACTATATTCCCAGAATGCCCTCTGAGGATACTTTAACAGAAAGTTGGGCAAAATATTCTGCTGGTATTTTAAATGATCTTGCCGAATTGAAATTAGAAAAGAGGAAGCTGTTGATTGCAAATGGTATTGAAAACGCCAGAAGATTTGATGCCAAAAATGCTTTAAATAAAATTGAATCGATTTATAGAAAGGTTTATCAAATCAATCAGTTATGAGAATACTCAATGTAATAGCCACGATGGACCCAAAAAGTGGTGGGCCATGTCAGGGTTTGAGAAATAGCATCCCAGTGCAAAAAAAAGGAGGGATTGAAAATGAGGTTGTTTGTTTTGATGAACCAGATATGAACTTTTCAAAATACGACGATTTTAAAATTCATGCTATTGGTCCTGCGAAGGGACCTTATGCTTATTGTCCTCGACTAAAAAAATGGTTGTATGAAAACATGGAACGGTTCGATATTACATTAATTCATGGCTTATGGTTATATAATAGTTTTGGCACCTATATTTCCTGGCTACATCTTAAGAAAAAGAATAAGCACGTCCCAAAATTATATTTAATGCCACATGGTATGCTGGACCCATATTTTCAGAGGGCACGTTCCAGAAGGTTAAAAGCTATAAGAAACTGGTTTTTCTGGAAGTTAATAGAGAAAAGAGTGGTTAACGGAGCCGATGGATTGTTATTCACCTGTAATAAAGAGCTAAATCTCGCAAAAGAAACTTTTAGCAATTATAAACCCAAATCGGTTTTAAATACTGGTTTTGGAATTCCTGAACCACCGGCAAAAAATATAAATCATTTATGGACCTTCCTTAAAAAATGCCCCAGGATATCAACTAATGCCTATTGGTTATTCTTAAGCAGAATACATCCTAAAAAAGGAGTTGATCTACTTGTAAAGGAGTATTTAAAATTAAAAAATGAAAATGATGAAATTCCAGATCTCGTGATTGCAGGACCAGGTTTGGAGACTACATACGGTAAGGATGTTCAGATGACTGGGAAACACCCTTCCATTCATTTCCCGGGTATGCTTGAAGGCAAAGCTAAGTGGAGTGCTTTCCATTTTTGTGAAGCTTTTATTCTACCAAGTCACCAGGAAAATTTCGGGATCGCGGTAGTGGAAGCACTGGCCTGCAAGAAACCGGTTTTAATTTCCGACCAAATTAATATCTGGAAAGAAATAGAAGCAGGTGGAGGTGGTTTAGTTTCAAAAGATACGAGCGAAGGTATAAGAAACTTATTAAAGAATTGGATCAGTCTTTCAGCCAGACAGCAAGCCGAAATGGGATTGAATGCATATAATGTTTACCGGGAAAACTTTTACGTTGAAAAAACGGCTTTAGATATGATTAGTAAGATTGAATCAAATTAGATTTTTACTGGTAAAGATCTAACCTTTTAATTAAAGCATGAATATAGCTTTTTGTATTAATGAACCTGGATTAAGGGGCTTAGGAGTAAGCCTGGCTTCATTAATAGAAAATTGTTCCAACCCTGGCCGCCTTAAAATATGGTTTTTATGCTCCGGATTAAAAAATAGAACGAAAAATAGAATCAGGGAATATTTAGAGGCAGGCGATAAAAAAATAGATCATGTTTTTATCGATTTTGATCCAGAAGAACATTTTGGAGCATATGCCTCCTTACATGGAGATAGAACTACTTATGGCAGGCTTTTACTGGCAGACATTGTAAAAGGGAATAGTGTTTTATACTTAGATGCAGACCTGGTAGTAGAAATAGATGTGTTGGAATTAGAACATTTTCAATTCGGGGGAAATTTTTTAGCGGCTGTTGGTGGTGGAATTTTCAAAAATACACTCGGGAATAAATTTTATATAGGAAAATTAAAAATAGATCCTTTGGAGGAATATTTTAACGCTGGAATACTATTATTTGATCTTAAAAAATGGCGTGAAGAAAAAGTAAAGGATCAGTGTTTAGAGTTGGCCAATAAGTATCCTTTAGAATTGCCGTCCCACGATCAATCCTTATTAAATATTTTATGTCAGGGAAAATTTGCCAAGCTTCCAAATAACTTCAATTGCAGTTGGGAAGCAGATCAATCGAAACCTGGTCTGTCTGATAAACAGATACTACATTTCGTTGGTGCACCTAAACCCTGGGATCCTTTAGCTTCAATTTTACATCGAGGATTTAAAAGCTGGAAAAAATACCACCAGAAGGAATCGAATTTCAGTGTAGGAAGATTTACTTTTTTTGAGTTAAAGAGATTATGGCATTTAAGACGGTCATATGCCAGGTGTATTTTAAATCATTTTAAGAATTTATCTCATAAAGAAGATTTTAGAACGGTAAGGAGAATAAATGAAAAGATATAAATGTTCATTGCCATTAATAATTAAATAATAAACCGGGGTAATCCAGCAATATATTATGGATCTGTCAGCTTATAATTCCAGTTTCAGTTTAAAGAATAAGTGCGCTCGAGTACTTTGGGGTGGCTGTTACTGGTTATTATTCAGACCTTTTAATTTGCCCGTTTTTAGCTCCTGGAGATCGATGATCCTAAGGCTTTTTCGAGCGAAAGTTGCTAAAGGAGCTAACATTTATGCAAGCGCAAGAATCTGGGCTCCGTGGAATTTTGAAATTGGAGAGTTTTCCAGTATTGGTCCTAAAGCAGATATTTATAATCAGGGAAAAATAGTTATTGGCTCTAATACCGTTATTTCTCAGAAAGCATATTTATGCGCTTCTACTCATAATCATAATTTGCCCTCCTTTCCATTAATTACAAAACCAATTATCATTGGTGATCAGGTATGGGTTGCTGCAGCTGCCTTTATAGGTCCGGGCGTTCAAATAGAGCATGGTGCCGTAGTAGGAGCAAGGTCAGCGGTTTTTAAAAATGTAGCTGCCTGGACTGTGGTTGGAGGAAATCCCGCCAAATATATAATGGAAAGAAATATTAGATTGAATGGTTCTGCTAAAATATCTGAGGTAAATTTCAAGGTTCGAGACTCTGGCTCAACTTTAAATTAATGCAGAATTGGCATCAAGGATTTTTACTTAAGTGGTCAATTCGAAAATTTAATCGACATGGTTTCTGTGGTTATTCTCACAAAAAATGAAGAACGGGATTTGGCGAGGTGTCTTGAATCCTTAAAGTGGTCGAATGACGTACACGTTCTTGATTCAGGTAGTGTAGACCAAACTATAAAGATCGCATTGGATTATAATGCAAAAGTTAGCAAGCATAAATTTGAGAGTTTTGGACAACAACGAAATTTTGCTCTTGAACATATTGACTTTAAAAATGAATGGATTTTGTTTCTTGATGCAGATGAGGTAGTAACCAAAGAATTTAAAGAAGATCTTATTTCTTCGATTTTAGAAGCCGACGATGAGACTGTTGGGTTTTACTGTTGCTGGAAAATGATGCTTGAGGATCGCTGGTTGAAATACTGTGATAATTTCCCAAAATGGCAATTTAGAGTATTAAAAAAAGGTAAGGCTGAATTCACAGATTTTGGCCATGGTCAAAAGGAGGGTAGGGTTGACGGTAAACTGGAATATATAAAAGAACCTTATCTGCATTATAGCTTTTCTAAAGGTTGGACTCAATGGATTGAAAGACATAATAAATATTCAAGTCAGGAGGCGGAAGCCAGGCTTGATAATTGTCCACCTTTCAGGAATATTTTTAATAAACACTCCAGCACTAGAAATCCGGCTTTAAAATCGTGGTTAATTAAAGTTCCCGGATGGCCATTATTAAGATTTCTTCACGCCTACTTTTTTAATCTAGGCTTTCTGGAAGGATCCCCAGGTTTTATCTACTGCACAAATATGGCTTATCACGAATTTCTTATCTCAATAAAAATGCGTGAACTTAAAAGAAAGAAGCGTCAAGTGGAATTAAAAACAATCTAAATAATCTAAGATCATGAAAAGAATTTTAATTACAGGTGGAGCGGGGTTTATTGGTTCTCATCTTTGCGAACGCATGCTCGAAGAGGGAAATGAAGTGATATGCCTTGATAATTATTTTACCGGTACAAAGAAAAATATCGTCCATCTGCTGGATAATCCATATTTCGAATTGGTGCGGCATGATATCACCATGCCATATTTTATTGAGGTAGATGAGATCTATAACCTGGCTTGTCCCGCTTCGCCAGTACATTACCAGTATAATCCAATTAAAACCATTAAAACCTCTGTAATGGGAGCTATTAATATGCTTGGGCTGGCTAAACGAGTGAAAGCAAAAATTTTACAGGCAAGTACCAGTGAGGTTTATGGCGATCCAGAATTACATCCACAACCGGAATATTATTGGGGAAATGTAAATCCTATAGGTCCACGATCATGTTATGATGAAGGAAAGCGTTGTGCTGAAACGCTGTTTATGGATTATCATATTCAGAATAACGTAAATATTAAGATCGTGAGAATATTTAATACCTATGGTCCCAATATGAATCCAGATGATGGCAGGGTTGTTTCTAATTTTATTGTTCAGGCTTTGAAAGGTGAAGATTTAACCATTTTTGGTAATGGAACACAAACACGGTCTTTTCAGTTTGTGGACGATCTTATAGAAGGGATGATAAGAATGATGAATACCCCAGATGAACTAACCGGTCCGGTGAACCTTGGAAATCAGAATGAATTCACCATGTTGGAATTAGCTGAAACAATAGTAGATCTAACGGGATCAGGTTCCGGACTGATTTTTAAGGAACTACCAAAGGATGATCCTCAGCAACGAAGACCTGATACAACTCTTGCAAAATCAACACTTCAAAATTGGGAACCTAAAGTTCAGCTACGGGAAGGATTAGGAAAAACCATTGAATATTTTGAAAGCGTTTTAAATCAAGGCAAAAAGGAAAGAATTTCCATAACAAACTAGATATTGCGTCCCCATCTTTCTCCCTTAAAGTAATCCTAACCATAGAAATACCTACTTCTCTTGACGATTTTTAATTGGTCGATAAGACCAGTATAATATTTATAAATTTTGTCTTCCTCAAAACATTAGCCATTGATCCAATGGTAAGTAGGTGATACTGCTTATTCCAGAAATGACGGAATCTTAAATTATTTTTTCAACGATACTTTCTTTATTATGAATAAGTTTTATTCAAATTACCGTACCGGGAAAAATCTCCTGTTCGTAGTACTCAGCTTTTTCTTTATTTTCAATTCTTATTCCAGAACGGATATTAGGGATGAAAATAATTCCAACATTCAAGGTCCTGGTGGTCCCATTTTGGTATTAACTTCTTCAGTAAATCCATTCAGTAGTTACACCTCTGAGATTTTACTGGCTGAAGGACTTAATGAGTTCACTACGCTCGATATTTCAGGTTTATCCCCAGAAATAGCAAATAATTATGATGTTGTTATCGTGGGAGACATCCCTATTAACACAACTCAGGTTGGAATTCTAACAAATTGGGTGGAAGCAGGGGGGACATTAATCGCTTTTAAGCCTGATGCCAGCCTTTCACCGTTATTAGGGATCCAAAAATTAACAGGGTCTTTATCAGACGCTTATTTATTGATTAATACTTCTTCAGGTCCTGGTAATGGTTTGGTAAATGAGACAATCCAGTTTCATAGTGAGGCAGATTTGTATGGATTAAATGGAGCCACCAGCCTGGCAACCTTATATTCATCCTCTAGTACTGCTACTTCTTATCCTGCGGTAAGTATTAATAATGTGGGAGAAAATGGAGGTGTAGCGGTGGCATTCACTTATGATCTTGCGCGGTCTATAGTCTATACCCGGCAAGGAAATCCGGAATGGAACGGGCAGGAAAGAGATGGAGTTGTTCCTGTAAGATCAAATGATCTTTTCTACCCAGACTGGCTGGATTTCAGTAAAGTTGAAATTCCTCAGGCCGATGAGCAACAACGTTTACTTGCCAATATTATCATACATAACAGTCAGAAGCCTATTCCTAGATTCTGGTATTTACCTAGAGGTCTAAAGGCGGCGGTTGTTATGACCGGTGATGATCATGCTTCCGGAGGTACCATAGCACGATTTAATCAATATTTACAATTAAGCCCGGACAATAGTCCGGAAGCAGTTGCCGATTGGCGAGCTATTCGAGGAACCTCCTATGTTTATCCAAATACTCCTATGTCTAATCAACAGGCAAAACTTTTCCAGGATCAGGGTTTTGAGATCGCACTTCATTTACATACCAATTGTGATAATTATACTTTACAGTCTATAAGAGGAAATCTTACAAATCAGTTAGATGATTTTAGTTTCTATTATCCAGACCTTTCAGATCCTGTATCTAATCGTACACATTGTATTGCTTTTAGCGACTGGGCCTCACAACCAAAGGCCGAGTCTGAAAATGGTATTCGCCTGGATGCTAACTATTATTATTGGCCAGAATTCTGGGTACAGGATCGCCCAGGTTTATTTACCGGTTCTGGAATGGCGATGCGATTTGCAGATCTTGATGGAACAATTATAGATACTTATCAACTGGCCACGCAAATGACCGATGAATCGGAGCAAAATTATCCTTTAACCGTTAATAGATTATTAGATAATGCACTTGGTTCAAAAGGATACTACGGTATTTTTTGTGCCAATATGCATACAGATGAGAATTTCTCTGCAGGTTCAGACGCTATAGTTGCTTCGGCTATCTCCAGGAATGTTCCAGTAATATCTGCCAAACAATTATTAACCTGGTTAGATGGAAGGAATCAGTCATATTTCGAAAATATGGTATGGGATGGTAACGCTCTGGCATTCTCTATGGGAATTGGTAGCGGTAGCCAAAGTTTAGAAGCAATGTTACCAGTAGTTTTCGGTTCTAAAAGACTAGTTCAATTAACCCGAAACTCTACTCCTGTAAACTTTAGAACAGAAAAAATTAAGGGCATAGACTACGCGATATTCCCTGCCGGAAGTGGAAATTTTAATGCTATTTATGAGATTAATGAACCTCCGGTGGTATCTATTGCATCTCCTACAAATAACCAGGTGTTTCTAGCTTTTGAAGAAATTGAATTGACCGCTTTAGCATCAGATCCTGATGGAACCATACAAAAAGTAGAGTTTTTCAGTAATAATATAAAATTAGGAGAAGATCTGGACTATAGTGATGGATGGTCTTTCATCTGGCCTGGAGTAGAAGATGGAAATTATACTATCACGGCTAAGGCTACAGATAATAAAAATTCTTCTAGTTACTCTGATAGTGTTACTATAGTAGTTGAAGTAGATCCAAATAATTTCAATTGCCCGTGTACTGTTTTTGAACCTGAGTCAATTCCTTTTAATCTCTTGAATGAAGGGGCAGGAATTCAATTAGGTATGAAGTTTTCCTCGGAAATAGATGGGTATATAAATGGCGTGCGTTTTTACAAACAAAATGGACATACTGGAACTCATATTGGTCAGCTTTATGACCGTTCAGGAAATCTTTTAGCTGAAGCCACTTTTGTAAATGAGAGTGCCTCTGGATGGCAGGAAGTTTTATTTTCCTCATCTGTTCCTATACTAAAAAATACAACTTACATTATTTCCTATCATAGTAGTGATGGGTATTATTCAGTGAGTGATTCCTTTTTTGGTCAGGCCGTGGTTAATCGTCCATTAAAAGCTCTGGCTGAAGGGGAAGATGGGCCCAATGGCGTTTTTCTTATAAGTGAAACTCCTGGTTTTCCTATCGATGAATTTGAGGCTTCTAATTATTGGGTAGACGCGGTATTTCATACTGACCCTATAAACTTTAATGCCGTTCCCGTTATAGATATCTTAACTCCGGTAGCTGGAGCGAACTTTGTTGAACCTGCAACTATTGATGTTAACGTGAATGCTTCAGATCCAGATGGTCAGGTGGTTAAAATCGAGTTCTTTAATGGTTCTGTAAAATTAGGAGAAGATCTGGATGGAAATGATGGTTGGAGCTATTCCTGGAATGATGTTTCTGCAGGAAACTATAATTTGATCGTAAAGGCAACAGATGACCAGGATGCTATCTCTGAAAGCAGTATTAATTTTTCGGTAACTACAATTCCTGTTAGCCAGAATTCTATCGTTGCTGAAAATGCCTTACCAGGAAACCCATCTAGTGAATGGGATATAAATGGTGCAGGAGACCAATCTATTCAAGGTTTCGCTACAGATATGAGCTACAATAAAGGAGAAACTGCCAGGTTTAAAATAGATACAGATGCAAGTAATTATACTGTAAAAATCTACAGACTGGGGTATTATCAGGGTAATGGAGCGAGGTACCAGGGAGATGCAACTATTACAGCCAGTCTGCCGCAAAACCAGCCAAATTGTTTGGTTGATAACAATACTGGCTTAGTAGATTGTGGAAACTGGCAGGAGTCAGCGATCTGGGAAATTCCGGCAAATGCAGTCTCGGGTATCTACCTGGCATTATTAACCAGGAATAATGGAGGTTCAAGTCATATAGTTTTTGTGGTTAGAGATGATGCTAGTAATTCAGAATTGTTATTTCAAACTTCAGATGCGACCTGGCAAGCCTATAATATTTATGGTGGCCGAAGTTTATATACTGGACAAGGAGGAAAGGCAAATAAGGTAAGTTACAACAGGCCATTTTTAACTCGTGATGGTGGTGGAGGCGGAGGAGCCGAAGAAGACTGGATCTTCAATGCTGAATATCCCATGTTAAGATGGCTTGAAAGAAATGGATATGATGTAACATATACTACTAATGTTGATAGTGACCGAAGGGGAGAACTAATTAAAAATCATAGAATTTTTCTTTCCGTAGGACATGATGAATACTGGTCTGGTCCACATAGAAATTATGTAGAATCGGCCAGGGATCAGGGGACCAGCCTGGCATTTTTCAGTGGTAATGAAGTTTACTGGAAAACCCGCTGGGAAAATAGTATAGACGGGAATAATGACTCACATAGAACCCTTGTTTGCTATAAAGAAGGCTCAGGAGGAGAAAACACCTGCGGTGGTAAATGTGATCCAACCTCTAGTTGGACAGGTCTTTGGAGAGATGGATGCGATTATGTAACGGGAGATCCTAACCTCGATGGATGTAGTCCGGAAAATGCGCTAACAGGTCAGATAAGCTGGGAGGAATCTGATGCCTCTCTAAGAGTTCCATCAACTTTCAAAGACTTAAGATTCTGGAGAAATACCAGTGTCGCTACCCTTAATGAGGGTCAATCGGCTTCATTTACTTATGCAACCATTGGATATGAATGGAATTCAGAACAGGATGCCTATAGATCAACCTATCCTGAGGGTAGAATCTTGTTGTCCAGAACTGAAGTAAATGGATCTGTACATAATTTATCTTTTTATAAGCATAATAGTGGTGCTTTTGTATTTGGAGCAGGTACTGTACAATGGTCCTGGGGATTAGATAAAAATCATGATCGGGGAAATGATGCCCCGAGCAAAGATATGCAACAGGCCACGGTAAACCTTTTTGCAGATATGGGGGCTCAACCAGCAAGTATTCAGAGTGATCTAGTTAGGGCAGCTCCATCTACAGATTTTGAAGCTCCGGTCATAACTTATTCTTCTCCTGTTGAAGGAGCAGTAGTTCCTATCAATACAGAGGTAATTATATCTGGAACCACCGCAGAAGATAATGTTATTGTTAGAGTAGAGCTTTCTTTGGATGGAGGTATTACCTGGGTAGTTGCCAGTGGAAAAGAAGACTGGGTATATTCATGGACGCCAACTATTGAGGGGCCAGTAGCAATACAGGTTCGATCTTTAGATGATTCTGGGAATCTTAGTGTTCCAACTATTTTAAATGTAAATGTTTCTGATATCGTAAATAATGCTCCCCCTCAGGTAGAGATTACAGAGCCATTATCTTCAGCAAACTTCACTGCTCCGGCATCCATTAGTATTATTGCAAATGCCTTAGATCCCGACGGAACAATCAGTAAAGTCGAATTCTTTAGTAATGAAACAAAATTAGGTGAAGTTCTAAATAGTCCGTACACTTTTAATTTTAACGATGTGGCAGCTGGAAATTACTCCTTAACTGCAAGGGCTACAGATAATTCAGGTGTTCTTACTATTTCAAATCCAGTAAATGTAATAGTTAGTCCAGATCCTAAGGATTTAGATTGTCCCTGTACTGTTTTTAATGAAACAGATCTCCCTTCAAGCGGATTATTAAATGATGGCCAGGCCCTTCAATTAGGAATGAAATTTCAAACTACGATAGATGGATTTATTTCTGGGGTAAGGTTTTACAAGGAGATTGGCGATACCGGAGTTCATACAGGGCAGTTATATAGTTCTCTTGGTGTTCTTCTTGCGGAAGTAATTTTTGAGAATGAAACTGCTTCGGGTTGGCAGCAGGCAAGTTTTCCTGATCTAGTTCCCGTTACTGCCGGGGTAACTTATATGATAACTTATCACAGTAGTAATGGAAATTATGTCTCTGAAGATTCAGGGTTTCAGGTGGCAAAAGTGAATGGACCTGTAATTGGTCTAGCTAATGGTGATGATGGACCAAACGGAATGTATTCATATTTCCCTACACCAACGTTCCCCGTTAATAATTTCCAGGCAAGCAACTACTTTGTTGATGTGGTTTTTGAAACCGAGGAGGTACCAACTAATAATTTACCTGAAATAGCCATAACTGCACCTTTGGAAAATGATTCTTTTATTGCTCCTGCAGATGTATTAATAACAGCAGATGCTTCCGATTCAGATGGAACTGTCACTTCTGTAGAATTCTTTCATGGTACAGTTTCAATTGGTTTAGATAATGATAATAGCGACGGGTGGAGTTTTAATTGGCTTGGAGTACTCCCTGGAAACTATGAATTAACTGCTATTGCTACCGATGATCTGAATGGGAAAACAGTATCCGCGATCGTAAATATCAGCGTTGCTGAACTAATAAATGTGTTACCTACGGTAGCGATCACATCGCCACTGAACAACGAGATATTTACTTCCCCTGCAGATATAGTTATCACCGCGGATGCTACAGATCCTGATGGAATTGTTAACAGTGTGGAATTCTTTGAAGGCACTAATTCTTTGGGCATTGATACCGATGGTACCGATGGCTGGAGTGTGACCTGGAACGGAGTGACCACGGGCAGTTATGCTTTAACTGCGATAGCTGCGGATAATGACCTGGAAACAACCACTTCCGAAAGTATCAATATCACGGTCGAAGCACCGAACCAATTACCAGCTGTAGCCATTACTTCGCCACTGAATAGCGAGGTCTTCACGTCTCCGGCAGATATAGTTATCACCGCTGATGCTACAGATCCTGATGGAAATGTCAG